>JBGTSJ010000010.1:0-224393 GCA_041940305.1 Planctomycetaceae bacterium
TGAATTACTGGCAGTCGGACACACAGCGATGTGCTCTGCCTGAAAACCGTGAACCAGTCAACAAGAGAAATCGTGCTGAATCACGACACGGCCCGCACAATTCTACTTTTCGTGCTTTCCGTGTATTCCGTGGTTCCCAACCAGCAACAGAGTCATGGGTAAACCAACCGGTTTCAAAGAGTACCCCCGTCAAACCTCCGGCGAGCGCGACCCTGTCGCACGCGTCCGCGACTGGAACGAGTTCGCCGAAAAGCTCCCCGTCGTCGAGCTCCGCAATCAGGGTGCGCGCTGCATGGACTGCGGCATCCCCTTCTGTCACACCGGCGACATCATGGCCGGCATGGCGGCCGGCTGCCCGCTCCACAACCTCATCCCCGAGTGGAACGACCTCGTCTACCAGGACCACTGGCACGAGGCCCTCGACCGACTCCACAAAACCAACAACGTCCCCGAGTTCACCGGCCGCGTCTGCCCCGCTCCCTGCGAAGGCTCCTGCGTCCTCGGTATCACCGATCCCCCCGTCGCCATCAAGCAGATCGAAAAGTCCATCGTCGATCGCGGCTTCAAGGAAGGCTGGATCGTTCCCAATCCGCCAAAACGCCGCACCGGCAAAAAGGTCGCCGTCATCGGCTCCGGCCCCGCCGGACTCGCCGCCGCCGCCCAGCTCAACGCCGCCGGCCATCATGTCACCGTCTACGAGCGCGCCGACCGCATCGGCGGCCTGCTCATGTACGGCATCCCCAACATGAAGCTCGAAAAGTGGTCCGTCGAGCGCCGCGTCAAGCTGCTGGAGAAGGAAGGCGTCGCCTTCGTCACCGGCTGCGAGATCGGCAAGGACAAGGACGCCACCGAACTCCAGGCCGAGTGCGACGCCGTCATCCTCTGCACCGGCGCCACCCGCCCACGCGACCTCCCCATCCCCGGCCGCGAGCTCAAGGGCGTCCACTTCGCCATGGACTTCCTCACCGCCAACACTAGGAACCTCCTCGACACCTGCGGCAGCGGCCCCTTCGAAACCAACGGCAAGGCCAGCCACGCCGATGGGCTGGGCGGCGCATCAAAGGCCGCTCATTTCCCCACCGGCCATGAGGGATCCGACTTCATCTCCGCCGACGGCAAGCACGTCATCGTCATCGGCGGGGGAGACACCGGCACCGACTGCCTCGGCACCAGTATGCGCCACGGCTGCAAGTCGCTCACCAACTTCGAGATCGTTCCCCGCCCCTCGAACGAGCGCCCGCCGAACAACCCCTGGCCGCAATGGCCCCGCATCTTTCGCGTCGACTACGGCCACGCCGAACGCCACGCCGTCTTCGGCGAAGACCCCCGCAGCTTCTCCATCGAAACCGTCGAATTCCTCGGCGATGACGAGGGCAACGTCCGCGCCCTCAAGACGATGGAAGTCGACTGGACCCGCCCCTCACCCACGGGCGCCCCCTTCAGTCGCATCGAAGGGACCGAGCGCGAATGGCCGGCCGACCTCGTACTGCTCGCCATGGGCTTCCTCGGCCCCGAGCACCCCGCCGCCCAGCAGCTCGGCGTCGAAGTCCGCGAAGGGCGCGGCGGCATGAGCTGGTACACCGGCGAGTACGGCAAGTACACCACCAACGTCCCCGGCGTCTTCACCGCCGGAGACTGCCGCCGCGGCCAAAGCCTCGTCGTCTGGGCCATCAACGAAGGCCGCGAAGCGGCACGGGAGTGTGACCGTTACCTGATGGGCGTCACCCAGCTGCCGTGACGTTGGTCTGACATCGGGCTCCGCCGTTGACCGGTCGCTCCGTTAATGCTGCGAGTCGGCCGGCTTCTCCCACCACCAGAAGTTCCCGACCGAACTAAATCCCGGCAGGCACTCGCGAACCGCCCGCTCGACGCCGCCGTCCAGGTCCGCCCGCTGCAGGCTGGCCGTCAGCAAGTCATCTCCGCAGACGATGCCTCCCTCAACGACGTGCGGCAACACCCGCTCGAGCGTACGCCGCACGCTGGAGTAATCGTGGCTGGCGTCGATATGCACGAACCGCATCCGGCCCGTATAGTTCGCCAGGAACTCATGGACGTCGCAGCGCAGGGGGGTGACGTTGCCTTCCGTGAAGTTCTGCACGTTCCTGCGAAACGTCGTAAACACATCCCGCTCCCGAGCGAACTGCACCGTCGGATGCTCGGGATGCTCGTCGCTGCTCCCCTGCCAAGTGTCGACGGCGATGACTTTCTCCGGCGCTGCGATATTCGCGAGGGCAATCGTCGAACGCCCTTCCCAGCAGCCCAGTTCGACGATGTCGCCGTCGAGGTTTCGCGCGTCCTCACGCCAGTCGACGCGGCCCACCGTCTTCGCCAGCGTCCGCATGAGAAGGGCCAGCTGATTCACGCCATACCAGTTCTCGTGGAACCCGCCGGGATGAATCAGATGCGTGAACCGCTCCTGCTGGTCCCGCAGGAATCGCGGATACGACTGGTCCAGGGGGTGGGACTGAAAGCAGTCATCATGCCGCAGGAAGAGATCGCCGCCGATGGCCATCATTGTGCGAATGAACCCCGGATCGTTGTAGGGGCGGCGATCCAGTTCGTGATGACTGAAGCTTCGCAGTTTCGCCTGAATCGCCTCGACGCCTCCGAGATAGCTGAAGTGCCAGCCCCCTTCATCGATCGTCTGCTCGTATCCTCCGGGAAGGTAGCGCCAGTAGGTCGGGTCGGGCCGCTCTCGAAATGCGGCAGCCGTGAGAATGCAGCTTCCGTTCCAGGCGCCGCCGCGGGAATTGACAAAGTAGTAGGAGAAGTGCTGCCGGAAGTTGGCCGGCGCTGTGCCGTTGCGGGAACAGAAGGCCTGGAGCGCCGCGGCGGACACGATCTCGTCCGCATCCGAAAAGAGGACCCAGTCGTCGCCGCGACAGTCGGTCAGGGCCGACTGCAGAGCGGCCCGCTGTTCGCGCTCGCGACTGACCGCGTCGCTGCTGCTTAGCTCAGGAACGACATGCCGGATCCTTGGCAGGAATTCCTGGAAGCGCTGCCGGTTCTCCGCAAAGTACAGCGGCTTGGAGTTGCCCGCGTGGGTGACGGGGGACTCAATCAGCACAAATCGGTCCACGACCGGCGCCAGTTCGTGCAGGCGCAGCTCGAGCAGATCCAACTCGTTGAAGAAGGTGAAACAGTCGATGACCATTCGATTCCACTTCGTGCAGACCTGAATTGACGCGCGGTCAGCGGGCGAGTGATCAAGAACCAGCTTCCCGCTTGCGCGTGAATATCAGGTTGAAGCGGTGCGGGCCGACTTCAGAGCGGCGACGTACTCGGTTGCGAGGCGGCGGATGCGCTCCAGATCGCCCCGCTCCAGGGCGTCCTTCTCCACCAGCGACGTGCCCAGACCGACCGCGGCGGCGCCGGCCCGGATAAAGTCGGGAAGCGTCTTCAGATTCACGCCCCCGGTCGGCAGCAGGCGCACATGCGGGAGTGGCCCGTGCACGGCCTTCAGATAGGACGGACCGCCGATATCAGCGGGGAAAACCTTGACGATATCCGAACCCGCCTCCCAGGCGGTCAGGATCTCCGTCGGAGTCATGGCGCCGGCCATCACCAGCTTGTCATACCGGCGACAAATCTCGATCACCGGACGGCTGACGACCGGCGTCACGATGAACTCGGCCCCGGCGAGCATCGCGGCACGCGCCGTCTCGGAGTCGAGCACCGTCCCTGCCCCGATCAGCACACGGTCGCCCAGCCGGTCGCGCAGGGCGGACACGATGTCGAGCGCCCGCGGCACGGTGAACGTGATCTCGATGACGTCGATCCCCCCTGCATGCAGCGCTTCGGCGACATCGACCAGCAGTTCGCCGCTGGGGGCCCGCAGGATCGCGACAATCCCGCCGCTCAGAACACGTTGAAGGTCGGCGTGGGCGCTCATGGTCGGTCGCTGAAGAAATGTCCTGTCCCGACGGGGGCCGTTGCCGCCGCACCGCTCTGCGCCGGAGTTGATGGGTCTTGCCGCTAACCGGCCGCCGAATACAACTCGGCGTACTCCAGGACCCAGAGGTCAATGAGTTCCTTGAAGGAGTCGGCGTCGAGTTGATCCAGCCGCTGGTAATGCCGGCGATGGAAGGCTTCCTTGTTGCGGATCGTTCCCTTGGCGACCAGTTCAATGATGCCGGCGCTCCCCAGGGGGGAGACGACCATCTCCAGCCGGCTGTAGAGCGACTTGGCGCCTTCTCCTCGCTGTACGGAAAGATCATCGCGGCTCACGCGCGCCCCCCAGCCGGCGTCGCTCATCACGGGCTGATACTCGAAGCCCGGGAAATGATCCGCCAGCCTCTTGACGCAGTTCTCGATGTGCTCGACGAGTTCCAGTCGCACTCGGGAATGCAGACTCTTCTGCTCTTCGGCCGTCAGTTCCTTTTCCGCCGCCGCGCGACCGATCTCGGCGCGCGTGCGCGCTCCGCGCTGAATTGCCCGCTGAAGCCGGTTGTCGAAATCCATACTGCTCATGCTCGTATTCCGCCGTGAGCGATTCTACGGCGGTACGGAGGGTGCTGCAACGGGCCAGCAGACGCCGCAGAACCCACGCAGCGGCCGGCACGCCAGTCGGAAGCAACTGATGCGAATCGCCTACATGTCCCGCGCGATCGCCGTGCGTCTCCGCCGTCGCCGCATCCGGTGCATCCACGACTCGCCCGCCTCCGCTTCAGCGAAGAACGAACCGGACAGCAGCCGGTAGAAGAACAGCAGCACGAAGGCTCCGACCGTGCCGCAGACGAAACCCAGCGGACTGACCGGCGAGATGCGGGCGCCGTCCGTGAAGAACATCAGCACTCCGCAGCCGATAATGCAGCCGGCGATCCCCATCATCAGCGTCGCCACCGCGCCGCCGGGGTCCCGCCCGGGCATCAGGGCTTTGGCGGACAGGCCCACCAGCGTGCCGAAGCCGACCCACACCAGGATCTCGTGAGCGCTTTGTTCGAGAATCTGCTGAAATTCGGGGCTGACCATCCGTGGTGCTCCGGAAGCGGACCATGAACTCGCCGGACTGCGGACGCCGGCATCGTCCCGTTTCGACTGTATCGGACGGATGCGCGTCGGCAGCCAAGCCGGGATCATCCAATCCGGCGGAACTGCCCAATCGGCAGACTTTGACATGCCGTGGACGGTATCAAAGCGACCCGCTCACCGCGTCCACTTGAGCCAGCGGGCGAACAGCGACTGAACCAGCGGAGTCAGCCGCGTCCGATTGTACTGGTCCCCCAGCTTGCGGATCGCCTCGGCCTGCGTGGGATAGGGGTGAATCGTGTCGGCGATCCGCTTCAGTCCCAGCCGCTGAGTCATCGCGAGCGTGATCTCATTGATCATCTCACCTGCATGGGCGGCGACGATGGTGGCGCCGACGATCTGGTCGCTCCCCTTCCTGACGAGCACCTTCACCAGCCCCTCCGTCTCGCCGTCGAGCACAGCGCGGTCGACGCCGGAGAGCGGCTGTGAATACACATCGATTGCCACACCATCGCGGCCCGCATCGGCTTCATGCATTCCGACATGGGCGATCTCCGGCGAGGTATACGTGCATCCGGGAATGATCAGGCGGCTGAGTCGGCGTCGCCCGTGGAACAACGCATTCTGAATCAGGATTCGCGCCATGAAGTCCGCCGCGTGCGTAAACCGGTACTCCGAGCAGACGTCGCCGGCCGCGTAGATTCGAGGATTCGTCGTCCTCAGCCGGTCATTCACCTGGACCCCGGTCCTGCCGTCGAACTCGACACCCGCTGCATCGAGTCCGAGTCCGTCGACATTCGGCGTGCGGCCGACACAGACCAGCACTCGATCCACCTCGATGTCAAACCGGTCGTCGTGCGATTCGCCGCTGATCCGCGCCGCGCTTCCGGCCGGAGTCATCTGAACCTGCCGCCCGCAGCAGAGCACCTGCACACCGTCGGCCTCCATCCCCCGTTGGACAATCTCCGCGCAGTCCCTGTCCTCGCGAGGCAGCACGCCGTGCCCCGCCTCGATAATCCACACTCGCGAACCGAGCCGCGCGAACGCCTGAGCCAGCTCGCAGCCGATCGGTCCCGCGCCGATGACGGCGAGTCGGGACGGGCGATCGGTCAGCGAGAACACCGATTCGTTCGTCAGGAATTCCAGTTGATCGAGACCCGGGACGGGCGGCACGGTAGGGCGGGCGCCGGTACAGATGGCGGCCCTCGCAAACCGCAGCGACTCCCGGCCCACGGCAATCGTGTCGCGGCCGGTGAACCGCGCCTCCCCGAAGTAGACATCCACTCCCATGTCGCGGAAGCGGGCGGCCGAGTCGTGCGGAGCAATGGAGGCCCGGAGTCGACGCAGCCGCTCCATCACGGCGGCAAAATCGACATCAACCTCGGACGGCGGATTGACCCCGAAGCGCCCGGCCGTCCTGATCGTCGCGGCGACGCGCGCCGCACTGATGATGCTTTTCGACGGAACGCAGCCGACGTTCAGACAGTCCCCGCCCAGCAGGTATCGCTCGATCAACGCGATCTTCGCCCCCAGGCCCGCAGCGCCGGCGGCGGTTACCAGGCCCGCCGTGCCGCCGCCCACCACAACCAGATTGTATCGTCCCGATGGCGAAGGATTCTCCCAGTCCGGCGGATGCACGTGCATCTCCAGCGCACGATTGAACTCGTCGCGAGGATTCAGGGGCGTCAATTCGAGCATCCGCTCAGCCGGAGGAATCGGACCGGTCAGGAAGTAGCACCCTGCGCGGAATCGGCGTCACTGCCGGTCTCCCGTCGCAGACGCCGCATGATCCAGCGCGCGGCCAGCGGAAACAATCCCAAGGCGATGAACGCAGCCACGAGCCTCGGGGAGAGAATGTCGCCCGCGCCCTGCTCGGCGAGCGTCTGCAGGTTCGGCACGGAGGCGCCGGCGTACACGTAGACCGCCGTGCCTGGCAGCATCCCCAACTGGCTGACCCACCAGAACGTCCGCACGCGGATGCCCGTCAATCCCATCACGGCGTTGATTACAAAGAACGGAACCGCCGGGATCAGCCGCAGCGTGAACAGATAGAACGGCCCTTCACGATCGAGCGCTGCATTGAATCGTTGCAGGCGATCACCGTAGCGCCGCTGGAACGCGTCGCGGAAGAGGTAGCGGCTGAGCAGGAAAGCGAGCGTGGCCCCCAACGTGGACGCGAAACTGACCAGCAACACTCCGCGCCAGAAGCCGAACAGCCAGCCGGCCGCCACCGTCATCGGAGTCGCGCCGGGCAGCGACAGTGCGGCGACGGTCATGTACGCGCCAAAGGCGATGACGTACACCAGCACCGGATGCTCCCGCTGAAAGCTGCGAAACCGCGATTCGCGTTCAGCCAGCGCCTTCAGCGACAACTCGTCGCCGATGAACCAGAGCACAAGCACGACCGCCGTCGCGACGGCCGCCAGCACGCACAGCCGGATAATCAGCTTCCGGCGCCGCTCCGGCCCGCCCGCAATGTGGCCCGCTGATTGCGGCGGTGCTGCCAGATCGCCCGTCCCCTGCGGGACATCCGAATTCGTACCGGAGGAGTCCAACGAGTTCACATCCCCCTGCCGAAGCCGGCTTCGGCCGGTACGTCATGCACCATCGCGCAGCGCTCCCTGGCAGCTGGACCCCGCCCCCGCCGTGCAGCCAAAGCAGTGCCGCCCCGTGGCAATCAACCGCTGCGACAATGTGCCTTCGTCGAACTCACTGATGTGGCGCGGGCTGCCGGCGACGACGGGCAGATCGAGCATCTGATTGAAGTCGCAGTCGTACAGGTTGCCTTTCCAATCCACCGAGAGTGTGTCGCGGCACATCACACCGTCGAGGGTCTGAGGATTAAAGGCGGCGATCAAGCGGTCCATGTATTCGCCGTAACGCCCGGTCTCGACCAGCTCCGCCAGGAACCGGCTGATTGGCATATTGGTGATCGTGTACAGCCGGGAGAACACAATGCCATACCGCTCGCTCAACTCCCGTCGATAGGCGCTCTCGAGCGTTGATTGAGAAGGCGGGAGTGCGGGACCGACCGGGTTATACACCAACGTCAGCGTCAGCCCGCTGCCCGGCCGCCCGTAGCCGAGGGCATTGAGCCGCCGCAGCGCCTCGACCGAGCGTGCGAAAACGCCGTTCCCCCGCTGGCGATCGGTGTTCTCCTGCAGATAGCAGGGCAGCGACGCCACCACTTCGACACGCTGCGCCGCCAGGAACTCCGGCAGGTCCTCGTAGCCGGGAGCCAGAAGGATTGTCAGGTTGCAACGATCGATGACATGCCGCCCCAGCTTGCGGCACTCTTCCACCAGCCAGCGAAAGCCGGGATTCATTTCCGGCGCGCCGCCGGTGAGATCCACCGTTTCGATCTGTGAGTTCCGCAACGCCGCCACGCACTGCTCGGCTGTCTCCCGCGTCATGATCTCCCGCCGTTCGGGGCCGGCGTCCACATGGCAGTGCGTGCACGTCTGATTGCAGAGCTTCCCGAGGTTAATCTGGAGGACCCGCACTCCGCCGGCGTGCAGCGGAAAGACCGCGTGACGCCCGAGGACCTCGTCGAAGTGCGGGTGCTCCCCGCCGTTTCCGCCCTCGAGCAGCGCCCGCTGCCGCGACGGCTGGGCCAGCGGGTCTTCCTGCCGGGCGAGCGTGAGAGTGGTCGGCATGGGCTCCCTCGACATTGAGACCGCGGCTGAAAGTGTCGAAACGGCACCTTCAGACCAACTGGATCGTAAGTCTCGCCATTCCATGCCGCAACCAGCGACACAACCCCCTGAAGCCCCGCGTGGGACGCCCGCCACCGCAGACGGCCCGTGCTTTCCAGGTTCCGCACTCGGGACCGGCCGGGTTTCCCTGAGACGCGGGGTGCCGTAAGCTTGAAGATCTGAACGACGGGCTTACGGAGCGATTATGACGACCGGCACGACCAAAGAAACGGAAATCGGAAGCTACTTCGTTTCCAACTATCCCCCCTTCTCGCAGTGGCAGCGCGAACTCGCGGGCGAAGCCCTCGATGCGCTCGACCGCGAGCCGGACCGCAGCGTCCCGCTCGGGATGTACATCCACATCCCCTTCTGCCGCAAGCGCTGCAAGTTCTGCTACTTCCGCGTCTACACGCAACAGAACGCCGACACGATCAAGAACTACGTCGACGCACTCGACCGTGAAGTCCAGCTGCTGAAAGACAACCGCGGGCTGGCGAATCGCCGGTTGAGTTTCGTGTACTTCGGCGGCGGGACGCCGTCGTACCTCAGCGCACGGCAACTGCACACCCTGCGGGAACGGCTGAGCCAGTCCGTGTCCTGGGACAATGCCGAAGAAGTGACGTTCGAATGCGAGCCGGGCACGCTCAGCCTGGAGAAGGTGCAAACGCTCAAGGAGATCGGCATCACCCGCGTCTCGCTCGGCGTCGAGAACTTCAACGACAGGATCCTGGAAGAGAACGGCCGCGCACATCTCTCGCCCGAGATCATGCGGGCCTACGAATGGCTGCAGCAGGTCGGCTTCCCGCAGATCAACATCGACCTGATCGCCGGCATGGTGGGCGAGACCGACGAGAACTGGCACGACTGCGTGACGCGGGCCATCGGGATGGAGCCCGACAACGTCACCATCTACCAGATGGAGCTCCCCTGGAACACGGTCTACTCGAAGGAGATCATCGAGTCGGGCGTCGTCTCCCCCGTCGCCGACTGGCCGACCAAGCGCCGCTGGGCCAGCGAAGCGATCGACCGGTTCCTCGCCGCGGGCTACCAGCTCTCCAGCGGCAACGAACTGGTCAAGAACCGCGACACCGATCACTTCGTATATCGCGACAACCTGTTCCGCGGCAGCGACATCCTCGCCGTGGGCGTGTCGTCGTTCGGCCATTTCCAGGGAGTGCACTACCAGAACATCGACGAGCTGGAGCCGTATCTCGCCGCGGTGAACGACGGCACGCTGCCGGTCAACCGGGCCATGACGCCCACCCCGCATCAGCTACTGATCCGCGAGTGGGTGCTGCAGATGAAAGAGGGAGCCGTCGATGCACGCCCCTTCCGCGAGAAGTTCGGAGTCGATCCGCTGCAGGAGTTCGCCGACCCGCTACGGAACCAGCAGCGTGCCGGATACCTGGAGATCGAAGAGCACGGCATCCGGCTGACCCGCAAGGGCCTGCTGCAGGTCGACAGTCTCCTGACGGAGTACTTCGAGGAGGAGCACCGCGAAGTGCGGTATACCTGAGTGCGGCGCCGTCCCTGCTGCGGGCGTTACTGCCGCCGGCCTCGGATTTGACTGTCGAGGGCCCCCTTAATCGCCACGGGAAAACGAGTCCACTTCCTCGTCGCTGATCATTACGATTTCACCTTCAACACCCGGCAAACCCCGGCAGAAGATGAACTTGCGCTGCAGGCAGCGGCCGGGCAGCTTCTTGCGTTCGATGGTGACGGGGGCAGCGAAGACGTTCAGCCCGCCGGTGAACGAATCGGGCAGTCGATGACGGCGGCCCCAGCGGGGCGTCTCGTTCTGCACGATCTCGGCGACGACCTGTTCATCGGCCGTTTCCGCCTCGCGAGTTTTGAGCGCCGCAACCGCGTCGGCAATGTCGAGCAGTCGCCGTCGCAGTTCTGGAGTGTCCGAATCAAAGGAAATCAGCACCTGCGCCGGCAGGTCCTCCTTGCCGGGATCGAACAGCAGGCTGTTGGCCTGCACGAGGGGCGCAAACAGGGTCTGCCCGTCACGCACAATTCGCTTCTCGACGGCCCGCATGTAGAGAGCGAGGGCGCCGCCGCCGATCAACGCCAGCAGGCAGCACGAGCCTAGTGCGATCTCCAGAAACTTCTCCATTGCGCATCCCCCGAAGAGACAGGCAGGAGGACCATCGATTGGACCGTCGTTCGCAATCGGAACGGGCAGATGGCCTGTCCGGGCGACACTCAGACCCGTTCGATACTCCGGCGCCGGCTGGGCGGCGATCGTGCGAAAGATCAGATCTTAACGCGGCCCCGCTGCGAAGACGATCCGGTCGCGAAATGCGGCGCCCGGATCGGCGTCGACGTTCTCGCGGCTGCGGCAGATGCGTCGGTCCCCCGACGCCGTTCGCGCCGCATGCTGAGCAGCACCGGCAACATCACCAGCTCGCCGAACAGCGACACCATCATCAGCGACGCCATCAGCCAGCCGAACCGCGACGTCGGGGTGAACTGGCTCAGGCAGAGGGCCAGCATTCCCAGGCTGCTGATGACGGTCGACTCGATCAGCGGCTTGCCGGTGTGAGCCAGCGCGGCGCACGACGACTCGATCGAGGTCAGGCCCCGCCGATACTCCTGCTGATACTTCACCAGGTAGTGGAAGGTGCAATCGACCGAAATGCCGATCGCGATGCTCCCCGTCATCATCATGCCGATATCGACCGGCATGCCGATGTAGCCGACAAACCCGAACACGAACCAGATCGGAATGATGTTGGGCACCATCGCGATCAGGCCGGCCGTCAGCGAGCGCAGCGAGACGATCATCACGAACGTAATCGTCACCAGGGCCATCGTCAGGCTCTGCCAGTAGCTGCTGAAGATTTCGTTCTGGGCGTCGGCGATGAGCGGAGACAGGCCCGTGAGCGTGACGGGCTCATCGGCGAGCAGGCCGGTCAGCGCGTTGACGGCGTTGTTGGCCTTCCAGTCGGGATTCACCCGGATGGAGATCCGCCACAGCCGCTGCTCCTGCGCGAGGTATCCCCCGCCCCCCTTCTGCTGGTCCAGCGCGGCTCCGAACATCTGCGCGGCCGCCAGCGGGCTGTCGGGAAGCTGCTCGGGAAACAGGCTCGCCACGGAGAACGTGTGCCGCACGGCCGGATGCTCGGCGATCTTCTGCTCGATGCGGCGGATTTCCAGCATCTTCTCAATGAAGGGGCGGTCCTCGAGTCCCAGATCGACGACGGCCTCCACCGAACCGATGCTCGTCAGGTCGTCGTTGACGCGGCGCAGATCGACGGCCACCGGGTTCGACTTCTGCAGGAAGTCGACCGGATCAATATGCGGGGCCAGCCGCGTCAGTCCGAGACCGGCGACCACGATCGCCACCAGCGACGCGGCCAGGATCGGGGCACGGCGACGGGAGACCCAGCCGCCCCATTTCGCGAAGTCGAACCACCGCCGCTCGGCGCCGATCGTCCGGTCGGGCCACACGGACACCAGGGCCGGAGTGACCCCGATGCCCACCACCATGGCGACCAGCGCCCCCAGCGCCGCCGCGTAGCCGAACTGCCGCACCGGCAGAATGTGACTGACGTTCAGCGACAGCAGCCCCAGCAGCGTCGTGACCGTGGAGAGAAAGCTCGGACGCCAGCATTCCTTGAGGGCGGAGACGATCGGATCACTCTCGCCGCGGTCGCGGGCCTCGGTGTAGTAGTCGAGGTAATGCACCGCGATCGTCAGCGTGAAGATCATCACCATGATGGACAGCGCCCCCATGATGAAGTTCATCTCGCCGCCGCAGATCAGCACCAGCGCCTTGGTGAAGCAGATCGTCCAGACTGTCACCCCCAGCAGCGAGAGGCTGAGCGTCCAGTCGCCGATCGAATACTTGAGCAGCCCCAGGCAGATGATCAGCGTCAGTCCGAAGAACATCGTCGTCGCCTCGGGACGTCCCAGGCGGTCCAGTTCCGTGACGAGCACCGGCGAACCGGTGAGGGCGATGTCGGGGCGGTCCAGCAGGCAGTAATCCAGCACGGCCCGGATCTCGCCGACGGTCTCGCCGCGATGTTTCGCACCGTACTCGTTCAGCCCGATGACGATCCCGGCCAGCTTTCCTTGATCGCCCAGCAGCAGACCGGTCACGCGTTCGCGCGCCTCGGACTCGCTGACGCCGAGCGCCTGCATCCGCGCCATCAGCCGGCCCGGAGTCGTGCACTCGCGGACGCCTTCAATCGTCTCGATGCGGTCGGCGACGGCGTCGGTCAGCTGCGATTCGACGGTGGCCGGGTCGTACCCCAGCAGCACGACTTCTTCGACGCCGAAGTCTCGCTTGAACTTCTCATAGTTCTGCCGGACCTGCGTCTGCTCGGGGAGCCAGGTCTCGACGTCGTTATTGGACTTCTCGCAGTTCGCGCGCCAGTAGACGAGCGGAAATGTGACGAGAAGCAGCCAGAGCAGCGGCCGGCTGTAGGCACGGTAAAAGCGTGAGATCATAGCGCGCGTCCGTACGGAGTCCCCGTGTTCTATCGGCGGACGGCACGGCACGGCGGAACCGGCGAAGTCGGCAATGTCCCCGGTCGCCCGAATTCCACCCGGCCACAAACGAGTGTTCCGGCTGGGCAAACGCTGCGGATCATCGTCCGGCGTCACAGAACACGCGAATTCTGCCGGAGCCTGCTCGCCGTGCAGCGATCAGAAGGCGGTCTGCAGCTGGGTGCGGATCATCAGCCCGTCGTCGCCGGCGCGGTAGTTCGGACCGCTGTTGTTCGCCGGACAATTCTCCAGGCTCGTGACGTCCAGCGTGAGCTTGCAGTTGTGCGTCCCGTTGATGAACCAGTTGACGCCCCCTGCGTATTCTCGGGCATCCCCGAAATCGCCGTAGATCTGCGACACGCGGGCGTTCAGTTCCAGACACTCCGGAACGATCATGTAGCCGGCCTCGGCGTAATAGCCGTGGTCGGAGAACTGGTGGATCGGCAGCGGGCCGTTGCCGCTGATCGACTGGACCCAGCGGAAGAAGCACTCGGCGTTCGCGCTGAAGCCCCGCCATTTGAAGGCGGCGTCCACCGCGTACAGATAGATGTCAAAGTGGTCGACCGTGACGCCCGGGGCCAGCGCGCCCGGCTGGATCAGCACCGTGCCGTCGGTGAGCCGCACGAAGTTCTGCTCGGGAGTGGGGCCGACCAGGTCGTTGTCCCGCATGCTCGCGGTCGTAAAGCTGTTGCCGATCTGGGCGGCGGGGGTCTCATGCCACTCCAGGTCGGAGTAACCGCGGCCGAAATCGCCCAGGTCCTTCCAGACCGACACGGAGTACACGAACTGGTTGTCGAGTTCCGGCTGCGTCAGATCCGTCGTGTTAAAGCCGTTGCCCACCATCGCTCGGTAGAAGAGCGTCTCGATCGGCTCCCCTTCCGCCCACACGCCGACAGAGCGGTCGGGGCGGAAGAACGTGGTCGCCATCGACCGGTCGGCGAACCGGGTCCGCGTCGAGCCATTGAGCCAGTCGCGGCTGCCGGGGACGAACGCCTTCCCCCAGAACAGGTTGAACGCCGGGCAGAAGTTGTAGTTGATCCAGAAATCGTGCGCGATGACGCTGTGCTCATCGTCGGTATCGAAGTCGAAATTCAGGTAGTACTCCAGATCCGGACTGATGAAGTACCCTTCGAAATCCAATCGGCCGCGCTCGATCTCGAAGTAGTTGCGGTTCATCACCGGGCGCGTGACGCCCGCATTATCGGTCCAGGTCTGCTCGTCCCGGGCGAACGCCGTATGGCGGAACTGCATCCGTCCGCCGATGCTGATCATGAAAGGGTTCTCATCCGGATCCGTCGGTCGGATGTAGAAACCGCCGTCGTACCCGGCTTCCCAGTCCGGTTCCTTCGCCTTCGAGTCCTCCTCAGCCTCCGCAAAATACGACGTGTAGAGATTGCGGTAGGACGGCTCCGGAGTGTCGAGCAGAGACTCCAGTTCGTTGATACGGGCCTCGGCCGCTTCCAGACGGCTGAGCAGATCGCCCGCGCCCTGGAAGTCTTCCCGATCACGGACTGCGGCAGGGAAGCCGCGAGCTTCTCCCGCGTCCCCTTCGAGAATGGTCGGAAGCGCACCTGACCCCGTCGAGCCGGATTGGAACGGGCTCGCTGGCGCAATGAATGCCGCCTCATCGGAAACGACCACGCGGCCAGGCTCACCCGGTGGATCGTCCCAGGGTGAACCCGCAACCGCCGCCTCCGTCGAAACCAACAGGAGGATCAGGCAGCAGGTCGCCATAGAAGCGCACAGTGAGCGCAACGACATCGGTGAAGTTCTCCCGCACACACCCGCCGCTACGACGATTTCAATCATTGGCGAAGCGGCAGAATCTGCAGATCCGGTACATCCGGTAAATCCGGTAGTCACATCATCGGATGCTCCGGCGTCCCGAATACGGCCCAATCCAACCGCCCTTGCCGTTCTTAACGATTCGGCGAGAGCGGAAGCCTGGTTTCCCTGCGGCGCCGCTGCATGGATACTCCAAAGTCGTAGGCACACTCCGTGTGCCGTCCGCTGGATTTTTTACGACGCAGGGTTCTGTCCGGAACCAAGTTAGGCGAACTGCAGGAATCCGCTCCGCCCCCCCCCGCTGCCCATTCCCGGCAGATCCATGACCGGAAACAGAATCGGGCTGATCACGACATTAACGCACCGATGTCCGTAGAATGCTCCTGATTCGCCCCTCCAACCGGCTTCTCGTCCCAATCTGAGATCAGGGGCCGATTGGATTTAGTAATTCAGGAGCAGCCGATGAGCCAGGACGTCAAGGTCTATGCCGGTCTGGTCGAAGCGGCGCGCGGCGGGAGCGAAGGAGCTGAGACGGCGCTGCGACGATTCCTGCGCGACTGCGCAGACACACTTCCAACCGACACGCTCCTGCGCCTGTCGGAGGTCATCCTGCAGTCGATGCGCGAGCAGGTACGTAGTGACGTGAGACGGAATTAGGTTCGACGCACCCGCCCGGCCATTTCGTTCGGCCGATCACGCCGGCGGCATGCGCTCCGGCTCCCAGTTGCCGAAGCACACGGCCATCCGCTCGCGTTCATGGTTCAGGATGATCTCGGCGACAAATGTCGTGATCGCGGTTGTACTGCCCAGTGCAGCCCGCAGCATCTCGTCGGAATCGTGCCGACGAGACACTCCGCAGGCCACCGCCTGCGCGTCAAACCACCGGGTCCACCATCGTATCTGCGTGGCCATGACAAGGTCCCTCAATTCAGTGCGTCCGCCGACACAGGCAGCGAGTACGCCGCGGGCCGGTGGTTTGTGAATGCCGTACGGCAGGGCCGCGGCTCTCAGCAGGAGGCCGCAGATGCGAGTTGCGCGCGGACGTCGGTTGAGCGGCGTCCGACCGGGCGCCGCCTATAGCCGGAGCGGCGGTTGATGATCGAGGGAACCAATCCCTTCGAGCGCGGCTTTGTTGAGACAAGCCGCACAGGCCCTTGCAGAATCCAACGGCCCGACATCAATGCAGATGTCGAACGCTCCAGGGCCGGTCGTGACGAGCACTGCCACTGGGCTCGGCTGCACGCGCACCGGCGGGTAGATCGAAATCTCATTCATCCAGTTCAGCGGATGGCTCA
Source organism: Planctomycetaceae bacterium (assembly GCA_041940305.1). Classification (GTDB taxonomy): domain Bacteria; phylum Planctomycetota; class Planctomycetia; order Planctomycetales; family Planctomycetaceae; genus JBGTSJ01. Next base: position 16,241 of record JBGTSJ010000010.1, read on the forward strand.
ACTGGGATATGAGACAGGCGTCCGCTTCGGCCTCGGCCGCAGTGACGCCGGCAATCACGTCATCCTGCACTTCGACCGCCGGAGACGCGAGCATCATCAGCATGAATGCGCTGCGCCACGCGACCGACGTCGAAAGGCGACGAGTCCAGTTGGAAACTGCGCGGTCCATGCGGTGATGCCAGGCAATATGTCGGCCTTATGGCAGACTCGCCCGCTACGATCAACCCCAGCTTCGCAGACCCGTCACATTACCGAGAAATAGTTCTCGACTGCGAAATCAAACGCCTCCGGCGTCATCCGCTTCGGCTGCCGCTTGTAGGTGGCGTAGTTGCGGACCTGCAGCAGCAGGTCGCGCGGCTGGCAGTTGCGAAACGGCCGGCCGGCGGCCTTGTAGTGCTTTTCGACGACGTAATCGACGGCCGACGGCTCGCAGACGAGGCCCATCTTGGGGGCCATGATCTCGAACAGCTTGCGGAAGTGCTCCTCGGACGGGTCCGGCACCTGGATCTTGTACGGGATGCGGCGCAGGAACGCCCCGTCCACGATGTCCTTCGGCTCCAGGTTAGTGGAGAAGATGATCAGCTGGTCGAACGGGACCTGGATCTTCTTGCCGCTGGGGAGGTTGAGGAAGTCGTACCGCTTCTCCAGCGGGACGATCCAGCGGTTGAGCAGCGTATCGACCGGCATCGTCTGGCGCCCGAAGTCGTCGATGACCAGCGTGCCGCAGTTGCTCTTGAGTTGCAGCGGGGCCTCGCAGATCTTGGTCTGCGGGTTCTGGGTGACTTCCAGTTCGGACATGGTGAGCTCGCCCCCGGCGACGATCGTCGGTCGTACGATGCGCACCCAGCGGCCGTCGACGCCCGAAAGGTCGAACAGGCCCTCGCCCGCTTCGGCGGTCACCTCGACGTGCACGCCCGGATCGAACAGGCGGATGATGTCGCCGTCGATGCCGAGCGCGCGAGGGATCCAGACGGTCGATCCGAAGCAGGCGGTAATGCGTTCGGCGATGCTGGTCTTGCCGTTGCCGGCCTCGCCGAACAGGAACATGCCGCGGCCGGAATTGATCGCCGGTCCGAGCTTCTCCAGCATCTTTTCGCTGATGAGCAGATCGGCGAAAGCGCGTCGCAGGTCGGCTTCATCGGCCTCCTGCTGGGCGATGCTCTGGGCTTCCATCGCCTTGAGATAGTCGCGCAGCGAAACGGGGGCCGCGCCGAAGTAAGTGCATTCCTCGTTGTAACGGCGTGCACGCTCGCGGCCGAAGTCGGTGATGGTGAACACGTAGTCCCCCATCTCGGCCGCGCCTTTGAAGGCCAGCGTCCGCTCGTTCTTCCACTCCTTTAGCAGCGGGTCGAGAATGCTGAATGGAAGCTTGACCTGCGAACAGATCTCGCGGCCGGTCGCCGATCCCCGCTGCAGCAGAAACTTCATCACCAGCTTTTCGACTTCCTCCGCGGTGAGCCCCGCCTGCCGGAGGCTCTCGGGGATGCGGGGACGGAACGTCTCGTTCTCCTCCGACGCCTCATCCCCCAGCAGCACATTCACGCGGTCAAACAGCTCGGCGAGCTGCGCGTGACCGCGCACGACATCGGGTGTCGCCGTCCGCCGCCGCCGGACCACTCCGCCGCGCCCCGAGTTCACAAATTCCCCTTCCGGTTCCCCGTCACGCGCTGCAGCGGTTTCCAGAGATGCGTCTGCGGGAGAATCAGGCAACGTCTCTACGGCCTGATCTCCGGCCGTGCGACGGCGGAGTTCGCGCAGGAAGTCCGAGGGGTTCATTTTGCCTGAGCTGGACATGCGAAGATCTCGATCGTGACGCGGGCGAGGTGCGGGCGCAAGGTTGCAGAGCAGGCACAACTCAGGGCCTTGAAGCAACGCTAGGTCACGACCGGGGAAGGGTCAAACCGCGTCTCCCCGTGGCGGCGACGCGAGCAGGGACTGACGTGGTCGGGTCGCTGTCGCGACCGGCGCAATCCGCATACTCGCGCATTTTTCGGGTCGATTGGGGCGGGAGCGCAACTCTGCGGTCTCTGCGCGCTCCGCGGTTCGTGGAGATTGAACCGCTGAGATCGCGGAGGACGCGAGGCACTCTACGGAGCGAAGCTGACGGCGGCGGTCGGCTCCGGAGCCCGGAGGGATTCCAGGAACGCCAGGACCTGGTTCTGCTCGTCGGCAGAGAGCGCCAGGAAGTCGTGCCGGGACGTTGCGGCTTCTCCTTCGTGACAGCGGATGGCCTCCATGAGCGTGGCAGCGCGGCCGTCATGCATGTAGGGGGCTGAGTCGGCCACGCCCCAGAGCGGCGCCGTGCGCCATTCCCGTTCGCAATCGCAGGCGAGCGTGCGGGGCGGCGTTTCACGGATCGGGGAGCCGCCGGAGTAGCCGCCGCGGATGTCGAACACGCGTTCGCCGGGAATCACCTCGGGAAGCGACGTGGCGCGGTCCTCCAGTTCCGTCCCCATGTCATGCAGCAGGAAGTCGCTGTAGACGCCGTCGAGTGTCGCGAGTTGCTTGACATGACAATCTGCACAGCCGACCCGTCCAAACAGCAGCTCGCCGGCGTGCACCATTGCGATCGACTCCCCGTTGCGGGGGAGCATTTGGCGAGGTCTGGGAAGCTGGCGGACGAACGCGGTCAGTGCCCGGCATTGATCGTCGGTGAGATCGAGGCGTTCTTCAGCCTGATCCCGTTTACGCTCGCGCGCGTCCATCAGCGGGCTGGATGGCTGCTGGAGTGTCGGTACTTCGAGGCCCAGCTCGTGTGCGCAGGCGTTGAGCACGAACTGGTGCAGCGTGGCGGTCTGGCCGCGCCAGCCGAACCAGCCCTCCTCGCTGCTGGCGGTGCGCGGGATGCGGCCGGTGATCCAGGGAGTCCGCTGCTGCTGCAGTTCCATCTGCCGACGCCGCGGGTCGGCGCCGGGGCCGCGGGCGAGCTGGTCGATCAGTCCAGCTCCCCACAGGGCGGGCGTATTCCGCTGGGCGAGTTCGTATTGATCTCCCTTGATCTCGAACGAGACTGGCGTCACGCGGCCCGCCGTGATGGGGACGTGGGAGTGACTCAGCAGATCCTGTCGCCACAGGTCGTACTCCAGTGGATCGGCTGCAGAGCCCAGGCCGAACTTCTGCAGGACGATCGTCGTCGATTCTTCGAGTTCGGGATGGACCGACCGCAATCGGCGCAGGAACGCGGCGCGGTTCGATCGCGTAATGGGACCGGCCGGTTCGACGCTCAGAAGATGCGCGTTGCGATCGTTATCGCCGGCGCCGCCTGGTCCCGCCTGGCTGTGACAGGCAACGCAGGAGACGTCGTTAAACATGGGACCAAGGCCGTCCCCTTCCTTACCCAGAATCTCCGGCCCTTGCCACGCTTCCGAGATCGCCCAGTTGTGGTGAAACAGCCTCTGCCCCAACTCCCACTCGGGAGGTCGCGCGGGCGGCTCGCCCCCCAGGCCGATCACCGCCTGAATAACAACCAGCACGCCCGCGCTGGCTCTGCAGCAAATCTTGCGAAGCATCTCTTCGCCCCCCAACGGGTTACAGTCCGAATCGCGTGGTCAACCAGTCGCGACCAACGCGTCCACTCTGTCACGTCGCAGCGAGAGTTCGGTCAGCCGCCGCGACGACGAACGGCAATCGTGCGGAATGATCAACACAGAGTCCTGGTCGATTTCCCGATTTCGGCTGGAACGCGGCCACGTCCAATCCGGAGCAGTCTCGGCGCTGGGGCTCCGGACCGGTCATTTCGTGCCGGCCCGGTGTGCGGCCGAGGCCTTGATCGTCAGCACCGGGCATTCCGCTTCGCGGATCACATTCTGGGTGACGCTGCCCATCACGAATTGAGCGGTGCGACCCCGCCCCTGCGTTCCCATCACAATCAGGTCGACTCCGGATTCGCGGGCAAACTGGATGATGGTTTGCGAGGGGTAACCGGTACGGCAGACGGTTTCGATCTCAACACGCCCTTTCCATTCGGGGCGAATCGCGTCCGACAGCTTCCGCAATGCGACGTCGCTCAATCGGTCCCAGTTCATCGTCGGCATTGCCGAGGGCGCCTGCGGGTCGAGTTCATCCGTCGCCCGGAACAGATACGCGAGCGAATCCAAACCCTTCAGCTCTTCTTCGACCTTGGCCTGATTGGTGACGTGCAGCAGCGTCAGTCGCGCGCCAAACTGTTCGCACAGCGTCACCGCGTATTCCAGGGCGACAGCCGCCGAGGCACTGAAGTCGGTGGGGACGAGGACGTGTCGGGGCTTGTCCGGCATCGAGCGTCATCCTTTTGCGCTGGAGAGAGTGACGCCTCATCATATCCTCCCCGATGCGAGGCGAGAACCAGCAAACGCAGAGGATCGGGAACCGGGTGCAGGAGCGGATTTGCGTGGGGGCACACATGGTCCCAGGGTTCACCGTGTTTTTTAGGTGAGTCCAGCGGACGGCACAGCGGACTGTGCCTGCGACATCCAAGAGTGACAGCACCCCGCGGAGCGTCCCCCGCACAGGACTCACGGGCAAGTAGCGGCCTCCGAGCCTGAGCCGGCGGGGCGGATTCGCGCATCGATCGCAGGCACGATTCGCACGTGTGTGCTCCGCAATGTGGCGGAGGAGTCGCACCGCGCGATTCCGTCTGTTGCCATCGAAGACGCTCGCGAACCGCCATTCGATCGTGGCGACGAATCCGAAGCGGCCCAGTTGCGGTACAGGCCCACCGGGTAGCGCATCACCCGCAGCGGCGTCACGCCGATGAGGGTCGTGACCACCTGGATGGTTTCGTAGACGTGCGGCTCCTGGATTCGCGCGACGGCCCCCACAGCCACAAAACGGCACAAGATGCTCGCGGCGAACATGAGGTGGTAAGGCGTCACCTCGTATCCGCTGAACGTCCACGACCAGTCCGCCATCGCGGCGAGCGCCGCGCCGGCCACGACGGAAGTCACGCCGCCGATGATGCCGGCGAGTGCCGTGCCCGCGGCGATGTACATTGTCCGGTTCTCGGCGGGCGAGTTCTTGAGCAGGAAGCCGTTGGTTGAGATGGCAAAGCCGGCGTTGAGGACGGCGTCGAACATGAACACCGGCACCAGGCACCAGAAGGCCGTCACCGGGTCACGCGGCACACACAGCAGCGAGATCATGAGCACCGACTTGAAAATGGTGCACAGCACGAGCACCGGCTTGTTGCCGAACCGCTCGGCCCAGCGGCCCAGGCGGCCCGAGAACATCGCGCCGCCGACCCAGCTGAACGTCCACAGCATGAGCACCTGGAACAGGCTCATGCCGACGTGCGCCAGCAGGAACAGGCTGATGAACGTGGCCCCGAGCATCGCGGCAAAATGCCACCAGCACATGAAACCGATAAACGAACGGAAGCCGGGATGTCGCAGCGGAGCGAGCAGGACCTTCTTCAAGTCGGGGTTGGGAACCCGCGTGACCGGAGGCTCCTCGACGCGCAGAAACATCAGGATATCGGCGACGCCGAGGATCGCACCGATCGCCACGAGCACAGGAAACCCCGTGCGAACGTCCAGCCCGGAGCGATAGAGCAACAGGGCACCGCCGCACAGCATGGCGGCGGCGGTCCACTGCATCCACAGGTGCCGCATCCCCCAGTACTGGTTCAATCCGCGATGCGGCAGGTAGTCTCCCATCCAGGAGAGCCACAACGGCGAACAGAAATGCAGCAGCCCCTGCTCCACAGCGACGACGCACAGGTACGACCAGATCCACGTCGAATCCGGAACCTGCGGAAACAGCCAGGGGCCCGCCACGATCGGGACGTACAGCAGCCGCTGGATGATCGACAGCGCCATCCACAACCGGCGGCGGTAGTGCAGGTGATTGGCCGCGAGCGCCGCCAGGAACTGCATGAACAGCATGCCGGTCGGCAGCGCGTTCAGAATGCCGATGTGCAGGCCCGTTCCACCGAGCTGGCGGGTGAAGTCGATCGAGGCAGCCGACAGTGTGAGCTGCGTATAAGCCATGCCCAGGCAGCCGGCGACAATGATGCCGCGCTGGGCGTCACGTAAGGACCACACCGAGGTCAACTCCAGGCAGTGTCAGTCGGACGGCGGCCGCTACGTTGAGCAGGTGCGTGGGGGCTCGCGGGGGGGGGACAGTTCGTCGTGATGACACGCACGGCGGTCCGCAGGCTCGGGCGTTTCGCCGGCCGGCGCGGCAATTTCTCATAACGCCCGACCGCAATCAAGAGGGAGCACGGTCCTAACATGCGGATGACCGCCATGCCGGCAGGATCGGCGCATTTCCCTGCCCGCCGGCGAGGTCGCATGCGATCGCCGCCCATTCACAACACTATGCGGGGGGAGCGATTCGGGCGCCCTCCCGCCGGCTGCGGAACAGGCTGACCAGCAGCACGGCCAGTGTCAGCGGCATAGCGAACCAGGCCAGCGAGAACGAGACTTCGTCCAATGCGTGATGGCCGACGGACCTCAGAATCAGGACTGTGGTATACGCGATGTAATATGCAATCAGCAGCCCGCCCTCCCATCGTGCCAGGCTGCGACCGGTGAAGAACATCGGCAGGCAGACCACTGAGACCGCCACCATGATGGGAATATCGAACTCCAGTGCGATCGCCGGTACACGAATGCCCTCCGGTGACAACGCGCCCGCCGCCCCGAGGACGCCCAGCGCGTTGAACACATTGCTGCCGATAATATTGCCCACCGATATGTCGCGTTCACCGCGCGCCGCCGCCCAGACGGACGTCGCCAACTCAGGCAGAGACGTTCCGGCGGCGATAATCGTCAGGCCGATCACCAGTTCGCTCAGCCCCAGCAGCCGTGCGAGTTGGACCGCACCTTCCACGAACCAGTCCGATCCCGCGATGAGCAGCCCGAGTCCGACGACGAACAGGACCAGCGACAGAACTCCGGACAGCAGGCGATTCGGCGCGGGGGTCTCCGGGGCAACCTCGCGGTCGACGACTGCGGTCCGGCCCTGCTCGGCGCGGCTACCGATCACCAGAAAACCCGTGTATGCCAGCAGTCCCAGGAATGCGACAGCGCCTTCCACGCGGGACAAGTGACCGTCGAGCGCGGCTCCCCACACCAGCAGTGCCGTCGCAATCATGACGGGGACATCGATGCGAATCAGCTTGCTGTTGACCGCGAGCGGCGCGATCAGGGCCGAAATCCCGAGAACGGCGAGCACGTTAAAGATATTGCTGCCGACAACGTTCCCCAGGGCGATGTCGGCCCGGCCGGTCACCGCCGCCCCGACTGAAACGGCAAACTCCGGCGCGCTCGTGCCGAATGCGACAACCGTCAGTCCGACCACCAGCGGTGAGATCCGGAGCAGTCCCGCCATCTGCGTCGCCCCGCGCAGCAGCAGCTCAGCGCCGATCGAGAGAACGAGCAGCCCGCCAATCAACAAGAGCGCCATGGACATGCATTTCAATCCGACAGGTTTCGCCGCTGTGGTTCCGCAACGGTTCCGCGGAGGAACGCGAGACCGCTTCAGCGGTTCACCGAATCGGCGCCGATTCTGCCGCGCGTGTCGCACGTTGCCGTGAGAGGAGCGACCCGGCCGTCAGTCAATCAGTTCCTTCGGCGGCTCCGGCAGGAAGAAGCTGAGCGCCAGGCCGACGACGCAGACTGAAGTGGCGACGATGGCGGCGGCATACGCGAGGGTGTCCTCGCCGCCGCTGCCGGGGGCCAGTTCCCGGCGGGCGATCTCCTGTGTCACCCAGGCGAAGGACGTCCCGATCATGCGGCCGCCGATATTGGCAGCGAAGCTCTCCCCGGTCCCGCGGAGGTGCACGGGATACACGCGCGGCAGGTAGTTCCCCCAGAAACTGAACTGGCCGACCGTCAGCAATCCGACAAGAAAAATGGAAATCTTGACCATCGTCAGATCGTGTATGGCGGCATAGCCGAACAGGAATGGGACCAGGAACAGGGCCGGGACCTGGAAGATGCGGATCAGCTTCCGCTGGCTGAAGATGCGGACGACGAGCACCGCCAGCAGGAACCGGCCGAAGAGACCGCCCACTTCCTGGATCTTCGTGACATTGGAGATAATCTCGCCGCGCCGCTGCCCGGCTTCCTTGGGAGCGAGTTCAGAGATCTCGGCCTGCACTTCCGGCAGCGCGGGGATGATCTGCTGGATCTGCTGCAGCCCACCGAACGCCACGCCGAAACTGCAGGCGAACATGATCGTGGTGACGATCGTGGTCCGCCGCAGCTCCGGTGAGAACAGTTCCATCAGGCTGGGACGGCGCAACGTGCCGGCGTCCTTCTTTGCCTGCCAGGACGGGGACTCCGGCAGGAACGGTCGAATGAAGATCAGTGGAATCGCCGGGATGAGTCCCGACATCAGCGTGTAGCGCCACGGAGCATGCGGGTTGAAGTTGAGTCCGTCACCCTGCGGCAGCCACGACAGCTGCGGAATGCCCTTGAGCTCGTCGGCATACGACGAGGCTAGCCCAAACGCCACGGCCACCAGCAGTCCGCCGACCGACGAGAATGCCTGCGTATAACCAAGTACGCGCTCCCGCTGGTCGCGCTCGGGGAATAGCTCCGCCAGCCAGGCCACGGCGGCGACGAACTCGACGCAGACGCCGATGAACACGAAGCAGCGGAGGATCAGCAGCATCCAGATGCTGGTCGAGAAGCCCGCCAGGAAGGCCGACACGGCATAGATGAGGATGCTCCAGGTGAGCACACGGCGGCGGCCGAGGCGATCGGTCAGGTAGCCGCCCAGCAGGCCGAAGATGCCGCCGGCGAAGGCCGGAATGAAGAACAGCCGACCGACCCACATGTGAAAGTCATCATGCCCCGGCACCACGTGCGGGCCGACCAGCTCCTGCAGCGCCGGGCGGGCGATCAGAGGGAGCATCAGCAGTTCGTAGATGTCGAAGGCGAACCCGATCGAGGCGATGATGCAGATCAGCCACGCGACGGTGTTCATCGGGGTCTTGGCGGGAGAAGCGTCGCTCATGCGGTCGGCCGGTCGCGGAGGGAGGAGGGCTTTTGGGGCGGGTGTCGCGGGCTACAGGATGGGGCGGTCAGCCCAAAGTTGCAACCGAGTTGCGCGTCGCGTAACGGCCGGTTCAAGAATGACGGCCGTCCGGCCGATAACGGAAATGAGGAATGACGCGACAAATGCCGCCCCCGGTGCGCGGCTGAGGATAACGACCACCCCGCCGGCTGGGCTGCAGGAAGCGGCCACCGGCGCGACAGGAGACAGAGCGCGAAGTCTCAGGTGCGTGAAGGACTACGCAGGGCCGTCCGGATTGTGTCCGGACGGCCCGTTCCTTTTCAGAGGCCGGAGAACAGAGGTCAGAAGTCAAGCGATTGACGGTGTTCTCTGACGTCTGGCCGCTGACCTCTACTTCCACGGCACAGACAGACCTGCCGAGGTCGCCGCACGCTCCAGTCCGGCTGCGTGCTCGCGGTGCAGCGGGATACCGTTCCTCCGGTACGACTCCGTCCGCTCCCATTCGAGCTCGCCGGGCATCCGGACCTTGTCAAAGCCCTCGGCCGGCGGAAGAGCCCGGATGTCCGCGATCGTGGCATCCAGTTCGCGATAGAAACGGTCTTCGTCTCCGAACTGCTTGAGGTCGATCGCGTAGAAGAAGTGCTCGGAGCGCTCCGCGAACGGCTTGCCAGTCTTGTGCAGCGGCATCTTCCCCCCCACCAGCGGTCCCGCCAGTACCGACGACAGAAATGCCAGTCCAAACCCGCGCGCTCCGGCGGCCGGCTGCAGCGTCTTCGCGAGTGCGGCATCCGTCGTCGCACATCCCTCGGCGTCGAGAGCCATCCCCTCCAAAAGCGGCAGGCCGTACAGCTTGAAGCTCTCCACTTTTCCCCAGGACGTGGCGCCGCACGCCATATCGAGCACGAACGGCGCGCCCTGCCGCGTCGGCACACCCCACGCAAACGCATTGTTGGCGACCGCAGGCCCGCGGCTGCCGAACGCGGCGACCGTCGCTCCGGCAGTGCTCGTCGTGCAGTACCCAATCATTCCGGCCTGCACCGCCATCAGCGAGTACACCGACGCCGCCCCAAAGTGCTGGCTGTTTTTCACCGCCACCGTACCGGTCCCGACTTCCGCGGCTTTCCTGATCGCCAGCTGCATCCCCTGTGTGGCGGCGACGTGACCAATGGCCCGCCCGCCGTCGAGCACCGCCATCGCAGCCGTCTCGTGCTGCGTGAGCACTTTGGCCCGCGGGTCGATCTCTCCATCGTCGATACCCTGCAGATACCGCGGCAGCGCCCGTGTGCCATGCGATTGAATCCCCCGCAGGTCCGCCTCGATCAGTCGCTCGGCCGCCGTCTCGGCATCGAAGCGAAACATCTTCTTCGCCACCAGCAGGTCGATCGCCAGTTGACGCAACGCCTCCACGGGGACGCAGGTTTCCTGATCGCAGATGTGGGGATAGTCGAGTGTAGGCATCTCGTTGAATGAGTGGTCGGTAGTGGGTGGTTCGTTCAGCGGGGAGCCAAAGACGACTGTGAGGCATCATTGCGAAATCGGCCAAGGCCCAGAAACCCGACCGGAATCTCCGTCCGCCCGTGCATCGCCAGGTCCACGAGGGCTTCGCCGATGACGGGAGTGAACTTGAACCCGTGTCCGGAGAAGCCCGCGGCGACCACGACATTCTGCCGATCCGGATGCCGGTCAACAATGAAGTGCCCGTCCGGCGACATGGTATACATGCAGACAGAATGACGCCGCGGCGAGGAATCCAGATGCGGCAGCGAACGCCGCACAAACGCGGCGACCGCTGCGACGTCCCCGGCGGCCAGATTGCGATCGATGTTCGAGGGGTCCTCAATCGCCGCTCCGCCCGAATGCTCGGCCACTTTCACGGTTTCACCATCGAGACATGGGAACCCGTAGAAGACGCCGCTCGGCTGCTCAAACAGAAATCCCGGCGAGGCGGCGTGCCAGGCGAGTCCTTCCGGTCGCACTGGATGCCACAACTGCACCTTGCGCCGAACCACGAGCGGCGCCTGCAGATCGGTCAGCAGCCGTGCGCTCCACGCCCCGGAGGCCACGATGGCCGTCGCGGCATCGTACACTCTGGCATCGGTCACCACGCGGACGGTATCCCCCTGCGATTCAATGGACCTCACGCTCTCGTCGAACTGCAGCGCGGCGCCGCTTCGTTCGGCCATCTCCAGATGGGCCCGGACGCATGATTCAACGTGCAGCCAACCGGCGTCCTCCTCGTAGACGACACGATCTTCGTCTGCGAATCGAAATGCGGGGAATTGCGCCGCCGCCTCGGATGCGGACAGGTCCTCCACGCTCAGGCGATGCTGCCGCGCTGCCCGCAACGTTCCCGCAACCGCCTCCCCGTCGCGAGGTCCGGCGATGATCAACCCTGTGCGCCGCAACAACCGCCGGGCTGATTCTCGTTCGAGGTCCTCCCAGAGGGCATAGCTGCGATCGGCCAGCGGCACGTAATCCGGATGCTCGAAGTAGGCGCGGCGGATGATCCGTGTTTCGCCATGCGAACTGCCCAGTTCATGAGCCGGACCGAATTGCTCCAGTCCCAGCACCCGCACGCCCCGTTTCGCCGCGCGATACACGGCCGCGCTTCCAAAGCCCCCCAGGCCAATGATGATGCTGTCAAATGGACGGGGCATGAGACTGCCGACGTATGGCCTGGAAAACAGAGAGGGGGCCTCCCGTGCGCGTCCGCCCGGTGGTCAGGACGCCTCACCGGCAACGCAGCCGCGGCTCGATCGTACTCGATGTCTCGCTGTCTCGCCCGGCAATGGAAGGGCGGCCATTTGCCGGCCGCCGTCTACAGTAAGTCGTACTCTTGGAACGCGTGCCAAATCCCAATTCCCGATGTAGCCCGATGAGCAATTCGTACGCGGAACCGACCGTCTCAATCTTCAGGCACCCGCAACGCCGCGGTGTGTACCAGCTTCGGGCCCAACAGTTTCTGCCGGTCGAGCAAGAGGAGTTGTTCGCGTTCTTTTCGGACGCCTTTCAGCTGGAGTCGATCACGCCGCCGTGGTTGAACTTTCGCGTAATCACGCCGGCCCCGATCCGGCTGCAGTCCGGTGCGGTCATCGAATACAAGCTGCGGATTCGCGGCATTCCTCTGCGCTGGCGGTCGCTCATCTCGGTGTGGGAGCCTCCGCACCGCTTCGTCGACGAACAGCTGCGGGGTCCGTACCGACTCTGGCATCACGAGCACCGGTTTGAGCGGGCCCCCGGGGGGACGATCGTTCATGACCTGGTCGATTACTCGGTCCCGGGAGGCGCTCTCATTCACTGGCTGCTGGTCGAGCGGGACGTCCGGACGATCTTTACGTATCGCACCCGCAGGCTCAGCGAACTGGTGGCCGGAGGAGGGATCGGGACGGCGGCCGGCAGCGATTGAAACGCCGCCGCTCGCGTCATCGCTTGTAGAATGGGAGCCGCACAATTTCGGCCGGCGCCGCGGCTCCGCGGATGTCCACCGCGACGGTACTGCCGACGGGAGCCTGCTCGCTGGTGACGTATCCCATCGCGATGGGACGCTGCAGCGTCGGCGAGAACGTGCCCGATGTTACGCGCCCGATGAACTGGCCGTTGGCGAGGATCGAACTCCCCTCCCGCGCGATGCGGCGGCCTTCGAGCTGCAGGCCGACCCGCTTTTGCCCGCTGGGCCGAGCCTTCCGTTCCAGCAGCGCCGGCTTGCCGACGAACTCCGCCGCCTCGAGCTTCACGGCGAAGCCCAGTCCCGCACTCAGCGGGTCGATCGTCTCGTCCAGCTCGTGACCATACAGCGGCATCCCGGCCTCAAGGCGCAGGGTGTCTCGGCAACCCAGACCGCACGGCAACACGCCGCAGGACTGGCCGGACCGCAGCAAGGCTTCCCACAGCTCGACGCCCTGCTCCGCCGGGACGATCACCTCGAACCCGTCCTCGCCGGTGTAGCCCGTCCGGCTGACCGTCGCTCTCGCGCCGAGCACCGTCGTTTCTTCAGCCGTGTAGTACGTCATGGGCGCGAGCGGCAGCTCGCAATGCGGCTGCAACGTCTCGATTGCCGCCGGTCCCTGAACGGCCACCATACAGGTGGCGAACGTCTGATCGTCGATGGTGACCTCGAATCCGTCCCGCCGCAGCTCGCACCACGCGATGATCTTCTCGCGGTTCGACGCGTTGACGACGAGCATGTAGTGCTGTGGAAATCGATAAACGAGGACGTCATCCAGAATTCCGCCATCCTCGCGGCAGACCAGCGAGTAACGCACCTGGCCGGGCTGCAGCGCCGCGACGTCGTTGGTCAGCAGCCGGTCCAGGAACCGGCGCGCCTCCGGGCCGTCGAAACACAGTCGTCCCATGTGCGAGATGTCGAACAGTCCCACTCGCTGCCGCACCGCGTGGTGCTCCTCGACGATAGACGTGTACTGCACCGGCATCTCCCAGCCGGCGAAATCGACCATCCGCCCCTGATGGTCGGCGTGCCAGGCGTGGAGTGGCGTGCGGAGCATGGTGCGGGTGAGGAGTGGTCAGTCGTCAGTGGTCAGTTCTCAGTCGTCAGTGGTGAGGGGGTGGTTCTTCAGGATTCAGATCTGAGATCCCAAATCTGATATCTGGATTTGCAGGCGTATCCCCTCAATTCTCACCGCACCCGGTCGTCTCACTCACTCGCCCTAAGCGAGACGCAGACGATTTCCTTGTCATTGCGGGCGAAGACGCAACGCTCCGCGAAGGCCGGATGACTCCACACGACCGGCCGCCCGAACGCGTCGCTGGTCGGCTCAAGCACGTGGAACCGGCCGTGTTCCTGATAACCGTCCCGCGTGAGTGCGGCGACGATGAGGTCGCCGCTGTCGTTGAACAGGTAGAACCGGTCGCCGTTGCGCACCAGGAACACCGTAGCATACCCGGCCGGACGGGCGCCGGTCGTCGCGTCCAGCGTCTCCCATAACCGCTCCCCGGTCTTAAGATCGACGGCCCGCAACCAGCCTTTGTCGTCGCAGCCGTAGATTGTGTCGTCCACGATGATCGGCCCGCTGTGCGAGCAGGAGATGGACGTCATGCCGCGACCGCGCCAGAGTTCGTCCGCCGACTTTCCGTTGTCCGACAGCTGCAGCAGCACACTGTGATTGACGACCCCCGAAACATAGACGAGCTGGTCCTCAACCGCCGGCGCGGCGATCGACATCCCGTAATCCGGCTTCAGTTCGACGGACCAGTGCACATCGCCGGATTGGGGATCGAGCCCATGCACACCGTCCGGAAGCCAGATGAGGAGGACGGCCGGATCGGTGGTATCGGCGAGCGTCGGCGGACAGTAGCCGGCGTCGTTGGCGGAGAGCGCCTTCCACACCTCCTCGCCGGTCTGCTTATTGAAGGCCACCACGGCGCTCCCCGATCCCCCGACCAGGCACACCAGCAGATCGCCGACGACCAGCGGATGGGCGCTATGCCCCCAGTGCGGCGTCGTCGCCCCGTACTCCGCCTTGAAGTCCTTCGACCAGAGCACATCGCCCGATTCGACGTGAGCGCACGTCAGCCGGCCTTCCGCCCCGAGGGCGTAAACGCGATCGCCATCGACGGTCGGAGTCGCACGCGGACCGCTGCCGTATGAGACCGTGTAGGGCTGGTCGTACGCCTGCTCCCATAGGACGTCACCGGTCTCTGCATCAAGGCAGCGAAGCCGCTCGCGACCGGTCAGCTTGTCTTTAGCGCCGGGATTGTTGGCGATCTCGCCGGACGCGAGTTCGTAGTCCGTCAGGAAGACGCGTCCGTCGGCGACCGCCGGGCCGGCATATCCCAGACCGGCCGCGACTCGCCACTTCATCGGCAGACCATCGGCCGGAATCGACCGCACTATGCCCGACTCCTGCCACACGCCGTCGCGATCCGGCCCCATCCATTGCGGCCAGTCACCGGCCGCCGTCGTATCGACGAGCGTACACATTGCCACCAGAGCGAATCGAATTCGATCTCGCATTGCTTGATGCCCTCAATCCACTGATCATCGTTCGAGCCGGCCGCGTGGCAATCGTAGACGGCTGCAGAAGGAATAGAAAGGAGCGCAGGTCACGGGACTCTGTCCTCGTTACACCCCGCCCCAACAACCGGTCTTGCCCAGACTTGCGCGAATGGCCTACAACCCCCGATCGTTCTGAGGCCCAATCCGCAGCCGCTTCGTCGTCTGGCAAGGAAGCCACCGATGCGTCCCATCTGGAATCGAACCGCTCCACTGCTCGCCGCGGGAGCCCGCCCCATTCAACCGTTGTTGGACGGGGCCGCCTGCGGCACGGCCATGCTGGTGTCGATCTGGGCATTTCAGAGTCAGTGGGGTTCGTCACTACCGGCCGCGACTGGAGTGCTGCTGGTCGTGCTCAGTGCAATCGGCTGGGGCCTGAACGGCGGCCCCCGCTGGTGGGCACGCCGCGGCGACGCCCCCGAACTCTCGCTGCTGATTGCCGCAGCGGGAACGATCGCCTCGCCGTTTCTGTCAGCAGCAAGCATCGAACTGCTGCGATACGTCCCGCAGAGTTCGCTGCAGTCTCCGCTGGTGGCCGGCGTGCTGTGTGCCGGCGCGGCGCTGCTTACCGCCGGACCTGTCGCGTTCTTCACGGCCGCATCGGGTCGCCGTGGCGACGGTTGCGCGTCGGCAGGTCGCGGTTGGTCGGCGGCCGGCATTACCGGAGTGGCAGCGGCCTGGCTGCTGGTTCCCACGTGCGTGCTGCCGTTTGTGGATGCGTCTCTGGCCGGTTGGGGTGCAGCGGCTGTGCTCTGCGGCCTGGCCGCCTGGAGCTGGCAGAGGACGATCAACACTGCGGAACAGACTGTCGTCTCGACGTTGTCCAACGTGGACCAGATGAGTCTGCCGCGAATCTCATCGCCGATCACGAACGGGTTGACTCTAATTGCCGCCGCACTGGTCGGCGGCTGCGTTGCGCTGACGCTGCAGATCTCCACACAGCTGCTGGCCGACGTGGCCTACATCGGCTGCGCGCAGGTGGCCGGAGCACTCTGCGGTGCGGCGATCGCACGGGCCTTCTTCCCACGCCGGCCTGCCGGCTCAGCTGCGCCCGCCGCCGTCGCCTGGACGGCCCTGCTGGTGGCGGCGTTTCCGTGGCTCGTGCAACTTTCGCTGATCAGCAGCGCCTATGTCTCCGACGTCCGACTGCTGACGGCAATTCGAGCGGTCACAGCTGCAGTGCTCGTCATGCCGCTCGGCAGCGCGGCCATGCTGCTGATCCGTCGCGGGCCGTCCCGCAATCAGCGCGTGCTCGAATCCAGCAATGGGGCGGCGTTGCTCGCCTTCGGTAGCGGCGCCGTGGCAACGCAGCTGCTGTCGATGCCGGTCGCAACGGTGCTCACCTCGCTGGGGATCGCCGCTGCGGCGGTGTGGGCATTCGGCGTCTGGCAGGAGCCGGAAAGACGGAGGCCGCGGCTCAGATTGGCGTTCACCACCGGATGCGCAGTGGTGGCGTGCCTGAGTGGACTCTGTACCGCGCGGTTCGACCCGGCTCTGTCGGCGCGCATCCTGTTCTCGACCGAATCGTTTATGGCCTACCGCTACGGGACGCGACTGGACCTGCTCCCGTACCTGGATGAAGCACGACTGGTCTCCGTCAACTACGGGCGCGATAACATCTGGACGGTCTGGAAGCGTCATGGCGGGCAGCTCCAGCTGCGGGAAAACGGCATTCCGCGCTACACCACTTCGTTCGACCTGACGGTGTCTCCACACGCGTCGGCCGAACTGCTGCCGGCCGTCGTTCCGCTGGTGCTGCACCCGCAGGCGCGCCACGTGCTGCTGACCGGCGTGGGCGGCACGGCGACATTGACGTCCTGTCTGGCGTTTCCCATTCAGAGTGTCACCTGCGCCGAATCCGATCCCGCCCTGCTGCAGATCGCCCGCGACGTCATCGAACCGGCCGCCGGATCCGATGCCCTGCGCGATCCGCGGCTCGTACTGGCGTCGGTCGATCCGTCGCTGATGCTGTCTGCCGGCGGACCGGCGTATGACGTGATCATCGATACCGACGGCCAGTCGGCCCTCGCCGCCGCGGCGTCCCGGTTCACCACCGAGCAGTACGCCCGCGTCGCCCGCCGCCTCAATCCGGGAGGGATCTTCTGCCAGCGGTTCCAGCATTTTGACTTCGGCCCGCAGCCTGTTCGCGATCTGGCCGCGACGATGCAGGCGGTCTTCCCGCGCGTGGCGCTGATCGAAGCCTCGCCCGGAGAGATGCTGCTGCTCGGCTTCACCTCCAAGTCAGCGCTCGATGCCGAACTGATCAACCGTGCCTCCGCGCCGCACGTGCGCCGCGTCCTCAGCCAGGCCGGCTGGGACTGGTCGGTGTTGCTGGCCCTGCCGATGGTCGACGTCGCCGCCGTCGAGCCTCCGCTGGTCGACGCCGGCACGCGGCCGAATGGCGCCGCCTCCGGTCGCTTCGCGTTCTCCCTGCCGCGCGAAATGATGCGCTGGGGTCCGAAGCTCGACGAATCCCACAAGATGCTCACCGCGTACAACGCGCGGATCATCGACTCTCTCGGAGATATCCCCGAGGTGATTGACGTGAACCACCGTCTGGCGGACGTCAACGAACAGTACCGCGTCGTCAGTGAGCATCCCGACCTGTTCTGGGCGTATCGCCAGAGTCTCAAGCAGCGCCTGCAGGACCGGCCCCGCACCGCGATCATGCAGGTGGCCCATGAAGGACTCAAGCGCAAGCTGCATCCGGAAGATCAGCGCCGCAAGGATTACCTGCTGGCCCTGTCGGAAGCGGCCACGCAGCAGCATCCGTCCCCCGCCTCGATCTCCCAGGTCGCTCAGTTCGTCGATCCGTACGATCCGCTGGTGAGCTTCTTCACGCATCATGAGGCAGCCTACCTGTGGTCGCGCGCCGAGGCGTCCGACCCGGCCGCAGAACTCGCCCACCGGCTGCATACGGTCTATTTCGGCCCCGGTTACGACCGCTCGGTCCGCAACATCACAGCCGCCCTGGAGCTGATCGTCGCGCACCCCGAAGCTCTGCCCGACGCAGGAGACCGCTGGGACCACATCAACGCCCTGCTGGAGACGCTGCGGCAGCGCTGGACGATCCGCACGCACGCGGGGGGCGCCCAGCAGTTCACCGCGGCCGACGCCGAAGAGTCACTGACCGCCGCCAAGCGCGCCGTGGACTGCCTGGACGAGATTTACCCGGACGTGGCAATTGACGACGAGGCCTGGAGCGCACGCCGCGACGCCATCGAGCGCCGGCTGATTCGCCCCCTGCGGACGTATCGCTCGACCGTCGGGACGGCGAATAGCAACGCCAACGTCGTCAATCCCGAAACGCTCTGACCAACCGCTACTTCATCAGGCAGTAGCGCTTCATCTTGTTGTACAGCGTCACGCGGCTGATCCCGAGATCGCGGGCGGTGTTCGTGCGGCTGAAGTTGTTCCGCAGCAGCGCCTCCTCGATCAGGTCCTTCTCGGTGAGCGCCACCTGCGCCTCCAGCGAGTTGTCCTTCTCGACCGGTCTGGAATTTAGCTTCACGGACGGATCGTTTGTGGGCCCTGCTTCGCCCAGCAGAATGTGCGACGGCAGCTGCTCAGACGTCAGAGCGCCGCCGCGACAGTAGATCACGGCCCGCTGAATCACGTGCTCCAGCTCGCGGACGTTCCCCGGCCAGGGATAGCCCAGCAGCAGCTCGTAGAACTCATTGTCCACGCGCTGAATCTCGACGCCGTGCTGCTGCGCGAATTTGCGGATGAATTTCCTGGCGAGCGGCACGATATCCACGCGCCGCTTTCGCAGCGGCGGCAGCTCGAACTTCATCATATTGAGCCGGTAATACAGGTCCGGCCGGAACTTCGCCTGCTCCACCAGCGGCTGCAGATCCAGATTGCTGGCGACCACCAGCCGCGCCTGCGATCGGTGCGTCCGATTGGAGCCGACCGGCTCGAACTCGCGCGTCTCGATGACTCGCAGCAGCTTGACCTGCTGCTCGGGTCCCAGCACGTCGATCTCGTCCAGCAGAATCGTCCCCTTTGCCGCAGCGAGGAACTTTCCGTCCTTGTCGGCGTGGGCGCTGGTGAAGGAGCCCTTGGCATGCCCGAACAACTCGCTCTCAATGAGTTCCCGCGGCAGCGCGCCGCAGGCCACGTGAATGAAGGGCTCCGCACGCCGCGGCGACGCCTCGTGGATTAGCTTCGAGAGAAACGTCTTGCCGGACCCCGTCTCGCCGATGAGCAGAATCGTGACGTCATGCGCCGCGGCAACCGCCAGGTCCTCCAGCATGCGCCGCAGGCCGGGAGAGTTCGTCTCAAACCGTTGCGTCACCCCTTCCAGCACGACGTCGGCGAAATCAGGAGCGTCTGCGGAATCGTCCGCGGCTTCCGATATCGAATCGGAATGTCTCGCAACTGAAATCGCCGACTGCACGGCGTCGCCAATCGCGGCGCACTCGGAGGCTTTGATCCGGGTGATTGCTCCGCACGCGATCCGACGTTCGATCGGCTCGGGACAATCCTCCTCCGTCAGCACGAGCACCTGCGTGAGCTGCCCATTCGCCTGCACCAGTTCCAGGAACCGATCGGCGCCGTGCCCGCCATCCTGCACCTGTCGCAGGTCCGCCAGCAGCACTTGAGGCTGCAAGGTGGACATCATCACCCGGGCCGCTGCGAAGGAGTCCGCCAGCAGCAGGCTGGCCGACGCGTCGAGCCGGTATTTGAGATCGGTCGCCAGTCCGGAGTCCGGCGAGAGCAGCAACACAGTGCAGTCCGGCATCTGCGATTCCCCGCAATTCACAGGTCGGCAAGCCGGCAATCCAGGCAGCGCATCAAATGCGCCCCACACACCCTGAGTACCGGCCGAAATCAGTCGTCCATCCGAGAATGAACAAAACGGGTGCCGAACTGCACAGGACGTCCTAAAATCGGGCGCACTGGTGCTAAATCCGCTGAACTGCGGCGATTCGGCTGCCTCAGCCCGAGGCCGAGGCCGTGTGCGACGATGCCGTTCGTCAACGTGCCACTCAGCCGCGTGTTGCCGATTCGCCACGTGTCCCGACGCCTTGAGGTGAATGACTGACGCATGGAGATCAGCGAGTTTGCCCACCGCGTGCTGCTCTCGACGTCGCTCGCAGAGAAGCTGCAGCCGGCGGAGGCGCCTCTCACGGACGAGCGGTCCGGTCCACCCCGGCGCGTCGCCAGACCCGGACGTCCGGCCAACCTGGAGTTCGCCGCACGCCGGAAAGCGCCCCCCATGCCCCGCGGCGCAGCCCTGCGCGATCCCGAACGACGCGGTGTGGCACACCATATCCTCGCCAATCACGAGTTGCAGGCCGTCGAAGTGATGGCCTGGACACTGCTGGCATTCCCCGATGCGCCTGCCGAGTTCCGTTCCGGCGTGGCGTCGATCATCGGCGACGAACAGCGCCATACCCGCATGCACATCGAGCGCGCCCGGCATCTGGGTGTGGACTTCGGCGTCTATCCGGTCAACAGCTACATCTGGCAGAAGTCGATGCAGTTCCAGTCACCGCTGGACTACGTCGCCGGCCTCCCGCTGCTGTTCGAGGCCCGCAACCTGGACCACACCCTGGAGTTCGCGGCCGAGTTCGATCGCGCCGGCGACCCGCGCAGCGCCGCCCTGATGCGTGCGATCCATCGCGACGAGATTGAGCACGTCCGCTTCGGCTTAACGTGGCTGCAGCGGTTCAAGCCCCCGGAACTCACGGACTGGGAGGCCTTCGAAGCGCATCTCCACTGGCCGCTGCGCCCGGTCAAGGCGAAAGGTGACCGCTTCGACCGCCCGTCCCGCGAGGCCGCCGGACTTTCCACCGACTTCATCGACCGGCTGGAGCAGTCAGCGGAGTCCAACGATTCGCTTTCAACTGGGAATTGATCGGCGAGGACAGTGCCTCCTGCGGACCTCAATGAGCATATCCATCCTCTGATCCGACAGAATGCGTAATTAGGACTCGGAGGCCGGCCGCGACCGTGCGGCCAGACCAGCGTATATCTCCCTGACCCGTTCCAACCCACGCGATCGGCCGGCCAGGCTCATCCATCCGCTTGCACGCCAATTCCCCACTGATTACAACGACGCACTGGCCCGCCGGTCCTATTGGACCACGGCGCACCGGTCGCGTAGTTCAGTTGGTTAGAACGCATGGATCACACCCATGAGGTCGGGGGTTCGAGTCCCTCCGCGACCACTGCCGGGCTTGCCGTCATTGGCCATTCTTTGCGGCGCATTCGCTGATCTCAGGCCACTTGTTGCTTTGTGGTCTTACTTCGCGCGGCCCCGTATTCCATCCGATAGTGCTCCCTGGAGCAGCGCCTCCGGTCGCCGGCGCGCCTGGCTTCATCCGCCGACGCTGGAGAGTCCCGGCCAGCGACGTCCGCTGGCGTGGTTACCACACCGGTTGGATGGTGAACTACTCGGTCTGGATGCCGGACCACACCACGCAGCGAATCTGGGCCTGCACCCGTTGGGAGGAGTGCTGCTGAACTGCGCGCCGCAGCCTGACGCGCCGCGCCGGGGTCAGCTTGTTTGTTGCAGCGCTGTTTGCGGTGCATCCGTTGAACGTTGAATCCGCCGCCTGGGTCTCCGAGCTACGGAACGTGCTGTGCGGAGTGTTCTGGATGCTGGGACTGATCGCGTACGGCTCGTACGCCCGGCACGGAGGATGGATTCGGTCTCTGCTGGTCGCTGCGGCCAGCTGTCGTGTTCATCAACGACGGCGACGATGACGCTCAGTTCCACATCGGTCGTCTCGGTCTCCGGAGCGGGGCGCGTGCGTCGGTCGGACAGGGCCTCTGAACCGAAACCAGCGTTTGAGGACACCTTCTTGCTCCCAAAGGTAACTGCGGGAGTGATGACCGGATCCGATCTGATACTTGATGGGGGCAATGGCGATCACCACCAGCAGTTCAATGAGCGTGAACGCCGCGCGCCGTGAGGAACGTCGCATGTGCCTGTCTCCGGAAATGAGATGTGACGCAGCCGCCGAAAGAAATGACTGGGCAGAACTGCCCGAGCGGCTACCTTGATTGCGCAGCGGTCGTGCGCAGACTTCAAGCATCTCTGCTTGGATTCCATCGGCGTCGCGAGCCCGACACCATGCCAGTTGCCTCTGCAACCACGGGAATCGTTGCGTCTTCGGGTTCACGTCCCGCGGGTGCGCAGTATCCAGGCAAGGCGCATGCCCAACGCCGACAACGCCAGCCCCCACTGCTTCATGTGATTCTTGCACTGCGTGGGGCGCGCCGCCTCGCGCGCCTGCTGCACAGCCAGCAGCAGCAGAGCAATCAGGATCGCGATGATGAACATGACGGTCGGCGGTCACTTTGAACAAATGCATGAAAGCCGCTGCTACCCGCAGACGGAAACAATGTCGTGCACGACGTGCCACAATCCACATTCTCCGCCCGAATCCGCCCACAGGGTCGAGTACTTTCGCCAGATCTGCCTCTCCTGCCACCAGGCGGACGGCGGCTGTCAGTTGGCGGAACAGCCCCGTCTGAAGAGAAGCCCGCAGAACGACTGCGTCGCCTGCCACATGCCCCGGACCGAGACGGACATCCCCCATTTTTCATTCACGCATCATCGCATCGGACTTCAGCACGTGACCGAACCGGAGGATGACGACGCGGCCCGCAGGCATCTGATCCGGCTGAAGCCGTTTGGCGACGTGTCCGATGTGGCAGAGCGGGATCTGGAACGCGCGCTGGGGATTGCTTACGTGCACTTTTCACGCCGCGTCGGCGGGCCGTATCGCGAGGAGTATCTGCAGCGCGGTCTCGATCTGCTGCTGCGGGTGGACGCAGCCAATGTCAGGGATGCAGACGTCCTGGAAGGACTGGCGCACGTTTACTGGAACCAGGAGTCGAGGGAGTGCCTGCCGCTCGCCGCTGCCGCGCTGGAGTCGCCCGACTGCAGTCCGGAGACCCGAATCCATGCCCTGATCGTTCTGGGGGATGCTCATTTCCAGATCGGGAATCTCGCGGCCGCGAGGGACACGTTCGCCGAGATGACGACGTTGCGGCGATTCGACTCAGACTGGCAGATGCTCGGGATCTGCCTGGCCCAGGAGAACGATCAGGAGGGAGCCATTCAGGCGTTTCGCAAAGCAGTCGCCATCAGACCCGACCGGGCGGAACTTCACGATTTGCTGTCGGCAGCTTACGACAGAGCGGGGCAAACTGATCTCGCAGAGAAACATCGACGCCTGTCGATGATGTTATCAGCGCTTCCTCGCTCAGCATCGTCCGATCTCACTCCTGAGTGAAGCGGAATCGTGCGGGATCCCGTCGAAGGAGTCGCTCCGGATCGCCATTAACCATCATTGGACCGGCGGCATACATATCACAACTGGCGCCGGTCGCCGGTGAGAGACTCTCAAACCGCTCTCCGACCGATGCTGGTCTACTTCGTGAAAGAGTTGGGCGGTGTGAAGCCGTCCCACTCGAAATGCTCCGAGTCGACGTCAGTCACTGTCGTGACATACGTGCCTTTGCCCGCTTTGAGGATGTCGTACAGGACCAGCCCGTCATCGTCCGTGACGCCCTCGCCGACAAACACCGCTTTCTTTCCGCGCAGAATGCGGACCGCAACCCTCGCGCCGGGAATTGGAACGCCATCTTCGTCCACAAGAGCAACCGCGACACTCAGGGACTTGTTGTTCTTCTTCCCTCCATACGTCGCATAGTCAATCCAGTCCACGCTGGCCACGTCTGGAAGTGGTGGCGGATCTGTGTCTGGCGGCGGATCGGTATCGGGCGGTGGCGATCCCTCGACCATCGTCAGTGCGGCGGCGACGTCAATCAGGCCATAGCCGAACAATGGGTCGGCGCCGGTTGGTCCGAGATCGACCGAGGACATGGCGAGCAGGAACCGCACGTCGGCCACGTCGGCCACGCCGGCGCCGACCAGGACGGCTGCCGCGCCGACCACATGCGGGCACGCCATCGACGTGCCGGACATCGATCCGTACCCGCCGCCGAGCGTCGTCGAGTAGACCCCTTGACCGGGCGCAGCCAGCTCGACATCCGGCCCCGTGCAGGAGAACGATGCCCGCCCGTCCGACGAAGTCGTGGCCGCGACGGCAACCACGGACTCGAAGCGGGCCGGGTAATTGACGTTGTCTCCAGTGCCCGCGCTATTGCCGCTGTTGCCGGCCGCGGCCACCATCACCATGCCAATCGACTCCGCGTTCGCGAATGCCTGCTCGACGATGCTGCCGGGATGCCCGGCGGAACCGTAGCTGTTGTTCGTCACCTGGATGCCATTCTCGATGCACCACTGAATGGCGGCCAGCACCGCACTGAATGAGCCGCTGCCGTTGGCCCCCAGCACCTTGAGCGCGTAAAGCTCGGCGCCCGGCGCGACTCCCACGACGCCGTAACCGTCGTCGTCGGCCGCGATCGTGCCGGCGATATGGGTGCCATGACCGTGATCGTCCATGGGGTCGGCATCGTTGTTGACGAAGTCCCACCCTCCCGCGACGCGATCGGCCAGGTCGGGATGGTTGTAGTCGATGCCGGTATCGAGCACCGCCACGCGGACGCCGGTTCCCACGTAGCCTCCGTCATGGGCCTCTCCGCCGCCGATACGGGCGACCCCCCACGCGTTGTTGAGCTCCTGGTCATTGATGTGAATTTCGACGTCTGGCTCGATGGCCAGCACGTTTGCGTTCAGCGCCAGTTCATCCAGGGCCGACTCGGGCACGCGTGCCGCCACGGCGGGCACCAGCCACAATCTTCGCTTGACCTTGCCGCCACGGTTGCGGACATGCGTCTCATCCTCCTGCCGCGGATGCGACTTGTATTGGATGATGACGTCCCGCTCTTTCCCAGGCCGCGCCCCCAGAGCCGGACTCGTGCCCAGTACAAAGATGCCCAACAGCATCCAGAGCGCGAACAGCAGACGACCGGATCGGTGGCGCATCGTATGGCTCGTCATAGTCGGTAAGCGTGTCGCTGTAATGTCGACACGAGACAAGGCTGCTCGCGCGCCCTGACAACCTGCGTTGAGGTCACGAAGGGGGCTCAGGCCGAGACGAACGAGTGGACTGATGGACGGACCGGAAAGAGCAGTCAAATCCATCAGTTCCAGCGTAGGTCACAGAACTGCGACGGGCCGTCAGAATCTGGCGCCGGTGCCGGCCCTGCATCGCGTCGACTTCGCTCGACCGACTTGCCGATCAACCATCTTTTCCCGAGAATCGGCGATAACGTCCAGCGCTGGATCCACCAGATCAGAGCCTGACTGGAACGACGGGTAGCGCCGTTGTTACGCAAGCTTTTCGCTTGCCATGCGAATCCTTAACTTCGCTCTGACAAAGGACCTACAAAGAATCGCCATGAAGCATTCTCGCACGAGTACGTGGTTCTGCGTGGTTGCCGGCTGTCTGTCGCTCGGGGCCTGGACAGTATCGGCGCAGGAGCCGGGCGAGACGACAACGCCGCCCGGCGACGCCATCGTGGCCGAGTACTTCCGGCTGGAAACTGCCCGGCTGACGGACGCGACATTCGCCGGCATCGAAACGCTGGAGGACTGGACGTCGCGGCGGGAGACGTATCGGCAGCAGCTGCTGGAGATGCTCGGACTGGACCCGCTTCCGGAGAAGACGCCGCTGGAGCCCGTCGTCACGGGCGTCGTCGAGCATGACGAGTTCACGGTCGAGAAGCTGCACTACCAGTCGATCCCCGGACTGTACGTGACCGGTAATCTGTATCTGCCGAAGGGGCTGTCCGGGAAGGCACCGACGATCCTCTACGTCTGCGGGCACGCGCAGATGAAGGAGGGGGACGTCAGCTTCGGGAACAAGACCGGCTATCAGCATCATGGGGCGTGGTTCGCCCGGCATGGATACGTCTGCTTGACGATCGACACGCTGCAACTCGGCGAGATCCAGGGAATCCACCACGGCACGTACCGCGAAGGCATGTGGTGGTGGAACTCGCGCGGCTATTGCCCGGCGGGAGTGGAGGCGTGGAACTGCGTGCGGGCGCTGGATTACCTCGAGACGCGGCCGGAGGTCGACGCGACGAAGATCGGGGTGACGGGGCGTTCCGGGGGCGGAGCGTACAGCTGGTGGATCGCCGCAATTGATGAGCGGATCCAGTGCGCCGTGCCCGTGGCCGGCATCACCAGCCTGCACAACCATGTGGTCGACGGTTGCGTCGAGGGGCACTGCGACTGCATGTACTTTGTCAACACGTATGAGTGGGACTTTCCGATGGTGGCGGCCCTCGTCGCGCCGCGTCCGCTGCTGATCTCCAACACCGACAAGGACGGCATCTTTCCGCTGGATGGAGTCGTCGACGTGCACCGCAAGGTTCGCGACATCTACGAACTGTACGGAGCCGGCGACAAGCTCGGCCTGCAGATCACCGAAGGTCCCCACAAGGACACGCAGGAGTTGCACATCCATGCGTTCGTGTGGATGAACCGCTTCCTCAAGGGGGAGAACCCGCCGATCGACACGCCGGCCGAGAAACTGTTTGAGCCGGCGGAGTTGCGTGTGTTCACCGACCTGCCGGGGGACGAGCGGAATACGCGGATTCAGGAATCGTTCTTGGAGCCGGCGCGGTTTGACTCCCCGCCGGAGAGCACGACCGCATGGGAATCACAGCGTGACGCATGGTTGAGCGGGCTCAAGGAAAAGACATTTCGGGGGTGGCCCGATGACGCAGAGAGCGGCGGATTGGAATTGCGGCAGATGGCTGAGTCGGAACAGGACGGCATCCGCGTCACGGCATACGAGTTCACCAGTCAGGAGCCGTTCCGTCTGCCGCTGATCGTCATGCATCGCGCGTCGCTGCCGCCGGAGGAACTGGAACTGATTGTGCTGAACGTCGTCGACCAGCCGGGATGGGAGCGGCTGCAGGCCGCGTTGCAGACTGCCGTGCCGGACGTCATGGAGTCCATTGCAGGGACAGACGATATTGTGGACGACTCCGCAGCCCAATGGAGCGAACTATCGAGTCTGCTGCAGAATCAGCCTTGGGGAATGGCGTGGACGGCTCCGCGCGGTGTCGGCCCAACCGAATGGACGACGGATGAGCGTGAACGGACGCAGATCCGCCGCCGGTTCATGCTGCTCGGCCAGACTGCCGACGGCATGCGAGTCTACGACGCTCGCCGCGCGATTCAGGCATTGCGCAGGCTGGACGGTCATGAGCAGCCGGCGCTGTGGCTGCACTCGGAGGGAGACGCCGCCGTGTGGTCGCTCTACGCGTCCCTGTTTGAAACGGACGTAGCCGTGCTCGATCTGCAGGAACCGCCGCGCAGCCATCAGCAGGGCCCGGACCTGCTGAACGTTCTGCGAGTCCTCGATGTTCCACAGGCCGTCGCTCTGGCCGCGGAACGCTCGCGGGTGCGGATCTACGATGCAGACGCGGCAGCCTGGCAGTACCCGCTTGACGCCGCCGGCAATCTGGGGTGGGACGCGAAGCGCATCCAGATCCGTGACCTGCCAATGGCGTCCGGGCAGTAAGCCCGACCGGTTATGCCATGCTGCCTTCAAGGCATGTTTCCGACCGACATTGCGTCTTTTCATCTCCGAGTTCGTGTGCGGCGGCGCGTGCCCGGATACGGCGCTGAGTCCGTCGTTGGCGCGGGAAGGCCGCGCCATGCTGCTCGCGATCATCGAAGACGCCTCGCGGATCCGCGGCTGGAGCGTCAGCACGACCTGGGACCATCGGCTGGGGGAATTTCCGCTGACGGACATTGACTGCCGCATCGTGGACGGTCCACAGTCAGAGAGCATCGCGTTCCGGGAACTGGCTTCGTCAGCCGATGCCACGTATGTGATCGCCCCCGAGATTGGCGATCTGCTGGCATCGCGCTGCCGGGAGGCGACCGACTGTGGCGGGAATTCGCTGAATGCAGCACCCGGCGCGTTGCAGTTGTGCAGCGACAAGCTGCGCACCGGAATTCAATTGCGCTGTTTGGCCGGAGTTCCGACGATTCCTGCACACATACTCAATCCGTATTCTGCAGAGAACGCCGCGTGGCCGGTCGTCGTCAAGCCGCGGTTCGGCGCCGGGTCGCACGAAACCTGGCTTGTGAATGACATGCGGGAACTGGAGCGAGTCAGGCAATTGTTCCCCACCGGTGCCTCCACTCAACAGGGGATTATGCAGCCGTACGTCGCAGGACGGGCACTGTCGGTGGCGGTCGTGGCAGGAGAAGACGGGTCCGTAGCTCCCTGGCCGATTGCGGAACAGTGTCTGTCCGCCGACGGCCGGTTTCGCTATCTCGGCGGGCGGATTCCCGCAAGGAACGTGTCGGTTGCCACGATCCAGGATATGGCGGTGCGGGCCGTGCGGGCGTTTCCGGGCTTGCGGGGTTACGTTGGTGTCGACATTGTGCTGCCGGACGCGTCACCCGATGAGCCGCTGGTGGTAGAACTCAATCCCCGCCTGACAACCAGCTACCTTGGCTATCGCCGGTTGACGGAGACCAACCTCGCTCCTTTCGTATTGCAGATGGCGCCGCTCCCCGATTCCGTTCCATGGAAGGACGCACATGTGGAGTTTGAAGCAGATGGTCGCGTCACGTAGCTGGGTCGGCAAACGCCGCAGCCCGTTGAGTGGCGTTTGGAAGGCGTGCGCGACGAAGGATTCGAATTCGACCCGGCGACAGTGACACCAGATCTGCATGCACGCCATCGCGCTGGATATCGGAGGAGCGAACATCAAGGCGTCGGACGGCGTGAGTCGTTCGGTTTCACGGGCGTTCGCGCTGTGGAAGCACCCAGCGGGCCTGGCTGATGAGCTGCGAGAGATACTGCGTCAGTTCGACAACGCGGATTGCATTGCCGTCACGATGACGGGTGAACTCGCGGACTGCTTCACGACGAAGGTGGAGGGTGTTGACCAGATTCTCTCAGCGGTTCAGGCTGCGGCAGGTGGCCGCCCGGTGGCTGTCTGGCAGACGGGTGGCGAACTGTTGAGTCCCTGGGATGCACGCGAACTGACGCCGCTCGTCGCGGCCGCCAACTGGCACGCCTTGGCGACGTGGACCGCAAGACTCGCTCCCAACGGGGCGGCTTTGCTGATCGACGTGGGATCGACAACGACGGATATCATTCCGCTTCGAGATGGCCTCCCGGACCCCACGGGCCGCACAGACGTAGAGCGGCTGCTTTCGGGAGAACTGCTGTATCTGGGGATTCGCCGGACGCCAGTGGCCGCGATAGCCGCAGCAGCGCCGTTCCGCGGGTCTGAATGCCCGTTTGCAGCCGAGTTGTTCGCCACAACTCTGGACGTATGGCTGCTGACGGGGGACCTCCCCGAGGATCCGGCCGACTGCGGCACAGCGAACGGTCGTCCCGCAACCCGCCCAGCCGCGCACGACCGCATGGCCCGAATGCTGTGCTGCGATCGGGATGAAGTGTCGTTCGCCGAGATTGTTGACGTCGCACGTGCATTGGCGGCACGCGCCTGCGCTCGGGTGTCTGCCGCCATCGAGCGCGTCGCCCGGGCGCTGCCCGGCGAGTGTTCGACCGTGGTGACGGCGGGCGAAGGGGAATTCCTCAGCCGGCTTGCGTTGGCGGAAAGCACTCTTTCGCAGACCCCTTGCATTTCGCTGCATGCGGTCCTGGGAAACGAGCATTCGCGCGCCGCGTGCGCCTTCGCGCTCGCCAGGTTGTCAATGGAGTACAGCTGGCCTGAATGACCGATCCATTGGCATTATTCCTTTACAATTGACCGCATCCGGGCATGGGCTAGAATCGGGCCGTGACGCACAGGATGCCCGATGCCGATGTCGATCGGCGGCCGCGATGGAACCCCGGGCTGTCGTGCGTCCTGCAACCGGACGTCGGGTTGCCGCCAGCCGTGGAACGACGCCGTTCCCAGACAGCGGTGATCACTGATTGACCGACCTATGACATCTCGCGAGGAGCCAGCGCCGGTGCAAGTGGCGATTACCTGCCGTCACGGCCATATCAAGCCCGAATTGAATGAGTACATCACCCGCAAGTCCGAAAAACTGCTGACGTATTTCGAGCGCGTGACGCAGATCCAGGTGACGGTGGACTTTGTGGACGACCGCGTCCGGTCCGAAATCCTGGTCGACGCGGAACACAAGCACAATTTCGTAGCGCACGCAGAGGGTGACGACGCGGGTGCGACGTTCGATGCGGCACTCCACAAAATGGAGCAGCAGATCCGCAAATACAAAGAAAAGCTGCAGGATCATCGCCGCGACAAGCCCCTGAATGAAGTGGCCGGTCAGCCGGTGATCGAGGAGACCGAAGACTAGGACTGCGTTCGCCGTTCCCGACACCCTTATCCCGTTCAGCGGCTGGGCTGCGTTGCGGTCGTTGGCCCCGCCAGCGACCGGGGGCGGAACTGCCGGTCGCTCAAGGCACTCAGCAACAGCGCCGGTCGATTCTGGCCGACTCCCGGACGGATGTTGCGTCCCGATTCGGCTCCATCACCAGAGATGGTGTCTTATTTCACGAAGTCGGCGTCGATCAAGGAGTCATGCATGAAGTTGACTGAGTTTGTCGTCCAGGATGCGATCATCCCGGACCTGAAAGCGTCCACCAAGGAGGACGCCATCAAAGAAATGGTCGCCGGGTTGCGCGGAGCGGGCAGGATCCAGGCCGACCACGACCCGCACATCGTTGCCGCAATCCTCAAGCGCGAAGAGTTGGGTTCCACCGGCATCGGACGAGGCGTCGCCGTTCCGCACACCAAGCACGCATCCGTGGACTCCCTGATCTGCACGGTCGCCATCAGTCATGGTGGGCTCGACTTCGCCAGCCTGGATGGTGAGGCCGTCTACATCCTCTTCCTGCTCGTCTCTCCGCCGGATCGCCCCGGCGATCACCTCCGGGGTCTGGAAACAATCACCCGGCATCTCAAGAGTGACGATTTCTGCCGGTTCTTAAGACAGTCGACGACGCAGGATCAGGTCTGGGACCTGCTCTCCGAAGCCGACGCCGGTCAGGCCTGATCCCTTCTCCAGGGCGTCGCCTGTCCGGCCTCACCACACAGAGTCCGGGAGCGGCATCGGGTGCGGCCCGGATGTGCCCCGCAGCTTCGCCTGCGGTGCTGTCCTGCGTGCCGACTCTTTGCCACCTCGACGTCTGTTCCTGTAGCATTCGGACTGCAATTCTTCTTCACAGCGACTTCATGACCGAAACGCGAGTTATCCGCCGCACCGTGATCGTTGCTCTCGAGAACGGCCTCCATATGGTGCCGTGCTCCGAGATCGCGAAGGCCGTGCGCGGTTTCAACGGCCGCGTGCAGCTCCGGCGCGAGAAGATCGTCGCCGATGCCCGGTCCGTGCTCGACCTGCTGCAGCTTAAGGCCGAGCATGGGACGTCGCTGGAGGTCGAAGCCGACGGGGAGGCGGCCGAGGACGTCGTGAATCGCATCGTCCGGCTGTTTGAGACGAACTTTGAGGTCGAGCGTCCCGCTCCACCTCCCGCCACGGACCCCCCCGGCTCATGATCGTCAAGCATGGCATCGCCGTTTCCCCCGGCGTGGCGATCGGCCCTGCGGTCGTCCTCGGAACTGAAGCATTCCGAATTCCGCGGCGGTTCGTCCGTATTGACGCCGTCGACTCCGAGATCATTCGCTTCCGGGTGTCGCTCGAGAACGTCTGCCGCGAGATTGCCACCAACGAGAAGCTGGCCACCGAGCGGATCGGCAAGCAGTACGGGGCGATCTTCAGCGCGCATCTGCAGCTGGCGCGGGACCCCAAGCTGATCCATGAGATCGAGGAGTTGGTCCGCAAGCGGCATTACTCGCCCGAGTTCGCCGCGTCGCAGACCCTCCGCCGCTACGCCAAGGAACTGCAAAGCCTCGGGAACACGTACCTCGCCGAGCGCGCGGCCGATCTGTTCGACCTCGAGCGGCGGATCCTCAGCAACCTCCTCGGAGAGCAACTCGAGCAGCTCGCCCACCTGACCGACGACGCCGTGGTGCTGGCCCACAATCTCACGCCCAGTGAGACTGCAGGGCTCGATCGACAGCACGTGCTCGGGTTCGTGACCGAGGTCGGAGGTGTGACCAGCCACACGGCGATCCTGGCGGGGGCACTGGAGATTCCGGCCATCGTCGCCGTCGGTAACTTTCTGTCCGATGTCTCCGGCGGAGACACCGTGATCATCGACGGCAACCACGGCGAAGTGATCATCAACCCGGATGATGACACGATCGCCCGCTACCGGCACACCGAGGAGCGGGCCCGCTCGGTGGCGGCCAAGCTGCTCTCGCGGGGGGCGGGAGCCTCCAACACGAAGGACGGGGTGCGCGTCCACGTCCTGGGCAATATTGAGTTTCCCGAGGAGGCCGAGCACTGCATCGAGCGCGGAGCGGACGGCATCGGCCTGTACCGCACTGAGTTTCTGTATCTGGCCGCCACGACCGAGCGCAGCGAGCAGGACCATTACGACGCCTACCGGCGCGTGATCGACAAAGTCGGAGACCGGCCGATCGTCATCCGCACGATCGACATCGGGGCGGATAAGATCCCCGGGGCGATGGAGGAGATGTTCGAGACCGGCTGCAATCCGGAACTGGGGCTTCGCAGCATCCGACTCAGCCTGGACAACCTCGAACTCTTCAAGACTCAGTTGCGGGCGATCCTGCGGGCTGCGGCGTCGGGAGACGTCAGCGTCATGTTTCCGCTGATTTCGTCGCTCCTGGAGCTGCGGCAGGCGAAGATGATCCTCGCCGACGTCAAAGAGGATCTCGAGGAGGAGGGGCTCGAATTCCGCCGGGACCTGCCGGTCGGAATCATGGTCGAGGTGCCCGCGGTCGCCATCATGGCCGAGGAATTCGCCCGGGAGGTCGACTTTTTTTCTATCGGCACCAACGATCTCATCCAATATACTCTCGCGGCCGACCGGTCTGATCCGGCGGTGGCGAAATACTACAACTCGGCGGATCCGGCCGTGCTGCGAATCGTGCGCATGGTCATCAACGCCGGGACGGCGGCCGGCATTCCGGTCACCGTCTGCGGGCAGATGAGCTCGGATCCAAAGTTTGTTCCGTTGCTGGTGGGCATGGGCCTCAGGCAGCTCAGCACCACGCCCTTCGCCGTACCGGAGGTGAAGGAAGTGGTCCGCAGCCTGAGCATTCCCCAGGCAGAAGAAATTGCGGCGCGTGCCCTGCAGTTCGAACTCGCACGCGACGTGGAGGTCTTCCTCCGCGGAGAACTGAAACGGATCTGTCCGGACCTGACTCAATAGTCTCGTCCGTCGGTCGTGCCTCCAGGCCCGGCCAAACTGCAGCAACGGCTCCCGCGGCTGACGTCGACATGACGTCGACCTCGACGCCGGTCTGCGGCAGTGTCAGCCGGGAACGGCCCGCTGACCAACATCACGAATCACACCTTGGTTTCGAACAGAGTGCGTCGTCCTTCCGCGGACCGAATCCCGGCGCGTGCCGACGCAGCGGCCCTGATTGGGGGCACTGCTGCGGCGCACGGGCGCGCCCCGCGGCCGGTCCCAGTGCCGAGCGATCGCGATCCGATCCTCCCGGCGCGCGGTGACTCGAGTGCTGCTGCTGATCGAGAGTTGGCTTCGCCTACCGCGGCCTGCAACCTACGGCAGGCATGCTTCACAACGCGGCTGCCGATCGACTCTCCCGGCCCGGCTGCGCCGTCGATGGTGGCGAGCGCCGGCACGCAGCGCGTGAGTTCCACATGCGGACCGCGTTACGCCGCTCGTCCCCGCGACGGTCGTCGTGGCATTCGCCCAGCCCAGCCGCCAGCCCGCACTGCGGGCGCCGGCAACAGGGGGCTGCCGGATGCCGCCGCACGAGACGGGGCGGCAACCCGCAGCGCTCGAGCCCGATGCTCCTCTGTTCGTCACCCCAGCCAAAGGGCGACGAATGAAAAAAGAGATGCTGATCAACGTCCTCCAGCCGGAGGAAAGCCGCATCGCCATCATTGAAGACGGCGTGCTGGAGGAACTCTACGTCGAGCGGATCAGCCAGGGAAACCTGGTCGGCAATATCTACAAAGGCCGCGTCGTCAACATCGAGCCGAGCATCCAAGCGGTGTTCGTCGATTTCGGTGTCGGCCGTAACGGCTTCCTCCACGTCAGCGACGTCGAGTACCAGTATTACAAGCACCTCGTCGGTCCTGAGCATGCCAACGGCGGCGGCCGCGACACGGACGATGAGGACGACGACCGCGACGATGATCGCGGCAGCGATCGCGGCCGGGGAAACGGCGGACGCGGCTATCGCGGACGCAACGGGGGCCGCGGCGGACGCGGACCGCGCTTCAACGAGCGCAGCGCCCGCAACAAACCTCCCATACAGGACATCTTCCAGCGCGGCAGCGAAGTGCTGGTGCAGGTCATCAAGGAAGGCATCGGCACCAAGGGTCCCACGCTCTCCACCTACGTCAGCATTCCCGGACGCTACCTCGTCCTGATGCCAGGTCTGCAGCGCGTCGGCGTCAGCCGCAAGATCGCCGACGAGAGCGCCCGGCGCCAGTTGCGGCAGATGCTCCGCGACATCGAGCCGCCCGAAGGCCTGGGATTCATCGTCCGCACGGCCGGCGTTGATCGCACAAAGCAGGAACTCGAGCGGGACATGCAGTACCTGCTCCGGCTGTGGCGCACGATCGTCCGCCGGATCAAGAAGCATCCCTCCCCGGTGGACATCTACGAAGAAAGCGACATGATCACGCGGACGATCCGCGACATCTATACCGGCGATATCGAGGCCGTCTGGATCGACGAGCCCAAGGCCTGCGAGAAGGCCCGGGAGTTCATGGACGTCGTCATGCCCAAACACGCGCACTGCGTCAAGCAGTACGAGGGCAAGGAGCCGATCTTCCACACCTACCGCGTGGAGCAGGAGATCGACCGCATCCAGAGCCGCCACGTTCCGCTCGACGGCGGCGGTTCGCTGGTCATCGACCAGACGGAAGCCCTCGTTGCGATCGACGTCAACAGCGGCAGCTTCCGCGTGGATGACAACGCTGAGGAAACCGCCTTCCAGGTCAACATGAAGGCGGCCGAGGAGATCGCCCGTCAGATCCGGCTGCGCGACCTGGGCGGCGTGATCGTGAACGACTTCATCGACATGCGCGAGGAGCGGCACCGCCGACACGTGGAGCGCAAGCTGCGCGACTGCGTCCGTCGCGACCGGGCCCGCACCAAGGTCCTGCGGATCAGCCCGTTCGGCATCATCGAGATGACGCGGCAGCGGATCCGCCCGTCCCTCCGCCGCAGCGTGTACGAGGACTGCCCCTGCTGCCGCGGCGTTGGCCAGGTCAAAACCGGCGAGAGCATGGCCATCGAAGTCATGCGGACCCTGATGAAAACGGCCGCCCACCCGGAGGTCCGCCGGATCGACCTCGAGGTCCACCAGCGGGTCGCCGACTACCTGGTGAACAAGAAACGCCGCGAAATGACGCATTTCGAGGAGAGCTACAACGTCGCGGTCAACATTCAGACCGGCCTGCACGTCCTCCCCGAGCACCTCCGCGTCCGCTGCCTGAACGACATCGGGGCCGAGATCCCGGTTCCGGTCTCTGCGGCAGACTCGAATTCCCGCCGCTGACCGGCTATTATCCTCTGCTTCGCGTTTCAACACGAGCCAACAAAGTGGGTTACAGAAGGGCACAAACGCAACGAAGAGGGTGAAAGACGCACACACTAGCCCGACGCGCCAGCGAGGGCCGAACGTTGCCGAGTGTCGCTCCCAGGCGTGACGCCGTATCGGAGCGATGCATCCCCGCCCTTTGTTTCCTTCGTGACTTTCTGTCCCATTCCCCGCGTCTTTCTGTCAGACATTCACGGCCCAGGGTTAAGACGATGTTTGCGATCATTGAGAACGGCAGCCGTCAGGTTCGGGTCTCCGAAGGAGACACGATCCGAATCGACTACCAAGAGGGCCTCGAGGCCGGCAAAGCCATCACGCTGGGCCGCGTCCTCATCGCCAATGGCGGCGCCGAGAGCGTCATTGGTCAGCCTGGGATCGACGGCGCCACGGTCGAGGCCGAAGTCGTCGAGCCGCTCGTGAAGGGGAAGAAGCTCGAGATCCAGAAGTTCCGCCGCCGCAAGAACCACCGCCGCCACACCGGCCACCGCCAGAAATACACCTCGGTCCGCATCACG
This sequence comes from Planctomycetaceae bacterium, assembly GCA_041940305.1. GTDB lineage: Bacteria > Planctomycetota > Planctomycetia > Planctomycetales > Planctomycetaceae > JBGTSJ01. The sequence continues at coordinate 52,262 of JBGTSJ010000010.1, forward strand.
GGCATCAAGGTCCCGGGGCTAAAGACGAAGTCCAGCGACGAGTAACGTCATTGAACTGCCAGTGGGTAGGCGACTCGCTCCGCGAGTCGCTGAAGTCGGCGCCCACGTCGGCAGGATTTCGTCGCGGAACCAAAGTCCACTCGATCCACTCGCGGAGCGAGTGGACTCCATAAGTACCGCGGCCGATTGACCGCCGGCATTCGAGGCTGGCTCGCCGTTGCAGCGATTGCGAGCCATGCCCGGATTGAACAACGGACTGCTTTACTCGATCGGCTTCGTGGCACTGCTGTACTGTGCCGCGCCCAGCCATGCCGGAGTCACCACCTGGGACGGCAGACACTCGATCGAGCAGGTCGAAGTCACCGCCGTGTACTTCGTCCCCAAAGACCGCACGCCGCTGCCGGACTGGCGCGAGCGCGTCGATTACTTCTGCCGCCGCATCGCGCAGTTTCACGCCCGCGAGTACGGCGGACAGTCCACCCTCACCACACGCGTGCATGAGGAACCGTACCGTTCGGCCCGACACACCGAACAACTCCGCTCCGGCGACGGCGACTTCATCTTCTTCCAGACCCTCCGCGAAGTGGATGAAGGACTCTCCTTCGCACAGGGAGAACGCACGGCGTTCCCGATCCTCCTCGTCCTCAGCGACGTCAACTGGAGGCCCCTCGACGACTTCTACCGCTTGAGACCAGGCGACAACGGCCTGGAGTTTGAAGGCAACTACAACCGCGGCCAGCATTTTCCCGGAGCGGCGTCCGGCGGAGCACGGGCCACGTATCTCGCCGATCGCGGCGTCGGCTGGGGCCTCGTCAGTGCCGATGGCTGGCGCGTCCCTTACCGCGGCTCCGATTGCGTCGTCTACCACGAGGGAGTCGGCCATACAGTCGGCCTCCCCCACCCCGAGCCGGGCAACGGCTCGGTGATGAGCCTCGGCCAGTATCAGGGTTGGATCAGCGAATCCTGGCTCGACACGGACCAGAAGCAGCGCATGGGCTGGGTCGTTCCCGAAGACGAAGCGAGACCCACCGATCTCTTTACCTGCTTCCGCGCCATCCCCGCTCCACTGATCCCCGCCCCCGGCGAAGATGCCGGCCTCGACTGTGACTGGCCGCCCGAAGCGGACGTCGAATCGGTTCGCGTCCGCATTCAGACCGACGTGTTCGGCCCCTGGATCGAAGTCCCGCAGGCAACCGGCGACGACGTGCCCGAACGCCTCACACTCGGAAACTTCGATCGCCCGACTCCTGTCAGCTATCGCGTCGATGCCGCCCTGAAAGACGGCCAGACCGTCGAACTCTGGGGCTACCTGCAGGTCCGCTCGTCTCCGGATGTGCTCCCCCTTCCGCCGCAGTCCGAACGCACCGTCGAACTCGCACCCGATCTCGCGCCGGCCGCTCCCGATGCCGCGACCGCCGATGAGATCGACCTGCTCCCGCTCATCAACGTCGAGCGGGACGCCGTCGCCGGCCGCTGGCGACTCGAGGATGGAGTCCTCACCGCGCCGAAGCAGTACGGCGCCCGCATCGAGATTCCGTACGAGCCGCCCGCCGAGTACCGGCTCACCGTCATTGCCGAGCCGCTTGGCGAACCCAATGGCCTCATCCTCGGCCAGCGCAGCGGCGACAGCCGCTTCCTCATCCTCACCGGTTACGCCAACGGCGACCCGCCGTCGAGCGCGATCGAAAACGTCAACGGCCAGAACGTCGACACCGGCCCCACCACCGTCCGCCGCAAGCTTTTCCAGAAGGGCCGTGCCTCCCAGGTAGTCTGCACGGTCCGCAAGGACTCGGTGACGGTCGTCGTCGACGGCGTCGAGATCATCTGCTGGCAGGGTGATTCCTCCGCTCTCAGTCTCTCCGACTACTGGCGCACTCCCACCGACAACGCCCTCTTCATCGGCGCCTACGACTCCTCCTACCGCATCACCCGTCTCGGCCTCACCCCCCTCACCGGAAAAGGCCGAGCGCTCCGAGAGCAGTGATTCCACAGGAATGAGTGGAATGGCGATTTTCCGACGAGGTTCGTCGCGGTCCATGCGGACCGGGATCATTCTGCTTTGTATCACCGCGTCAGCGGCGTTGTTAGGTGTTGGCGTCAGATACCTGCCGGAGTTCCTGTCGGGACGCACGGAGTCCTCACCATCCGACGGCATTCGCGTCTCGGGTGCCGACCGACGAGCGTCCGACTGGGAGGCCGAGAACCTGGAACTGCACGCGCTCAATCGAGCGGCCCAACTCCAACAAGGCAGCCTCCGGAAAGATGAACGAGAATCGGTTATCCAGTTCCTTGCTCAGTTCATTCAATCGCGCGACGGGCCGATATCTGACGCAGAGCGAACGGCGCTCGGCGCATTGCTCGATTCGCTAAAGGACGACCGGATGGAGCGCTATACCACGGTCGTCTACTTGCCTCTCTGCTTCTCGCGGCATCCGTCGGTTGTTCAAGACCTGGAAGCGTACTTGAACGATGCCGACGAAAGGTTCGCATTACGGGTCTACATGGTCCTGAATGAGAACGGACATCGAACGGATGATGCAGCCGCTTCCAGGCTATTGGAAGCGATGATCTCGCCGAACAAGGATGTCCGCATGGATGCGCGCGCATACTTTCAATACGAGCTTCGATTCACGGAAGTCCCTGGACTTCGCACCCGGATGAAGAATCTGCGGGAGGAGGCCCCGCAGTATGCAGCCGAAATCGACGCAGGAATCTCGCTCCTCCCCCCCGGCCACAGTTGAGTGCCTTTCGCCGACACTGCTTCAGGTGCACTTTGCTATTCCTTGTGAGAGGCCAGCGGCGACCCGGGGGATGCTAACGCTTGCCTGTATTGCAAATTGAAATACAATTAACGGCGGAGGAACGCAGTCACATGCCGCGAACGCGCCCATCACAGGCGACCCGTATGACCAGCCCGCTGATGGTGCGTCTGGACGCCGACAGCAAGGCGGCGCTGGCGGATGCGGCCGAACTGCGCGGTATCAGCATCAGCGACTACGTTCGCACTGTGACCGTCGCCCAGGCCCGCCGGGAAGTGCAGGGTGCGCTGGAGCACACCATCCGACTGAGTCCTCACGAACAACTGGCGTTCTGGCAGGCGCTGCAGTCGCCAGCGAAGCTGACCCGCGCCCAGAAACAACTGGGCAGGCTGATGCGAGGCGAGCGGTGAAGGACGTTGCCTTTCCGGAGGGGCACCGTCTGGAGGGCTTGCAGCGCGGCCATCCGCGCAGACGCTTCGACTGCGGGCAGGCCGAAGTGAACGCCTGGCTGCGGACAAAGGCGCTCCAGCACCAGGAGAAGCGGCTGTCCGCCACCAAAGTCCTGCTCGACGCGGCGGGCGACATCGCCGGATTCTATACGCTGGCAACCGGACAGGTCGATTTCGGCGACCTGCCGGCCGAGTTCGTCCGCAAGCTTCCGCGTCGCGCATTGCCGGTTGCAGTCATCGCCTGGATGGGAGTCAGCCAGGCCCATCAGAGGCGCAGGCTCGGGCATCACCTGTTTGCTCAGGCTCTGAGAGACTGCTACGAAGCAGGCCAGACGTTCGCATTCGTAGCCGTCATCCTCGACTGCATCGACGACCGGGCGAAAGCCTCCTATCAGCAATGGGACTTCACGGAACTTCCGGGGCACCCCTACCGGCTGTACCTGAGTTCTCACACTCTGGCGGCATTGATGAAGTCGTCCTCTCCCTAGTGCGGCTCGACTGCCGGTGTGCGGAAAGCCGTTCCCTGCTGTGCAACCCTTTCTCTCCCGCCCCCCGCGCGTTACACCCAGCCAATCATGCCTGACGCCACCCCCCGCTGCGAAATCATCCCGCTCCCGCATCACGAGGCGTCCCTCCGCATCGACGGCGTGGAGCGGACCCGCTGGCACTTCGCCGACGATCTCCCGCGTCCCTGTTTCTACCCGATGATCGGCCCCGCATCCGGCGAGTCGCTCACGCGGATGGGGCACCCGGGCGCTCCGAATCACGACCATCATCAGTCGGTGTGGTTCGCTCACAACAAGGTGCTTGGAATTAACTTCTGGGCCAACGGCGAGCCGGCGAGGATCCGGCAGCGCGAATGGCGCGTCTACGAGGAGGGCGACGACGCGGCTCTGATGGCGGTCCTTCTCGACTGGCTCGACGGCCACGATCCGCAGCCCCTGGTCGAACAGGATCTGGTCGCCGTCCTCCGCCCGCTCGACGGCGGCGAGTACACGCTGGAACTGCACTCCACCTTCCGCCCCCGTGCGGAGCAGATCGAATTCCAGCAGACGAACTTCGGCTTCCTCGCGGTCCGTGTTGCGAAGAGCATTTCAGCCCACTTCGGCGGCGGACGGCTGACCAGCAGTGAGGGAGCCGTCGGCGAGCCCGCCATTTTCGGACAGCCGGCCCGCTGGATGGATTACAGCGGGCCCATGCCAGTCCTCGGCGACGGTCGCCGCGAATCCGTCGAAGAAGGCGTCACGTTCTTCGACCACCCGTCTAACCCCGGCTACCCGAACTCATGGCACGTCCGGGACGACGGCTGGATGGGCTGCTCCCCCGGCATGCACCGTCCGCTGATCGCGACACGGGAGGAGCCGCTTGTCCTCCGGTACCTGCTCCACATCCATCGCGGCCCCGTCGACGCCGGGCGTGCGGCCGCCGTTGCGGAGGAATTCGCGTCGTTCCCCAGTTACCGGATCATCAAGTCCACGCAGCCGCACCATCACTTTGAGATCGAACGTGTCGGTGAGATGTAAAGCTAGCGGCCGCATCGATCGCTGACTCATTCAGTACCGATAGAGGCGGCTTCGTAACCGGGAGGGCGAGGCTCCCGCCGAGCCATAAGAAGGGGAGCGCCCAGCCTTGCAGCGGCTCCGCTGGAGCGTCGCCGTCCCATCGTTGAGAGTCGATATTTCTGAAACTCCCTCAAATGCAGCAGCCCCGCGCGCAGACTGCCGGCCCCCAGTCGGGCCGCATCCGCTGAAGTCGCTGTGACCGATCGATTCGTGGAACGTCCCTACCTGACCGCCGAACTCCCCGGCATCGGCGGCGACATCAAACGCTCGCCGGAGGACTTCGTCGTCGAAGAAGTCCCCGCCTACGATCCCTGCGGCGAGGGCGAACACCTCTTCCTCTGGATCGAGAAGCACGACGTCTCCGCCGAAGACCTCACGGCCCACGTCGCCGGGTGTCTGGGGATCAGCCGCGACGACGTTGGCGTCGCGGGACTGAAAGACCGCCGAGCCGTCACGCGGCAGTACATCTCCGTCCCGGCCCGCAGTGCATCGCACATCGGGCTGCTCGATTCACCGCAGGTCCGCGTCCTCCGGGCCAAGCCGCATCGCAACAAGCTCCGGAGCGGACATCTTCGCGGAAATCGATTTGAAGTGACCGTCCGCGACGTTGCACCCGAGGGGTTGAGTCGCGCGACGGCCATCGCCGGCATCCTGGCCCGCAGCGGATTTCCCAACTACTTCGGCGAGCAGCGTTTTGGCCACGGCGGCGAGACCGCCGCGCTGGGCTTCGACCTCCTCTCCGGCCGCAAACAACCTGCAGACATCGACCGCCGCCGCCGCCGCTTCCTGCTCCGCCTGGCGCTCTCAGCTGCACAGTCAGCGATGTTCAATGAGGTGCTGGCCGAGCGGATCGCCGATGGGCTGCTGTCAACGGTCCTCGCCGGAGACGTGATGCAGGTCGTGGCGACCGGCGGCTGCTTCGTCGCAGATGACCCGGATGTCGAACAGTCCCGCTATGACGCACGCGAGACCGTCCTCACCGGGCCGCTCTACGGCCCGAAAATGAAGACCCCCGCACCTCCCGCACGGGATCGCGAGCGACGCGTGCTTGAGCGGTACGGTGTGACGGACTCACAACTGCGGCAGTACGAACGCCTGACGGCCGGTGCTCGACGTCCTCTCATCGAATGGCCCGCAGACCTGCACGTTCAGACGGACGACGTCGGACTCCGATTCCGCTTCACGCTGCGGAGTGGATGCTACGCGACCTGCCTGCTGCGGGAGTTCATGAAGCCGGACCGGCAGAACGCTGAATCCTTGGATCTCACCACCGAACCGGCCGAATGACGTCCAGCGCGAGGAGCACGCCGAAGACCGCTCCACCCAGGAGCAGAGCAATCAAAACCCAGGCGGCTCGATCCGCCCCGAGTCGATCCACAAGCCATCGCCCCTTGCGGGTCTGCTCCAGCAGCCAGCGACGCCGGACCAGTCCCGCCCCGCACAGGACCGCCGTCATCACGCCGATAAACACCTGATCTGCTCGCATGCCGATGTTTAGGGTTTAAGGCAGTGCCGACGCAACTGCTCCGATGGCGCTGTCAAGCCGAGGAAATGGATCACGTCCTGAACGCCGTCTGCCGGACGCCCCTCTCCGGCGATACGCTATCCGCACAGCAACCGGCCGGTATCATGGACATCCATAAACGTATCGCAGAGGAAGCAGCAGGGAACCGCTCGTGGCTAAACTCGGGGTCAACATCGATCACGTGGCGACGATCCGCCAGGCACGGCGGACCGTGGAACCCGACCCTGTCTGGGCCGCAACGCTGGCCGAGCTGGGAGGCGCGGACGGGATCACTGTGCATCTGCGGGAAGACCGGCGGCATATCCAGGATCGGGATCTCTTTACATTGAGGGACACGGTTCAGGTCAAATTGAATCTGGAGATGGCGGCTGCGGATGAGATTGTCGAGATTGCGATCGAGGCGGAACCGGATCAGTGCACGCTCGTCCCGGAGAAGCGGGAGGAGATCACAACCGAAGGGGGTCTTGACGTCATCGGGCAGCGCGACCGCGTGAAGCGCTGCATCGACCGGTTGCTGTCGGCCGGGGTCGAGGTCAGCCTGTTCGTCGACCCCGATGCGTCCCAGATCGAGGCTGCATGCGACCTCGGAGCCCAGGCCGTCGAGCTGCATACTGGTCGCTATGCGGACGCCACCACGGACTCCGTGCGCAAGCGCGAACTGGATACGTTGGTCGCGGCCGCGAACATCGCCCTCGACTGCCGACTGCTCCTGCATATGGGGCATGGGCTGACATACCGGAATGTGCTGCCGGTCGCCAGAATCGAAGGCGTCAGCGAACTCAACATCGGACACAGCATTGTGTCGCGAGCCGTGATGGTGGGCTTTGAACGCGCCGTGCGGGAGATGAAAGCACTTGTGAGTGGATAAGTCCATTCTGTCCCACGTCCCCTGCCCTCTGACACCTCACAATGCGTCCTCCCAAGCTGATTGCGGTACTCCCGACGATGCTCACGCTCGCCAACGGCGCGTGCGGGTTCGGGGCGATTACGTTTGCCGCCAAGCTCGGGCCGACGGACGTCACTGGGTCGACGCCGGTCGAAGCCGTGCAGGCGTCACTCGTCGCGGCATCGCTCATCTTTCTGGCGATGGTCTTCGACATGCTCGACGGGAGCGTCGCCCGGCTGATGAAGCAGACCAGCGAACTCGGTGCGCAGCTGGACAGCCTCTGCGACGCCGTCAGCTTCGGCGTCGCACCGGCGTTCCTGATGCTGCAGTTCGTCACCAAGGAACTCGACCGGTATGGCGGCTTCGAGTATCACCCGCGCCTGCTGTGGACAATCGGCATGCTCTACGCCATGTGCGCCATCATGCGGCTGGGGCGGTTCAACGTGGAGACCGACGACGATGAGGACGATTCGCACAGCGAGTTCAGCGGGTTGCCGTCGCCGGCCGCTGCGGGAGTGGTGGCGGCGTTTCCCTTTGCGATGCCAAAGGTCATCGAACTGATCGCTCCCCCCAACGGGGCTGTCATTACGCAGATCGCCGAGTCGATCATTCCCACGGTCCGTGTGCTGCTGCCGTTGATCACGGCGGCCGTCGCCGGGCTGATGGTGTCCCGGATCCGCTACGCACACGTCTTCTCGCAGATCTTCAGCGGCCAAAGGTCGAAGCGGCACGTGGTGCAGCTGGTATTCGCGCTGGCGATCGTGTTCTGGGTGCACGAACTCGCCGTGCCGCTATTGTTCTGCTACTTCGCGTTCCTCTCGCCGCTGCGGGCGGCGTGGACGGGAACGGTGGGCCGCACCCTGTACAAGGCGAGGCAGGTTTGATAGACAGGATCGATGGAACGGTCCCTTCGGACGACTGACACCTTCACAGCCCGAAGCCTTGTCGAGGAACGCCCTCGCCAGCGCTTCGGGCTGTTGTGTTTACGGTCGCAGGCACACTCCGTGTGCCGTCCAATGGACCCTCTGACATCCTCACGCGAAGAACGGGAGTTGAATACGCATCGAATGGGCCTGCTCGTTTCTTGACCGACCCGTCCTGGTTGTTTAGCCGCGACGTGTGGTCCCGGTTGTTCGGCCTCATCAGTTTGTAAACGCAGCGGACGGCACACGGGGTGTGCCTACGACCTTGATGTTCACCGGCCTTGTTGAAGCACTCGGCACTGTGCGGTCGCTTCGGCCCGATGGGCCTGGAGTGGCGCTCACGATTGCGCCCGATCCCGCGATGGCGGACGCCGGATCGCCCGCCCGAATCGGGGACAGCGTTGCCATCAACGGCTGCTGTCTGACGGTGATCTCGATCGAGGGAGCCGAGTGGACGTTTCAGGCCGGGACGGAAACTTTGTCTCGCACGAATCTCGGAACCCTGCAGGCCGGCGAGGCCGTCAACCTGGAGCGGTCGCTCCCCGCCGACGGACGGCTCGGGGGGCACTTCGTGCAGGGGCACATCGATGGCATCGGACACGTCGACCGCATCGACCGGGACGGGGAATGGGTCACGATGTGGTTCCGCGTCCCGGCCCCGCTCACGCGGCAGATGGTGTCCAAGGGATCGGTCGCCGTGGACGGCGTCAGTTTGACGCTGGTGGATGTGGAGGTGGAACGCTTCAGCGTCGCGCTGATCCCGCACACCCTGGACGTCACCACGCTGGGCCGTCGAAACGAGGGGGACGCCGTGAATATCGAGACGGATATGATTGGTAAGTACGTCGAGAAGCTGGTCGGGGCGGTGACGTAGCGGTTGGAGCCGGAACCGTTCCGACCGGGTGGTGGAACGAAGCCCCGGCGACGTTCGGCCAAGCGGAGCTTCGCGGCGAGTCCGTTCCCAGGCTGGAGCTTGGGAACGAGGAAACTCCCGCCCCTTATTCGCTACCCCTTACTCCCTGACCCCTGACCCCTGTTCTCATGCCTGCGGAAGCACAAACCCGGTCGCATTTGACGCGGCTCTTTGGAGAGCGGGGCCTGAATCCGCGCCGCGACCTGGGGCAGAACTTTCTAATCGATCTCAATCTGCTGGAGTACATCCTCCGGCAGGCGGAACTGTCGGAAAGCGATGTCGTCCTCGAGGTCGGCACGGGCACCGGCGGACTGACCGGGTGGCTGGCGCAGTCGGCGGCAGCCGTCGTTTCGGTCGAGTATGACCGGAACGTTTACGCCGTCGCCGCCGCGAAGCTGGCCGACCTGCCGAACATCACTCTGCTGCAGGCCGACGCCCTCCACAACAAGAACCGCCTCAATCCGCTCGTCCTCGCAACGATTCAGCAGAAGCTGGACGAAGCGCCTCACCGCCGCCTCAAGCTGATTGCCAACCTGCCGTATAACGTGGCGACCCCGGTCATATCCAACCTGGTCGCCACGGATCTCCCGTGGTCGCTGATGGTCGTCACCGTGCAGCATGAACTGGCACTGCGGATGACATCAGACCCCGCGACCGGGCACTACGGTTCGCTCGCGGTGTGGCTGCAGGCCCAGTGCACGGTCGACATCCTCAAGAAGATTCCGCCGACCGTCTTCTGGCCGCAGCCTCAGGTGAACTCCGCCATCGTCCGCATCGAGCCCGACGAGGACCGCCGCGCCCGCATCCGCGATCGCACGTTCTTCCACGACTACATCCGCAACATCTTCCTCCACCGCCGCAAACAAATGCGGAGCGTCCTCCCCGCCAACTATTCGCCCGTGCTGGACCGAGCGGTGAGCGATACGATTCTCGCGTCGCTTCAGGTCGGCGAGAACGCTCGAGCAGAAGAACTGGATGTCGACACCCACGTCGCACTTGCAAACACTTTGAACGATACGCTCTCCAGCAAATCCTTCCAGCCGCCACAGTGACCAGGAGTGGTCCTTCCCCTTGCGTACGAAAATGGAGACTCCCATGCAGGACCGCATCATCGCCCAGGGACTTACGTTCGACGACGTGCTCCTCGTCCCCGCCTACAGCGACGTCACTCCCGCCGATGTCGACGTCGCCTCGCGGCTGACGCGCAACATCCCCCTCAGCATGCCGATCGTCTCCAGCCCGATGGATACGGTCACCGAGGCCGACATGGCCATCGGCATGGCCCAGGAGGGGGGGATCGGGATCGTGCACAAGAACATGTCGATCGACAACCAGTCCATGCAGGTGGACCGCGTCAAGCGGGCCGAGCACGGAGTGATCGTCGACCCGGTCACCCTCCCGCCGGAGACCACCGTCCGGGACGCCATCCGCATCATGGATGAGCGGAATATCGGAGGCGTGCCGATCACGAAGAATGGGAAGCTTAAGGGGATTCTGACGCGCCGCGATCTCCGGTTCCTCGACGCCACCGACATCCCAGTCGAGCAGGTGATGACCAAGGAGAATCTCATCACGGCCCATGCGGAGACAGGACTTAAGGCGGCTGAGAAGATCCTCCGGGAAAACAAGGTCGAGAAGCTGCTCCTGGTGGACGATCAATACCAATTGAAGGGGTTAATCACGATCAAGGACATCGACAAGAACCTGCGGTTTCCGCGCGCCAGCAAAGATAACCGGGGGCGATTGCGCGTGGGAGCCGCGGTCGGCGTGTTCGATCTCGAACGAGCCGGCAGGCTGATTGAGTCGGGCGTGGATGTGCTGGTCGTGGACAGCGCCCACGGCCATTCCAAAAACGTGATCGAGACGGTCCGGCAGATCAAGCGGCAATGGCCGATCGACGTCATTGCCGGCAATGTCGCGACCAAAGAGGGGGCGAAGGACCTGCTCGACGCCGGGGCGGACGCCATCAAGGTGGGCATCGGACCCGGTTCGATCTGCACGACGCGTATTATTTCCGGCGTGGGCGTGCCGCAGCTCACGGCGATTTCGATGGTGGCGGAGGCGATTGGAAGCACCGACGTGCCGATGATCGCCGACGGGGGGATCCGCTACAGCGGCGACATTACCAAGGCACTGGCCTTCGGGGCCAACGTAGTGATGCTGGGGGGACTGCTGGCCGGCCTGGACGAGAGTCCGGGCGAGATGATCCTGTTCCAGGGACGCACCTTTAAGCGTTACCGCGGAATGGGCTCGCTGGGGGCCATGGTCCAGGGGAGCAGCGAACGATACCGACAAACCGTCACGGACGACGACGGGAAGGCGAAGCCAAAGCTCGTACCCGAGGGAGTCGAAGGCCGCGTCCCCTACAAGGGACCGCTCCACAGCCTGCTGTACCAGCTCGTCGGCGGGCTGAGGGCCGGCATGGGCTACCTCGGCGTCCGCACCATCGACGAGCTGCGGACACAGCCGAAGTTTCTGCGAGTCTCGGCCGCGACGGTGAGGGAGAACCATCCGCATGACATCGCCATCACGCAGGAATCGCCGAATTACAGCGTCGAGCACGCGCCCGCGGATGCGTTCTGAGGCAACTCAGAAACCCGGCTTCTTGAAGAAACCGAGTTTCCCGGCCGGCTGCAGCGCCGTCGCCCTGATCGCCTGTTGCGCTGTGATGCAGGCCGCCGAGCCCGCCGCGCGCCCCTCGCCGCTCGACCGTCTTCAGGAGCGTTCGGCCTCCAACCGCTGGCAAGACGCGCGCAGCCAGTGGGCGACCGGGACGCAGCTCTCCGCGGCCGCCAATCAGCCCGCGTCGGTGACGCCCGATATCGAATCGGTCCCGATGCGGCCCGCCGTGGCGGATCCGGCCGATGTGTTTGGAGTCCCGTCGCGCGACGAACCCGCGCCGGAGGCCCCGTCCCGAAATTCCGCGCGGACCCAGCCGCGAGTCGATCCTTTCGCCCCACCGGCCACCGAGCCGGTGATCCCGACGGTCGATCCCATCGCATTGTCGCCGGCCGATCAAAGCGATATCGCGCGGCTCACCGCCGGTCCCGCTCAAAGCCGCACCGCTTCGGCCTTGCTCAGCGCCCTCCAGGCCCCACCGCCCCAGGCGCCCCCTTCCGACGCCGCTCCGCCCGAAGCGCCGCTGGATTCTCCAGCATCTGAGCCGGGACTCCAGTTTCCGAACTCTCAGGGATTGGACTTCCGCCCAGTTTCGGCCATTGCCCCGTTCTACGACTACTCTCCGGACGGCGCCGATCCCTGCCAGCACCTCTGTCCGCTACCGACCGGCTGCCCGGAAGACCCGAATTTGCTCTGTCCGGACGACGGCCCCATCCCCGTCACCGGCTCCACGGAGCGGTACTTCCCCCACCTGGAGTTCTACTGGGCGGCGTCGAACCTGCATCACAATCCGCTGTACTTCGAGAACCCCATCCTCGAGCGGTACGGGCACGTGCACTACAACGACTGCGTGGAACCGGCCTTCTCCATGGCCCGCTTCGGCGTGCAATTCGTCTCGTTGCCCTATCAGATCGCGCTCGACCCGGTCTGGAAGCGCCAGTTCGCTCTGGGCTGGTACCGCCCCGGCGATTTCGCTCCCAAGCTCATCTACCAGCCCCCTCTCAATGCCCGCGCCGCCGCCACTGCCGCAGGCGTGTATACAGGCCTCTTCCTCGCGCCCTGAACCGGGTTGGCCTGCGGCTGTCGGCCCGCGCCCGTTGCCGGCTGCCGCCTCGTCCGGTACGAACGGTTGGATCGAGTTTTCCCAGTCGTTCTCAATCGACATCGCCGGACCTCGGCACGCTCCCCTGCCCCCGCAGCATTGTGGCCGGCTGCGGTGAAGCACCGCTTCTCCCGCCAGGATCGGGTGAAACCCGACCGGACTCTTGACAACGCCGCCGGGGTCAGTACGCTCTTACGCATCGGAGTCGATTGACGTGAGGTCGCGCTCAACGCGATCGGCTCCTCCCCCCGCCGCCGGCTCGGACGAACCCGGCCGGCGCAAAGAACCGACTTCGGTTCTCCACACGAGGCCCACCGCATGACGGCTCTCGCAGTAGGCGAGCGCCAGTACGAGTGATCTGCACAGGACACGCTCGGATGAGCGGTCGTGGCGTTGAATCCCTCCCGACTACACCCCCCAGGAGCTTGCGTCGATGTCCCAGTCGATCGTCCGTGGTCACGGTTGTGCACCGCAGCACTTCGAGCGGCTCTCCCGCCGCGGCTTCCTTCAGATTGGCATGCTGGCCGGCACCAGCCTGACTCTCCCCCAGCTGCTCGCCAGCCGCGCCCAGGCCGAGCTGAAGGATTACGAGCACTTCAAGGGGACGGCCGATTCGATCATCCACATCTTCCTGCCGGGCGGCATGGCGCATCAGGAGTCGTTTGACCCGAAGCCGTACGCTCCCATTGAGTACCGCGGTGAGATGGGGCGGGTGCAGACGAACGTCGCCGGCGTCGAATTCGGCGATACCCTCGCCAAAACGGCGACCATCGCCGACCGCCTTTGCGTCATCCGCTCGATGACTCACGGCGAAGCCGCCCACGAGCGCGGCACCCACAACATGTTCACAGGCTACCGGCCCAGCCCGGCGCTGCAGTTCCCATCGATCGGCTCGGTCATCAGCCACGAGTACGGCAGCCGCAACAACCTGCCGCCGTATGTGTGCGTGCCGAACATGCCGAACGAGTTCGCCGGCAGCGGCTATCTCAGCTCCGCCTTCGCCCCGTTCTCCCTGGGGAGCGACCCGGCCGACGGCGGCTTCAAGGTGCGCGATCTCGATCTGCCCGGGGGCGTCGATGACAGCCGCTTCGCCACCCGCCGTTCGGCTCTTGAGGCCGTTAACGCATACTTCCTCCAAAAGGAGAAGTCCGACAAGATCAACGCGATGAACAGCTTCTATGACAGCGCCTATTCGCTGATCAGCTCTCCGGAAGCCCGCGCCGCGTTCGATATCGCCCAGGAGCCGGACGCCCTCCGCGATGAGTATGGCCGCAATTCGGCCGGGCAGCGGATGCTGCTCGCTCGCCGACTTGTCGAGGCCGGGGTGCGACTGGTCAACCTCACTTACGGCGGCTGGGACATGCACGACAACATCGTCGCCGGCTTCCGCAACCAGATGCCCGCCTTCGATCAGGCCTTCCACCGCCTGATCACGGACCTGGAGCAGCGCGGCCTGCTCGACAAGACCCTCGTGATGATCTCCTCCGAGTTCGGCCGCACGCCGAAGATCAACGGCACCGCCGGCCGTGACCACTGGCCGAAGGTCTTCAGCGTCGTCCTTGCCGGCGGCGGCATCAAGAAGGGCGTCACCTACGGCACCTCCAATGCCACCGCCAGCGAGCCGGAAGAGGATCCCGTCGGCGTCGAGAACCTGTTCACCACCGTGTACCACACGCTCGGCATCGTCGCGGACAAGGAACTCATGGCCCCGGGCGACCGCCCGATCGAGATCGTCGACGGCGGAAAGGTCATCAACGAACTCATCGCCTGAAACATTGCCGATTCGTGTCTCAAAGCCCACGGGTGGCCACCCGTGGGCTTGCGGCACACCCAGAGTCATGCGTTCCCTCCGCCCGGCACGACCTGTTCCCGCCTTCCGCCGGCCGAACGTCTCCCACAACAGTCCCGCTCCAACAGGGGGTCCCGCGATGCGACTCATCGATCGCGCTCACTGGTTCCTGCTCCCGCTCATCGCCGCCGCCTGCCTGGCCGGAAGCGCTCACGCCTCGCCGCGGTTCAGCAATGTGCTGCCTCACGGTGCCCAGCGCGGGACCGAAGCGGACGTTGTCCTCTATGGGGACAACTTCAGCGACGCCGAGGAGATCCTGTTCTACGACAGGGGGATGGAAGTTGTCTCGCTCGCACAGCCGGAAGCGGAAAACGCCAAGAACAAGCAGTTGCTGGTGAAATTCCGCATTGCGGCTGACTGTCCGCTCGGCACCCAGCGGATGCGGATCCGCAGCCGCTCCGGGCTCTCCGACCTCTTCACGTTCCACGTCGGCCCGCTGCCGGTCACTGAAGAGAAAGAGCCCAATACCGACTTTGCCGAGCCGCAGGTGATCGAGAAGAACGTCACCGTCCACGGCCGCGTGGACAGCGAAGACGTGGACTACTACGCGATCGATTGCGTCGCCGGCGAGCGGATCACGGCCGAAGTGTTCGGCCTCCGCTTCGGCTATTCGTCGTCAGGCAACTTCTTCGACCCGTACCTGGCCATTCTTAACGAAGAGCGTTTCGAACTCGCCGCGAGCGACGACACGCCGCTCGTCGGCAATGACGCCGTGGTGTCATTGGTCGCCCCGGCGGATGGCCGCTACTTCGTTCAGATTCGGGATGCCTCGTACCTCGGTGACGGCCGCGCCTACTACATGCTCAGCATCGGCAACTTCCCCCGCCCGCAGGCCGCTTATCCGGCCGGCGGCAAGCCAGGTGAAGCGCTGACCGTGTCGCTGCTGGGCGACGCTGCCGGTCCGACGACGCAGGCCGTCACGCTTCCGCCGAGTGAGGTCGAGGGCTTCGCACTGGAAGTGACCGACGCCAACGGTGTGGCGCCGTCATCACTGCCGTTCCGTCTCACCAACCTGGACAACGTCCTCGAAGCCGAACCGAATAACACGGCCGCAGAAGCAACCGTCGCCCTCGCACCGGGCGCCTTGAACGGTATTCTCGAGGCCGAAGGGGACGTGGACTACTTCAAGTTTACGGCCACCAAGGGCCAGACGTTCGAGGTCGAGTGCTACGGTCGCCGCCTCCGTTCGGCGATCGACCCGCTGATGTACGTCTGCAATGCCCAGGGGGGACGCATCACCGGCAACGACGACAGCCGCGGACCGGACAGCTACTTCCGCTTCCAGGCGCCCGAAGACGGTGAATAC
The DNA here is from genome assembly GCA_041940305.1 of Planctomycetaceae bacterium. Classification (GTDB taxonomy): domain Bacteria; phylum Planctomycetota; class Planctomycetia; order Planctomycetales; family Planctomycetaceae; genus JBGTSJ01. The sequence goes on from JBGTSJ010000010.1 coordinate 68,155, forward strand.
CTGATCGAGGTCCGCGACCACCTGGAAAGAGGCGGTCCGGCGAACATCTACCGCGTCGAACTCACGCCCGTCGTCCCTAAAGTCGTCGCCAGCACGCTCGACATCCGCCGCTACGTGCAGCCCAGGATCGTCATTCCTCAGGGTGGCGGCTGCGGCGTGGTGGTGAACGTGGCTCGCCAGGACTTTGGCGGCCCGATCGACTTCGCCGGCGTCGACCTGCCGGCCGGCGTCACCATGGAGTGCCCCGAAGGCTGGCGCGGCGGAGCCCAGATGCCCGTGGTGTTCTACGCCGCTGCCGATGCCCCGGTCGCGGGGAAGTTTTCGACCATCAACTGCAATCTGAGCGATCCCAACCAGCCCAATCTCGCCGTCACCGGACCCCTGCAGCAGACGATCCTCCAGGTGCGTGGTCCGAACAATACCACCGTCTGGACCGAAGATCAGCTGCGGATGGCGATTGCCGTCGTGGAGAAGGCTCCGTTCAGGGTCTGGATCGAGCAACCCAAGGTTCCGCTCGTTCAGAATGGCTCGATGAACCTCAAGGTGCTCTGCGAGCGCGACGAGGGGTTCACCGCCCCGATCAACGTCACACTGCTGCAGAACCCTCCCGGCTGTAATTCCAGCGGTTCGGTCGCGATTCCCGAAGGGCAGACGGAAGCCCTGATTCCGATGAACGCGGCCGGCAACGCGCCGCCGCAGACGACGATGATCTCCGTCAAGGCGACGAGCAACGGCGAAGAAGGGCGGCAGACATCCTGCACGCCGTTTGTTCCCATTACGGTTGAAGAGCAGTACGTCACACTGGAGTTCGCCCAGGCCGCCGTCGAGCAGGGTAAGGAATCGCCGCTGCTGGTCACCGTCAAGAAGCGGAAGGACTTCGAAGGCGAAGCTCAGGTCACGCTTCTCGGACTCCCGGCCAATACCACGGCCGAACCGCTCACTCTCAACAAGGATCAGGCCGAACTCACCTTTGCCGTCAAAGCGGCCGAGAACGCGCCGGTCAGCGACAACAAGAATCTTTTCTGCCAGGTGCTCGTCCCCGAGGCCGGCGAGACGATCCTGCATAATCTCGGCACCGGCCGGTTGCGCGTCGATCCGCCCCCGCCGCAGCCAGTCGAACCGGCCCCCATGCCGGAACCGATGCCGATGCCCGTCGCCGAAGCCGCACCCGCTCCCAAGCCGCTCTCCCGTCTGGAACAGCTCCGGCAGCTTCAAAAAGAGCGGGAAGCCGCCCAGGCCGCCGGCTCCGGCGGCGAATAACCGATTTCAAAGCCCGCACCATCGTTGAGCCGCCGCCCAACGGGCGGCGCGACCACAGACGCGAATTCCAGCACACCACGGACCGGCGGAGCCGACCCGACGCAATCTGAGAGTGAAGGACAACAGATGTCGATTCGGACCATCCTTTCCGCAACCGCAATCTGCCTGAGCGGCGGCGTCCTGTTCGCGGCCGATCTCGCCGAGGTCCGCGTGTCACCGCCGGACATTAATCTCACCACCAGCCGCGCCCGGCAGTCGGTCGTCGTACAGGCGGTCTACGCCGACGGCATCACCCGGGACGTCACCGATCAGGCGAGCTACACGCTCTCCAACGAGGCGCTCCTCCGCCGCGAAGGCAACATCTTCTATCCCGCCGCCGACGGCGAAGCGCAACTCACAGTCGCCTTCGAAGGCCAGAGCGTGATGGTCCCCGTCCATGTGCAGAAGGCCGCCGAGCCCCGCCCCGTCAGCTTTAAGCTCGACGTGATGCCCATCTTCATGAAGGCCGGCTGCAACTCCGGCAGCTGCCACGGCGCGGCCCGCGGCAAGGACGGCTTCCGGCTTTCGCTGTTCGGCTACGACCCCAACGGCGACCACTTCCGCATCTGCCGCGAAATGCCCGGCCGCCGAATCGATCTCGCCGTCCCCACCGCCAGCCTGATGGTCGAAAAATCGACCGGCGCCGTTCCCCACACCGGCGGCAAGCGGTTCGAGCCGGACTCCGAAATGGCCCAGTTGATGATCGAGTGGGTTGCCAACGGCGTCCCCGAAGACCCGGCCGACATCCCCTACTGCACCAGCATCGACATTTACCCCAAGCAGGCCGTCCTTGACGGCGAAGGCGAAACGCAGCGCGTCACGGTCCGCGGCACCTACTCCGACGGCACCGTTCGCGATGTCACCAGCCTCGCGCTCTTTCTCACCAGCAACGAGAACTCCGCCGCCATCTCCGATGACGGCATCGTCACCGCCGGCGCCCGCGGCGAAGCGTATGTCATGGCCCGCTTCGCCACCCACACCGTCGGCTCGCAGTACATCGTGCTGCCCAAGGGGCTGCAGTATGAGGAGCAGCCGTTCCAGCCCGTCAATTACATCGACGAACTCGTCGCCGCCAAGCTCAAGAAGCTCCGCCTCCATCCCTCGGGCGAGTGCACCGACGAGGAATTTCTCCGCCGCGTCAACATCGACCTCGTTGGCCTCCTCCCCACCGTCGAGGAGTACCACACCTTCATGGCCGACGCCGATCCGGCCAAGCGTGAGAAGAAGATCGACGAACTGATGGCGCGCAAGGAGTTCACCGAACTCTGGGTCTCCAAGTGGGCCGAATGGCTCATGATGCGCTCCAGCAACCAGGTCTCCTACAAGTCGATCGTCCTCTACTACCAGTGGCTCAGCGAGCAGATCGCCAACAACGTCCCGCTCAACGTCATGGTGCAGGACCTGCTGTCCGCCAGCGGCGGCACGTTCAAGGTCCCGCAGACCAACTTCTACCAGATCGAGACCGACCGCCTGAAAGTCGCCGAGAACGTCGCGCAGACCTTCATGGGCATGCGGATCCAGTGCGCGCAATGCCACAACCATCCGTTCGACCGCTGGACACAGGACGACTACTACAACTTCGCCGCCTTCTTCTCCCAGATCGGCCGCAAGGCGGGTGAGGATTCCCGTGAAGTCATCGTATTCAACAGCGGCGGCGGCGAAGTGCCGCACCCGGTCACCGGCCAGAATGCCGTGCCGACCTTCCTCGGCGGCGGGAAGGCCGAACTCCAGCCCGGACAGGATCGCCGAGACGCCCTCGCGACCTGGCTCGCCTCGCCGGACAACCCCTACTTCGCCAGCAACTTCGTCAACCGCGTCTGGCAGCACTTCTTCGGCGTCGGCATCGTCGAGCAGGTCGATGACGTCCGTATCTCGAACCCCGCCTCAAATCCCGAACTGCTGGAGGCGATGGCCCAACGGCTCACCTCCACAAACTACGATTTCCGCGCCCTCGTCCGCGAAATCTGCATGACGAAGACCTACCAGCGCACCACGCAGCGCAACGAGAGCAACGCCACCGACGAACTGAACTTCGCGCACCAGAGCATCCGCCGCATCAAGGCGGAGTCGGTGCTCGACATCATCAGTACCGTCACCGATACCAAGGACAAGTTCCGCGGCCTTCCGGTCGGCGCCCGCGCGGTGCAGATCGCCGACGGCACCACGTCCGACTACTTCCTCACCACCTTCGGCCGCGCCACGCGTGAGACCGCCTGCTCCTGCGAAGTCAAAATGGAGCCCACGCTCTCGCAGGCGCTGCACCTGATGAACGGCGACACCGTCAACAACAAGATCCAGCAGGGTGGCGTCCTCGCGCAGCTCAAGGAGCAGGGGCTCGACCCGATGGCGTCGGTCGAAAACCTCTACATCCGCACCCTCTGCCGCAAGCCGACCGAAGAAGAGAAGACCGCCCTCGCGCCGCTGTTCGCCGAAGGGAGCAACCCGGACCAGTCCCTGATCGACGTCTTCTGGGCCCTCCTCAACAGCCGTGAGTTCCTGTTTAACCACTGATCACAACTCCGTTCCCTCTGTTTCCTCCTGTTCCAAGTCGGAACGAGTGGCAACGGAGATGACAGAGCACAAGACATGTCTCGACTTATGGATTCGAATCGACTTCTGCTGATCGTGGTGTTCGCCTTCGGCGCGGCATCGGCCGCGCACGCCCAGGATGCCGCCGCCGAGAAGGTCACCTACACCGACCACGTCCTCCCCATTTTCAAGGCGCGGTGCGGCTCCTGCCACAACGCCAACGACAAGAAGGGGGGGCTCACGCTCGACAACTACCAGGCCGTGATGCTCGGCGGTTCGTCGGGCACGGTCGTCGAAGGTGGCTCCGCTGATGCCAGCTACCTCTGGCTACTCGTCAATCACGAGTCTGAGCCGGCCATGCCCCCCAACGCCGACAAGCTGCCGGAAAACGAACTGGCCGTCATCAAAAGCTGGATCGAAGGGGGTGTGCTGGAGAACTCCGGCAGCACCGCGATGATCAAGAAGACCAGTTCCGTCGGCAAGATCGAGGTCAGCACCGAGCGCCCGGCCGAAGTGGCCATGCCCCAGGCCTTCTACGGCGACACTTCGCTCGTTACGCCTCGCGCCAACGCCGTTACGGCACTCGCGACCAGCCCGTGGGCGCCGCTTGCGGCCGTCTCCGGATTCCAGCAGATCATCGTCTACAACTCCGCCACGCTCGAGACGCTCGGAGTCCTCCCCTTCCCCGAAGGTCAGGCCGAAATCCTCAAGTTCAGCCGCAACGGCTCCCTGCTCCTCGCTGGCGGAGGCCGCGGCGGCGCCAGCGGCAAAGTCGTCCTATTCGACGTCAAGACAGGCGAACGCGTCGGCGAGATCGGCGACGAGTACGACTCCGTCCTCGCCGCCGATATCAGCCCCGACCATACCCAGGTCGCTCTCGGCGGACCCAAGAAGATGCTCCGCGTCTACAAGGTCGAGACCGGCGAACTGATGTACGAGAACAAGAAGCACACCGACTGGGTCACCGCCATCGAGTTCAGCCCGGACGGCGTGCTGCTCGCCTCGGGTGACCGCGCCAACGGCCTCGTCGTGTGGGAAGCCTTCACCGGCCGTCCCTTCCACGATCTGCTCGGCCATCAGGCCGCCATTACGGACGTCTCCTGGCGCCCCGACAGCAATGTCGTCGGATCCGCCAGTGAGGACGGCACCATCAAGCTCTGGGAGATGACCAACGGCACGCAGGTGAAGTCCTGGAACGCGCACGGCAGCGTACAGGCCCTCGACTACATCCGCGACGGCCGCCTCGTCAGCACCGGTCGCGACCGCATCGTCCGCCTCTGGAACGGTGAAGGCGCCCAGGAACGCGAGTTCGGCGGCATGGCCGACATTGGCATGGAGGTCGCTTTCGACGCCGAGAGCGGCCGCGTCCTCGGAGGAGACTGGACCGGCGCCGTCCGCGTCTGGAACGCCGCCGACGGCGCGGAACTCGGCCAACTGACGACCAACCCGCCGACTCTCGCCATGCAGATCGAGTCGCTCCAGCAGCAGCTCACGGCGGCCGCGTCGCAGACCGAGCAGACCGCCGCCCAGGTCGCCGCCATGCAGAAGGCGATCGCCGACAAGAAAGCCGCTGCCGAGGCCGCTCTCGCCGCTGCGACCGCCGCCATGCAGAAGGCCGAGCAGGCCACTGCCACCAAAGTTGCGGCCGAGAAGACCGTTGCCGAAAAGACGGCCGTCAAAGTCGCTGCCGACAAAACGGTCGAGGAGAACAAGGTCACGCAGACCACCGCCGAAAAGGCGCTGGCTGACTCGAACACCGCACTCAAGGCGGCCGAAGAAGCACTGAAAGCGGCCCAGGCCGCGTACGACGTCGCCGTCAAGAACCAGGCCGATGCCGTAGCCGCAGTCGCCACCGCCACCAAGAGCGCGGGCGACGCCGGCACGGCGGTGACCACGGCCCAGACGACCGCCACCGAGGCTGCCGCCGCCGAGAAGGCCGCCGCCGATGCAGCCGTGACGTTGAAGGCCGCCGCCGACAAGGCCGCCGAAGAGGCGAAGGTCACGCCGGAGCAGGAACAGGCCCTGGCCGCCGCGCAGGCCGCCGCAACGGCAGCCCAGCAGCAGCTCGCCGCCCTGCAGGCCGCGGTCGCGCGACTGGAGAGCATCCGGTCCACCGAGCAGGCCGCCGCCCCGGCAGCCGAGTAGCATCGGCACTCGTCCGGGTGGACTCAACCCCGTTAAGCCCCGGCCCATCGGGCCGGGCGTTCGGTGCCCGTCCCGCAACACTGTTCGCTACGTCGTGGGCTGGGGCGCTGTTCCGGGGGCTGCAGGCGGAGTTCGCGAGAGCGGACTGGCTATCTGCTGCTTGAGTTCGTCGTGCAGATCGCGCCATCCGCCGCGGAGATACTCATCAAACTGATTGGCGTTGGCCGTCAGAATCGTCCGCGTCTTCCCGAAGTCGTTGTTGTAGAGGGCGAGCGCCGCCTCTCCGAGTTTCGACTCCAGCCGATAGCGCGGGTTGTAGTCGTCGCTGAACGTCGCCAGCTGATCCAACTCCCGCCGCGCATCCTGCATCCGGCCCGGATCGTGGAGGTACAGTAAGGCCAGTTGCTCCGTCGCCCGGATTCTCCAGATCCGATCGTCTTCGCCCGTCCACAACTCCCGTACCGCCAGCCATTCTTCTTCCGCGCCCCCCGAAAACATCGCCTGGATGTACTGGTCCCGGGCGGATGCCGCCTGGCTCACGCCAGTCCGCTCATTCCGCTCCACCGCCAGCAGGCTCGGCGTCCGCCGAATCCACCCGATGCCCGCCGCAATGCCCGCGATCAACACGCAGAGCAGCACGCGCAGCACGATCGTCTTGCGGGAGGAGCGCTTCTCGGGCGAGACAGCCGGCTTCGCCAGTTCGGCGAGCGCCGCGTCATGGCCGCCTCCGGGGTCCTTCAGCGCCTTGAGCAGTTTGCGGACGTCGTTCTGCAACGTCTGCGCATCCTGATACCGGTTCGCCGGATCCTTGGCCATCATCCGGTGCACCACGTCGCACAGCGCCGGCGGAAGGTCCGGCCGCAATGACTTCAGCGATTCCGCCTCATCTTGCAGATGCTGCACCGCGACGGTCACCGCCGTCTCTCCCTGGAACGGAGGACGCCCCGCCAGCATGTGGTAGCACGTCACCCCGAACGAATAGATGTCGCTCCGCTGATCGAGCTTCTTCCCTTTGACCTGCTCAGGGCTCATGTAGAGCGGGGTTCCCATGGTGACCCCTTCCTGCGTCAGGTGCAGCTGTTCCCCCTGGGTCACCTGCGCGAGCCCGAAGTCAGCGACTTTCACGTCTCCCTTCCGGGTGAGCATAATGTTCTCGGGCTTGATGTCCCGATGCACGATCCCTCGCTCTGCGGCCGCAGTCAGTGCCGCCGCCACCTGCCGCATGATGTGCAGCGCCACCGTCGCCGCCAGCGGCCCTTTGCGGCTAAGCAGGTTCCGCAGCGTCTGCCCCTGCACGTACTCCTGGGCGATGTAATGCTGTCCCTCGTGCTCGCCGACGGTGTAGACCTGCACAAGGTTCGGATGATTGAGCCCCGCCGCCGCCTTGGCCTCGGTCTCAAACCGCCGGACGTACGTCGCATCCGAGGTGAGTTCCCGCTTGAGCAGCTTGAGCGCCACGTGCCGCTTGAGCGACGTCTGCTCTGCCAGCCAGACTTCCGCCATCCCGCCCGCACCCAGCCGCCGCAGCAGCCGGAATTCCCCCAGCCGGCGTTCCTCCGCATTACCGGCGGCATTGGGCATGGCGGCGGTCGCGGCCTCGTCGGGAGCGGATTCCGGGGAGAGATCGTCGGCCATCGTCACGCGGCAGGAACGGTGCGGAGAATCGTCCGGAGGGATCGAAGCCGCCCGCCTCGCGCGCGAGACTCCGACACACCCATCGTACGTCATCCTCCCGCCCCGCGGCAAACGCACGTCTGAAGACGATGCCGCCGTTGAGCCTGCGACCGCCGGGAGTGCGCGTTCTGATGTCAGAGGCCTTGATGATGTGCCGTTGTCCCCCGCACCAAAGACTAGAAGCCGGTCGGACGCGGGGTCCAACCGGCTTCTGCGGGGAATGTGGGAGGTGGGTCTGAGGTGGGATGGGGGCCCTTTCTCAAGGGGCCGGAAGGTGTATTCCTCTCTCTCGTTCGGAAGCCCGAAGGCTCCCCGGTGCTCTCTCAATCACCGGAGGACGCTAATTGCACGGGGTGTGCCAACGGGGGCTGCCTCCAAACGACACGGCCGGGGATTGACGCCACAAACCGTTAATCTCTCACAGCTTCAGGTAAAAAAAGTTTCACGGGCGATCGGGACGCGGTCCTCTTCCACCGCCCCCAGGGCTTGCAAATCTTGCAATCGTTGCCGACCAATCTTGCAATCTGGCTTCGCAGCATCCGCAGACGGGCAATCTGTTCGCGAGCTCCGGACGCGAACCCCGAGTCAATCCCGGTGTCCGGATCCTAACTCCCGTTTGTTGAGATCGGATGAACCTTCGGAGATATCCCGGTTGCTCGCCGCTCATACCAGTCGTAGACTTGCTCTGCCTGTCGCACACGACGCGCATGGCATCAGTATCGCTCACACGCGCCGCACGAAATTGCCAGAACCCAAACGCGAACAACTGCAGGTCCACGCCAAGCGCGTGGTGCTCGTCGCCGTCCTGGACCCCCGCGAACCCGTCACCCGCGAGGAAGCGCTCGCCGAGATGCGCGGCCTGGTGAAGACCTCCGGTGCACGCGTTGTCGGAGAACTCACGCAGAACCGCGGCTCCCCCGATGCCGCCACCTACATCGGCAAAGGCAAGCTCGAAGAGCTCCGTCAGCTGATGGAGCAGACCGACGCCGAGATCATCGTCTTCGACAACCTGCTCAGCCCTGCGCAGGGCAAGCGCCTCGAAGAGGAGACCGGCAAGCAGGTCGTCGACCGCAGCGAGGTCATCCTCGACATCTTCGCCACCCACGCCCGCACCTATGAGGCCCGCCTCCAGGTCGAGCTCGCGCAACTGCTTTACATGCGCCCCCGGCTCACCCGCATGTGGACCCACCTGGAGCGCATCGAAGGCGGCATCGGCAGCGGCCGCGGCCCTGGCGAAAAGCAGCTCGAGACCGACCGCCGGCTCGTCGACAACCGCATCGCCGACCTGCAGCGCAAGCTCAAGGAGGTCGAAAAACGCCGCCGCCGCGAAGTCTCCGGCCGCCGCGACCACATGACGGTCTCACTCGTCGGTTACACCAACGCCGGCAAGAGCACGCTCATGCGCGCCCTCACCGGGGCCGACGTCTACGTCGCCGACAAGCTGTTCGCCACGCTCGACACCCGCACCCGCAAGTGGTCGCTCCCTCACTGGGGGGACGTGCTGCTCAGCGACACCGTCGGGTTCATCCGCAACCTGCCCCACCACCTCGTGGCCTCGTTCAAGTCCACGCTCGAAGAGGCGCGTCACACCGACCTGCTCCTGCACGTCGTCGACGCCAGCCATCCCGACGCCGAGCATCAGATCGCGACCGTCGAACAGGTTCTCAGAGACCTCGGCATCGACAGTGCCAATGCGCTGCTGGTCCTCAACAAGATCGACGCCGTGCAGGACCGCTCCTTCGTGGACGTCCTCCGCGCCCGGCACCCCAACACCGTCACCGTCAGCGCAGCGGAAGGCACGGGCCTCGACAAGCTCGCCCAGGCCGTCGCCGAACGCCTCGCCGACGGTTACCTGGAGGCCGAGATCGAGACCGGCGCCGGCAATGGCCGCCTCCATGCCTTTCTCGCCGAGCACAGCGAGGTCACCGCCACCGACTACACCGACAGCCGCGTCACCTTCCACTGCCGCATCCCCCGCCGGCTGCTGCACACGATTCCCGACGAGGACGCGACGATCACCCTCGTCAATGGCTCGGAAGTCTACCCCGTGACAACGAATGGCAATGGCGCTCTGACGGGCGCCGGGGATTAGGGCTGCGCCGCCCACTTCAGAATAGGCCCGTCCAGCCGCCGCGTGTAGCGGTCGCGGAAGTTGAAGAACCGGTCGTCCGTCGTCTGCTGCGCTTCCATCGTCGCGGCTCCGAAGCGAACGGCGGTCGTGACTTCTGCGGCAAGACCGAGATCCTCGGCGACTTTGAGCGCTGCGGCCACCTGCTCGTCGGCGCGAATTCGCTCCTCCAGATTCTTCCGCTCCTGCGACGCGTCGAGCGTCTCGGTCGTGAGCCAGACGGTCTCCCACGACCCGTCCGGCATCTTCGCTACGAACCGGTCTTCAACCGTGACCGTTCGTGCGGCAAGGTTCTGATCCGTCCGCGTCACACGAAATCCCGTGACACCCTCCGCGTCAGCGACCGCAGATGTCGTCTCCAGCCACGTCTTTCGCGGAGCCGCCTCCGTGCCGAGCGCATCGCGCAGCAAGTCGTTGAGATCGCCCCCCAGCCCGTTCTGCAGCAGGCCCCCCAGCAGTTCCGGTCCGGCGGCGTTCGCCCCCTCGGTTTCCGTCCGCACAACGAAATCGCCGGTCCCCTGAAACTCCAGCCGCTGGCGGAAGGCATACTCATAGATGGCGACCCTCGCCGCCCACTCCCGTTCGTCGTCGCTGGCGGAGTACGGCAACCGTCCCGACAGATCGACTCGTGCGTTCCGCCAGTCAATCATCCGATCTTCCAGGGCTCCCTGCAGGCGATCGACCGGCGTCGCCTCCACGTTCTCGAGTCCCTGCTGCCACGCCACCAGGGCCAGCTGCTTCCGATCCGCCGGCTGCGCGAACACGCGCCGCACCTGATCAGCCGGAATCTCGATGAGCAGGAACTCCGAAACCGGGTCCTCCTCTTCCGGCCGCACTTCTCCCGCCTGCCGTCGCATGATGGTCCGCACCTCCTCTCGCAAGATCGCGTTTAGCTCCTGGTCCTCCGGTCGCCCATCGATCCACGCACGTGTCCGCGTCAGCAGCGTTTCCAGTCCCTGCCGGCGTGCCTCTTGTTCGGTCGCTTCCAGCGCATCCGCCCAGCGGGGCTGATGCTCGCGAAGCCACTTCCGGCGGACTGCCACCGTCAGCGAACCGTTGTCGCGCCGCGCAACGATGCTGCCGCGCGCCTCCCGGTTCCCTTTCACCAGCACCACGTCCACACCCAGCCGCGCCGACGCGTCGCGCGAGATCTCCGCCGTGTGTCCAGACTGGACGATGAGCGTGAGCACCAGAGCCGTGGCGAGTCGCGCGATAACGGACGTCATGGCGGCATTATAGCAGCGCTTCGCGCAGGCGCGCTCCCCTGACGGGTCTCGGCTAAACGGGCGCTGCGTCGGCTGCGCCGTTCCCGGCCTTGCCGATATCCAGAATCGACATCAGCCCCAATTCGAACACGAAGTTCTTCTGGTCGACGTTCGCCGGGAATGTTGCGCCGGCAGACTGGTCGAGGTGCACGAACACGATCTCCGACTCGGCCACCAGCCGCTGCGTTCCGTCGGGGGAGGTGCAGTGCGCGGTGACGCGGGTGATGCCCCCTTCGTGCCGCGCCTCCAGGAGTTCCGCACTGTAGACCAGCGTGTCTCCCGGCACGGCCCAGCTGTGATAGATCACCTTCGGCACCTTCGCAAGAATCACGATGTGCTCAAAGTTGTGCATCTCCCCCAGCAGAATGCCGCCGGTCTGCGCCATTCCCTCGAGCATCAGCGATCCCGGCATCACCGGGAATCCCGGGTAATGGTCGTGCAGATGCTCCTCCGCCAGCGACACATTCTTGATCGCCTTCGCGGACTTGCCGCTCTCGAATTCGATGAAGCGATCAATCCAGAACCAGCGCATGCGTCACTCCGCAGCCCTACAGACGTGAAAGCCCACGGGTTGCAGCCCGTGGGCTTGAAAATGCCGTGATCCCCCTCAGGCGTTCAGCTTCGCTTCCAGGAATTTGCAGATCATCCCGACCGTGAACAGATCCTGGATATTGTCTACCTTCGGGTCCGCGGCGAACTTCTCGACGTCGGCGTGCGGCATCTTCGCCCGCAACTCGGTCAGTCCGGCCTCGGTGACGACGCCGTCCTTGACGAACCCCGAATCCGGCGACGCCAGGTTCTCCGGGAACAACTCGCCGCGCGGGATCCGCACGTCGAAGTTCTTCTCCAGACGGAACACGATGTCCAGGAAGTCGATCGATTCCGCGCCCAAGTCGCCGATCAGCGTCGCTTCGGGGGTGACCTCATCGTCATCGACCCCCAGCGCGTCGACCAGCGTTTCGCGGACTTTGTCAAAGACCTCATCGGACGTCGGCATTGAATTCTCTCCAGGTTTGCTTGAGCAGCCCCGACCCCTCGGCGCCGCCGCGGCACGTTTGACTCACCGTTTCCCAACCCACTGGCACTCCCGGATTCCGGTGAGACAAAATCCGCAGCCAGATCAAGTGTTCTCGTTTTCAGTTTTCAGTAATCAGTCGCCGGTTCGCAGAACTGATCCTGACCTCTGCTCACACGACTCCGAGCGTCAGGCCGCCGTCGACCGTCAGCACGTGACCGGTGATGTATGAGGCGTCGTCGCTCGCCAGGAAGACCACGGCGTTCGCAATGTCCTCCGGCTGGCCGAAGCGCTTGAGCGGAATGCTTTTGGCGAGTTCGGGAGCGGCGTTGCGGACGGCCTCGGTCATGTCGGTCGCGCAGAATCCGGGAGCCACGGCGTTCACCGTGATGCTCCGCCGGGCCACTTCCTTGGCGAGGCACTTCGTCAGCCCCTGGATTCCTCCCTTACTGGCCGCGTAGTTCACCTGCCCCTGGCTGCCGAACTCGGCTGCGACGCTCGACATGTTGACAATCCGCCCGTACCGCTGCGAGATCATCTGCCGCATCACGGACTGGCAGTAGTTGTAGACGCTGGTGAGATTTGTGTCGATAACGGCCTGCCAGTCCTCAGGCTTCATCGTGGCGAGCAGCATGTCGCGGATCACCCCCGCGTTGTTCACCAGGATGTCGATGCGGCCCCACTTGTCGATCACCGCCTGCACCGCCTTTTCGGCGTCCTCCTTGCTGCGGACGTCGGCCGAAATCGCCATCGCTTCGTGCTGATCGGTCGCCAGATCCTGCACCAGCTGGTCGGCAATCCCCTGGTTGGAGCGGTACACGAATGCGACCTTCGCCCCCTCGCGTGCCAGAGCCAGCACGATCGCCTTCCCCAGGCCGCGGGTGCCACCGGTCACCAATGCCACTTTTCCTGCCAGCTTCATCGTACCCCCAGTGAGATGGATCCGCGTTTTCGCCCGGTGCTCGTCGATTGTCGCAAAGCACCCGAAGCCGCCGCGCCTCAGACTCCGGCTGTCGCGTCGACCGGGTGATACAGCGCGTCGAACAATGTTCGCAGCTTGCCGATCCGCCGCTCGTCAGACGCCCGCAGTTCCGGGTTGTTGTCCGCGAGGTTGAACTGTTCCAGCGTGAGTTTGGCGCTCACGGCCGATGCACCGTCCACGGTGCCCGACCCCTTTAAGGTGTATGTCCGTTCGTCCCGCTTCTGCACGCTGCACTCGACGTGTAGCGTCTTCCCGGGAGCGACGAAGTTATTGAACCGGATTGCCCGCGCCTCTTTCAGCAGTACGGCGCTGTACCGGAAGTCTTCGGTGTGCCGCATCAGCCAGGCGCCCGCCTGCACCAGCGACTCCACCATCAGCACTCCCGGCATCACCGGGAACCCCGGGAAGTGGTCGGCGAGGTACTCCTCCGCCAGCGACAGGTTCTTCACTGCTTTGAGCGACGACCCGGCCTCAATGGCGGTAATGCGATCGATCAACGTAAACCGCACGGGACGTCCCTCTGCACGGCCAGAATTCGCGGGATCGCTGCCGGCCGAGGGAGACCGCACCACAAGGCGCACTCTCATCGACCATCCGGACCCCGAACCGGAAACGCAACACTATACCGGTCCCGGCGACCCCCCTCAACTCTGTTCTGGATTGGGAATTGCGATGTCGATCACCGTGGTACGACTCCAATCGAGGCTCCTCGCCGGCTCGCAGCCAACATCTGACGCAAACCTCTCGCCGAAAAGCACTTGCAAACGAGACTGCCGCCACAATGGCTCGGTCCGACATCCGTCGGCACATTGGTTATGCCGCCTCCCGTCTGATAGAGTGGGTTCACGCCTCTGACCGGAGTCCCTCGCATGACCGCCACTTTTTCACCCTCCCTTCCGTCGCGGATGATCCCGTTCGCGCTCGTCCTGATCTGCGTCCCGGCGTTGCTGCAGGCGGACGAGCCCGCCCGCGCCACGCCGCCCGACGAATCGCAGCAGGAAGAACCGGGCCGCCCCCTCTTCGACGGCGAGTCTCTGAAAAACTGGAAGGTCACCGACTTCGGCCGCCAGGGGGAAGTCAAAGTCGAAGACGGACTGCTCGTGATTCACAAGGGGAAGCCGCTGTCCGGGATCACCTGGGACGGCGACGAACTCCCGAATGTGGACTACGAGATCACCCTGGAGTGCCAGCGCACCGAAGGGAGCGACTTCTTCTGCGGTCTGACGTTCCCCGTCCAGGAGGATCCCTGCACCCTCGTCGTCGGCGGCTGGGGCGGCAGCCTCACCGGACTCTCCAGCATCAACTACCAAGACGCCTCGGAGAACGAGACCACCAACTTCTTCGATATCGAAAGCGACAAGTGGTACAAGATCCGGCTCCGCGTGACCAAAACGCATATTCAGGCCTGGCTGGACGACAAGGAATTGGCCGACGTCGATTATTCCGACAAGAAGATCGGCATCCGGTTCGAGATGTCACCCTGCAAACCGCTGGGCCTGGCCAACTACAATACCACGACCGCCGTGCGGAAGTTCCGCCTCCGCGAGCTCACCGCCGAAGACCTCGCCGCGCAGGACGAGGCCGAATCCGAATAGCCCACCCCACGCCCTCCCCTTCGTCGCTGAGCTCCTGAAAGTTCGGCCAGTCCGCCGCACGCTGCTGATGCCCACCGGTTCCATGCCATCCTCCTCCGAGACCGATTCCGCGGTCCCTCAGATCCAGGCCGTCGCCTTTGATCTCGACGGCCTGATGTTCAACACCGAAGCCGTGTTCAACCGCGCCGGCACCGAGCTGCTGCGTCGCCGCGGGAAAGAGCCCCACCCGGAGCTGTTTCAGCGGATGATGGGCCGTCGCCCGGTCGAGGGCTTCGCGGTGATGATCGAGCTGATGTCGCTCACGGAGACCTTCGAGGAACTCCTGCTGGAGTCGGAGCAGATCTTCACATCCCTGCTGGACGACCACCTGGCCCCCATGCCGGGGCTGTATGAACTGCTGGCCCTCATCGAAGACCGGGGGCTCCCTAAGGCGGTCGCCACGTCGTCTCCCCGCCGCTACCTGCAGGACCTCCTGCAGCGGTTCGACCTGATGGACCGTTTCGACGCTACGCTCGCCGCCGAGGACGTCTCCCGCGGCAAGCCCGACCCGGAAATCTACCTGACCGCGGCCGCCCGGCTGGGGGTCTCCCCCCATGAGATGCTCGTGCTGGAGGACAGCGAAGCCGGCACCCGCGCCGGTGCGGCGGCCGGCGCCTACATCATCTCGGTCCCGCATGAGTTCAGCTGCGCCCACAACTTCGAGGCCGCGCGCCACACCGCGCAGAGCCTTGCCGACCCGGTGATCCTGAACCTGGTCGAAGGCCGCCGGCCGCTCGCACGCCGCGCAGTCTGACCGCCCGGCGATACGCCCAAGCCGAGCCCCGCTCCCTCCCGCGGACTCCGTCATTCCGGCGAGCCTCTTCCGAAATCGCCGCGCCGCACCGAATTGCGGGCGATTCGCAGACTTTGCACGACGTTCCTGCTCAAGGCACGCGGGTTGCTGAGTGGTTTCTGCAATCGCTCCGTTGTGTTGCCGGAGCCGATCACGTGGAGAGTAACAGGAGTCACGGCCATGCAGCGGTTCATGAGCTGGTTGAGCTGCGGAGTGCTGGGGCTGGCCCTCGTCGGCTGTTCGGAAGCCGATCAGCTGGAGGCCGAGCGCGAGGACGTTCGCGAGGCCCAGCAGGAATTGCACGAAACTCAGATGGAAGCGGCCGCCGACATGGCGGAGGAGGACACCATCGAAGGCTTTGCCGAAGAAGCGGCCGAAGCGCAGCAGGAAATCGGCGAGGCTCAGGCGGATGTCGTGGAAGAACAGGCCGACGTAATCCGGGAGCAGGCCGATGACGCCAACCCGTAACGATCTCAATCTGGACGCGGTCGTTGGCCGCCTGTTGTCACCGCAGCCCTCCGAAGAGGACCGCGCCGAGCAGCGCTTATTCACCGAGGCGATGGCCCTGTACGACGCAGTCGTCCTCAGCCCGCACCGGTCGGCTGCGCGCAACTCGCTGGTCTTCCTGTCCTTCAAAGAACCGACGTGCTACTGAGTGCGGGCAGCAAAGTGGGAGCAGCGACCTCGCCGTCGTAGACGCCGACCCGCTTCACACGTCTCCCCGGTAGCCCGCCGCGTCAGCAAGGCCGAACGTTGCCGAGCGCCGATCGCGCATCCGATTCTTCGACCAATCTCACCGCGGAGGACGCGGAGAACGCAGACTGTGGTACTTGGGTGAGCGCGCTTTGCATTCACCGTACCGCGAACAACTGATAAGCCACAACCCGCGGCTCCCCCCCCAGCACAAACTGCAACTCCGGCCCCCATTTCTGAAGTTCAGACTGCTTCCCTGGAGAGAGCTTCTCCAGCGGAAGCGACCGCTCCAGGGGGCTGAGCCGCACCTCTTCCAGCACGCCGCGATCAACGAGCATCTTGAACCGCCGCGGCGTCACGTACTCCGTATAGCCGTAGCTCCCCGGTTCGCGGTAACGAAGGATCTCCAGCCAGTTAACGAACACGTGCGTGACGCCGTGTCGGCGAAACGTTTCCCGGATCTCGTCTGCATCCCGGAGCGGGATGTCGGGGGCATGCAATGAAGCCGGGCCCTCGCCGGTCCACTGCTGGAAATGAGAACGGTCGAACACGGTGTCGTAGACAGGATCGAACCGGCTGTCGAACACCTCGGCCTCTCCCACCATCAGCACCCGTGCATCCGGCGGCACTTCGCGATTCACCAGTGCGATGCTGTACGTCGTCGCAAGTTGCCGTGCGACACTCTGGGACAATAGATACGCGTTGTTGCCGGCAATCGGGGACGTCACAAACGCCAGGTTGAACACCACCGCGACGGCCACCGGCACGGTGCAGGCCGCAATGCCCAGCCGCGCCGGTCCGCCGGCCCCCCGCTCCCGCAACCGGTCCAGCCGGTCGAATATCTCGCTCAAGCCCGCGCCCGCCAGCAGGCACAGCACGGGCAGCATCGGCACCCAGAATCGGTCGATCCGGTGGGTCAGCGTCCACCACGTTGCGAACAGCCAGACCGCATACAGCAGCCAGCCGGTCAGCACCCTCCGAACTGGGTCGGGAGCCCCATCGGCGTTCGCCAATCTCCTGCGGCGTCCGAACACGCGAACGAGAGCCAGCGGCGCCAGCCCGAACACCAGCACGCTCTGCCAGTCGCTCCGCACGGCGACGTCATGCACGTGTGCATTCAGACTCGGCAGCACGTTCCCCGGACGAAACGACTCCGCCGGCGGACTGTGGCCCGCCTTCCACTTCGCATTCAGTTCGTCATCCCAGTCCGCCCCCCCCAACACGGAATAGAGCAGAGGGTACACCGGGTTGCCGGTCTGCACGAGGTTCTTGAGAGCCCACGGACCGAACGTGACGCACACGCCCACACTAAACAGAACGCCCGCTCTGGCGACGGCCTTCCATCGGGTCTCCGCGCTGCGAGCGGCCCACATCACCGCCGCACCCAGCGGAATCACCACGCTCACGACCCCGGGATACTTGCACGACATTGCACTGCCGGCGAGGAAACCGCATAGCAGCACGCGCCGTCCCCATTGCGCTGGAAACTCCGTCGTTGAAGAGCTCAACTGCATCACTGCCAGCAGCGCCGCGCCCAGATAGAACGTCAGCCCCCCTTCGGCGTAGGCGATCACCGAGATCCGGTAGATCCACGGCGTCGTCAGCAGCACCAGCACCGCCAGCCATCCCGCCCGCTGGCTCACCATCCGCCCCGCGGCGAACACCGCATACCCCGTCAGCGGCGCGAATGACATCAGCACCACCTGCCCCGCGAGCGCCCCCCGATACCAGTCCCCGCGCACCACCATCCCCAGCAGCGCCAGCATCTCGGTGAGAAACGGAAAGCTGGTGTACACGTTGTGTGGCAGAAACGAGATCCGTCCCGCCAGGTACCACTCCTTCGGCCCCTGCAGGTGATACTCCTTCACGTCAAAGTCCACCGGAGGCAGCATCGACCCCAGCAGCATCGCGACGACGAACGGCGCCACCGCCACGATGACCGCCGGCCCCAACAGCGACCCCCGAAAGTACCGCCGCCGCCACCACGCCTCGCGCGCCGCCGCACCACCGCTGAGCGCGTCTCCCCCGTTTAGCCGCCGCCCATCGGGCGGCGCTCCGCTGCGTACCCGAACAACCAACTCCCCCACCAAGGCCACCCCAACCAACCCGCAGACCAGGGGCCGCCACAACAACCCGGCCAATCCAAGTCCGAGCGTCACCAGCGACCACGCCGACAGTCCCAACCCGAACGCAAACACGGTCCGCGCCGCCGTGCGCTGCTCTTCACGCAGTCCCAGCCCGCGCAGCAGCAGATGCCCCGCTCCCCACGCTCCCGCCAGAATCACCGCCGCCACCAGCAGCAGATCGAACCGCTCCGGAAAGTACCGCCACCCGCTGGGCCGCGCCGGGTCCGGCTCGAGCGGCGAAACGGTCTCCATCAACAGCCACGGCGTCTCCAGCAGCAGACGGCCTCGGTTAAAGTCCGCGTTGTTCGGCAGCTGCTGCGAAAAGAAATGCCAGCCGAACGCCAGCATCCACGCCAGCCCCGCCACGACGACGCCCACGTCGCGCCACGTTCTCGGCCGGCTTTCGGAGACGCCCGTCATGCGCGCTCCGCCCCCGCCCAGTCGAACGCGATATCCAGCGCCGGCGCCGAATGCGTCAGCGCCCCGATGCTGATCCGCTCCACCCCCGTCTCCGCGATCGACCGCACCGTCGCCAGCGACACTCCGCCCGACGCCTCCAGCTGCGTCCGCGGCGACATCCGGTCCCGCAACGCGACGGCTTCGCGCATCAACTCCGGAGACATGTTGTCCAGCAGCACAATCTCCGGCGCCGCCTCCAGCACGTCCTGCAGCTGCGCCAGCGAATCCACCTCGATCTCCACGGGCGTTCCCGCCGGCGTCACCGAGCGCACGTGCCGCACCGCACCCGCCAGAGAACCGCCCCCCGGTTCCGCCTCCCGCCACGCCGCGAGGTGGTTGTCCTTGATCAGCACCGCATCGAACAGCCCGATCCGGTGATTCGCCCCACCGCCGCAGCGGACCGCATACTTCTGCAGCACGCGCCAGCCGGGGATCGTCTTCCGCGTATCCAGGATTTCGGCCCGCGTCCCCGCCACCGCATCGACGAACTGCCGCGTCAGCGTCGCGACCCCGCTCAGGTGCGTCAGAAAGTTGAGCACCGTCCGCTCTCCCGTCAGCAGGGCCCGCGTCGGACCGTCAAGCGTCGCGATCGTCGTCCCTCCTTCCACCTCGCTCCCGTCAGCCCGCTGCACCGCCACGTCGACGTCAACACCCATCCGCTCAAACACCAGCCCGGCGATCGGCAAACCCGCAATCACTCCCGGCCTGCGGGCCACGATCGCCAGCCGGCTGATTGCGTCCCCCGGGATCAGCGCATTCGACGTGACGTCCCCCGCTTCTCCCAGATCCTCCTGCAGCGCCGCATCGATGAGCCCCCGCGCCGCCAGCCCTTCGGCCGCGCCGAACGAATCCGCCATCACAGATCGACGCTCTGCGCTCACTCGACCGACGTCCCCCTCTGAGAATCTCGGACCACCCCAAAGTAGCCGCGTCATTCCGTGACGCGGAGTACGAGCTCGTCGGAGTCTCGATACCCGCCGCACGCTGATTCCGGGTCACGGAGTGCCCAGCCCTTTCAACATGCCAAGCCGCGACGTAACCCGCACATACTAGCCCGCCGCGCCAGCAAGGGCCGAACGTTGCCGAGCGCCGATCCTGATCACGCACCCTTTCCTGCGAAAATCGACGTTCGGGCCATGTTGAAAGCCGTGGTCACGGACCCACCCGGCTACTTTGACTCAACCAACCCGTACTGCCGCAGCAGCGCCTGCGGGTCGGGGTCCCGTCCGCGGAAGTCTCGAAACACGTCCATCGGATGCCGCGATCCGCCGAGCGAGAGCACCGTGTCGCGGAACCGCCGTCCCACCTCCCGTACGGCCGCATCGTCGTCCAGCCCCGCCTCCTCGAACGCCCCGAACGCGTCGGCGCTTAGCACCTCGGCCCACTTGTAGCTGTAATAACCAGCCGCATACCCCCCCGAGAAGATGTGCTGGAACGCGCACAGGAATCGGTCCTCGGGCAGCATCGGCAGCACGCTCGTCCGTTCCATCACCCGCCGCTGCACGTCGAAAATGCTCTCGCTTCCCGACGGATCGAACGACGAATGCAGGTCCATGTCCGTCAGTCCGAACGTCAGCTGCCGCAGCATGTCCGATCCCGCCCGGAACGTCCGCGCCGCGCAGATCTTCTCGAACAGTGCGTCCGGCAACGGCTCCCCCGTCTCGTAATGCCCCGTCATCCCCATCACGGTCGGCTTGTGATAGCACCAGTTCTCCATGAACTGGCTCGGCAGTTCGACCGCGTCCCACTCAACGCCGCTGATCCCCGCCGCGTCCGGATAGTCCACCCGCGTCAGCATGTGCTGCAGCCCGTGGCCGAACTCGTGGAACAGCGTCTCCACTTCGCGGAACGTCATCAGCGCCGGCTTTCCCCCCACCGGAGGCGTGCCATTGCACACCAGGTGCGCCACCGGAACCTGCAGCCTGCCGTTGATGCGCCGCCGCGACAGACAGTCGTCCATCCAGGCCCCGCCCCGCTTGTTCTCCGGCCGAGAGTATGGGTCGTAATAAAACGCCGCCACCTGCGTCGCGCTTTCGTCCAGCACCTTGAAGAACCGCACGTCCTTATGCCAGCGCGGCCCTTCGTCGTCGGCCGCGACGATCTTTACCCCGAACAGCCGGTCGATCAGGCCGAACAAACCCTCCAGCACCCGTTCGTGCGGAAAGTACGGCCGCAGTTCCTCATCCGTGAACTGAAACTTCCGCTCCCGCAAACGTTCCGCCCAGAAGGCGACGTCCCAATGCTTGAGCGGCTGCGTCTCTCCAGACGCAATCGCCAGCTCATGGATCTCCTGCATGTCGCGATTCGCCGCGTCCCAGGAAGCCGAGCGGAGCGTCTCCAGCATCTCGCGCACAGCCGCCGGGTCCGGCGCCATCTTTTCCGCCAGGCTGGCATCCGCGAACGTCTCATAACCCAGCAGCTGCGCCTGCTCCCGTCGCAGCTCCAGGATCCGCCGGCAGAGCGGCGCGTTGTCGAGATCGCCCGACGACGCCCGCGTCACGAACGCCCGGTACAGATCCTCCCGCAACGCACGATTGCGGCAGTACTTCAGGAACGGCCCCGACATCGGCGCATCCAGCGTGAACCGCCACGGCCCCGCGTCCGGCGTCGCCTCGGCGTCGTCCGCCCCTTTCGCCTCGTTGTACGACTGCGCCGCCAGTCGTCGCAGACTGTCCGGCAGCCCCTCCGCTTCCGCCGGATCGGTGATCACCAGCGCATACGCTTTCGTCGCGTCCAGCACGTGATTCGAGAAGTCGCTCCCCAGCTTCGACAGTTCCTTGGCAATCTCATTGAACCGCTGCCGCTTCTCCCCAGTCAGCCCGATCCCCGACAGCTCCGCCGACAGCACCTTCTTCGAGACGATCCGCCGCTGTCCCTCATCCAGTCGCGACCACTCCGCCCCTTCCGCAATCCCTTTGAGCGCCTTGTAGATCGGTTCGCTCTGCCGCATCCTCAGCCCAAACGACACCACATTCGGCAGCGCCTCCTCGTACGCCTTCCGCAACCCGTCCGAGTTCTTGACGCCGAACAGGTGCGTCACCGGCCCCCACGTCTGTTCGAACCGCCGCCCGATCTCATCCTGCGGCGGAATCACCTGTTCCCAAGACGGCCCGATTCCCCGCTCCAGCGCCCCCAGCCGGGATTCGCAGTCCGCCAGGAGCCACTCGACCGCCGGGCCGACGTGCTCGGGAGCGATCCGGTCGAAGTGCGGCAATCCGTCCGTGGCCAGCAGTGGATTCTCTGAATCCGGCATCAGGCAGGTCCTTTCTGCACAGAAGTGTGGTGAATCGGAAAACGCCCTGAAATGCCGTTGCGGCAAAGTTTGAGGATGGCAACCCGGCGCGCGTTCCGCATATCATTCGCATGATAGTCATTACGGGCCATTCCGCGAGCCGCTCGTCACGCCGGCTTGGTGAGGCAGGTCCGAGTCACTCAGGGGAGGCGTGACGTACGCCCCACACTCCAAACCGAAAGCATTCTCATGGTCAAGGCTCGCTTTCCTCAGGCCGCGACGGTCGTCACAGCGGCGGTCGCCCTGTTCGCACTCATCCTCAGCGCCGGCGACGCTGCCGACGATCCCCAGGCCGAACCGGCGGACAAGCCCGCGGCCGAAGCGACCGAAGAAGAGGAGAAGCCCGATCCGTTCGCCGTCCCGGAGGAGGCCACCCCTGAGGAGTTGAGCCTGTTCCTCCGCCGCCTCGGCCGCATGCAGCCGGAAGAACGCACTCCTGAGGGATTGCGGACTCACCTCACTAAGCTCAACACCGCCGTCGACGAAGTCTTCAGCCGCGAGCTGGACGACGACACCGCCCAGATGGTCGCCAGCTTCAAGTTCGAGGTCCTGAACCTGCTCGGCAACTTCGGCGACGAAACGGCCGAGAAGCAGATCGAGGACTTCATCGCCAAGCTCAAGCAGGATGAGCGCCCCGCCCTCGCCGATATGGGCAAGCGTCTCGGTCTCGCCCAGCGCATCGGCAGCATCGGCGAAATGGAGCCCGAGGACCGGCAGAAGCTGATTGACGAGATCGCCGCCTACATGCAGGAAGGCGAGATCACCGGATCGCACATCGGCCTCGCCATGCAGACCGCCGGCGCCCTCGAGGAGACCGACGTCGAGGCCGCTCAGGCCGCCTATAACCTGTTCGCCAAGTATGTCGAGACCGCCAGCGATCCGGATCTGGCGAGCTACGCGGAAGCCATGCGCGGCTCCGCCCGCCGCATCGGTCTCCCCGGCAATCCCATCGAAATCTCCGGCCAGACCCTCAGCGGCGAGAAGTTCGATATCTCCCAGTACAAGGACAAGGTCGTCCTCGTCGATTTCTGGGCCACCTGGTGCGGACCCTGCATCCGCGAACTCCCCAACGTCCTCGACAACTACGCCAAGTACCACGGCAAGGGCTTCGAGGTCGTCGGCATCAGCCTCGACGACGATCCCGAAGCACTGCAGGAATTCATCACCGAGAACGAGATCCCCTGGGTGACTCTGTTCAATCCCGAAGAAGGCAAGCGGGGCTGGGAGAACCCCGTCGCCCGCTACTACGGCATCACCGGCATTCCGACCGTCATCCTGGTCAACCAGGAAGGCAATGTCGTCTCGCTGAGTGCCCGCGGTGACGAACTCGGCAACCTGCTGCAGGAACTCCTCGGCGATCCGCTCGAAGTCCCTGAAGACAAGCCGGCCGACTCTGATAAGCCCGCCGACAAGAACACCGCTGGCAACCCGTAAACAACGGACCGGCATCACCGCGCAGCAAGAAACCCGGTTTCTCTGAAAGAAACCGGGTTTCTGTGTTTTCGGAACCGTTGAGTCGGAGCCGCGGGCGACCGTGCCGCCGGTTCAGTCGTTCCGCAGCTTCAGCCCCATCTCGGTCAGCTTCGCCCGAATCTCGTTCAGGCTCGTCACACCGAAGTTCTTCGCCGACAGCAGTTCGTCCGCCGTCCGCTGCACCAGTTCGCCGACGGTGACGATTCCCAGC
Organism: Planctomycetaceae bacterium; assembly: GCA_041940305.1. Classification (GTDB taxonomy): domain Bacteria; phylum Planctomycetota; class Planctomycetia; order Planctomycetales; family Planctomycetaceae; genus JBGTSJ01. The sequence continues at coordinate 91,873 of JBGTSJ010000010.1, forward strand.
CGCGACATGCACTTCCGGCTGCGGACCGACAGGTCCATCTCCGCGATGGCCGTCCCCAGCAGTTGCTGCTCCTGCGGCGACATCTCCCGCATTGCGAACGACGGCTCCCGCGCCTTCTCGTGCAGGTTCTGTCCGACCACCAGGCCGTGGGCCTGCATCAGTTCGCGGACTTCGTTCAGAGACGTCTCGCCGAAGTTCTTCCCCGACAGCAGTTCCTGCTCGCTGATCCGCGTCAGGTCCCCCAGCGTCCGAATATCCATCCCCGCCAGGCAGTTCCGGCTGCGGACCGACAATTCAAAGTCCGTCACCGGACGGCTGAGGAGATGCTCCAGCTTCTGCTGCTGCTTGAGCGTGTCCTCGTCGTAGTACATGTTGCTGGTGGCTTCGATGTCCTTCATGTACAGCCGCGCCCGCTCGTTCGTCGGGTCGTGCTGCAGCACGCGCTCGAAGCAATACTGCGCCGCCTTGTAGTTCTCCCGGTCCTCGTACAGCAGCCCCAGGTTCAGCAACGCCCCCAGGTAGAACGGCGGCTTGGACAGGCAGCGCTCGTACAACTGGATCGCGTCCTCGTCGTTCCCGTGCAGCGCGTTCTGGAACGCCAGCGAGAACAGCGCCCGCGAGTGGTGCGGGTCCATGTCCACCGCCCGCTCGAAATACTCAATCGCGCCGAACGTGTCGCCGCGGTCGAACATCACGCAACCCATCTGGTACGAATACTCCGCCTGCCGGGCTCCTTCTCCGCCGGTGCTGCGGATCAGCTTTTCCGCTTCGTCCAGCTTCCCCTGCTGGCGGATCTCTCCGGCCCGACGCAGCGTGCACTCGATCTGGTTGTAACCGAGCTTCCCCGCTTCCTCGAATTCCTTGGCCGACCGCTCGTGTTCCCCCAGCGTCGACAATGCCTGAGCCAGATAGAACCGACCCTGGCCGTCCTTCGTTCCCGTCAGCAGTTCGACCGCACGGCGATGCTGGCCCAACAGGAACATCCCGATTCCCGCCCGCGCCTGCAGACCCGGATTTCCCGACGACTCGGACGCCAGTTGCTCCACGGCACGGCGAAACTCCGACGCGCCCGGCCCCGCCGCCGCAGCCGTCAGTCGCCGTACCTCTTCGACACCGAATGGAGCCGAACTCTTCAACGCCTCTCCAAAATTGAAGGGCTGAGCAACACTCACGGTACCGCCACCGGCTTCCCCGGCTCCCCACGTCTGCGTATTCAAGTCTCGTGCTCCGATGAATGGACAGCCTCGGCGCAGCACGGCCGTCGCCGCGCGCGCAGACTCTCAGAGGCAACCGTCCCCACGTCTGAACGGCATTTCCCCAGCCGTCAGGCCTGTCCATCGCCCAACCAGCATCCGAAAAGTATAATCACGGCCAACTTACGTGCAACCGCGGCGATTGAGCCGTTTAGCCCCGGCCCAGCAGGCCGGGCGGACGGTGTGGCTCGCCCATTGAGCCGGGATCGACCAGCAACCGTTCGCCACAATCCCCTGCAGTCCTATTCCCAGCATGATGCGCTCATATCCTCTCTGGCGACCCGTCGCTCTGGCGATCACCGTCCTGCTCACCGCCCCCCTTCGGGCCGCGGACTGGCCGCAGATCCTCGGCCCCGACCGAAACGGCATCGCTGCTCAAGGAGAACGGCTGGCCGACTCCTGGCCCGACGCAGGCCCCCCCGAAGCCTGGCAGCGCCCCGTCGGTCGTGGGTTCGCCGCCCCCTCCATTGCCGGCAACACCGCCATCGTCTTCGATCGCGACGGCAACGAAGAACGCGTCCAGGCCCTCCACGCCGCCACCGGCCGCCCCATCTGGGAGAAGCGCTATCCCACTGACTTCCAACCGCAGTACGGTCGCGACGATGGTCCCATGGCGTGCCCGTCCATCAGAGAAGACCGCGTCGTCACCTTCGGTGCTCAAGGCATCCTCTCCTGCTACGACCTCGCCTCCGGCGAACTGGCCTGGCAGCGCGACACCCACAAGGACTTCGGCGCCCGCGAAGGCTTCTTCGGCGCCGGCAGCAGCCCGCTGATCGAAGATGGGAAGGTCATCGTCATCGTCGGCGGCGAGCGCGAAGCCGAAGCCGCCGTCGTGGCCTTCGACCTCGCCACCGGCGACACCATCTGGCACTCCGTCGCTGACGGCCCCAGCTACTCGTCGCCCGTCGTCGCCACCGTCGACGGCACCCGCCATCTCATCGCGCTCACGCGCCTCAAGTGCGTCTCGCTCGACCCGCAGGATGGCTCGGTCCGCTTCCAGTTCCCCTACGGACTCCGTGGTCCCACCGTCACCGCCGCCAACCCGCTCGTGCTCGACGGCCACCTCTTTCTCACTGCCAGCTACGGCATCGGCGCGGTCTATGCCGACATCCAGCCAGACGCCGCCGCCGAGGTCTGGTCTGGCGACGACCTCATGTCGAGCCAATACACCACCTGCATCGAGCACGACGGCCTGCTCTACGGCATCGACGGCCGCCAGGACATCCCCCCCGCCGACCTTAAGTGCTTCGATCCGAAAACACGGGAAGTGAAGTGGATCGAATCCGGGTTCGGTTACGCCTCCCTCATCGCCGCCGACGGCAAACTCATCATCGCCAGGACCGACGGAGAGTTAATTCTCGCCGAACTCAATCCGGAAGAATTCCGCCCTCTCGCCCGATCCCAAATCTTCAACGACACCGTTCGCGCCCTCCCCGCCCTCGCCGGCGGCCGCCTCTATCTCCGCGACACCAGAACCCTCAAGTGTCTTCAGGTGGGACGTCGGTAATCGGCTGTCGGTGGTCGGTATTCAACTTCACCCCTTAACTCTCGACGCTGAGCTCTTAGCCCCCCCTCATGCTCTGCCCCTTCTGCCGCCAGGGTGAAACGAAAGTCGTCGATTCCCGCGACAGCGAGGAGTTCGTCATCCGCCGCCGCCGGCAGTGCCTGCAGTGCAACCGCCGCTTCACCACATACGAGAAGATTGAAGAGACGCCGCTGAAGGTCATCAAGAAGGACGGCATCCGGATGCCGTTCGACCGCGACAAGATCCGCTCCGGCATGGAGAAGGCCTGCTACAAGCGTCCTGTCAGCGCGGAGCAGATCGACCAGATCATCAGCGACATCGAAACCGACGTCGCCGAGAACTTTGAGCGAGAAGTCCCGTCGCAGTACATCGGCGAGAAGCTGATCCAGGCCCTGCGCCAGCTCGATCAGGTCGCCTACGTCCGCTTCGCCAGCGTCTACCGCGAATTCCAGGACGTGAACGACTTCGTCGAAGAACTCCAGCCCATGCTCCAGCAACTCAAAACTCGCCGCCGCAGCAGCCGCGATTGAACACCATAAGCACAGGAACACTAATGACCGCTAATCAACACTAATGGTTTTCAACGAGGCATTAGTGGCAATTGGCGGTCATCAGCGTTCTTCCCTCTTTCTCGCTCAACGATCATCGGGCGGTCCACCTTGGATCTCGATCCCACTCTCGCCGTTCCCCTTGCCCTGCTCGCCGCGTACCTCGTCGGCTCGATCCCGTTCAGCCTGCTGATCGGCAGGTGGATCGGCGGTATCGACCTGCGTCAGCACGGCAGCCGCAACGTCGGCGCCACCAACGTCGCCCGCACGCTCGGCCTCAAGTGGGGGCTGCTTGCACTGCTGCTCGATGCGCTCAAGGGCTTGCTCCCGGTTCTGCTCCTCCCCCCGCTGCTGCTCGGCGAACATGATCCGCTGCTCGGACATCTCCGCGTCGGCTGCGGACTCGCCGCCATTTGCGGGCACATGTTTCCCCCTTGGCTCGGCTTTCGTGGCGGAAAGGGGGTCGCGACCGCGCTGGGGGTTGTGTCGGTCCTCGCGCCGTGGGCCACGCTCGCCGCGTTCGTGGTGTTCGCCCTGACGTTCGCCGTGTCGCGCTACGTGTCGCTCAGTTCCATCCTCGCCTCAGCGGCATTCGCCATCTCCCAGTTCATTTTTCTCGGCCGCGACGCCTTCTCCGCCCGCCACTGGAGCATCGCCGCCTTCTCCCTCGCCGTCCCGGCATTGATCATCATCCGCCACCGTGCCAATCTGGTACGCCTCTGGCACGGCACCGAACCCCGCTTCCAGCGACGACAGCAACCCGAGCAGCCCGCGGCGGAGGAAGGGGACGCAGATCAACGCAGATAACTGCAGATCACCGCAGAACAAGATGGACGGTAATGGCTGCAACCGGTGACCTGAGCGGCAAGCGGATACCATTCCTGTCCTGAATCTGCGCCAATCCCTTTCAAATCTGCGTTCATCTGCGGCCCCCTTTTCCCCGCTCAATCGCCTCCGGAAGGATGCAACCCCATGCAGCTCGGACTCATCAACTCCGCCTGGGCCCAGTCCGGCCGCGACACCGCCTGGGGCATCGCGAAAACGAAGGAACTCGGCTTCGACTCCATCGACATCTTCACCGACCCTCTCGATATCGACATCCGCGAGCGCCGCCTCATCAAGCGGGAATGCGACCGCCGCGGCCTGCCGATCGTCTCCGTCTGCTGCGTCGCCGTCGGCCTGATTGACTTCAACCCCAGCGTGCAGCGTTTCCACATGGACCGCTGTCGCGCCTTCCTCGATCTCGTGTACGAGTTCGAAGCCCGCAACCTGCTGCTGGTCCTCGGCGAGTACATCTGGAACCAGGAAGTCATCCCCCCCGCCGAGCAGTGGCGGATCGGCGTCGAGAACTGCCGCCGCCTCGCCGAACGCGCCGAGACGCTCGGCATCCAGATCGCCCTCGAGCTGGAGCCGTTTCCCCTCTCGCTGCTCAACAACGTCGAGCGCACGCGGCAGTTCATCGACGACGTGAACCACCCCGCCCTCGCCGCCAACATCGACATCTCCCACTTGCAACTCGCCCGCGTCCCCCCCGAAGAACTTCGGCAGCTCAAGGGGAAGGCGATCCACGTCCACATCTCCGACTGCGACGGCCAGCGTCACGGCGACCTCCCTCCGGGTCGCGGCGTCGTCGACTTCGAGCCTTACCTCCGCGAAATCAAGCAGCTCGACATCGACGGCGCCGTCTCCATCGAACTCGAATACTCCCCCCAGCCCGACCAGATCGAAGCCTGGGTCCAGGAAGCCTACACCGCGACCGACCGACTGATGGAAGCCGCCAACCTTCGCGGCAGTCGCCAGTGAGGACAAGGGGGACGCAGATGATCGCAGATCGAAGGAGATTCTCGCAGATTCTTCGCAGAGTTCCCCGAACGCGATTTCTCCCCTGCCGCAGCCTGATCCTATGTCCTGATTTGCCGTGACTTGAACTTGCCACACTCTCTCCTTCGATCTGCGCCAATCCCCTTTTAATCTGCGTTCGTCTGCGTCCCCTGATTTCCCCTCACGATCGTGCTCCCGCATGGCTCTCCTGATCATCAAGTTCCTGTTCCTCGCTGCAATCGTCGTCGGCGCCGGCATCGTCCTCGCGCGGGCCTGCGACAAGATCGCCGATCTCACGGGCCTCGGCCGCACGCTCATCGGCATGGTGCTGCTCGCCTCCGCCACCAGCCTCCCCGAGTTCACCGTCGCCTGGAATTCGGTGAAGATCGGCGCGATCGACCTCACGATGGGAGACGTTCTCGGCAGCTCATTGATGAACCTGATGATCCTCGCCGTACTCGACCTGGCGACGAAGCAGCGCGGCCAGATGCTTTCGCGGATGGCGGCCGCACACGCGCTCTCCGCCATCGCCAGCATGCTGCTGACGATCATCGTCCTGCTGTTTCTCCTGCTCGATACCAGCTGGACGCTCTGGCGGTTCGGCCCCGGCACCATCGCCGTCTTCACCGCCTACATCTTCAGCCTCCGCCTGATCTACTTCGATCAGCGCGTGTCGCAGGAGCCGCCGAGTCACGAGCACAAGCCACAACGCTGGTGGCCCTCCGTCCTCGGCTTTCTCGGCGGCGCGACCGCCATCCTCATCGCCGGCCCGCAACTGGCTCACACCGCCGATGAACTCGCCGAGATGACCGGACTCGGCCGCACGTTCTTCGGCACCGTGTTCGTCGCCATCATCACATCGCTCCCCGAGATGGTGACGTCCATCGAAGCCCTCCGCCTCGGCGCCCGCGACATGGCCGTCGGCAACGTGTTCGGCAGCAACGCCTTCAACATGATCGTCCCGGTCGTCGGCGACATGGCCAGCACTCAGCCGATCCTCGGCCTTGCCTCCGAGACCCACGCCATCACCGCCGCCGCAGTGATCCTCGTCACGGCTGTCGCCACCCTCGGCCTGCTGTACCGCGCCGAGAAACGCTACTGGCTCATCGAACCCGACGCCGCCCTCGTCCTGCTGCTCATCCTCGGCGCCCTTGGCCTCGTCTACGTCTATCGACCGGTGTAGGCGACTCGTTCCGCGAGTCGCGCGGACAGAGCCGCAATCCTGCTGCCGGCGATCCGAGTACACCGACATCAACTCACTCCACTCGTGGAGCGAGTGGACTACATTCCTGACGCCCGCACCGCCGCCTGCACCCCATCCCGGTCGCCGACCGCCGCAGCATCTCGCACCCCGCGCAGCCACTCCACCTGCCGCCGCGAAACCGGCACTGCCGTCCCCCCCGCTGGAACGTTCGGCACAAGGACGCGCACAATCGCCTCGGTCAGCTCTTCCAGTCCCGCCCCTGTCACCGCCGACACCGGCATGACGGCTCCCGGCGACTCTCCGCCCCACGCATCCGCCAGGTCCGACTTGTTCGCAACGCGAATTGCATCGGGAAACTTACGCACCAGCTCAACGTCCGCCTCCTCCAGCGGGCGAGAGCGATCCAGCACCAGCACGACGCAGTCCGCCTCGCTCACGCGCCGCCGCGCACGCTCGATTCCCGCCGACTCCAGTTCGTCGGCCATGCCCCGCAGCCCCGCCGTGTCCGACAGTTCCACCGGCCAACCATCGAACGCCGTCTGTCCGGTCACCACGTCCCGCGTCGTCCCCGGCTGATCGAACACGATCGACCGCGCGTACCCGAGCAGCGCATTGATCAGGCTCGACTTGCCGACATTCGGGGCCCCGCACAGCACCACCTTCCACGGCTGCGTCAGGTGCAGCCCGAACTCCGCCCACCCCAGCAGCTCGTTCGCCCGAGCGGCCGCCGCATCCGGCGGAGCATCCAGCATCTCTTCGATCGCCGCGCGCAGCACGCCCGACTGCTGTTCGAGCAGGATCTTCGCCGTCCGCAGCGTCGTCGCCTGCGTCAGCGCGGCGATGCACTCCGCATCGAACGGACTCGAATTCGCCCCCTCCAGTTCCCGCCAGTCCACAACGCGGCACCCCCGGCCTTCCAGGTCCGACAGGATCCGCCGCACCGCCGCCGCGCCTCCGTGGCAATGAATCTCCGTCACGCGTTCTGACGATCGGCAGACGACCACTTCCTCCGGAATACCCACCCCCCATTTCCCGAAGCACACGCGATTCAGCGGCTGGTCCGCCACTGCTCGCGAATTCGCCGCTGCGAACAGCGCCGGCGGAGCATCCAGCAGCCCCGCGTTGCCGCGATACACAATCGTCGCCACCGCCCCCCGTCCGAGCGGAGTCACCAGCGCGGCCATCGGCTCGTTGCGCGTTTTCGTCACGCTCACTGCGCCTCCAGCCCCGCCGCCGTAATCGCCAGGCCCTGCAGCGACAGATGCGGCTCGTGACGCACGATCGTCGGCAGATGCGGATACAGCAGCGGCGCCGCCCCTCCCGTCACGAGGATCAGCGGTTCATCGTGCTCGTCCCCCGCCAGCATCAGCCGCCGCATCAACTCTTTCACCGCGCCCACGTGTCCCCAGTACAGCCCGCTGGTGATCGCCGCCTGCGTGTTCCGTCCCAGCTGCGGCGGCGCGTCGGCCGCGTCCACGATCGACGCCATCTCGATGAGCGGCAGCAGCGCCGTGTACTCGTGCAACGCCTTCGCACACAGGTCGAACCCCGGCAGAATGGCCCCCCCGCAGAAGTGCCCCGCCCCGTTCACATAATCCACCGTCGTCGCCGTCCCGCTGCTGATCAGCACCGCCGGCTGCCCCTCCCGCCGCACCACATTCGCCGCGATCGCATTCAGCAGCCGGTCGATCCCCACCTTCTCGGGATAGTCGACGTCGATCGTCAGCGGAAACCGGGTTCGATCCAGAATGGCAACCGGCGCCCGCCGCTCTGCCGGCCACTCGGTCATGATCCGCTCGACCTCGGCCGGATTCGAACCGGAAACAACGGCTGCCGTGTCGGCATCGCTCACCAGTGAAGTAATTGCAGCGGCATCAATCGACTGCCCGCACGCATACGCGCTCCAAGCGCGGCACTCCGGCAGATCGGCCTCGTCAGCCGAGCCCGGCTCCATCAGCCCCAGCTTGATTCGCGAGTTGCCCGCGTCGATGACCAGCATGGCGGATGGGGACGGCATGGCCGTGATGCAGGACTGTACTAGGCCCGGCGTTCACGCCGGGTTCAACGCCGAGTCGCGTGACGTCTGAGCCTCGTTCACGAGGCTTCTCGTCGGCTCAGCGCATTCAGCGAAGTTGCGGAAATGTCCGGCGGACCGGGCTGAGGAACATCTTGGCGTCTCGGGTCACCCGGCGTAAACGCCGCGTCTATAACAGACGGATTTCAGAGCCGAATGCACTCCGAATCAGGGAGCCCGCTCACCCCGACTTGAGCGCCGAGATAATATCCAGCACCGCCTGCTTCCCGTCGGCGTAGAGCATCAGCGTGTTGTCGGCGGCGAACAGGGGGTTGGGGATGCCGGCGAAGCCGGGACTCAGGCTGCGCTTGATCACCACGCAGGTCTTCGCCTTGTCGGCGTTAATGATGGGCATCCCCGCGATCGGGCTGCTCGGATTATTGCGGCCGTCGGGATTCACCGTGTCGTTCGCGCCGATCACCAGGCACAGGTCGGTCTGTTCCATCGACGAATTAATGTCGTCCATCTCCTTCAGCAGGTCGTAGGGGATGTCCGCTTCGGCCAGCAGCACGTTCATGTGCCCCGGCATGCGGCCCGCCACCGGATGGATGCCGAACTCCACCTCCATTCCTCGCTCGCGCAACAGGTTCATCAAGTCCCGGGTGGAATGCTGCGCCTGCGCGACCGCCATCCCGTAGCCGGGGACGATCACCACGCGCTGAGCGACTTCCAGCATCATGGCCACTTCGTCGGCCGAGGTGGACTTCACCGTCGCGTACACCTCGTCGGCCGACTTCGTATCCCCCGTCGGCCCCAGCGTGCCGAACAGCACAGCCGGCAGCGAGCGGTTCATCGCATCGCACATCACTTTCGTCAGGATGATCCCCGATGCGCCCACCAGCGACCCGGCGATGATCAGCACGTTGTTCTGCAGCACGAACCCCGTCGCCGAGGCCGCCAGCCCTGAGTACGAGTTGAGCAGCGCGATCACCACCGGCATATCGGCCCCGCCGATGCCGATGGTCAGTGTGTAGCCCAGGGCCAGCGAGAACAGCACGATCAGCCAGTAAGCCGCGTCCGCATCGGGACTCATCACCAGCCACACGCTCAGCAGCAGCACCAGCACGCCACCGAGCGCATTGATCACGTTCTGCATCGGCAGCGGCTTGAGCTGCCGCATGAACTTGAACTCGGCCAGTTTCGCGAATGCCACCAGGCTTCCCGACAGAGTGACCGAGCCGATCAGCCCGGATGCGGCTGTCGCGACCGTCACGTCGGGAGTTGCCGAGTCGGTCAGCAGGAACTCCGCCCCCGCCACCAGAAACGACGCGCCGCCGCCGAACCCGTTGAGCAGCGCCACCATCTCCGGCATCGACTCCAGCTTCACCCGCGTCGCCAGCACGGCTCCGATTGCCGCGCCGATCACCAGCCCGGCGATGATCATCCCGAAACTCAGGACGTGCGAGTTGAACAGCGTGAACACAATCGCGATCAGCATCCCGATCGCGCTCAGCATGTTCCCGCGCACCGCAGTCCGCGGCCGCGTCAGGCCGATCAGTCCCAGGATGAACAGGACGGCCGCAATCAGGTAAGCCAGATCGATCCAGGCGCGGGGCATGCCGGTGGTCGTTAGGTGGTGAGTGGTCGTTGGTAAGTAAGCGATCAACTTCGAGTGACCGTTTAACCGCGACCCGCCAGGGGAGCGCGCCGCGGGCGTCCATCAGCGTCGAAATTTCCCCAGCATCCGGTGCGTGACCAGGAAGCCGCCGACCACGTTGATCATCGCCAGCACCAGCGCCAGGAATCCGAGCGTCTTCGCCAGCGACATGTGCTCGGTACCGGCCGCGATCAATGCACCGACCACGGTGATGCCCGACACGGCGTTCGATCCCGACATCAACGGCGTGTGCAGCGTCGGCGGGATCTTGGTGATGATCTGCCAGCCGACAAACACCGCCAGCACGAAGATCGTAATGCTCGCCAGCAACGCCGTCGGATCGACGCCCGCCGCGGCGGGCGGATCGGCGACATCTGCCAGCAGCCACATCGCAGTCTGTGTTCCGGCAACGCTCATAGGGCACTCAGTCGGATTCAGGCCTGGAAAGTAGCCGGGTCACTCCGTGACCCGGAATCCGCGCACATCAGCACATCCGCTTGCAAATGGAAACCGTCTCCGCGTCACGGAGTGACGCGGCTACTCAATCCCCGTTCGCCAGCCGGTACGTATCCGCCGGCGGCGCTTCCTCTTCCATTGGCTTTGTCGGCGGTTCCTCCACCAGCGGCCCCAGTCCCGCCAGCTCCCGTACAAACGGATGCACTACTTTGCCACCGCGCGTCAGCAAACTTCCGGCAACGACCTCATCCGTCAGATCCAGCACCAGCTTGCCGTCCTTCACGAGCGGCTTGAGGAACGCAATCACATTGTTCGAATACATCTGGCTGGCATGGTTCGGCACGGTCGACGGCAGATTCACCGGACCGAGAATCGTCACGCCGCCGGACTGCACCGTTTCTCCGGCCCGCGTCAGCGCACAGTTCCCGCCGCGCTCCGCCGCCAGATCGACCACGACCGAACCCGGCGGCATCGCCTGCACCATCTCTTCCGTCACCAGGATCGGCGCCTTCTTCCCCGGAACGGCCGCCGTCGTAATCACCACCTCGCTTTGCGCCACGACCCCCAGCATCAGCTCCCGCTGCTTGCGATAGAACTCCTCGTCCATCGCCTTCGCGTAGCCCCCCTGTCCCTCGCCCGCTTCCAGCGGCATCTCGACGAACCGGCCGCCAACGCTCTCCACCTGCTCCTTCACCGCCGGGCGGACGTCGTACGCGCTCACCACCGCCCCCAGCCGCTTCGCCGTCGCAATCGCCTGCAGTCCCGCCACGCCGGCGCCGACGACGAACACCCGCGCCGGCTTAAGCGTCCCCGCCGCCGTCATCAGCATCGGAAACATCTGCGGCAACTCCCCCGCCGCGATCAGCACCGCCTTGTACCCGGCAATCGTCGCCATCGACGACAGCACGTCCATGCTCTGCGCCCGCGTGATCCGCGGCACCAGCTCCAGCGAGAATACCACGGCCCCGCGATCGGCCACCCCCTGCATCGCCTGCGGCTCCGACAGCGGATCGCACTGGGCAATCAGAAACTGCTTCTCACGCAGCCGGCCCAGGTCAGCCGCGCCATGATCGGGGTTCGCCGCCGCCGCCCGCACCTGCACAATCACGTCGGCCTGCTGGAACAATTCATCCCGGCTGCTGACGACCCGCGCCCCCGCTTCCTCATACAGCCTGTCCGGGAATCCCGCTTCAACACCGGCCCCGGCCTCCACGACGAGTTCGGCCCCCATCCGGGACAGACCCTTCCCAGCCGCCGGCACCAGCGCCACTCGGCGCTCCCCGGCAAACGTCTCTTTCGGAACGGCAACGATCAGCGGCATATCGGCTCAATCTGCGACGCGGCGATCCTCAAGTCCGCGTCATGGTAATGGTGCGACCCCACCGCGTCGACCGCCCCACAACGTCGCAGGCACACTCCGTGTGCCGCCCGCTGCGTACCGAACAGTCAATCGCGAACGTCGGGGCCATCGGCAGCCTGCCGACAAAACCTTCTCCTGCTGGCATCCCATCGCCAGTCGCTTCAGCCTTGTGCCCTAGGTGTCTTCGTGGTCTCGCCTCCTGCCGGGTGTAATCTCGCGTCAACGTTCGACAGCCAGCCGCGCGCGCCCTATAACCTCGGACGGACCGTGAACGCCCTTCCAAGGATGCTGCTATGGACGCCGCCGCCCTGATCGAACTCCTCTCCCGCTGGGTGCACGTCGGAACCGCGATCGTCCTCCTCGGCGGCAGCATTTTTCTCCGCTACGTCGTGATGCCGTCCGCCCAAGCCCTGCCGGAAACGGAACACAATCAGTTCCGCGACCGAATGATGGCCCGCTGGAAGCGGATCGTCATGATCGGCATCGCGCTGCTGCTCCTGACCGGTTTCTACAACTACATCGGCGTCGATCGCGTCAAACCGCCCCGCTACGACATACTGATGGGAATCAAGATTCTGCTCGCCCTGGGGGTGTTCTTCCTCGCCTCGGCTCTGACGGGTCGCTCCGCGGGGCTGGCCGGAATCCGCCATAACTCGGCCCGCTGGCTGGGCGTGCTGATCGCGCTGGCCGCAGGCACCGTCGCCATCGCCGGCTATCTGAAAGTCGCCGCGGCTCCCTGACTCGGCCGAGGAAGGCTCTCCGGCGCCTCCATGGCCGAGACCTGCCACCTGCAGCATCCGGTCGGTCTCCGAACAGGGACTTTATCCGCGTCTGCCACGAGGGCTTTCCGCGGGGCAGAAGTGTACGATTCAGGACTCTTCTCCGTGTCATTCTGACACATCTGACCGCCTCCAGATTGGTGATTTGACTGGGGTTGTGTCGCGCGGCCTGCATGCCGTTTTCCGCGCTAATAGTCACAATTCACTGCTGTAAAACGGCTTGTGGCACAAAACGGATCGGAACCCTCCGATCCGGCATGATCAATGCCCACCTGTCCAATGGTCCTGCAGTCATCCGGAAAGAATTTGAGAAAAAATGCATCGCATGCGAACTTTCTCTTAAACTTTGCGTCTCAATCTGCGTACTACCCATAGGACTGTCATCGCCCTTACTAGCGCTGACTCACCAACACGACACGTGAAACCATAAAGGCGGCATGGGGCAGCGGGGAACGAAAGGCCACCCGCTGTCGAGTCGCCACCTGGAACGCTGAGAGTTAGGCAGCCATGACGTTGCGCGACTCCAGGTTACGAAGAGAGGAGGATTGTCATGTCCCGTTACCACAACCCTGCCATGAAGCAGCTCGCCGACCAGCAGGTGCGCTACGCACCGGTGGACGTGCGGGTCGAACAGATGGATAAGGCCGAGCGGCTCCTGCGGCAGCTCGACGCCGAGAAACCCTACCGTTACCAGGACCTCTGCCAGCAGATCACCGATTTCAAGCCGTCCATGTACCCCGACCTCGTCGTCGACGGGAAGGACGCCATCCACGATCTCGGCCTGTTCGTCGAGGACCTGTCGGCCAGCGCCAATCTGCCGGTGGAACACGCCGCGGAGCAGGTGCTGACGGTGGATGATGTCAGCCAGCGGTTCAACGTCTCGACGAAGACCGTCGATCGCTGGCGGAAGCGGGGCCTCGTCGGCCGCCGCTTCAAGTTCGGAAACCGGTCCCGGATCGGGTTCCTGTCGTCGTCGGTCGATCGTTTCGTCCGCGACCATAAAGATGAGGTCCGTCGCGGCAGCCGGTTCAGCCAGTTGTCCGACGACGAACGTGAGGAAATCGTGCGCAAAGCGCGACGGCTGGCCCGCTACGGCGCCTGCCCGTCGGAGGTCAGCAAGAGATTGTCAAAGACGTTTGATCGTTCGCCGGAGACGGTCCGGTACACACTGCGGCAGTACGACGAGCAGCATCCGGAGAACGCCGTGTTCCCGCATGCCTCGCTGCCGCTCTCGGACAGCAAGCGCCGGGAGATCTATCAGAAGTTCAAGAAGGGCGTCTCGGTGCAGGCGCTCGCGGATGAATCGTGCCGCACGCGGACGAGCATCTACCGCATTGTCGGTGAGGAGCGCGCCCAGCTGCTGTTCGATCAGCCGATCGACTTCATGGACAGCCCGGAGTTCCACAAGGGGGACGCCGAGCGGAAGATCCTCGGCCCGCCGCCGGAGGTGGACAAGAAGGGTGGCCGCGTCAAGCCGCCGCCGGGATTGCCCCCCTACCTGGCGAGCCTGTACTCGATCCCGCTGCTCACCCGCGAGGAGGAGCAGTACTACTTCCGCAAGATGAACTACCTGAAGTTCAAGGCGTTCAAACTGCGGGAGAAGATCGACCAGTCACGGCCGCGCACCAAGGACCTCGACCAGCTCGAGGACCTGATCGGCAAGGCCGTGGAGATCAAGAACTTCCTGATCCGCAGCAACCTGCGGCTGGTGGTCTCGATCGCGAAGCGGCACATGACGCCCAACACGAACTTCTTCGAGATGGTGAGCGACGGCAACATGTCGCTGATCCGCGCCATCGAGAAGTTCGACTATACGAAGGGGAACAAGTTCTCCACGTATGCCACGTGGGCCATCATGAAGAACTTCGCCCGGTCGATCCCGGCCGAGTACAAGGTGCTCGACCGCTTCCGCACGGGGAACGAAGAGGTGTTCCTCAGCTCGGAAGAGAGCCGCGGCAGCCAGTTTGAAGAGGAGATCGTCAACCACAAGCAGCACCAGGTGATCATGTCGATCCTGGAGCAGCTCGACGATCGCGAACGGCAGATCATCCTGCACCGGTACGGACTGGAGCAGGGGACCGAGCCGCTCACCCTCGAACAGGTCGGCTCCCGCCTGGGCGTCACCAAGGAGCGCATCCGCCAGCTCGAATCCCGAGCATTGCAGAAGCTCCGCAAGATCGCCCACGAGGAAAAGCTCGACATCCCCGGTCTGTAATCCGGGATTACGTCGAGTTCCGCGGAGCCCCGCCCATTGGACGGCGGGGCGGATTTCGGCAGACGTCTGGTCTGCTGGGAATAGACGTTCCGTTGAAGGTCACATGGCAGACCCGGTCGTGATCGCGACCGGGTCTTGTTTTTTGCCTTCATCCGGATGACTGCGGTCGCGACGACCGCCCGAAACGACGACCGTCATCCCGCTGGATTCCCGCGTCTGACCGCGGTTGAACAACACGTCGCTTCGTTGGGTGGACAGGCCACCGCGACTCTGTATATTGTATGCAATGCATATTGTATGCAATCCGTTCGGACGCTCGACGAATCCCTTCTCTTTGCCTGTGAGCACAGGCCTTGCGATCTCTGCAGGCTGAATTCGTACTGAGTCGGAAGTCGGCTGCCGCAGGGAGGGCGACGGGATCGGCCAAGTGGATGAATCTGGCGGTCCTTCGAGCCGGACGCGATGTCAATCCGGGTGTCTCGCACATGATCTCCCGATGCTCACTTCACAGCGAGTCGTTCGGATGGAAGCGCCGCATTCCGTCGCTGGAGTTTTGTCGTTCTGCACGCTCACGTTCGAAATTCGGCACAGCAGCGCGAGGCGAAACCGACGGCCTGACTCCGACGAACACGGCAGCTGCATCACTTCGTGTGAACGTTGGCTTTTCTCGTGATCCTCTTATTCAGCAGAAAGGTCCTCATGTCAGTCCCACTCTTCCGACACATCACTGACTGTCACGAGTCGCCGTCCCGGCTGGAATCTCCGGCGCGTCGCGGCTTCACACTGATCGAACTGCTGGTCGTGATCGCCATTATCGCGATCCTGATTGCGCTCCTGCTGCCTGCGGTGCAACAGGCTCGGGAGGCCGCGCGGAGGACGGAGTGCAAGAACCACCTGAAGCAGATCGGCCTGGCGCTGCACAACTATCACGACACGCATCGCGTGTTCCCCTGGGGGGGCTCCGTCGGCGGGGACATCGTTGCCTTGTCCAACACGGGGAACAACGGCTTCAGCTGGCGCGTCTTCATCCTGCCGTACATTGACCAGGCGCCGCTCTACAACCAGTTGTCCTCTCTCAATCCCACGAGCGCTTCCAGTTCCAACACGACGTGGAAGGCGCTGCCCCAGCACCTGACCATCATTCCGGGGTATATCTGCCCCAGCGAGACGGCCGGCCCCATCACGAGCGGCGCGCCCGGCTGGACGTATTCGCCCAATCAGGCGGCCCTGTCGAGTTACTTTGGGAGTTCGGGAGCCTCGGCGGTGTATCCCACGTTTGCCAACGGTTGCGGGCTTTGTGGCAACAACGTCAACTGCAAGTGCACGGACATCACCACAGACTGGGCCAGCGGCTGGCACCACGCGTCCGCCGTGGATACGCGGAAGGCCGGCTCGGGAATGTTCTCGCTGAGGGCCACCGGCGTCGCGATGAGGGACGTGCTCGACGGGACCAGCAACACGCTGTTCGTCGGCGAAACCATTCGCAGAACCGATTCCGGCGGCGGCGAGTACGCCACCGTCTTTCAGTGGATGGACCCGTGGTCGATGATCTCGACCGTCAACGGCATCAACACACCGGGATACGGCACGGCCTACTACAACCAGTCGTTCGCGAGCCATCACGAAGGAGGCGCGCAGTTCCTGCTGGTCGATGGTTCCGTCCGCTTCATCAGCGAGAACCTGGACCTGTGGACGTTGAGCTACCTGGGCACGAAAGGCGGAAACGACGTCGTGGGCGAGTTCTGATCGCCCATCGAGCGACCGTTGGGACCTCCGACTGTGCGCTGCAATCGGCGGAGGTCCCGCGGCAAGCGCATGAACTGCGATTGAACGGCAGCAGCGGCCTGGCATGTGAACCCGGTCTCCGGACAAGTTGATCACCGATTCAAGGAAACGCCCGTGACTATGGTGCCCCTGTCGAAAGTGGTTCCGTCGGTGCGCCGACATTCTGCCCGGGCGGCCTATGGGGCGCTGCTCGGGGCGGGATGCGTGATCTGGCTCCTCGGCTGCGGAGGCTCGGACAGTCCGGAGACTGTCGCCGTCAGCGGCTCCGTGACCTATCAGGGCAGCCCGCTGACAAACGGCAAGGTGATGTTCAATCCGGTCGATTCTCAAGTCGGCCGCGTCGCCCACGGGCAAATCAACGAAGACGGCAGCTTCGTGCTGTCGACCTATCACGATGGCGACGGCGCACGGCCGGGCGACTACAACGTGAGCATTGTCTCGTATACGCCCGGGTCCGGGGGACTGGAGAAGGATCGCGAACTGGGGCTGAGCATCAGCGACACCTCCGCGATTCCCGAGAAGTACAACGATCCCAAAACGTCGGGGATTACGATCAGCGTCGAGTCTGGCCGTCCGCAAACCGATCTGACGTTGGAACTGACCGACGGGTGATTGCTCGTGGTCGATCTCGCCCCCGCCGATCCCCACCGCAGTCTTGGGCCAGACTGGTGCGCCAGGCGGGCGAAATGCAGTCCTGAACATTGGGGCCCCGGCCACACCTTGCGCCACGGCCGCGACCGGATCCCCTGGCCAGACACGCCCAGGGGACGTGCTCCCCACCTGACGCCACGTGGACTGATGACACTCCCAGCGACGGCAGGATCCACGTGACGCTCCTTGACTGGATTCTTGTGATCGGCCTGAACGGCGCGATCATCGTTTACGGCCTGTTCCGCGCGAGCGAAACGAAGCGCAGTGCGGACTGGTTCCTGGCGGGACGAACGCTGTCGTGGTGGGTGATCGGCTTCTCACTCTGGGCCACGGCGATCGACGCCAGTGACCTCGTCGCAGACACCGGCGGCACCTACTCGCTGGGCATCCGCTACTTCGTCACCAACTGGGTCGGCACGGTCGCCGGCTGGGTGCTCGCGGCCAACTTCATCGTGCTCCCCATGTATCGGGCCGGCATCTACACGAATGCGGAATACCTCGAAGCCCGCTTCGAGCCGCTGGTGCGGGTGATCAGCGCGCTGATGCAGGTGCAGTACCGCTCGCTGGTGCTGGGCATCATCGCCACAACCATCTATCTGACCTTGACCGTGGCCTGCGAATTCGACCGTGTGACAGCGTGGATCACGGTCGGCACGATCGGATTGCTGGCGACCGTTTACACCGCACTCGGCGGGCTGAAGTCTGTCGCGATCACGGATGCGCTGCAGTCGGTGGTGATGATCGCCGCGTCGTTCATTCTGTTTGCCGCGGCCTGGCATGCGGTCTCCGGCTGGAGCGGACTGCAGCAGAGCCTCGACCGGCAGCAGGCGGGACTGGCGGATCGCCTGCTGCACGTCGGCGCCGAGGTCGTGGAGCGTGAAGACGTCGGCCATCTGCCTGCGGAGCAGGTTGAGCGCCGGCTGCTGCTGAGCGGGGCGCTCGATGCAGGACGCCAGCAGATCGTGCGGCGCACGCCCGGGTGGCTGGCGGCGGCCGCGTTCTTCCTGATCGGCGTTTCCTATTCCGTCGTCAACCACACGCAATCGATGAGGATGCTCGGTGCGCGGAGCGAGCGCGACCTGCGGCTGTCGGCAGTCCTGGCGGGCAGCGTGCTGATTGTCACCACGTTCACCAACCTGATGATCGGAGTCATCGGGCGCGCGCTGTATCCGGCATTCCCTGCGGAAGTCGCCGTCCTGCAGACCAACGACGTCATCTATCCGCTGATGGTGCGCGAACTCACCGGCATCGGCCTGAAGGGGCTCGTCGTGGCCGGGATTCTGGCGGCCTCATTCTCGACGTTCGACTCCATCGGCTCGACTCTGTCATCGCTGCTCGTGCGCGACGTCTACGCCCGGTTGCTCGTGACCGATCGCGACGATCATCACTACCTGCGCGTCGGACAATGGCTCACGCCGGTGATCATCTTCGGATCGTTCGCGTATATTCCGTTCCTGCTGGAGTCCGGCATGCTGATGTTCTACATCGACGTTGTCGGAGCCTTCATTGCTCCGCTGCTCACGGTGTATGTGCTCGGGGTCTCTACGCGGGTGCACCGCCGCAGCGCGCTCGCAGGCATGCTGGCAGGAGTGGGTTATGGAGTGCTTCGTCTATTCGCGCCCAGGATCGCCGTTGCCTTCGGGATTCAGGTGCTGCCGTCCGTCATGGTCGACGGCCTCGCCGGATGGCTGTTCGGCGTGTTCGTGACCGGAGCGGTCATGATCCTGTTCTCCCTGGTGTTCGGCTGGACGCCCCCCGGCGAGCTGCTGCACGAGGAGAAAGAGGGCTGGCTGCAGGCGAGCCAATGCGAAGTTCGAGGCCTGGCGCGCCCGCCCGAATACGCCCGCTCACACGTCTGGGCGACCGTTTGGAGCTGGCTGGTCGTTCTCACCGGAGCAGGATTGAGCTTTATCGTCTTCTGGTGACACCGCAACGGATCATTCACGAATGCGTCAATCAGCGTGCCGCCCGAAAGCACGGAACCTGCGGATGACGTCGGCGCCCGGACGTCTCCAGCAGCGGCAGCAACGGACCCCAACTCAATTCGGACTTTGAGGCATCAGGAATCCCAATGAAGATTACTGAAGTCGTTTGTCAGATCCTGCGAATCGCGCAGGTCAAAGCCAAGACCGCCAGCACGCAGGACGCAGTCCTCGTCCGCATTCGGACGGACTCCGGCCTGGAGGGCGTCGGGGAAGCCGATTCGTCCCCTGAGGTCGTCAAGGCCATCATCGACGCGCCGTTCAGCCACAACATTGCCTGCGGACTGCGCGAGATCCTCGTTGGGGAGCATCCGCTGGAGCACGAACGTCTATGGCAGGAAATGTATCGCCGCACCCGTTACTTCGGGCGGACGAGTGTCGGCATCACCGCGATGGCGGCCGTGGACATGGCGCTCTGGGATCTGAAGGGGAAGCACTACTCGGAACCGATCCACCGCCTGCTCGGCGGCAAGCGTCATGACCGGTTCAAGGCCTATGCATCGATTCTGTTTGGACGCGATGGAGCACGAACCGGGGAGATCGGCCAGAAGTGGGCGGCCGCAGGATATCAGGCCGTCAAATTCGGATGGGAACCGATGGGCCGCAGCGAAGCCCTGGACCTGGAGTTGGTGCGCGGCGCCCGCGCCGGCATCGGCGACAAGGCGGATCTGCTGATCGACGCCGGCTGCGTGTGGGATGTCCGCACGGCGCTGCAGCGAGCCACGTCGTTCGCGGACTACAACCCCGTCTGGCTGGAAGAGCCGCTCACCGACGGCCAGGCCGAAGCCTACGCCTGGCTGCGCGACCGCTCTCCCATCCCGATTGCCGCAGGAGAGTCGGAATGCGGACGCGAGTCGTTCGCTCCGTTCCTCGATCACAGATCGCTGGATGTCTACCAGGTGGACCTCTCCCGCTGCGGCTTTACCGATGCCGCGCATATCAGGGCCCGCGCGGAGGAGATCGGCGCCCGGCTGTGCAACCACTGCTATACCAGCCCCCTGACCGTGGCCGCCAGCTTGCACTGGTTGAGCACATGCCGCGACGCGTTCCTGTTCGAGGACTGCGTGGAAGACTCTCCGCTGCGGCACGAACTGACGCACGAGCGGCTCCACGCGGTGGACGGCTGGATCAGCGTGCCCGACGGCCCCGGACTGGGGGTTACACTCAACGAGGATTTCGTCCGGTCGACGCTGATCGCCGAATCCCGATAGAACACCAGTCCGCGGCGGTCGATCAGGCGATGTTTTCCTGCAGCGCGGCGATCGACTTTGCGAGGTCGCCGGAGCGGAACGTTTCAACCAGCGCCGCGTGCTCCTCGTAGATCTCAAGCGGATCGTCGTATTCGGCCCGCTGCGTCTCCCAGAAGTGTGCACGGACGCGGACAATCAGCGCGAGCCAGATCGCGTCGAGGTCCTTCTGGCCTGCGCGGGCCACGATGGACCGGTGGAATGCAATGTCCTGCTCGCAGATCTTCGTGTAGTCGCGCTCCACGCAGGCGCGCCGCATCTCCTCCAAAATGGTCTGCCAGCGACGAAAATCCGCTTCCCCCAGCGTGGGAAAAATCGTCTGCAGCGCGTACGTTTCCACCGTCAGCCGAATGGGAACGACGAGCTGACGGATCGCATCGGGCGGAAGCGCCGCCACCGTTACGCCGGCATTGGGACGCGCCTCAAGCAGCCCTTCAAACGTCAACTGCTGCAGGGCCTCCCGAACGGGCGTCCGGCTGACTCCGAAACGCTTCACGAGCGTGACTTCGTTCAGTCGCATTCCAGCAGCCAGGCGGCCGGAGAGCACATCCTGCCGGATATGATGAGCGATCTGCTCCCTCAGGCTGTACACGAGCGGAGTTTCCATAAGCTCATCCGTCCTCGTAATGAACGAGAAGTGATTCCGGGATCGGCCGGTACCGGGGTGAACGCTCGACTGAGTCGAGCGTCTGGGAGATGAAAGGATTCGTCTGCAGCGAAATGATCGTCCTGCGAATTGTTGCGAGACCGCCGTGACTCGATCCCATCATAACCTGTCGGCATCGCTGTAACCGCCTGCCGTCGGCTGCGGAGTTGCCTCTCACGACAGGAGATCATGCACGACGCGGGCCTGCGTCAGGTCAAAGTCCGTGAGGCTCTCATCGCGCCCTTCGTGATGGAACGTCAGCCGGCGATGATCGAGGCCCAGCGCATGCAGCAGGGTCGCATGCAGATCGTGCATGGTGACGACCTGCTCGACCGACTCGTATCCAAATTCATCCGTCGCCCCGTGCGCATATCCTGCACGAGCGCCTCCGCCCGCCAGCCACAACGAGAAGCCGCGGCGGCTGTGGTCGCGACCGTTGGCACCCTGTGACACCGGAGTTCGCCCGAACTCGCCCATCCAGACCACCAGCGTCGATTCCAGCAGCCCGCGCGACTTCAGATCGCGCACCAGGGCCGCCGACGGCTGATCGATTCCCGCCGCGACGTTCTTCGTCGCGTTGGCATTGTCGGAATGCGTGTCCCAGGGCTGGCCACGCAGATAAACCCCCACGAACCGCACGCCCCGCTCGACGAGCCGCCGAGCCAGCAGGCACCGGGTGCCGTAGGCCTGAGTTTCGGGACGATTGAGGCCGTACATTTCCTGCGTGGCGGTGGTCTCCTCGCTGAGATCGACCGCCTCCGGTACGGCCGACTGCATGCGGGCCGCCGTTTCGAAATCGTGCAGCCGTGCCTCCAGGTCCGAATTCTCGGGATACCGGCCGGCGAACTCCCGGTTCAGTTCGCTGATGAACTGAAGTTGCCGTTCGCGGGCGCCCACGGTAATCCGCTCGGGGGGCTGCAGATTCAGCACCGGCGAACGGGACGCGTCGCCAACGCTGAAGGGCGTCCCCTGATGCTGTGCGGGCAGCCATCCGGCCGACCAGTTCAATGTGCCGTTGATCGGCAGCCCCTGAGGATCGGGCAGCACCACCAGAGCGGGCAGATTCTGGTTGTACGTGCCCAGTCCGTAGCCGAGCCAGGAACCGATGCTGGGACGATCCGTCGCCAGCGGATGGCCGCTGTGAGCGATCCGCAGGGCCGTCTCGTGGCAGACCGATTCCGTGGTCATCGACCGCACGAGCGTAATATCGTCGGCGATCCCGGCGATGTGCGGAATGATCTCCGACAGCCGCATCCCGCATTCGCCAGCGGGCTGAAAGGTGAACGGCGATCCGAGGAGGTTGCCCGACGCCGAGGGGGAGAGGGTCTCGACTTTCTGCGATCCCGGATAGGGCTGACCGGAGAGCCTGTTCAGTTCCGGTTTCTCGTCGAACAGATCCATCTGGCTCGGCCCGCCGTTCTGAAACAGGCAGATGATCTGCTTCGCTCGCGGCGGATGGTGGAGCCCCGGCTCAGCGGCGCCGCCGGCCCCGCGCGACTCACGCGCGCCGAGCCACGACCAGGCAATCGATCCCAGCATTCCGCAGGCCGAGCGACCCAGAAAGGCGCGGCGGCAGGCAGTCAGACGGTCGCTGTCAGTGAGTCGGTGCATGCTGCGGCTACTACTCCAGGTAAAGGAACGCGTTGCCGGCCAGAAGCATCTGGCAGAAATCGGAGAGGGCCCAGACGGCTGCCTCATCCCCTTCGTACTGCTCGCGCTGTGCTGCGAGGAACGCGAGCGACAACCGCTCTTCGCCGGCCGTCGGCGCTCGCGAATTCGCGATCCGCCACGCCCCTTCCACCAGGAGGGAATCATCGGTTCCGTCGGTCTCGGCCAGCAATCGCCGTGCGAGGACCTCAGCCGTGGAAACGGCGAATTCCGAGTTGAGAAGAGCCAGCGACTGCAGGGGCACGGTCGAGGAGGGACGCGTCGTGCAGATCGTCGCGATCGACGGCGCATCAAAGACTTTCAACATGCTGACGGTCTGCGAGCGACGCTGCTGCAGATACACGGTGCGCCGATGCGCGCCGGGATTCTGCGGATCGACGACAACCTCGCCGACAGGGGTCTGTTGCGTCGGAACATAGGGACCAAACGATGAACGGTCGAGCCGGCCCGATACGGCCAGCATGGCGTCCCGGATCATCTCGGCCTGCAGCCGGCGAACCGGCCAGCGCCAGAGCAGGCGGTTCTCGCTGTCGGCCTGGAGCCCCTCCGGACGCGGCGCCGACGACTGACGATACGTTGTCGACAGCAGGATGCGCCGGTGCAGCCCCTTCTGGTCCCAGCCGGACTCGATGAATCCCCGTGTGAGTTCATCCAACAGCTCGGGATGGGTGGGAGGAGACCCGCTCTGCCCCAGGTTGTCCGTCGTGGCCACGATGCCGCGGCCAAAGTATTCCCGCCAGACGCGATTGACGTGCACCCGGGCCATCAGGGCCGCCGGTCGGCCATCGTTGCGAAGCAGCCAATGGGCGAAACCAAGCCGCCGACCCGTGGTTTGCGCCTGACTCGCATCGGGCAGAGCCTCGTAGTCGTGGCCGGCATCCGTCAGGACGGCCAGGCCCGTCGGTTCCACGTTAGGCCCCCGCTCGTGGTATAGCCCGCGAGTGAGGAACGGGACTTCCGGTGGGTCGGCCGAAGTGTCAGTCACCCAGGCAATGGCCCGCCCGGGATTCGAAGTCCGCTGCGACTCCAGTTCGTCGCGCCGCTGCTCGTACGCCTTTCTCCGGTCAGCAAGCATCTCGCGGAGGGCGGCGATATCTTCCCGAGCCCCCGCGTTCGGTAAGTTCCGTTCGACCCTGACCTCATCGACGATGTAGCTGCGACTGGCGCTGTAGAAGAACGCAAAGCCCCCGTCGGGGAGGTCCCCCTCTGCCAGTTCGAGACTCTGCCCATCGGGCAGACCATCGACGATGTGGTCCAGGCGGAACTTTCCCTCCTGGGTATGCGTGATGCGGACGCCATAGTTCCGGCCCGGCACGTATCCCTGTTCGCCAATCTGGCCAATGACGCGCTGATCCCCACCGGGATAGTCGGCATAGAGGGTGGTGGACGTCGTGGGATTCCCGTCCACAAGGATGTTGCCGCCGGAACGGGAGCCGCTGTCGTCAAAGTCCTGCGCCGCGACGGTGTAACCGATCCGCATCGACGGGCCGCCTCCCACCTTGTCGTCGACCAGATCGAAGGTCGCCTGAATCCAGTCGCCCGGAAGCTCGGGGGTCCAGTCGATGCTGAGCGTCGTCGAAATCCACGCCTCCTGGGAACCGGCGATGACCTGCAGGGCGCTGTCCACCACCCGCGCCGCGTTCGGCGAATCGCTCTCCAGCGACACATCTCCGCCGGGATGGTCGTCCCCCGGCGCCGTGCTGCTCCAGCGCGACACCCAGCCGTCGTCGTTGAACGTCTCGTGAAACAGCAGCTCCGACGGCTCGCGATTGGCAGCCAGGAACTCGGTGAACTCACTCCGATTCTGCTCCAGCTCCCGCACGAGGCGCTGCTCGTTCGCCTCCCATGACTCCTTCTCTCCCGGCAGATACGCATACACTACCCGGTCCTCGGGATTCACCCAGTTCTGCGGATTGAAAGCCGGGTACAGCACGGCCTGAAACGCGTAGTACTCCTCCTGCGTAATCGGTTCGAATTTGTGGTCGTGGCACCGGGCGCAATGGAGCGTCAGCCCCAGCAGCGATGAGGCGGTGACCTGCACGGCGGCCTCGAGTGCGGCTCTGCGATCGATCTCGAACGCCTCCGGCTCCTTCACGCCGATGTCCGTTCCATCCTGGCCGTTGCGCAGAAAGTGCGTGGCCGTCAGCAGTTCGATCGCCTCCGGAGTCGTCGGCTCCCCCGGTTGGAATCCGGCCAGTTCATCTCCGGCCAGTTGCTCAAGGATGAACCGGTCGAAGGGCTTGTTGGCATTCAATGAACGGATGACGTAATCGCGATATCGGTAGGCGTGAGGACGGTCGGTGTCGGCACTGAAGTAGCCGTTGGAATCCGCGTAGCCTGCCGCGTCGAGCCAATGCTTCCCCCACCGCTCCCCAAAGTGGGGCGAAGCCAGGTAGCGTTCCACCATCTGCTCATAGGCGTCGGGGGCCGGATCCCCAAGGTAGCGCTCGACCTCCTCAGGTGTCGGAGGCAGGCCGGTCACGTGAAAGCTGACGCGACGGATGAGCGTATGAGGATCGGCGTCCGGGCTGGCCGTCAGTCCCACCTGCTCAAGACGGGACTGAATGTGCGCGTCGATCTCGTTGCGCACCCGGTCGGAATCGGAGATCTCTGGCGAGGCGACGACCTCGAG
This sequence comes from Planctomycetaceae bacterium, assembly GCA_041940305.1. Classification (GTDB taxonomy): domain Bacteria; phylum Planctomycetota; class Planctomycetia; order Planctomycetales; family Planctomycetaceae; genus JBGTSJ01. The sequence goes on from JBGTSJ010000010.1 coordinate 117,316, forward strand.
ATTGCGAAACGCCCAATGCTCTCCGTCAGCTGCGTCGTCCAGACCCGCCGCCCCACTGTCGATCCAGTCCCTCAGCAGTTGCTTCTCGTCCGCCGTGAGTGGCTCCTCCGGCGGCATTTCATCGGCGCTCACCCGCTCCCACAGCAGACTCTGATTCAGGTCCCCGGCCGCAATCACAGCCCCGTTCTCACTCCCGCGAGACACGCCGGCCGCCGAACTCAAATCGAGTCCCGATTCAGGATCATTCGGTCCGTGACAGCGGACACACCGCGATTTCAACAGTTGCTGAACGCCCCCTCCGAATTCATCGGCTCGAGCACAGTGTGAACAGAATTGAAGAACCAGCAATACGGCCAGCACACTTCGGGCGAGCAGTCGGTTCGCGGCGGCGGTCGGTTTCACCCTCCAAAGTGGGATAGAGATCATCGTGCCACACGCCGGTCGTTCATGGTTCGGCAAGGTTCGCGCCCCTGGTTCCCGTGGCACTTATCTTAATCAGCACGCCCGCCAGCTACGGATTGCATACAATATACATTTCGCTCCGCAATGACACAACAATGTATGCGCGGAACACGCTGTTCCGGATTTCCGGCGCGTGCGCCCCTTCGGTCTCCACGAGACCAGGCTTGATTGCATTGATGCGAATCTTGCGGAGCCCCAACACTCGGGACCGAGCGCATCACCGCGTCCCTCGTCGCGCTGTACGCCGAGGATTTGGCCGGGGCCGACGTGGCAACCACCGAACTGATATTGGTCACGCTCCCGCCATCCTCAAAGTGCGGCAACGCCTCCTGCGTTGTGGTGACCGTTGCCGTTATTCCCGCGAATTTCGCTGGAGGCGTACAGGCAACCTTGAACTTTCGTCGCCGGCGTCGAATTGCGACCAAATTCGGTGTTTCCTTGTAAGTCCGCCACTCTGAGATGGTAATGCCCGGTGAAGACCGATTCCTCCGACTGAAGATTGGGAATATGCAACCGTCGGAATCGCCCGTGTGCGGCCGCGCTCCGTATAATCCCGCTGATGTCCGGACTGCGGGCGCTTCGCAGTCCGGAGACACTCAACAGGTGGGAGCGGCGTGTGGAAACACAGGACTCTCCGGTCACTCGCGCCAGTCTGCTGATTCGGCTGCGCGACCGGTCCGATCAGTCTGCCTGGAATGAGTTCGTCACCGTGTACGGACCCGTTATCTATCGGTTCGCCCGCAACCGTGGCCTGCAGGACGCCGACGCCGCGGACACGATGCAGGATGTCCTTCGCTCCGTGACACGCGCCATCGACCGCCTCGACTACGACCCGCGGCAGGGGCGCTTTCGCGGGTGGCTGTACACCATCACCCGCAATCGCGTGGCTTCGCTCGCCACATCCCGAAAGGGGCGCGCTCAAGGGACCGGAAACTCCGACGTCAATGAGATGCTGAACTCGCAGGCCGACGGGCGCGACGGCCTGGATGATGAATGGGAACTGGAGTATCGCCGCAGCCAGATGGCGCTCGCGATGGAGCAGGTGCGGCCGGAATTCTCGAACAAAGTCTGGTCGGCCTTCGTCAAGACGGCCGTCGACGGGGACGGCGCGGAACAGGTCGGACGCGAACTCGGCATGTCGACCGGATCCGTGTACGTCGCGCGGAGCCGCGTGCTGGCGAGACTCCGGGAAGTGGCCCAGCGCCGTCTGAGTGAGGAAGAGGAACTGCATTGATGAATTCCGCCTCCCGTTGCCCCACCACCGAGGAACTGCAGCGCCTGCTGCTGGAGCAGGACGCCGTCGGCGACGACTCCGCGATCGTGCGCCATCTCGGCGAATGCACCCATTGCCAGCAACAGCTCGAACAGTTGGCGGACTGTGATTCATCCGTGTGTCATCTGGTGGCGCACATCGATCGCAACCATCCCGACGCGCAGTCCGCGTTCTGGCCCGCGATCCAGTCCGTCCGCGACTTGGCATCGATCGAGGAGGATTCCGCCGAGGCTCCGCCGCATCCTGCGTTTCATGCGACCGGGCTGGAACAGGGTATTCTCGATTCCGACCCCGGCGCTCCCTCCGATCCCGGCCATCCCACGTTCGTACCCCGTTCGGGACCGCCGTCGCCGCCTCAAGCCGGCCTGAGCTTTCTCGAATCGTCCCCCGATCCGGCGTACCTCGGCCGTCTCGGCCACTTCGACGTCGCGCGGCTCATCGGCCGCGGCGGCATGGGCATGGTGCTGGAAGCGTTCGACACCCACCTGCAGCGGACCGTCGCCGTTAAAGTGCTCGATCCACAACTGGCGAACGACGACGTCTCGCGCCAGCGGTTCTGCCGCGAAGCCCGTGCCGCCGCCGCCATCTCCCACGATCACGTCGTCACGGTCTTCCAGGTTGAAAAGTCGACTGACGGCAAGCTCCCTTATCTGGTCATGCAGCTGATTCGCGGGGAGACGCTCGAAGCCAAGCTGCAGCGGGAGGGGCGACTCTCGCTGCCCGAGACGCTCCGCATCGGACTGCAGACAGCCGCCGGGCTGGCTGCCGCGCACGCTCAGGGCGTCATTCATCGTGACGTCAAGCCCGGCAACATTCTGATCGATGAATCGACGGGCCGCGTCAAGCTTACAGACTTCGGCCTGGCGCGCTGCATCGAAGATCTGGGACTGACCCGGACCGGCTACGCGGCCGGCACGCCGCTGTACATGTCGCCCGAACAGGCGACGGGACAGAAGGTGGACGAGCGCTCCGATCTGTTCAGCCTCGGGGCCGTGCTCTACGAGATGTGCGCCGGCAGTCCTCCCTTCCGCGGAAACACTCCGTTCGCCGTCCTGAAGCAGATCACCGACAACGCCGCCCGTCCCGTCCGCGAACTCAACGCGGAGGTGCCTGCCTGGTTGTCGGCACTTATCCAGCAACTGCTGTCCAAGCGCGCCGACGAGCGGCCGATCTCCGCGGAAGTCGTCGCGGAGGAGTTTGCCAAGCACCTCGCCGAGTTCGGGCCCGTCTCTCCGGTCCAGATCCCAGCCGTCCGCACCAGCGGCGCCTGCGAAACCGTCAAGCGCCAGCACCGGCGGCATCGCTTTCAGTCGCTCATGCTGGGTTTGCTGATCGGTGCGGTCGTCATGCTGCTCGTCGCGATTCCGTTCCTGGGCTCGCGGGAGTCGCAGGAGACCGGCCCCGTCGGCCCCGAGGCGGTCGGCGTCCTGACGGGCAACGCCGGCCCGGTCTGGTCGATCGACTTCACCCCCGACGGTCGGCGTCTCGCCATGGCCATCGACGACGGCACTGTCAAACTCTGGGACATCGGCACGCAACGACTCGAATCGACCATCACCGCGCACGAAGGGCCGGTCTGGGCCACGGCCATCGCGGCGGACGGCACGCAGATGGTCACCGGGCACGACGACGGTTCGGTGCACGTCTGGGACTTGGCCACCGAGGAGCAGCGGCGCACGTTCCAGGTGGACGGCCCTGTCCGCACACTCGCGTTCGCCCCCGCATCCCACCACGTCGGCGTGGGGACGCGAACGGGCGTGCTGGAGATCTGGGATGCCGATACCGGCGAAAGAATGAAGGCGTTCGACGGTCACAAGGGGATCGTCATGCACGTCGTCTTCTCACACGACGGTGCGCTCCTCGCCTCGGTCGGTGGCGACAAAACGGCTCGCATCTGGACGGTCGCCAGCGGTCGCGAGCGTCTGCAGCTCGAGGGACACAACGGCGGCATCTATGCCGTGGACTTTTCCGCCGACGATCGCCTGATCGCAACCGGCGGCTGGGACCGCGCCGTGCGGCTGTGGGACGTCGCCTCCGGCAAGCCGCTGGGGACGTTGGAAGGGCATACCTCTGATGTGTGGTCCGTCGCGTTCGCCCCTTACGGCAACGTCCTTGCGTCGGTGGGCGAAGACCGCGAAGTGCGCCTGTGGGATGCCGCGACGCAGCAGCCGCTGCCGACGCGAATCGGCCACACCGGCACCCTCTATACTGCGGAGTTCAGTTCCAGCGGCCAGCTCGCGACCGCCGGCCGCGACGGAACGGCCCGCGTCTGGATCGTCACCGAAGCCGGACGTCCCTGATCAGGGTATCTCCGGTTTCGCTGGTTTGCGACCGGCGCGCGGCTTGGTAGACTTCGCGGACATGCCATCGTCTGGTGCGTGTAACGCACACTCGGCTCCGCCCGACTCCGGACCGTTGGCGCAGCCGAGCGCGAATTCTCGCTCGGCGAAGCTGGCCGTCGATCCGGGCGTTAACGCTGCAACAAAACACGCAAATGAGGGCGTAGCTCAGTCGGTAGAGCAACGGACTTTTAATCCGTAGGTCTTGGGTTCGAGTCCCAACGCCCTCACTTTCGCAAGACGTCGCATCGCTTCGCGGCGTTTCGCTTTTTCCCCTTGTTCTACGGGGGATTCGCTCGCCGGGGCTTCCGGCGAGTCCGTTGGGTTGTCGCAATGACTCGCAACCGGCATACACGTTTCCGCATCGCGACTGCTGTAGTTTCTGCTGTAGTATTCAGACGGTTTGTCTGAACCCATCATGGCCGGCAACCGGACGATCGTATCGGCCACTTGACCGGGAAAGAGGTGCCCGTACGTATCCATCGTCAGCGTGATGGTCGAATGCCGCATGACGGCTTGAACGGCTTTCGCGTGCGCACCGTTCATCGCCAGCCACGCCCCGCACGTATGCCGGAGCGAATGGAAGTCGAGCGTTTGCTCGTCGTGATTCTCGATCGCCAGGAAATCGCATTGCCGGCGGCGGTCGAGTTCCGCTACGTCGGCCTAAAGCGCAACGAATGTTGGGCGAGGTTCCCGCTGAACATCAGTATGAAAAAACTGACGCAACAAGAAAGCCCCCGGCATTCGGGAGTTTCCGAGGCGATCACTTCGCCGGCAGGGCCGGCCGGGGCCTTCCCGGACCAGCTTCCGCAAACGCTCGATATCGGCCGCGGTCATGGCCAGTAGGTCGGAAAGCGCGGTTCCGTCGGTTACAGTGATCCCGGTCGGCAACTGGCACACATGCAGGCAGATCGTTCATGAAAACCATATTCATCTTCGGCTTATGGATGGCCATCTCGGAGTCGGGGCGTGCAGAGGATGCGGAGAATGCGCGGCTGGGATTTCTCTTGCAGCAGGCGGACGAACTGGCGATTAGCGCGACGGATGCTGAAGGCACCGCCGTGGAGGTGACGCGTCGGGCTGAACCGGTGCTGAAGTACACGAATCCGCTCTATGAGGAACAATCGGACGGTGCGCTCCTGATGTGGGTTCAGGGCGAATTGCCGGTATTCGTGGCCTCTTACTCGATCCGCAATGAGAAAGAGGTCTTCCGAGAGCTGTCCCTCGTGGCGCCCTTGTCCATTAAGGCGAGTCGGCGAGACCAGGTGGTGTGGTCGCCTGCCGAGACCCGTATTCACTGGGAGAAGTTTGCCGAAGCGCCGGAACCTGCGGCGAACGAACGGCTGAGACTGGTCCAAATGCGAGGCCTGATGCGGCGATTCCAAGTCGGCAGCATGCGGATGATGCCGACTCCGCTCTATCGTTACTCCGCCAGCGAGCACGGCGTCCAGGACGGTGCGCTGTTTGCGTTCACCGACACCAATGACCCGGAGGTCATTGTGTCGGTGACTGCCGTGATGCGCGACGACGAACCGGCGCACTGGGAGTATGGCGTGTGCCGCATGAACTCATCTCCCCTCACCGTCTTGCTCGATGATCAGACTGTCTGGTCGGTCGAAGGATACTGGGACGGCGAGCGTTCCCCGAGCGACCTCTACGTCGAACAGTGGGATGCCAACCTGCCGGAGGAACTGCGGCTGTCCGGAGAAAAGTGATCGCTGCCCGGCGGCAGCCAATGCTGTTCTCGCACTGTCAATTGAGTGCGGGCCTTCCGCGATTGGGCAATCGCTGGAGTTCTCTCGCCGATGCCTTCGGCCGGCCGATGCTTTGGCCGTGGAAACCGTGATTCACTAACCCAACTGCTGTAAAGCATGCTGTAGCGCCGGCCGAGATCAGCGACTTTCGGCCGGTTTTTCGCCGTCCGTCTGAACTCCTAATCCGCAGGTCGTGGGTTCGAGTCCCATCGCCCTCACTCTTTCTCACGGCCGCCGGGGGCGTGACGCCAACCGCGATCCCCCCTCAGGACTGCAGGTTGAACGCCCCCAGCAGGCATGCGTGGCCGCCGGCGCCCTGCTCCCGCGCGACGACCACGCTCATGCGGATCTCGCTGGTGTTGATCATCTGAATGTTGATGTCCCGCTCCGCCAGCGCCCGAAACATCCGTTCTCCAACGCCCGTGTGCGTGCGCAGCCCGATCCCCATCACCGACAGCTTGGCGATGTCCGGCTCGTAACTCAGCTCGGCGCCGGACCACGAACTCATGACTTCCCGCACCAGCAGCAGACACCTCTGCAGTTCAGTCCGCGGCACCGTGAATGACACTCCGGCGCGCCCGCTGTGGCTCACGTTCTGCACGATCATGTCCACCATCACGTCCCCTTCCGCCACCGCCGCGAACAACTGGGCGCACACCCCAGGCTTGTCCGGGAGATGGTCGATTGTCACGCGCGACTGCGATTCATCCAGCTGCACTTCGCTGACGACGATATCCTCCATGTGCGTCAGTCGGCTGACGACTTCACGCAACAGCTCATCCTGCGCGACCGTGGGACGCCCCTGAGCGGACTGCTGGACTCCCACCGCTGGCACCGCGAAGGCGTCCGCGTCGAGATTGAAGCCGCGGTGCACCGCCTTCAGGGCCGCATCGCATTTGTCGCGGGCCACCAGCACCGAGATCTTGATCTCGCTCGTCGTAATCATCTCCAGATTGACGCCGGCCTCGGCAAGCGATTGGAACATCTGCGCCGCCACGCCGGAGTGCGTTCGCATTCCCGCTCCAATGACCGAGACTTTCGCCACGTTCGTCCCGCTCCGGACACGGCCGGCCCCGAGTTCGTCGATCGCGCGCTGCGCGGCTGTCAGCGTGTCGGCGAGGTCCGACTCGGGAACCGTAAACGAGACCTCAGCCGCCCCGCCGGCGCCGACGTTCTGCACCACCATGTCGATCGGAATCTTCCTCTCCGCCATCCGCGAGAAGATCAGGCTCATCACGCCCGGGCGATCCGGAATGTCGCACAAACTCACGCGAGCTTCGGCCCGCAGCAGCGCCAGGCCGGTCACCACCCGCGGGGCTTCCTCCCCTTCCGGTGCGATGAGCGTTCCAGCCGCGTCGGCATAGGCCGGCTTCACGCGCAGCGGAACTCGAAACTTCTTCGCAAACTCGATCGAACGCGAGTGCATCACGCCGGCGCCGAGACTCGCCATCTCCAGCATTTCGTCGTACGAAATCCGTGGAATCAGACGCGCCGCCGGCACTACCCGCGGATCGGTCGTGTACACCCCGTCCACGTCGGTGTAAATCTCGCACTCATCCGCCTGCAGCGCGGCGGCCAGCGCCGTGGCGGTCGTATCGCTGCCGCCGCGGCCCAGAGTGGTGATGTTCCCTTCGTCATCCACTCCCTGGAAACCGCACGCGATCACGATCCGCCCATCGTCCAGATGACGCCGGATGCGCTCGGTCGAAATACTGCGGATGCGGGCCTTCGTGTGGGATGACTCGGTGACGACGCCGATCTGGCCTCCCGTCATGCTGATCGCCGGCTCCCCCAGTGTTTCGATCGCCATGGCCACCAGCGCCACCGACTCCTGCTCGCCGGTCGCCAGCAGCATATCCATCTCTCGAGGCTGCGGCTGGTCCGTAATCTCCTTCGCCAGCTGGATGAGCTCATCCGTCTTCTTGCCGCGGGCGGAGACCACCATCACCACCTGGTGCCCCGCGCGGCGGGCGTTCACGGCCCGACGCGCTGCCGCCAGAATCTTCGGGGCGGTGGCGACACTGGTTCCACCGAATTTTTGAACAATCAGCGACACGTTTGACCTCTTAAGACAACCGGAGGCGGCCTGAGCCGGCCGCGAAACCAGCCCGGAAAGATACCAAATCCCCCATGCACCGCACATGACCGCGGCGGCCTGATTGTCGCAGGCACAGTCCGCTGTGCCGTCCGCTGGACTGACTGCAAATGAACTGCGAACTTCGGAGCCGCCTGCCCATGCACAAAGACCCGTGCTGGCCTCCCACTCCCGGAACGCCGGTCACGTGCAGTTGCGTTGCCGTTCCGCCGGAAATACGTTGATGGTGGGCCGTCCTCATCCAGTCTGTGAGCCAGAAGCATGTCCGCTGACCCCGCTCCCACGCCGCCGCCGGAGCGCCCACGGCGGCGGGTCTCCCCGTGGTGGATCATCCTGGGGGGCACGCTGTTCGCAATGCTGCTGTTCGGGGGATTCGCAGGACTGGCAATAGCGCTTCGCGAAGAACCGCAGCCGTCCCTCGGGCTCGCCTCAGCCCCGATGCCGGACGGCACTCTGCTCGTCCTCGAAGACATCACCTTCGGCACGCACACGTTCGAGATCGAATTGCCGCCGAGTCCGGGGTTCTCGCTGTTTCCGACCAGGCAGGCCCAGAGCGTAACGGCTTATGGCGGAATGAACGGCTATGCGATCTGGCTCTCCCGCCGCGACGGCCAGCGGCCCGACCGCTACCTCGACTTCGAGTGGTGGGGGCGTTGCGTCGTCGTCGATGAGAACGGCTGGGAAGTCGAGGACGACAACCCGGGCCTGCGCGGCTACGGCAACAACGGCAGCACCGGCACCAGCGGCTCGCGGCCGTTGTCGGTGAACGCCTCCGGAACTCGGTATGAGCGGGTCATCGCTCACAGTTCGCTGCCGCGCGTGCGGCATGCCGGATCGACGTTTCGGCTCAAAGTCTACAACCTCGACAACGAACTCGTTGCGGAGTTGGACGTCCCCGATCCCGCGCCTCCCGGCCCCATTCCCGAATGGACGCCCTCCCCTCTCCCCGCCACCGCCGATGACGGCAACGTCACCCTGCAGCTCAATAACGTCACATCGCAGGTCTATTCCTGGCAGCGGGACCACGGGGTCCAGGAGAACGTGCAGATTAATGTGGCCACAGAGTTCTTTCAGGACGGCCGGAGTTCGGACGAATGGTATGTGCAATACACCACATTCTCGGACGCACTGGGAAACGAAGCGCAATCATACGGATGCCGCCTCAGTCCCTTCGAGCCCGCCTGGAAGCTGAACGTCCGGGCGATGAGGAACAAGGACGCAAGGTTTTCCGAGAAGGAAAAGTGGACCGCGTCCCCGCTCGATCTTCCCGCAGCCGACACCGGCGTGCTCGTCAGCGAATCCGCCACCGTCGGGAGCACCCTGGCGACCGTGGACGTGGCCGCCATTGGCGGCCTCGGGACGGTTAAGTACAGCGGTCTGGGAGGAAATCGGACGAACAGCAGCTACGGCGGCATGGCCGGCAGCGAGACCTTCAACATCAATCACGATGCTCCCTACCCCTATTCTGGATCGTCTGCGGCGCCAACCACGCAGGTCGTCTGCAACCTGCCGCACCTCGTGCTGAAAGTCGACGGCCTGACCAACAACCAGAACCTGACGCTGACCGCCGTCGACGACCAGGGACGCGACGTCAAAACGCATGGTCCGCACCAGATCTCCGAGATGCACTTCTTCTTCCTCGAACCTGCCGAGGATGCGAAGTCAGTGACGCCGGTCGTCGTCGTGCAGGACGGCCGGAACTTCGAATTCCTCATCAAGCCCCCGGAGATCATCCGCCCCTCCAGGCGTCTTCCGGAATCGGAAGTGATCGAGCGCGTCACGCAGCTCGGCGCCACTCCGCTGCTGTATACGTCAATGCGTACCGACAATGGCGAGCTGATGCTGGCCGCTCCCGGCGAGTCGACGCTGCTGAACCTTTCAAACGACCCCGCGAAGGACTGCGCCGGATCGTGGTCGCCGGACGGATCGCAGATCGTCTTCGAATCCGAACGGGGCGGGCAGCACCACTTGTGGATCATCAATGCCGACGGCAGCGACGCCCGACAGCTCACGTCATCACCCTATGCCGACTACTCCCCCGCCTGGTCTCCCACCGGCGATCGCATCTGCTTCCGCCGCACCACCAATGACCCCAACCAGAACTGGGAACTGTTCCTCATCAACCCCGACGGCACCGGCGAAACGAACATCACCAATCACCCGGCCAACGACGCCGATCCCACCTGGTCCCCCGATGGCCGGCGGATCGCCTTCACGTCCACTCGCGAGGAATCCTGGTGGGTCTATTCGATGCAGGTCGACGGTTCCGATGTGCAGCTCCTCAGCCGAACGTCCAACGGCTACGTCTATCCCGCCTGGTCCCCCGACGGCTCGACAATCGCCTTCACCGGCTGGGTCGACGGCCATCACGAGATCTTTCTCGTCGACGCCGACGGTCAGAACGAACGGCAACTGACCGACCTCAATGGCGAAAGCAGCCACGCCGCCTGGAGTCCCGACGGCAGTCTCCTCTGCTTCGAACATCGCCGGGACAGCTTCCCCTGGGGCATGGGCTCGATCTATTCGATTCGCGCCGACGGCTCAGATCTGCAGGAGATCATCCCGATCGAAGCCTTCCTCGACGGCGGCCGCCCCGCCTGGCGGCCTCAGTAAACAACACGAGCGGCGGGGTTCAACCCCGCCGCCCGCTGTTCTCGCAATCACGCTGTCGCTAAGCCGCACGCCGCTGCTCGAAATTGAGCACCGCGGGCGAAGACTGCTCGCGGCAACCCTCGATGAACGCCTCAAACACCTGCATGTCGAGGGCCGACGCCGACTGGCTCTCCGGGTGGAATTGCACTCCCAGGCACCACCAGTGGTCGTCGATCGACTCGTACGCTTCCACCACGCCGTCCATCGCCGTCGCCGAGACGCGGAAGCAGTTCGCCACCTGGTCCACGGCCATGTGATGGTCGCTGTTCACGCGAATCTCCCCGGGACCGTAGATCGCGTCCATCCGCGTCCCCGGCACCATCTCGATCACGTGCCGCAGACAGTCCTCCACCGGGTCGCGGTGATGCAGCGCCTTCAACACGTCCTCGGGGACATGCTGGAACAGCGTCCCGCCGCAGATCACGTTGAGCGTCTGCATGCCGCCGCCGATCGCGAGCGTGGGGATCTTCTTCTCGAACGCCATGCGGGCCAGCCGGCGGTCGAAGTCTTCCCGGCGCGTCGGCATCGCCCGCGTCGCCGGATGCTTCTCGAATCCCAGCCGCACCGGCTCCAGATCCAGCTTGCAGCCAGTCAGCACCAGACCGTCCACGTTGTGCAGCAGCCGCTCCAGGTCGTCGTCCTCGGCCAGCGGCGGCAGAATGAACGGAACCCCTCCGGACGAAGTGACGCTGTCATAGTAGCCGGTGTCGATCCACGTGAACGGGATCGAATCCTTGCGTGCGGGACGGAAGTCGGCATTGATTCCAATGATCGGCTTCGTGCTCATCGGTCATCCTCCATGAAAGTAGCGGGTGGGTCGCAGCAGACGCCGTTACGGGCGGCGTCCGCAATCAGAGTTTCGTGGCGGCGTGCCGGGAGCGAAGAGCGCACTCCGATCCCCTGCACACTGTCCGGCGGCAGCCCCAGCGACAGCACGTCGTGGGCTGATGAGCGAGTTGGGCGCGAGCCGTCGCGCCCGGCCGCTTCCGTCCCCGTTTCGGGATTGACGGAAAGTCGACCACAGGATTCCATTCACCATCATCCGGTCCGATCCATCGGTCCGAGTTCAACGACCGCATCGCTGCCGGCCGCCGAACCGCCGCACGCGACCACCTTGGGGAGATCGCATTGCCGCACTCAGCTCTGAATTCTGCCTCGCGGCCGGTCCCGGCTTCCACGCCCGGCAGACCCTGCCGCTCAGCACGGCAGGCACCATAGGTCCGCCCCGGCGCGTTGTAAAGAAATTACCGGATTTTGTGGATGGCCCCACTCCGATCCCAACCTATTGTGGATCACGTCGCCGTTTCTCCTCTCCGTCGGCACCCGCGTAGTGAGCATTGGTCTTGCAATTGATCGTCGAAGCCGCCGATGAAGTCGCCACCCGCCGGCTGGGAGCCGCGCTCGCGGCCGCCCTCACTACGGCCGACGTCATTGCGCTCAACGGCCCCCTCGGAACAGGCAAAACGCGGCTCGTCCAGGCCGTCGCCCGCGCGCTCGGCTGCGACAACCAACTCGTCAACAGCCCGACTTTCGTCCTGATCCACGAATACGACGGAAAGATTCCGCTCTACCACGTCGACGCCTACCGCCTCCGGGACAGCGAGGAATTCCTCGACATCGGCGGCGATGAGGTCCTCAACGGCGAACGAGCCTGCCTTATCGAATGGGCCGACCGCGTCGCCGACCTCCTGCCGCGCGATCACCTCCGGATCGACGGAATGGCGGTCACCGAGATCGCACGTCGCTGGACCCTCACCGCCAACGGACCGCGCTCGCAGGCGCTGCTGGAGAAAATCGTCGGAACCGCCGACTGAGCCTCAATGTCCGCCGGCGTGGTCGTGACCATGATCATGGCCATGCCCGTGATCGTCCGCGTCCGGCTCGACGAAGTGCAGATATCGATCCACGGCCCCCGACAGCTGTGCCGATCCGCAGAGCAGCATGATCACCAGCAGCCCGGTGACGTACATCGTCTTGCCGACGAAATTGCTCACCTTCAGACCCAGCAACGAATGGGCCCCGTCCGGCGGTGGAGCGACAATCCCCCACACCAGCACCATCATCAGTCCAATCAGCACGACGCCGATCCACCCGCCGTCCAGCAGCGTCCGCCGCAGCTTAATCCAGTTGACGGCCAACAGCCAGAACGCCACCCAGGCAATCAAAGGCCACCAGGGAGCAATCATCGCTCCCAGCGCGGCCAGCACCTCGACCAGCGCCTCCAGCAGATTGAGCAGGGAATCGAGCAGTTGCATGATCAGAGATCCGGAACGCGGGAACACGCAGAAACTATCGACTCCCCCCCGCCATCGCCAGTCCGCCGCTCCCCCTGCCCCGTCTGTTCCTGTTTCTGGCAATGACATGGCGTCCGGGAACTCCCCGATCCCCTCCAGCGGCCCGGCCGGCACAATCACCTCGACCGCGCCCGAAGCCTGAGCCGCCCCGCATGTTCGCATTCTTCTCCGACCGCCTCGGCTGCCTCGGCTCCATCGCCGTCTCCCTGCTCGGCACCCTCCTCCTGCTCGCGCTCACCTGGCTCCTCAGCCGGCTCTAACCGGCACACCGGCCATTCCGCGCGCATCTGTTTAGCCCCGGCCCACCGGGCCGGGCGCCTGACGCCCACCCCACGGCCGACTCAAGCCGGCGCTCGCCACCCCGTTACTTCCGCTCCCCCACTCGCGGTCTACAATCCGGTACCTGCAAACATCCGCCCGGCAGCGTCATCCCCGACGACAACCGGGACCGCCCCGACTAACCATGATCGAAGTCCGAGACCTCTCCAAATCGTTTCGCCGCGGCGATACCGAAATCCCCGTCCTCCGCGGCCTCACCTGCGACATTCCACAGGGAGTTTTCGCCTTCATCGTCGGGCCGTCCGGCAGCGGCAAGAGCACTCTGCTCTACCTCATCGGCGCCCTCGACAATCCCACCGCGGGCGAGATCCACGTCTCCGGCCGGAATCTCTCTCACCTCGATCACCGCCAGAAGGACGCCTTCCGCCGCCAGGAGATCGGCTTCATCTTTCAGAGCTTCAATCTCCTCAGCAACCTCGACGCCGTCGACAACGTGCTCGTCCCCTATCTTCCCACCGGCGATGGCCCGCGCCGGCGTGCCGAGGCGGTCGAATTGCTCCGCCGCGTCGGGCTCGGGCACCGGCTCGACCACCGCCCCTCTCACCTCAGCGGCGGGGAACAGCAGCGCGTCGCCATCGCCCGCGCCCTGCTCAAACGCCCCGCCATCGTCCTCGCCGACGAACCCACCGGCGAACTCGACAGCGAGAACGGCGCCGAGGTCTACCGCTACCTCCGCGAACTGCAGGCCGACCAGAAGTCCACCGTCATCGCCGTTACCCACGATCGCAGCTACATCCGCGACGACGACCTCGTCCTCGAAATCCGCGACGGCCGCTTCGTGAATCAAACGACATGACGTTGAACGAATCTCTCGACGCAAAGTCACAAAGACGCGATGACGCGCGAAGATTCCCCTCCGAATCCGATCACGGTTTTCAGTCCTGAGGGATTGCCGGTATCCGGTTCAATTCGGAATGATTCTGTACGCCTCCAACTTCCCCTTTGCGATCCTTTCGCGCCTTCGCGACTTCGCGTCGTTCGTCCACTCTCGATCTCCCGCGACGCCAACTGGAAATCAGCCGCCGCCACTGTTATGAACGGGTCTTGATGCGGCGTCGGTGCGCGATCGGCGTCTTACAACCGGGAGCATTGACGCCCATGACGAATCTGCGGGAGGACCCTCTCGTCCGCTCCGCCCGGCGCGAAGCATTCATTGTGCTGGCCATCCTCGCTGCGGCGATGGCCTGGACGCTCGGCTACTGCAGTCAGCACGCCTACAGCGGCGAGCCGGAGGACATCGAACTCATCTTCGGATTCCCGTCGTGGCTGGTGTGGGGCGTGCTTGTCCCCTGGATCACCTGCTCGGTCGTCTCCATCGCCTTTGCCTTCGGCGTCATGGCCGATGACCCGCTCGGCGAGGCCGCCGAGTCCTGGGATCCTGACGCGATCGAGAGCGGCGCCCCTCCGCGGGAGCAGCCGCATGGCTGATTCACTCCACGCGACCGGCTACGGCGCCATTATCGCACTGGCGCTGCTCATCCTTGGATGCGGCTGGCTGGGCGCGATGGCCCAGCGCGTCGTCTCGCGCAGCTCATTCCTGTCGGGCTACTTCCTCGGCAATCGCGGACTGGGACCCTGGGCCCTCGCCCTCACCGCCACCGTCCAGAGCGGCGGCACCTTCATGGGCTACCCTTCCCTCGTCTACACCTACGGCTGGATCGTCGTCCTCTGGATCGCCGGCTACATGGTGGTCCCGCTCACCGGCTTCGGTCTGCTCGGCAAGCGCGTCGCGCAACTTTCGCGCCGCAGCGGAGCCATCACCGTCCCCGATCTCTTCCGCACCCGGTTTGCCAGCCCCGCGGCCGGTCTCGCGGCATCGCTGCTGCTGCTGGTCTTCATCATGTTCACCATGATCGCCCAGTTCAAAGCCGGCGCCATCGTGCTGCAGACCGCCTGGCCCGGTTCCAGTCCCCTGGCTACCGCGGGAGAAGGCAACATCGACCGCCTGTACTTCATCGGCCTGGGCATCTTCACCGTGACCGTCGTCGGATACACCGTCGTCGGCGGATTCCTCGCCTCCGTCTGGAGCGACCTGTTTCAGTCCGTGCTCATGGCCGTCGGCGTCACCATCCTGCTGGTGCTCGCGCTGAACGCCGCCGGAGGCCTCGAGTCCGCCACGCAGCTCGCTCACGATCGACTCGGACCCGAGTACCTCACCGGTCCCGGCTACACCGAGTCCCCCGATGCGCCCCCCTTTATGCCGATCTCGCTCTCCGTCTCCTTCTTCCTGCTGTGGGTGCTCGCCGGCGTCGGACATCCCGCCGGCACCGTCCGGCTGATGGCCTCGAAAGACACCAATACCCTGCGGCGGTCGATCGTCCTGCTGGCCGTCTACAACATGCTCATCTACGTGCCGCTCGCGATCGTCTGCATCTGCGCCCGTTCCGTTCTGCCAGACCTCCCCAAGGAGTACGCCGACCAGGTCATCCCGCGGATGGCGCTGCATTGCGCGGCCGATGCACCCGGCGGCACCTTCCTCGCCGGCGTGATCCTCGCCGCTCCTTTCGGGGCCGTCATGGCGACGGTCAGCACCTTCCTGGTCGTGATCGCGTCAGGCCTCGTGCACGACGTCTACCAGCGGTTCATCCATCCCGGCGCCAGCGAACGCACCATCCGCTGGGCCACCTACGGCACGACCGTCGCCGTCGGCGCCGCCGCCGTCTACGCCAACATCAAACCCGTCGACCAGCTTCAACTGCTCATCGTCTTCAGCGGCAGCGGCATCGGGGCGACGTTCCTGGTCCCCTCGCTCATGGCCTGCTACTGGAGACGGGCCACCGCTGCCGGTGTGCTGGCCGCCATGCTGGTCGGAGCCGCCACGGTGCTCGCACTGTTGATCGCCGGATGGCTGGAAAACCCCGACGCCTTCGGTCCCATGAAGCTGTTCGGCATGGATCCCATCGTCTGGGGCGTCCTCGCCTCCGCCGCCGCCGGCATCTTCGTCAGCCTCATCACCAATCCCCCCGAAGAGCAACTCATCAGCCGCCTCTTCGACGCCCCCGAATCCCTCCCCACCCCAACGGCGTAAGGGTTGCGTCTCCCTCTCCTCCGCGAAACGCCGGGAGTTCACACGGCGCATGTCGGGAGAGAGGGCCGGGGTGAGGATCCGTGACAAGACCCAACGTCCCCTGCGGCGCCATCGGTCGATTCTTGATTCGAGTACACCGCAATCGGGGATGGGCCCAATCCATCCCCGCCGCCACGCCCCGCCGTTCCTCGCGGCCCCCCGCCGGGATAGAATCAACCATTCCTCATTCGGCATGTCGCCTCCGTCCCGGGACGAATGCTGGAACCTTCGGATGTCGCAGGCACAGTCCTCTGTGCCGTCCGCTGGACTGAATGAAAAATCGGTGAACCCCGGGACCACGAGTGCCCTCCACAGAAAACCGCGCCTGCATCCGCCGGGACTCATGCGTTTCCACCACCGCAACTCCCCCTCGCGCTTCATGAACCGTCGCGACCGCCGTCGCGTCTTCATGATGGTCGCGCTGCTCGGCGGGGTCATCATCACCTATCAGCAGGCGAAAGATCCCGACAACTACCGCTGGTTCACGGAACTCAGCGGCGTCGACAACCAGGCGCCTCCTCCCGACCTGCGCGAACTCGACTTCCGCGTCCGGCCGGAGCGAGGCCCACGCACGCCCGATGAACTCCGCGTCGAACTCGCCGCAGCGCCGATCGACGCTCAATCGGCAGACGCCGGCCTCGATTCGGCCGACATCGACATCCCGGCCGAAGTCCTCCAGCCCATCGAAGACAACCGCATGGGCGCGCTCCGCCGCGAGCAGGCCGCACTGGAATTCACCCTGGATCGGGCGCGGACTCTCCCCCAGCAGCAACTGAACGACGCCGCCGAACGCGACGTCGCCTTCACCGTGCTGATGGTCCGGCCCGACGACTACCGGGGCCGCCCCGTGCATCTCCGCGGAGTCCTCCGCCAGTTGAAGCGGCTGGAACGCCCCGGCATGGGCGACGATGACCCGCCGGTGTACGAGGCCTGGATGATCCCGCGGGACGCCGGCAACAATCCGGTCCGCATCCTCCTCACAGACCTCACCCCCGGCATTGAACCCGGGACCGAATTGTCATCCGAGGTCGAAGTCGCGGCCTGGTTTTTCAAGCGTTACGGCTACGTCTCGGAAGGGGGAGAGCACGTCGCCCCGATGCTGATTGGCAAATCGCTCGAACTCATTCCGGTCCGTCCGCTGCCGAACCCCGAACGCGTCAGCCACGACCTCGGCCGCTTTGCACTCGGCTTCTTCCTCGTGATGAGCTGCGTCTTCGGACTGATCGTCTGGCGTTTCGCCGCCAGCGACCGCCGATTCCGCCGCAGCCGCATGCAGGAACTCGCCGACGCCCGCCTCGCTGCCCGCCACGAAGACCTCGCCGCTCTCCAGAACGTCGACATCATCGACCCCAACAACATGTTCGCCGATCTGGAGCGCAATCCCCCCACGAGCGGCGGGGTTTAACCCCGCCGCTGCCATCGCTCGCATCAACCCCTCACTCGAGCGCCTCATCCGGTGGCCGGAACCGCACCGCCACCGGCAGCACCAGCACCGCCAGCACCGCGAACGTCCAGCTGATCGTCGAGATCGGCCGCCCATCCGCCGTCGGCGCCGCTTCCGTGAACAGCCAGCTGCACACACCATAACCCGCCGCCGCCAGCAGGATCGCGATCCAGTTGCAGAGGTTCATCGCCCCGATCATCCGCCCTTTCATCTCACGCGGCGGCCGCGCCTGCAGGAACACCTGCAGCGGAACGACGAAAATGCCCGCACAGGTGCCCAGGGCCAGCAGTAAGGCTCCGGCCGAATAGATGACGACGTAGTGCGGCAGTCCGGCGTGCGGCAGCAGCGACAGCCCCAGCAGCGTCACCGCCATCCCCCACGCACCCCGTTTCACCAGACCGAAGTGAATCCGGTGCCGCGACAGCTTTCCCGCCGCCACGCACCCTCCGGCAATGCCCACTCCCAGCATCGATGCCAGCAGGCTTGTCACCAGGTCGTCGTACCCCATCTGCGTCTTGCCGAAATCATTAACGGCCGGAATCAGCATCCCCCCCATGAACCAGAACAGGCACGAGATCAGCAGCACACCCCGCAGCACACGGTCGGCGCGCAGAATCCTTCGCGTATCGGAATCAAACCAGAACGACGATGCCGTGAGCGGCAGACCCGGTTTCGCCACCGGTGTCCGCCGCACCGCCAGCGACGTCAGCGTGCCCACGATCGCAATGCCGACGCACCCCGCGCTTACCGTCCACAACCCGACTCCCTGCCCCTCCAGCAGCTGCTTCGCCGCGCCGCACACCGCCATCCCGAAGATGATCGCCAGGAACGTCGTCATCTGGATGATGCCGTTCGCCGCCGGCAGGTCGTGCTCGGCGAACAGCTCGGGCAGGATTCCGTACTTCGACGGCCCGAAGAACGCACTCTGCAGCCCCATGAACGCCAGCACGATGAACAGCGCCGTCAGCAGCGCGTCCGTGTAGATCGCCGCGCTCAGGAAGGCCGCCACCCCCGCCAGCATCACGCCGATCTCCGCCACCTTCGAGAGCACGACGATCGTCCGCTTGCTCACCCGGTCCGCCAGCCACCCCGCGAACCCGGAGAACAGCACGAACGGCAGCGCGAACGCTCCCTGCGCGAACATCTGCGGATCTTGCTCCAGCCCGAAGTGAATCCGGTAGTCCACGCACAACAGCAGCACCAGTTGCTTGAACACGTTGTCATTGAACGCGCCCAGAAACTGCGTCGCCGTCATTCCCCAGAAAGAGCGGTCTCGCGCCAGTCCGGTTGGGGAAGAATTCGCCGTCTCATTCATAAAACAGCTGTCGCTCAAGGGATCTCGGGACGCGAAGCGTACCGCATCCCCAATCCCGAGCAAATATCGACCGCTCCAGCCTGAGCGGCCCGCGC
This sequence comes from Planctomycetaceae bacterium, assembly GCA_041940305.1. Classification (GTDB taxonomy): domain Bacteria; phylum Planctomycetota; class Planctomycetia; order Planctomycetales; family Planctomycetaceae; genus JBGTSJ01. The sequence goes on from JBGTSJ010000010.1 coordinate 136,445, forward strand.
GATTCTCCCCCCCCTCTCCCGCGCAAGCCGCTCCGATCGCGCACACACCACCATCGCGTTGTAATAGGCCCGGCGTTCACGCCGGGATTTCCCGTGCGGCGTCAATAGCTCTGAGCCTCGTTCACGAGGCTTCTCGCCGCGACGGCTTCAGCCACGACAGCGAGGAGGCCGCGAACCAGACTCGCATTAATTCAGGACCGCGCCCCAACTCATTGCTCCGCCAAAGCGGGTCGGTTGGTCCCCCATCCCATCACTGTTACGATGACCTGTCGCGATTCCCGCCACTGCCAACCACCTTGACGCATGCCTGAAGCCACCTTCGACGAACTCTCCCGCCTGCACGCATCCGAGGGCGCCGCCGCCGCGCTCGACCGGCTCGCCCAGACCCTCCGCGAGCAGAAGCAGTACCACAAGCTCTTCGACGCACGACTGCTCAAGCGCAAGCACGAACTCGGCCTCCCCCTCATCCGGCCCGCCTCCCTGCAGGACGTCCCCGACGATCGACGCAAAGACGTCGAGGAGACCTACGTCGCCGCCGCCCGCGAAGTGGGCGAGTTGTTCCTCCAGGAGGGAGACATTCCCGCCGCCTGGATGTACCTCCAGGTCATCCGCGAGCCCGACAATGTCGCCGCCGCCATCGACGCCCTCCCCGAGTCGGGCGAGCACGGCGAGCAGGCCGAACGCATCATGCAGATCGCCCTCTACCAGGGGGTGAACCCGACGAAGGGCCTCAAGCTCATGCTGCAGTCGCACGGCACCTGCAGCACAATCACCGCCCTCGACCAGGTCCTCGCCAACCTCAACCAGGAGCAGCGGCAGGACTGCGCCAAGGTGATGGTCCGCAGCCTCTACCGCGACCTCACCGAGTCCGTCCAGCGGCAGGTGCAGCAGCGCGTCCCCATGCTCACCCCCGGTACGCCGCTCCGCGAACTCCTCGCCGGACGCGACTGGATCTTTCAGGGGGGCGGTTACCACATCGACGTCTCGCACCTGCACTCCGTCGTCCGCTTCGCCCGCTCCATCGCCCCCCCCGCCGACGAACTCGACCTCGCCCTGCAGATGGCCGAGTACGGGTCGAAACTCGACGCACCCCTCCAATACGCCGGAGAGCCGCCGTTCGAGGAATTCTATCCGGCCCACATCCAGTTCTTCAAAATCCTCCTCGGCCGCGACACCGACCAAGGACTGCAATACTTCCGCGACAAGCTCGAAGCCGAACCGGACGAACGCGACAAGCCGCTGCTGGCCTACGTCCTGGTAGACCTGCTGATCCGCGCCGGCCGCAAGGAGGACGCCGTGGAGATCGCGGCCCAGCACCTCACGAACCTCAGCGACGACGTCTCGTTCTCGTTCGCCGAACTCTGCATCGAATCCGGCCGCCTCGACGTCCTCCGCCGCGTCAATGAGGAACGCGGTGACCTGGTGGGCTACACGGCGGCGCTGATTCAGGGACAGCCCGAGAGCTGATTCGCTGCGACTCTGTCATCGAATAACCCGGGAGACGAACATGCGCATCGCGATGCTGGCTGCACTGCTGATCGTCCCTGCGACCGTCGGTTTCGCAGACGATAAGCCCCTCAACGTCCTGTTCCTCGTCGCCGACGACCTCAATTGCGACCTGCACTGCTACGGCCATGACGTCGAGACGCCGCACATCGACGCCCTCGCGGCCCGCGGTGTGCTGTTTGAGCGGGCGTACTGCCAGTTCCCGCTCTGCAGTCCCAGCCGCGCCTCCTTCCTCACCGGCCGTCGTCCGAATGAGACGCAGATTCACACCAACGCCGGCGCCGGTCGCACGCCGGCCGCATACGACGCCCATCCCCACTTCCGCGACTACATCCCTGACACTGTCACGCTCCCCCAACTGTTCCGCAACAACGACTACTTCGTGGCCCGCATCGGCAAGCTGTATCACTACGGCGTCCCCGGACAGATCGGCACGCCCGGTCTCGACGACCCGCCGTCGTGGGACTTCACGGTCAATCCCTCCGGCCGCGACAAAGCCGAAGAGAACAAGGTCTTCTCCCTCGTGCCCGGAAGCTACGGCGGCACCCTCAGTTGGTACGCCTCCGACGGCGCGGAAGAGGAGCAGACGGACGGCCTCGTCGCTACGGCCGCCATCAGCCTGCTGGAACAGCATCAGCAGCAGCCGTTCTTCATCGCCGCCGGGTTCTACCGTCCCCACACTCCGTACGTCGCGCCGCGATCGTATTTCGATCGCTATCCCGCGGGCGGAATCTCGCTGCCGGAACTTTCAGCCGACGACCAGTCCCGCACCCCGGCCGCCGCTTACCAGAGCGCCAAGAAAGAGCAGGAGGATATGAGCGACGATCTCCGCCGCGAGGCGATTCAGGCGTATCACGCGTCGATCACGTTCATGGACGCCCAGGTCGGACGCGTCGTTGACGCGCTCGATCGGCTCGGACTGGCGGACAACACCGTGATCGTGATGACGAGCGACCACGGCTACCACATGTACGACCACGGCCTCTGGCAGAAGATGAGCCTCTTCGAGAACTCGGCCCGCGTCCCGCTGATCATCGTCGCCCCCGGAGCCGAGGGGAACGGACACTCCACCCCCGCCCTCGCCGAACTCGTCGACCTCTATCCCACACTCGCCGACCTCTGCAGCCTCCCCGCCCCCGACTACCTCGACGGCGCCAGCCTGGGGCCAGTCCTCGCCGACCCCGGAACGTCCGTCAAGGACGCCGCGTACACTCAGGTGAGTCGCGGCCGGCAAAAGTCCGGCTACACCGTGCGCACCGACCGCTTCCGCTACTCGCTCTGGGACGACGGCGACGCCGGCCAGCAACTCTTCGACATGCAGGCCGATCCTCTCGAAACGACTAACCTTGCCGACGATCCCGAGTACGCCGACGTCGTCGCCGACCTGAGTGCCCGCCTTCGGGACTACGCGAGCAACCATCCCGCGCCGCAACCGTAAACAGAACGCCAATTATCTTCCCATGACGATCGCAGCCGCGGCTCCCGGTCCCGACACACATCCGCCGCTGCCCGGCATGGTCTGCTCCGCCGTGCAGGAACGCAGCGTCGTGCTGGAGCAGGTCTCCCTCGCCGACCACACCTATCGACTGCGGCTGCGCTGTCCGCAGATCGCTCGCCAGATCGTCCCCGGCCAGTTCTTTATGGTCCGCATCCCGGGCAACGACCCGATTCTCGGACGTCCCTTCGCCCTGTACGACACATTTGAAGAGCGGGGCGAGATCGCCGGCATCGACTTCGTTTACCACACGATCGGCAAGGGAACCACGCTCCTCAGCCGCTGTCGTGGTGGGGAGACCCTCGGACTCTGGGGACCGCTGGGAAACGGCTTCCCGGTCATCGACGGCGGCCGGCTAGTCTGCGTCGGCGGCGGCATCGGCTACACCCCCTTTCTCGCCGTCGCTCGCGAAGCCGCACGCCAGCGCACCTACGGACTTAATCCCCGTTCAACCCGCAAGGGCCCCGACTCCGTGACACTGTTGTACGGAGTGCGTTGTCGCTCTCTCCGCGCCGACCTGTCCGACTTCGACTCGATTCCCCGGTTCGAGGCCCGCATCGCCAGCGACGACGGCAGCGAGGGACGGCACGGTTTCGTCACCGACCTGCTCCGCGACATGCTCGCATCGACCGGCGAACGCCCGACCGCCGTCTTCTGCTGCGGCCCGGAGCTGATGATGCGGGCCACCGCTCAACTGTGCGACGAGCAAGACGTCCCCTGCTGGCTGTCGCTCGAATCCCCCATGGCCTGCGGCTTCGGCGCCTGCTTCAGCTGTGTCACGAAGGTTCGCACGCCCGAGCCCCCCGGCTGGGACTACCGCCGCACCTGCGTCGAAGGCCCCGTCTTCTCCAGCCGCGACCTGCTGCTTGACTGATCCGCGAACACAGCCAGCCCGATGCCGCGTGGGTCACGAGGCGAGGGCCGAGCAGGGCGTGTTAGTCCGCAGGTCGGCAATCATGTCCCGCGTCGCCGCTTCGATCGCCTCCTCCCAGCGATCGGGACCGAACGTCTCCGCATACGGCTGCTTGCGATACGCGAAGATGATTCCGCGCGAGTTGTTCACCAGCGCTCCCAGCCCCTGCGGATCGAAGGCGGCCGCCACATCCGCGGCCGTCCCCCCCTGGCTGCCGTAGCCCGGAACCAGGAGCGGGGCGTGCGGCATCCGGTCGCGAAGGTCGGCCAATTCCTGCGGATACGTCGCTCCCACCACGGCGCCGACGGCGCCGTACAGTCCATCGCCGCGGGTCCAGTTGGTCAGCTGCTCGACGACATCGGCGACACGGGCATAGGTCGTCCGACCGTCGGCGACGGGGTCCTGAAACGAACCGGCTCCCGGGTTGCTCGTCCGCACGAGCACGTACACGCCGGCCCCCCGGACGGCCGCGAGTCGCACGAACGGCTCGAGCGTGTCCGCACCCAGATAGGGGCTGACGGTCAGCGCGTCGGCGGCGAACGGAGCCGCCTCCGGGTCTTCACCGGCGAGGTACGCCTGCGCGTAGGCTTCGGCCGTGCTCCCGATGTCGCCTCGCTTCGCGTCGCAGATGACCAGCAGGCCCTGCGCACGAGCATGGGCGATCACCCGCTGGAGCGCGAGCACGCCGACCGGCCCGCATTGCTCAAAGAACGCGGCCTGTGGCTTCACCGCCGGAACAAGCGGCGCGACGATGTCGATCACCTGTCGGCAAAAATGCTCATACGCGGCCGCCTGCGCGCCGAGGTCCCCACCAGCACCCGCAGGCAGGCTGGCGGTAAGAGAAGCCGGAAGCTCCGACCAGCGCGGGTCCAGGCCGACCAGCGCGGCGGTTCCTTTGCGGCGAATGGCATCATGCAGTCGATCGGCGTAGGAAGTCATGTGGCCATTGTGTTCGATCACTCCGCTTTCGGACAGGGACCGCTTGTCTTCGCGCGCCATCAGTCATGAGCGGCTTTCGATGGAGGCCTCTCCCCTGGCCCCGAAGTTCGCTGTCACTCGCAATCCGTCCAGCAGACGGCACTGAGGACTGTGCCTGCGACAATGAATCGCGGCTGGCCCGCGTCGTTGAGCCTGCGGCGCGTCAATCGTCATTGCCGTCCGGGCGCCGCATGCCGTACTTCTTCAGCCGGCGGTCGAGTGTCGTCCGCTCGATTCCCAGAATCCGGGCCGCCTGCGACTTGTTCCAGTCGCAGCGTTCCAGCACCGCCTCCAGATACCGGCGGTCGAGATCGTCGAGCGGAATTTCGTCCTCGACGAAGCGATCGAGAGCGTCGGCGACGTCGATCTCGGACGCCGTGCGGGCCAGCGGGCGGTCGCCGGGTTCCGTTGGCCGGTCGGCCGGAGGCTCAGTCGGCGGAGCGGGGGACGCGGCAGCCGGCGTCTGGAGGCGCGAGACGTCTATTCCCGCCAGCGTGATGTCCTCGGGCTTCAGCAGGTCATGATCGGAGAGGATCACGGCCCGCTCGACGACGTTGCGGAGCTCGCGCACGTTCCCGGGCCAAGAGTAATTGAGCATCTTGTCGAGCGCTTCGCGCGAGAAGCCCTTGACCGGGACGCGGGCCTTCCGCGCGAAGCGATGCAGGAAGTGGTGGGCGATGAGCACGATGTCCTGCGGATGCTCACGCAGCGGCGGGACGGTGATCTCGATGACCTGCAGCCGGAAATACAGGTCGCTGCGAAACCGGCCTTCGCGCACCGCCTGCTCCAGGTGCCGATTAGTGGCCGTGACCACTCTCACATCCACGATGATCGGCTTGCCGCCGCCGACGCGCTCGAAGGGCTGTCCCTCCAGCACCCGCAGGAACTTGGCCTGCAGGTCGGCCTGCATCTCGCCGATCTCATCGAGAAACAGCGTGCCCCCGTCCGCCTGCTCGAACTTTCCCGCCTTTTGTCCGGCGGCCCCGGTGAAGGCCCCCTTCTCATGCCCGAACAACTCGCTTTCCAGCAGCGATTCGGTGAGCGCCGCGCAGTTGATGCAGACGAACGGCCCCTCCTTCCGTTCGCTGTTGAAGTGTACCGCCCGTGCCACGAGTTCCTTGCCGACGCCGCTCTCGCCGCGAATCAGCACGGTCGCGTCGGTCGGCGCGACTCGGGCAATGGCCCGGCGCACCTTCTGCAGGGCCTCGCTGGCGCCGATCAGTTCGGTTTCCACCCCCAGCTGATCCACCAGCTCGCGGTTCACCGTCTGCGCGCGGGAGACGGTCCGTTCCAGTTCCATCCGCTCGCGCATCGCGCCCAGGTGCGCCGCGAAATGGTCGGCCAGCGCCAGCGTAAACTCCAGTTGCTCCGCATCCAGCGGGTGAGCCACGTCGGTCGTGTAGAGGTGAATCACCCCCAGCACGTCCTCCTGGTTTCGGATCGGCGCACAGATCGCGCTGCGGGCCGACAGTTCGTGCAGGCTCTGCCGGTCGATCAGCGAGGAATGCTCCGAGACGTCATGCACCAGCAGCGCCTCCCGGTCGGAGAGGACCAGCTCGGACAGGTAATCCGAGAACGGCGGCTGCTCGACGTCGGGCGGACCTTTGACGGCGACCGGCTGCAGCAACTCCGTGGAGGGCTCCAGGCATTCCGGAGGGAGAAGCAGCACCGCTCCAAGTTGGGCATTCGTCCCCCGCAGCAAGCCTTCAAGCACCGACTCGGTGAGTTCGGTCAGATTGCGGGCCGCCGTCATGGCCTGGGCGAGGCGAAACAGCTCCGCAACGCCGTGCCGGCCCGGAGGCACAACGGCCCGGCCGGCGGGAGCGTCGTACCGAGTCCCGGTTTTCCGCTCGATCACGGAAAACGGCAGCGTCGCCATCGTGGAGCGCTGCGGTTCGTCGTTTGGCTCGTGGTCCGTAAAAACCAGCGTGCACGCTCCGATACCCACTGCCTGGCCGACTTCCAGTTCCCATTCCTGGTCCACGCGGCGGCCGTCGACCGTGATCCCGTTGCGGCTCTCCAAGTCCCGGACAAACCACTGACCTTCCCGCACATAGAATTCGCAGTGCTGACGGCTGCACTTGGGGTCAGCCAGCACAATCTGATTCGACGGAGCACGGCCGACGGTGGTCCGCAGGTCCGGAGACAGCGACACGACTTCCAGCCGGGCGGAGCCTCGCTGGACGATGACGAACGCATCGGGCGCTAGACGAGATGGCCAGCCAGTCGACAAGGAGGTCACCCACGGAACGAAGCCGGACGATGCGGGTGAAGCGTTTCGCAGCAGTCCTGCGAAAACCGACCGACCCGATGCTGCAGCAGAATACAGCATACCAGAAACAACGAAAGCGTTTCCAGAAACAATCCGGAAACGCTATTCGCTGTGCGTTCGAGCAAGTGCGGGCCAATCCCTGCTCGACTGCCCCGAGAATTCGCACTTGCCGTGCCAGACAAGCGTGGACTGGAAGCCGCGCCTCCCAAAATCCCAACAAACGACATATACGATTATACAACAACACCTTACACTCTCGATTCGAATCAGAATATCGCATAGAAGCGACCGTCGACAATCCGCCAGAGTGGTCGACAACCTGCCAGATTCGGACAATCGCAGCGAGATAGCATGCTGCACAATGCAGCACGCGCGCAGGATGCAACAGTGCATGGCGGCCTTGTCAATCGCGGGGGAGCCCCGAACTGAGGGCACCGATTCCTACGGCCGGCCGAACGACTTCCGAGAGTGAGCAACTCGGTAATTCCTGCTTCACCAACCTCTTGCAGTCGAGACTCTGGAAAACGTGCCTCGGATGCTTGCGGGGCGGCATCAGGTTTGCTAAATGGTTCCCCCGTAATCCCGTTGATCCCGTGCCGTCATCGGGGGATGTTTCTTACCTGCCGGCTTCGATTCCCTACCATCCCCGAGGCACGGAGAGGACTTGGCGGCCGCAAAGCTGCCAAGTCCTGTTTTTTTTGCACTGGCTGCGAACTCGGCGCCTGCTGGTCTGGGAAGCACCTACTCGACCGCGGGCCCCGCATTGATGCGATTCATGGCCGCTTCCGCGCCTTCCCTTAGCCAGAACTCCACGCCGTCGGCCGCGACTAGAATGGCCCGTTCAATGTCCTCCCGCTCATGCGCGCTGAATCGCGCCAGCACGTAGGCGGCCGAATCCATCCGTGGAGGCGGGCGATCAATGCCGATGCGCAGCCGCGGGAAGTCCTCGGTTCCCAACTGCTGGATAATGCTCTGCAGCCCCTTCTGCCCCCCGGCGGAGCCCGATTTCCGCAGCCGCAGTTTGCCGCACGGAAGGTTCAGGTCATCGCAGACCACAAGCAGGTCATCCAAGGGCAGCTTGTAGAAGTCGATCATCTGCCGGACGCTGCGTCCGCTGAGATTCATGAACGTCTGCGGCGCTGCCAGCAGGACACGTTCCCCCGCCAGCTGGGCGTCGGCCACCAATGCATCCATGCTGGATCGCGGCGCCGGTGCGGACGCCCGCCGGGAAAGCTCGTCCAGGACGTCGAATCCGACATTATGCCGCGTGCCGGCATACTTGCGACCGGGGTTCCCCAGTCCAACGACGAGTTTCATGGCGCCCGGTCACAGCAGTCTGCCAACGGCCAAATGCGAATTGCCGAACGGGGCCCCCCGCCTTGCAATTCAAGACTATTCGTCGTCGTCTTCGTCCTTCTTCTCGCGCTTGATGAGTTCCGGTTCGGCCGGTCCCGGCTCCCCCTCCTCGGCCGCCGCCGCTTCCGCCGCGCCCGGCTTGACAACGTGGACGATCACGGCGTCCGGAGCGTCCAGGATCTTCACTCCCTCGGGTACATCCGTGAGTTCCTTCACGTGCACCGACTGGCCGATTTCGAGCGAGGTGACCTTGATGGGAATGAAGTCCGGAATCTGAATCGCGGGGCACTCAATGTGGAGCGCATGCAGCGGCTGCTCCAGTATGCCGCCAGCCACCACACCCGCCGCAGTCCCCTTCAACTGGACCGGAACCGTCAGGCGGACGCGCTCATTGGCATCGACCCGCATGAGGTCCACATGCCGGATATAGGTGCTGAACGTGTCCCATTGGACGTCGCGGATCAGCGTCGTTTCCGACTTTCCCTCCAGGTCCAGATCCACGATGTGGGCTCCGCTGGCCACGATCGGCCGCACGTCCTCGGCCTTCACCGTCACGGAGACCGTTTCCTGACCGTGGCCATACACGTTGGCGGGAACCAGCCCCTGGCTGCGCAGGTGACGGCTGGCCGCGGTCCCTTTTTTTTCGCGACGACTGGCGGAGAGTTTCGTGATCGTGGCCATGAGAACGGCGGAGAATTCTGTAATCGGTTTCAGGGACAATCTTTGCGCAGACCCGCCGCCTCACGCGGCAGCGCGAACTGCAGACATTACTGACTTGCCATGCCGCATGCAAGGATCGCGCGCTCGCGTCAGCGCTGGGCCGATTCTGAGCAGGTTGCGGACGACCCGGTGCCGAGGCTCAATGCGGCCTCACCACACGATTGCGCAACACGCCCAGTCGTTCGACATCCAGTTCAACGACGTCGCCGGGGGCGATCCAGCGGTCCAGTTCGAGACCGCACCCGCCGGGAATCGTACCCGACCCGATGTAGTCGCCGGGGAACAGCGTTTCGTCCTCCGAAATCGCCGCGATGATCTCCTCGAACGAGAACCGCATTCCGCAGCTCGTTCCGGCCGCCCACTCCTCGCCGTTCACACGGGCCCTCATCGAGAGTGCATACGGATTCGCGACTTCGTCGGGCGTCACGAGGAACGGGCCGATGGCGTTCCCGGTGTCGAAGTCTTTGCTTTTGGCAGGGCCCAGACGGCCCGTCATCTCCCGCAACTGCAGATCACGGGCGCTGAAGTCGTTGAAGACGGTATAGCCGGCGATGTAGGAACGAGCCTCTCCAACCGGGATGTCGCGTCCCTGCCGTCCGATGACGATTCCGAACTCGAGTTCGAAGTCCAGCTTCTCCGTGAATCGCGGCCAATGAATCTCGGCGTCGTGTCCGACCACGCTGGCGGGGTTCCCTTTGTAGTAGATCGGCTGCTCATACCAGACGCGCGGCGGCCGCAGGAATCCCCGGCCGAACAGCCGGGCCGCGCCCCGGTCGAGCGCCGACAGCGGCCGCAGCTTCCACTTGGCGACGGTCCGCATCGACTGAATCAGATGCTGCTCGAAGGCCATGCAGTCCCGAATCGAACGGGGGCGTGGGACCGGCGCCAGCAATCGCACCCCACTCAAGGGAATCAACGCATCCGGCGCCCGTTGCATTCGAGCCCAGTCGACGATCTCCCGGGCCGCATCCATCGCGGGCGCGCCGGCATCAAGAAACGAGAGCATGTTCCCGAAGAATGCGGCTGGGTGCCCGCGGTTTGCCGAGGCCGCTGCCAGATCGACGAGTTCGCCGGTCTTCGGCAGGTAGACGCCCAATCGGGGGGCGCCGGACGCATTCAGAAAAGTGGCGAGCCGCATGGGACGTCAGTCCTCGATGATGGCCACCGCCCGCGTCGGCCCCCCCGACCCGCCGCGGACTTTCAACGGAAACGCGCACACGCGAAAGCCGGTCGGCGGCAATTGATCGAGGTTCGCCAGCCGTTCAATCTGACAATACTCGCGCTCGATCCCGACGTAATGGGCCTCCCAGAACAGATCGCTGCGGCCCGACTTCTTCGCCTCGCGGGCCTGCGACGACAGCGGGCGGTCCCACCCCCAGGCGTCGATCCCCATCAGGCGGATGCCGCGCTCAATCAGCCAGCGCGTGGCGGCGGCGCTGACGCCCGGTCCGGCGTCGTAGTACGCGCGCGTCCCCCACAAGCGGTCGTTGCCGGTTCGCATCAGCACGATGTCCCCCGGCGACAGTGAATGACCGCCGGCCTGCAGCCCGTTCTCGAGATCTTCCACGCCGGCGGCGGCATCGCTGGACAGGTGACGCACATCGATCACCACGCCCCGACCCTGAAACCACTCCAGAGGAATCTCGTCGATCGTGCGGGCCCTCCCGCCCTGCGAGACCGGCGCATAGTGCCAGGGGGCGTCGACATGGGTGGTGCCGTGCGTGGACATCTTCAGCACGTCATTGGACCATCCCAGCCCGCCGTGCAGATACTTCGATCCAAGTCCGAACAGCAGGCGGATCGCGCGGGCGCCGAACCGGTGGCTTTGGTGCTTCACCCGCGTCCGGGCCCACCAGGGAGCCCAGCCGCGATCGTCCTCCAGCGGCAGGCTCAAATCGATGATGCGCATGTGTGCTTCGAAGTCATGCCGTCGGCATGCAGGTCCCGTAAAGTCGCCGCAGACGACTTGTACTGTGCGGCGGCCCGATAGTGAACTGCGCGAGGGACTGCTAGAATGCCCGCGGCAGCGGGTCTTCGTCTCACGTCTCAGGAGCAGCTCCCATGATCCAGCACATGCGCGGAATCCTCGTTTGTGGAATGATCGTCGCCCTCGCGAATGTCGCGATCGGAGATGACGAGCCCGATGCCGCCGAGCAGCCCAGTCAGGCCGAACTGGAACAGCTCATGGAGGCCTACGCCAAGCCGGGCAAGCCTCACGAACGGCTGCAGAAAATGGTCGGAGAGTGGGACGTCGCGGTGACCGCCTACGAGGCGGGCCCCGACAATCCGGTCGAGTCAAAGGCGGTCGCCAGAATGGAAACCATGCTGGAGGGGCGGTTCCTGCGGCAGACGTTTGAAGGGGAATTTAATGGCCGCAATTTCACGGGCATCGGCATCTCCGGCTACGACAACGCGCTGGAGAAGTACGTCGGCACGTGGATGGATAACTTCGGCACGGGCATCATGTCTCTGACGGGGGAGTATGACGAGGACACCCAGACGCTGACCGAGACCGGCAAGGCCGCCACGCCGATCGGCGAGATGCAGTTCAAGATGGTCACGAAGCAGCCGACCGACGACCGGATCGAGTTCACGATGTACATGTCGCTGCCCGGAGTGGGCGAGCAGAAGATGATGGAGAGCGTGTACACTCGGAGAAAGTAGCGAACCGCATTTCGGGCGAGCGGAGCGGTCCGGCCCCGCTCGCGCGGCAGGGACGTCAGCAAATCCAGATGGGACGAAGGCACCATGAAGGGCGCACTGGGACTGACCATCGCTGCGGCGTTGGGGATTGTGGGGGCGGTCTGCAACTGGCTCTACCTGGAGAAGCGCGCCCAGGAAACTGAGACGGTGCTGTTCATCGCCGTCAAACCGGGCGTGCAACTCAACATCGGCGATCCCTTCCGCGAATCGGATCTGGAGCCGGTGCCGCTGCCGAAGGCTCGTGTGGGCAACCTCATTGAGCGGGCTCCGCAATGGTCGGGGCTGAGCGCCGTCAAAGGCTGGCCCGCTAACCGGATCTTCCGCGGCGGCGAGATCATTCTCGACTCCGACATCGAAGCCCCGTCAACGCGCGACCTGTCGGACACGCTCCAGGAAGATGAGGTCGCCTACTGGGTGCCGATTGATGCCGGCTCCGTCGTCGCCGACCAGATCAACCCGGGCGACCTCGTCTCCTTTCAGACCGCCGCCCAGACCGGACCGACTCCCGCCGGAACTCCCCCCCGTAGCGGCACGGGTCCGCAGATCATCGGCCCGTTCCGGGTCCTGGCGCTCGGCAGCCGCCGCGAACGCCCTAACATCGAGCAGGCGTCACGCACCCGCGGGTCGACCGGCGCGAACACCATCACCATCGTGGTCAAGCTGGTCAACGGCCAGTTCGAGCCGGCCGCGGCCGAACTGGTCAAGGCGATTCAACTCGGAGGCAACCAGGGACTGGGCGTGCTCCTGCACAGCAGCCGGGTTGAGGAACAGTCCGAGAGCTGATGCCGGAGGGGATCATGGCAACAGCACGCCGAATGCCGGGACGCGAGCTGTCGCGGGTGTGCTCTGAGCAGAACGCCGAACCGGCCTCCCAGCGGGCCGCGATCGAATCGCTCATCAAGGCAGGGGCGAATCCGAACGAGTGCGACAAGAACGGAGTCACACCCCTGCACCACGCCGTTCGTTTCCGCAGTCCGGCAGCCGTCGACACTCTGCTGTCCCACGGGGCGGATGTGAACCGGGCCTGCCGGCGCTCGGGTTCGACGGCTCTGCACCGCGCCGTCACCACTACGGGGGCGCCGGGCAGTGCGGGGAAATCCGCCGAAGCTGAGGCGATCATCCGCATGCTCCTGCAGCACGGCGCAGACCCCGGCATCAGGAACAAACGCGGTCTACTTCCGATCGACTACGTGCAGGAAGAGGACATTCGCAAGCTGTTGTCGCCGACTCCCGCACGTCGACAATCAGGGGCCGGGCCGCAGAAAAGGCGGGTGCGCTCAATTCCGGGACGGACATGAAGATCTGGTACAACAAGATCCACGACAGCCGCCGCTCGATGATCGAAGTGGCCGATGATACGGAAGTCTCCATCGGGCGCGAGCCGGGCAACACGCTCGTCCTCAAGAGCCCGCTGGTCTCGAAACGGCAGGCCGTCGTCAACCGCGACAACGGCACACTCAAGCTCACGAACGTCGGCATCAACAGCTGCATGGTCGGGGACGATGAGGTCCTCGGCGGGGAGACGCGCGAGTTCCCCATTGGTCAGACGATCCGCATCTGGCCGTACACCGTCAATTTCGAGCTGGAGGAGGCCGCGCCCATCACGCGGCATCAGCTGGAGTCCCATCTCCGCTCGCTGATGTCGGACCTCGAATCGCGCGTCCACCGCAAGCTGCTCGAGCGGTTCGACCTGTATGAGCTGGAGAGTAATCAGCTCGGCAACAAGGAGAGCATACTCCTGCTGGAGCGGCACATTGAGGACGTCTGCCGCGAGATGCGGCTGTTCTCGGAACAGAACGACGCCCTGCTCGAAGAGCTGATCGGCCTCAACCTCCGCGACTACGTCATCAACCAGCTCATCCTCGAAAGCGACGACGAGCGCTTCCGCACCAACCATCTCACCTGGAACGAGTTCGACGTCCCCGCCACCCTCGTCCCGGAGCGCGAGACCGAACTGCAGAACCTGCTGCACTTCACCGCCGAGCGGCTGAAGCTCAGCGAGCAGCCCGACCTCAGCGGCAAGATCCGGCAGACCGAAGCCCACTTCCCCGAGGTGTTCCCGCTCGTCCGCCCGCACCTCCATAAGGAGCTGCGCCGCTATCTCATTCTCCGCAGCCTGAAGAAAGACCTGAAGGACACGGTCTTCGGCTTCGGCCCGCTGCAGGACCTGCTCCGCGCGCCGACCATTACCGAGATCATGGTCGTCCAGAGCGACCAGATCTATGTCGAACGCGACGGCACGGTCGAACTCTCCGGCCGGCGGTTCATTTCCGACAAGGTGACTGAGTCCATCATCGAGCGCATCGTGGCCCAAGTCGGCCGCCGCATCGACAAGAGCCAGCCACTCGTCGACGCCCGCCTCCCCGACGGCAGCCGCGTCAACGCCATCATCCCGCCGCTCGCCGTGCGCGGACCCTGCCTCACGATCCGGAAATTTCCGGCGTACCGATTCACGATGGACGACCTGATCGAGCTCGGCTCGATGACCCCCGCGGCCGCCATGTTCCTGCGAGCCTGTGTCGTCGATCGCCGCAACGTCCTCGTCTCCGGCGGCACCGGCACCGGCAAGACGACCATGCTCAACGTCCTCTCCGGTTTCATCCCGCATCGGGACCGGATCATCACCATCGAAGACACGCAGGAGCTGCAGCTGCATCAGGATCACGTCGTCACGCTCGAGACCAAGCCCGCCAACGTCGAAGGGGCCGGCGAGTACACCATCCGCGATCTTGTCCGCAACGCCCTCCGGATGCGGCCCGACCGCATCATCGTCGGAGAATGCCGCGGCGGCGAAGCGCTCGACATGCTTCAGGCCATGAACACCGGCCACGACGGCTCCATGACCACTGTCCACGCCAACAGTTCCGAAGAGGTCATCAAGCGGCTCGAAGTGCTCGTCCTGATGGCGGTCGACCTGCCGGTCGTCTCCATCCACCGCCAGATCGCCTCGGCGCTCGACGTCATCGTGCAGATCTCGCGCAAGCCCGGCGGCAAGCGCGTCGTCACGCAAGTTTCCGAAGTCGCCGGCTACGACGGCGACCGCAAGGAACTTGTCCTGCACGACATCTTCAATTACCGCAATGGCGAGGCGTTGCTGCCGACCGGCTACATGCCGACCTTCATCGACGCCCTGATGGAAAAGGAACTGCTTAAGCTGGAGTTCCTGTATGGTTAACAGTTCACAGTGGACAGTTTACAGTGAAAGAGGAGACGCGTTGATGAATGTGAACGCGTGCGCAGTCGATTGAAGGTGTGATCATTGGGG
Source organism: Planctomycetaceae bacterium (assembly GCA_041940305.1). Classification (GTDB taxonomy): domain Bacteria; phylum Planctomycetota; class Planctomycetia; order Planctomycetales; family Planctomycetaceae; genus JBGTSJ01. The sequence continues at coordinate 151,653 of JBGTSJ010000010.1, forward strand.
GCCGAAGTCATGGTGTATGATCCAACTGAAAACTGACAACAGTTAGCTGAAAAGTTCTCAATGACTGCCCTTGAAGAATTAACAAAGCTAGTCCTGTCTGCCGAGATCGATGCCCGCTCGGGAGAACTGAAATCGAAACTTGACGCCGCGTTCGGGGACCTCCGCCAGGCGGAGGAGCGGCACCGCATAGCCCAGCAGCGATTGACGGAAGTCCGCGACCGCAGGGCGCCGCAGTTGGAACAGGCTCGGGCCAGCGAGCAGCAGTTGCGGGAACTCTCTCTCAAGGCGGCCCGACTCCAGGCCCATCTCGACCGCAATCAGGTCGAAGCCCTCCTGGTCAAAGCCAAGCAGGATGCCGCCGCACTGCTCAAGGAAGCCACGCAGGAACTCACGGCCGCCCAGCAGGAAGAGCGCGACTCGCTTGAGCACCTCAAGACCGTCACGACCGAGTACCAATCCGTCCGCGCCGAGTACGATCGACTGATCCCCGCAGCCGATGCCGAACTCGACGGCGACGACGTCCTCCGCCGCGCCGAGGAACTCTTCCCTTCCGGCCGGCTCCGCGCGCTGGAGCGTGCGATCGGACACGCCTCGACGCGGTTCGGGTCAGTCCCGCAGAACGAGCAGTATTACCAGATGATGGTCTGGATCGGACGCGTCCGCCGGCTGCAGCAGGAAGAACTCACGGAGGACGAGCAGCGGCGTTGCCGGTTCCTGTTTGGCGAACTGGTGGGACTATCCCGCACGCATCAGCCGGGTTACATCGAAGCATTCCGCCAGGAGTTCATCACCGACTGGGACGAGTACGTCGCAGAAGCCGACCGCTGCCTGCGGCAGCTCGTCGAAGCCCGCGAAAAGCTGGAGGCGCAGCGGCGGAGCCAGGAGGAAGAGCAGGAGCGCAAGGAAGAGGAGCGCGAACTCGCCCGGCAGGAAGCGGCTGGCACGATCCAGAAACTGCGCGCCGTGATGCTGGAGCACAACCTGCCCGAAGAAGGGGCCGAGGAGTTCTGCGAGGCGCTGCGGGGCCTCAAGGGAGTCGCCGCCTCGGACCCTGAATTGCTCGACATGATCCTGCCGTATCGCGACCTGCTCACCGAGGGGAGCGAGTTCCGAGCGCTGCGCCGTAACCTCCAGAAGCTGATGGAGGAGAACGAAGCGCCTGCGGGACCCGATATCAGCGACCTCGACGACCTGCTCGCCGTCACCGCAGGGAAGCGGGCCGTGATGATCGGCGGGGCGCGCCGCGAGGACGTGCGACGCCAGCTCGAACAGCTGTTCCAGTTCAAGCGGCTGGAGTGGGAGGACTACGAGCGCACCCAATCCGCAAAGCTCGACTCCCTCGAACAGAGCGTGAAAGCCGGAGGCGTGGACCTGATCCTGATCCTCAAGAGCTTCGTCCATCACCACGTCAGTGAGCAGCTTCGCCCCGTCTGCCAGCGCAACAACGTCCCCTGCCTGATGGTGGACCGAGGCTACGGCGCCGCCCAGATCGCCGAAACCCTCCGCCAAGGCTTCCTCTCCGCCGAACGCACCTGACCCGCTCACTACCCACTACCCACTACCCTCTGACCTCTGACCTCTGACCTCTGACCCGGTCCATGCCCGAAGTCGCCATCCTCGCCAGCGTCCTCGTCGGAGTCGCATTGGGGATGTGTGCCTACGCCGGCGGCGACTACTTCTCCAGGGCGTTCGCGTTCGTCGAGACCGACTTCTCCGACAAGCTCCGCCGCATGCGCGTCCGGCCTCGCAATCTGCGGGCCATTCTCATCTGCTGGCTGGCGGTGACCGGGGCCGTCTCGATCGTGATGTGGATCGTCCTCGGCCTCCCCGTCATCGGCCTGCTCGTCGGCTGCCTCATCTTCTGCCTCCCCTGGTTCATCCTCCGCCGCATGGCCGAGAAGCGCAAGGAGCAGATCGAAGACCAGCTCGCCGACTCAATGGTCTCGCTTTCCAGCGCCATCCGCGCCGGCCTCTCGCTCGCCCAGTCGATGGAGATCCTCGCCAAGCAGTCCCCCGCCCCCATCTGCCAGGAGTTCCAGCAGATCTACGGCGAGTACCAGATGGGCAAGACGCTCGAGACCTGCCTCGTCGAAGCCAAGGCCCGGCTGCAGAGCGAGAACTTCTCACTGTTCGCGGCCGCGATGGACGCCAGCCGCCAGAGCGGCGGACGCCTGAACGAGACCATCGAGCGCATCGCCCATTCCGTCCGCGAACTGCAGCGGCTGGAGCGGAAGATCCGCGCCGAAACCGCCCAGGCCCGCACCTCCGCGGTCTACATGGCGATGGCCCCCGGCGCGATCCTGCTGCTCTACTACTTCGGCTTCGACCCCGAGAGCACGTCCAAGCTCTTCACCGAAGTCCCCGGCCAGCTGATGCTCTCCATCGCCGCCATCCTCAACATCGTCGCCTACTTCTGGGCCCGGCGGATTCTGAACCCCGAAATCTGACCCCAAGAGCCGCGACCGGCAGGGAGCGGCCCCGCAAGACGTAGTCGACGGAACCCGCGTGCAATCATTGGCGAGTCCTACGCCAGCGAACGGCTCTGCCGCCGGTACTCCGCTGCCAGCAGGTCTTCCAGAAACTGCAGCCGATCGGTGCGCAGCGGCGCCTCGGTCTTCAGCCGGCGGGCCAGCGGATCGAGAATCGTGTCCAGCAGGGATTCCAGTTGCCGCGGCGGCACGTCGTCCCAGCGGTCCAGGATCTGTTCGACCGCTTCATAATCGACCGGCCGCAATCGTTTGAGCGCCGTGGCATCAAAGCGGAACCGGGCATCCGCGGCATTGCGGCCGGCGAGTTCCTCCCGCACCCGGCACAAGGGCGCAGGCCGATCGAACACCACCAGCGTCCCCGCCACCATGTCCCCCAGTCGCTGCCCGAGCCGCGACAGCACCGGCACGATCCACAGCAGTTGGAAGTGATCGAGTATCCGGAACACGTTGCGGACGAAGATGCTGACCGGGTCCAGCGCGAACCCGTTCGCCTTCACGACGCGCAGGCCGATGTGCCGCTTCCCGATCGTCTGTCCGCGCAGAAACAGCTCGGTGCTGGTGAAGTACACCAGGCTGCTGAACGCCCAGAACAGCATGCCGATGCCGACAAAGATCAGGATCAGTTCCTGTTGCGCGTCGAGGTCCGTCTGCGACTCCTCGAGCTTGTCCCCCATCGACTCCAGAAACTGATCCACCGCCCCGCCAACAAACGCGCCGACGATCAGCAGTCCGAAGAACAGGAAAATGCCGACCAGGATGACTATGATCTGGTCGATCAGCCACGCGATAAAGCGGTGCCCCAGCCCCGCCGGCTGGTAGCTGATCTGGACATTCTCCGGAGTCTCAAACTGAATGCCGGCGGACATAAGCGATCGTGGTCAGTAAGCGGCAGCGGATGTTAAAGATCTGACGGATCCGCCCTGAATGACTCGTCTCTATCCGCGAAAATCCGCCCGATCCGCGTCATCCGCGGCCCCTTTGAATTGATCCCCGGCCAAGTATGAGCAGTTTCATAGCGCGGAACAAGCCGGACTGGGACGAGCTGGAATTCCTCGTCCGCAAGGCCCGGCGCTCCCTCCGCAACCTGTCGCCCGAGGAACTGCAGCGGCTGGACGTCCTCTATCGGCGGGCGACGATTCACCTCGCGCGCGCTGCCAGCCGCACCACCGACCAGCAACTGGTCGGCTACCTCAACGGCCTCACAGCGGCCGCTCACAGCCTGATCTATCTCCCTCCGCGGCGATCCATCTTCACCGGCATCCTGCGCTTCATCGTGGAGGGCTTCGCCCGTTCGATTGCCCGCAATCTCCGCCTCCACACGATCTCGGCCGGCCTGCTGATCGGCGGCGCTCTGCTCGCCTACTACCTGTCGGTCACCGATCCGATGGCTGCCTACGCCCTCTCCATGCCGGGTGACCCGCGGCAGCCCGGCGCGACGCGCGAGCAACTCGAAGAAATCCTCCGCAGCGGTCGCGACCAGGGAGGCGGCGAGAAGTTCGCATTCGCCTCGTTCCTGTTCCAGCACAACCTGCAGGTCGGCATGCTCTCGATGGCCTCCGGCGTGCTCGCCGGCGTCCCCACGATCATCCTCATGATCTACAACGGCATGATTCTCGGCGCCTTCATGGCGGTGCACCATCAGGCCGGCGTCGGCACCGAAGCCTGGGCCTGGATCCTCCCGCACGGAGTAACGGAGATCGGCGCCATCATCCTCTGCGGCGGCGTGGGGCTGATGCTCGGCCAGTCCGTGATCCGCCCCGGCATGCTCTCCCGGGCCGACAGCCTGCGCCGAGCCGGCATGGAGGCCGCCCGCACCATCGTCGGCGTCGGCGGCATGCTCGTCGCGGCCGCCATCATCGAAAGCTACCTGCGGCAGAGCCACCTCTCGACGACCGCCCGCTTCACGTTCGCCGGCGGCTCGGCCTTGTTCTGGCTGTTGTACATCACTTTCGGCGTTGTCCGCGAACGCACCGAACAAGCCCGCACCAGCATTGCGGAACCGACACCGGCCGCTTGAAGCGCTCACCACGGAGGCAGCAGCCGCCGCGTTCCGTGCGCAAGCACAACGCACAGGAACGCCACGTTTCGCAGCAGGACGCCCCCCGCCGGCAGTGACGGAGGCCGGCCCGGATTTCCTTCTTCAAGCGATTCGGCAAGTTGCTCGGCCAGTCGCTGCATCCATTCCGCTGTGCGCGGCCACTCCAGCAGGCCCGACAGCCAGTCAGCGGGGACGCCGCTCCGTCCGACGCCGGCCCCCAGGATGCCGCCGACGATGGCGGCTGTCGTGTCCGTATCGCCGCCGCATTGAATCACCGCCGCCACCGCCTGCCGCAGATCGCCAGGATGGCTCAGCCAGGCATGCAGGACGATCGGCGTCGTGTGCAGGACGAATCCGGAGACGCCGCGCTCAAGTCCCAGGTCGGCTGCATAATCCAGCGTCGATTGACCGCGTGACGCGCTCTCGATCGTGCGCCGGGTCAACTCGACGATCTCTGGCGAGTGTGGCAAAAGGTGCGCGATGACGGAGTCGAGGTAGCGTTCCGCATCAGGATGATCACTTCGCGCCGCCTCCCGGGCCGCAAGTGCGACCGCGAGCCCACACCACTCGGCGCGGGGATCGGTGTGGGTGATGCGCGTGGAGTCGCGCACGAGCCGCACCAGTTCTGCGTCATCATGAACCGCCGCCCCCAGCAGCGGAGCTCGCATGAGCGGGCCATTGCCGGCGGAACGCACGCCGGAACGCTCGGGAGCGAAACCACACCAGAGTCTCAAAATGGAGACAGCCGTGGCGCAGCCTGTTCCTGCAGGAAGCATCAGCAGCCACCATCGCAGCCGCCGGGCCAGATCCGCCTGAAAGCATTCCGGACGGTTGGCCGTCGCGATCAGTGCCTGAGCGACGATACACGCATGCTCGGTGTCATCGGACACCATGCCGCGCCCAAAGACGAATCGATGTCGGAGGGGAGCCCTCAACCGCCGAAGCACGCGCCGCCGCGAAAGCCCCTCGTAAGGCAGACCGATCGCATCCCCGACAGCAGTTCCCAATAGAGATCCTGCAAGACGGTCTCCGAGAACGCTGGTCGGCTCCCGGACCGTCTCGGGCTCAGAGATCATTCCTTTGGGTCCGGCTCAGTCTTCTTCTGCTCGCGTTCCAGCAGATCGTAATGCAGCCCGGCGACCCGCCACATGTAGTGCGGGCCGTAACCGGCGCTCTTCCCCCATTTGTTACGACTGGCCCGTTCCAGATGTGGGCGCGCCTCCTCCGGTTTCTCCTCGACCGCATAGTTCAGCCCGATGTACAGCTCGGCGTAGAACAGCCGCTTGTCCCGTTCCGCGTCGCTGATGTCGGCGTCGGCAATATTCTGCAGAATCTGCTCCGGCGTGATGTCCCCCGCGAACAGCCGGTACACATCCGGGAATGGCTCGCGGTCGTCCTTCTCGTACTTCAGGAGTCCTTCACGCGCCCGTTCGAGATCGTACACCTGCACCTGCGACAGAAACCGCCAGATGCCGTTCTCGCGATCGACGTTGTCGAACGAGTGATACCTTTCAAACTGCCCGGCGGCCTGTTCGTATTGTCCCGCATAGAAGTACGCAATCCCGCGGCGCCAGTGGGACGCGTCGAGCGCGGGCTGGAGCTCGACCATCCGGTCGTAGTCCGCCACTGCGTCTTCGAACCGGCCGAGAAACAACAGGACGTCGCCGCGCCGAGAGTAGAGTTCGACGTCGTCCGATTCGTCACCGATCCGACCGTTCAACTCGTCCAGCCGCTCCTCCAGCGTCTGGCGGTCATCGGACCTCGCCGCGTCGCGGTCTTCGGCCGCATCGTCCTGCGCCATGGTGACGGAGCGTGCGGCCACGAGGACGAGCAACGTCATGGCTAGTCCGAAATGGATTGGGAGATGCGGCATGTTTGAGTGAATCCTGAGAGAGAACGCGGTCCACCCGCATGATAGCCCGTGGCAGCCCGGCGGAGCAGCGGCTAAGCTGCGCAGCGCCAACGAATTGACCACTCCACGGGAACGGCACGATGAGCGACCTGCTCGAACGATTTCTCCGCTACGTGCGGATCGACACTCAGTCCGACGAATCGAGTCCCACCTCCCCCAGCACGGAAAAGCAGCTCACGCTCAGCCGGATGCTGGCGGATGAATGCCGGCAGTTGGGGTTCGATGACGTTTCCTGCGCCGACAACGGCATCGTGATGGCGACCGTTCCCGCCACCGTCGCGCACAATGCCCCGGCCATCGTGTGGAACTCGCACGTCGATACGTCGCCTGAGTACACCGCCGAGAACGTGCAGCCGGTCCTGCACGAAAACTACGGCGGCGGCGATATCACGCTGCCGGGGGACCCTGCGAAGGTCATTCGCGTCGACGAGAATCCGTCTCTCAGGAATCTCGTCGGCACGACCGTGATCACGACGGACGGAACCACCCTGCTGGGAGGCGACGACAAGTCGGGGGTGGCGGTCATCATGACGGCTGCCGCGCATCTCAAGGCTCATCCCGAGATACTACACGGACCGGTGCGCGTCTGTTTCACCGTCGACGAGGAAATCGGACGGGGCATCGACGGGCTCGACTTCCAGAAACTGGGAGGCGTCTGCGGCTACACCCTCGATTCCAGCGGCTGCGGCATCGTGGACTGCGAGACGTTCTCGGCAGACCAGGCTGTCGTCACCGTCACCGGGATCAATTCGCATCCGTCCGAAGCGAAGGCCAAGGGGATGGTCAACGCGGTGCGGATCCTCAGCCAGTTCATCGCCCGCATGCCGACGGAACGGCTGGCGCCGGAAGTCACCGCGGGGCGAGAGGGATTCATGCACCCGTATGTCATTGAGGGGGGCGTGGCGCAGGCGAGCGTGCGGATTATCCTCCGTGACTTTGATACGCCGAAACTCAAGGAATACGCCGGTCTGCTTGAGTCGATCGCCGCCGATCTGCGCCGCGAGCATCCGCGGGCGACGATCGACGTCCACATCAAGAAGCAGTACCGCAACATGCGGGACGGCCTGGAGCGAGAGCCGCGGGCGGTCGCCAAGGCGGTGGAAGCGGTCAAGGCGGCGGGGCTGGAGCCGAAGCTGGACATCATCCGCGGCGGCACCGATGGAGCCCTGATGACCGAGCGCGGTCTGCCGTGCCCCAATCTCTCCTGCGGACAGCACAATCCCCACTCGCCGCTGGAATGGGCCAGCCTGTGGGAGATGGAGAAGGCGGTGGAAGTATTGGTGCAGTTGGCCATCGCCTGGGGGCGGGAACGGGAATGAACAGGAGAGAACGGAGAAAACGCAGAATTGAGGGGCTGGCTCCGGACGGGAGAACGCAATGCGGATGCTTACGACGGTGTTGTTGTGTGGTGTCTGGTCGGGGACCTGGAACAGTGCTGGGGCAGACGATGCGCCTCCCAATCTGGTTCTGATCCTCACCGACAACCACAGTCCCTGGACGCTCGGCTGCTACGGCAATCCGGACATCCGCACGCCGCACATCGACCGGCTGGCCGAGAACGGCACGCTGTTCGAACAGGCCTTCGCCAATAACGCGGTCTGTTCGCCGACGCGGGCGACCCTCCTGACCGGTCTCATGCCCAGCCGGCACGGCGTGCATACCTATCTGGGGGCCGAAGGCGCGCAGACCGGCCCCGAGGCGTACAACACCATCGACGAGTTCACTTCGCTCCCTGAGATCCTCGTCGCCGAGGGCTACGCCGCCGGGTTGTGCGGCAAGTGGCATCTCGGAGACAACCTGCATCCTCAGGAGGGCTGCACGTACTGGATCACCAAGCCGCACGGCGCCAGCGCGGGCTTCTACGACCAGGAGGTCATCGAGAATGAGGAGATCCGCGTCGAGCCGGAGTACCTGACCGACCTGTGGACGGACCACGGCATCCGGTTCATCGAAGCGAACCGGGACCGGCCGTTCTTTCTGCTGCTGGCGTACAACGGCCCGTACGGACTCGGCGGAGCGATGCGCGAGCCGATCCGCAACCGCCATCGCGACTACTACGAGTCGCACGAACTCCCCTCCTTCCCGCGCACCGACCCGGAGGCGTGGAACTACAACTATGGCCCGTGGATCGGCGATCTGGAGATCGCTCGCAAGTACGCCGCCGAAGTGAGCGGAATCGACGACGGCGTCGGTCGGATCATGCAGACGCTCGAACGACTGCAGTTGACGGAAAACACTCTGGTGGTCTTCACCTCCGACCAGGGCCTCGCTGGCGGACACGCGGGCTATTGGGGCATGGGAGACCATACCCGGCCGCTCACGGCGTTCGACTGGACGATGACGATCCCGCTGATCTTCCATCATCCCGGCCGCATCGACGCCGGGCACCGCGTGAGCGCGATGGTCAGCAACTACGACCTGCTCCCCACGATACTCTCACAGATGGGATTGGGCGACCGGATCCCTGATGGGTACCCGCTTCCCGGCCGCGACTTCTCCGCAATGCTCCGCGGTGAGACGCCGGATTGGGAGGAAGTGCACTTCTTCGATTTCGAGAACGTCCGGGCCATTCGCACCACGGAATGGAAGTACATCGAGCGAATCCATCAGACCCCGAACGAACTGTACGACCTCGCCGCGGATCCCGACGAGCACCACAACCTCTACGGCGACCCGTCTCATGCCGAGCGGGTCCTCGAACTCCGCCGCCGGCTGCATGCGTTCTTCGATGAGCATGCCGCCCCGCAATGGGACCTGTGGCGCGGCGGCACATCTAAGGCCCACCTCATCACCGGCCGGTTCTTCGGCCTGCCGGGAAGCCGCTACGGCCAGGACGCCGATCCGCCAGTCTATCGGACACCGTAATAGCGATTGATGCCTTGGACACTTAACCGGACGGGACGCTTCGAGATTGTACTGCGAGCCAGTGGATCATTGCTGGTTTGCGCGAAGGCCCGTCAGCGGATCACCTCGCGCGGCACCGAGCCGTCGAGGTACCGCCAGTTCTTGATGAACGAGATCAGGTCGGCCATCTGCTCGACGGAGATATCCTTCTCCAAGCCGACCGGCATCAGCGAGACGCCGTTGTTCTTCAGTTCATCGATGTCCGTCCGCAGCAGCGTGATCTCCTTCCCCTCGGCCTGCTTCAGCGTGACCGATGTGGCCGTTTCCGCCGCGATGACGCCGGTGTAGACCACTCCATCCAGATCGAGGATCGTGTAGCTGAAGTAGTTGTTGTCGATGGCCCGGTTGGGATCGAGGATCGACGTCAGCAGCTCGGCCGGCGTCTTGGTGCGCGAGTCCGAAATATCCGGCGCGACGTTCACCCCGACCTCGCCGATCCGGTGGCACTGCTGGCAGTTCTTGATGAAGACCGCCTGCCCCCGCAGCGGATCGGACTCCCTCCCCAGCGCCGGCTGATAAGCCGCAATCACCTGCTGCCGGTCGGCGGCCGTGGTATCGACCAGCAGGGCGAGCGCGCGCTCCCGAATCGCGGGATCGGCATGCTTGCGAAGCTGCTCGGCCCGCGCCGGCTCGATCTCACGGGGTGTCGCGTCACCCGACTCGATTGAATCCAATAACAACTGAATACGTGTCGGCGTCCGCAGCATGGCCCCGATAACTGCCGACCGGATCGCAGGAGTCTGGCCGCCCAACTGTCCACTGAGTGCTTCGTCTATTCCCGGGTCGGTACGGCGCGCGAGCACTTCGATTGCCTGGCGGCGCACCGAGTCCTCGGGATGATCAAGCGATACATCAATGAGCGACGCCGCGAACTCCCATGGCGCGAAGTCCAGGACGGCCACGGCATCTGACCGACCGCCTGTCGTAGGCGATAATGACTGGGCCGCGGCTGCGGCGAACACGTCATGGATCGCGGCCTGATGGGCGTCTGAGATGTTCTTGGCAACGGTTGAATACTCCATTCCCCGCAGCCGCCAGCCCGCGCACAATGCCTCGACGCACTTGAATTGTTGCTCGATCGGCAAACTCTTCAGCTGGTCCAGGATCCGTGAGACTTGCTCCGAGTCAGACTGTGCGGCGGTTTGCTTCGCAGCACTTTCGAGTAAAGCGGACAGCCCTCTGATTCTCGGAGTGTCCGCCGGCTGCTTTAGGTAGCGCATTGTCGCCAGCGCGAGTCGGGAGGGATCGTCGTGACTTATGGAGGCCGCAATTCGCACCCATTCGTCCTCAGCGTGATGGACGATTCTGTCCGCGAGTCGCCCGGACCACGCGTCGTTCCAGTCGAACAGAGAGAGGCTGAGCACACACTGAAAACTCAGCCGCGCGTCGTCCTTCGTTGCGGCGGCAACAATTTCATCCGCCAGTTGAGGCGCTTCACGCGAGCGCAGCTCAGCCAGTTTGACGGCCTGCTCGACAACGCGTGGATTGGAGTCATTCAGTGCTGCAGAAAGTGAGTCAACGCTAAGACCGTTGATTCCGTCCAACAGCCAAAGTGCGGAGGCCCGGGCGCCGGGTACGGAGGACATCTGAGTGATTGTCTGAATCAGTTCCACCGAAGATTCGTCCTGACGCTCCAGTAGCAAGCGGTGCGCAGTCTCGCGACGCCACGAATTTGCATCTCCCAGTGCTTCGGTGAGTTCCTCACTCGAGTTCGAAGCCATCTGGAGTGAGCCTGGTTCCGAACGCGAAGCGTGTTTAGCGACAATGCGGTAAATCCGCCCGCGGTCATTCCCCAGCAGCAGATCGGGCCGGGTCTTCAGTTCGTCCGGCATGAACTGCGGGTGTTCAATCACCGCACGATACATGTCCACCACGTACAGCGCCCCGTCGGGGCCGATCGTCAGGTTGACCGGCCGGCACCACTCGTCCTTTGTCGCCAGAAACTCCACACCCTCGCGACCGTAGTGCGACGTGAACGTCGCTCCCTCCGGCTCCAGCACGTCGCGATGCACCAGGTTGCCGGTCGGGTCGCAGACGAAACTGTTGCCGTAGAACTCCTCCGTCAGCGCGTCGCCGCGGTAGATGCAGATGCCGCACGCCGCCGTGAACTGGCCGGCATGCAGGTTCGACGTCGTCCAGAACCGGCTGATGGGGTAGATCCGCGAGTTCTCCGCGGCCGGCGACACGTTCTCCACCACGCGCGGAACGGCGACCGACGGATTCCGCTTCAGATACCAGTCCTGCAGCACGACGTGATCGCACGGATTGCGGTTGCTGCAGATGAACCGGTTCCCCCAGTCATCGAACGACATCCCGAACTGGCCCATGCCGGAGACGGCTTCGTAGGCGCCGGTCAGCGGGTCGAAGCGGAAGTCGCGGCCGCTGAGGGAGACCGGTTCGGGGTTGATGGTTGATGGTTGATCGAAGAACTGGTGCCAGTCCTTTCCGGCGACGACGTCGCCGCCGCGGAGGCCGTTGGCGATGTAGATGTGATTGTCGAGGGCGAACGTCGGATGATTGGCCCGCAACTGCGGGTTCTCCGGCGTGAAGCCCTTGAACAGCTCCAGCCGCTCATCGGCGCGCCCGTCGCCGTCGGTGTCCCGCATGAATTCGACGGCTCCCTCCAGCGTGACGATCACGCCGTCGCGCCAGAACGTCAGGCCGTTCGCAAACAGCAGCTTGTCGGCAAAGACCTGCGCGTCGCCATAACGGCCGTCGCCGTCGTCATCCGTGAGCACGCGAATGCGGGACAAACCCGGCTGCCCCTCTCCGGGCCCGTTCGGATAGTCCGAGTACTCCACCACCCACAACCGCCCGTCCGGGTCGAATGCGATATGCACCGGATCAATCACGTCCGGCTCGCAGGCCACCAGCTCGATGCGGCAGTCGGGATGAAGCTGGAAGTGAGCCAGCGTCTCGTCGGCCGGGACGGGACTCTGGGGAGCCGGCGTTTCGCTTACGGGCTCGTCGGCCTGCAGTGACGACGAAACTGTCATCAAAATCCCGAGTACCACAGCTCGCAACATGACGTGTCTTTCAGTTGAGATGTCCGCGTTGTGTCGGATGGCGGGACGAAACCTGGCGTTCACGGCGCAGCCTCATTGCTCAGCATGCGGATGATGTGCTTCGCCAGGTACTCCTTGATCTCGACGATGTCTCGGCACTGACTGGGAGACCCCCGTCGCGGGATTTCTGTACCAGTCGTGCTTCGCACCATGTCGGATCAACTGGCAGCCGAATCCTTCAATGGTTCTGATGACATCGACCCTCTTCATGAGAGGACCAGATCCTCGACCCGACGTGCACCGGGAATCAGACCATTCGTGAGGTCGGCATACAGATCCTTCAGATGCTCTCGCAGGTCATCAGGGTCGTCTCCCTGAGTCCAATAGTCGGGGAACTCCTGCAGGTACCCGATCCACTTGTCCTCATCCTGCCAGACGACGATTTTAACGGACTTCATTGCGGCTCACTCCGGTCGATTCCCAGCTCCCCCCACATCGCCGGCAGCGGGGCGGTGATCGTCAATGGATCATACCGGATCGGATGCAGCAGCGTGAGACTCCGCGCGTGCAGCGCGATCGCGCCCCCTTCCTGATCGAGCGACGTGGCGCCGCCGAACGTGCTCTTCGCTCCGTACTGCAGGTCTCCCACAACGGGACAACCGCGGCTGGCGAACTGGATGCGGATCTGATGCATCCGCCCGGTCTGCGGTTCCACCTCGACGAGCGCGCGTCCCTTGTGCCGATCGAGCGTGCGGTACGTAAGCACGGCCTGTTTGGCTCCCGCACTCCCAGTCGCCGCGATCTCAACTCGGGGTTGATCGGGAATCCGGTAGATCCAGTCTGTCAGTTCGCCGGAGTCCTCGGCGGGCGGGCGCTCCAGGCAGGCCCAGTAGATCTTCCGCACCTGCCGTTGCGCGAACTGCTCCGCGAGCCGGGCCGCACACTTGGAGTTGCGGGAGAAGACAACCACTCCGGAGACCGGCCGGTCGAGACGATGCGGCACGCCCAGATACACATTGCCGGGCTTGTCGTACTTGACCTTCAGGTACTCCTTAACCAGATCAATCAGCCCGGTCACGCCGCGCGGCGCGCCCTGCGTGATGACTCCCGCCGGCTTGTTGACGGCCAGCACCGGCCCGTCTTCGCACAGAATGTCGGCATCGCTGAGAGGCATGAGTCAAAGGGGGCAGGCACTCACCATGCCGGTCCAGTCAGTGGCGGCCCCGCGATCGACGTCGTCGCGAGTCAGGTCCGGCAGAATACGTCGGCAGACCGCGAGTGTATACCGCGGGCTTCAGCAACCCCCGCGCCCGCGTCACCGGGCAATCAGCGGGATGCCTGAACAACTCGTCCCGGCTCACGCAGCGCGCGTGCGGATCTCGCCGTTCTCCGACACGTCCTCAAACCGCACCGACATCCGCTTCGAAACGCCGGCCTGCTCCATCGTGACGCCGTAGACTGCGTCCGCGACGGTCATCGTCCGCTTGCGGTGGGTGATGACCACGAACTGCGTCATCTCGGTGAAGTCGTTGAGGATCGTCGCGTAGCGTTCGACGTTCGCCTCATCCAGGGCCGCGTCCACCTCGTCCAGGATGCAGTACGGGCTGGGCTTGCTCTTGAACATGGCGAACAGCAGGGCGACGGCCGTCAATGTCTTCTCACCACCGCTCAGCAGCGACAGATTCCGCAGCTCCTTGCCGGGGGGACGGGCCAGAATGTCGATCCCGCAGTCGAGCACGTCGTTGGGATCCTCCAGCACGATGTCGGCCTCGCCTCCTCCGAACAGCCGGCGGAACAGCTCCCGGAAGTGCTCGCGGATCGTCTCGAACGTCTCGACGAACATCCGGCGGCTCTCCGCATTGATGCGGCGGATGATCTCTTCGAGGGCGGTCTTGGCCTCCGAGAGGTCCAGGAACTGGGTGCTCAATCGAGTGTAACGGGTTTCCAGCTCGTCGAGGTTCGCGAGCGCGTCGGTGTTCACGTTCCCCAGCGCCTTGATCTTGCGCCGCAGTTTCTGGACTTCCTCTTCCAGCTGCGCGCGCAGTGTGTCTGCATCGGGCATCTCGGCAACAGCACCTGGATGCGCCGGTGCAGTCCCTGCATCACCGTCCTCGAGTTCGGCATCGGACGTGGCATCGGGATCGATCGCCGTGTGCGAAAACCGCTCCAGCGCGGACACACCTGACTCCGCCAGGTCGCTCAGCCGGACCTGGAACTCCTCCTCGATCCGCAGCGCCAGCGCGTCCCGCTGATGCGTGCATTCCCGGACCTGCAGTTCGCATTCGTGCAGCGCGTCGGCAATGCTGCGGCGGCGGCGATGCAGGGCGTCCTCCTCCCGATGCAGCGCGGCCCGCTGTGTGCGCAGCGCGGCCCGATCCTCCTCCAGTTGCAGCCGCTCTGCGTCCTCCCGCTCGGCCTGCCCGCACAGCTCGGCAATTCTCGCCTGCGTGTTGAGGACCTGCAGTTCGATGTCGCGCCGCGTTCCCAGCAGCGTGCTCAACCGCTGGCCTGCCTGACGCAGCTGCTCTTCCTGTTGCTGCTGATCCCGTTCCAGTCGCGACTGCACGTCCCGCAGCCCCGCCGCGCGCTCAGCGTGCGTGGCGAGTTCCAGTTGCTGGCGCTTGTGCTCCTCCCGCACCTGGTCCAGCGATTGTTCGATTTCCCGCAGTTCCGCTTCGGTCGCCGTGATGGCAACGTGATGGTCTTCCAGTTCAACCCGCAGTTCCTCGCGGCGAACTTCGGTCTCCGCCAGTTCCGCCGCCAGCTGCCCGTGTCTTTCCCGCAGTTGAGTCTGCTCCGTCTCGGCATGCTCCCGGGCGTTCAGCAGCCGCTTCAACTCGCGCTCCTCGGACGTGAGGTTCGAGCGTGATGCGCTCAAGCGTTCGCCGGCCTGACGCAGCCGCAACTCCGCGTCGGCGAGCGTGCCGTCCACGTCGGTCAGGTTGCGGCCGAGCGACGTCAGCTCGGCGAACTGCTCGGCGATCTCTTCATCCAGTTGCTGGAGGTCGGCGCGAAGGCGTCGCAGCTCGCTCTTGCGCGAAACAACGGAGATTTCGTGCGGCACCGTCCCCGCGTACAGCACGCCGTCGGCGTCCAGCAGTTCTCCCTGCAGCGTCACCCACCGCAGTCCCGCGTGATGCGGCGCCAGTCGATGTGCATCCGCCAGGCTCTCGACCACCCATGTGCCCGATAGTAGCGCGGCCGCGAGTCCTTTGAGTTCGGGCGGCTCATCCGCCAGCCAGTCGGCCCGCGCGATGACCCCGGGCTCCTGGGCAAGATCCGGCGATGCTCCGACGTTGGCGCGCTGCGCATCGTTTGCCGGCGCAGCCAGGAACCCGACGCGTCCCTGAATCAGCCCCGCCCCCGAATTGATGTAGTCCGACAGCGCGGCGAGGTCGCGAGTGACGATCAGCTGCGCCCGTCCACCCAGCGCCACTTCAACGAGTGCGGCATGATCGAGCGGCACCTGCAGCAGGTCTCCGACGCATCCGACGATGCTGTTCCAGGGAGCGCCGTCGATGGTCGACGCGCGTTTCAGGATCTCCCGGACCCCGATCCCGAGACCTTCCTGACGCTGTTCCAGGTTCTCCAGGACGTGAATGCGGGCGTCCCACGCCACGCGCTGCTCCCGCATGGCCGCCAGCGACTTCTCGCTGTGACCCTGCTCGTCCAGCAGCCGGACGCGCTCTCCCTGCAGCCGGTCCACATCGGCCAGCAGCTCGGCGTGCGCCCGTTCCTCGACCGATGCAATCTCTTGCGCTGCATTACGGGCCGCGGTGGCCGCCGCTACCGACTCCGCCAGCTGCGCACACGCCTCGGCCGCGGACGCCAGAGTCTCCTCGGCTGCCGCGCGCTGCGACGTCAGCAATGCGATCCGGTTTCCCTGCTCGTTCCGTTCCGCGGCGATCTGGTCCCGCTCGCCCCGCCGGGACGCCAGATGCTCCCGCGCCAGCGCAGCCTGACCCTCCAGTTCACCCACGACTGCATCGCGGGCCGCCAGCGCCGTTTCGTGCTCCGCCAGGGTCGCCTCGAACCGGCTGATCCGCTCGGCCGTGTCGCTCAGCTCCGTCACGACGGAACGCGCCCGCTGACTAAGCTGCTGCCGCTCCCGCCGCAGGTCGGCAATATCCAGGTCCAGCTCGCGATGCCGCCCGGTCTGATGCCGGATCGTCGATTCGCCGGCGGCGATCGCTTCCCGTGTGCCGGAGGCCTCGCGCTGCACCCCCTGCAGCCGGTCGTCGACACTCGTCAGCGCGCCTTCGATTTCCGACCGGGCCGACTCCAGAGCTGCGATCTGCTCCGCCAGTTCCGCCGACTGTCGCTCGTGGTCCCCTGCCCGTTGCGTGGCCGTCGCCAGGTCGGCCGAATAGCGGCGATACTCATCGGCCGCCAGGCCCGTCCACAGTTCGCGCAGCTCGGTGGACAGTTCCCGGTAACGGGCCGCCTTCGATGCCTGGTTCCGAGTCGCGTTCAACTGCGTCTCGACTTCGTCGACGATGTCCTTCAGCCGCGCCAGGTTCTGGGCGACCCGCTCCAGCTTGCGCTCGGCGTCAACGCGCCGGTTCTTGAAGCGGCTGATGCCGGCCGCCTCTTCGAACACGACCCGCCGCGTCGTCGGGTTCGCCTGCAGAATCTGGTCGACGCGCCCCTGCTCAATGATGCTGTAGGCGCTCGTGCCGGCCCCGGTCCCCAGCAGCGCGTCCTTGACGTCCTTGAGGCGCACGACCGCCCCGTTCAGCAGGTATTCGGACTCCCCGCTGCGGTACAGCCTGCGGCCGACGCGCACGTCGTCCGCATCCACCTGCAGCAGCCGCGACCGGTTATCGAATGTCAGCGTCGCTTCGGCGTAGCCGCTCGGCTTGCGGCTGGCGGAACCATTGAAGATGACGTCCGACATCTCCTTGCCGCGCAGACTTTTGGCGCTCTGGTCGCCGAGGATCCACTTGATGGCGTCGACGACGTTGCTCTTCCCGCTTCCGTTCGGTCCCACGACGCAGGTGATCCCCTGCACGAAGTCGAACGCCGTGCGATCGGCAAAGCTCTTGAAGCCGAAGAGTTCGAGCTGCGTGAGCATAAGCGATCGTCAACCGTCAGGACTGCAGCGACAGCGAAGTGGCACGTCGTCCGGTCACGTGGGACGAACGGAAGGAACCGCGAAAGAGGCGAAATGGGCGAAAACTTCGTGAAGGGCAGGCGATATGAACTAGCTCGAATCCGCGGCGCACGCGAGTGATCTGATTTACCTGCCGGACGAGCCGGCAGGGGTCGCTCCGACGTGCGACACGACCTCTTTTCGCTTTTTTCGCGCCTTTCGCGGTTCCCTCTTTCTCTATTGCACAGTGAAACCCACAGGATTCGTGGCGTCGGTATTGAGCGTGGTCTGTTCCGCGGCTGCGTCGGCGGGCTCAGCGGCGAACTCCTCCATCGGGTTTGATTCGGCCGCTTCATCCGGCTTGTCCGGCATTCCGCCGAACAGGTTGGGAGCGAAGATTCCGCCGCCGACCGGCGCCTGCGACGGCGCCGCATCCGGATTGTTTCCGCGGGGCCGCGTGTAGACCCGTCCCGCCTGAGGCAGGGCGTCGATGCCGATGGACGCCGTCAGGTTGTGCTGCTGATCCGCTTCCACCAGCAGTTGCACGATGTCGGGATACGTCGCCTGCTGGCGGGCCAGTTCGCGAATCACCTCGGCCACGCGCGCCGGCACCTGCGTGCGCACGACGTCTCCTCCCGTCACAAATCGGCTGATGGTCACCGTCGGACGCCCGGGGTCGGATTTGATGAGGAATCGCCGGCCCGCCGACGCCACCATCGGCGTCTGGAATTCCTGATGCGCGCCGAAGATCGTGATCTCCGCCTTCTGCCGCTGGGTCACATGCACCATCGCCGGCCCGCGACTGTTCACCACGCGCAGAATGAAGTTCTGATCGGCTTCCTCGGCCGCAATCGCCGGGTCGCCGGAGTCGATGTTGGAGAGGGCCCGCACGGCGCCGTAGCGCGTCTCGAGGCTCTCGTGATCCAGCAGTTGATGAAGTTGATTGGCGGCTTCGCCCGTGTGCAACGCGGCCAGTCCGGCCAGCGCGAACACGCGGAACGCCGGTTCCTTGTCGGCCGCTTCCCGCAATGCCGGCGCCGCTTCGGACTGCCCGAGATACGCCAGCGCCTGCGCCGCGTGGAAGCGCACCTCCAGCACGTCCGATTCCAGTCCCCGCTTCAGGATCGGGATCGCTTCCGTGCCTATCGCCTCCAGCTCCAGGGCCGCCTTCTCCGCGGTCGGTCCGACGAGCAGGTCCTCCTGCAGTTGCTGCATTCGCAGATGCCGCTCGACGTTCGTGTCACGCAGCAGGATGTGCCGGATGCACTGCAGGTACCTGGGATAGTTGTCCCGGTAACGGCTGTGGACGACGAGTTCGATCCGCGAGTCGGTCTTGGCCTCCGCCAGCGGCCGCTTGATACCGTACTGGTCGTAGTCGTGGAATCGCTGACCGATCCGGTTCGCGATCCGCTGCGACATGCGCACGCTCCGGTAATCCGGCCGCAGGTAGATGGACAGGTTGCGATCGTCCCCGACATACGTGGCCCCGGCCGGGATTGTTCCGCGGCGGACGCCGTTGCGATCCTCTCCGTGTGTCAGAACCGCCCCGCGCCCAATCGCCAGGCGGTGGCCCTTGATGCTGCCGCGCCCGGCCACGTACGCGTGCTCGGTCAGTTCGCACTCCAGCAGCATGCCCCCTTTCAGACTGGTGGCTTCGCTCCCGTCCGGCAGGTACACCTCGACGTCGAACGACTCGGACTTCTTGATCAGCGGCGGAAGATAGGCCCGCACCAGCACCAGCGTCGTCGAGGGATCGCGGAGGATCTGGTTGGGATCCGGGATGTTTCGCTTCCGCATTTCGTCGAGCAGATTTGTGCGGTACACCGACGCCGCCGGGTCGTCCCCCGTGCCGTTCAGGTTCGTCACCAGCCCAACGCCGTCGAGGATGATCATGTTCAGGCCGGACACCTGGACATAGTCCCCGACCAGGGCCGAGTGGTCCTTTTCCCCGCGCAGTGCTTCGTCGGCGTTCTCCCGGGCTTCCTCTTCCGGGCTTTGCAGCCGCAGGTCGAAATCCTGGCAGCCGGCCAGCAGCAGGGCGGACAGGGCAATAAGGGGGAGCGTTTTCATGAGCGGCGTCCAGTCCATGACGTCATCCGCCGCGGCCGGAAAGACGGCCGCCGAGCGCGCATCGTGCGACTCAAAGCGGAATCATCGGGAAACAGGAGAGGGGGCGTGGAACATAGCGCCGCCCGACGGCGGGGGTCAATGTCGCTCGTGCGACGGCGGCGGGAGAGCGGTGTTCATGGTGTTTCAGCGGCAGTTTTGGCCGCGGGCGGACCGATCCCCCGCCAAAACCGCGCCGGCGGAATCGGCGCCTTTTCCGTACTCGAATTGAACTCCCGAGAGCCCGATTCCGTCTAAGAGGGGGGATCGGCCATGCGTCAGAGCGGTACACTGCGGCCGCAGTGGGGAACCGGAATGAGCGAAAACGGGCAGGCGACGCGCCTGGGTTGGGTCAGTGCGGCCCTCGACCGGTACGAGGGACGCTTGTTGCGGTACGCGCACCGCATCACGGGCGACGAGGAGCGGGCCCGCGACGTCGTCCAGGACACCTTTCTCAAGCTCTGCAAAGAAGATCCGTCAGAACTCAACGGCCGCCTGGCGCAGTGGCTGTACACCGTCTGCCGCAATCGGGCCCTCGATGTCCGCCGCAAGGAGTCGCGGGCCACCATCCTGTCCGACGAAATGCCCGGTCCCACCGGGCATCGCGAACGCAACCCCCTCGACACCGCCGAACAGAGCGACACACTCCGGCTGATCCTCTCGGAAATCGATGAATTGACTCCCAATCAGCAGGAATGCATCCGCTTGAAGTTTCAGCATGGCCTCAGCTATCGCGAGATCAGCTCCGTCACCGGCCTCACATCCACCAATGTCGGTTTTCTGATTCACATCGGCCTCAAACGGGTCCGCGAACGCATCCATCGTCGAATCCCCGACTAAGAAGCGGCCCCCCCGCCCGTCATCACCGTGCACGAAGCGTCAAACCGAACTGAACCGGCGGAGTTTCCATCACCCGGGGTTGTGTCATACTGAAGCTGGTCGCCCACAGCGGGCGCAGAAGTGAGGTGTCCGATGTCCGACTCGACGCGGACGAACGACGAATCCGACATCACCGCTTACGTGCTCGGCGAACTGGAGCCCGCCGACCGCGAAGCGTTCGAACGCCTGCTGGCCGGCGACGCCCGCCTGCAGCGCGAAGCGGACGTGCTGCGCGATGTCGCCTCGCTGGTCTTTCTGGCGCTGCAGTCGGAGCCCAACGTCCGCCTCACCGCCGCACAGCGCGAACGGGTTCGCACCGCGGCCGCGACGCTGCAGGATGCCTCTCAGTCGCGGACGACGCTCCCCACCGTCGCGCGCCCGTCGCCGAAGAATCGCCGCTGGGCCGCGCGAGGCATCGTCGTTTTGGCCACTCTGGTCATGTTCGCCACCGGGCTGCTGCTGACGACGACGGTGACTCCCGAGCCGGAGATTCTCGCGGAGACCCCGGTTCACTCCTACAACTTCTGGCGCGTCACTCCGCTGGACTCCAACGCCGTCCCCCTCACGAACGGCCGCACCGCGCTCTCCGCCGAGCAGCTGCAACTCGCCTTCCAGATGGAAGGGAACGTGCCGACGCATTGGGTGTCGTTTGATGCCAGCCGCGGACTGAACTACGTCGAAGTCCCCTACGGCGACCGCATCGAAAAGCTGTACGTGACGGAGGCGATGGGCTGGGGCGCATCGACGGCGGCTGCTCGGACCGATTTGTGGGAACGCCGCGAGCTGGATCGGCTGTCGGACTTCGAGGCGGATACGAAGTGGTCCGACGACGCGCTCAACGGCGTCGAATCGGACGACTTCGCTGCTTCCGCTGACGTCCCCCTGATGGAGCTGCCGACCACCGACCCGGCTCCCGCCGCCGTGTCGGGGGAGGCCGAGATCGAACGGCTGGAACAGCTCCACCTGTACTACGACCGCTATGGAGACACGGTCGATGAGAGCCGCGCCCGCCGCATGAATTCCCTCAGTTCGTCGGCAGCCGGCGGCTATGGAGCCAATCCGGCCGGAATGGCTCCCGCCATCGTCAATGAGCCTTACGGCCAGCCGATCGATGGACTGTTGCCCGAGCAGCAGAATGGACAGTCCCGCCCCGGCGCGTCCAATCGCTCGACCTCCAACTATGCAACGCCCCCGGCGCCCGAAGCATCCCGGCGGGGTGGCGTCGACTTTGACGCCGACGGGGACGGCGTCGTGGACATGTCCAACGGCACGCTCCTGCTTCGGTCGCGCACCGAAGAACTGTCGAAGTTCCGCTTCACCCAGGAACAGCAGGGCGTAATGGCCGGCTCGGCCATCGAATCCGCGGAACGCAAGTATCTTGCCGACGAGCCCCAGCCGGACTCCTCCGGCCTCGGGGGGAGTGCCGTTCCGTCCATGTTGGGTGTGCAAACGGAGAGTGACTCGGAACAGGTCCTGAGCGAAACGGAGCACATCGTCGCCGAGACCGTCCGGCAACTGAACGACTTTACCCTCGATGAACGACTGGCCCGCGAGCCCCAATCCGGGTTCGCGATCCAGAATGAGTGGTACGCGCCCGTACTCGAAAACTCCTTCGTTTCGCCGCTCGATGAGCCCGTCTCCACGTTCTCGACCGACGTGGATACCGCCGCCTTCACCAACGTCCGGCGGTTTATCGACGCCGGCCTCTGGCCCCCCGCCGACGCCGTCCGCGTCGAGGAGCTGGTGAACTACTTCGAGTATTCGCTCCCGCCTCCCGCAGACGATCATCCGATCGCCGTCGCGGCCGAAGCCGCTGCCTGTCCGTGGAAGCCCGAACATCGCCTGGCCCGCGTCACGCTCCAGGCCCGCGACATCGACGCCGAGCGCCGCCCCCCGACGACCCTCGTGTTCCTGACCGACGTCTCCGGCTCCATGCGGGACGACAACAAGCTCCCGCTCGTGCAGCAGTCTCTCAAGCTCCTTACCGAGCGGCTCACCGAGAACGACCGCGTCGCCCTCGTCACTTACGCCGATGAAGCGCAGTTGCAGCTGGACAGCACCCCCGGCGATCGACACACTGAAATCATCGCCGCCATCGACGCGCTCCAGGCCGACGGCTCCACCAACGGCGCCGGCGGACTCACGCTCGCCTACGACGTCGCCCGCCGCCACTTTGTGGACCATGGCGCCAACCGCGTCATCCTCTGCTCCGACGGCGACTTCAACGTCGGCATCAGCAGCGACGACGAACTCGTGCAGCTCATCGAAGAGCAGCGCCGCTCCGGCGTGTTCCTCAGCGTCTTCGGGTTCGGCACCGGCAACCTCAAGGACGCGAAGCTCGAAGCGCTCGCCGATCACGGCAACGGGCACTACGGCTACGTCGACACCCTCGACGAGGCCCGCCGCGTGTTCGTCGAGCAGATCACCGGCACCCTCTACACCGTCGCCAAGGACGTAAAGCTGCAGATCGACTTCAATCCGCTCAAGGTCGCCGCTTACCGCCTCATCGGCTACGAGAACCGCGCCCTCGCCGCGGCCGACTTCGACGTCGACACGGTCGATGCCGGCGACATGGGGGCCGGCCAGTCCGCCACCGCGCTGTATGAACTCACGCTCCGTTCCGACTCCAACGCCGAAGAAGCCGCCGTCCTCGGCAAGTCCCTCGAACAGCGCTCCGCCCGGTTCGGTCTCGCCCAGGAACAGCAGGTCGCCGTGCGCATTGACCGCAACAAGCTCACCATCGACGGCCAGGTTATCACCGAAGACGCCAGGCAGAACATCGGCCGCACGGTCGAAGCCCTGTACGACGCCCCGCAGCAGCAGGCGCGGTACCTGGTCGAGAACCGTCTCAGCGTCGTCAACCGGTCGGCCCAGACGGACAGCGCGGTGCCGCTCGACGACCTGCTGACGATCCGCGTCCGCTACAAGCGCCCGGCTGCCGACGAAAGCCGCCTGCTGCAAGTTCCTCTCGTGGATGCCGGCGTGCAGCAGGTCCCTTCCGACGACTTCGCCTGGTCCAGCGCCGTCGCGTCGTTCGCCCTGCTGCTCCGCCAGTCCCCGTACCGCGGCCTTGCCACGTTCGACGCCGTCATCGAGACCGCATCCGCCGCAAAGGGTGACGACCCGACCGGCCGCCGTCGGGAATTCATCGACATGGCCCAGCGGGCCCGCGCCATCTGGGAAGCTGCCCATGGCGAATCGCCGCCGACGCCGATCGAGCTCACTTCCACCGACGCCCGCACCAAAGCGACAGTAGGCGGCCAGTACGACGTGCTGCTCGACAAGCTCGCCGCGCCGGAAGACCTCAGCGCCTATGGCCCTTTCTACCAATACGGCTGGTGGACCGGCTCACAGTACCGCGATCACAAAGGCCTCCCCCCCGGGTACTGGGTCTACGTCTACCCTGACTGGTACATCTGGCAGGAACGCACAACGCCCTGATGCGGTTCGTTGGAGTCCAGCCTTCAGGCTGCCCGGAGGTCCGCCCAGACGACAACTCTGTTCGCAACAGGCTGAAGCCTGTGCTCCAACTCCGGCTCACTTGCTCGGCAGCCGGATGATGCCGTCCCAGTCTCGCGGCGCCGTGCGGTTGTGTTGGGCGATGCGCAGCGTGAGAAAGTCCTGCGCGCGATCGGACGGCGGCATCTGGTGCAGGCAGCGGTACGCCTGCTCCCAGCGTCCCTCGACGAAGTGCTCGACGCCCTCTTCGTACAGCCGGATATGGTCGTCCGTCAGTTCGGCGAACTGGTCGGCTGGGGGCAGCAGTTCCGAGACCATCAGCGGCCGCTCCATCCCGTACGGGAGCACCTTGCCGAGTCGCCGCGTCCGCGCTTCGCTGTCGCTCATCCGTGCGCGGACGATCTCGGCCAATGATTCATCGAGCAGAATCGGCACGTTGAGCTGCTTGGTCATCCCTTCCAGGCGGCTGGCCAGATTGACCACCGGCCCGAACACGGTGACCGTCACGCGGTCGCGCGTGCCGATCTTTCCCGCCATCGCGCGGCCCCGGGCGATGCCGATTCCTGCGGTGAAGTTCGCCAGCGGATGCCCCGCCTGCTGAGACGTCTCGGCGAACGCGGACCGGATCGCCAGCGCCGCCCGGCAGGCGTTCAGCGGCGCTTCTTCTGAGGCAAACGGCCAGCCCCAGAAGCCGAGTGATGCGTCTCCCAGGAAATCCCCCGTCACGCCGCCGAATCGCAGAATCTGCGTCGTCATGATCTCCAGTGCCGCACTGACGCGTTCCAGCAACCCCCGCAGGTCGTCGGCCGATTCTTCCGCCTTCTGGCTGAAACCGCGCAGGTCGCAGAACAGGACCGTCACGTCGCACTCGCGCGGCGCGAGCAGCTGTACGTCCAGCTCGCCCCCCTGCGATGCTTCCTCGAGCGTAGAGAGGATCGGCGGCGACAGAAACTGCCGCAGGATCGACAGGTTCCCTTCCAGCGACTGCAGCCGCTGCGCCGACGCGACGACGTCCGCGACCATCTCGGTGAACTTCACGTCCGCCTGCAGATGCGGCACCGTCAACTCGGTGGGACTCGAACCGCTGAGCGGCCCCCGCGGCAATCGTCCCGCGATGTACAGCCCGCGCGGCGTCCCCCCCGCCTCGATCGGCGTGCAGAACGCCCAGTCGGAGTCGTTCTGCACGGTGTACTCCGAACCGCGAACATTGGTCCCTTCCCACACATGCAGCACGCTGTGCCGTTTTCCGAGCGCTTCCGCCACCAGCCGGCTGCTGGGACGAAACGCCCCCTGCGCTTCGCGCCGTCGTTCCCAGTACGGCATGCTGACACGACGCTTCTCGTCCAGCGTGACGACCGCGACGGCCTCCGAGTGCGGGATGCCGGCCAGCAGAATGGCCGCCAGCCGCGCTGAGAGTTCCTTGTCGCTCACCGCTCCGGCGATCACTTCCGGCAGACGGCTGAGCACCTCCAGCCGCCGGTCGGCGTCCCGGTACCGGACCTGCTGCAGCTGCTTGCGTGTGAAGGTGACTTCCTCCACGACGTCGTTCGATGCCGACGATGCATCGGCCTCCACAAGCAGGAACCGCGTCCCGCCGATGACAAAGTGCTCGCCCGGCTGCAGTGTGCACTTCGTCACGGGCTCGCCGCGCACGAACGTCGGATTGGCTGCGCCCGACTCCTGCTCCAGATCGACGGTCTTGCCATTGCAGCGCAGCGACACATGCCGGCGCGACGCGGACTTCTCCCAGGGCACCGACAGATCGATTCCCGCGTCCCGCCCCAGCCGATAGGTCCCGCCGCTCGCCAGCAGCTTTCGCCACCGCTGCGCCGCCTCGCCTCCCTGGGCCACCAGATAAAGCAAGTCCACTCACCTTTACGTTGACGCTGGTAGAAAACCCTTCAGGCGGTTCCATCGGACACACGTCAGACCGGATGAAGCCGGTCACTACGAGCACGTCACGACATTGACGCCCGATATAGAAAATACCAGACGATCGCCAGCAGCACACCGAACACCAGCGCCGCTACCAGTCCGTACGTCTCGAACACGCGTTGCACCTCCTGCACCGGCGCTTCGGCGTTTTCGCGCCGTTCCTGGACGATCGCGATCCACGTGGTCTCCGGCACCGGCGCGAACGCCGCCAGCCACGTGCCGCCGAACTCCGCCTCGTGCCGGCTGAAGGGATCGATATAACGCCCCTCGCGATGGTCCCGCCCGCCGGCGACCAGCGTCTCCAGATGCAGGGTCTCCCGATCGCTCAACTTCAGTTTCGACATGAACGCGTCGAGCCGCGCGTTCTTCGCCTCGTCGTCCCCGTCCGAGCCAATGGCCTCCTGCAGGTTCTCGCGAGTCATCCAGGGATGATCGAGCAGCGTCGTCTCCGTTCCGCGATCGGTCCGCTTGAACGCCGCCAGAGCGAGAAACCGGTCGTTGGGGTCGGCGATCGAGTGGGGATCACGGATCGTGTGCTCCCACTGCCGCAGCAGTTCCGAAATGTGAATCGTGCGCGCCATCACGCCGATCACCCGGCCGGGGTCCTCATTCTTGCGCCCGGACTCCACCCATTCCCAATGGGCCTCGTCCCAGATCGGCACGGCGAGCGCCACCATGTACTGATCCGTCGCTTCGCTGCGAAACGCGTTGGAGACTCCCGACGTTTGCCGGATCGTCACCTCGTCGACGGCGACCCTCTTGCTGAGGTCCTCCTGCCCTCCCCAGAAGTACGCCCGCCAATGGTACGGCAGGCCCACCGACTTCCGCCCCTCTCCAGCCGCATCGCGCGAAGGGGCTCGAAACACCTGGCGACCAGCCGCATCCTGGATGAACCAGCTCTGATCGGGAGTCCGGTCCTCGCGCACGAGCCGCGCGTCGCTGGAATCTTTTTCCAGAGTCATTTGCCGGTACTTCGCTGCCAGATCTGCATCTGCGTGGCGGCCGTCGTGCAGTGCAAACAGCTCCGCCACGGAGATTCCCGGATACGTCTCGCTAACGCGCGCAATCTCCCGCGTTTCGGGGCGCGCGGCCAGTTCCTCCAACTGCTCGCGGCGATCGACGAGATCGCGATGAATGCTGTCCGCCAGGATCAGGGCGGAGACCGCGTCTCCCACCAGGGCCCGCTCGACGAGGTTCTGTTCGGCCGCCTCGACAATGGCGGGCGCAGCCGTCCGCCCCAGCCAGAACAGGGCGATCACGAACAGCAGCGGGCCGGCCAGCCCGAGCATCAGCAGCGTCCGGCGGGAGCGCGCCTTGTCGCGCCGCTCCAGCAGGTCCAGGACGACCTGGGCATTGGCGATCCGCCGCTCCGGATTCGGCTCGAGGCAGCCGTCCACAATGGCGATCAGCCGCTTGTCGATGCCCGGGGTCTTTCGGTGTCCGTCGGGGCGGGGCGACTGCGCGATCACCGCCCGATACACCTCCAGCCGATCTTCCAGCGCCCCCGCCGCGCGGATCTTCGCTTCATTGGCCTCGGTGCGATGCGGCGGCGCTCCGGTCAGCATCTGGTACAGCAGGGCGCCGAGGGCGTACACGTCCCAGCGGGCATCCGGAACGGCGTCGAGGTCGGCCTGCTCGGGCGCCATGTAGAACAGAGTTCCCAGCGCGGGCGACTGCTCGGTCGTCATTCGGGACTGGCCGAAGTCCGCCAGCCGCGGCTCGTCGCCCCCGTCCAGCAGGACATTCGCCGGCTTCAGGTCGCAATGCAGAATGCCGCTGCCGTGAGCGTGCACCAGCGCCCGTGCCACGGCCCGCGCGATTCGCACCGCCGTCTCGACAGGCAGCGATCCCTTCTGCAGCCGGGTGGCCAGCGAACCATGCTCGAGGTACTCCATCACGAAGTACGGCGGATCATGGTCCCACCCGACGTCGAGCAGGCCGACAATGTTGCGTGACGTGTAGAGGACCGCCAGCTTCTCGACCTCGCGCGTCAGCAGCGACCAGTCGAGCCCGCGGCGATGCGTGTAGAACTTGATCGCGACCTGCTTGCCGGTGCGCAGTTCCCGCGCCAGCCACACGGTGCCGAACGACCCCTCTCCCAGGCTCGCCAGCATT
Organism: Planctomycetaceae bacterium; assembly: GCA_041940305.1. GTDB lineage: Bacteria > Planctomycetota > Planctomycetia > Planctomycetales > Planctomycetaceae > JBGTSJ01. Next base: position 179,587 of record JBGTSJ010000010.1, read on the forward strand.
TCATAGCCGGCGACGGACGGGGGCGTTTCGATGGGCTGCAGGCTCAGCGAGCGCGAAGCGGCCCGCTGCTCGTCCGTCTGCCGCAGCGTGTCATCGGTCGCCGCGCGCGCTGCGACATCCGAGTCGACGATCTCACCTGGCATGACGGAAACCGCGTGACGGCCCGCAGAGGTCGCTGGGACAGGACGGCGCTCACGGCTCGCGGCGAGCCGGCCGCGCCGTCAACTCCTGACCTCGCTCAGTAGCGCAGTCTCCCGGCCGGTTGTCAACCACTCGGCCGCACCCGCCCGGGCCGCTACCCCGCAGTGATCGTGAACTCGTGGCTGTCCGAAAGGTTCTTCGGCACGGGAGCAGCGCGGCGGCAGGTCGTCCGGCCGGAAACCTCCTGCCGGTCAATCCGCACGTGCCGCGGTGCTTCGATCGCCAGCTTCACGCGGCCTCCGCTGACTTCCGAGACCGTCACCACGATCTCGTCTCCGATCAGCACCGAGTCCTGAACTTTTCTCGTAAGAACCAGCATACCGACCTCCCTTTCGATCAGCCCGCCCTGATGATGAGCCGCGCCCGGCGGACTTCGACCCCGAAGTCCGCGTTGTCCGCTCTCCGGCGGCTGCAACGCGACTGTTGTATGTCGTTCGTAGGGTCCGTTCGCGGATTCCGCTCTCCGGACCGTTGCGGCTGCGAGGCGGAGACGCCTCTGAGATTTCAGCAGCCGTAGACGGTGAACTCCGTCCGTCGTCAGTGCCGGCTGCGTCCGAATCGAAAATGCCCCGCTCGATTCGCGCGCAACCTCGTCGCTTGTCGGGCGAATCTATAGACGTTTGTCCGAAACGCGTCAATACCGGTTTTTCAGGGTTTTGACAGACGCTCTCGGGCTGTTTCCGCTTCCCCTGACGGCTTCGCAGGTCGGGAGACCGTGTACCTCACTGCCTCCCGGTTCTACAATTCTTCCGGTCGTCTGAGGTCAGACGATTCTTCGTTCCTCGATCGAGACCGGGCATGCGTTCTCTGAATCTCACTCAATGGCTCTCCCTGTTCGTCGCGCTGCTCTTTCTCTGTCTTCCGCACCGGCTCCCCGCTGGGGACGCTGCGGCCGTCGTTGACCGATTGCGGGAGTGCGTCAAGACTCTCGCCGCCGATGAATTCGAGGGGCGCGGCGTCGGCACCGAGGGGCTCGATAAAGCCGCGGAGTACGTCCGCCAAGCCTTCGCCGACGCCGGTCTCGATGTCACGGTCGCCGGCGGCGATCCGTACCAGGAGTTCGAGATCACCACCGGCGCGAAGCTGACCGAACCCAACGCCCTGTCGCTGATCGGCGCGGACGGGCAGGCGATCGAATTGACCTACGACACCGATTTCCGCACCTGCTCCTTCGGCCAGGCGGGCGCATTCGATGCGGGCATCGTCTTCTGCGGCTATGGCATCGAGTCCGACGAGCCCGCCTACAACGACTTCTCCGGCGTGGAGGTCGAGGGCAAGGTCGTGCTCATCATGCGCCGCACGCCGCAGCAGTCCAACGAGAATGGACTGTTCGCCGTGGCACATGGCAACTCGCGGCACGCTTCACTCTCGGTGAAAGTCAGCCATGCGTTTCAGCACGGCGCGGCGGCCGTGCTGATCGTCAACGATCCCTATTCCGGCCGCAATGAGCGTAAGCAGCTGGAAGCGCATCTGGCCGAAGCCGAGCGGGCGATTGTCAGTCTGTCTGAGGCTCTGATCGACGCGGCGGAAGGTGATCGCGCTAAGGCTCAGGAGGAACTCGCGGCCGCCGTGCGCCATCTGCGGGAAGTGCGCCGACAGCTGGAACGGCATTCGACGGACCCATTGATGCCCTTCGGTTATGGAGGCACCCGCACCGGGCGCTCGCTTCCCATCCTGCACATCACTCAGGCGGCCGCCGACCAGCTGCTGCAGGCATCGCTCGGAAAGTCGCTGGCCGATCTGGAAGCCGAGATCGACGCGACAGGCGCCCCGGCCAGCACGCCGTTGGAAGGCTGGACCGCCCGTGGCGAAGCGGCGCTGGAACCGGTCCGCGTCGCCGTCAAGAACGTCATCGGCGTTCTCGAGGGGGAAGGGCCGCACGCGGATGAAACCATCGTCATCGGCGCGCACTATGACCACGTCGGCCTCGGCGGGGACGGTTCGCTGGCTCCCGGCGCGAACGAAGTGCACAACGGCGCCGACGACAACGCCTCGGGCACGGCCGCGCTGATCGAACTCGCCCGGCGACTGGCTGCGCATCCCGAGCCCCCTCCCCGGCGCATTGTCTTCCTGGCCTTTACCGGCGAGGAGCGGGGACTGCTGGGCTCGGCCCACTATGTGAAGGAGCCCATCTATCCGCTGGAGTCGACCGTTGCCATGATCAACATGGACATGGTCGGCCGCCTGCAGGACAACCGCCTCACAGTCTTCGGTACCGGCACGTCCCCCGCCTGGAATGACTGGCTCGACCAGTTCGCGGCCGAGGAAACGCTCGAACTCGCCAAGAAGCCCGAAGGCTTCGGGCCGAGCGACCATGCGTCGTTCTACCCGCACTCCATTCCCGTGCTGCATCTGTTCACCGGCACCCACAGCGACTACCACCGTCCGTCCGACGATTGGGACAAGCTGAACTATGAGGGCATGGTGCAGATCGTGGAACTTGTGGAGCACCTGGTCGATGCCGTCGCTGATGCTCCGGAACGTCCGCTGTACGTCGAAGTGCAGGGGCGTGCCTCGATCGACCGCGACGGCGCCCGCCCGTATTTTGGCAGCATTCCGGATTTCGGCAGCGACGCCGCCGGCTATGCCATCCAGGGGGTCGCCCCCGGCAGCCCGGCTGATAAGGGGGGTCTCAAGTCCGGCGACGTGATCGTCAAGCTCGGCGGCAACCAGATCGGCGGCCTCGATGACTTCGACCTCGCGCTCCGTAAATACACCGCTGGGCAGGAAGTTGAAGTCGTCGTCCTCCGCGGCAGCGATGAAGTGACCCTGAAAGTCACTCTCGCCCTGCCGCGCTCGTGAAACTCTCCGGCGACTCCCCTGCCCCGGCAGGCTCCGGGGACGCCCCCTTGTCGCTGCGCTGCCAAATCAGCGAATGGGCCGCCATGATGGCCAGCGGCACGGCGGCCGGAATGAAATTCCGCGCCTCCAGCAGCGTGCTGAGAAACAGGTTCGACAGCCACAGGCAGGGCGCCAGGTATAACGCCATGCGTCGCAGCGTCAGTGGCTGCGTCCTCCAGCGCAGAGCAGCCAGCAGCGCCAGCATGCCGATCGTGTTCCATGTCTGCCGCGTCCAGAAGGGAACCGCCTGCAGATTGGCGATGAAGTTGTCCGGCTCCAGGTTGCTGATGTTCTGATAGGCCACCTCGTCCACGACCAGCGACCGGATCGCGATTGCGACTCCCAGTCCTGCGGCGAACGTCAGCAGCCACGGCGTCCAGCGGCGCGGAGATGACAACTCGATCAGGCAGGCGTACCCCGGCATCACCAGCACGCTCTCTTTGGCGACAACTCCGATCACGACCGTTGCAAAGAACAGCCAGGGCCGGCGCGGTTCCAGGCATAACGCCGCCAGCACGAAAGACAGGTGAGACATCGGGTCCGTGAGTTGCCCCGCGTAGTACCGGATGCTCGGAGGATACGCGAGCGCGAACAGACACAGCGCGACCAGCGACGTCGAAGAATCAACCGACCGCCGCGCCAGCCGATACACGCTGAGCAGCAACAAAAACTGGAACGTCAGCCGGTAGATGAGCGCTGCGGCCAGATAATGCCGCGTCAGCAACTCGATCCAGGCCACGATGCAGTCCGGCAGAAACCGGTACGAGTGCGGCAGGCTGTCCCTCTCAAGGTGCAGAATTCCGGCATGCAGCTGCTGCTGCCAGTCCACGTTGTCGACGAAGGGCGGCCCTGAAAAATTGGCCAGATCGACGGTCGTGTAATGCAAATCCACGCACCACGCGCTCAGCACCGCAAGGCAGGCGAGTGCGGCGATTTTCTCGCTCCGGCCATAGGGGAGCAGGCGCATCCACGCGACAGCCATCGTCCCCGCAGGGATCAGCAGCGCCGCACAGCAGCCCCACAAATTCGGGCTCGACGCCGGATCAGCGATCAGAAACGCTTCGGGCCATACCAGCGGGACGAGCACCACGACCGTCGCCGCCAGCAGCAGGATGCACCAGCGGAGATCGCGATTCGAAGAAGGGACCAAATCGGCGGCGCCGTCACTCTGTGGCATCAGTGATTGAAGGCAATAGGGGTGCAGTAACTCGCGTGTGTCCGCGAAGCGGACATCCCAAAGTCGCAGGCACACTCCGTGTGCCGTCCGCTGGATTCGCCACAGCGCTAAGCTCTCTTCGGGGCCACATTGCGCGAATTGCAGGAACTCACTCCTGCACTCCGGCCACTGCGTCCGGCGCCTTGGAGAAGACACGCCCGATGTGCAGAATATACAGGTGAGCGTGCGGGGACCGAAACCGTCCCGCGATCGCTGACGGCAGCGGACTGCGAGGCCGGAAATCCAGCACTCTCAACACGATCGACATGCCGCCCCCCTTTCGAGTGCTCCTGACGGATCTTCCCTGGGGTAATTCCGACATCGAGCGAGAGCTGCTCTCGCAAGTCTCCGCGGAGGTGATCGAGGCCCACGCCGACGACGAATCGACGCTGTCCAAGCTCGCAGCCGACGTGGACGCCATCGCAACCTGCTGGGCGAATGTGACCGCAGAGGTGATCGCCGCCGCTCCCCGCTGTCGCATCGTCGCCCGCATGGGAATCGGCCTGGACAATATCGACGTCCCCGCCGCGACGGCACGCGGCATTGTGGTGACGAACGTCCCCGACTATTGCGTCACCGAAGTCGCCGACCACACGCTCGGACTGTATCTGGCGCTCGCCCGCACCATCGCATACTTCCATCGGCGGACCAAAGAGGGCGAATACGACCTTCAGGCCGGCCCTCCGATGCATCGACTCAGTAGCCGCACGATCGGCCTGTTTGGCCTGGGACGCATCGGGCAAGCCGTCGCCTCGCGGGCGAAGGCGTTCGGATTGAACGTTATCGCCCACACGCGCTCGGGCACGGACCACGGCAGCGGGTGCCGCATGGTGGACTTCCCCACCCTTCTCGCAGAGAGCGACTGCATTTCGCTGCATGCCCCGCTGACCGACGAGACCCGTCACGCGTTCTCCGCCCGTCAGTTCGCCGCCATGAAACAGGACGCGTTCCTGATCAACACGAGCCGCGGCGGACTGATCGATCACGACGCCCTCTGGCAGGCGCTGCAGGACGGGCGAATCGCCGGAGCCGGCCTCGACGTCTTTGAACCCGAACCACCCGATTTGAGCCTCCCCCTGTTTGCGGATGAACGCGTGATCGTCACTCCGCACGCAGCCTTCGTCTCGGAGGAGGCGCTGGTCGACCTGCGCACCAGGGTCGCCGGACAGATCGCAGACGTGCTGCAGGGGCGTCATCCCCCCAATACGGTGAACCCCATCAAGCCGGACAGCCGTTGAAGCCCTCTCAACCCTTACCCCGCCGTGGTGAATTCAGCAGCTTGAAACGGAAAACCCGCAAGACAAATCCAGCTGCCCCCTCCAACCCGGCCCCCCTCTCTCTCCAATCGCAAGCTAAGCTGTTAAGGGCGGCTGTCCAGAAAACCGCCGTTCCCTCCAGTTGCCGGTCTCGACCGGTTCCCGATGAGCACCTCAGTTTGGGAAGAGACGTGTCCAGTCGTCGTAAGAAGCGTCGCGGAAAGGATCAATGGTCTCCCACCCCCGCGCAGACGGCGGTCGCGGCCGTGTTGCGCGGCAACTCCTCCGTCGATCAGCACGATCCCGACGACCTCGAGTCGTCCGACGACACGGACCTCATCCACGAGTCGGCGGAGATCGAGATCGAGGACTACGACGCCGGTGAGGAAGCTGCGGCCGCAGAGACCGACCGCCGCGAAGCGCCGACTGCGGAGCACGCTGTTCCGCCGCGCGAGCCCGGGCCCGAACCCGCCGCTGTCCAGATTGCCGCGCTCTTCGAAGAATTGCAGGAGAAAGACGAACTTGTCGCGGCGCTGACCGAGCAGCTCGAAGAGGCCGCCAACCGCCTCGACCGGCTGCACCGCGCCGGCGCCGATCGCATCTCGCGCGGAAGCTCCACCGACGCGGATCGGTTCGACGACCACGCCGATGTGAGCGAGCAGATTTCGCGACTCTCGGCCGCCTGGGAGGATCTGAACGCCGCTGATCTGCTGCACGAAATCACCCGCAAGCTCGACGACGTCTATGACGCCCTGTCGCAGCCTGCCGAGGATGCGCCGCCTCAGCGCCAACATGCTCCCGCCCCCGTCCCCACCCCCGCCCCGCGCTCCCCGGAGCCGCAGAACGGACGCGTGGCCTGGGAGGACATGAAGGCCCAGCTTCTCCGCGATGACGCCGAACATGATCGGCCCGCCGAGGAGCCGTCGAGAATCGGCGCAGGCGTCAACGACTCGTCGGCCGATATCCTCGCACAGATACCGCTTGATCCCCCCGCTTCGGTCGACCAGGAAACCGCCGACCGGGAAACGCTCGTCGCCGCCGTCGAGGAGCGCGACGTCTTCATCTCGCATCTCATTCGCCGCCTCCGCTCCGGCCTGGCCGGGCGCTACGAACCGATCAACTGGTCCGCGATTGCGTCGGCGCCCGATGATCTCCGCGACCGACTGCAGGAACTCGAAGCCCGGCTGCAGGAACTGCTGCGCATCGAAGAATGCGACATGTCGCTCGAGCGCGCCCGCCTCGCCCGCGAGCGGGCCCGGCTGGAGCAGCTCCGCCGGGACATTGAGCGCGACGCGCGGCACGAGAACGGGGGCCATACCGAACTCGACAACGACCCGACCGCCAGCCACAGCGAGCGCCGCTGGTTGAGAGTGTTCGGTTTCGGCGGCAAGAAGCCGGAGGCGTCCGAGTAACGGCCGCTACGGTGCTGCGGGCGTCATCGCCGGGTACGACTCCACCCGCGTCACGACCCGCTTCTGCTGATCGAACGTCTCCCCTCCCGCCAGCGAGACCGTCATCTCCACCGTCTGCACGATGTGAGATTCCTTCGGCAGCCCGGAGTCGCGGTAGATCACACAGTGCCCCTCCGTTGATCCGCCGCGCACCAGCAGCCGGACGCTTTCGTTTCCAACCGTCTGCACTCCGCTCGACATCACCGGCGTCACCTGCCCGCGCAGGTCCACAACCGCCAGGTCCGCCGTCAGGTCCCGCAGCGTGCACACCGTCTCGATCTGCATCGGGACCGGCCGCGCCACGCGCCGCGGCCGCCGCCAGGTGTCTCCCGGCGCTTTGGGCGAGTCGAACGGCAGCAGACCGATCGTGTCGTCAATGAAGTCCGCCACGCCGTCCTCGCCGCTGCCGACTTCCACTCCCAGCAGCACCTCCGACCGGTTCTCCTCCGGCACCTCGCGTAGCGACGCCTGCAGGAACTCGGCGAATCCGTCCACTTTGGCGATCCGGTTGTCGCGCCCGATCTGGAACGAGAACCCCTGCCCCAGCATCCCCTGATAAGCCGCCAGTTCCAAAGGCACGGCTACCGGGGGCTGCAGCGAGTCGTATTGCAGCACCTCATCTCCCACCTGCCGTGCATAGCGGATGCGGTCATAACGGACGGCGAACTGCGTCCCGGCGTCGCTCACGTCTAGGACGGTAATCGCCATCAACATTTCCAGCCGCGAACGGCTGGTATCGGGCTGGCCACCCGCCTCGCTCTGCGTCAGTTCCTGTTCGACCACCTTCCGCAACGGAAATCGATCCCCGGGCGAAAGCCGCAACGACAGGCTCGCCCGCTCCACGGCCGGAGCCGTCGGAATCGCGGGGTCCGCCGACGTACCCCCGCCGGCCTCCTCAGCTTCTTCGGCCGTCTCTTGATCGCTCCCCGAGCCGCAGCCCGGCACGATCATCATGCATGCGATCAGTCCGACCGCTGACATCCATTTCATGGCGGCACGCCTGCAAGAGTCTGATCTCGGCTGCCTCACCCGGCAGCGGGGGCGGAACCATACCATGCCCCCCACATCCGCCTCCAGACCACACTCGCAGACACACTCGGCGTGCCGGCCGCTGCGTGCTCTTCAGAATGAAGTCGAACAACTGGGCCGCCAGACAACCCACCTTTCTGCGCGGCTTCCCTCACGAGGCTGTCCAGCCCGCAACCCCGTCCTACCGAATCCACCCCCCGCCGAGAACCCGGTCGCCGTCGTAGAGCACCACCGCCTGACCTGGTGCGACGCCGAACTGCGGTTCGGCGAACTGCACCTGCATCAGGCCGTCAGCCCACTCGACCGAACACGCGGCCGCCTGGTGCTGATACCGGATCTGCGCCGTGCACTCGAAACGGGACGGCAGCTCATCAACAAGCCAGTTGAGCCGTTCGGCCTCCAGCGTGGTCCGCCCCAGTTCGTCACGCGTGCCGATCACCACGCGCCGCGTCTCGGGTTCGATCCGCACCACGAACCGGGGCGAACCAAACGTCACTCCCAGCCCCTTCCGCTGGCCGATCGTGAAGTGCTCGTATCCCGGATGCCGGCCGACGACGTTGCCGGCCGTGTCCACCAGCTCGCCGGCGGTCTCCTGCTCGCCGCGATGCCGCTCGACGAACGCCGCATAGTCGTTGTCCGGGATGAAGCAGATCTCCTGGCTGTCGGGCTTGTCAGCCGTGCGGATGCCGGCCCGCCGCGCGAGTTCGCGGATCTCCGGCTTGGTCTGCCCACCGACCGGAAACAGAATGCGGTCGAGCAGTTCGCGGCGGATGCCGAATAGGACGTAAGACTGGTCCTTATCCGGATCGCGGCCACGAAACAGGCCAGGCATCATGGATGAACGCGTCTTAGAAACCCGGTTTCTTGAAGAAACCGGGTTTCTCTGGACGCTCTCCGACCTTTTGGCGTCCCCGCTCACCTGTGCGTAATGCCCGGTGGCGATGTACTCCGCACCGACTTGCTGCGCGAAGTCCCACAGCTTGCCGAACTTCAGCCACACGTTGCACTGCACGCAGGGATTGGGCGTCCGACCAGCGAGGTACTCGTCGGCGAAGTAATCCTGGATGCGTCGAAAGTCCTCGCGGAAGTTGATCGCATGAAACGGAATGTCGAGCGCATCCGCCACGCGCCGTGCATCGGCCGCATCCGCCGCGCTGCAGCACCCCTGCTTGTGGCTCTTTGATTGGACGACGGGCAGTTCCAGTCCGCTCGTCGCCGTGTTCTCCTGCGGCAGCCGGCACGCCGTCTCCTCAACCACGCCCGAGCGCATGAAGAGTCCGATCACCTCGTACCCCTGCTCCTTGAGCAGCAGGGCCGAGGCGGAACTGTCCACTCCTCCGGACATAGCGAGTACAACGCGACGCATTCGTAGTTTTCAGTTCTCAGTTTTTAGTGGTCAGTGGTCAGTCTCAACCCTTAGCCGTCAGCATTGACATCCCCGCCCCACAGGGTAGCATCCTCGGCACGACTTGGGTGTCCGTCGGCTCGTCGCCGGCGGAAGAATAGGGAAGACGGTGTGAATCCGTCGCGGTCCCGCCGCTGTAACCGGGGACGAACACTGCCAGCGCCACTGCGGTTTTCCGCGGGAAGGGGCAGTTAGTAGATCGATCCGGAAGCCAGAAGACCTGCCCAGGATCGGCCACAGGGAAGATTCCTCCGAGGACAGGCCCTTCCGGCTGAGTGATGCGCGATGCGCATTTTCTGCTTCAAGGTGCGCTCGCGGCGCACCTGGTTCCCGCCGCAGCGCCTTTCCCCGCCGGTCTCTCCCCGCTCCGCTTCGCACCGCGATCGGACAGGCACGCAGCGAGGACTGACCAATGCTCACGTCGTCTCAACACCCTTCCCCTTCTGCGACAACCCGCCAAATCCGCGTCATCCGCGGCCCCCTGGCAGGCCCCCGCGGATTCACGCTGATCGAACTGCTAGTCGTCATCGCGATCATTGCAGTCCTGATGGCGCTGCTGCTCCCGGCGGTGCAACAGGCGCGCGAAGCCGCACGCCGCACGCAGTGCCGCAACCGCCTCAAACAGCTCACACTCGCGCTCCACAACTACGCGGACACGTACAAGGAACAGATGGTTCCCTACGTGATCGAGGACACCGTCCGGATGAGCTACCTCGTCGGCGGCTCGGGTTCGCAGGGAACATCACAGTTCTGGTTCGGCACCGTGAACTACGACGAGACCGATCCTGCGAAGCAACTCGACTTCACCCGGGGTCCGCTCGCGGCCTTCATGGAGACCAACTACGAAGCCTTCCAGTGCCCCAACTTCGGACCGGCCCAGATGGACAAGATCCGCTTCGGCCGTCCGGCCTCCGGCTATGGATATAACGGGCATTACCTCTCGCGGCCGCAGGGAGTCGAATGGCTGCCGCCCACCTGGGCCGCTCAGCCCAGCACCCAGCCGGCGACTCGCAAGTTCCGCGACGTGATGCAGATGACGCAGACGATCGTCTTCGCCGACAGCGCGGGAGTCTACTGCCAGTCCGGGGACTGGACCTGCTCGCTCCCCAGCGAACTCCAGGAGAACTGGCTGCTCGAGCCTCCCAGCAACGATTTCCCCTCGGTGCACTTCCGCCACAGCGACTCGGCCAACGTCGCCTTCCTCGACGGACACGTCGAAACGCGCGGCCGCGGCTGGCGCGCCCCGGGCTTCGGCGACATCACCCGCATGGAGAAAGAACGGCTCGGCTATGTGGGTGACAACCTCAGCGACCCGAACCTGCAGGACGAATGGTACGACCGGGAGTAAGAGCGCATGCTCGCGAAAGGCAGGCCGCAGACATCTCGGATCGGACGGATTGCCGCGGATGTCAATCTGCGCGAATCCGCTGAATCCGCGTCATCCGCGGCCCCTGTAAACCGGCGTCCCCCCTGCTCATGGACATTCCAATGCGTCCCGAATCTGTCATCTGTCGGTTGCTGGCGGTCGCGATCGCCGTCGGGCTCGCCGGCTGTGCCGATGAGTCCGCAGTCGTCGAACCGCCGACCGAAATGGTCTTTGTGGACGTGGAATCCGGTTCCCCGGTCACCGCGCCGCCGAGCACCGATCTGCCGGCTCTGCATCCGGAGACCGGTCGTCGGACACTGATGCCAGGGCTGTATTGCCCGCAGTGCCGGCAGTGGCATCCCGCGCCGCCGCTGGAAGAACTGCAGCGCAATCCGGAGGCGCGGCAGTGTCCCAAGTGTGGCGCAGCGATGTCGGCCGATGGTCCGGCGCCGTAGTGCCGACGATCCAGGTCGATTCAACAGGTGAGGTCGATGGCGATTCCGGTGGCAATCTGCTGGAGCGGCGGCAAGGACAGCGCCCTGGCGCTCAATGCCCTGTTGCGCGACGAGCAATACCGCGTAGCCGGACTCGTGACGACCGTCACCCGCGACTTCGGGCGCATCAGCATGCATGGCGTCCGCCGCGAACTGCTCCATCAGCAGGCGGCCGCGTTGCAGCTTCCGTTGACGGAAGTGTTCATCCCGCGCGGCGCGTCAAACTCCGATTACGAATCTGCGATGGCGGCTGCGCTGACCGAACTCCGCGATCGAGGCATCGGCACGGTCGCGTTCGGCGATCTGTTCCTCGCCGATATCCGCGCCTATCGCGAACGGCAGGTGGCCGGATTGGGGATGGAGTGCCTGTTCCCGGTCTGGGGCGAGGATACCGCGGAACTCGCTGAGCGATTCATCGCCGACGGTTTCCGCGCCACCATCTGCTGCGTCGATCCGGCGCGACTGCCGCAGACGTTCTGTGGGCGAGCGTTCGACCAATCGCTGCTGGACGACCTCCCGGAAGGAGTCGACCCCTGCGGTGAGAACGGCGAGTTTCACACCTTTGTGAGCGACGGCCCGGGATGGCGCCGGCCCGTCGACGTGGAGTGCGGCGAAGTTGTCAGCCGCGATGGATTCTGGTATTGCGACCTCATTCCGCGAGCGTTCGGGGCGCAACTGCTGCCCGTCTGACGCCGTCATCAGGGAGAATCAAGAGATGTCGAAGTCTGACCGGACGTTCCAGCCGCGGCTGGCGTTTCTGGCCGCGATCACCGCGTACGCCGTGCTGTGCAAGCTGCTGCCCTACATCCTGTTCCAGTTCGGCGTCTCGATCGACCCGGCGAACACGGTGTACCCCTGGAACTTCTCTCCCGTGCCGGCCCTCTGCCTGTTCGCCGGCGCCTACTTCCGCGAGGTCCGCTGGGCCTTCGCCGTGCCGCTGCTGGCCTGGTTTATTGGCGATCTCGGCATCCTCGCACTCGTCAGCCGGCAGTATGGTTTCGAGGAAGGTCTGGCGATGGCGTTCTATCCGGACCAGTTCTTCGTGTACATGGGCTTCGGCATCGTGGTCGCCTGCGGCATGCTGGTTCGCTACCTGTCTCAACGACTGAACACGTTCAGGCTGGGCTACATTGAACTGGCAGTAACCTGGCCGGCAGTAATCGGCGCGGGGCTGCTGGGGTCAATTCTCTTCTTCGTCCTCACCAACTTCTTCGTCTGGGCGATGGGCGAAGGCATGATGTACCCGCTGACATCGGAAGGCCTCATGGCCTGCTACGTCAAGGCGCTGCCGTTCTTCCGCAACTTTGCCCTCGCGACGGCCGGATTCTCAATCGTGCTCTTCAGCCCGATCGGCGTCCGGATGCTCGAGCACGCGGAAGATCGGCGACCTGCATACGAGCACGCCTGACGTCGAACGCGCGAGCCGCTCGCCAGAAACCCGGTTTCTCAAAAAGAAACCGGGTTTCTGTAACGTTTAGAGCGGGCCCGTCGATCACGCCCCGAGCCGCTCCAGTAACTCCCGCGTCGCGGCGAGTTCGGCCGAGAGGCCGTCCACGAGCCGCGGCTGCTGCTCTCCCGGCAGTACGCCCCACGTGTAGGTCTCGACCTCCAGGTGCGGCGCGTAGGGCAGCGCGGCGACTGCGGCCAGCGCCCGCTTGAGATCGGCGCGGGTTGTCCCGAGCGGTCCGATGGACTCCGCGTTCACCGGCACGTGAAAGTGCACGCGCCACTCGTCGGCCATACGGAACTCATCCGGCGGGGAACTGCAGAGCGACTCGCTCAGATCAAGTTGATGCAGTGTTCCCCCGTCGCGACCACGGGCGAACGTCTGGTGCAGATACCGCGGCTCCACGAAGCGGGCGAGCGCCTCCCGTCCCTCGGTGTTCTCGCCGGGCCGCTCCAGCCGCAGCGCGCACGTGACGTGCACCTTGTTCATGCGGATCCCGGCCCCCTCGAGGGACTCGATCGACGCTTTCACATCCTCAAACTCGACCGACTGATGGCAGACGTCGTAGCACACGCCGATGTGCCGCTCGGCCGCTCCCAGCAGATCTGCGTCGGCGGCTCGCTCGAAGAGTCGGTGAAAGAACGCGATCGTTTCCGGAGTCGTTTCCAGCACGCACAACGGTTCCGGCTCGATCGCCAGCCGGACGACACGGCCCGTGTCGTCATGCAGATCGTCCAGCCGCCGGACGACTTCCAGCAGGCGTTCGCTACACGCTGCTTCGAACCCCTTATGCTCAGCAAGCGACTTAAACCCCAGCGGCACCGTCGAAATGCTCCCTTCGGTTCCGTCGCGGAGCAGTTCGGCCAGCACTTCGGCACAGGCGACGGTGTAGTCCAGCCGCTCCGCCGATCGCCAGTCGGGCAGATACACCTGCTCCTTCACCCGCTCGCCATGAAAATCGCCGTAGGGAAAGGCGTTGAGCGTGTAGCAATCGAGGTCCAGCGACGTGAGCATCTCCCGCAGCCGCACAGTCCCGTCTGGATCGCGCTTCATTTCCTCAATGACCGGCGCCGCCAGCCAGAGTCCGGCCGCCAGCGGTGCACCGGACTCCCGCCGCACCGGCCCCGTGTACGTCGAGAGTCCCGCGATCACTTCATCCAGAGTGCGGCCGGGATGGACGTTCGTGCAATAACTGAGCGGCAGCGTGCTGAGCGACATTCCTGAGCATCAATTCGAATCGGGCTGGATTACTGCACTGTATGCGGTCGGGCGTCGCGGGCCAAACGGACGGGAAGGATCGCCGTTGGCTCCCCGCTAAACGAGCGAACCGTGATCCGCTATGCTCAACGCCATCGACCATCGACCATCCGCCATCGACCATCCATGCCCGTTCCGCAAGTCGTTATCGTCGGCCGGCCCAATGTGGGCAAAAGCAGTCTGCTGAACTGGCAGGCGGGGCGGTTCGTGTCCGTCGTCGATCCCATGGCGGGCGTCACGCGCGATCGCGTGATCTACCTCATGCAGACGGGCGACCGCTACTTTGAACTGGTGGATACCGGCGGCATCGGGATTGAAGACCCCGATGATCTGACGGCCGACGTCGAACGGCAGATCCAGGTGGCCGTCGAGCACGCCGACCTGATCCTGTTCGTCGTCGACGGCCAGGCCGGGCTGACTCCGCTCGATCAGAAAGTGGCGGAGCGACTGCGACCGATCGGCAAGCCGACGCTGCTCGTCGTCAACAAGTGCGACTCTCCCCGCACTGACGCCGAGGTCTTCGAGTTCCTGTCGCTGATGGACGTGCCGCTCGTCCAGACCAGCGTGAAAGCCAACCGGCACCGCAAGGAGCTGCTCGAGGCGATCGCCGCGCATCTGCCGCCGGCGGGAGAGTCCGAATCTGCAGAAGGCGACCAGCAGGCCGCCGGGCCGGAACTCAAGTTGGCCATCGTCGGTCGCAGAAACGTCGGCAAGAGCACATTCATCAACGCCCTGGCGAAGACGGAGCGGATGATCGTCAGCGAAGTGCCGGGAACGACGCGCGACAGCGTCGACGTGCGATTCGAACTGGACGGCAAGGCGCTCGTCGCCATCGACACCCCCGGCGTCCGCAAGAAGAAAAGCCTGGCCAGCGACGTTGAATTCTACGGCCTGGTGCGGGCCCAGAAGAGCATCCGTCGTGCGGACGTGATCCTGATGTTCTTCGACGCCCGCGAAACGATCTCGCAGGTGGACGAGCAACTGGTCGAGGAGATCGCCGAGGGTTTCAAGCCCTGCGTGTTCGTCGTGAACAAGTGGGACCTCGGCCTCGAGGCTGAGATGACGACCGAGAAGTGGGCCGCCTACTTGTCAAAGACCTTCGGCAGCCTCAACTTCGTCCCGGTCGCCTTCATTACCGCGAAAGACTCGAAGAACATCAAGAAGCTCATCAACCTCGCGCAGGTGCTCGGCAAGCAGGCGCGCGAGCGCGTCTCGACAGCGCGGCTCAACAAGATCGTACGGGACGCCGTCGCGGCCAATCCTCCGCCGATGCGCCGCAACCGCACGCCGGTTGTGCTTTACGCCACGCAGGTGGCGACGGAACCGCCGACGATCGTCATCAAATGCAACGACGGCCGACTGTTCGACAAGAGCTGGAAGCGCTACCTGCTCACAACTATCCGGGAGCGGCTCCCCTTCCCCGAAGTGCCCATTAAGTTGTACTTCCGCAGCCGTCCGGAGGACGAAGCGGAAGCCGCCCCCGCGGACCGCCGGAAGTCGACCTCCACCCGGCGGACCAAAACGACGGCGGCCAGACGAAAGTCAAAGTCGGGACGCGGATGAACCCGCGACAACCGGCTCCAGCGTCAGCAGGTTGAAATCAGCGGGATCGGCATGGCGGGCGTTGCCTCCCGCTCTCCACGCCGCGCCAGCCCCGCTCGCAGCCCACAGAACCGGAACAGTCGTTACAGATTCGCGAGGAAGCCGCTGCGGACCCCGGTTCGGCCGGTTGAGTCTGCATCGGATGTGGGCCGCCTGCCGAAGAATACGACCGGCGAAGACTTGCGCTTTGCGCCGTCTTTCTGTTTGACTACCGTTTGGCTCCGTCCCTATAGTGGAAATGGTGCAAAACGGTACACCGCACCGCGAGACCGCAGTGCGGGTGGCCGATCTGTAACCAGACATCTCTCGCCGCGTCGGACACCCTGTCTGTCTGCGGCCGTTCGTCCCCTCGCGGCCCGTTCAACCTGCAGCGCCGCCCGGAACGCCAGTCAGTCCATGAAGACGAATGTCGGCAAGGTCCTGTCCGTCGTCACCGCCGTGGCGAGCGTGATCTTTCTGGGCTTCGTCAGCGTCGCCGTCTTCGGCGGCCCCAACCGCGCCGGCGAGGCCCGCCAGATCGAGGGCTACACGTTCACGCGGACCCCGGCGACCGACACGCAGTCGCCTCAGTGGACCGTCACCAAGCACGTCGGTGAAGGAAACTTCCAGCCGAGTCCGGTGATTGAGCCCGTGATGGTGGCCGCCCTCAAGGACAAGCACAACGAAGAACAGCAGGAGTTGAATGACCTGCAGGCGCGGGTTTCTCCTCTGGAGCAGCAGATTTCCGCCGCCAAAACGACGATTACGGCCGACCTGGCCGCACTCGACGCCCGCATGCAGGAGCTGGAGGCGGCCCTCCAGGACAAGCGGGACGAAGTTCAGGCCACCGCCGAGCAGGTGGAGATGAAGGCCATCGAAGTGCAGAAGGTCGAGCTTCGCATCGAAGCCCGCCGTGAAGACGTGCTGCGGCTGATGGCCGAAGTCGACGAACTGCGAACCGACAACTTCCGCATTCGCGAGATTCAGCAGCAGTTGCAGGACCTCATCCAGCAACTGGACGCCAGCCTTGACCGCACGCAGCGCCGGCAGAATCAGCTGCGGCCCTACAGCCCGCCGCCGGTACCGTCCGCGACGGATACGGAATCAGATTCAGGCACATAACGGACTCAGGTCCGCAGCCGCACTGCGCGCTGCCGACCTGGCGTCCGTTTTCGGAATCACAATTTGGAACTGTCCGGCCGCCGCCGCAGCCCCTCGGGGGAGGCAGCCCGGTCCCCAGGAGTGTGAGCGATGTCGTTCCTCGGCAAGGTGCTGATCGTCACGCAGGTGTTACTGAGCCTGTTGTTCATGTGCGCCGCCGGCGCCGTGTTCGTCCAGCATCAGAACTGGAAGGCCGTCGCCGACCAGCGGCAGACCGCAATCCAGCAGGCCGAGACCGAGCATGCCGACGCCGTCGCCGATCTCAATAAGCGGATCGACGGCCTGGAGCAGCAGGTGCAGGTCCAGACCAACCGCGCCGACGCCGAGGTGGGCGAGCGGCAGCGCCTGGAGCGGCAGGTCGCCACGCTCACACAGGAATCCAACACGCTCAACCAGCAGCTTCAACGGCAGACCGGCCTGGCCGAAGTGAAGGGCATCGAAGCCGAGTTCCGGCAGTCGGAAGCCGAACAGCAGCGCGTCCAGAACGAAACGATCCACGACGCCCTTGAGGAGCAGCTTAAGGTCAACGTTCAGCAGCGGGACGAGTACCACAACCTCGAGCTGGCCTACGAAGAACTGATCGCCCAGCACGACGCCCTCCTGGAGCAGGTGGCCTTCCTGGAAAAGGTCGTCCGGCAACACAATCTCGAAACGGACCCGAGAGCGGTCGCCGATCTCTCCGAACCGCCGCCGGCCGTGGACGGAATCGTCGTGGAGACCCGCAAGGACAAGACGAACCGCACCAAGTTCGCTCATATCTCGATCGGCAGGGACGACGGCATTCAGGTCGGCCATGAACTCGACGTCTACCGCTCCGCGGCCCACAACAACGGACAGGCCCAGTACCTGGGCAAGATTCGCATCGTGTATGTCACGCCCGACGAAGCCGTCGGCATGGTGATCGAGTCGGCAAAGAACGGGATCATTGAAAGAGGCGACAATGTCACCACGAAGCTCTGACGGCAACCCGCAGCCGGATATCTACGTCGGCCTGCTGTTCGTCTCGGTCGGAGCGCTGACCACCGCGTTGGCGTTTATGCTGATCGAACTGACGCGTTACGGATTCCAGGCGCCGTAAGCGAACGTCGAATTTCGAATGCCGAGCGGCTATCTTCCGTAGTCTGCGACACGGCATCGGACTGTTTCGACATTCGCCAACCGCGACCGGCATGGATGACGCGCTTCCCTGGACGCTGACCTGCCCCCCAGCAGTCGCCCGGCGGACCCCTGCGCGCATTTCCCAACCGTCCGGCTCCAGGCTGCTCGTCAGCGTCCGCACTCCGGACGAAGCGGCCGCAGCGCTCGCGGGCGGGGCCGACCTCATCGACGTCAAGGAGCCGGCTCGCGGCCCGCTCGGCATGGCGGACATCGACACGATCAGCCGCATCACGCAGACCGTCCAGGACGCGTCGCCATCGGTACCCGTCAGCGCCGCCCTCGGCGAGACGCTCGAGTGGTCGCGCGGCCGCGCGATCCCGCGTCTCCCCCCTGGCCTGGCTTTCGTCAAACTGGGCCTGCAGGGACTACACGAGATTCCCGACTGGCGTGCGGTCTGGCAACAGGTCCGACACCGCTTCGAGCAGGCCTGTGACGCGTCACTGCCGTGGATCGCCGTCGCCTATGCCGACGCCGATGCCGCCGTCGCTCCCCCCATCGATGAAGTCCTCCAGGCCGCGGCCGAAACCGGCTGTCACGGACTCCTCATTGATACCTGGAACAAGGAGAACGGCGGGCTCACAAATCACTTGCCGTCCGGCAACCTGCGAGCGCTGGTCAAAGAAGCCCGTCGCCGAGGCCTGCTGATCGCCCTCGCCGGCCGGATTCAACCGGAGGAGGTGCCGGCCGTTGCGGCATTGCGGCCGGACGTGATCGGCGTCCGGTCCGCCGCGTGCGCCGGCGGCGACCGCCGGCAGGCGATCGACGCCGCAAAGGTCGCCGCGCTGCGGAGCGCAACGCGCATCTCTCGCGATCCGAGGGATGCACGTGTCGACGAAGCCGCCGCTTACATTCAGAAACGCTGGCCGCGCCGTCCGATCGCCGGGATCATCCTGGGCACGGGCCTGGGACGGATCGCCGAGGAGATCGCCGCCGAAGCGATCCTCACGTACGACGACATTCCGCACTTCCCCTGCTCGACGGCGATGTCACACGCCGGACGTCTCACCTGCGGACTGCTCCGCGGCCGGCCCGTCATCGCCATGCAGGGCCGCTGCCACCTCTACGAAGGTTACACCGCCGCGGAGATCACGCTTCCCGTGCGGGTCATGCATCAGTTGGGGATCAACCAGTTGATCGTCTCCAATGCGGGCGGCGGCCTGAACCCGCGCCTCGCCGTGGGCGACCTCGTCCTGATCGACGACCACTTCAACCTCACGTTCACGCGACCAGCGGTCGGACAGCCCCGCGACGTTCGCGCCCCGCTCAATCCGGAGGCCGTCTACGATCGGGAACTCATCGCCGCCGCGGAACGAGTGGCTGAACGCGAAGATTTCGCAGCCCATCGCGGCACGTACGCGGCTGTGACCGGTCCCAACTACGAGACCAGGGCCGAATACCGCTTCTTCCGCGACATGGGGGCCGACGTCATCGGCATGTCCACGGTCCCGGAAGCAACGGTCGCCGCCGAACTCGGGCTCCGCGTCCTCGCCGTTTCCACCGTGACGAACGTCTGCAATCCCGACGCGCTCTCGGAGACGGACGGCGCCAGCGTAGCGGCCGCCGCGGCGAGCGCCGAATGGAAGCTCCGCAGAATCGTCCTCTCGGTGCTCACCGAGGCGGATTGATCGCGGCGCAGCGCGTCCGCTATCGCAGCACGAAGCTCAGCACCGCCCCCAGCAGCGAAAGCCCGACTCCGGCAACCAGCATGTACAGCCGCTGCTGCAGACGGTCCACGGCCGCCTGCACCCGCGCCGACTCCCGCGCCGCCACCCGCTGCCGCTCTTCCAGCAGGGCCACCTGCCGCAGCAGGCCGGGCTTGCCGTTCCCGCGGATCTGCTCGGTCAGTTGCTCGATCTGCAGCCTCAGCGGATACAGTTCAGCCGCCGCAAACTCCGCCATCGCCGTCCGCACGACGTGCGAAATCTGCTCCAGATCCCGTCCCGACAGCCCCGGTTCCTGAGCCACGCCCCAATTCCCTGCATCGCAATCGAGCCAGCCCCCGCTTCTATCATTGCGGAGAAGTTGCGCCTCTGGCGGCCATGTCAGGTCGCGCGCCGCGTCCGGCCGCGGGCACTTGCCTGCATGAGATCGCCCGCTCAGCGAGCCTGCAGCGACCGCCGCTTGGAACGAGGCCCGGTCCCCAGCACCACCTGCGTTCCGAACAGCAGATCATGCACGCTCCGCCGGTCCGGCCGGATCAGCATGCACAGCGCGTCGGCCAGCAGCAGCAGCACGACGACGCTCCCCACGATGTGGCCGATGACCGGCGTCCCCAGCGCGTCGCAGACCGATTGCAGCGCAAAATGCCACAACAGCAGCAGCGACACGACGGACCGCAGCGCCAGGCTCGTACGGCGCGGCGTCAGGCCGTGCACGTCCACAATTCGGATCTGCAACAGTTCCTTGCCGGGAGATGTCCGCCACCGCGCCTGCAGCCAGGTCACCAGCAGCGGAACCACCAGGCTGCTCAGGGCCGTCACCGTTTCCGGCAGCGACGCCGCGACCGAACTCTCGCCGAACTGATCCATCGTGAACCGCTGCAACGCGGATGCGCTGACGACGTCCACCACCCAGGCCAGCCCCCGCAGCAACCGTCCCGCCAGCGGCAGAGCCACCGGCCGCAACTCATGCAGGTCATCAAGCAGCAGGTCGTAGCTCCAGTATCGTTCGCGGGGATCTTTCGTCAGCAGGCGAGCCAGCACTCCCCGCCACGCCTCCGGCAGTTCCGACGGCCAGTTCTCCGGGAACTCGACCGGCGCGGTGCAGTGCGCCTTGATCCGCGCCGCGGCGCCGTCTCGTTCGAACGAGTACGGCAGCCGCCCAAACGTCATCTCGAACAGCATCACGCCCAGCGCGTACATGTCGCTGCGGATGTCGGTCGCCTCTCCGCGGCACGCCTCGGGAGACAGGTAATTCGGCGTCCCCGCCAGTCGGGCGGGAGACTCCTCCATCTCCGACAGCCGCTGCGCCAGCCCGAAGTCCGACAGCTTCACCGTGTCGCCATCGGACAGCAGAATGTTCCCCGGCTTGATGTCGCCGTGCACAATGTCGAACAGCGCCGCCTGCTGCAGCGCCTGCGCGATCTGGATGGCGATCTCCATCACCTCGCGGAACGGCAGTCGCCCTTCGCGCAGCCGGTCCGCCAGCGTGGGACCGTGCACCAGTTCCATCGCCAGGAACGGCGTCGTCTCGTTGCGGCTGACGTAGTAGATGTGAACGACGTTGGGATGGTTGACGCGCGCCTGGGCCCGCGCTTCGGCCAGCAGCCTGGAAACGTGGCTGTCATCGTCGGCACGCCGCTCGGTGATCACCTTGAGCGCGACGTACCGCTGCAGCGACTCGTCCATGGCCCGGTACACGGCCCCCATTCCGCCGCGCCCCAGCCTGGACATGATGCGAAAGTGCCCCAGCCGTCCGCCGATCAGCGGGTCCGGGTCGTCCGGATTGCGGGACTTCCAGCCGTTCGGGTCCGCCGCCGACCACGACACCGAACTCAGCGACGACTCCTCGATCTCCTCCGCCGTCACGACCTGCCCGCACGACTCGCAGCGCCCGCCGTGCAGCGGATCGACGTGCACCGACGCACCGCAGGCGCACGGCGTGGCGACCGTCATGATTTCGGTGCGATCGGCTGGCATTTGCGCCAGCATACGACGAAGATTTCCCGCACCCGACCCGCACGACCGGCCGCGGCGGCACTCCGTGTTGATCTTCCGCGACGGTATCGGACCTGCGCAATGTAACGGTTGTACGCCCGATCGCTCATGCTCCTGCCGCGGATTCTCGCCGCCCTCATTGCCGCCGCAAGCGGTCTGGCCGTGCGGGAAATCATGCACTTGGGAAGCGAGCGCGGCGGGTTCTCCGCCGGTCTCGGCCTCGCCGCCGCCGGCGCCGGCGCGCTCGCTTTGCTGTCCGCCGTGATGCTGCTGGCGCCCCCGGCATGGTGGCAACGGGCGCTCATGCCCCTGGCCGCGACCCGGCGCAGGATGCTGTCGGCCAACCTGAACGACGGACAGCGCACCGGGGGAATCCTCCTCCTGATCGCCGGCGTGGCCTGGATCCTGATGCTGTCCCGGCATCTCGCGCTGCCACAGAACCCCTGGGACGACGATCAGGGGGCATTCCTCATCACAGCGCAGGAGATTCACAAATCCGGCGGGGTGGGCGGCCTGATCAAATCCCTGTTGTCCGGTGAGTTCGCCGAAGACAACCGGCACCCCCTCTACCTCGCGCTGCTGTCCCTTCACCCCACGTTCGAATTCGGAAAGGCGCTCTCCGCCACGATCGGTTCGGCCGCGCTGCTGTGGCTGACCATCCTGCTCGGCCGTCGCCGTGGATGGCAGACCGCCGGTGTGTTTGCCGTCCTGCTGGCCACGAACTCCGCCTGCATCCGATTCTCGAGCACGGTCGTCTGCGACATCCTCATGCTGTTCATGGCAGGGCTGATCTGGCTCGTCCACCTGCCCCGCATCGAATCGAAATCGCTTCAGGACACCCCATCGCCGCCGCCGTCACAGGAATTCCCGTGCAGAGACGCATCCTGCTTCGCCGCCACGGGCGCCCTGCTGGGCCTGGCCTGGCTAACCAAGGGTACCGGGCTGCTGCTCCTGGGTGGTTACCTGATCTGGCTGATCGCCGCGTCACTCCGAGCGACGTCAGCGGATGGCTTGAGGACGGAGACATCCCGCGGGTCAAGCCGCGTGTGGCGGGGACTACGGCGCACCGCTGTCGTCCTCATGGCGTTCGCCGTCATCGCCAGTCCGCTCCTCGTCCGCAACATCCGCCGATTCGGCAGTCCCTTTCACAACGTGAACTCGCTGCTCCTGTTCGCAGATCGGTACGAGGATCTCGACCCAATGCTGCAGGCCGGCGTCACCACAGGCGACGCGGCCCGCCAGTGGATCGCAACGCACGACATCGGAGACATTCTTCGGCGCGAACTGTCCGGCCTGATCTGGGAATTGTTCATCATTCTCCGCAGCCTGGGACCCGCGCCGTTGGATGATGCCCGAGTTCTCGTCGGGCTTCCCCTGGCGATGCTTGCGGCGCTCTGGATGTCGGCCCGCCGCGCAACGGCCGACGGCCTGCTGCTGGCCTGGACCTTTGTGTGCTGGGCCGTCTTCGCATGGTATGTCCCCATCGCCGCGGGCGAGCGCTTCATCCTCCCCTTGCTCGTCCCATTGCTCGCCACCGCCGCCGAATCCATCATCCGCCTCGTGAATTCCAGCCGGCTCCGTTCGACAGGCATCCTGGTCGCCTGCGCACTCTGGGCCGCGGCCTGGACCACCGCCGCCTGGATCTGGGGAGCGATCGACTAATCCCCAAAGTCGCCGGCACAGTCCCCTGTGCCGACCAATGGCCCTCCAACTCGCCCATCGCGAACTCCGGGCTCACACGGCATCCCCGGTCCACCTCTGACCACTCTCTCCGCCCTACATGCGGCATGGCAACCGCCGTCCCAAATCGCGACACTGAGTCTGCGCCCGATCCAACTCGACATCGTCTGACCTGCTGATCTCATATGCTGGAAGCCAAGGACACCGCCCGGGCGCTCGTGCGCATCGGATACGACGGCAGCGTGCACAAGATCTTTCGCGCCACGAAGGCCGAGGAGCGGTTCGAGAACGAACTCCGCGTGCTCAAGTATCTCGAACAGCGCGGCTGCGACTTCGTCCCCCGCGTGCTCGACTATGACCGCGAGAAGCTGGAACTCGTCACGACGAACTGCGGCGCCCGCGTTCAGCAGATCAGCGACGAGAAGATCCAGGAACTGTTCCAGGAACTGGAGCAGTACGGAGTCCGGCACGACGACCCGTATCTGCGAAACATCACCTACCGCGCACAGGACGGCCGCTTCTGCATCATCGATTTCGAGTTCGCCACGATCCTCGACGAAGAACAGCAGGCCGCTTCCGATGACTCCCCGCGGCACGTGCGAATGTCGGAAGCGACCCAGGCGGCCTCGCCGGCCCACCTCACGCTCACCTGGTCCGGCATGGCCGATCGCGGTCGGTTCCGCAGCAACAACGAGGACGCCTTCCTCACGCTCGCCTTCAACCGGCAGGAGTTCATTTATCTCGGCAAGTCCGGCCAATGCCCGATCGATGACTTTGATTACGTCTTCGCCGTCAGCGATGGCATGGGAGGCGAGCGCTCCGGTGAGTTCGCCAGCCGCTGCGCCATCGACAACATCACCAGCCTGCTGCCGCGCCGCTACCGGCTGTCGCTGGCCCGCAATCGCTCCGGCATCCGCGACTGCCTGCACGATCTGTTCGTCGGCATTCACTGGCAGCTGACAACCCTCGGCGAAAGCTACTCCGACGGCCACAACATGGGAGCGACGCTCAGCATGGTGTGGTACATCGGCGGCACGTTCTTCATCGGGCATATCGGCGACAGTCGCATCTATCATCTGCCGCGTGAGGGCGCCATGCGGCAGATCTCGGAAGACCACACGCATGTCGGCTGGCTGAGGCGCGGCGGCAAGCTCAACGAGCGCGAGGCGCGGACGCATCCGCGCAAGAACGTCCTCGCCCAGGCGCTCGGCGCCGGCAACCAGACCATCCACCCCCAGATCGATGAGATTCGCTGCGATCAGGGAGACCGGCTGCTGCTGTGCACCGACGGAGTGATGGAAGGGCTGTGGGACCGCGGAATCGAGGAACTGCTCCGCACGCCTCCCTCCGAGTATGCGGATCTCCCGCCGGCGGACCGCCTCGTGCGGGCTGCTGTCGCGGAATCCGGACGAGACAATGCGACCGCGCTCGTCATCGAAGTGGGATAGCGGCCGGCGTTGCGTTGCCGCGGCGAACGGGGATAATCACGGTTCTCCATCCTCCCGCTGTCTGGCGCCGGCGCTCGCGCGCCGCGGGAGCGATGCCGTTGACTCTGTCGCCTCGCCCCAGCAACGCCGGAGAATCTCATGGCCGATAAGTCGAAAGCCGCGAAGGATGGCTCCCCCGCCGCATTCATGAAGTTCGCCAGGGAGCACGACGCCGTCCAGGTGGACCTCAAGTTCTGCGACATCTTCGGCGCCTGGCAGCACTGCACGTACCCCATCGACCAGTTCGACGAAGGGACGTTCGAGGACGGGCTCGGTTTCGACGGCTCCTCCATCCGCGGCTGGCAGGCGATCAACGAGTCGGACATGCTCGCCATGCCGGACCCCGCATCGGTCCGCCTCGACCCGTTCTTCAAAGAGCCGACCGTCAGCGTTATCGCCGATATCGCCGATCCCATCACCCGGCAGCCCTACAGCCGCGATCCCCGCAATATCGCCAAGAAGGGGATGGCCTACCTGCAGCAGACGGGCATCGCCGACGCATGCTTCATCGGACCTGAGCCGGAATTCTTCATCTTCGACGACGTGCGTTACCAGTCGTCGCAGCGCGGCGGCATGTACGAGATCGACTCGTCCGAAGCCGCCTGGAATACCAACCGGCCGGATCAGAACACGCAGACGAATCTCGGCCACAAGATCGACTACAAGGCCGGATACTTCCCCGTCTCCCCCAGCGACACCCTGCACGACATCCGCACCGAGATGGTGCAGCGGATGCGCGAACTGGGCATCGTCGTCGAAGCGCATCACCACGAAGTCGGCACCGCCGGCCAATGCGAGATCGACATGCGCTTCCAGGAGTTGCTGACGATGGCCGATCAGTTCATGTGGTACAAGTACGTCATCAAGAACGTCGCCAAGCAGCACAACAAGACCGTGACGTTCATGCCCAAGCCGATCTTCGCCGACAACGGCTCCGGCATGCACACGCACATCTCCCTCTGGAAAGGAGGCAAGCCGCTGATGGCCGGCGACGGCTACGCCGGCATGAGCGAGTTCGGCCTGCATGCCATCGGCGGCATCCTCAAGCACGGCCGCGCGCTGATCGCGCTCTCGGCCCCGACTGTGAACAGTTATCACCGCCTGGTGCCGGGGTTTGAGGCGCCCGTCACCCTCGCCATGAGCCGCCGCAACCGCTCGGCCTCCTGCCGCATCCCCATGTATTCGGCCAACCCGAAGACCAAGCGTGTGGAGTTCCGCTGCCCCGACCCGTCCGCGAACGGCTATCTCAGCTTCACCGCGCTGATGATGGCCATGATCGACGGCGTACAGAACAAGATCGACCCCGGCGAGCCCCTCGACCGCGACATCTACGACATGACCGAAGAGGAACTGTCGAAGACCAACGTCGCCCCCAAGTCGCTGGGCGAGGCGCTCGATGCTCTTGAGAAAGACAGCGAGTTCCTGATGCGCGGCGATGTCTTCACCGAAGACGTGATCTCCACGTTCATCACCTGGAAGCGCAGCAAGGAGATCGACCCCATCCGCCTCCGCCCCCACCCCTACGAGTTCGATCTCTACTACAATTGCTGAAGTTGGAGCCGTTGGAGTACAGGCTTTAGCCTGCCATGCCACATTCGGCGCCCCGTGCGCTCCCAGCGCCGGGGCGTTTCCGTTTCCCCGCAACGCCTTCCGTCGCATGCCCGGTCCCGGTGTCCTTTTCGATCTCGACGGAACGCTCCTCGAGACGCTGACCGACGTCGCCAATGCCGCTAACCGGGCATTGCAGCGCTGCGGCTTCCCCGAGCACCCGGTCCCCGATTATCGCTACCTGCTGGGTGGCGGCGTCCGCCGACTGTTCGCCGCCGCAATCCCGCAGAAAGCTGCGAACGACGAGAACATCCAGCGCTGCATCACCACATTCCACGAGGAGTACCAGGCCGCGTGGAACGTCCACACTCGGCCCTACCCGGGAATCACCGAACTCATCCAGGAACTGTACCGCCGGCAGATCCCCCTGGCCGTGCTCTCCAACAAGCCGCACGACTTCACGCGCCAATGCATCGAAGCGCACTTCGGAGCAGAGGACACGATCGCGGCCTCCGATCCGGCGATCGGTCCGTTCCAGATCGTCTTCGGCGAACGAGTCGGCATCCCGCCGAAGCCTGATCCGGCAGGCGCGATCGAGGTCGCCGCGCTGCTGAAGACACCACCGGAGCAGGTCTTCTATCTGGGCGATACGTCCATCGACATGCAGACCGCCGTCTCGTCCGGCATGCGGCCCATCGGCGTCCTCTGGGGCTTCCGCGACCGCGCCGAACTGCAGGAGGCCGGCGCCCGCCATCTGCTCACGACCCCTGCCGAACTCCTCCCCCTCCTCGACGCCCAACACACTTGACGCGAAGCGTCTCACACTAGCCCGCCGCGCCAGCAAGGGCCGAACATTGCCGAGCATCCACCCCGTTGCCAGACATCAAGCGATATCGGGCCTCTGCTCCGCGAGCGCCGCCGATGTCGTCCCGTTCGTCCCACCCTCCCCCGGCTTCTCCATCACAAACAGCCCGTACTGCATCGCCCCGGTGTGATAGGCCGCCAGGATCCGGAACAGCGTGATGGCGAACACGCGGTTCCCGTTGTTCCGATCGAACAGCGCTTTGACGTACCGCGGCGTCGTGAACAGCCGGCCCATCAGCCGCCGGGCACAGATCCACCACGTCTTGCGGACGTTGCGGCTCAACTCTTCATAACGCACGAGCGACAGGCCCGCGTCGGCGATCATCTGACGGTACTCTTCCGCCGACCCCATGCTCGGCAACCGCCCCTCCGAGCAGATCGGCTCCAGCAGATGCCGCTCTTCCCACCGCTTTGGTTTGTCGTCCGCCAGCCATGCATAGATCGCCGCGCGGCGTCCCGGCTTGAGCACGCGCGCGATCTCCTGAAAGTACTTCGGCTTGTCCGGCACGTGGGCCAGGCATTCGATCGAAACCAGGGCGTCGAACGACGAGTCCTCAAACGGATTCGTCAGCCAGTTCTGCAGCAGGTACTTCGGGTTGCCATGCCCGTTGGTCTTTTCGCTGGCATAGCGAAACTGCGCCTCGGAGACCGTGACCCCTGTCACATCCGCCTTGTAGACGTTCGCCAGGAACCGCGCCGTCCCGCCATACCCGCAGCCGACGTCGCAGACGATCCTCCCTTCCCCAACCTGCGCCTCGTCCGCCACCAGCCGGATCAACTGCTCGCAGGCGTCTTCCGCCGACTCGCGGCCGGTCCGCCACAGCCCGTGGTGGACGTGCTCGCCCCAGATCTCCCGGTAATACACGTCCAAGTCGTCGTAATGCCGGCCGACGCTCTCCACCGTCGGCACGTGTCGCGGGATGATCATAAGGCAGCCGTCAGGGATCTGGGGGCAGGGGTCAGCGTAGTTTAGCGGGGGGCCGCAGGCGACCGCGACTGTCCGCCGCGCAGCCGCAGCGTCAGCAGCACCCACAGCGCTCCCACCGCGTCCTGCCAGCTGATTTTCGATTCCCCCACCGTCCGGTCCCGAAACACGAACGGCACTTCCTCAAACGTGCAGCCCGCCCGGCGGCAGCGGAACAGGATCTCCTCCTGGATCGCATACCCCTTCGCCCGGATTCGGTCGAGATCGACCGCCCGCAGCGCCGACACCCGGTAACAGCGAAAGCTCCCGCTGGTGTCTTTCGTCTTCAGCCCCAGTACCAGCCTCGCATACGTGTTGATCGCGCGGCTCATGAAGTGCCGTCGCGGCCCCCAGCCTTCCACGCCCCCGCCCGCCACATACCGCGAGCCGACGGCCACGTCCACCCGCTCCGACGCGGCCACCAGCGCGGGAATCACCTCCGGCGGATGCGAGAAGTCGGCGTCCAGATTGAGCAGCAGGTCGTAACCCTGCTCGACGCCGTATCGAAACCCGGCGACGGTCGCCGTGCCCAGCCCCTGCTTCCCCGGCCGATGCAGGATCCGGACGCGGGAGTCCCGCGCCGCCATCTCATCCACAACCTGCCCCGTTCCGTCGGGCGAGTTGTCATCGATCACCAGCACGTCCGCATGCGGTTCGTGCCTGTGGATCTCGGGGATCAGCCGCTCCACGTTGCCGCGCTCGTTATACGTGCACAGCGTCACCAGCAGGCGCTGATCGGGCGGCATGGGCGATGAGGGGGAGCAACCGGGAATTAACGCGAAGAGGTATCCCGGTCATAGCGGCTGCGGCGCGTCCGCCACTCGCTGCTGGAATCCTTCACGTACTGCTTAAAGGCTTCCAGCATCGGGATCTCGATCTGTGCGGCCGGATTGGCCAGCAGATCGGTTCCGCGGGCATTGGTGTTGGGGCGGAGGAACTCAACCCGTTCCTCATTCTGACGGATGGCCGTCAGCACCTCGTTCATCTTCGACGCCTGGTTCCGATCAGCAGCGTCCCGCGTGCCCGCAACGAGCACAAATCCGATGCCCAGTTCCGGCTTCTTCAGGAAGTTGAGCGCCCGAGTCCCATTCACCCGGCCGATGCTCGAGACCGGCGAGAGCAGCACGATCGCGCGCACGTCCTGCCCGCGCGGGGTCCCCGGTGATCCACCGGGCCCGTCCAGGTACGGAGCCTGCCGCCAGTCGAGTTCGGCGTACTCCAAAGCCACCGGCGCCATGATGTCGCTCGCGACAATCCCCAGCTTGTTCACGTTGAGCTGCTTCGCCTCATGCTGCTCGGTCAGGAAGATCTTGACGGCCGGCAGGTCCCCGTGCGCCATCTTGTAGTAATCGTTGTTGTCGAGCACCTTGGACTCGCCCTCGATGACGCTCTCACCGTGCTTGCGCAGGTCCACCGTCACGACCGCATAGCCGATGTCGTTGAGCACCTCCGCGAACGCCTTTCCTCCCTGCGGTGCCGAACTCTTGTCCCACACCAGCCGGCTGCCGTTCTCACCGTGCAGCAGGATGATGACCGGCGCGTTCTCAATCCCACCCGGGTTCTTCTCTTCCAGGGCCGGGTAGTACGAGATGTGAATCGGAAAACCGTCCCCCTGCGCCTCCAGCACTTCAGTGCGCATATTCTTCTGCGCCCAGGCGGGAGACGCGACGAGGCATGTCATGACGAACGCCGCGGTTGCAGCGATCGACAACGCGGTCCGTTGCGGACGGGAAGCAATGGGAGTCAGCAACATGGGAAAGGCTCCGGTGGGCATCGCCAGGGAGTCATGCGAAGGACAGATCTTACTTCAGTCTACGACTCTGGCCGCAGGGGGTCAATCTGCAATAAACCGCGACAGCATCGGGACTTCGGTTTCGCTGCCGCCGCTGAGGTCTGCAACAGATGGGCAAAGGCGGGCGGTCGCTCCGGCGCCGCATTTCACGAAGAGCCTGATGCATCGGCCCTCGCAAGCCGGCGCACGACCGCAATGTCGTCCGCCAACTGCGCCCGCAGCGCCTCCACGCCGGAAAACACCTGAGTGCCCCGGACTCGCGCCGTCAGATCCACATGCATCTCCCTCCCATACAGTTCGCCCCCTTCGTAATCGATCAAGTGAACTTCGACCTTTCGGGCCTGCTCCTCGAATGTCGGGTTGGGACCAATGTGCACCGCCGCCAGATACTCAATCTCATCGACGCGGGATCGGCCGGCGTACACGCCGTCGGACGGCAGCAGCACGGGAATGCCGCTGAGATTCGCCGTCCCGAATCCCAGCCGGTTTCCGCGGCCCGCCCCGCGCACCACTTGACCGGCGAGCCGGTAGGGATGCCCCAGCATTCCCAGGGCGCGGTCAAACTCTCCGGCGGCCAGGGCAGTCCGGATGACGCTTGAGGAGACCAGTTGATCGCCGACGCCGACGGGAGTGGCGACTTCGATCGACATCCCGGCGTCATCGCAGAACTGGCGGAGGGTCTCGACGGTGCCCGAGCGTCCCCGGCCGAAACAGAAGTTCGGCCCTTCGACCAGTCCCCGGGCGTTCAGGGAATCCCGCAGAATCCGGTCGAAAAACTCGCGGGGCGACAGTTCCAGCAGGGACATGCTGGTGGGGTACACGATGAGGCAATCCACGCCGCAGCCCTCCAGCAGCCGCGCCTTTTCGTCCAGCGATGTGAGCAGCGGCGGAGCACGGCCGGGTGCGAGCAACTGGATGGGATGCGGGTCGAACGTCAGCACCACGGAGGGCGCCGCCGCCGCGCGTGCCAGCGCGACCAGCCGCCCCACCATCTGCTGATGGCCGCGATGCACGCCGTCGAAATTGCCGATCGACACGAATCCGCCGCGGCAGTCGCGGGCGTCGTGCACGTCCGTCTGGATTCTCATACGCTGCTGCCGGATCGCGGACCGGCACACCTGTCTTCGCCGGAACCGCAGGGAATAGAGGCTATCGTAATCGACCCGGCCCGGCGCGTCAGTGCTGCCCTGCGCCGGCGGGCCTCTTCATCTGGCCCGCATCGCTGAACTCCGGTATGATGGATTCGTTCGGAGGGTACGCCCCGCGCGATCGCCGGCCGGCTCCCGCCGACCCCGTCGGACAATGTCTCGCGGCCCGCAGATCGACTGCCGGGCCGTCCCCGCAAACCCGCATTGAGGAGTGGTCCTGTGAAAGCGCGCTGGTATGACGGTCGAGCGGCCTGGCTGGCGGCGGGCGTCCTGTTTGGACTGGGCCTGTCTGTCTACTGGCCGCATGAGGAGGCCCAGGCAACGGCGGTGGACCGCAGCCAGAAGATCGTGTTGACCTCGGTCAACACCGGCGACAGCACCAGCGACGCCGTCTTTGTCCTCGACCTCGTCACCGGCCGCCTCCTCGGTGCAGGCTATACCACGCAGGCCGGCGGATTTACCCAGACCTGGGCCCGCAACCTCGCGGCCGACTTCAAAGTCGGCGACAACGCCGAATACGTCATGGTCCCGGGTCGCTTCGTGATTCAGCAGGCGGGAGCCGGCGGCGACATTCCGGCCAACGGCGGGGTCTATGTGGCCGAGCTCAACACCGGATGGGTCCACATGTACGGTTTCCCCTATCAGGAGAGCCGCGCCCAGCCGACCAAGCCGCTCGTCCTCATCGACCGCTTTGCCTTCCGCGCGGTGCAGGAGTAGCAATTCCAGCGCGACGTCCTCAGAACCCCGGTTTCTTCAAGAAGCCGGGGTTCTTTGTGCGCTGCAGCCGGATTCATCGCTGATAAATCGGCAGGTACCGGTACTCGATTGTCAGCGCCAGCACCCCCAGGCTCGTCGAATAAATCCGCCCGATGCCGCGCTCGCCCCCGTGCGGCGACTCCCAGCTTCCGTTCCCGTCCTGCCGGGGCAGCAGCAGGTTCACCAGCCGCTCGTGCGTCCGCTCGGCGTACTTGTCCCCCATCTTGAACATCCCCACGCCGGTGTAGTAGACGCCGTAGAAATAGTAATTGCTGCCGTAGTCCAGCGGGTTGTCCAGCAGCCAGTCGGCGCCGCCGATGGACTCCGGCGCGTGATGCAGGCCGCAGACTTCCAGCGCCGTGATGCCTGTGCCGGTCAGCGTCTGCGTCTGGCCGCTGCCGGGCTGGTAACCGAAGCCGCGGTTGTCCCGCACGCTGCAGTTCTTCACGTATTCGATGGCGAAGTCGATCGACTCCGCCGGCACGTCACAGCCCACGTCCTTGGCGGCACGCAGCGCCAGCACCTGCCACGCCGTCACGCTCAGGTCGCTGTCACGGCTGTCCACCTGGTACCGCCAGCCCCCCGCATGCCGCCGGTCCTTATCGACGTCCTGCGATTCGAGAATCAGCTTGACGGCCCGCTCCAATGCCCTCCGCAGGTCGGCCGCGTCCGCCTCGTTCACCATGCCGGCCGCCTCCGCGAGCATCAGCGTGCTGATGCCGTGGCTGTACATCGGCCCGTGGCTGCGGCGATGCACGAGCATCCCGTTGTCCTCCTGATGCTCCAGCACCCAGCGGATGCCGCGGTCGATCTGCGTCCCGTACGGCCCCTCCCCCGGCAGATGCCCGGCCGCCATGAATGCCATCACCGCCAACGAGGTCGCCGCCGTGCACTCGCCGTACGAATCCGTCTTCCACGCCCCGGTCGACTCCTGCTGCGAGGCGATGTAATCGAGGGCCCGCGCGACCGCCGTGTCCACCTCCGCCTGCCGCGCCGCATCCAGCTCGGCACAGGCGGGCGCATTCAACATCGCCATCACCAGACCCGGCAGGAAGAGGTGTTTGAGGAGCTGCCGCATGGTCATTCCTTCGTAGGGGCTGCGGGCACCTCTGGCGCCTGCCGTCGCGAGATATCCTCGAAGTACAGCTTGATCAGCCGGGCGTAGTCTCCTTCCGGCCGCTTGCGCGACGTGTTCTGCAGTTCGGTCTTGAGCGTGCCCGATAGCTCGCCCCAGTTGCGGGTCGAGAGTTCCTGCAGGTGCAGTTCGAGGTCTGTCAGGTTCACGCCCGGACTCGAATCCGAGCCGGGATTGTTCGCGGCTTCCGAGTTCGGCGGCGGCTGGCCCGCTCTCCCCTGCTGCGATGCGTTCTGGCTCAACTGCGACATCCGCTGCTGTGGCGACGGCTGCAGCTGACGGGCGGCCTGCTGCAATGCGGCGGCCGCTTCCTGCAGTGACTGCGCAGCCGAAGGATTCATCGGCGAACCGTTCTCGCCGGGCTGCATTTCACCCGGCTGCTGTTGCGACGCGTCCGACTGCATCTCTCCCTCTTCGGCCGCGCCGCGCGACGCCTCGTCACCCTCGCCCTGGGCGAGTTCGCCGTTCTCGCCGGGCTGACCTTCCGGCGACGGCAGCTGACCGGGCTGGTTCTGCGCCAGTTGCTCGCCCGCCTGTTGCAGCTGACGCGCGGCGTCCGTAACCTGCTGGCCGACTTCTCCCGGCACCGGCGACGGCTGACCCTCGGGTGAAGGCTGCGCCGAAGTCGCCTGCTGGGCAGTCTGCCGCAACGCTTCCGCCGCCTGGCGGGCCGACTGCGACGCCTGCTGGAAGTTTCGTTGCTGCTGCTGCGAAGCGGCCGACTGCATCGATGTCTGGGCCTGCTGCGACGCCTGCTGCGACTGCGAGGCCTGTTGAGCCTGTTCCTCCCGCGACAGCGGTGCGGATGAGAGCTGCTCGGCAATGTCCTGCAGTTCCCGCTCCATCTGCGCGGTCGCCTGGGCCAACTGCTGCTGGCTCCGCTGCTGTGCCGCCTGACGGGCCGGCGGCGACTGCGCGGCCTGCGCGAGCTGCTGCGCGTTCTCGCTCTGCTGCTGAGCGAGTTCTTCCGCACGCTGGGCCAGTTGAGGCTGGGCGGGCGAGTTGCCGTCCGACGGGCTGGCCAGTTCTGCGGACGACTCCTGCGCCGACTCAGCCGCCTGGTTCGCCGTTTCGGCGGCCTGTGCAAGCTGTCCGCTCATCGCCTGCTCGGCAGCCTGCGCCGCCTGCTCCGCGAACTCGCGGGCCTGCTCCGTCGCGGCCGATTCTGCACCCGACTGCTGCGCCGTCTCCAGCGCCAGGGCCGCGGCTTGCTGGGCGAGTTCCGACTGACGCTGCAGCGCTTCGGTCGCCGCCTGCGCGGCCTCCGCGTCGCCGGGCTGTTCCCCCATCGGCGGCTCCGCCTGGGCCGCCTCGGCATTATTGGCCGGCGGCTGGCCGGCACTCTGCTGAGCCAGTTCGCGCTGCTGCTGAGCCAGCTCGGCTGCAGCTTGAGCCAACTCGCGGTTCTGCGGAGCGGACGGATGCTCCGCCATCGCGGCAGGCTGTTCACCCATTGGTGGGGCGGCATCAGCCGGCGCTTCCCCGTTCGGTTCGGATCCTTCCGGCGGTTGACCGGCATTCTGCGCGACCTGGGGCTGCGCGTTCTCCGGCGTCACGCTCTCGGCGAGCTGGCCCAACGCCTGCTGCGATTGTTCGAGCGCCGCCATCGCCTGCTCGGACTGAGTCGGATCCTGCGCGGACTGGTTCAGTGCTTCGGCCGCCGCCTGCGCCGCTTCCTGCGCGGCGGATTGCTGTTCCTGATGCGCGGGGACATCCAGTTGTGCGACCTGCTCGGCGAGTTGCCGCTGGGCCTCGGCCTGGGCGGCCAGGTCCTGCTGGTTCTGGAATCGCGCCGCCTGATGCGCGGCCCCCTGGATCTGCTCCTGCTCGGCCTGCATCTGCGCGACCTGCTCGCCGGCGGTCGGCTCGTTGCGCAAGGCCCGTTCGAGATCGGCCAGCGCCTGCTGCGACTCCCGCTGTGCCT
The DNA here is from genome assembly GCA_041940305.1 of Planctomycetaceae bacterium. Lineage (GTDB taxonomy): Bacteria > Planctomycetota > Planctomycetia > Planctomycetales > Planctomycetaceae > JBGTSJ01. The sequence goes on from JBGTSJ010000010.1 coordinate 214,404, forward strand.
CTCCCGCCTGCGGCAGGTTCTCGGACGACAGTTGACGCTGCGCTTCTGCCGCGGCCTGCGCAGCCTCGTTGCGCTGCATCTCATGGCCGGGTGCGTCGAGACGCGCGGCGTCCTGGGCGATCTGTTGTTGGCGCTGCGCCAGTTGTTCGAGCCGCTGGGCGGTCTCTTCAGCAGGTCGCTCCGCGGCGCCGGCTTCCGTCTCCGCGGCCTGCTGCGCCACTTCCCGCTGCTGCTGCTGTAACCGTTCTACTTCCTGCACGGCCTGCTGCAGCCGTTCTTCCTCGCTGGGGAACTGCTGGGCGAGTTGTTCCAAAGCCTGCTGCGTCCGTTCAGCCGCCGCCAGCGCCTCCTGCGGCTGATCCTCGTTCAGCTTGCGCAGCGTCTCGTCCGCCTGATCAACCGCCTGCTGCTGCTGGTTCCGCAACGACGGCGGAGTCGGCAACTGGGCGGTCGCCGCCTGGATCGCCGCCTCCGCGGCGGCGAGTTCCTGGGGGGATGCCGGTTCCTCTTCCTGATTCGGTTCGGCGCCCGGCTCGCTCTCCTGCGGGTCGCGGTTCAGCGCCTGCTCCATTTCCTGACGCAGCGCCTGCTGCCGCTCGGCGAGTTCCCGAGCCGCCGCCTGCGGATCGGAAGGCAGTTCGGCGTTCTTCCGCAGTTCCTCGGCCAGACGTTCCATGGCGCGGGCCGCGTTCTCCTGCAGACGCGCCGCTTCCTCGGAATTGCCGGCCTGCAACTGCTCCAGCGCCTGCCGCAGCTCCTCGACGTCCAGCGGATCGGCCGGCTGCGCGGCCGCCATTTCCGGTCGCGACGCCAGCTGTTCGGCCTGTTCGGTCAGCTCCTGCTGCCGGTTCGCCAGCGGCTGCAGCGACTCGCCGTGCTCCATCGCTTCCTGCTCAAGCGCTTCGGCAAGGCGATCTTCGCGATCGGCGATCTGACCCGCCTGCCGTGCGAGTTCGGCCAGCCGATCGAGCTGATTCTGAAACGCCGCATCCAGCAACTCGGGCCGGTGATTCAGCAGTTCATTCAGGTCCGACGTCAGGTCCTGGTGTTCGTTCTGTAAGCGCTCCTGCTCGGCCGCAATCTGTTGCTGCTGCGGCTGGGGCACCTGGGCGTTGTTCGCATTGGCTTCGTTGGCGGCGTCACGCTGCTCGTCCAGCGCCGCGACATCATTGGCAAGACGCTCCGTCCGGTCCGCCAGCCGCTGCAGTTCCAGCAGGTCCTGCTCCAGCTGCGCCAGCTGTTCAAAGTCCCCCTCGAGTTCCTGCAGCCGGTCGGCGGCGGCCTGCAGTTTCTCGCCCGCCTGCTGCAGTTCGGCCGGCTTGTCGGCGACCGCCGCCGGTTCCGCCTGCTCCAGATGCTGCGCGGCCTCCGTCAGGTTCTGCTCGCCAATCTCGCGCGTCTCCTCAGCAATGTTGGCATACAGCGGATGCAGCTCGAATAGCGCGGCGAGTTGATCGAGCCGTTCCGTCAGTTCGCGCTCCGACTGAGCCAGCGGCGACAGCTCCTCATTCCGCGCGAACGGCTGGTTCTGCTGCTGCATCTGCTCCGCATTGGCGCGCAGATCTTCCACCTGCTCGCAGTCGGCCACGACTTCCTGCCGGATCGCCCGGATCTCCTCCAGCAACTGCTGCTGCCGCTCCGCGATCTCCCGCGCGTTGTACGGATCAGCCTCGTCCGCGATCGTGATCAATCGCCGTTCGGTCCAGGACTCGTTAGGACCCGGATCGGGCCGCTCGTCCGCCGCCCGCGCCCGAATCGCCACCAGACCTCCGTCCGCAACACCCAGCGGTTTGAGATCGAACGGAAAGACATGATCCAATTCGGTCCCCCCCAGCAGCGCCGGGTCGCACTCCAGCAGACCGGTCCCCTCACCGCCCGCAATGATCTCGTAATGCAGTTCGAGTGCGGCCAGGCCAAAGTCGTCGCTCGCCGTCACCGGGACGCGAATCAGATCATCCGGACGCGCCTGCATCTCATCCCGCTGATCCGCATACGCGATCTGCGGCGCGGCATCGGCCGTCACCCGCAGCCGGCGAAACGGTTCGTTCGCGTTGTGCAGCGAATGCTCATCCGTCAGCCGGAACGAAAAGCGTCCCCCTTCGACAGCTGTGAGCATGTACCGTGCACCCGCACGATCCCCCGCAAGTTCGACGGGATGCTGCACCGTGGCCGGTGCCTCCTTCGCATCCGCGTCACCCGCTTCGGGCGTCCACAAGAACTCCGCCGCGGCGACCGGCTTGTTGAACTGCATATCGAATGTCAGCCGGCTCCCCGCCAGCGCCACGATCTCTCCCACGGCTCCGTCGATCCGCTGCACGGGATGACCGGTATACGCCGGAGGCTCCACCGTCACCGCCAGCGCGGCCAGCGCCGGCGCTTCAACGACGTTCACGTGATACGTGCGCGAGCGGGCGTTCTCGGCCGCGACGTGAAAGTCGAACGGCTGAAACACATGCGGCATCACGGCAATGTAGCTGCCGCGCTGCTCGTCCCACGTCATCCGCCGGCGATCCGATTCGTCAACGGCCGTCCGCCATTCGAGCCAGACATCCAGCGGGCGGTCTTCCTGCTTGAAGCGCCACCGTGGTACCGCCGCGAGTTCCACATCGGAGCCGCGCGCCACGGTTCGATCACCCTGCTCCACCTCAAAGTACAGGTTCGACGCCCGGTCCAGGTTCTGCCACGGCGCAAAAAACCGGGTCAGCAGCAGGCCGTACCCCTCAAAGAACAGAAACGGCACGAGCAGCGCCGCGACAGCGAACAACCCCGCCACGCCCCAGCGGCCCGCCCCATCCGCCTTCGCCGCGTCACCCACATCCACCCGCGACACTGCCTGCCGCGTCTGCTGCATCAGCAGTTCGCGCATCAGCGCGGACCCCTTCTCCCGTTCCGGCACGAAGGGATTGCTGAGCTCAACCGTCGACGACAGCCGCTCCTGCAACTCCGGATGGGCCGACTCGACCAGCGCGGCAAACTCCGATGTGTCAGCATGCCGCAGCACCGGACGCAGCAGCATCCGCCAGGCCGTGAATAGTGCCACCAGTCCCACCGCCGCCAGCAATCCGGTGCGGACTGTCACCGGCAGGTCCCACAACAGATCGACCACAAGGCCGGTCGCGATCGTGGCTGCCACGGCCACCGCCAGCACGCCGATTCCCCGGATCACGGCGATCCATCGCACCCGCCGCTCCAGACCCGACAGCCGATCCGTCAATTCCGTCTGCAACAGAGCCAGGTCCGCCTGCGACATGGGCCTCTCCTCATGCGATGATGCAGCCGCGATTCGGCGCCGCCCCGCTGCTCCGGCGGATCGCCCGTTCGCCCCGCGGACATTGTAACCTCCGCAATTGCACCGCAATAGCGCTAATCGGCGACCGATGAATCGAACCGGCCGATCCCGGCGTGGACCCGGGATCGCATGTTACCCGTGCGAATGCGGAGTCGGCTCCATCCTCGCACCTCGCCGCCGCCCGCCTCGAGCGTCGCAGGTCGAGCAGTGCCCCTTGATCAGGATCTCCGTGATCCGGGCGATCTCCGCCGAGCGTTGCCGCGACGCCGCCGTGAACTCCATCTCGTCCAGGCAGGTGACGTTGCCGCAGTCCACGCAGACAAAATGGGGATGGCTCCCCGCGTGGGCATCGTCCGGATTCCGCATCTCGAATCGCCAGACGTGATCCCCCAGTTCGGCCCGATGCAGGATCTCCGCCTCGGTGAGGTCGGACAGGTTCCGGAACACGGTCGCCTTGTCGAACCCCAGCGGCACCAGCTTCTCCGCCAGTTCGGCGTGCGTCATCGGCGCCTTCGCCCGCCGCAGCTCCTTGAGCACCTGGATGCGCGCCGGCGTGCTCCGCAGACCCGCGGAACGCAGCAGGGTCCGAATCTCCTGCAGGTCGCGATCGTCCGGCTCGGGTGCGGGCATCAGTCTCTGGAATCTGCCGGGAATCAAGCAGGATTGAACGAAGCAAACTTATGGTACGGACGGCCTCCGGTACTGTCCACACGGATCACGGCCCGCTCACGCTCGCAATTCCCACGCACTCCGTGTCCGCGACAGACCCGGCCACGTCCGGTATAGTCGCGTCGAATCCGCAACTCACCGCGAGAGGTCCGCCAGCAATGAGCAACATGAGCATCTCCGCCGACTGCCTCGCCGCGCTCGGCAAGTACGACACCCCGACCGTCTGCAACGTCGTCGAGCTGTTCGACGTGCAGCCCCGCAGCGCGGGATTCATGGATGATTCCATCCGCTGCTGCTTCCCCAGCCTGCCGCCAATGGTCGGCTTCGCCGTCACCACGACCTTTCGCAGCAAGTCCCCGCCGCGCAGCGGCAACGTCTACGCCGGGCTGACCGAGCAGGTCGAAGCCTTCGGCGAACTCCCCGGTCCCGCCGTCGTCGTCTTCCAGGACCTCGACGAACCGACCTGTTCCGCCACCTTCGGCGAGGTGATGTGCTCCGTCTATAAGGCGTTCGGCGGCGCCGGCATCATCACCTCCGGCGCGGGGCGCGATCTCGACCAGGTCGAAGCCATCGGCTTCCCCGCCTTCACGAACGGAACCATCTGCGCCCACGGCTACTGCCACATGCTGCACATGAACGTCCCGGTCACCGTCGGAGGAATGATCATCGAGCCGGGCATGCTGCTGCACGGAGACCGCAACGGCGTCACCACCATCCCGCTCGAAGTGGCCGACGAAGTCCCCGACGCCTGCCGCGAACTCATGGTGGCCGAGCAGATCGTGCTCGACTACGTCCGGGGCGGAAACGTCACTCCCGCCGGATTCAACGAGGCCCGCAAGGAATCGCAGTCCGCTATCAGCAAACTGGGCCAGCGTCTGTCGCGTACAGCAAAATGAACCCGGAGCGGCGGACCGAACCATCCGCCCCCTTGGCATCCGTCCAGAATGTACTCGCCCCCGCCCCCGCCCCCGCCCGCTCGGCGCTCAGCGACCTGGAACCGTCCCGCGTGACCGATGCTGAGCTCGAAGCTGTACTGGCGATGCTTCGCGGCCACTGAGGCCGCCGTCCTGCTCACGGCGGCGGTCGGACTCCTGATAGCCGGCGATGGCGCGTGGTTATGGGTGATGCTGGCCTGCGGGACCGCAGCCGCGGCGGCCGCCGGCTGGTTTGCGCTCCGACCCGTTGGCCGCACCGTCGATGCTCTCAATCAGACGGCCCGTAGCATGGTCTCGGGCGACGCCCGCAGCGCGATGCACGCGATTCTCGAAGACGCTGCGGCGGCCGTCGATCAGGGAGTCCAACATCTCCAGGCCCGCGTCACCGAGTTGGAACATCGGGAAGCGGCCCTGTCCCAGGACACCGACCTGCTCGAAACCGTCCTCGGCACAATGGTCGAAGGCGTGATCGTCGTCGACGGCGCCGAGCGAGTCCTGTACCTCAACGGAGCGGCCCGATCCCTGCTCGACGTCCCGCGCCGCGAGGTCATCGGTCGTCCCCTGCTCGAAGTCGTGCGGTCTCCAGGCATCGAAGCAGGAGCCCGGGCCGCATTGCAGTCGCAGCAGATACACCAGTCGGAGTTCGAGATCCCGCGCAAGGACAAAACCATCTCCCTCGGAGCATCCCCGCTCGCCGGAGAGCCCCAGCGCGGCGCCGTGCTCGTCCTGCACGATGTCACCGAACTGCGGCGTCTGGAACGAATGCGCCGCGACTTCGTCTCCAATGTGTCGCATGAACTGAAGACTCCGCTCACCGCCATCCAGGCCTACGCCGACACGCTTTCCGACGGGGCCGTTGATGACCCCGAGCACAACCGCAGGTTCCTCGCCCGCATCATCGAACAGGCCCAGCGGCTGGAGACCCTGATCCTCGACCTGCTGCGCCTGGCCCGGATCGAGTCGCAACAGACCGTCGAGCTGTCCCCCATCTCTCTGGGGGCCGCCGTCGCCGACTGCGTGCGGGACCTCGAGCCGATTGCAGACGCCAAGCAGCTCGCACTGGAGACTGCCGGCAGTGAGCCCTGCCACGTCCTTGCCGAATCAGGGGATCTCCGCCAGCTCATCGAGAACCTGCTCGACAACGCCATCAAGTACACCCCCCCGCAGGGGCGGGTGAGCGTGCAGGTTCGCCGGGACGGCCAGTGGGGCATCCTCGAAGTCTCGGACACGGGCATCGGCATCGCCCGCGAAGACCAGCAGCGCATCTTCGAGCGGTTCTACAGGGTCGACCGCGCCCGGGCCCGGGCCGTCGGCGGGACCGGCCTCGGCCTGTCGATCGTCAAGCACGTGGTGCAGCAGTTCGGCGGGGAGATCGCCATCGCCAGCGAACTTGGGAAGGGCACGCAGTTCACGGTGAGATTGCCCTTAGCAAACCACAACCCGTGAAGATTACACAACAATTTACCAATAAAAGACTTACACCTTCCAGCAAATTCCAGATTCGGCACGCCTCCTTCGCGACTTCTTAACAATTGGCTGGTCTACTTCTTAACAATTCGACCTTAACATTTGAGCGTCGACGCACCTCGCCCTGACGCGATTCTAACGCTCATTCTCCTCTAAAATCTGAAGGACGTCACCATGCCACGCACCCCCTTGAGCAGTCTATTGACGCTCGCGCTGCTCAGCGGTCTCTTCGGCTGCAGCAGCGATTCCTCAACCAGCGTAGCGCCGACGGGGACGGGGGGAACAGGAGCGTCCGGAACTCCCGAAGTGACTGGCACGATGCCGGAGGGGGCCGTCTTCCCCACAGACGAGACCGTCGAAGCCGGCGAGTACACGCCGCTTTCCCGGCCGCTGTACCTGTATGTCAGCAAGGAGTCGCTGAAGAAGCCAGCCGTCGCCGCCTACCTCCAGTATTACCTCTCCGACGAAGGGCAGCAGCTCGTCGCCGACGTCGGTTACGTGCGGCTGAATCAGGAACAACTTGCGGCGACCCGCCAGACCCTCGACGACGCCATCGCGGCTGCCGGCACCAGCCTCGGAAGTGAGCTTTCCGGTGACGTCGTCATCGATGGTTCCAGCACCGTCCAACCCATCTCCGCCGCCGTTGCGGAAGAATTCTCAACCGAGCATCCGGACGTCCGCGTCCCCGTCGGCACGTCCGGCACCGGCAGCGGTTTCAAAATCTTCGCCCGCGGCGAATCCGACATCAGCGACGCCTCTCGCCCCATCAAGGATTCGGAGATCGAAGCCCTCAACGCGGCCGGCATCGAGTACCTGGAACTCAAGATCGCCATCGACGGGCTGACGGTCGTCGTGCATCCCGAGAACGACTGGGTTGCCGGTATGACCGTCGAACAGTTGAAGCAGATCTGGGCACCGGAGAGCAAAGTCACCAAGTGGAGCGAGATCAACCCGGAGTGGCCGGATGAGCCGATCAACCTGTACGGACCCGGCACCGCCTCCGGAACGTTCGACTACTTCACCGAAGCCATCGTCGGTGAATCCGGCGCCAGCCGCGCCGACTACCAGCAGAGCGAGGACGACAACGTCCTCGTCACGGGCGTCGCCGGCGACCCGTACGCGCTCGGCTACTTCGGCTACGCCTACTACGTCAGCAACAAGGAGCAGCTGAAGGCGCTCGCCATCGCTCCCTGAACGGGCGGCCGTTCTGGAGAAACCCGGTTTCTTGAAGAAACCGGGTTTCTGAGAGTTCACGACGCAGACAGCCATCCATGAGCGCCCCTACCAACACCCCGGCCTCATCGCCCGCTCCGTCGAGCGGACCGCCGGCGGGTGCGCTCTCCCGCAGGTTCACGCTCTCCCGGGCGAAGGAGCAGTTGATTCAGTTCGCGCTCCTCCTGTGTGCGCTGGTTTCGGTGGCCACTACCGTCGGCATCGTCTTCGTCCTCGTCGTGGAGTCGGTCGTCGCGATCCCCGGACTCGGTGAGGAAACCGGCGTCGGCCAGGACCGATCCAACGCGGCCTTCTTCGAGCGCGTCAGCCCGAAGGAGTTCTTCTTCGGCACCAAGTGGACGCCGGCGTTTCGCGACAAAAACTTCGGCGTCCTGCCCCTCGTGGCGGGGACCTTCTGGGTCGCCGGATTGGCGGCCGTCGTGGGCCTGCCGATCGGAGTCTTCAGCGCCGTCTCCCTCAGCGAGTACTCCTCCCCGCGCGTCCGCTCGATCGTCAAGCCCGTGCTCGAACTGCTCGCCGGGGTGCCGTCGGTCGTTTACGGCTACTTCGCCCTGCAGTTCATTACGCCCTATCTCATCAAGCCCATCTTCCAGGACCTCCTGGGGATGCGGGTCTCGACATACAACGCGCTCAGCGGCGGGATCGTCGTCGGCATCATGATCGTGCCGATGGTCTGCTCCCTGAGCGAGGATGCGCTCCGCGCCGTTCCGCGCAGCCTGCGCGAAGCCGGTTATGCCCTCGGCTCCACCAAGTTCGACGTCTCGGTGCGCGTCGTCCTTCCGGCCGCCATCTCCGGCATCATCGCCTCGTTCCTGCTCGCCGTGTCGAGGGCCATCGGCGAGACGATGGCCGTCGCGATGGCCGTCGGGCAGCGGCCGAACCTGACCTGGAATCCGCTGGAAAGCATGCAGACGATGACCAGCTTCATCGTCAACATCAGCCTCGGCGACACGCCGACCGGCTCGATCGAATATAAGAGCCTCTACGCCGTCGGGCTCACGCTGTTCTGCATGACGCTCGCCATGAACATCATCTCCCAGCGCGTGATGCGCCGCTACCGGGAGGTGTACCAGTGAGCGTCGCCACGCCGATCCCCGTCCGCCCGTCCCCCAGTCCGCCGCGCCAGCCGCCGCTCAGCTCTGGCAAGCGCGAAGGCCGCGTCTTCGCGACGATCTGCGCCCTCTCCACCTGGTCCAGCGTCGCCATCCTGGCCGTGCTGCTGGGGGCCGTGCTGTACAGTGCCGCCGGCTGGCTCGACTGGCAGTTCCTCAGCAGCTTCGACTCGCGCTTTCCGCAGAAGGCCGGCATCCTCGCCGGTATCTGGGGCACAGGCTGGACGATCGTCTTCACCGCCCTCTTCGCCATCCCGATCGGCATTGGAGCGGCCCTCTATCTCGAAGAGTTCGCCCGCGACAACTGGCTGACCCGCGTGATCCAGGTCAATCTCGCCAATCTGGCTGGCGTGCCGTCGATCGTCTTCGGCATCCTCGGCATGACGGCCTTCGTGCGGATGTTCGGCCTGTTCGGCGAGGACGGACCGATCGCCGTGACCGAGATCCCGCTCTTCGGCGCGAAGATTCCGCTCCCTTTCGGCCGCTGCGTTGTCTCCGCCGCGCTGAGCCTCACGCTCATGATCCTCCCGGTCATCATCGTCGCCGCACGCGAAGCCCTTCGCGCCGTGCCGCCGTCGCTGCGTCACGCCTCGCTCGCGCTGGGAGCCACGAAGTGGCAGACGGTGCGCCACCAGGTGCTGCCTGCGGCCCTTCCCGGCATCATGACGGGCATCATCCTCGCTCTCTCGAGGGCCATCGGCGAAGCCGCCCCGCTGATCCTCATCGGAGCGACCACTTTCGTCCGCTTTGCCCCCGGCAACATTGCCACGCCACAGGATGTGATCGACAATCCGCAAGGCCTCATCGAGGCGCCGTTCGACATGTTCACGGTGATGCCGATCCAGATCTTCAACTGGGCCGGAATGCCGAACCCGGATTTCCACCATGTCGCAGCGGCCGGAATCGTGGTGCTCCTGACGCTCCTGCTGCTGATGAACGCCACGGCTATCTATCTCCGAAACCGATCGCAGAAGAAGCTGCGGTACTGAACCCGATGCCCATCATGGCGCAACCGACACCGGAGAAGACTCAGAGCCCCGCCGCGGGCAACGGCGGACCTGCGCTCCCGCCCCCCGTGGTCGGCGTCGCCGCGGCTGGCGCCGGCGGCGCCGCCAAGAAACCCGTGCGGAGCACCAAGTTCGACGTCCGCGGCCTCAACTTCTACTACGGAGCCAATCAGGCGCTCTTCAGCGTCAACCTCGCCATTCCCGAGCGCTCCGTCACCGCCTTCATCGGGCCCTCCGGCTGCGGCAAGAGCACCTTCCTCCGCGTCCTCACCCGGATG
>JBGTSJ010000011.1:0-212381 GCA_041940305.1 Planctomycetaceae bacterium
GTGGGCATGGGTGGGTCCGATCGTGGTGGTTGTGAATGTGGTCCACTGGATCGGGGATGGGTGCGCGCGTCGGAGGGGAGCGGGGGGGGATGACGCGACGGGTGGGGGAAGGCTGACACGGAGGCGCGGAGACGCGCGAAGACGGAAGGGGGGAGGGGTGGGGGTGGGTGCGTGCGGGAGGTTGGGGGGTGAGCGGGCGGAGGGGGTAGGGGAAGGGGTTTACAGAAGGCCGCGGAGGAAACGAAGCGGGTTTGTTCGGACAGTCAGATTGCGATGTGGCTGTGTCGGCCCATGCGGTCCCGGATTGGTATTGGGAAAGCCGGTGGGAGCCGGCGCGGAAAGGAAACGACGTGCGTCAACGAATAGGGCGGGGCTCGGCTTCGTTGAAGCGGTGGACCGCAGACCAGGATGCGGGGATCGGGGCCATCCACGATCGGGCGCAGAGGAGCGGTTTCCTGTGCTGCGAACACAGGTTGTTCCAACCTGTGTCACCCCGCGATTCGACGATCGCAGCCCGGGGGGCGGTTGAAGCGGCAACTGGTCGCTGCTCAGAGATGATCTCAACAAAGAGCAGCTGCAGATGCACCCACGACGTTCAAGTTGGAACGAGCCTGGGGCGGATTACTCTGAAGATTCAGTTCCGGCGATCGCCGCGGCGCGGCTGAGGCGGGTTACTCAATGCGGCTCGCACGGCGGGAGAAGTCCTGTTCCTTGGTGTACTTCGTAATGGTGGCTCTCTGTAAGTTGGCATCAAACTTCCAGATGTAGACCGCCCCCTCCGTTCCGCGACCGCCGGTCAAGGCCGTCCGCCCGTCCGTCACCACCCAGTTGCCGGTGCGGTCGAGCTGATTCGTCGTCTTCATGTCGGAGAGGAAGTGCTGCCATTCGCCGTCACCCAGATTCCACTTCGAACCGGTCAGCGAGCGTCTCACGCGCGCGATCGTCTCGTCACTCGTGTCATTCACCTCCGCCGCCAGGGCCATCGGCGGCGTGGCATCGGGAAGAACCGTGCACGCGATCCACCCTGCCAGAAATCCGATGCCCATCGCAGCGATGTGTGACCGAGACATTCTCGTTCCCCCTCATTGAACGGTGAGTTGGCAACCCGGCTTCAACCGGCGGCATTCCGGTTCTCGCAGAATCGTTTGAGGCTCTTGAGCTCCTGTTCACTCGCCCTGCAATGCAATCTCGACATCATACATCCAAACAGGAAAAGAAGCACTTTGAACAACCCGTTCCCCGTCACGTCGGCAGACTGGGTCACCCGTGTCCGGCCGGAAAGATCGTCGAATGTAAACTGAGTGTCGATGTCGAAGACGGCCCCCGTCAGGTGAATCGCGTGGACCCGGGGCGGCTCGTATCGTGTGATGACCCCTTGGAACTCCATCCTTTTCCCATGGTCCTCAGTGACGGTGCGAAACGTTGTTCCCACTCCGTCCGGCTTGGCGTCGACCACCTCATCCTCCACAACGACGATGCTCCACTCCGCAACATGATCGGTGGTCATACGGAAGACTTCGTCAATCGGCCGGTCGATCTCGATGCTCGCTGCATTTCGCATAGCGACCTCCCCGAATGCTCCCCACGGGACGACAGTCTGAGCGGATGCCCTCCGGGAACCCTGCCCCAGGCGGCTCGGCATCGCAGTGTCAATGATAGACGTCTCCGGACTCTTGCGTGAATCGCTTCTCATTCTCTGCCGACGATAAAACCGTCCATCTCGACCGTGCCAATCGTGATCTCTCAATCATCCGCCGGCTGTTCGATGACGGGCACGGATCAATAGGCAGTTGACACACCCGTGGCACGCGGCTTTATGCGTTCAGGCGCCAGAATTCGAAGTTGAGGGCTGTGGCGAAGGTGACCCAGGCGAGGTAGGGGAGGAGGAGGGTGGCGGCGGGGCGGGATCTGGTCCAGAACAGGAAGATGGTGGTGGCGATGGCGGACCAGAGGAGGAGGATGACGATGAGGGCGGCGTCGATGCGGTGGGCGCCGAAGAAGAGGGGGGACCAGGCGGCGTTGAGGGCGAGCTGGGTTCCGTAGGCGATCATGGGGGCTTTGACGGACTGCTGCGGGCGGCGGCGCCAGACGAGCCAGGCGGCGATCGCCATGGTGGTGTAGAGGATGGTCCAGACGGGGCCGAAGACCCAGTCGGGGGGTGCGAAGGAGGGGCGCTGCAGCTGCCGGTACCAGGCGTCGGGGGGGTTTTGCATGCCGATGAGGGCCGCGCACCAGGTGACGATGATGAAGACCAGCAGGGCGCGCCAGCTCATGCGGTTAGAGACGCTCGCCATAGCGGACCTTGTGCTTGAGGGATGCGGCGCGGGTGCGGATGCCGGCGAGGTCGTCGTCCGATTTCCGCTTGAGGCCGGCCAGCTGGTAGTTCATGCGATTGTTTGAGTCGAACTGCCGCTGGTGGCGGTCGAGGAAGTCCCAGTAGAGGGTGGTGAAGGGGCAGGCGTCGTCGCCGTCGGCCTCGCGGTAATCGTAGCGGCAGTTCGCACAGCAGTTGCTCATGCGGTTGATGTAGTTGCCGCTGGCGCAGTAGGGCTTGGTGCCGACGATGCCGCCGTCGCCGTACTGGCTCATGCCGAGGGTGTTGGGGAGGCTGACCCAGTCGACGGCGTCGGCGTACATGGCCATGTGCCACTCGTGGAATTTGCGGGGGTGGACGCCGGCGAGCTGGCAGAAGAGGCCGAGCACCATGAGCCGCTGGATGTGGTGCGCGTAGCCGTGCCTGAGGACGGACTGCATGGCGTCGCGGACGCAGGCCATGTCGGTGTCGCCGTCCCAGAAGAACTGCGGGACGTCGACGTCGCCGCAGCGGAGAGCGTTGCGCTCGATGTAGCCGGGCATTTCGCGCCAGTAGATGCCGCGGACGAACTCGCGCCAGCCGAGGATCTGCCGGACGAAGCCTTCGACGCTGTTGATGGGTGCGTCGCCCGACTCGTAGGCGTCGACGGCGGCGGCCACGCAGTCGCGCGGGGAGATGAGGTGCAGGTTGAGGGCGAATGAGAGGCGGGAGTGATAGAGGAAGGGGCGGCCGGTCCAGATGGCGTCCTGCCAGGTGCCGAAGTGCGCCAGGCGATGGCGGACGAAGTCGCGGAGGAGGGCGCGCGCCTCGCGGTGGGTGACGGGAAGATCGAAGTTGTCGCAGTCGCCGGGGTGGCCGTCGTAGCGGCGGTGGACCATGTCGATGACGGAGCGGGTGACGTCATCGGGCCGGAAGGAGCGGGGGGCCTTGATGTGGCCGGGTCCGTCGGCGTCGAAGTGCTCGCGGTTGTCCTGATCGAAGTTCCACTCGCCGCCTGCGGGCTCGCCGTCGTCGCCGACGAGTACGCGGTGCTTGCGGCGGAGGTGACGGTAGAAGTCTTCGAGGACCAGCCGCGAGCGGCCGTCGGCCCATTCGCGGAACTCGTCGATGCCGCAATAGAAGTGGCGGTCGTCGCGGATTTCGAGTTCGATATCGAGTTCGTCGGCCTGCTGCTGCAGCGATTCCTGCACGCGGTAGTCGCCGGGCTGCAGCACGATGAGCCGCGACGGGCGATGATTGTGGACGTCCTTGCGGAGGACGGTGGGGAAATCAGGCCCGCGGTCGTCGGAGCGGCGGCGGGAGAGTTCGTGGTAGAGGACGCGGATGTTGCGCTGCTGCAGCTCGTCGCGGAAGTGGCGCATGGCCGCGAAGAACCCGGCGATGCGGAGCTTGTGGCACCAGACGTGGGTCGCCTCTTCCTCGACTTCGGCCATCCAGACGGCGTCCTGTTCGGGATCGAAGCCATCGAACGCGGCTGAGCGGCGATCGAGCTGATCTCCGAGGACGAGCACGAGGTGGCGCATCACGGGGTCTCCCTGAGCAGTCGGCCGAGGATGGCGAGGAGCAGGGCTGCGCGGGCGGTCCAGGCGGCGGTGCGGATCCAGTTGGTGGCCACGAGCCTGCGCCAGGCTAGTTGATCGAAGCCCTGCGACAACCGGTGATGGCAGGGGACCTGGAGGGCGGCGGTGGAGATCCAGATGGCGAGGAGCAGGGCCGCACCGATGGCGGCCTCGGTGAGGCTGAGGAGAGTCGGGACGCCGCGGAAGAGGAGGAGCGTGGTGGCGGCCTCGACGAGCATGAGGGGGGCGACGACCCAGGTGGTGAGGGTGCGGTGTCGGCTTTCGTAGGCGGGGAAGGAGGGGGCGTCGACGGCGGCGAAGAGCGGATAGTGGCTGACCTGCACGAACCAGATGAGGCCCGTCACGGGGAGCGTGGTTCCCAGCTGCAGCAGGAGGATGAGGCGGGGGGTGTCCATCAGGTGCGGGGGGTGTTGGTCGGGACGGCGTCGAGCGAGCAGGCGGCGTCGCAGCGTCCGGTCCAACGCAGGCGGTTGCGGGCGAACACGCGGTAGCCGAAGTCGAGCAGGTGCGAGATGACGGGCAGGCGGGTGATGGGGACGAGCCAGCGTCCGCCGACGGCGGCGTACATCCGCCGGAAGACTTCAACACCCGTGACCCAGTCGCCCCCGGGCAGGCGGCCCTGGATCTCGCCCATGAAGTCGGCCATGGAGAGGGGGTAGGCGGCGGCGTCGAAGTCGGCCGCGGAGATGTCGGTGAGCCGGAGACGGCTGCGGCGATCGAGGCGGCGGACCATGTTGATCTCGCGGCGGCAGAGGGGGCAGTCGCCGTCGTAGAAGATCTCGATGTCGTAGTTGTGGGGATGTGGGGAGGACATTGAGTTGGCCTTTGGGGGGAACCACGGAATACACGGAAGGGACGGAAGGGGAAGGAGGCGTGGCGGGGTCAACTTTGAACCGCTCGATTCTTAGGGGCGCGATTCGATCAGTCTGAGAGTGAACCGCAGACTGGTGGCGGGGGTTCACGGATGCGCTGTGGGGTAGGCGGTTTTTGGTTCTTGATCCTGATTCTTTTCCGTGTGTTCCGTGTATTCCGTGGTTCTTGCTTCTTGCGTCAGGCCGCGAGGTTGGGGGGGCCGGGGAAGAAGGCGTTGGTGCGGCGGATGTAGTCGACGTATTCGGGTTTGCGCTGCTTGAGGTCCTGCTCCAGCAAGGTGACGCCGGAGACGGACATGAGCAGGACGGACATGATGATGGGGCCGATGATGGTCCACCACGGGGCGGCGCAGGCGAGGCCGGCGAGGTAGAGTCCCCACCAGACGCAGAAGTCGCCGAAGTAGTTGGGATGCCGCGTGTAGCGCCAGAGGCCGCGATCGAAGACTTCTCCCTTGTTGGCGGGATGCGACTTGAAGCGGGCGAGCTGCCAGTCGCCGACGGTCTCGAAGATCATGCCGATGCACCAGACGAAGACGCCGGCCGCGAGCAGCCACCCGATGGGTTGATCGCTCTCGAAGATGCCGAGCTGGACCGGGAGGGCGACGACCCACATCACGACTCCCTGCAGTCCGAAGACGGTGAACAGGCTGACGATGGGGAAGGCCTTGCCCCACTTTTCGCGCATGGAGGCGTAGCGGCGATCCTCCGGCTGACCGTGATTGCGCCAAGCGAGGTAGCCGCTGAGGCGGAGTCCCCAGACGGTGGTGAGCGCGACGATCAGCCAGGGGCCGATCTCAGCGGATGCGAGATCGCCGGCACGGTACAGCGAGACCCAGGCGACGACGGCGAAGCCGCTTCCCCAGAGGATATCGATGATGCTGACATCGCGGAGCGGGAGGCTGACGAGCCAGGCGGCGAGCATGAGGCTGGCGATGACGAGGGCATTGACGATGAGGATTTCGGCCATGGTCAGGTTCTCGCGAACAGGTGATGCGACACGAACCACTCCCGGCCGCCGCTCCAGGCGAAGAGTTCGCTGCAGGCCATGAAGAAGATGCGCCAGCGCTGCAGCCACAGTGCGGCGTCGGCGTCGCCGTAGGTTTGACTGAGGATGGGGAGCGCGCGGGCCGACTCGCGGTCGAGATTGGCCAGCCAGGCGTCGCAGGTGCGGGCGTAATGTTCGCCGTTCCACTGCCAGCGCTGCTCGGAGCGTAGATCGCTCTGATACTCAGGGAGCAAATCGTGACTCGGCATCACTCCGCCGGAGAAAAAGTGCTGGGCCATCCAGTCGGAATCGCCGGCAGGTTCGAAGAAGTAGGGGGTCGTGCGATGCGCGAAGTGATGCACGAACAGCTTGCCGCCGGGGTTGAGCCAGGTGGCGATCCGCCGCAGCAGTTCGCCGTGATTGCGGACATGCTCGAACATCTCGACCGATACGACGCGATCGACCGGTGCGGGGGGCTGGAAGTCGTTGATGTCGGCGGTGACGATCTGCAGGTTGCCGAGATTGCGCCGCTGCGCCTGGTCCTCAATGAAGCGGCGCTGTGAAGCGGAGTTGGAGACCGCCGTGATGGTGCTGTGCGGGTAGTGCTTGGCCATCCACAGCGACAGCGATCCCCAGCCGCAGCCCAGTTCGAGGATCGACTGGCCGTCCTGCAGCTGGGCCCGATGGCAGGTGATCTCCAGTGCCTCGGCTTCGGCCTGTTCGAGCCGCTCCGCGTCGTGGGGCCAGCAGCAGCAGCTGTACTTGCGATGCGGCCCCAGCACCAGCTCGTAGAACTCGGCGGGGACTTCGTAATGCTGCTGGTTGGCTTTCTCGGGCAGCGCCGCGACGGGGGAGCGGCGGCATTGCTCGATGAATTCGGCCCTGCGGCGCTGACGGGCCTGCTCGCCGCCGGCGTGCAACGCACGCAGTCTCGAGGCGAGCATGCGGCGGATTCCGAAGCGCACGACGGCGTCGGGCAGACGGCCTCGTTCGGCGGCGTGAATGGCGGGGGCAAGCAGATGCATTATGGCCATTTCGGTTGCTCGTTACGTTTTGACCCACACGAGATGGGAGACGCCGACGGCCCGCTCCAGGAAGGCCGCTTCGCAGTAGCAAAGGTAGTACTGCCACATGCGGATGAAGCGTTCGTCAAAACCGAGGTCGCGCACGTCCGCCAGCCGGTCGAAGAATCGCGCCCGCCACTCCGCGAGCGTGCGGGCGTAGCTGAGGCCGAAATCGAACTGCTCGACGAGCCGGAGCCGCGTCGCGCGGCCGATGGAATCCTGAATGGCGGCCAGCGAGGGAAGGCAGCCGCCGGGGAAGATGTACTTCTGGATGAAGTCGGCCGCGCGCAGGTACGCGGCGTAGCGCTGCTCGGGAATGGTGATCGTCTGCACGACGGCCCGACCGCCGCGGCGCAGCAGCCGGTCGCATTTGCGAAAGTAGACGTCGTGGTATCTGTGCCCGACCGCCTCCAGCATCTCGATGGAGACCAGCTTGTCGAACGATCCTGTCAGCTCGCGATAGTCGTCCCGCAACAGCCGGACGCGGTCGGCGAGACCCGCTTCATCGATCCGGCGGCGCGCCAGCTGGTACTGTTGCTCGGAGATGGTGGTGGTCGTCACGTGACAGCCAAAATTGCTGGCGGCATGCAGTGCGAAACCGCCCCAGCCTGTGCCGATCTCGATCACGCGGTCCCCCGGCTGCAGGTCAAGCCGCCGGCAGACGGCATCGAGCTTGGCGATGGACGCCTGCTCGAGCGTCATTTCGGGCGATTCGAACAGTGCGGATGAGTACATCAGCGTCGGGTCGAGGAACAGCGCGAAGAACTCGTTGCTGAGGTCATAATGACGTGCGATGTTGCGCCGGCTGCCAGTATGCGTGTTGCTGGCGAGGCGATGGGCGATGTTGGCCGCCGTCTGCGACAGCCGCGCCGAGAATCCGTCGACCGACGCCAGCTGATCCATGTTGCGGATGAACAGCTGCATCAACGGCGTCAGCGCGTCCGTCTCCCATTCGCCCCGCACGAACGCCTCGCCAAAACCGATGCTGCCGCCGGCCGCGACGGAGCGGTAGAAGCGGTGGTCGCGCACCGTCAGCTGCCCCGCCAGGCGATCGGTCGACGTCCTCCCGAACTCCCAGGCGAGCGGTCCGTCCCGCAGGCTGAGCTCACCTTCACTGAGTTGCTCGAGGCACGCCAGCAGCCGCGAGCGGATCAGCCGGGTGAGCAACGACCCCGTGGCCGGTCGCGCGAATGCGTCTCCGTAGCCGCAGTCGGAGCAGTCGCCGAGTGTCGAGGTCAGGTCAAATGCAGTCGATTCAGACATTCTCCAGCTCCAGCTCAGGAACGACTCGTTTCCGCGATGGCGGACGCAGCGAGATGCCGCGGATGGGAATGAAACCGGGCGCCTTTCCACCACAGCCGCACGGCCTGCCAGTGAATCGCCGCGGCGACTTTCCCCGTCATGCAGGGATGGCGGAGCAGCGCGCGGGTCATTTGCCAGGTCGTCATCGGACGGCGCCGCAGCGTCATGCCGGCCGAGAACGCGTGCCCCGAGTCGTCGTGATTCTCGATCGAGACGGCCAGCCGCTCCTCCGGAGACGACAGGCGCCAGCGATAGCGCATCGCCATGGGCATGAAGGGAGAGACGTGCAGTTCCTTCTCCGACCAGAGCTCCGGTCCGTCGGACTCGCGAACGGGATCGGTCAGCACGTAGCAATGCCGCTCACCCCAGGGCGTGTTCGTGACTTCCGCAACGCACGCCTCCACCGTGCGTCCGGTCTCGTCGAAGCAGTAATACAGACTGATCGGATTGATGACGTACCCGAAGTAGCGGAGGTTCGTCAGCAGACGGATCGGCCCGGTCGGACGCGTTCCGGTCCGCTCGGCGACCAGTTGCCGCACGCTTTCGTCGAGCGTGACGCCGGGATCGCCGAAGTGGTCCGTGCGGCGGAACCAGGCCGGCGCTGGCCGCTCCGTCGACCAGCACCAGCGGCCGGCAAACACTCGGTCGAGCTCCGCCAGATCGAGATAGACGAAGAACACGCTATAGGAGAACGCATGCTCGAACGGCTGCAGTCGACGATGCGACACCACCCCCTCATACAGGCAGCTGTGCAGCGGTGATGTACGGTCAGCCCGCATGCGTCACCTCCCGGTGGAGCGGTTCCCGCGGCGAGTGCACCTGCACAGCACGCTGCTCGCGGGCGACGCTCCACTTGTGCGGATCCACGCCAAACCGCGTGCAGACGGCCAGCGCGCTGCGCACGCCGTCCTCATGAAAGCCGTTCCCCCAGTATGCCCCGCAGAACGAGACGCCTCGCCGGCGGATCACGTCCGCGTGCCGCCGCTGGGCCGCGGCCCGCTCCACGGTAAACACCGGGTGCGAGTAGTTGTAGGTCCCGAGGACCTTCGCCGGATCAACGGAATCCTCTTCATTGAGCGTCACGCAGAAGTCGTGCGGCGACTCGATCCCCTGCAGGCGGTTCATCCAATAGCTGACCGTCGGTCGTGCGGCCGGTCGGCGTGGAATGTGGTAGTTCCAGCTGGCCCAGGCCCGGCGACGCCGCGGCAGCACCGATGGATCGGTATGCAGCACGACGCGGTTGCGCCTGTACGGGAAGGTCTGCAGCAGCGTTTCCTCCGACTCGTCGGCGTCCTGCAGTATCCGCAGCGCCGTGTCGCTGTGGCAGGCAAAGATCGCTTCGTCGAACAGCTCCGCTCCCCGTTCCGAAACGACACGCACTCCCCCCTCGATGCGTCGCACGGCCTCGACCGGCGTGCTGAGCCGGATGCGGTCTCGCCAGGGAGCCGACAGTTTCTCGACGTAGCGCTGCGACCCGCCGCTGATCACTCGCCACTGCGGCCGGTCGTGGATCTGCAGCAACCCGTGATGGGCGTAGAACTCGATGATGAACCGGATCGGAAAGCGTCCGAACGTTTCGGTCGGGCACGACCAGATCGCCGCCCCCATCGGCAGCAGGTACTGGTCGGCGAACCAGCGCGAGTATCCGCGCTGGCTCACGAACTCGGCGACCGTCATGTCCTCCGGCAGAGAGTCCAGCAGTTCGACCGCTTCACGGTTGAACCGCAGAATGTCCCGCAGCATCCGATGGAATCGCGGACGCAGGAGGTTCCTCCGCTGCGCGAACAGGCCGTTGAGCGAGGACCCGTTGTACTCCAGGCCGCTCCGGTCACAGCGCACCGCGAAGCTCATGTCGGTCGGCTGCGAAGCCACTCCCAGTTGTTTCAGCAGCCGGCAGAAATTCGGGTACGTGCGATCGTTGAAGACGATGAACCCGGTGTCGATCGCGTAAGGCTCTCCCCCCACGGCAACGTTCACCGTGTGCGTGTGTCCGCCGATGTAGTCGTTCGCCTCGAACAAGGTGACGAGATGCCGCGAATGCAGCAGCGCAGCGGCCGTCATGCCGGAGATCCCGGAGCCGATGACGGCGATGTGCAGTGGCTGATGCATGGCGCTTGATGCGAATAGAAGCGATCAAGTGTGTGATAGGCGGCTGTCGCCTATCGGCCATGTGGAATTGCGAGCCTTCGCTGCAGTTTGTGGCGACTGCCTGCCTGCGGCGGCTGCTACAGAAATGCCGCACCCGTTTCGGAATCGCGACGGCAACCTCGTTGCTCGCCCGGCAGCAGTGGGGCGCAGACCAGATCGATGCTGGCTGTGGGCGCCTGCGATCGGTGGGTGCACGACGCAGTTTGCGCGGCTGAAGCCAACGGCAGCGAGAAGCCCGGTGAACCGGACTGAGGCGGCCACGCTCGTCGGCCTTCACCCGACGTGAACGCCGGGCCGAAAACAAAAAGGATTCCGGCAGCACGTCCAATTCACAAAGCGCCTCGTGCACTCGCGATCGGTGATCTCGCCGCGGGGGATGCGTCACTGGTGTCCGACACCCCGCGCAGCAGGCGAAACGGCGCCAGCAGGTTGTCCTTCATGGGGATGGAGCGGCCGGTTGGACGCAGCAGCAGTACGGTTGCATCGTCCTGTTTCAGGTTTGCCTCGTGGAAGCTCCGCAACTGACCGATCAACCAGGGAACGACCTCTGACGGCCGCTCAGTGGGGGAGTGCTGCAGAAGCGCAAGCAGCCCCTCAACACCAAGCATCTGCCCGTCGGCGCCAACCGATTCGATCAACGCATCCGTGTAGCCCAGCAGCAGATCGTCCGTTCCCATTTCAATCTGGATCGATCTGTACGCAGCATCGTCCAGCACTCCGAGCGGCACGTTCTGGATGCCGCCGGCCTTCCGGGGTTCATCCTTCCGGCTCGCATCAAACGGCATCCAGCGACCCGTCGCCTGGCAGTAGATGAACGGCGGTGGATGGCCGGCCAGCGAAACAGCCATCTTGCGGGTGGGGGAGAAGTAGGTGGCCACCACTGCGGTTGCGAAGCCGCCAGCCGTGGTCACCTGACCAAACTCGCGGTTAACGGCGTCCATCAGCCGTTCCTGTTGAATCACGTTGACGTTCCGCCGCATCACGTTCCTCAGAGCGGCGGCCGTTTCGGCGACTTCGGCGCCGTGTCCGGTGACATCCGCCAGCAGCACGCGCGAGATGCGGCCGGAAGCGCAGGAACTGAAGTAGTAGACATCGCCGCCCTGCCGTCCCTGACCGTAAGGCTGGCTGAAGAGGTGCGCTGTCAGCCCTGTCATGGTCACAATGGTGTCGGCCTGGCTGCTCCCGCCCCAGAGCTCCATGCACTCCATGCGATGCTGGTCGTTGCTGTTGGTTTGGTCTGCGGACGAGTTTGCCATCGGAGTGAATTCTCTGCGGGCAGCCGATGATGCCTCTGCATGCATCGCCATGTGAGGACGTTCCAGGGGAATTGAAAGACTCTCCGCGCTAAGGCTGCTCGCCCGCCGGCAGTGGTTCCGCAGAGAGCGCGGTCCCGAGTGCATCGTGAACCAGTTGGAGGTAGTCGGGGCGGTCTGCCGCGGATTCGTGCTGGAAGCCTTCGAGGAACTGACCGCAGTGGATCACGAAGGCACCGGGCAACTGAAACGGGTTCCCGGCGATCCGCCCGATCCCATGACCGTCGAGCAGTCCGGCCTTCAATCCTCGCAGCCAGACACGCAGTCCCAGGAGTTGTCGAAAGCTCGCCAGCTCCAGCCCGAACTGACAGTAGAGGCGTCCGGTCGGATCGTCAAACCGCGGCACCTCTTCGAGTCCGTACCTGCGGAGCAATTCGGAGGCTCGGTCTTGCGTGTTGGGATGGATGAGGGTCAAGCCGGCTCCGGATGCCGTGATGGCCTGCCTCTGCCGGGCGAGGTCGGCCAGCGCCTCGCGGCAGAACGTGCATCCCGCATGCCGCAGGAACACAACCAGTTGCGGACGCGACATCGACAGCTCAAAGAGCGACTGGCCCGTGCTGCCGATCAGTTCGTGCAGGGGGTCATCGTCGATGGAGACGGCGGCATGCGACGTCCCGATACTCTGATGATGGCGAAACGCCTGCCACAGAATCGAGGTGAACGGAAGCCACCAGATGAGGTCGTTGGTGAGAATGGTCCAGGTCATCGCGGCCGGCAGTGTGCCGTCGGCCAGACCCCATACGAAGCCGATTGGTCCGCAGACCTTTCCGAGCAGGCCGACCAGCACCATCGGCCAGTGGCGGAACGGGTCCCGCGCCGCGATGAGATAACCGGCGCCGTACGTCCCCACGATCATGCCGATGCATTGCCACAACTGCGGGTATGCATGAGTTGCGAGACCGATCCAGCGGAGAGAGGCCTCCGGCAACAGTACGACGACCAGCCCCCAGATCAGGTTGTAGATTCCTGCGGCCCAGAGCACGCCCGACATCCATGGGCGAGGACCGAAAGTGGCGGGCATGCAAACATCCCTGGCTGGTTGAGCGGGCGGCCATTCCGGCCTCAGTGAGAGTTGTCTCCGTATTCTAGACAGCGTCGATTCATCGTCCACCCGCACTTCATACCCGCAAGGATGCTACATGGCCCGTTACCCCAGTTGCGGCACAAGCTGCATCCGCTCGGCAATCGCGCGCAGCTTTTCGAGAGCTCCGGTCTGGATCTGACGGACCCGTTCCTTGGAGATGCCCATTTCGGCGGCCGTCTCCCGGAGGGTGCGGGCGACCTTTACGCCACCAGTCCCGAACCGATGGTTCAGCACGAACTCCTCCCGCTGCGTCAATTCGCCGCGCGCTGAAGCCATCAGTTGCCGGTAGACTGCATCCGGTTGCGGGCCGTCCTCCAAGGGGATCTCGACGGCCTCGGATGCGGCCGCCATCACGTCCCCGGCCGTGAGCACGAAGCGGTCGTTGTAGCGATTCATTCGCTGCGTCGCCCGGAAGTAGTGCCGCTGAATGGCGTGGGTCGCGTAAGTGCTCAGACGAAAACCGCGACTGACGTCGAACTTGTCGATCGCGCCGAGCAGAATCAGCAGTCCGTCGCTCACGAGTTCCTGGAACTGATCGTTGCCGCGCGTGAACTTGCGGGCGAGGGCCACCACCAGGCGGATGCTCGATTCCGCGATCCGCCGCCGCACGTCCGTCGCCTCGTCGAGCAGGGCTTCCATCACCGCCCGCTTTTTCTCTGGGGACCGTGATCTCACAAGGGAGCAGCGGATCGCCTCGGCCTGGCGTGTGAGATACTGAAGCCGCCGGAAGAGCACCCGCTCCTCTTCCGCCGTCAGCGGGTGCCGCGAATGTTCGAGGAGCGCTCCGAGCGCCACGGACCGTTCGCGCCGTTCGCCAGCCGGTCCGGTTTGCTGGAGCAACCGCCGCACGAGTTCGACGTCGTTCCCGGTGGTTTCGACATGACGGGCCGGAGTGACCGCAGAATCGGAGTTGGAGCCGGCCGAATCGTTCACGGCGTTGAAGCCGGTCCGTCTTGAAGCCAAGTCGGGTGCAGCACTGCGAGTCGTCGACATCGGATCGTCCTCCGTTCAGGCAGCTCCATTGAAACATTCAATTCGACCATAGCGTAACATCGATCGAACCGGAATCCAATAGCCGAATAAACAATAAATCTAAAGAATCAGCGAGAATTCGCGACTTGCTCGCCATTCCAAAAAAACAATCGAAACATCCACTTGAGGCCGCTGGGAGGGTGAGCCGCGGTTCAGCCTAATCGGGTGGCCAAACGCGGAGTCGGCGACTACGACGAGCGGAAAGGTTAGCCGCGCACCGGTCTCAAACAGGTCGCAGCCATTCGGCGCGATCCAGAAGGAGTTTTGTGATGCCGAAACTCTCCAAGATTCTGTACGTGGTGGCTGCAGCCATCTCGTTCCTGCTCTCCGTCGGGCTGTGGTTCACCGGCCATCGAGAGCAGGGGCTGTTCGTCGGACTCTGGGTCCCCTCGATCCTGTCGTACGGGACGCTGATGGAAGGAGGACGCCATGCCTGACGTCGCCCTGTTCATCGTAGGCGCGGCCGTGTTCGGCATTGCGCTGTCCGGCACGGCCGCTTCGATGATCGGCAGCTCGCAGCCGGTCCTCGGAAGCGGAAGCAGTGGAGAGGGAGCGGAGCAGGAAGCCCCGAATCGCTGAGGGGAGAGCAATCACGCGGATTGCACCGATCAGCCGTGGAAGAGCGCTCCGATCTCTGGAGGACGAGCTGGGACAACTGGTTGCATCGGTCGCAATCTCGAGAACCTCCGTCAAATCCTGCAGACGGGGTCTGTGACCCCGTCCGAAGCAACCGGGTCGTCGAGCTTTCACCCGTTGGCCCGGCCTCACAGAGGCCGGCTACACAGGCTCGCCCCTCACAGAGTTGAAGAGAGCTCGACCGCAAACCAGGGCAGCTGCGACCCGACGGGCGTGTCGGTGCATGCCGGTCCGCAGCATCCATGAATCAGAGACTGCGGACGTACTGGCAGTAGAGGGGGGACAGTTCATTTGAGCCCGATCAGCGAGATCAGTTCGCCAATCGTGTGATGCGCCTCCAGAGGATGCCGGAGCGGACGGTCGACGTTGACGAAGTAGCGATTCTGGCGACCGACACGCTCCCGTTCCAGAAATCCCTCGTCTTCCAGGTCGGCGACGATCCGCTGCACGGCACGCTCCGTGATGCCGACCCGATGGGCCACCTCACGCAGCACCAGCGACGGGTCGCTGGCGAGCACCAGCAGCACGTGGGAATGATTCGTCAGGAACGTCCAGCGATGCTCGTCACGAGTGGGAATCGCATCCGGGGTGGGCGGAGACTTCCGGCGGCTGCTCGACGCGGGAGACGTTCGTCTCCCAGCGGGCGCCTCTCGGGAGGAGTTGGTCGGCATGGGAGACAAGAGGTTGAAGAGTTGCCCAAAGGGGTCGCAGAATCGCCGCGGTCGCCCGACCTCAGCCTAAGGCCCAAATAGCGAAATGTCAATCGCGACATTTTCTTCGTATTTATCGCAAATGCTGATTGACGACATTATTGTCGTGTATTAAATGTCGCATAACCGGGCAGCATCGCTTTCACGGCGGTCGCCGCATCAGGGCCCGTACCGGTTCGCATTCTTCCGTTGCTTTCGAGAAACTTCCGCAATGTCGTCCAGCACACAGGCAGAGCGACCGGTCTCCGTCCCCCACCGGGACGACGCGGAAGCCGCCGGCTGGCTGCTCGAGCAGTGGAGCCTCCGCACGGGCGAACTCCTGGACCGGCTGCACGAGCAGCGGATGCTGCAGGAAGCCGCGCGCGCGTGCGTCGAAGAGGGGGCTGCGGACGAGTGGTGGAGCTGGCTGTGCGAAGCGCTGCGGAGCATGGGGCACGGTTGCCGGCCGATCGACGTGAAGCCGGAGTCGCTGCATGCACTGGCGGAGGACGGTGCCTTCATCGTCGTGCGCCGGGATCAGGAGTGGCTTGCGGCCCACGCCGGGCGCGGCGGGGGTGTCGAAGTTTTGCGTTATCGGGGACGGAATGAGCGTTGCCGCGACGGAGACGATCTCGCCCGTCGCATCGGCATTCCAGCAGACGAGGCCCTCCGCTGCGTGGTGATTGAACCCCGGGACGCGCGATCGGTCGCGGGAGAAGGGGCGGCGGCGACTCCCGTCGAAAGACTGTGGTCGCTATTTCGGCCCGAGTCCTCCGACCTGTGGATCATCGTCATTTTCGCGCTGGCGAACGGGATTCTCGCACTGGCGACCCCGATCGCCGTCGAGAGCCTGGTCAACACGGTGACGTTCGGCCAACTGCTGCAGCCGATTGTGATTCTGGCCGTGATGCTGCTGGCCTTCCTGGTGTTTTCGGCCGCTGTTCGCGCGTTGCAGACCTACGTCGTTGAACTGATCCAGCGCCGGCTCTTCGCGCGGATCGCGGTGGACCTGGCGTATCGGCTGCCGCGGACCGAGGCCGCGTCGCTCGACGGCATGGCGACGCGCGAACTCGTGAACCGCTTCTTCGACGTCATGACGGTGCAGAAGTCGACGGCCCAGTTGCTGCTCGACGGCGTCTCGCTGGTGCTGGGAACGCTCGTCGGCATGGCGGTGCTCGCCTTCTACCACCCCTGGTTGCTCGGTTTCGACATCGTGCTGCTCGCGCTGATCGCGTTTGCGATCTTCGTGCTGGGCCGCGGGGCCGTGAAGACCAGCATCAAGGAGTCGAAGGCGAAGTACGAGGTCGCCGCCTGGCTGGAGGAGCTCGCGGGATGCCCGACCGTGTTCCGCAACGGAGTGGCGGCGGAATTCGCGCTCGGGCGGGCCGGCTACAAGACGCACAAGTATCTGACCGCCCGGCAGGAGCACTTCCGCGTGCTGATGCGGCAGATTCTGTTCGCCCTCGGTCTGCAGGCGCTCGCGAGCACAGTGCTGCTCGGCCTGGGAGGCTGGCTGGTCATCTCGAAGCAACTCACGCTGGGTCAGCTGGTCGCGGCCGAGCTGATCGTCACGATCATCGTCGGCTCGTTCGCCAAGCTCGGCAAGCACATGGAGAGCTGGTACGACATGGTCGCGGCGATCGACAAGCTGGGAGCCCTGTTTGATCTGCCGGTCGAGCCACAGCAGGGCCTGTTCCAGCTGCCCGGCGAGTATCCCATCGAGGTCCACGCTCACGACGTGAGCTACTCGACTCCGACACTGGGCACGGTGCTCGATGGGCTGAATCTGCAGATCGACGGCGGATCGCGAGTCCTGATCCCGGCCGCCAGCGGTCGGGGCAGCGTGTTGTTGGAACTCCTGTTCGGACTGCGCAAGGCCAGCAGCGGCCACCTCACACTCAACGACGTCGATCCGGGAGACCTGCGGCCGGACGTCCTCCGCAGCAAGGTCGCCCTGGTGCGGGACATCGAGATCTTCACCGGGTCCGTCGCGGAGAACGTCCATCTGGAGCGTCCGGACGTGTCGGTGCAGGACGTCCGCGACGCCCTGAAGGCTGTCGGACTGGAGGATACGGTCGAACATCTGCCGGACGGTCTCGAGACGAGGCTGATGGAAGGGGGCTATCCGCTGACGCCACCGGAAGCGCGGCGGCTGATGCTGGCCCGCGCGATCGCGGGACGCCCGCGGCTGCTCCTCGTCGACGGGACGCTCGATTCCTTCTCCGATGCGGAGGCGGCACAGCTGGTCGAAGTCCTTGCGTCCCCGACTCGAGACTGGACCCTGTTCCTGGTCACGGCGCGCGATATCCCGGCGGGAATCGATACGCGGATTGAACTCACCGGACCTTCGCTTTCCTCCCTGAGGAGGGACAAATCCCATGGCTGATCTCACAGGCAGCGTGCAGCGGTCTCGCCGGAGGAGCACGATGCTCGCTCCGGTGGCTTATGACGATTCGCTGATGCCGGCGCTGCGGCTGACCCGATCATCGCGGTTCGCACGCCGAATCTCGCGACTGCTGATGTGGACGTTCGCGGTGTCCGTGCTGCTGATGGCGTCCGCTCCGTGGCAGCAGTCCGTCACCGGTACAGGGAGCGTGCTGGCGTACGCGCCCGATCAGCGTCCGCAGATCATCGAGTCACCCATCAAGGGGCGGATCGTCAGGTGGGGAGGAGACGTCTATGAGAACTTCCGCGTCACGAAGGGACAGTTGATCGCGGAAATCCGGGACCTGGATGAAGCGTACTCGGCCCGGCTGGAGCAACAGCTGCGCAACAGCGAGCAGGCCGTGAGTGCGGCGCGGCAGCAACTGGAGGCGTCGGAACGGGCGTTGGACGCCGCCCGGCTGATCGTCACGTCATACGAGGCGCAGGTTCGCGCGTACCGGACCGTGAAAGAGGAAACGAGCGCCGCCCAGGACGCATTTGTCACGATGGCACAGCAGAAAGTCACGGCGGACGAGCAGCAACTGGCCGAGTACCAGGCCGCGCTGCCGCAACTGGAGGCGGAGCTGGCCCGCACCGAAGCTTTGCACGCCGAGGGGAATCTCTCGTTGCAGAAGCTGCAGGAGATCGAGCGGAAGGTGGCCGAAGCCAGCGCGAAAGTCAGCCGTGCTGACGCCTACGTCAGCGTCGCCCAGTCCGACCTCGAGGGGAAGCAGCGGGAACGGACCGCCAAGATCGAAAAGGCCCAGGTGGACATCGACTATGCCGAGGCGCTTCTGCGGAAAGCCGAAGGGGACGTCTCGAAGGCGGAGAGCGACATTGCCAAGGCCCAGCAGGAGTTGAACAAGGCGGAGAAGGAACTGCTCGACATGGAGGTCAAAGTGGCCCGGCAGGAGAGCCAGAACGTCACCGCTCCGTTCGACGGTTACCTCGTGCAGATCTCCCCCAACCTCGGCACATCGGTGCTGAAGGAAGGAGACCCCATCTGCACGATCGTCCCCGACACCACCGACCGATCGGTTCAGATCTGGCTCAACGGAAACGACGCGCCGCTGGTGCAGCCCGGCCGTCATGTGCGCTTACAGTTCGAGGGCTGGCCGGCCGTGCAGTTCGCCGGCTGGCCGTCGGTCGCAGTCGGAACTTTCGGCGGGGAAGTCGTGTCGGTCGACGCGACCGATATTAACGGGCAAGGAAAGTTCCGCGTGCTCGTGCGACCGGTCGATGACGGGGAGGCCTGGCCGGAAGATCGATTCCTGCGGCAGGGTGTGCGCGCCAACGGCTGGGTGCTGCTGAATGAAGTCCCCCTGTGGTACGAAGTCTGGCGGCGGCTGAATGGATTTCCCCCGGTCGTCCAGATGGAGACAGCGGACCTCAAAACGCCGAAACTCCCCAAGTAGCGGCAACCTTTGTCTCATCGGCGGCTTCCCGGATGGCAAACCTTGCGGACTGCGTAGAGAAGTTCGGTCGGCCGGACTGGCACGGTGCGCAGGGCGGGTGACGGCGCCGAACGGGCTGTATTCCTTCCCGCGAAGCAGTCGAGACTGTAGTGGGGACGCGGTGCGCTCGCATCGCGGCTGATCGCTTCGTCTGCGCCGGCAGGCATGCCATGGAAGGCGTCCGGCCCATGCGGCTGCTGCTTTTACCACTGATGATCGCCGGCCTGTCGCTGTCCGCTGGATGCGCGGCGTCCAGGGATCGCTCGCCGTCCGCCGCGGCCACGTACAACCCACCGGTCGTGGCCGTCGTCGGCCCGCCCGACCGAGTGGATCCGGTTCCAGCTGCCTCAGCGCCGTCGGCTGAAACTGCCGCGTCCTCCGAGCACCGCAGCGAGCGCGACGCCGGCACGGCGTCCGCCAGCGCCGCTCGTATCAACATCGGAAGCGTCCGGCAGGTTTCGCAGGTCGAGGGCCCGGCCCCTGCCCCCGCCGCTGAGGTGCCCGGCCGCGGGGGGGGGCCCCCCCCCCCCGGAGATGCCCGACGTCCCGGGCTCCTCGGTCTCGCTGGACGAAGTCATCGCCTCGATCTACCGGCACTATCCGCTGTTGCAGTCGGCCCTGTTCGAGCGGAACATCGCAGCGGGCCGGCAGCTGGAGGCCGTCGGCGCGTACGATCTCAAGCTCAAAGGGGCCAGCGAGCACGGGCCGACCGGCTTCTACGAGACCTACCGGAACAACGTCGGCCTCGTGCAGCCTCTCTACTGCGGCGGCGAGGCGTTCGCCGGATACCGCATCGGCCGCGGAAGCTTCGAGCCCTGGTACCGCGAGCGGCAGACCAACGCCGGCGGCGAGTTCAAGGCCGGCATTGCCATCCCACTCTGCCAGGACCGCACAATCGACCCGCGCCGCGCCGATCTGTGGCGCTCCGGCTTTGAACGCCAGCTGGTCGAGCCCGCGATCCAGGCCGAGCTGATCGGCTTCGTACAGGAGGCCGGTTACGCCTACTGGGAGTGGGTCGCCGCCGGCGCGAAGCTGGAGATCGCCGACCGTGTGCTGCAACTGGCCGACGATCGCACCGAGCGGATCGAACAGCAGGTGGAGCAGGGGCTGCTCGATCCCCCCGAACTGACCGACAATAACCGCCTGATCGCCGAACGCCGCGCCAAGCGCGCCGACGCCCTCCGCAAGCTGGATGTCTCCGCCGTCAAGCTGTCCCTGTATCTCCGCGATGCTCAGGGGAATCCCGTCGTCCCGCCCCGCGAGTGGCTGCCCGAGTTCCCGGAACCCGCGCCGATTCGCGACGAAGACCTGCCGTTCGACATCCAGGTGGCGCTCCAGCAGCGGCCGGAGATCGCGGTGATCGGGTTCGTGCAGCAGCAGCTGGAAGTCGACCGGGCACAGGCGCAGAACCTGTATCTGCCCGATGTGGACGCCGTGATCAGCGGCTCGCAGGACATGGGGGAGCCCACGAGCAAAAAGGACGACAAGGACGAGTTCGAACTGGAAGCCGGGCTGTACGTCGAAGTCCCGCTGCAGCGACGCAAGGCGCTCGGCAAACTCCAGGCTGTCGAGGGGAAGCTATCCCAACTGCACGCGAAGCGCCGCATGGTGGCGGACAAGATTTCGGCCGACGTGCAGTCTGCCTATGCGGCGCTCTCCGCCGCGTACGAGCAGTACCTGCAGGCGCGGCAGGCCGTCGAGCTGGCCGAAGACCTGGCCGAGCGCGAACGCCGCAGTTTCGAACTCGGAGCGTCGGATCTGCTGAAAGTCACGCTCCGCGAGCAGTACGCGGCTGAAGCCGCCGAGAAGACGGTCGAAGCACAGCTGCTCTACTTCCGCACGCGGGCCGATTACCGCGCGGCCCTGGCACAGGACGGCCTGTAAGACAGAAGCCCAGGCAGAGGCGGATTCCCGCCCGTCCAGGACTTCACGTTGAGGGCGGGCGGGAAAGGGGCTGACGAACATCGCCGCGGTTGACTTCAACGCTGCCGATTACGAGCAAGCTCTGGCCGACTTCATGAACGACGTTTTGAGACGGCGACCGATAGTCGCTGCAATGCCGGCGTCTGCGAGTTGCAAAAAGCGAACAGGCTGTTGGCGGAACCGGGGATCGGTTCATGGCTGCAAACACGCCGTGCCAGGTTTGCGCAGAGAACGGAATCATCGACACGTAGTCCTCAACCAGCACGGGCGAGTCAGCGCGCGAGCCAGCTTCCGAGGACGCCGCCGATGACGCGGTCGACGAGCCGTCGGGAGTACCACCAGCAGTCGGGATTAAGGTACACGATGTCGCCGGGCTGGATGAGGATGTTCTCACGGGCGTCGGTGCGAGCGCGGATGAGGTCCACGTGGACGAGCAGCGGCCGGCCGTCGGGCTGGACGCGGTGGACGGTGACGGTGGTCGGAGAATCGATGGGATCGATGAAGCCGGCCATAGCGACGGCGGTGACGACGTCGATCTCCCGATCGGGGGGCAGGACGAACCCGTTGCCGATCTCGCGGTCGCGATCGCCGACGGTGAAGCGGGTGCGGTTGACTTCGCTGAGCTGGCCGACGACGTAGAAGACCTGCTGCGTGCGGTGCGGGACGACGATGACGTCGCCGGGGCCGAGCAGCACCATGTCGGGCTGGATCCAGGCGGGGTCGGCGCCGCGGAGCGGGATGCGGACGATGGGATCGACGTGGAACGGCACGTGGTTGAGGTCGAAGGACGGGTTCGCCGGCGGTTCGATGGGGGGCGTGGCCAGGGGCTCGGGCTGATTGAAATCAGCGGGTATGACGGAAGTTGATTGAGGAGCGCCGACCGAGTGGGATGACTGAAACGCCGCCAGGAGCGACGTGGGACGGTCCGGAGCCGTCTCGGCCGCGCCGGATGCTGGAGCCGGTGACTGGCCGCGAATCGTTGTGGCCGGCGAGGCGGCGGCGAAGGGGATGGCAGGGCCGTTGCGGCGGTGGATTTCGATGATTTCGCCGGCCTCTTCGGCGAGTCCCCCCGCAGCGGCAATGGCGTGACCGACATCGTTCTCGAAGCGGGGGAGCGCCTGGACGCCGGGGTTGTTCACCGCGCCGAGGACGACGACGTTGACTGTGCCCTTCTGCACGAGAGTCACGGTGACGCTGGGGTCGACAAGGAAGCCTTGAGCGAGCGCGTCCACGAGTCTCGCTTGCGTTTCGGCCAGGGAGAGGCCTGCGACGGTCACCAGTCCGAGCCTGGGGATCTGGATCTCGCCGGTTTCGAGCACGCTGGTCTGGAAGGGATCGGAGCGTCCGATCTCGATGAGGTCGGGGATGTTGACATCAAGCAGATCCCCCGGTCCGAGGAGATAGACGGGGGGCGGAGGCATCACGAGGGAGGCGTAGTTCAGCGGCAGTCCCGAAGTGCGGAGCGGCGCGCGGAACTCGTCGGGGAGCTTGCGGGCTTCGATGCCTGGCGAATGCAGCGGCGCGTAACAGCCGGAGAGGAGACAGAGAATCAGCGCGGGCGCGGTGAAGACCGCGCTGCGGCGACCGGCGACGATCGACCGGATCCCCCTGTAAAGCATCGAAGACTGCCCCCACCCATGCGTGCTGCGGTGGAGCTGTCCGTCGTGCGGGGACAGCCATCAGCGACGTTGCCGTCGGAGTCTGCGCAGCATGCCTCTGATCTGGATATCGACTGGTCAGATCGGCAGATTCAGCAAATCCGTTGTGACCGGCAAAGTCGGCAAGACTTGCAGCGGGGAAAATGGGACCACGGAGTTCACTGAGGAGGCACCGAGGCCGCACTGGGGTGAGCGATGTGGCGGGGCGGCGGGCGGCAAGCGGCAATCAGGGTGGTGCGTGTCCTTCGAAGCGTCGCATTGAGCGCGGCACAGCGATGCGAGTGCTTACCGCGAAGGGATCGGCGCCCGGAAACGTTCGCCGTGCCCTTCTCAGGGTGAGCCCCCCGAGTGGTTCGCCGCGGGAGAGACGTTGACGTACTTGCGTTCGGGGAAGAAGGTGGCCTGCAGGCAGCGCGGGACGAATCGTTCCAGCCGGCGGAGCGGGGCGCGGGGGAGCTTCTTGAGCAGGATTCGGCCGTAGCCGGCGAGGCGTCCGCGGGGGGAGCTGTGGTCGAGGTCGGGCTGGAAGTTGAAGTCTTCCGGCGTGAGACGTAGTCCTGCGAGCTCACTGATCTGGGCAGCAAGGTCGTGCGGGCGGATGCGGAAGTCGTCATACGCGATCGTGAGCTGGGGGATCGTCAGACGCTGCACGGCCGCCTCCGCAGCGCGCGTGTGCTGTTCGATGCGTGCGAGGGCGGCGCGTTTTGCGGACTCCCCCGCCTCGCACCATCCCTTGCGGCGGAAGCTCCAGTAGACGTCTTCCGGATCGCGCAGGATGAGGATCGCGACCGACGTGGAGGGGTCGAGCAGTCGGACCCAGTAGGAGAGCGTGATGCACAGGCGCGGGTCTTTCCACAGCCAGGGAGAATGCGTGTTGTAGCCAGCGAGGAGTTCGCGGTCGGCATGGTCCGGAGAGAGATCGGCGATGCGGCTGATGGCATCGTCGGAAATCGGATCGAACAGCCACGTGTTGTGGGGCTGGTAGCCGACGCGGCGGAACAGGGCCACGTTTCGCTCGATCAGGTCGTCCGCCTCGAAGTAGCCGAAAGGGTTGTAGTCGTCTCCACGCTTCACCGCGGGGCGGGCCGCATCGCCGACGAAGTAGCCCTGGCGGGCGAAGATCCCGCTGGTGAGGCTGGTGCCGGAGCGGGGAGCGCCGAGGACGATGACGTTCTTGGGCATGGGGACGCTCCGACGAGATTCGATGAGTTGTGGTTGCAAGGCGGAGCCTGGGAACGGGAAGGCTTCTCATCCGCGCCAGCACGGATTCAGCCACCGTGCCTGCGGAAGCAACTGCGCGCGAAAGAGGGGAAGCGTGGTCGCCCGCCCGATGTTGATGCGCCGCAGCTGGAGCGGATCGCAGGTACCGAAGCTGTTGTGTCCGCGGCGTGTCGTGAAGGCCAGGCGGATCCCGGCTCGCCGCACCGCGTCCGCCGCGGCAGTGTCGACTCCGCCGGAAGGGTACGCAAACAGCCGCGGTTGGGACCCCGTCCACTCGGACACGTCGTGACAGGAGTCCGCAATCTCGGCGGCCGTCTGCTGAGGATCGGTCCTGTTGAGGAGCGGGTGCGTGCGGGTATGCGGTGCGATCGTGAGTCCTTCCTGGCTCAGCTGGTGGATCTCATCGATGCGGAGTACGCCGTTGTCGAGCGCGACCGCCGGAGCCTGACGGCAGATGTCGTCGACGCACTTCATGGCTGCCTCGTGAGGACGCGATTTGACGTGATCGCGGAGCCGGCGGAGCAGTCCGCCGCGTTCCTGCTCCTTTTCCAGCATCGTGTCGCCCCACGGCGTCCTCAGAATGCGGCCGACTTCCAGGCCCCACACGGCGGCGTGCAGGCGGTCCCACCAGAACCGTCGAGAGGAGTCGGCCGCGTAGGCGGTGGCCACGAACAGAACGGCGGGAATCCCGAGCCGCTGCAGCACCGGCCAGGCATGCACAGCGAAATCGCGGTAAGCGTCGTCGAACGTGACCAGGACGCTGCGCGGCGGGAGTGGAAAGCCGCGGTCGTAGGCAGTCAGCAGTTCTTCGGCGCTCACCGGGTGATAGTGAGCAGCGACATGCTGCATCTGGGCGGCGAAGTCGTCGGGCATGGTGCTGATCAGCGAGGGGGCGAGATCAGGGCGCTCGTCGGGCAGAGCGACGCGATGATAGGTGATGACGCGCAGCAGGTTGGCGGGCTCGTCACTGCTCCGTTCGGCACGGGCGACGCAGCGCTCAAACAGAGCCGAACGCGAGGTGCGTACGAGTGTGCGGCGGATGATGGCGACCATGGGGTTGCTTTGAGGTGATTCTCTGAGCCGTCCGAGGTGTTATCCGGTCAGTGAAGGCAAACCTTGCTCGTCGGATTTGATCGCGTCGCGGAGAGGTTGGGCAGCGATCGTAGCCGAACTCGCCAGAGTTCGGGTTCCTCCGGTGCCGCCCGAAGTCTGGCGACTACAGCTACTGAAGCGTTTCTTCATGCAGACGCTTGCGAGACTGCTAAGCTCGTGGAAGAACGGAGCGGGGTCATCTGCGGCGAACGTGTCGATGCGGTCGGACGGGAACGAGATGCGGGCCAGGTCGTGGAGAGCCTGCCAGCAGGAGACGGGATTCATCTGCCACCCAATCGCCTGATCGATCGTGTCCGCATGGCGGCGGCGCAGCGTGCGCCACGTCCAGCGGAGATCAGGCCGGAAGTCTCGGGAGCGGATGCCGACGCGGTAACCCGCGGGGAACCGCGTGCGGCCGTGACGGAGCATCTCGTAGAGAAACAGCGGGAAGTTCGCGCCTGCGGCGAGACTGAGGGGAAGGGAGCCCCAGAAGCGGGCGTTCAGTTCCAGGAACGCCCAGCGGCAGGGTTGATCGCTGACGCGGAACTCGCACATGCCGACGCCGGTGTAGTCGAGGGCCTCGACCAGTCGCCGCGTGGCATCGAGCAGATGCGGGTCGAGCGGCACGCTCATCCGATAGGTGCTGCCATGGCCGGTCGTTTCGTGAAGGCGGCGATGCTGAAAGGCGAACAGAATGCGTCCGCGCCGGGCGAGGAACTCGACGCCGACTCCTGATCCGGGAATCCACTCCTGCAGCACAAACGTTCTGCCCTCCCCGAACTGAGGCACGAGCCACTCGCGGCACTGCGAGGCGTTCTCGAAGATGCGAACGAAGTGCTTGCTGGCGAGTTGATCGCAGGTGACGGAATGCGCCGGCTTCGCCACGACGGGCCCCGTGACCGGCCGGAAGAAAGCCTCAGCCTCCCGCTCATCGGTCACCGCTTGTGAGTCCGGCATGGGAATGCCGAGTCTCTGTGCCAACGCTCCGGTGCGGGATTTGTCGAACGCCGTGCGATAGTTGGACTCGTTCAGCAGATGGATCGGGAACTCCGCGAGCGCGTCTCGCGCCTCGTGCAGTGCGACGACGGCCGGCTCCGTCGCCGGAATCACGAGGTCGAAACGGCGACTGCGGAGCAGCCTCTCCAGCGACTCCAGCCAGTCCGCAGCCGGTGCATCAAAACCGGGGATGTCGTGGCTGCGTGCGAGATACCGCGACCGTCGGAAGCAGGCATTCGCCGGGCAGCCTGCGGCATGCACCTCCACGCCGGCGCGACCGAGCGACCGGATGATTGGCAGCATCATCCGGGCATCGGCGCCAAGCGCGAGCACGCGGCCCGACGCGCCCTTGTGCGGCGTAAGCGATGTCATGCGAACGCCCCTTCCACCGCTTCGCGTTCAGCGGCGCGTCGGACCTCCGGCAGCTCCATACCACTGCGGACAGGCGCGGCGGAAACCAACAGTGCGATCTCGTTCCGGACGGTTTCCCAGGCGTACAGCAGGAACGCGAGGCACGACCAGACCTTGGTCAGGTCCTCGATCGAGAGCCGGAGCACCATGTCGTGCGGGGCCTTCGCGTCGATGACGATCATCACGGCAAACAGGCACGCCGCTTCGATCAGGCGACGCCACGCGGCCGGCGAGAGCAGCGTCCGGGCGACTGTCACGAGCAGCAGCACTTCCGCCGCGGCGACCGCCAGCAGGATGTAATGGTCGCCGACGTCGAACACCCGCCCCAGCAGCTCGTGGATCTTGAACCGGTCGTCGCAACCCAGGTAGACGAACACCAGCACCTGGGAGAGCGAGAACCAGTACGCGGCGGTGCGGTGGGGTTGCTGGCGGGCGACGGCCGCGGCCACGGCGAAGAGGAGCGCGGTGCCCCACAGCAGAAAGACGGAGAGCGTGGTGTTGACGGCGAAGAACGGGACCGGCCCCGTGATGTCGTCGAAGAACTGCCGTACGTAGTCCTGAGACGTGCGGAGTTCGATGATGATCAGCGCGCCGCTGTAAGCGGCCAGCAGCGCGAGCATCCAGGGGAGGAGTCTGGTTTTCATAAGCCGGTTCTTCGCGTGGCGTTCGGTGTTCACAGGGACTGCAGCAGGACTTCGGGAGAATTCGCGTCGGGGGGACTCTGCGACGGAGGAGCAGACTCGGCAGCCCGCGCGGCGGCCCGTTCCAGCAGTCCGCTCATTGTCAGCTCGTCGTCTGGAAACCCAGCGGCGACCGAGCTTGTTTCGATTCCAAACAGCGTGGCGCACAACCGCTCCAGGCGAGCCGCCATCTTGCGCGCCTGATCGCGGTTGGTTTCCGGCAGAAGCAGCAGGAAGCCGTCGCCGTCCCGGGCGATGAGGTCGTCGGCTTTCGTCCCGCGCTGCAGGGCGTCCGCCATGCGGCCCAGCATGTAGCGTTCGACCAGTTCGCGCTCCAGCCGGACCGCGAATCCCGGGCGCGCCTCCAGCAGCGATTCCGCCCGCGGCTTGAGCGTGACGAGCGACAGCGGCCGCTGGTGCCGCCGCGCGCGGCGGATCTCCCCGTCGAATCGGCTCCGCGCTTCGTCGATCGTCGGGACTGCGGACGGACGATGCATGAGCGCCAGGTCGTGTGCAGCCTGCGTGAAACGGTCCGTGTTCCGTCCGATCATTGCCGCGACCGCCATCGTCAATGCAATGGACAGGGACTCGGCGAACGTGAGCAGCAGGGTTTCGGTGGTGATGGCATAACCCAGCTGGCACTTGACGACGATGTGCAGCGCCAGCGCGGCTCCGATGGGTCGGTACAGCGGGGCTTCCCGGGCGCTGCGGAACAGCAGCATGAACATT
This sequence comes from Planctomycetaceae bacterium, assembly GCA_041940305.1. Taxonomy (GTDB): domain Bacteria; phylum Planctomycetota; class Planctomycetia; order Planctomycetales; family Planctomycetaceae; genus JBGTSJ01. The sequence continues at coordinate 27,608 of JBGTSJ010000011.1, forward strand.
CCGCCGGCGGCCGCGAGCGCGTACACGAAGGACGCCAGGTTGATCGGCTCATAGATGCGTTCGACGTTGAACAGCAGGAACAGCCAGCCGATGGTGGCGGCCACGAGCAGACGATGGGCGTTCATTAAGGACCTCAGTAAGCGCCCCGGGCACGCAGGACTGCGAAGACGGTGCGGAACAGCAGTGCGATGTCGAACAGCAGGCTGCGCCGCCGGATGTATTCAATGTCGAGCCGCAGGCGGTCGTCGAAGTCGACGTCACTGCGCCCGCTCACCTGCCACAGGCCTGTGATGCCGGGCAGGACCTCCAGCCGTTCGGTGTGCCATAAGGTGTAAGTCGCGGCGTCGAACGAGGTGGGCCGCGGGCCGACCAGGCTCATCTCTCCGCGCAGGACATTGAAAATCTGCGGCAACTCATCGAGGCTCGACTTGCGCAGAAACGCGCCCACGCGGAGCACGCGCGGGTCGTTCGAGATCTTGAAGTCGGGCCAGCTGAGTTCATTCAGGTGCAGCAGTTCCTGCTTGAGTTGCTCCGCGTTGGTGACCATCGTCCGCAGCTTGAACATGCGGAAGCGGCGTCCGTGCCGGCCCGTGCGCAGCTGCCGGAAAAACACCGGCCCCGGATCCTCCAGCCAGATCGCGAGAGCGCACACCGCGATGACCGGGAGGATCAGCGGGAGGAGTGCAGTCGAAACGACGAGATCCAGCGCGCGCTTCGCGAGCTCATAACGGCGCAGCGACGCAGGGCTCCGTGTCGGAGCCGCGACGGCAGGCCAGGAGCGCACGTCTTGAACTTTGAACATGTGAGGGATTGTTCTCGTCATCGCAGTAGCTGGCCGCATCCGGCGGGGCCGGGATGATGCCGGGGAGCGACGTCCTGTCGCTTCAATCATGGTCGATGATGCCGGACCGCAACGCGGTCGCTGGCGTCGATCGTGTCAAAAAACGTTGACGCAAAAGGGGTGCCGCCGATCCGGGCCGAGGTTCTCTGCGCAGCTGCACGGCATTTGCTGTTGGTTCATGAGCCGCGTCGTGCGTGACGGCGGCAAAGTGATGCCCGAATGCAGCACGGCGGCACGACCGTTGGAACCGCTCTGGGAATCGAGGCTCAGCAGACCATGCAGAACACAATGAGTCCGGGCCGGCTGTACCTGGGAGCGCTGTGGCGACGGCGGCGCACGCTCGCAGGCTGGGTCGGCGGGGCGCTGCTCCTGGGCGTCGTCTATCTCCTGCTGGCCGAGCCGGTGTACGAGACGGAAGTGCGGGTCCTCATTCAGCAGCGCGGACGCGAAGCCGACGGCACGACTTCGAAGACCTACGACAAGGAGTTCCTCTCCACGCAGGCCGAGGTTATTCACAGTCCGTTGACGATCGCGGCGGCGTGCCGTGCGCTGGCGGAGGCGGCCGGGGAGCCGCTTAATGAGGCGGAGCTGCAGGAGGAAGTCGAAGACGTGGCGGATGAGCTGCGGGTCACGCCGCTGGCGACGACCGACATCGTTCGCGTCGCCTATCAGGACGCCGATGCCGCGCGGGCAGCGGCGATGCTGAGGGAGGTTCTGGTCAGTTACCGGGCCCGTGTACGGGAGGACGAGCGGGCGGCATCCGAAGGCTCGCTGGAGTTGCTGAGCGAGCGCGAGGCGGCCCTCCGCGGGGAACTCACGCAACTGAAATCCGAGTACGCCGTCTTGCGGGCCGCAGCGCCGCTCGTCGGCGAGTCGCGGGATGCAGTGGACCTCGCCGCGACGCGCGTCCGGGATCTGTCGTCCCAGTTGCTGACCGTGCGGGGCGTTCTGCGGCAGCTGGAGCAGACGTTGTCTTACATCAACACGCTGAGTGAGCCGCTACAGGCGGACCAGGTCGTCCCCGTCCTCGCGGCTTTCGATGATCCAGCGGCCCGCGCACTGAGCGATGCGCAGCAGGATTTGCTGCAGGCACTTACTCAGCTGGAAACCGCCCGCTCGGTCTACCAGGACCGGCATCCGCAACGTCAGGCGGCGGAACGGCTGGCTGCGGCGGCCGAAACGCGGCTGGCCGAACAGACTGCGGTGGTCGTCCAGTCGCTCAGAGAACGGCTCCCCCTCATCAAAGCCGAAGAGCAGGAACTTACCGCGCTGCTGCAGGAGGAGACGCAGGGAATGAAGTCGCTGGATGAAGCACTCGTGCGGGAACGCCACCTGGCGGCCGAGATCGAGCAGAAGCGCGAACTGCATCACGCAGCCGTGTCACTCCTGAATGACGTGCAGCTGGCCGACCAGGCAGTCGCACAGGGGAACGGTTCGATCCATGTGCGCGTGCTGGACGCGTTCGTGGTTCCGGAAGAGCCGCTGTGGCCGCAGCCGGCCCCGCTGCTCGCCGCCTGCGCGATCCTGAGCTTGCTGCTGGGAACGCTCGTCGTCGCCCTGCAGGAACGGCTGCCGCTGCCGGGTGTGCTGGAGAGTGCTCGGACTGCCGTGATGACCGGGGCGGCGACGCCGGAACGCAGCGATCCCGACAACGGACGGGATGCGGACCTCTGGGCCGAAGTGCAGCGCCTCCGGGAGACCGTGGCCGCGGCTGGAAACGGTCTTGCAACCACTCACGCGGAGCGGAGCGAAACGGCGAACGCATGACGCAATCGACCATCGACATGACCGCGGAGCGAACCGGCGGCGCGTCCGAGTCCGGAGCGGCGCGCGCGCAGATCCGCGGGTCCGTGCTCCTGCTCGCGGGACGCGGGTGCTCGATCCTCCTGAACCTGGTCACCCAGGTCGTGACGATCCGCTATCTCACGAAGCTGGATTACGGGGTGTTTGCCTACGCCCTGTCGGTGATCGAAGTCGCATCGCTCGGTGCGGCATTCGGCATGGACAAGACGCTCGCCCGATTCGGGGCGATCTATCAGGAACAGCGCGACAGCCGCCGGCTGGCCGGCGCACTGCGGCTCAGCTTCGGATTGCCCGTTCTGCTGGGGTTACTCTACATCGCCGGAGTGCTGCTGCTGCCCGGCCGTGCGGCGACCGCCCTGAACCTCGACGCGGCGACGCTCTGGGTTCTGGCTGTCACGGCGCCGCTGGTGCCCGTCAATGCCTTCGCCAGCAGCGCGCAGTCCGTATACACGATTCTCGGTGAAGCGCGGACCGTCTTCCTGCGGAAGCACATCCTCGGCCCGTTGTTCCGGCTCGCCGCCGTACTGGCCGTGATGCTACTCGGAGGCGGACTGCCGGAACTCGCGGCCGCGTTGCTCATCACCGGAATCTGCGGGGCGGTGACAGACCTGTCGCTCCTGGCTCCGCGGCTGCGCCTGCTCTGGCGAGCCGGTGGCCGTCCGCTGCTTCCCGTTCGCGAGTTTCTCTCCTTCAGTGTACCGCTGCTGACTTCCGATGCCGCGTACGTGGCACGCGGCACGCTGGTTGTTGTGCTGCTGGGATCGCTGGCAGCGACGCTCGAGGCGGCCACGTTCCGGGCCGTTCTACCGGTCGTGAGGCTGAACGAAGTGGTGCTTGTGAACTTCTCCATGATGTTCGTCCCACTCGCGTCGCGCCTGTATGCGCAGGGCAATACGCAGCAGTTGTCGGAGATGCATCGCCGCACGACGAGCTGGATCATGGTCCTCACGTTCCCGGTGTTTGCCGGCTGCGTGGCGCTCGCACAGCCGCTCGCGGAACTGCTGTTCGGGCGGGAATACGCCGACTCCGGACGGGTCCTGGCGATCCTCGCCGTCGGCTACTACGTGCAGGCCGCGTTCGGATTCAACTCGCGGCTGCTGAAGGTGCTGGGCTTCGTGCGCCCGATCGTCGTGCTGGATCTGATGGCGACCGCCGTGGCGCTGCCGCTGGCGCTCCTGTGGATCCCGCGGTGGGGCGCCGCGGGAGCAGCCGCCGCGGTCAGCGCCGGCATGGTGATTCACGCCGGATTGAAATGGTGCGCCGTACGCCGGCTCGCTTCCCTGGGACCCGCAGCCGGCCCCTATGTGACCTCCTGGCTGGCGATCGCCGCCTGCTCAGCCGCGCTTTTGGGCCAGCACTGGCTGTTGCCGGCGAACTGGTTCCTTGGCGGCATGTCGGTCGTCACCACATCCCTGATCGTCCTGCTGTTCAGCCGGCCCGCGCTCGATGTCCCCGGCATGTTCCCCGAAATCCGGCGAGTTCCCCTCGTCTCCCGCTGGCTGGCGACGACCTGAAGTCATGAACGCACTCCTGGAGCACATTCCCGAATCCCCCTGCCCCGCAGCGCCGCCGCGCGTGCGGCGGGTGGCCTACATCATGTCCCGGTTCCCCAAGATCACCGAGACCTTCGTGCTCTTCGAGATGCGCGAGATGGAACGCCTGGGACTCGATGTAGACGTCTATCCGCTGCAGCGCGAGCGGACGGCCGTGTCACATCCGGAAGCGTCCCCGTACGTGGAACGCGCGAAGTTCGCACCCTGGCTGACCTGCGCCATGCTCGCGGCCTGTGCCCATTTCCTGCTGCGCCGACCTCGCGTCTTCCTGCAGACCGTCTGGACGCTCGTCCGCGCCAACTTCGGAAGTGCACGTTACCTCGCGGGAGCGCTGCTGTTCCTCCCGAAGGCTGTCTGGTTCGCCCGCGCGATGCAGCGTTCCGGAGTCCAGCACGTCCATGCCCACTTCGCGAGTCATCCGGCCGCAGTGGCCTATGTGATCCATCGGCTCACGGGAATCCCCTACAGCTTCACCGCCCACGGCTCTGATCTGCATCGCGACCGGCACATGCTCCGCGAGAAGGTCGCTGAGGCCGCGGCCGTCATCGCCATCTCACGCTACAACCGCCGCCTGATCATCGAAGAATGCGGCCCGCGCTGCGCAGAGAAGGTGCATGTCGTCCACTGCGGCGTCGACCTCAGTGAATGGCGCCCGAAAGCTCCACCCCACCTCCGCTCCCTGCCGGTCGCGGCTCCGCTGCGCGTGATGTGCGTCGGCACGCTCCACGCGGTAAAGGGCCAGCGCTACCTGATCGAAGCCTGCCGCCAGCTGCGTGACGCCGGCGTCGGCGTGGCGTGCCGGTTCATCGGCGACGGCCCCGACGAGCCGATGCTCAAAGCGCTGTCCGCCCGTCATGGGCTCGAAAACTGTGTGCAGTTCCTGGGGCGCAAGACGGCCTCCGAAGTGCGGCAGTTGCTGGCCGGCGCGGATGCCCTGGTGGCTCCCAGCGTGCCGACACGGGACGGCCGGCGCGAGGGCATCCCTGTCGTCCTCATGGAAGCACTCGCCGCCGGAGTGCCGGTCGTCGCGAGCGACCTCTCCGGAATCCCCGAACTCGTCATCGACGGAGAGACAGGACTGCTGACTCCGCCGGGGGACGCGGCAGCGATCGCCCAGGCGCTCCAGCGGCTCGCTGTCGATCCGTCCCTGCGCGAGGAACTGGCGGCGTTGGGACGAGCCAAAGTCGAGCGGGAGTTCAACCTGGCCGCCAATGCCGCCGCATTGGCCCACATCTTCGATTCGGTAGCCGTCGCATGCTGACGTCGTTGTTCTTCATCTGTGTGGCCGTCGTCGCGTACGCCTACGTGGGCTACCCGCTGTTGACCGTCGTCCGCGCACTGGTCTGGCACAGGCCGTATCGAACAGCCCCCATCACGCCCACCGTGAGCCTGGTCATTGCCTGCCACAACGAGGAGCGGAGCATCCGAGACAAGCTGGAGAATGTCCTGCGGCTGGACTACCCCCCTGACCGGCTCCAGGTCATCGTCGCGTCCGACGGGTCAACCGATCAGACGGAGTCCATTGTCTCGGAGTACGTCGACCACGGCGTGCAACTGCTCCGGCTTCCCCGCACCGGCAAGGCCGGCGCGCTGAACGCGGCGGTCGCCGCAGCGACGGGAGATATCCTCGTCTTCTCAGACGCGAACAGCGAGTACGCCCAGGACGCGATTCGCCGCCTCGTCCAGCCCTTCGCCGATGACAGCATTGGAGGCGTCGCCGGGAATCAGGTGTACCGCAAGGCGCATTGCGACGGCGCGGCTGCCTCGGGAGAACGCACCTATTGGGACTTCGATCGCTGGATGAAGGAACTGCAGTCCCGGTCGGGCAGCACGATCTCGGCCACCGGCGCCATCTACGCCATCCGACGCCAACTCTTCCGGCAGGTCCCCGCAGGAGTGACGGACGATTTCGTCACCTCCACCCGCGTGATCGAGCAGGGCTACCGCCTCGTCTTCGAACCGGCCGCCGTCTGCTACGAGCCGGTCGCCGCCGCGGCTCGGTCGGAGTTCCGGCGCAAGACCCGCATCCTCACCCGCGGTCTCTACGGCGTCGTCGTGATGCGGCGGCTGCTCAACCCGTTCCGCTACGGCTTCTACGCCGTGCAGCTGGCGTCGCACAAGCTGGTCCGCCGACTGGTGGCGATCCCCGTGCTGATCATCGCCTGCATCACCCCCTGGTTATGGGGCAACGGCTGGTTGTTCCAGGCTGCGGCCATCGCCCAGCTCGGTTTCTACGGAGCCGCGCTCGGCGGCCTGCTGTGGTCGCAGACGGGCCGGCGCGTGCCGAAGCCTCTCGCCATCCCCTTGTACTTCAGCATGGTGAATGCCGCCGTGCTGGTGGCGGCCGCCAACGTGCTCTGCGGCCGTCGCATCAACCGCTGGAATCCCGATCGACAGCCGCCGCCGTCGGCTGACCTGCCAATTCCCGCCTCACTGTCCCACACCCTCGAGCGCGTGGCTTCCTGATGTCCTCGTTGCCGCAGTCCGTTCAGCGTCCCTCCTTCACGGCCTGGCCGTGGCGGATCGGCGTGCCGGCATGCGCAGCCATCCTGGGCGTCTGCGCCGCAAACAGACCGGAGTTCCTGCTCGCCGGCATCGTGCTGCTCGGCCTCGCGGCCGCGGCGTGGCGATCCGTGGACTGGATCACTTACGTCATTCTCTTCGTGATCTACACGAACATGGCCGCGGTGGCAGTTCGCTTTCACGGCGTCCCCGGCGCTGCCGCCAACGGCGTGATGCTCCTGCTCGGGATCCCCCTGCTGCACTATCTCGTCGTGCGGCGGGACGGCATTGTCCTCGGTCCCTCCTTCCCCTGGATCGCTCTCTTCGGCCTGTGGCAGCTCCTCAGCGCGCTCGGGGCAGACCGCCCGGCCGCGGCCTGGGAGGAATGGCAGACGTTCCTGCAGGAAGGGGTCATCCTCTACCTGCTGGTCACGAACCTCGTGCGTACCCCCGGCGTCCTGCGCGGCGCCACGTGGTCGCTGCTGCTGGCCGGATGCCTGATGGGAGGATTGCCGCTCGTGCAGCAATGGACGGGCGACTACGACAACCAGTTCGCCGGCTTCGCCCAGACCGAGGATGAGCCGGGTTTCGAGACCGGGCGGGTCACGCCGGCCGGCAGCGCGACGCAGCGACGCCTGGCGGGACCGATCGGCGAGAAGAACCGCTACGCCCAGGTGATGCTCATGCTTCTCCCGCTCGGACTGTATCGCATTCGCAGCGAGTCGAACCGCTGGCTCAAAGTGCTGGCGGCTGCCTGCGTGGTTCTCGCGGCGGCGGGCGCCTATCTCGCCTTCTCGCGGAGCACGATCATCGCCGCCGGACTCACGGTCTGCGTGGCGGCCGCGCTGGGATACGTCAGCCGGGCACGCGTCTTCGCTGCGTTAACCCTCGCAGTTCTGCTGCTGCTGGGGACTCCCGAGTACCGGGCCCGGCTCGCGAGCCTGGCGGATGTGACCCAGCTCTTCGCCAGCGGCCGTCACTCGCATGCCGACGGCGCGCTCAAGGGGCGCGCCACCGAGATGGGAGCCGCCCTGCTGGTCACCGCCGATCACCCGGTCCTCGGCGTCGGACCCGGCATGTTCAAGCATTACGCACAGGAGTACGGCGAGCGCATCGGTTACCGCGCCCTGCAGGATGAGCGACAGGCTCACTGTCTGTTGTTGCAGGTCGCCGCCGAGACCGGCCTCCCGGGACTGATCTGCGTGCTCGGCGTCTTCGCTGTCTGCGGATGGAATCTCGTTCGCGGTCGAGAACTGAGTGCGGCCCGGCCGGAAGTCGCCGACATGGCCGCGGCCTTCCTGCTCGTGCTCTCGGTCTATTTCATGACAGGCCTGTTCCTGCATTTCGCCTTCATCCGCTACTTCTGGGTGATCGTCGCCCTCGCCGACTGCGCGGCCCTCATCGCCCACCGCAAAGGGCTCCGCAGTCGCACCGATTCCCCCGACGTCCCCCGCATACCCCTGGCTCACGCCGGGTAACGCAACCATGAACATCACGACGATTCGACCATCGGCACTCTCCGCGGAGCAGGCGGCCGCCTGGAAAGAACTCCTCGGCGCGCAGCCCGGCTTCGACAGCCCCTTCTTTCACCCGGCCTACGTCCAGTTGCTGGGCGAGCACCGCCCGCAGGTGGAAGTGGCGCTGATTACGGACGGAGATCGGCTGACGGGCGTCCTCCCGTTCGAGCGCCATCGCGCGCACGTCGGTCGCCCGCTCGGCGTCAAGATGGCCGACTTCCAGGGGCCGCTGCTCTCATCCGGGTGTACGGTCTCTGCGGCCGACCTGCTCGCAGGGTGCGGATTATCGGTGCTGCATTTTGACCATCTCCTCGCCGGAGAAAGTTCATGGGCTCCCTGGTGCCGCGAGGAAGCCGACTCCCCCTACCTCGATCTCTCCGCTGGCTTTGACGCCTATACCGAAGACCGGAAGCAGGCCGGCACCAACCAGATCGCGCAAACCGGCCGCAAGCGGCGCAAACTGGAGCGCGAAGTCGGTCCCATCCGCTTCGAATGGCGTACGGACCGGGAAGACGTGTTCGACGCGCTGTTGCGCTGGAAGTCCGCGCAACGCCAGAAGAGCGGGACATTCGACGTCCTGCAGATTCCGTGGGTCGTTCAATTCTTAAGCCGCCTGCGGACGGCCGACAAAGGCGACTTTCGGGGGGTCATGTCGGCCCTGTACGTCAATGACCAATTGATTGCGGCCCATCTGGGGATGAGAGCGGGGCAGGTGCTGCATCACTGGTTCCCCGCGTACGACGCCGAGTTCTATCGCTATTCCCCCGGCCTGATCCTGCTGCTGGAGACTGCCCGGGTCGCCGCCGAGCGGGGCATCGTGCGGATCGACCTCGGCAAAGGAGACGACCAGTATAAGGAAAGCTTTCGATCGGACGGATTCCGAGTGGCGACGGGAGCCGTGGACCGGCGTCCGCTGCGGCATTCACTCCGTTGTGCGTGGTTCCGGGCGCGGAGCTGGATCAAGGCGTCCCCCTACCGTGAGCACGTGCGCTCTCCGAAGCGGATCCTGCGGCGGATTCAGAACCAGTGGAACATGGGCTGACCTGTCGAGGGTCATTGACAAAGTGGACCCTGCGCAAACCGGGACACATCAAGTCTGCAACGACCATGAGCGATATCCGAGTCTGCCGTGCCGATGAGCTGTCGGACGCCGAATGGGGGGCGTGGAGCCGCATTCAACGCGCGCGGCCGGAGCTGGACAGTCCATTCTTCGCGCCGGAGTTCACACGGCTCGTGAGCGGAGTACGAGAGGACGTGGAAGTCGCCGTGATCGCCCACGGGGGCTCGCCCGTCGGGTTCTTTCCGTTTCAGCGGGGGCCGCGGGGCGTCGCGCAAGCCGTGTGCGGACGGCTGTCCGAGTTCCACGGCGTGATCGCCGAGGCGGACGCACCGTTCAGACCCGGCGAGCTGCTGGAGGCGTGCGGCTTGAACTCGTGGCACTTCGACCATCTGCCGGTTTCACAGATGCAATTGCAGTCCTGTTTCTGGGGAGAGAGCGATTCGCCGTACATGGACCTCAGCGAGGGTTTCGACGCCTATCGCACGCGGATGCGCTCGGCGGGGTCATCCGTGTCGCAGGCGGAGCGGAAGGGGCGCAAGCTGGCGCGAGAGGTCGGCCCGCTGCGGTTCGAGCAGCACACGGCGGACGCTGCGGCGTTCGAGAGCCTGTTGCAGTGGAAGACGGCCCAGCATTGCCGGACGAACGTACTGCAGGTCCTGCAGATTGAATGGGTGCGGCAGCTGCTGGAGCGCGTACGGAGCTGCGAGGCGGAGGGGTTTCGCGGCCTGTTCTCGGCGCTGTATGCAGGAGAGCGACTGGCCGCCGTGCATCTGGGCCTGCAGAGCCGCACCGCGGTGCACATCTGGTTTCCGGCCTACAATGTCGAACTGGAGCAGTATTCGCCCGGCCTGACGCTGCTGCTGGAACTGGCCAGATCATCAGCCGATCAGGGAGTCCAGCGCGTCGACTTTGGACGTGGAGGGGAGCGGTACAAACGGGACTTTGCGTCCGGCAGCATGCGCATTGCAGAGGGGGCGATCGATCGACGGTGGATCGCCGGTCCTGCGCACCGGCGCTGGTTCCAGACCAAGGGGTGGATCCGACGATCCCCCTGGCGCCAGCATCTGGAACGACCGCTCAATGCCAGTCGCCGACTGCGGCAATGGATCGCATTTCGGTGAGCTGTCATCTAAGCAGCTCGTTCTCGCACAGGCTAGAGACAGTGACAGAACGAACGACGATATGCGAGATCTGCTGGAGTCCCGACCTCGATCGGCGGACGGCCGCCTTTTCTCCGGTCGGCAGAGGGGACGCCTCAAGCCCGACAAAGTTCGGAACATTCTGATTCGCAGAATCATCGACCCGCTGTCGGAGCGATTCCCGACGCGAGTTTCGGCACAGTCAACTGTGCCAAAAAACTGCCCTCGCAAGTCACTGCCAGACAGGCACTTGCGAGGGCGAGTCCAAACTCAGCGGAGAGGGGGGGACTCTCCGCTTACCATGATTCGACTGGATGCCGCGCTGCTCGCTCGAACTATCTCCCGATGCGTATGTCCAAGTCATTGCCAAGCTTACGCAGAGCAATTCGAAGTGACGATCTGACAACTCTCATCATGTTCCAGCCTGGCGCCATCGACTCCCTTGCACCCGATGTGCACCAAGTGTGCACCGCATTCCTTCTCATTGAGACCGCGGACTGCATCGCCAATGACAATTACTCAGATTCAGTGGGCAATCCAAGCTCTGTTGCACGCCGTTCGATTGCGGTCAACAGTGGTTTGACATAGCCGAAATACTTTGCCATCTCGCCGACCGGGTTCAGACCGGTGTACTGATGCAGGATGTCGGTCATCGAGTGTCCCGTCAAGTATCTTAGCTCCAAATGGTGAACGCCAGCCTCCTTCATGTCCTGCGTGATCGACGCCTTCAGCTCATAAGCGCGAATCCGCGATCCCGCCTTCAGAAGCGACCGCAACTCCTTGCTGATCGAGTCCAGCGATACTCCTCCCAAGTCTTTGATTAACTCCCGAAGCACCCTCTTCCGATCCTGTTCGGTCTGGATGGAAGTTGGAGGAGCTTGGAGCAGTCGATCGTGCAGAAGCCGCTCCACGTCGCAGCACGCAGAAGATTCCCTGTTCCCTGGCAAAGGGGCATATCCACGACGTGACCGAAACAGCGGACCATTTGCTCGACCTCCCTTGCACAGCCGCAAGATTGGTCGGAGTTGAGACGGGAGCGGGATGTGGACGATCGTTCTGCCCTTAGTAAAGTCATTCCCATGAAACCTGTCGCCCAGCGAGAGTGTCATCAGACCCTGATCGACGTCAGTTATGAGGGCACCGGCGACGTCTTCGTGACGTAATGGCAGTACGAGCAAGATCGACAACTGTAAGAGCTGCCACGTGTCCATGCGCTGGACCATGCGGATGCGATCGGCGATCGGGACAAGACTTTTACGGAGGGGATCCTTCGTCGGCGCAGGTCCGATCAGATCCGGCGTAATGGGCTGCACATATTCCGTGGGCAACTTTCGAACTTGCGGTCGGGAGCCCCAATGCAAGACGTTCCGCAGCGTCTCCAAGCAGTTTCGGATTTGCCGCGGCGAAATGGGCTTTGGAACCGCTCCGGGTTTACCGTTGGGGGTCACTTGCGACCGCATGAGGTGGGTGCGAAGCTGGAGGATCGCGTCACGATCGATATCTCGCGCCAGTGGCCATCGTCGGAGCGAGTCTCGCCCCTCGACGAAGCTCAGTACGGGTCCGAGTCGCTCAAGGTAGGTCCGTGCGGTGGCAGCACCACGTGTGGCACGTTTTTCAGCCAAGAAAGCGTCGCAAAGCTGACGTAGTGACAGATTTGGCGATATGCGGCCATTCAGGGGGCGGTGACGCGATTCCGAGGGCCGCACGAACGCCCCGTTGTCGATCCGGACCAGCAGCTGACACAGTTCCCGAAACGCATCCGCTTCATTTGTGCCGAGCGTTACGCCGAACGCCCTGCGTTCGTAGCGACCGCGGCCGATGTACGTCCGACCTCGCTGAAAAATGCCAACGTTGACGCCGGATTCAGTCGTGTAGCTGTGCTGGCCGTGCAGGACCGATTGCCGCATCGGCCTTAATGCCGAGGGTGTAACGGATTGTAGAGAATCGTCCATCGTCCGGCTCGTCGAGATTTCGAGACCAGGCAACGATACGGACGTTGGGAATGTCGCGTTACACGGAGCTCACACGGTGGCCACACGAAGTCGATCGCCCATCTGAGGGTCCACGTGCCGGACGGGCAACGCACGCGGAGGACTGTCGGCACGAGAACTGAGCCCGCTGAAAGTCGGCTGGATGGATCTCGCTGTTGGAGTTCGCCACAAAGAGGCCACGCCACTGGAAAGCCGCACCTCTATTGCTGCATCGGGGGCTCTGCGAGCCTCGCGGGCTGAGTGGCCGCAATCAGATGCCAGCCCACGCACTTGCCGGACTCCGTGGCGAAGAACCGAATCGACCGAAGTCCGGAGTTCAACGAACGCACGGCGTCGTGGGTCTGTTTGGGATTCGAGATAATGCCCTGAACGGGTACGGTCGTCGTCCAGCCCTCACGCTGCAATCGATCGAGCAGAAGATGAATCCCCGTCGGATTGGCAAGGCGCCGGACTCGTCGAATCACATCGTCTCCATTCCGGAGTTCGCCGGTGGTCGCGTCCCATCGGAGCATCGGGCGGCTTGGCGGGCCTCTGTTCTCCGGCTCTGCGACGCCGATCATATTCTCGAGTCGCTTTCGTTCGTGTTTTCGGAGTCCCCATAACCGATCATACAGGTCGACGATTGCAGCGTTGAGGGACATTCCCTGAAGTCGCATCCACAGTCCGAGGGCTCCACCATCTCGATGGAATGAAATGTCCGGATCTCCGCCAAGCTGGCCTCGCTCGCGGGGCGTCAGAACCTCGTTCCACAATTTGAGGAATGAAATCGGCCCTCGCAGGTGCACTCGCAAATGCTCCAGCCGGTCACGTGCCCAATCGGGGAGTGAATCGTCAGAGATGGTCCAAGGTCCCGTCATAAATCGGTTCCGTGCTGATGCTCACGTGCTAAACCGGTTCCATCACTTATGCCACGTTCAGGGGGGTTAATTTAGCAGCGACGAATCGCTTCCGGCCAGCTTTGTCGCGGATCGCACTCTGGTGAGGGCGTGATTTAGTCCAATGTGATCGCAACGGATGCTGGATTCTTCCGCGACGGGCAGCGAGAGCACGCAGTGTCACAGTTCGTCCCGCCGAAAGTCTGACGTGGTAGATGCTTACGATCTTCCCCTGATCGATTGAATGTTGCATCGTGGTGGGCACGTACATGCAGCATTCAATCGAGTTAGAGATCAATTGAACCCTCTTTTTGACTGCGGGTTCGATTCCCGCCGCCTCCACTGATGAGTTTGAAAAGCCCCTCAACAGTTTTGCCGAGGGGCTTTTCGCATTGTTTCATTGAGGATTCCGCGCCTCACGTCGAGGTTCAATCTGCTCGAATCCTGAGATACCACATTCTTGCGTGGTTGCCGCAAGGCATTGGTAAATCGAATGTTGTCTCGGTTCAATCAGGTCAATGGGTCGGCACTTTTTGGTCTTCCAACATAGAATGGGTGTCGTATCGAAGGAAACTGACTCGAGATCGAGGCGGCGTGCCATGCATGAACAGCTTGCAGTTTTCAACTCAGACGAGATCAACTCGCAGGGATACATAATGCCTGTCGAGACCTTGGCATCAGCGTTGGAACAACGTTGGTTGACGGGCACGCCGATGCATCGCAGTCACGATCGACACCGAGTGGATGGTTGGAGCCGCCCACTTGGCCTTCATTTGGAACCGGGCTTGGCTCGCCTCACGGGGCTGTGCTGCCGGCCGGAGGAACAGGACGAGGCAGAGTCGCTGGAACGATTCACTCGCGGTTACCTTGCACAACAGGTTGTAGAGAATGTCGAACCACATCTCCCGGACCTCCGGCAAGAACTCGCTGCGTTTCTCACCGGGGATGAATCTCCGATCCATCTTGAAGCCCCCGCTCTGTTCTCGCCGGGTCTGGCCGAACGGACATTCCCTGCGGTCTTCGCACGGCGAGATAAAGATGGATTGGTGCCGCTCCGATCACTCACTGTCGTCGCGCCGGGAATCTACCGCGAAGGCAACCTGCTCCTGTTCGCGCACGCATACCTTCGACGGTCGCTGTCGCGAATCAACACGCTGAACTCTCCGTTTCTCGAAAAGCTTCACGACATCGCAAGCAACGATGAACTGACAGTGAGAATTCGCCTCGATCCTGACGTGATCGGACTTCGATCTGAGCTGCAGGGGGCGCTTGAATTTGCCCACTGGTGGGGTCCTCGGTTCAGCAACGACCTTCAGTCCATCCCAACTGGCGTCACTCGGCACGAGGCTGATGATCGCCAGCGATACTTTTCAGGCATTCACCATACTGACTTCTGGTGGCACGAGCAAAATGACCTAAAGACCCTTGAGTGCGAGGAAGTGCTTGACACTCCGAGTCTTGGTGTCGGACGGGACCTCTGGGGGTGCCGCTACGTCCATTCGATTGTCGATGCCAAAACCGATTTGCCAAATCACCTCGATGGTGCGATCCGGATGTACGACGAAAGCCGGATGGTCGAACGACTCGACGTCGACCTGATGCATGCTGGCCGCCACAGCGACTACACCAAACTGTGGCGAGTGGATGGCCCGATTGCACTGGACCGGTGGAAGGAGCTGATCACTCACAACTTCCGTGATAACGAGTTGGTCGGCGAGTACCTCGGCGGCGTCGACGACAGCGGACACGAACGGCCCCATCTCGCCGATGGCACTTCCGATCCAATCCACCGATTCGTACCTTGCTCAATGGCACCCGGCGATGGGGTACGCATCTCGATCGCCTATCACTTGCCCGACGAAGGTGAAGGAGGTCAACCCGAGGTCGAGCTCGTTCCATGCGATACATTCGGCAGCGACACGGAGCGACATGACTACGTCGAGGCTGACTCATTTGAGCCCGTAAAGCTGTTGAGACGTAATGGGGTTGATGTTGCGATTCCGGAGTCGGTCATGCGAATCGCCTTCGAAGACATGGTCATCAACATGTCGCTGCTGCTACACCGCGGCCCAGCGGCTGTCGAGAACGCGGCTCGAACGATGGAGGTCTACCGGACTCTCTGTGATGCATGGGTTCAGCGGAGAGACGATCGTGACGTTTCTTTCGTCGTTGGAGTGAACTATCCCGGCCGAACTGTCTACTACTCCTTCGCTGGGCATGTAGACGATCTGCGAAACTTCCTTGCGGAGTTCGGCACTATGTTGCCTGTGTCTCCCGACCAGGTCGGTGCCTGGGCAGCTCGCGCACGAGCATTTCTGACCAACCGGTTTCCTGCGTCGAACAACCGGCCGGAACTCGGTCGAATGACGCGACGGACAGGCATCCTCCAGTTCGAGAGGTTGACGATCAACCCCGAATGGTACGTGCCGTTCCAAGGAGACGATGGAGCGCGAGGTTTCCAGTTTGCGATTCCGCGGTCGGAGGCCGATCTGGTCGAACTGTGGACGCGGGGCGACTTGAGCTACGCGGAGTTATTCGTTGTGATCAGTTCTACGTGCTCCGGCTGCGGCAGAGAGTATGTCGAGTGCAACTGCTCCAAGTACACCGAGGCACATGTTGGCCAGGTGGTCACGGACGCCGAATTTGCAGGCTTGAGCT
Organism: Planctomycetaceae bacterium; assembly: GCA_041940305.1. GTDB lineage: Bacteria > Planctomycetota > Planctomycetia > Planctomycetales > Planctomycetaceae > JBGTSJ01. Next base: position 43,547 of record JBGTSJ010000011.1, read on the forward strand.
TCACGAACCGACCGGCATCACAGCGACGACACTTAGTCGAATAAGGATCGAGATCTGAGTCGATTCTTCAATCCAGTCACATACGAGCCCTTTGGAGTGCTTGGCGTTGGGTTAGCGTAGGAGGCGCGCGGTTCATGCCCAAACACCCAGAACTGTTCGAACGGATTGCAATCCGCGCGACGCTCGATATTCTAACACGCAACACCGCTGGGCGTCTGACTGCATGAGTTCGGGTCGCTTGCCGTCCGAGGTGGCCGTTCCGCGGCCGTCTGTGGGGGCAACAATCTTTGGGAGGGGATGCTGTGCCAGACTACGGTAATCCGGACATTTACCGCACTCCTCGTTATTCGCCGGAAGTGGAGTTGGCTCTCAAAGAGTCCGCGACGTCGGCGATGTGGGACGACTGGGACCTCGACGGCCTACTCACTGATCTGCCCCACCAGTACGCAGCGAAGCTGGGGGCCAAGCATGGCATCTTCTGCTGCACCGGGACGGCGGGACTGCATGCCTCACTGATGGCCCTCGAATTGCTTCCGGGCGACGAGGTCGTGCTCCCCTGCATGACGTTCATTCGCGTGGCGACGGCCCTCGTCCACTTGGGGCTGGTGCCGGTGTTGGCGGATATCGATCCGCAGACAGGAAATCTCGACCCGGAGGCTCTGAGCCGAGCGATCAGTCCCAAGACCCGCGCGGTCATCGCCGTGCACATGTGGGGCATTCCCGCCGATATGAGCGGCCTCGTTGCTCTGTGCCAGAAGAAGGGACTCCCCCTGATCGAGGACTTCAGTCACGCCCACTATTCGGTGCATCAAGATGGCGTCGTGGGCGGCCTCGGAACTGTTTCCTTCTGTTCATTGCAGCGGAAGAAGACGCTCTCCGTCGGGGAGGGGGGACTCGTCGTCACCAATGATTCCAATATCTACGAGCGACTGCGCGCGATTACTTCGCCGGGGTCGTTTAAGGGGACTCCGAACTACAACGAGTTCTCCGGGTTTGGACTCAACTTACGCATGAGTCCGTTCTCCGGCGTCGTCGCGCGCACTTTGTTCGGGCAGATCGACTCGATCGTTGCCGCCCGGGCCGCACATGCGCAAACTTTCGATGAGCTGCTGGGCGAGCTCCCGAAACATTTCACCGCGCCTCAACGACCCCGCTATGTCAAAACGGTGTCGGCCTATGGTTATAAGCCCGCCCTCAAGCCCGGTGGAGTCACTCTGGAAAAGCTGATGGCGGGCAATAGTCAGGGCCTCTGGAAGTTTAGCGCCTTCAGTTATGACGATATTCGCGCCAGCCCCTTCTGGCGCAAGAGCCGGGCACATTATCCATTCTGTCAACAAATCATGCCCAAAGCCCCCACCGAATTCCCTGGCTACGACGCGTATATCAAAGGGCGTATCAGTTTGTCGGTGCCCACGGTCGGGAAAGAATACTGGACGAAGGAAACCGTGGAAACGTGGCGGTCCGCCTTAGCCAAGCTCGTTTCCTAACGAGGCGTCGTCGGCGCAACGAGGCGAACGACATTGCGCAAGCAGCCGACGCTGACAAGAGAGTTTGTGGAAATTCGGATCTGAATGACCCGCGTCGTCCGCCGTGAGTCTCGTCGCAGGAAACCGATATGCCGTTTAGCACCGAAGCGCGGGAAGTCCTCTTAGGACTAGCCGAAGGGATGCTGCCCCTGCAGGAATGGATCACTACCAAAACCTATCTGCCTCCGGACCACGCTACGCTCCCGTGGCGCAACGGCGAGAAGTTGACGCACGAGCGGTTGCGCACCGTCGCCTACGTCGAATGGCTGGTGGCGGCTTCCGATGCGGATGATCTGCTGCTTTCGCGGTGGGATCACATCAAGCAGGAACCGCTGGCGTTCTGTCCCCTGCCGGCCGCCCGCGCCTTCCGCGATGGACGCGGCCTTTCCCAGGCCCCGCGCTTTGCGACCGTCGAAGCGGGGAACTCGCTGGCCGATGCGAGCGGCCGCCAGATGTCGCGCCAACAACTATACGACCAATGCCTCCCGATTCTGATCGCCACCGTCCGCTCTGCTCAAAAGCGCGCCGGTCCGGATGCGCTGCCGCCGTTCGCACCGCCCCCTTCACCGTTCTGGGTGGAGTTGTCCAAGGAATTGCACCGCAACAACTGCCGGGAATGGCGGGCCGTTGCCGGGGCGCCGCAGTCGACGCTGCTCACCGAGCAGCTCCTGCGCGATGTGCTCACGGCACTCCTGAACGGCTGGTTGGATGTCAAACCGCCGTGGCGGTACGCCGTCTTGATCGAACTCGGCGAATACCGCCGTCCCGGGAATGCCTACACACGCGAGCAAGTCGAAGCGGCCCGCCAAGCCTTTCAGGACGCCTTGGACGGAGTCGCTCCGCCCGATCCGGCGACGAAAGCGATTCCTCAAGAGCAGGTCCACTACGCCACACAATGGAAGTCCATCCCGTAGAGAGCAAGCATGGCAACCTATGACTTTGTGGTGGTCGGAAGCGGAGGCGGGGGCGGCACTATCGCCTGGGTGCTGGCGCGGGCCGGATTCCACGTCCTTCTGTTGGAGCAGGGGCAGGACTTTGCCGCTCAAGCTCGGGAACATCTCCGATCCGCCATGCCCGACCCGGCGGAACCGGAAAAATTCAACGCCGCTCTCCACGACGAATACCGCTTCCGACTGGAGCGCCCCGATCCCAAGCGCCGCCCCCGCGGCAATTACAACACCTTTCGCCGCAATGACGCGGCGGTTGCCCAGCCGATGCGCGACATGGGAGGCTGGACCGGCTCGGTGCTCGGGGGCGGGTCGATGCTGTGGGGCACCTGGTCCTTTCGGGCGTTGCCCGTGGACCTGCGACTCCTCAGTCACTTTCGCGCCCTCGGTGCCGATTATGAGAAGCTGCTGCAGACCTGGGGCTACTCCGTCGCCGACTGGCCCATCAGCTATGCCGAGCTGGAGCCGTTCTACAACGTCACCGAAACTCTGTTCGCAGTCTGCGGCAATCGCAAAGCGATGAACGACGCCGTGACCGAGACGGACTGGTTCAAAGAATTCTCGGCGAATCCTGAGTTCACGAAATATGGCAACTGGCAGCCCTCGTTTGACTTCTTGGGACCCGACTATCCCCTCACTCCGGTAGGCCACTTGGTCAGGGAAGGGATTCGCCGAGCGGGACACCATCCCGTGATCCTCCCCAACGCGCTCATTTCTCCGGCCTCCAAGCCCTACAAGACGCGCGACCACTTGAAGGCCACGCTCAAAGGACTAGACCCGGCGGTCCGCCAAGGATTGTGGGATCAGGATATCGACAAACTCTGGTCGACTCGGGAACGTGACGCCTGCAATCTCTGCGGGTACTGCGGCGAATACTTGTGTTGGGGTGCCCGCAGTCCCAAATCCGGGACGTATTCCACCACCATTGCAGAGTTGCAGGACATTCCGAACGTCGAGATTCGCACCTCCGCCGTGGCCTTTGAAGTCTGTTATGACTCGCGAGTTCGGCGCGCCACCGGTGTCCGGTATCTCGACATTCGCGATCCGGACCGGCCCAAGGTGGAGACGGTGCACGCCCAGAACGTGATTGTCTCCTGCGGCGCCATCCAAAGCGCTCGGCTCCTGAGGATGTCAGGACCGCGGGAAGGCTTGGGAAACGCGCATGATCAACTGGGCCGCAACGTCATGTTCCACGCCTTCGGCTGGGGCATCAAGACCACGCTCCGCCCCGAATTCCAAGGGCTCTTGCATTCCGAGTTTGGTCACACGGGCAACGTGACGGCGTTCGACTTGTACTTCATGCAGGATCAGCGGGCGGACGCCCCGCCCGAACTCCGCGGCAAGTGGTGTAAAGGAGGGACGCTGGGCAGCGCCGCCAAGAAGAACCCGTTGGAAGGCGCATTCGGGTTCGCTCAACGCAGCGGTGACGCCGGTCTCCCGCTGCTCAATAAACTCAGCGAGTACACCGTCACCGCCGAAGTCCGGCTCACCGGAGATGATCTGCCCATGCCCAACAACCGGGTTGACTTAGACCCCGTCTGGGTCGATGAGTATGGGCTGCCCGTCGCGCGGATCACGCGCGACTTCGGCGAACATGAACGCTGGGCGACGAAGGTTGCGGACGGGGCCTTGCGCCAAGTCTTCCAGCCGTTCGTTGATTCCGGTGCGATCCTCGGCAGCAAGGACAATCCACGGGTCACCGCCGGCATAGTCGATCTTTTCGGCGACCATCAACTGGGCACCTGCCGCATGGGAGAGGATCCGCGGACCTCCGTGGTTGATCGCTATTGCCGAGTCCACGATGTCGAGAACCTCTTCGTCGTCGACTCCAGCGTCTTTCCGACCGGCTTCGGCGTCAACCCCATGATGACGGTCGTCGCCAACGCCCTCCGGGTCGGCACGTGGATTGTGCAGGGAATGCGGAAGTAGAATGTTGCGGCTCTGGCCCGCGCCCAATTGGAGCGGCTCGCGGTGCGTTCTGCCGCCCAAAACGGAAATCATCGGTAAATAGGGCATTGTCACGAACCACTGAACGGTTAGTGGCGAGTGTCCACTTCAATCGAATGACAACAGGAGACACACGATCTCCTGATTCCATTTCGTGATTCCTTGGGCAAAAAGTTCTACTGGTGTACTCCCGCCTCCAATCGGCACTGCCCTCGCCAGGCAGTGCCTTTTTTTGTTGACTAGAGCCAGTTCCGTGTGCAGGTCATAGACGACCTCGTCATACCCGGCAGCCCAAGTCCAATCGAAACGGATTTCCGGGTCGATGTCACTTCCGGTTGACTAGAGCGTCCAAGACCATCCTGGCTTGAGTTCGTTAAACTCCCAGTCACCCGCCGAATTCCAGCGGATAGAGAAATTCACACTGAACTGCGTGTCATTCCGAATCCTGAACGCCTGGGCATACTCGATGCTCGATTCAAGGGCGGCGACCTCATCCTTATGAATGACGGTCACGTGGGTCATGCTGGCCCCGCTGAGAACCCCGAGCAGGTGGCCATCGCTACCGACAACCGGTGAGCCGCTGAATCTACTGTAGCCTTGGGCGCGGCAGTCAACGACCTCTGCATCAACGTACTGGCCGACATTCGAGTACGTCCAACTGCGATGTTCGATCGATTCAACCAAGCCGATTCCGTACGTGAAGAGCGGGCGGTCGGACGGGTGCCCGACGAAGTGGACGATGTCGCCATAGTACGGGCCATCCGTCGCCAGCGTCAGGGTGTCCATCCAATCCGGCAGGTCTTCGACATTCAGGATCGCGAGATCCTTTGTACTGTCTTGCGCGACGACATATGCGAGGCTGGCCTTTCCGATCTCAATCAGTTCCCGGAAACTGCCAGCGTAGTCGGCATGCGTCCACTGCTCGCCCTCTGGAGTAACCAGCTGCCAGTAGACGTGGTACGTATTTCCGTGTTGGGCCACGTGGTAGTTTGTAAGCGACGAGGCGGGGTCCGATTTTGCATCCCGTTCCTGGACCGTTCGTCCGCACGTGGAAGCGGAAGGAAAGTTGCACGAATGAGCCCCGCCACGATCACGAAGCAATCTATTCCTCAGCCAGAGATTCCGGCCTTTCTCACGTCATACGATCCGTCGGATCTGCCGGGATTCAGCATCGATCCATTGGGGTTTGAGCGGGGATATCTGTTTCTCGCCGACAAGATCTTGCCCGGCCTCACGAATGTGGCGAGTCGGCCGCGGTATTTCAGCGTGCTATGCGCTGGAGCCTTTCTCGCGGAAGTGGATATCGCCGATTCACCGCGAATCCAGTACGAGACGAGGCTGGCTTCGATTTTGCGGTTGGAGCGGTTCTGGGCACTCGCCAACGTTTTGGCCAGCCAAGGAAGCTTTGGGGACGACTCTCCCCTGTTTGGGGTGCGGGGGTATCGCTACGTGATACGCAAACTGGAATCACTTCGTCGCAGCGGCAGTCAACGCACCGATGCGACTTTTCCATTGCTGTCGCGGCAAATCCCGTACGGTGTTGTCGGCATCTACGGTGCAGTGGCCGACGGGATGCGACTCATCGATCGCAGGACCCTTACACCAACCCCGGACCTCGGAGAAGTGCTCGGCGACGCCTTTGTAAGGGAAACAGCCGCGCCGCAAAGCTTGATCAAGGCTGTGCGGAACGACGGGAATTTCAGCGTTTCGCAACTTACGGAATGGGGAACGCGGTCACACATCGCCGGCCAGACGGGAGAGGTAGAACGAAAGTGCCTCTCGGAGGCGTTGCGTCGCGATCCAGTGCGATCTCGCATGGCCAACCTGCTGGCCAAGCATCCCTTTCAAGGGAACGACGACACGGAGCTGCGGCGGTTGTCTCGATTGCGCCACGTCCTGGCAGGAAGTTGTGAGGACAGAGATCTGCATGAGGCGGTGGGCGTGATTGTGGACTTCGAGGCGGCATATCGTTTGGTAATGCTGGGGTTCGAACGGCTGCTGAGGCTTTGCCGCACGCTGCCATCCGCCGCGATCAAACCGGGCGACATTAAGGCGGATGGCGTCATCGAACGGGTTTGTCGCGACTTGCCGACAGCGAGCGCCAAGCTGTGCGCTGCTCTGGATTCCACGGTCACTGAAAGGTTCCGACAGGATCTCCAACGGCTGGAAGACACGCGACGATTTCTGGAGCGGGCGTCCAATGCCTGTGTCTCGCCTACCTCACTTGCGCGAGAACTGATGGATCGACACTCCGACATCCAGCGCGGAAAGTTTGACCGAGGGCGCCGCAAGATGCCGTGGCTCGAAAGAATCGGCGATCGCATCAGCCTTACGATGACTCGCGTCGGGGGCCTGGACCGTGAGGCGATGACTCCGGAGGCGATAGCGGCTCACCCCTACCGGCTGTCATCGGCTGACGCGCTCAATCAGGCGGGGAGCATGGTATGAAGCATAAGAGGAATCTAGGTGAGAGACAAAAGCTGATGGATCGACTGCCGCCTGATCCATCCCTGGGGCGCCTGATTGGCATAGTGGCAACGACCTACGAGCTACAGCCGGAATTCTTTGAGACCGACTTCCTACCGACACTGCTCGGCCTGGGAGGCTGGGATGACCGGAACTGGACCAGCCGCATTGCGCTAGAGAAACAACTGGCGGAGTTGGAAGGTGCTTCGCTACTAACGGATGCGAGGCCCTATCGCGGTAGACCGCGATCCTTGCGGGTGGAGGTCGTGCCGGTGTTCCTGCACGCGGGACGAATCCTGCATGCCAAAGTCTTAGTGAGCGTTTACGAAGACGCGGTCCGCCTGACCTTTGGCAGTGCAAATCTCACCGAACCGGGTTACCGACGGAACCATGAAGTCGCGGCTGTGCTAACAGCCTCGCTGGAGCGCCCGGCTGAAGCGCAACTGGTGCTGCACGCACTGCGCGAAATGCGGCAGTTGCTTGGTCGCTGGATGACGCCGAGCGCACTGGGGCTCTGTGAGCTCGCCGGGAAGATGCTTCAGCAATGGGTGGGCGTGGAAAAGGAGCAGGAACAATGGTTTGTCTGGGGCGGCCATCAAGTACCGCTGTGGCAGAGGTTCGTCGAACGCTGGCCGTCCGGGGATCGAGTCGAAGGAGTCACGATTGTCTCCCCGTTCTGGTCGGATGAGGCTGAGCAGGGGCCTGTGGACAACTTGATCAGTGCGATGCGAGAGCGAGAGTGCTTGGCTCCCCAGGTGAAACTTCGACTGCTAACGGAAGCGGCGCCGGAGAATCCAGGAACTTGGAGGCCGAAACTTCCCGCGTCTTTCGCGACTTTTAATGCCGCGTCGTGTGGAGCCTCTGCCGAAGCGCTCGCGGTGGATCCGAGAGTCGCTCCCGAGGAAGTGGGCAAGGGAGTAGAGTTTTCCGGGTTGAGAACCCTGCATGCCAAGGTCGTGCTGCTGGAAGGGTCCGAAGCGTCATTGGCGTATTTCGGCTCGGCGAACTTCACGCAGCGAGGCTGGGGTTTCTGTTCCGATCCCAACAAAGCCAACATTGAAGCAGGGCTGATCGTGCGTCGCTTCGGAAGCAGGCGAGATGCACTGCAAGTCCTGATCCCAGCGACCATCGGGGAACCGGTGGCGCTTGACGGCGCCGCTGCGAATCGGCTCGCTCCACCCGAGCCGTCGCCCGACGAACTACCTTGGCCGGGATTCCTACTGGAAATCGTGCTTGTGCCGTCGGATGAGTATCCGCATCGGCTTGAGTTGGTGGCAGTTGTCGATCCGGCCTCCATTAAGGGCACCTGGCGTATCGAGCATCTTCCGGCAGAGGATGAACCAGCGCCTTCTGCCTTGCTGGTCGATGGCGGCGATTCCCGCCGGGTGCGGTTCCGCATAGAGGTTGAGAAGCCACAACTGGATCGCCTCCTTCGAGATCAGGAGGTCCACGTGAAGTGGTGGCATTGCGATACGGGCCGAGCGTTTCCCGTGAATGTGGATGCCGCCGCGCGGACGGCCCTACCAATCGGACCCGGTTCGGGTCGGCCTGAGGAGTGCCACTTGATCGCTTATTACCAAGGTCGAATCACGTGGGAAGAGTTGTTCCCCGACCCGCTCGAGGATCAGTTGAGAATTGACGACGGTGCCGAGTTGGACCAGTCGAACGGAGTCGACACGACGCGGATTCAGTCGTACATCGTGCGGGAGTTCGTGGAGGCTCTCAAGGGGATCACCGACGACCTCAGGGCGGCGGCACAGTCGCCCAAGGCATGCATGCGGTTGGCATTGCTCGGATCAGTCAGTCCCGTGGCACTCGCACATCGAGTGCTGCAGGCCGCAGAAGCGGGACAGCGGACGGCAACCGCCACGGGCTTTCAGCTCGTGGAAATCCTCGGATGCCTGGATGTCGCCCGAACCTTCCCGGCGTCGGACAGATTATGCAAGGAGTGGATTGAGTTGATCGACGAAGCCACCCAGCAAGTTCAGTACCTGCTGGAGAAACTGCGACAGCGGTTTCCCAACGAACTGTCCGGGAACTTTCGGCGTTATTCAACGACAGTTCGGAAGCACTACAAGAACATGGTCTCAACTCAATGATTGTGCGGTCCGAGCAATTCGATCTTGGTTTGGATAAGACCCGAATCAAGGATCCGCGCGACGCGCTGCGTCAATCGGCGACCGTGGATGCCTTGCTCGACCGCTTCTTCGACGAGCGCCCCGATCGTCGTTGGGAGATCCAGATTCTCGCCGATGAAGTGGGGATGGGAAAGACGTTCGTCGGACTGGGGATGGCCTACTCGATCCTGGAGGCCATGAAGCAAGGAACGGCGGTCGACGATTTGCGCGGCTGCTACCAGAAAGTCCTCATCATCACTCCCAACAACTCCGCGCTGTTTTCAAAGTGGCGCCGCGAGGTCGGAGAGTTCGTTAAGCGGTGCGTTCGGCCAGAGTACCGGGAGCATGCGGGGCGCTGGTTCGCACCGGCTGCGGTCGATCGAATTGACGAGTTGGCTTACGAACTTCGCCGACCAGGTGCTGCCCCGCGGCTGATTGTGGCCAACATGCGGATCTTCTCCGGCGGCCAGCTTCGGCACTACGACCTCAAACGGCGACACCTGCTCGGGATTCTGTTTCGGCATTGGGGCGTTCGATTCAACTATGAGCAGCGCCATCGGCTCCTGCAGGGGGCACCGCCCGAATGGGCGCCACAACCGGACCGGTTGCACGATTTCACGGCTGCGGAATGGGAGCGTTTGCATTTCACAGACGAGGAGCTTTTAAGGGCTGTTCGGCAATTGGACACAGCGCAGGACAGCGTGGAGAAGCTGTTGGAGACCTGCAAGGAGATCGCGGCTCCCTACATGCGCAAACGAGGTGAACTGTTCGGTCGGGTGGAACGCCAGCTCGTTCAGGTTTACCGCGGGATAATGGAATACCTGATCAATAGCGACTTTCCCCTGGTCATCGTGGACGAGGCGCACCACTGGAAAAACGGCGCAAACGGATTCGCCGACTTTGCAGCGCTGATCGGTTGCCGCGCCCGTCGAGCGCTGCTGCTGACGGCCACACCATTCCAACTGCGCCCATCGGAAATGTTGGAGATCCTCAAGGTCGGGGATTGTTTACGGACAAGTCCCTCAGAAACCGAGTCCGCGATTCGACGGGCTCGTCTGAAGACGCATCGGGAGGCGGTCATCCGCCCGATTTTGGAGGACGCTTCGGCGGCCAGTCGGCGCTTTGCGAGAGCCTGGTCAAAGCTGCCGTCCACCGCAACGCTTCAACTAACTGCGTCGGCGTGGGAGTCGGCTCCTGTGGCTGAAGCTCGGGCGCAGCTTCGGCAGGCCACACGAGACCGCGGTGCCATGAAGGCCGATGAGATTGAGCGAATCGTTGCCTGCGGCGTGGCGGCCGTTGACCCGGACGTGCGACAGCTCGTGCGTGAGGGGTTGAGGCTGTTCGTTCACAACACCGATCTGTCCCACGAATTGGGGGCACTGGTCATTCGACATCGACGACGAACAGAACACCGTCTGTTTCGTATCGGGACGGAGTATCACACGGAGCTCAGCCGCGTGCATGAGCGCCCGGACCGTCATGTACTGCATGCGGCTCCCGGAATGGATGTCCGCGGGGAAGGCGAACTTCCGCATTACTTGCTGATGCGCTGCGTCTCGGAGATGAAGGGGGGCAAAGGGAGGTCGTCGCTCGGCAGCGCTCTTACGGGATGCTACTCCACGTTGATTGACAGTGCGGAGGGACGGTCCGTCACTGCTCGTCTGGCAGAATCGCAGATCGGGAAGGTCTACCTCGACCTATTGATGGGCCTCGTCAACCGACGACAGGATCCGAAGCACCCCAAGGTCTGGCAAGTAGTCGAGACTGTGCTTCAAGGCTGGAAATCTGGAGAGAAGACCCTCGTATTCTGCTTCCGAACGAATACCGCCAAGCGTCTGCACGAAATTCTGGACCAACGAATCCGCAAGGAATTGAACCGACGCCGGGATCGATGCTTGGGCGGGCCCGAGTCACTGAGAATCTTGAGGTCGCGCCTGACCGGGCGCGATCGCGATCTGGTCGTGCTGGGACTGGACCGCGTGTTGTGGTCGCTGATCTGGACAAGAGAGCTTGCGGACCAGTCCGCAAGAGGGATTGTGCCCGATGACCTGGAGATTAGGGATGACGAACTGCCAGACCTTGTAGGACTCGGCCTGCGCTTTGGAGTCGACCTTCGCGGTGAGCGGATCGATCGCGTGTTTCTGAATCGGGCCTGCGAGCACATCGTTGCTAAACGGCTGCTGCGAGACCTGCACTCCTCGGGTCTGTTGAGACGCTTGCTCACAAGTATGGCTGATGAACACTGGGTGCGTGGTCCCTATGGCCAGTTTCCCGACGTTGAGGGAGACGAGGCCGGCGCCGAAGTCGCTCATTTCGATGAACGAGGTGTTCACAGCACCTACGAGGAGGGCAGGGAACCAAGTCGCAGCGAGATTCAACAGGCCGCCGCTGAGGTTCAAGAGAGACGGCTTCGCGCCCGCAAACAAGGTCAGACAGCGGTGCTCGACGTCTATGGACGAGGGCCGAGCCTATGGCTTGGAGCAAATCCGCGGTTGGTATGGGAGCAGTCGCGAGACGAGCCACGCGTGGGAATAGCTCGCACTCTGGTGGAGATCCACCATCATCTACTAGGTCTGATGCTCGATGACGGCGACGCCGACTGGGAGGGCCGGCGGATCGTGATGCAGGGACTTCGCCGGGCCGTGCTTCGGGAATCGGTGCTCTTGCGTTTGCTGCCCGAGAGGAAAGATCGCGAAGAAGCCGAATGGGGGGAGTTGCTGGCGCAGGCGTTTTTTGACTCACTTCCGTTACAGCGTGAAAGCATGGCCGATCGCATCGCCGTCTTTTTGGAGGATCTGATGGCGGCGAGTGGAAGCTTTTCCGATCCGGATTCGGCGCGCTCCGCGCTACATGCTGCGACTCGGCTGCGTGATCAGCAGTTCGTCGCCCTGGTCTCGGGGAAGTCAGATCAACAGACGCGGGAGCGAGTCTTCTCGGGCTTCAACACCCCGCTGCTTCCCGAGGTTCTGATCTGCACGTCTGTTGGTCAGGAAGGAATCGACCTGCACAGACACTGCCGGCACGTCGTTCATTTCGACCTGGCATGGAATCCTGCCGTTTTGGAGCAGCGAACGGGGCGAGCGGACCGAATCGGGAGTAAGACGTTTCGCGAGCGGGCCCTCTCCAATGGTTCCGATAACTCCTTCCTCGACATCGGCGTGCCCTACCTGGCGGGGACATATGACGAACGAATGTACGAGGAATTGCGGCTTAGATCGCAGACATTCGAGGTACTGACGGGGGGCGATCTGACGGCCGATAACGCGGACGGGATCGACGATCAGCGGAACTCCGAAGGTCAGGAGGCTGGCCTGCGGTTCGTGGCGCTACCAGACGGCATGGTCGAACAGATGCGCGTCGGTTTGCACGTGTGGAACGATAACGTGCTGAACTCAGCAATGCCTTGATCAGCCCACAGGGAAACTGGGTGAAGTCTTCAGATCCCAATCCGCTCTGGTTCAGGAACATTCGGATTCAGCCAACCATTTCCAACGCTGCCGTCCAGGCCTCAGCCTTCAACCGGGCTCCACTTCCGAACCAGGCGGATTCCAAGCGGCGGCTCGCCCTTTCCCTGGCCCGTTCGGCCGCGCGTGGAGCGGTGGTGGTCAACGAATTCTGTCACTGCGTTGAACGCCGCCCAACTCGCCAGACGTGTCTGTGGGATCTCTTGACCGCGACCGTGCTCGAACAGACGGAACAATTCGGCTCTGACGTTCTCGGCTCGTCGGTTCTTGGATTCTGGGCCGTCGGGGTACAGCTTTGAGAAGTAGGCCTGCAGCTGTTCGCTACTCGGGTAATGGCGGGCCAGTCGGTTGATCTGTACGTCCAGATCGTCGTAGAACCGCGTTGCCAGTCCCAGAATCTCCCTGCCTCGGCGACCTGATTAGCGGACCTCACGGTCGTGATCGGAAGGCTATTTCCATTACGTGGGAATATCGTTCAGTGTCTGAAGAACGTCGTCAATGCTGGGGCGGTCGTCGGGTTTGTGCGCCAAACACTGCTTGGCAAGCGCTCGCCATAGTGGGAACTGGACGAAGTCCACATCGGTCTGCCCTGTCAGTAGAAAGACAAAGGTCTTCCCCAGAGAATAAATGTCCGCACTGGGATGGGCTTCCACGCCCTCAATCTGCTCGGGGGCCGCGTATCCCCATGTACCGCTTGTCTGGAAAGTCTTCTGTGTGCCAAGGCGACTGAGGTTTTTCGCGATTCCAAAGTCGGCGAGCTTCCAAGTCCCGCCAAAACTGAGGATGTTTCTGGGCTTCAGATCGCGATGCACAACGTCCGCGTCGTGAAGTTCCTTCAAGGCACTCGCCACATTGACCCCAATGAGTTTTGCCTCTTGCGGTTGAAGCCCACGGCTGTTGCCTTGAGCCGAAACGAAAGTATGAAGGTCGCCACCATCGGCATACTCGGTCACCAACGTTATGAACTCGTCGTTACGAATGTAGTCAAGGACTTGCGCGACAAAGCTCAGCGACATCCGGCTGAGCTTCTCGTAGATGCGAACCTCTCTCTGAAGAGCGGCCATGTCCTTCGAGTTGACTCGAACGCGTTTCAGAAAGACTTGCTTGGCGGCGCCATCCTGCTGGGCGATGTACGCTTCCGACATTCCGGCAGCATCGAGTACCTTCACAAGACGATATTTGCCACATCTCTCACTCTCTTGTTCATGTGCTGCAGAACCAGTCGCCTCACTTTCTTGACTCTCGCGCGGACGTGTCTTTGCACGCTCAAGTCTATCTCTCAGTGGTCCGGCATTTCCGTGGGCGCCAGATTCGTCTGGCTCACCCTTGAATCGCGATGTCACCCACCGGAACCAATCGTCCACCTGCTCTTTATCGAAGATCTGAATCGCAGATTCTTTGCGCTTTCTACGAGCCTTGGCGCCTGGGTAGGACAGCCAATTGAAACTGCCAACGGCCACGAAGCGATCATCACAGATCAGAATCTTCTCGTGCGTTCCACCACGTGGATCGATCAAGACCTGATCGGGGTACAGCCTGTGTAAGTCTTTGAGCGCTAGCTCAGCTTCTTTCCATTCCTTGCGATCTTCTTGCGGATCCTTTCCTCCCATTCCGTACTGAATCCATACGCGCACGCCGCGTTCCAGTGCGGCTGCAAGAGTGGCAACGAACTTGCGGTCAATGACTGCCGTACTGATGAAGGCTGAAACGATTACCAGCCGAGTCGATGCTGTCTGCAAAGCTTCGTCAAACACATCGCCAAGCGAATAGAGATGCAGACGACGAGCCCTGAGCTCTGCAATCCGCTTCTCCGCTTCTTCCCATTTTCGATTGGCTTCTTCGAGTTCTGCCCGCAAGAGTTGGCGCGTGTCTGGGCGAACCGGTTCACTCTTAAGTGCAGCTTCGGCGACCTCGGCAGCTTGCTGCGCAGCGTCACACTCTTGACTTGCCTCGTCGATCGCAGAGGCGTTTGGCAAAGACTTAGCAAGACTCGATGGGAAATACTCAGCGACAAGCCTGTCGGTGGTGTCGTATTGTGCATCGATCAGATTCTTGAGCAGCTCCTGCCCCTTTTTCTCGGCGAACGCCCTCTCGCACTCTTCGTCAAGTACACCGTTAACTGCGAATGCCACCTGTCGCCGATGCTGACCGCCGGTTGTCTCGTACACCAGCATCACCGCCGGGATGTAGAGCGTTCTGGCCCCCTTGTCGACGCCTCGCACATTGAGCAGCGTCTCCTTGACCCCCTTGTTCTTGCGTGTGAGGTACCCCGAATAGAGGTGGCTGAGGCCTTGGACATCGACTTCCTCCGGGTGCGGCGTTCGTTGCGGAATCGGACGGACTGATTCAAGTTCCAAGTCGCGAAGTTCCCGAGGAGCCAGCAACTGCGACTCCATATCGTCTCCCAGCGCGATTGGCTTCCTCAGTAAACCATGAAAGATGACAGGACCAATCGTCTTCTCAACATGTTTGCGCTGGCTCAGTGACTTGGCTGTCTCTGATCCCCTTTCCGTCAGGACACAGGCCACAGTTGACTCCGCTTCCTGCAATGGAAGCACATTAATTAGCTCGGATCTCTGAAGCTCAACTAGACGGCTATGAGTGACGATCGGCTCGATGCCGAGAAACTCAGAGATCTCCTCTGGCAACTTCAAACCGGCGTGCATTGTCCGAACGATGAACTCGTCAATCGGTGGAAGCGCGCAGTCTTCGACAACGATGACTCGCAGGCTCATCGAGAAAACGGCAAGCCCAACCGGCTCATAACCAAGGAGGCGGCAACCTGGTCGATTGGCATATCTCTTTGCGACTTGCTCAGGAGTCAGCTCAATCATCGGCGCCCTCCGAGTTTCAGCCTTGGACGCACCTCCTCAAAAAGGCACTCATCGGGGTTGCCTCGGATGTGAGTGAGCACCTTCTGGAGTGGTTCCAGCTCCTTTGCACTGAGAACAAATCCGTCGTCGCCGACAATGACCAGCAGCTTCCGCGCACGAGACAATGCCACGTTGATCCGCTGGCTGGAATTCAGGAAGCCAGACCGCCCTTGTTCGTTGGATCGCGTAACAGAGAAAAATACGACATCCGCTTCACGCCCCTGGACAGCGTCGATCGTGCAACATTCAACCCTCAGGCCGTTGAGCTTTGATTGTTCGCGGCCCACTTCCCGAGCAAGGTGCTTTGCCTGAGCTTGGTACCCGCTGATTACGAGCACCGACACGGAGCTGGCTTCGCCAAAATCCATTCGCGCCAAATCGTGCAATTGGTCAATAATCTCTTCTGCTTCGCACGGATTAACATAGACCCCTCCGCCGTGCTCCTGCTCGACTCGACGTTCGAGGCTGCGCGTAGATGACCAGACCACGCTCTTTCCTTTGAAAGCAAGCAACTGCCTGTCACTTGGTTTTCGTTCAACGTCGCCATTTTCAAGCTCGCCGTCGTAGAAGCAACGGCTGATAAGATTTCCGATCGCCGGCACCATGCGGTATTGCCGTACGAGCATTTTCTGATGATCAGGGGGAAGGAGACGCCGAAGTCGCTCGAACATAGACTCGGTGGCTTCATCACTATCGATTGAAAACCTCTCACGTAGCTTCTCATCGCGCACAACCGCGTCCTCAAATGGAGGCAGCTGTCTCGAATCACCAACAAACACCCACTTGCGGGACCGCACCATCGGTACAAGAGCTGCTGTGGCATCAACTTTGGACGCTTCGTCAATGATGCAAAGGTCGTACTCGATGTCGTCTGTACCGCGTACGGATGCCAGCCCGACACACGTGGCTGCGACCACTTTGGACCGTTCGAATAACGCTGCAGTAAAGGAATCATCACGCCCGAATCGTTCGACCCACTCGCTTTGGATTCGAAGAAGAGCGTTGGCCATCTGGGAAGCGTCTGTCTCTTCGAGGAGCTCCTTTGACCATTCCATCAGCTCATGGGTGGTCAGCCCGAGGTAACCGTCGGCGTCATGAGTTAACTCCTTGAGTGCAGCGACCAGTCGGTCCTCTTCCTGTTTGTCTGCATTCAGCTTGCTTCGCAGCTGCCCGAGTTCTTCGTCAATCGGTTCCCTTTCGAGGTCAAGTTGTCTGGCGGACTTGCTCCCGGAGGTTTTCAAGAGCTCGTCAAGCTCATCCTGAGTGCACTGCACTCGCTCTCTTGTCTCTCCTCGGCGGTCTCGCAGGATTCCAATTTGCTGCAACGTGGATCCAATCTTGAGATCGACCGGTGAAACGCCGAGTTTCGTCGCCCATTGTTCCAAAGCCTGTTCACTCTTGCGTGCAACGGAATTGCGCCACCTCTGCATCTGAACGGGAAGCAGAAACTGGGCGGATTCATGCGAAACGTCATTCGCGCCCTGGCGTGCGACACGGACAATTGGGCTCTCCGGCAAGTACTCTGAAATCCTCAGCAACGCATTATCGATCGCAATGTGCGTCTGAGACGCCAAAACGACCGTCGCTTCAGGGTTTCTCCGGATGCACTCCCTAACGAGTGCCGCGATAAAGCGTGTCTTTCCAGTGCCTGGGGGACCTTGCACTAACAACGCATCCGGAACCTGCAGCGCTGCTTTGATGGCCTCCTGCTGAGAAGCGTCCAACGACGCAACCGTATCCGGGTCAAGCTGGATCTCTATCGGCGAAATACGAGCTGTCGACGGGTTCAGAAGTAGGTCTCTGAGCGAGTTGGCAACGGCGTTTCCATGTCGAACGCGCTCGATGGCTAGTCGCTGACGGTCAATCGCTTTTTCTGCGGCACGAGTATCTAGATATGCAATGCCTCTTTGCGGGCAGTGCCGCAAGTTTGCGGACGGGCAATTCAGAATTACACCGTCGGAATCTACCTGCCAGATGTCGCCATAGATCCACTGCCTGTCGCCAGTTTTTATGACACGGGGCTCCTCCACTTGAACTGCCGACAGATCGTCATCAGTGAATAACTTCACACGGTGGCCTTGGACGTCAATCCCCTCGAAGCGGATCGCAGCGCTTTGCTCCCGCTCATATGCCTGCCTGGCCGACAAAACCTGCACCCACTGATTGAATAGAAACTGATCCTTGTGCTCGCGGTCGTGCTTGGCCTTCAGCTCATCTACCTCAAGAAACGTTTGGTCGATCAGTTGCAAGGTTGCATTCACACCAATCATGTGCCAGTGCCGCTTCGTCAGAGAAAACAGCACGGGTGATGTCAGGGCGTTGTCTTTCTTCCTCGAGAGCACATGTTCCGGCGGCCGGAATGCTCGTATGATTGTGAAGCAGTCTCGCCCTTTGTCATTGGGGGCGATGCGATACATGAACGTCCCGCCGTGAACTAGGTACTGATCCGGAACGAGCCGCTCGTTCGGAGTCCCAAAGTTCTCCATGTAGCGTTCAATTGTGGGGTCACACGTAATATCGGTGTCGATAAACGCGCGCACCTCGCTATCAGAAATAGTGTTGAAGGACTCCTTCACGATGGAAAGGGCGGTGTTCGTTGGCTCAAGCAGGCAGCACCGTCGATGCTGTTCATACCACACCCTCTCTCGGGAGTTCTGGACGGTTGAGAAGTCCTGAGCCAAGAGGCCAGCGGTTTCCGGACGTCGCTTTGGGTCAGTAGACACTGCCCGTGCGACAATATCCTTGACATCTGAAACAGCATCAAAGCGCTCTAAGGCCTTGGGGATATCCTCGTAGCCAGCGATCTCGACATCGCTCATGGCCCAAAGGCAAAGTACTCCAACGGCAAAGACATCTCGTGAAAACGAGAACGAGCCGTCGTCCGGTTCAGGCGGCGCAAACGGCATCGACATGAATTCATTTAGAGTGATGCGCGGCTGGAGGCAGCGCTTTAGCTTGGCAATGCCAAAGTCAGCCAAGCGAGGAGTACCGTCACTAGCCACAAGGATATTCGCGGGCTTGATGTCGCGATGGCAACGATCATTCCCGTGCGCATATGCCAGTGCGTCTACAATGGGCAGCAGGATGCGAGACGCAAAATCGTCCCAGCCATTGAATTCTGGGGATCGGCGATTCTTACGCTCAAGGAGGTCACATTCCATCCATTCCAAAGCGAGAAATGGCACACCTTTGTCATCTGTGCCATGGGCAAGAATTCGCAAAATGTTCTCGTGCCTGAGGTTGCTGAGTGCATCGAGTTCGCGTCGATACGACTCTGCGGTGATTGCAGGCAGGTGAACGTCAATGTTGAGCAGCTTGACCGCAACGGGCTTTTCAGACTCGATGTCGAACGCGCGATAAACGGTTGACATGCCACCACGGCACACCTGCTTCTGGATGGCAAATCGACCGGCTAGTAGCTCTCCCGTCGACACGGCGTTCAGCCCTTACGCATTTGGTTGTGGGTGAGTCCATTTCGTCCTAGGATGTCCATGCGCGTCAATGTACCAGCGGCAAAAGCCATCAGCAAATCTGTCGCACAGAGGCAGCCACCTGATCTCTCTGCGGACAGTCGCAGGCACTCGCCGATTCGGGTGTTTTGTGGCTGTCAGAAGCTTCGCACTGGACGGGAGGCGGTGTCATTGGAGCCGGGGAATGGTCGCATCGAGAACGATAGAATACGGGCAGCGCGGCGGGGTTACGTTGCTCGAAACCGACGTACCGCTCCCTGGGCCGGGCCAGGTCAGGTGGGCGTCACAGCCTGCGGCGTCTGCTCGTGGGACATCTGGACGCACCGGCACGGCCAGGACTCAACACACCCGACTCCCCCCGACCAAGAGGCCGTCGGCAGGGTCCACGCAGTAGGCTTCGGGATAGAGGACACGAGGGTTGGTCAGCTTGTTGCGGTCCGGGGAGGCGGGTTCTGTGACTTTTGCAACGTCCCCGCCCAGAAAGCGTATCCATTAGCTGCGGATCTGTTGTCCGACGAGCGCTGGTCCGTCCTCGCGGGACGGTTGTCATCTTCGGCTGGAAGCGTGAGCTCCTGGGGGATCTGGGAACAGACTGGCACATTGAGGGCCTGACCGTACTGAACCCCACACCTGCCCGTGCAAAACCCTTTTCCGAACCATTCTCTGTTTTACCGTCGCCAAAAGTTGTTGAAGTGCAGCAACTTGGCGATTCCCGTTTGATTCGGGGGGAGCGCGAATCAGCGCTCTCCGGTAAGATTGAGGCCGATCAGCCCGCCTTCAAAGAGAGTGCGGCGCGGCAAAGAGAGCGCATCGGACAACCAGAGCCTGACGGAGGGCATCGCGCCGTTCTACCTGCCGGCGTGAGCGTCGACGACGATGCTGCTATCGCTGCGTTTGCCATGGTCTGGGGCGAACTGATTGGGCGAATTCCGGGTGAGTCGTGGAGTGAACAGCAATGAAAGTTGTTGACTTTGATGGGACGATACTTGATGCCACGTTTTCCGTACTCCCAATGGAAGGGGAGGTCATTTCGTTGGACTACGAATCCTCCGGCGGCTCACATCGGGGTGAACCGTCCCACAGGAATCACCATTACCGCCAAGGACTCAACATCCTCCTTCAGCGCCTGCAATTGATGAATGCGGTCATTCCTGAAATCCGAATCGAAACCGGCACGGCCCGTTCCCTGCCGGTTGAAAAGCAACGAATCGTCATACCCAATCGCCCGTTTCCTGTCGCACTTGTTGCGGTGGCCAATTTGGACGAGTTCCGCCAGGAGATCAGCCGCTACGGCCGCGAGGTAGGCCAAGCAGCCGCGGGGGCGTCAAAGGGAGGGAGTAGTCGGCGGCTGAGAATCTTCTTGACTGGCGTCCCGACAGACCAAGCGGCCCTCGAGTCGCAACTCTCGGGGCGAGGGGTCGAGGCTGATGCCGGAGCCGTTGCAACTGTCATCAACATGGCTGCGGGCAGATCTCGCCGGGGGCAGGGCTTTCTCGTCTCATCGGTGACCCGCAAGATCGTAGAAGAGTATGCGGTTGCTTGGGCGATCCGTCATTACGAAGCTCAAGGGTGGATCGTGCATGATGTCGGATCAACGGAGTCATTCGACCTCCGCTGCACACGCGATGGCACCACAGAACGCCACGTAGAGGTGAAAGGGACGACTGGTATTGGTGAGACGGTAATCTTGACGCGCAACGAGGTGCTTCACGCGCGCGAATGGCACCCAAACGTTGACCTTTTTGTAGTCACGGAAATACGTGTTGAAGGTCGAGAAAGTGATAAGCCGGCGGCGTGCGGCGGCCGCGCTCATATGTGTAGCAATTGGCAACCCGCCGAGGAATCCTTGATCCCGGTTGGCTACGAGTACCTCACTGACCTGGGCAACAAGTGGCAGCAACTGGAATGAGCGCCACAGAAAACGCACCAGTCCATGTTGCGGTCGTCGCCGTAGCTGGGCAGTTGAATCATGAATTATGATCCGGCCCTCATCGCCTGCTCCCCGTGCGGCAGAATTGCCGGATGCAGCAACCGTTGCAGCGGGGTTGCGCGGGAAGGCAGAAAGCCCTGCCGTGGGACACGAGGTTGACATGCAAGCTCAGCCGGAGGTTCGGCGGAACACCGGCCTGCACCCGGTCCATATCACGCGGGGAACAGGATTTGTCCGGGCGAGTCGGGCGTACCCAGCCCAGTCGGCGGCAAATGCGCCAGCAATTTGAATCCACAGGGAACGCATGGCGGCGGAGCGAGTACATCATAACGCACCGTGCCGTCTTTCTCCCGACACCGGGGAGCGATTCAAGATAGATTCCGCATTCCGCGTCGTCCATCGCGTGCAGGGGCGACAGAGTAGGTGCGCCGAAGTCGGATTCCAGGCGAGAAAGAATGGCTCGGATGGTGCGAGCTTTCTGCCGTGCAAGGCCGCCGCGAACGATAGCGGAAGCAATTTCAGTCTCACTGGCATCCGCAAGTTGGCGGAATGTCGGGAACCGCGACATCAGGCTGGCATAAGTTAACTGGTAGAGGGACTCGTTCGTTTGCAAGCTGCAAATGATGAAGAGTAGCTCACGCAGCGGGTTCATCTTGTTCCCGTGTGCCGGGTCGCCGTAGGTATCAGACAGCACCAGTGCGACCCGTTCCACATTCGGGAAAGGCGTGGCACGGCGCTGGTTTTTCCGGCTCATGTGCCAGCCCGCGTCAGGAACCGCTGCACGGCTCTGGCCAGATGGAACGCCATGACGCATGGCACGCCGTTGCAGACCATCTTGAACTTTGCCGAAAGCGACATGGCTTCCGGCAGCACGTACTCGTCAGGCACGGACTGAATCCTGAGCGCCTCCCGCACTGATAGCCGCCTGGGCTTCCAGGGGTGCAAGTGGACTTCCTGGTTGCCGTACCATGCGGTTGGGCTAAAGCGGTAGCGGTGGAGCCGTTTGAATGACTTGCGAGATACATCCCCTTCCTTCACCTGCTTAAACTTGTTGGAGTAAGGATTGAAGTATTCGCCTCCATTGGCAACTTTCTCCGGGTCGCCGTTGCCAAAGAGCGCAGGGAATACGGTGAGTTCGATGGGGATTTCATCTGGCTTCCTCGGCTCCGCTCCGAACGGCGTGACTTTCGGCCAGGGCAGTGACTTGGCCCCTTTGTAGGTTTCGATTTCAGGCCACGGAAACCAGCCCCGTTCATCCGCTGCCAGCTTCCGCCCCAAAGCGTTTTGCGCCAGCGGCCGCCTAAAGCCGACGACGAAAAGCCTCTCACGGTCCTGCGGCACGCCGAACTCAAGCGCGTTCAAAATCCTATAATCCACGGCGTAGCCGTTCTCCTGTAACTGGAGAATTTTTTTCTCCAGGAACTCGCGGTGCTTGTGGAAGCGGGAGAGGCCGGGCACGTTTTCGATGACGAAAAACGGTGGCTTGACGCCGCAGATCATGTCCACAAAGGTCGTCGTCAGCTTGCCGTTGATGCCGTTGCCTCCGGCATGTGTGCCGCCATTGCTGAAATCCGGGCATGGCGGGCCACCAATGACGCCAAAGACATCGGGCCGGGGGCTGTCGAACGCCTCCTTGAGCACCTTCTTCGCGGTCAGGTTGCAGATGTTACTGGTATTCGAGATGGCCGTTTTCGCTGCTTGCCTCTTGTTCAAGGACGATTGCCACGCGGACATGCCGTGCCCATAGCCCTCGGCGAAGGCCGGGCAATTCTCGTTGGTCCAGCCGATCGCAAACCCTGCCTGCTCGAACCCGAGGTCGAAAAAACCTCCTCCCGTAAAAAATGACAGAACTGGATATACCATTTAGCCCTCGGTGGCTCGATTGAAAAATCCGATAGTTGAGTTGCTGAAGGGACCGATAATAAGCCCCCGGTCCAGAAGCCGGTTGAACTCCTCGCAGGCCGTCTCCGGCACAAGGCAGCACCCGTGGCAAGCGGCAAGGTTCAAGGAATCCGGCCCTTGGCCCCCGCTCTGGCCCATCTCCATGCAAACAGGGTCGGCGGAACACCACCGCGCCCCTGTAAGCGCGCGTTCCAGGAGCGGCTCCAGCCGCCCTGGCCTGCCCATGCGCACCAGCCCGCCGAGCGTTCCCTCGGCATCGCCCGCGGCCGTGTAAATCAGGATGCCCGCCATCGGGGCATCGGGGTTTTCGGAAACGTACAGCCGTTCCCTGAGCGCCGCTGAACTGTAGCCGCACTCGTAGGTGAGGCGGTTGATAAGCAAGTGCGCAAGGGTATGCAGGAGGATGTAACGCGCGCCGATGCGGCGGTCGCGGAGGTGCCGCGCCTGCCGGAGAGCCAAGTATCTCACAAGTAGCGGCGCTACGCGGTCCTGGATGCCAGGCAGGGCTTCCCACTGCCGCAAAAGCTGCTCGTTGAGGGTGAGGAATATCCCTTCGCCGAACACCGTGTAAGCGGGTAGCCACATCTCTGCTGGCGGGTTTACCCGGAGCATGGCTTGCTGGCTGGCGAGGTCGCGGTCCGTGTCGGCAAAGACCCGCGTGAAGCCGGTAAGCGCCCGCGTCTCGCGCAGTTTGTGGACGAGCGTGACGTGCGAGAAGAAACGCGAGAAGTTGGTCGCGTACTGCCGGAGATTGGCGGGCCTGAGCACGAGCTGATCGAAGTCGGCGGCCGCGACCAGCGTGTCGTACTCTTGCCGCCGGAACCCCGTCTCGGCATCGTCGCCAGCGGTTGGCTGCTGCTGTTGCCGCTCGCCATCGCCGCACACCGTGGCGATGGCTTGCTCAAGCTGCCGGTCTGTGTACCCTTGCACCGGTTCGTGGAACTGTGCCCGCAAGTTCGCAGGTGTAGGAATGACGCCCGCGCTCCGCAGGATACCGACAAAAGTGCTGATTGGTGGTTGTTCCAGTAACGAAATGACTTCCGCTACTGTTGTATCCTCGCTGCGGGGGAGGTAGATGGAACTGTGAATTTGCGCGAAATAGACGTTGGCGGCGCTGCGGAGCGTGCCCCTCAGCGGCCTGCCACACCCTTGACGCTCCTCAGTGCCGAGCCACGGGCGATGGCCGGGGCACAAGTACGGCACCCTGCTGCTGTCAAGCAGGCGGCTCAGGTCCGTCTCATTGCCGTCGGGGCTGGCGTTGGTGATACCGGTAAGCGTCCGCTCTGGGCCGCCGTCCACCTTCACCTTCTGCCCCGCCAGCGTCATGCCGCCGGTTGAGACGAGGCGCATAGGGGGATGGTTCTGCGGCGGGTTGGCAGTCTCATAGACCCACTCGACCCACGGGAAGTCCTCGATGTGCCCCGCATCGCACATGGCGACGAAGGGAACCTGAACGATGTACCTCGTCCAACCGCGCGCTTCGCATTCCGCGCATTTAATCCGCCCCTTCGTCACCAGGGGAACCTGGCGCATCAACCCGCAGCGGGTGCAGTAGTGCCACTGCGGAAACCGGAGGAACGGCACCGTGAGGTAGCCGTTGGTCGGCGGCGCGGGGCGGCGCACGCGCCTGTGGTCGGGAGGGAGATAGAAATGATTGACGCTGAGACGCGCGGCAAGCCGCCATTCATCGACCTGGTATTCCCGCTGGTCGATGTTTTCGGTGCCGCCGGATTCGTGCTTGAACCAGTGGTCAAGCCCACCGCAGATGACGGAGACGCCATCCGGCAAGATCATCATCGCGCCGGGGCCGAACGGTGAAATCAGTTGGCCGCGCCGTACAGGCCCTCTAGGCATCGCCGGCCTCCTCTTCTTCGAGCATGTAAAGCTGTGTGATTTCGACCTGGCATTCGGCGTCCACGTTTCGCAAGGACTGCGGCGTCGCCCAGGAAACGCGCGCGTTGTCCGGCGTTACATACGCACCGGCCGGCCTCATGAGGGGCATGTCCTCGGCATAGATGGCACCGTCCCATTTCAGCCGCTGCCAGCGTTGCCACTCTTCACCGCGCCGCTGGATGATCCGGCGGAGGGCCGCGAGTTCATCGGGGTCAACGGATGCCGCCCGCTGGTCGAGGATGTGCGACACGGCAGCGACCAGCGCCGCGGGATACGGGTACGGGCTTTCGGACTGATTAGAATCGCCGAGTTGCCGCACATAGCTTGCGATGACGGCATGGGCTGCACGGTCGAGCGCTGGCCGGGAGAACGGCGTCACGCTCGTCGGTTCCACCTGCGCGTAGAGCCGCTCATGGTAGCTGCGGAACTTCTCGAAGTGGGAACGGTCGCGGGGCTTCGACGCGGTGTAAATTGTCACTACGAGGCCGGGCCGGTCGGACTTGCGGCCAACGCGCCCCGTTACCTGGATGTACTGCGAGGTTGTTTTCGGTTGGCCGACGACAGCCATCAGCGACAGCCGGTCAATATCGACGCCGACTTCGATGATGTTGGATGCCAGGCACACATCGACGGCCTGCCCTTGCTGCGAAACCGTCGGAACTTCGAGGGCGGAAATGGCCTTCGGTACCTCGTCGCCTGGCAGGCGGCCGGTCAGTTCGAGAATCTTCCTGAGTTGCCGGACATCCTGAAACCCGGCACCGAGCCGCTGCCTGAGCGCGCCTCTGAGCAGGTCCGGGATGTCGGACTGGAACAGCGTGAGCGTTGTTCCGAGTTCGCGCAAGCTGTTGAAGAACAGGAGCAGCGTCCACCACGGGTCGCGGTCGCCAGCCGCCATTGGCTGCGGGGCCTGGAGCAAGGCAGAAAACGTGCGTACCTGTACCGTCTGGAGCGACCCGAGGCCGGGGGCATGGACGCCAGCATAGATGCGGCCGCGCTCAAGGGTGCCGTCTGGCCGCCGGGCAACCCTTGCGAAGAATGAATCGTCGGCGTCCAGTCCGGGCGGCGGGAACAGGCTGGTGCGGTTGCGCGCGTAGAGTCCCTGCACCTGTTCGGTGTAATTGCGGATTGTCGCCGTGGAGCTGACTATCTTCGGCCTGGCTACCTGCTGCCCTCGCCGGTCGGTACAGAGTTCCTCAATGATGGGTTCGTAGAGGCCGACCATCGAACCGAGCGGCCCGGAAATCAGGTGCAGTTCGTCCTGGATGATGAGGCCGGGCGGCGAATAAGCCCGCGTTCCATCCTCGGCGATGCCGAACAGGGCGCGCGCCTGCGGCCTCCACGCAAGCATGGCGAACTTGTCCACGGTTCCTATGACAAGGGCCGGGCGTTTCTCATAAATGTCCTCGTCGATGACATAAAGCGGCAGCAGCCCGTGGAATTCGCAGCGGCGGTCAGGGCAGGCATATACAACGGTGCTATCGCGGGGTTCATAACCGATGGCGCGGGGAACGCCGCCTCGGCGGCCGCGCCCTCGCCCTGCGGAGAAGTTCACAGGCCCCATTTCTGCCCCGCACCACGGGCAACGGTCGAGGACGAATTTGTTTTGTTCCTGGCCATCGCCTCTCTGTAGGCTGCGCAGAATCCTTCGCGCTTCTTCCCGCGTGTTCGGCGTTGTGGCACCGCCAAGCCAGATGCCAGCGGAGATTTCAGCCTCACCGAGTTCCCCGGCAATTTGCCGCCGGATATGTTCCATCGCGCAAATCAGCCGTGAGGCGCGCTGGAATTGCTGCGCGGTGAGCAGGCGCAGCGTGTAACGCATCAGCGTCTGGATGCCGGTGTCGGCAGGGTTGCGTAACCTGCGCAGGAAGATGCTGAACGCGGCCAGCCCCAAGTAAGCTTCGGTTTTGCCGCCGCCCGTGGGAAACCAGATAAGCTCGACCCGTTCACGGTCGGCATCGCTTGCATCTGCCGTTGACCGGAGGGAAGCAAGAATAAACGCGATTTGGAACGCCCTCCACTGGCTTCCCCTCGCTCTATCCGAGTTCAGGTCAAGTGCCTCATACGGCTCGGTGAATTGGAGGGTCGAAGTGTCGTTGTCGAATGTGGCGCTGCGGGCCTCTCGCCTCGACCTCACCTGCTGCGTGACCATTGCGAGGTTGGCAAGCTGGAAGGCGCGCTGCACTTGCGCGTCACTTGCCAGCAACGACAAACCATCGCGCATCTGCCGGGCGGCTTCAGCGCATTGCTCCATGTGGGCTTCGGCAGTTTCCCGCAACCGCGCGGCAAGGCTGGGGATGCGCCCGCGCTGCACGGCGATCCACGCTTCGTACTCGCTGACGATGGCTTCAAGCTGCCCTGTGCCGTCGGAAGCCGGGTCAATCCCGGAAAGCAACCGCATGGAAGCGACAAGCGGCTGGCCGCTGCTTGTGCGGATGTCAGGCGTCGTGCTCGGCGTTTCATAGACAGGCAGGCATTCCGCCGTGACGCTCTCGGCAGACGTCGCGGTGAGGCGTGTCCAGTCAGCCGCGCAACCGTGACCAACGGCGAAGGTGAGCTTGTCGCGGTACAGCAACTCCTGCGAACGCTCCTCGCCGTCCAGCGGTTCCGCCGTCGGGTAGGGCAGGATGGTTCCGGGGGAACCAGGTTTGAATCGCACCTCAAGCCGGGATTGGAACAGAGAATGCGAATCCATGCGCCCTTCGGCGTGCTGGCGATTGACCAGGCACACCGTAATGAGGTACTCGTCCGGCCGGGTCTGGTACGGCCTGGCGAACACTTCGATGCGCACGTCGAGGCTCTCGACGTTCTCCCGTACCGGGTCGCGGGTATTCGCGTAGGTATTCGAGGCGGGGAAATCCGCTCGGTGGAATTGGCTTTCGAGCCTGACCGGGGAACGAAGCCACCAATCGCGTTCATAGAACCCAGGGGCAGCCGCTGCTCCCTCTTCGCGTTCTTCCTGGCGACCACGCGTGCGAGGGAGAGCAACGGTAATCGGCCGATAACGTCCCCCTGTGGCTGTAACGGCCAGCGCGGCACCCTCCGGTAGATGAACCAGGAGGCTGACGGCCATACTGCTGGGCTTGTATGTATTGGCCGACGACAGGTCGAAATCGTCCGAGTCGGCTTCCGACAGGCGGAACTCAGCACGCGCCGCAATCTCCTCACAATCATGAACGGCGGAAGGCGCAATCGCTTCCCTGGCATTGCCAGACTGCGGAGGAGCGACTTCTTCTTCGGGTGGGGGAAGCTGGGCATCAATTTCGTCAGGCGGAACGGGAGCCTCCATCGGGTACAGGACACCGACGCCGTAACGCTTCGTGGGCGAATCCCGCTGGAGGATTTCCTCGCCGGAACCAAGTTGCCGGTACGGGCGGTATGCGGCCTCGGCATCTTTAAGGTGGATGCCTTGCGCGCAGTCAATCTCCTGCCCGAGCGGGCATGGCCCGACGAGTTCCTCGCGGAGTGCCCTCAACACAGCATCACGATTCGCAATATGTGGCATTGGTTGCTCCCTTCTCAATGTTGTTTGTTGCCGAGCAGCGACTGGATGATGCCGGGCTTAGCCGTCTCATGCACGATGATGCAGAGCCGCTCCAGCGCCCGTGTTGTCGCTACATAGAAGAGAGACGAAAACATGTCGCCATCGACATGCTCGATGTCGGTGATGACGATGGCGGGGGAGTCGAGTCCCTTAAAGCCCTGGATGGTGGTATAGCGAATCTGGCCCGTTGCAGCCGCCTCAAAAGGGACGATCTGGCCGCGCCACGGCTCCTCGGTAACGCACGCCGCCGCACATCTCGCTCCGGCTTTCGGCGAGAGGATAACGATGTCATCACCGCTGTAGGATTCTTTGAAGAGCCGTTCGAGTGTTTTGCCGAGTTCCTTGCGTTGCTGGGATGGCGTCGCATAGTAACGGATAGTTGGCTCGATTTGGTCGTCGGGCCGGAGAATGCGCGAGTAGTTGGGTGTGAGGCGGCCAAGTAAGTGTGAAAGTGTCGCAACCCGGGGCGTGTTCCGGCAGTTCACTCGGAGCGACCCTCTGGCGAACGTGCCGCACCGCTTGCGGAGCAGTTCCTCCGCTTGGTCGCGGTCCTGACCGTAGAGCATTTGCCGCTCGAAGTCGCCAAACATGCGCCACGAACCATCCGCAAGCCCGCCCTTGAGCACCAGTTCCAACACGTCGAGGTAGGCAGGGTGGAGCAAGTCCTGCACTTCATCCGCAATCACCATATCGAACCGCCCGGCATCCCGGTGCCTGTCCAGAAGATTGGACATAGCGGTATCAGGCAACCTGGATTTCCAGAACGAGTCATCCGCGCCTTCCGGCACCTTGATGCCCGCGATGCCCACCATGTACTGGTGGAGTGTTCCAGCCGTAATCTGGCCGGAGCTTGAGAGCGGCTGTTCGCAAAACCACCTCCCGAGCAAGCGGTTGAAGCACACGAGCAAGACGCTTTTGCCGGCACTTGCGGCCCTGCGTGCGGTTTCAAGTGCGAGTACCGTCTTGCCCGTCCCCGCCGGGCCGGTGAAAAGCACGCGGGGGTTATCCTCCATCGTGTCGAGCGCCGCGAATTGCTCCCCGGTGTATCGGAGGATTTCCGCCTGCTTGCGGGAGCGGCGGTCGTGGGCTTTCTCGGCGAACTCGAAGTTCGGCCGCAGGATTCTTGCAATGGCGGCTGACTGCTGGATGTCCGGCAATCGGTCGCCATCGCGGAACCACTTGGCCGATGGTTGTGAACTCAAATGTGCCCTCGCGCTGCGAAGGATGCCGCTGACCAGCGGTGCCATTGGTTGCCGCTTGAAGCGGGCCGAATCAATCACCTGCCACCGGTGCCACTCGCCGGAGGGCACCTTGAACTCGATAAACGGGAACGCAACGGCGGACCAGAAGGGAACGCGGGAAAGGGACGTGTCGCTCTGGATGACTTGCTGACGGAGGCTGTGCATTGCCTCGGCCGCTTGCTTGAAGGGGCCGCGCGGGTCGCCTTTGGGATCATGGCCGTAGAACCAGAGGCCGTCCCTGCGTTCCAGTGAGTGGCACGCCTTCACTTCGAGGCAGAGCACACCAAGCGAGGGGACGATGATGACGAAATCGGCTTCGCCGGCCACTTGCCGCAGGTGCTGCGCAATATCGAGCGAGTGGAGGACGATCCAATCCCGCGTAGCCTCTTCCTGCCTGAGCTTGGTGAATACCTGCTGTTCACCCGGGCTGGGGCAGGAAGCGGGGATAGTAGGAGGGATCATGCGCGCCACGGCTATTCCTCCGAATCCAGCAAGACGCCGATGCGGTCGGCAGAAACCTCGAACTCCTCTTCCGATATGCCTGTGATCTGGAAGGCCGTGAGCGTCCCGCCATCCTGCTCACCGAGGTCGAATACCATTTCGCCGTCCCGCTCCAGCGATTCCAGCGATGACGTTGAAATCTTCTGCAAGAGCATCCGCCGTATAGCCTGGCCTGCACTCTTGTGCGCACGGTCGATCTCCCCCATCGCTTCCCAGAGTTCCTGTGTGTTGCACGCCATGCCCGCGAATGAAAGTATCGCGGCGAAGTCCTCTTCCTTACGCGGATGAATGCACTTCGCGGACATCCAGTAATGGACGTTCGCGGGGCGGGCTTCGGACAGGTTGCGCGCACGCAGATCGCCGGCAACGCGGGCAGCAAGTTCGCGGCGGCTGAGTGCGCCGAACTGCCCTTGCGCGGCGGCGGCCAGTTGGGCTTTCCACCCGCCTTGTTGCGCGCGGCGTTCTGCCGCGCGGTCCCCAAGGATGCGGTCGGCAAGCGGGGCAATGAAGTCGCCCCCACCCGATGTTCGCAGTAGCAGGTACAGTTCCGGCTCCAGCTCTTCCACGGGCACACGCCGGACAATGGAATCGCCCGTTTCCGACGTATCAATGGCAAGCGAGGATGCACCTTCGTCTGCCGACATAAAGACGGCGCGGCCGCCGCTGAGGTGGCAGAGCCGTGCCGGTAGCGTCTCCTCGCCGGCAGCGGCACTCGCGTGCCATCCCGGCATACGTGATCCGGCCTTGCCGAATGGCGGCAGTGGCGGGAGCAGGTCCAGCGGCTGGAGATCCGTCAAAGCCTGGCTGGGTGGAGTTGACTGGCCTTTTAGTTGCGGCAACGCTCCAAGATAGTGCTTGCGGCTCTTGTCTGTCTCGGAACCATCCCCGTTGAGGAACACCGGCCCCGGCTTCCACGGGTCGCGTATCCAGCGGTACGACACGACATGGATATGCGCCGCGCGCGGTGCCGAGAACACGTAATCGGGAAACCACCCGCACGGGCCAAGGGCAACAAGCACGTCGCACAAATACGCTTCCCGCAACTGCCTTGCGCTGACGACCTTGGCTTTCCGCAACCCGGCGCTGGCGGCAAAATACGCGGCCGTAGGCTGGTTCATGCGGGGATTGCGGAGAACAATCGACATGCCGCAGTTTTCGCTGTGCAGCGATTCCAGCACCGTGGTAAAGGGCGATGCTGTCTCCGCTCCCAGGCTTTGCAGTTTCTGCACAACGCTAGCGAGAGCGGCATGAGAATCGGGATACAGTTGCTGGCAACGCCGTACCTGGAGATTCAATTTTTCCCACTCGATGCAAGCGGCAGAGGCCGCGCGGTCAAACGGCAACGGAGTGGAGCAAAGGGCAAACGCGAGGCGGCGGACTGGGCCGAGCGCCCGCTGCCAGAACTCATCTTCCGCTTCGGCCCCAAGCGACTGGACCAGCGCCCGGAGCGACCGCGATACATCGGCCAACCCTGCGTGGTCCACCCAATGGCGGGTAATTTCGCATTTGGATGCGGTCTCGTAAACGGTGGTCGCGCTGCAGATGGAAACGGGATTCATGGGATCGCCTCCCGGAAAGCCAGGACTTCACCTCCAGGGGGTGCGCCATTGGCAGGCAGGGGAGGCTCAGCATCGGCGCGGTTCTGCGAGAACCGGGAATTGATGGCAGTGATTGCATCATCGAAATAGAGCTCGGTGCGATCAAGGATGATGATCTGGTGCTGGCCTGGCCACAGTGCTCCCCACTTGAGGAAACCCGCCGCGCCGTCGAACACCACGCCCATCTCGACCTTGCTGGTAACGTCGGCGGATGGCGGGCTGGAACCAACGGGCACGAGCGCGGAGCGGTAGGATTGCTGCTCACCGGTGACGAAGCGATCTACGCGCAACACATCCTGTAGCTGGCCCTCCGCCCGGCAATCGCCATTGGCATGCAGGGCGAGGGGTGTATGCCGGATTTCATGTTCGAGAGCGTTCTTCTTGCCCACGATGGCGCAGACGAGCTTTGACCGCAATCCGAGTTGAACCGGATCGGATTCCCCGAGCAGGCTGTCAACAAAGCTGTTGGCGAACCGCTTGTTCTCCGCGCCCTGCTTCTTGGGCAACTTGCCGGAGTGCTTGGCAGGCTGCACCTGCATCGCCCGCGATTCGTCAATCAGGTACGTTAGCCCGCCGCCGCTCATGGAGTGTACTTGCACTCGAACATACAGCTTGCCGTTGTATTCCTCCGGCCCCTGCAACACGCCTTTCAGTACCTTGCGCGGGGATTGGCGGAAGATGACAGGAGTACCGGTGGGAAGGTCGAATAGTTTCTCAAAGTGGGCGGCTGTGGAAGAGTGGTCTCGCGCGGCTGCATCGCTGATGACCATTCCCAAACTTACGAACGCCGCGCAGTAAGCCCGTGTCGGCACGACAATGGCGGTCACAATCCGGCTCTCGGCGTTGTCCGCGACTGCGAGATGCTTGCCAACGCTAATGAAATACTCGGCCCACTCTGGGAGACTACGCCACTCCCCGAAGTCCTCGAAGTGCAAGTTGACGGGAGCAACGGCGCTCATTTGCGGGAGTCTCGATCGCTAAGGCCATGTGGTACCAGGGAAACAGATCGGCCATTGAAGGCCGTTGCTCATGAGCGAGTTGCGGTTGCGGCTCCGTCATGCACACCGTGCGATCCCGTCTGACCTTCTTTGCGGCTATCGCCATGCAACTGCCTTGCCAATTCCGTTCAATCGATCTGTAACTGCCTCTAAGCAGTCGGGGGCTGAAGTCGTGCCAACCCAGCGCACACTGCGCGCATCAAGCTGGTTTTTAACTCAGTTCCTTCAAGAGCTGTCAGTTGCAGATCATCGGGCCCGTGAAGCGTCTCACCTGGGTCACGCTTACTCGGCTTTTGAAGCCGTTTACCCAGAATTGCGGCGGCATGCTTTTGGATCTGGTTCCATTCACTGGACCGACTGCGATCCTCTGGATGAGCATTCCGATTTCGCATCAAGAAGATAACTTGGAAATCGCTGCGATACTCTCCCACTTCACGATTCATTTCGGCGAACAAGTGGGCCTTGTCAGGCATTTGATCCGAGGAAAGTATCCCTTGCTTTCTCAGGTCTGTAATCGTCCCGGCGGCAAATGTCTGCTCGGTGCCGTCTAAACTGTCACCGGTTGCTGATGCCAACGCGTTGGCAAACGCGAACAGATGCCTCCACACCTCCCGAGAGCCGTCGGCAACAACTGGTTACGAGAGGAGAACGGACGCCCCTGCGATCACCTGGTTAGCAGCGGAGGCGAATACATTATCGCCCGTTGTCAACCAACGCGCACGAGCGTGTAGAAGCGTGAACTGACGATAGATCTCTCGAAGTTGATCGCTTGCAGGTTGTCGAAGGCTCTCAACCGAGTTCGGCTGTTGCCAGATTTCGTTTATGTGAATCGGCGCGAACTGGCGATCCATTTGGGCAAATGCTCTGCAACTTAGCCATGAGAAATGGGTCTTGGCCTAGAGAGCCCTGGTCAAGCGCGGTTGCAAAAACTAAATCAGATGAAGAGAGACGGGCCCTACTCAGGTGCCTATGGGCGCAGCATACGAGGCGTGACGCCAAAAATCGAATGTCGCATGCATCAGCCGCGATGACACGGCCTACCGTTGCGCATGCGGAGCAATCTAGGTGCCCCGTCTCCCTTCAAGGCTATTTCAACCGAAAACGCCGATGAACGTCAAGTCGCGGCCGCAGACTGTCCAGGGCCGTAGTCGTCGGCAACCCGCTTGAAGACGACCATCGACCAGGCTGGCTACGACCCGTACCCGCCGGAGGGGGTCATCCTGCAGCGCGTGGGCGACAGCTGGTGGCCCCAGTTGCTGCGGCGTGGCGGTGATTCGGACACGGCGACCGGAGGTCACAGGGAGGGAGCAATCCCTCCTTATTCCTCTCAGTCACTGTGACGCAAGTTTGCCAGCACATCTGCCCGTTCCAGCAAAACCCTGTCCCTCCCCGCGCAAGACTCGAACCTCTAACCGGAGGTGAACAACCTGATGGTTAAAGAAAAAGGCCCCGGGTGGGCCGCCCAACAGGGCGGCCCCACCTCGGACGTCGATCATCAGGCAGCACTGTCGCCGATTACATCCCCGTCCACTCTCCCGCCAGCAGATCCAGCATCGCATCCCCCTGCACCGGGATCCCGCGCAGCCAGCGCGTGAACTGATGCAGCATCAGGCCGGCGGCGAGCGCAGCGGTGTAGATCGTGCTGCGGGCTGTGCAGCGCCCAGCTTGGGCCTGGTCCTGGGAGAACAGCGTGGTGCGATACTCGTCGTTGCCGCGGCCGTCGGCCACCGCCAGCACCCGAATCACCTCTCCCAGCATCCGCCCGTCACACCAGAATTGGCAGTCCGTGCTGACCGTGCGCCAGATCGCTTCCCGCGCCGAGATCGTGTCCACGCAGCAGAACACTGCCGGCGAGGCACCGTATCGGGAGCGGTAGCGGTCACTGATCGGCTCGACAGTCACCTCCGGATCGATCAGCCGGATCGCCTGCTGGCAGGCGAGCACCTTGGGCTGACCGACGTCGGTCACCAGCGAGTAACCCTGGGTCGTGACGTTGGTGGGCTCGACGTGATCGGGGTCGATCAGCCGCAGCCGGCGGGCGCCCATTGACGCCAGTTGCAGCGCGACCTGCCGGCCGATTGCGCCGACGCCGATCACGTCAATGGTCAGGCTTTCCAGCCGTTCCCGCGGCACGAGCTCTGCCTGCCTCTCGAACCGGTCTGACATGCTGATCTGCTCCTGTGGTGTGAGATGAGGGATGGAAACCGCCGCACTCGCGCGCGAACCTGGCTGATCACTACCGTGAACATCTCCGCCGAGCCATGGAACCATCGCCTAACCGAACCAGGTCCTACGGGAAGTACTGTTCTCCTTCATGGACCGTCCTCCGGCAGCCACAGCAGTCCGTCATCTGGCAGCCTCCAGTCAGCGGCCGGGAGGTCGAATTGGCGGTCGACGTTCGCCAAACATTCTTTTGGCCGCACGCAGTCGGCATACTCCGCGCTCCACGCGCCTCTATCATTGGCTGCGAGCGGACAGCTCCAGTCGATGCCGACCGGCAGGCGGACTTCGATTGAGGGTCCACTTGGATTGAGCGAAATCTGCAACCGCGCATACGTCGCCCCGCCGCACGCCAAAATGAACATCACGGCCCAACTGCAGCGGCCGAACACGCGCGTAAGCGTCTCTTCATCGACGTTGCTGGGCCAGGGAGACTCCCCGGGATGCGTATGAATCCAAATCCGACCAAACTCCGCTGGTGTGCGCCCGAGATCGACCTGCCGCTCAAACCAGTCGGCGACCGCCGTATCCTCGAACTGCACCGACGTAGCCGTGCAGGTCTGCCGGACCAGACCGATGTCCTCCACGCACAGCGGGTCCGTAAGCGAACTGATCCCGAACCCCCCGACTTCCGTCGGTCCGGCGTCACGAAAGCTCAGCAGCTTGGCCCAGGCCGCCGGCGCAAACCGCAGCGGCGGCATCGAGGCACTCTCGCGCTCCCGACACCGGCGACGGACTGTCCGCAGTCGTCCCGGCCAGTTCAGATGTCCTCGCGTCTTCTTCGTCGTCATCTTCTGCAGCACAGCCGGCGCAGCGTCCATTCGTGAGGCAGTCATTGCAAAACTCCTCGTCACATTGGGCACAGGATTCCAGGCAGCCGGAGCATTGCCGGGCATCGCATCCGGCACAGGTCGAAGTACATTCACCGCAGAACTCCCGGTGGCAGCCGCGGCACGTCAGGCTGCAGTCCATGCAGCACGAGTCGCCGCACCGGCTACAGTCGCAGCAGTCGTCCTCATCGACCACATCCCCGCAGCTGGCGCACGACCGCCCCTGCCAATGGGCGAGCGTCGCATAGGGACTGCCGGAGTTGTAAGTCTCTAAAATTCGGACGATGATCAGAAAGAACTCGGCCAGGTGCCCGCGTGCGAGCGCGTTGTGGATCGATTGCCGACCATCGCCTTCGCACAAAACTTCGTCGCGAACATGCGGATGGTAGAGGCTGGAGTCCGACGCTGCGGGATGGGGATCCAAGGCCCGGACCCAGTAGGCCGGACTTCGTTGCAGCCGCGACCAGACCCAGCGAATCTCGAACGGGCCAAGTTCGACGTCCAACAGCACGATCGGCTCGGTTCGCACGGCGATGACCTCGTTGCGGAGATCGATCCGCACGTCGTCGAACTCATCGTGCAGGGCGACCAGCTCGTCGTACAGGTCTCGCAGCCTCAGTACAGACCGCGGTGTGCCGGGCATCTGGTTGAGGCGGACGAATTCCTCGGTCAATGAACCGATCCGCCGGCGCAAGGGTTCTTGCAACAGTCTGATAGAGGAGGTCCACCGCATCCGCTCGGCATGCGCTGCCAGCCGCTGGAGCCGCTGACACTCGTGCCAGTCGTACTCGGGAAGTTCCAGGTGGGGCTGCTGAGCGGCCGCCATTTCGTAATGCGCCTGGATGCGGACGGCCGCACGGACCAGGAGCCGGCAAAAGGTCGACATGGCAGGTGACTCCCACAGGGTATGGAAAAGCCGGACTGCGCCCGCTGCGCAGTCCGGTGATGCCGTGTCACTGGCCGATATCAGGCGACCGCTCCCTCGATCTTCACAGGCGTGATCGAAACACGGTCCCCCTCCTGGAGGACGTAATCGCCGGCGGTCGGCAGTCTGTTGATCCGGATCAGATAATCGCCCGGCTCTCCGTACGGAACCCGCTCATGGAACAGGGAATCAAGGGTCGTGCCCGGTTCCACGTCGACGTAATCGCAGTAACCTCCGCCATCATTGTTGATGTACAAAACTCGCACTGCTGAACTCCTGATTGCTTTGAGGTGAAGTGAAGGCACGTCGGCCCCGCTAGACCGACCAGACCGATCAGAACGCAACCGCCGGCGTCGATCGCCTGGGAAACAGCACCCCGATCCGATCGTAATCGAGACTGTCCCAGTCGAGCGGCTCGGGTTCGTGCTCCCGCTCGACCGGTCCGGCCGTGAGCAGGCCGAATCCGCGCTCCGCGATGGACTGGACGGATTCGCCGGTGGCGGCCGCCACGGCACGATTGATGTCACGCTGGGTCATGCATCCCGACTCCTTGAATGAAGGGTGATTCAACAACACGAGCGGCTCCCGAGATCGGCAGCCGCTCACAGAGACATTGGCGCCACGCCTCAGCACTGGGCGCGTGGCGCCAGCGATGCGGGCCGGCATCATTCCTGCGGTAAGCCCACTCTGTCGGCGGGGGCGGTCTCCCACTTGACCAACTGCCGAAGCACGGAGACATGTCCACGCGCATCAGCCGCTGATGGAGGAAACACCCGCGACTCGTTCGGCCCCACCGAAGGATCATCGATTGGACCGAGCCCGCCGCGTAGATCTGCCCACTGGGGAGGGGTCGCGAGGTCCTGACGCAGCCGTTCCATAAACTGCAGATCCGTCAATCAGACTCCTCTCGGACCGCCTGAGCGCGCTTCAGGCACAGGCGGCCATTTGTATCTGGCTGGAGAGCGCCGCCAGGCGCGAATCGTCGCGCACCGCACCGAACTGGATGCGGTCTTCCCGCAGCGCGGCTTCGTAGACGATCCCGCACTCCGCCGGCTCGCGCAGCTCCTGGACGACGAACTCGTCCGCGGAGAGCGGACACTGCAGCTCGTCGGTCCAGAACTGGCGGACACGCTCGGCCGCATCGCGTGCGGATGTGGCACGCACGAGTTCGTTCAGCGGCTCATCGAACCCGGCGACACGGCCGGCGACCCGGTACAGCAGAGCTCCTGAACCGTGACCAGACTGGACGTCATCCGGCTCGTTGATGGGGGCGGGGCCTTCTAGAGCCGGGCGCTCCCGAGCCGCCATGGGAGCGGGCAGCAGTAATGGATTCGGCTGCATCAACTCATGGACCAGCAGTTCGCCGACTTCAGCGTCCGCCGTCCGCGCCAAGCTGTGCAACAAGCACGCGCCCAACGCCAGCGGCAAGAGCGCCAGGAATGTCACACCGAGTGTCGAGAGCAAGGGCGCCAGCAGCGACTCGGTACGCCGCTCCGCGGCCCACGCCTTGCGCTCTGCCTCCAGCGAGTCCCGCTGTGACGTGAGTTCCTGTTGCTGAACCTGCAACTGCTGTTGCGCGGCCAGGAGCTGCTGGCGGGCTTCGGCGTCCGCCTCGACCAACTGCCTTGTGCCGGCGGCGATTTCCCGGTTCAGCCGGGACATTTCTTCGTTCTGGGCCGACTGTTGGTCGACAGAATCCTGGGCTATCTCAATCAGGCGGTCGTCGCTCGGCCGGCAGCCCGCCAGACCGGCGGCCATCACCAGCATCATCATCAGTGTTTGGCATCGTGTGTGGTGCAAAATGGGTTCTCCAGTGGCTCAGGAATCGTTGCAACAGAAGTTGCAGTGCGCGCCGCAACCGGACCTCTCGGGTCAGTGCTAGCAGCGCGATGAGGAGGGATAGGGACAGGCCCGCGATTACGGGATACATGGGAATCAGTTCCTTGAGAGAGAGCGCAACGCGACACGCACGAGTTCACAAGCCAGGTACTGGTCCGAGTGTGTGAGGCATGAGTGACTCGCCACGTACATCCGCCGACGAACTGGCAACGCGTTACAACGCGGAACGCATCGTCCTTGACGTTCAAGCCGTGTCTCAAACTCTGGCCACCGCCATGCGTCGCGGGCGGGAGCGAGTCGGCTCCGACCTGCACTGCCTCAGCATCGCGTTCGTGTCGCAACCTGCAATTCACGGCACGTGATCATCGGATGTAGTCGACGGCGGACGTGCAGGAGTCCTGTCAACGGCACGTCGCAGGTGGCGCGCGATGAGGTAACCCAAACGATCCAGCAATCGGGCCTCGCGTTCTTCGACGGTCACGTTGTGTGCATCTGCTGCATTGGTCTCATCAGCTGTTGTTTCCAGGGTCATTGAGCCTCAATAACGAGAGGAATTCAGATCAAAGCGCGCAGCGTCCGGTTGGGACATGACGCATCAGGTGGGACTGAGAACGGCCATGCCGGCAGCCTGCCGTAAGCAGCAGCCATTAGAGAGGCCGCCGGAAGAGCTGCAGGCGCATTTGTAGAACCCGCATCAGAAGAGCTCAGGTCGACCGCAACCGAGCAACTCCATACCGGATTGATGCTCTCGCGGGAGAATAGCCCCCCCGCAGCCGCCACGAGCTCAGGCGGCGGAATCGCCTCGGTCAAGCCGGTCAAAACGCAGCCGCTCGTTGTGCTGCGCAGACTGACCGCTACGGGCATTTCCTCGTCGCGACCGCATGTCGGGCAACTTCAGATCTTGCTGCCCAAGGTATTTGTTCATCGCCAGGCGGAGACCTCTTTTTGTGTAGCCCAATTCCGCTTGGATGTCGGCAAACAAGACTCCCTGATCGAGAAGTTCCACGGCGCGGGCCATCTTGGCCGTCCACCGCGCCAGCACGGTCGGGACCGGTAGCCCTTGCAGCTCAGCATACCGCAGGATGGCGTGCCGCACCGTCAGGCTGGTCGTCCGCAATCGCCGGGCGATCTCGCTATCGTTCATCCCCGCCGCTGCCAACCGGTGACACTCCTCCCCGATCGTGTGGTACAGGGGTGGGTCGAGACGTTTGACCGGTAGGTCCGTAATGCGCTTCCGTGAATCGGGGACTGGCAGGCCACGTTTCTTGTGCCAGTGTTGAATCAAAAACGTCACGCGTGCGGAGCGTATCTTCAGTTCGTGAGCGATGGCGCAACACAGCCAGTTCTGGCGGTAGAGCGCCATCACTTGCTCGCTCTGCACATCGGCGTGCGTGGGCGTGACGAGGTCAATCACGACCTCATGAGATTGGTCGGCTCCGTGTGTCAGGGCGAGGCGGCGGAATACCGGTAGGGCACAGGAGACGTTGAATCGGACGCTCAGCCATCCCTTGTGCGATGCGCGCTCCCCACGCTGGATCACCTCAATCCGCCCTCCCGTCATCAGCTCGATGATCTCCCGAACCGCTGCGACCTCACTCGCATCGTGAGCGGTCGCGGCACTGCGGAGAATTGCGCCGATGGAATCGATCGCCTGCGTAATCTCCTCATCTCTGTGCATCATCCGCGGGCGGGCGCGGATTTCCTGCATCCGGGCCTGCTGCTCCAGCAGTGCTGCGCGTTCTCGCCGGAGATCCGCCAGGTGCCGGTGGTTCTCTGCTCGATCTTGCTCTGTTTCGCCCGGCGCACCGAGGATGAATTGAATCTGGGAGTTTAACCGATTCATCGCCGTCCGGGTTTCGGCTTGCTCGCTCTCATCCGGCTGATCCATCGTCGCCAGCCACGCCTTCACGACCCCCTGGACCTGAGTATGTACGTCCGATGTGGAAGTGAGAAGTTCGGCAAGT
The DNA here is from genome assembly GCA_041940305.1 of Planctomycetaceae bacterium. Lineage (GTDB taxonomy): Bacteria > Planctomycetota > Planctomycetia > Planctomycetales > Planctomycetaceae > JBGTSJ01. The sequence goes on from JBGTSJ010000011.1 coordinate 83,739, forward strand.
TCATTGCAGATCAGCTCCAGGGCGAGGTCGCGTTTCAGGAAAGTGAACAGATAGCGTTCGCCGGATTCCTGGCACGCCGGGCAGGTCATGTACTTTCCGTGACCGCCACCCACCCTCAGTGGGACATCGTGCTGCGCACAGACGAGCAGACGGTTCAAGATCATCGGACGGCTCCTCCGGTCGCCATCTTTCGAGTGTCTGCCGCCGCGATGTTTCGCATCTGCCAGCCTTCGCTGGCAGGCGTGCCAGGTCACGTCGTCGATGAGCCGCAGGTGCTCGAACCGGATTTCACGCAGCGGCTGCTCGCGGAGGACATGACGGGCATAGTTCAGCTTGTTGCTCCAGATAATCTCCGTCCGGCCGTATGCCCAATTACCGATGTAGCGCTGATTGCGTAAGAGATAATCCACCGCGGTCCGTGTCCAGCGTCCGGTTTGACTCCGCGGCGGCAGTGGTGCGTTCGACGAGTTGAGTTGCCGCACGATGGCGGCGACCGACAGCCGGTCGGTGACATACCATACGAAAACCTTTCGGACCCAGTCCGCAGTGACGGGATCAATCGCCAGCCGGCGCGCGGGACGATCTCCCTTCGCCAGCACTCCCTCCATGACTTCCCCGCAGAAGCCAAACGCGATGGTGCCGTACACGCGAGCCTGGAGCAAGAGGCCTTCCTGACCGGCCCGAACGTGGTGCGCCGTCGTTTCGAGGATGAACTCGTCGACCAGTCCGTTGATGTGGAGAAGGTGTCGCCAGTGATTGCGGTCGTCGGTGTCGATGCGGTCCGTCACAAATACACACCGCAGGTTACGCTCGACAATTTCTTCCTCGACAAACTGAAACGACTTGTACGCCTTTCGGAACAGCCGGTTGGTCTTGAAGATGATCACGGTCGAAACGCGTCCGCACCGAATTGCGTCCAGGAGGCTGTGCAGACCGCATCGCCTCGAACTGCGACCGGTAATGGCTCGATCTGCGAACACCATCTCGTCCGGCACGTGAATTCCGTACTCGTCGGCCCACTCCTGGCAAACTCGCACCTGATCCTCGATCGAGTGCTGATCACGTGAGCTGTATCTGGCATAGATCGCACCAATGAGTTTCGTCTTGCGCATGCCGATCTTCCTTGGAGCTAGTGCCAGGTTCTGTCTATGAGGCCGGAACGTTCTGACTACCGCGATCGATCACCGGCCGCCCATTGCCGAGCCAGCGCCAGCGATTGGGGCCAGCGCCGAATTGCCTCATCGATTTGGTGGCGCTGGGTCTCCGGTCGAGAATGGGAATAGACCCCGGTCATGCCGAGCGCACTGCGCGCGTCACGACCGCGGCTGTGGCCCAGCGTCTGCTGCCGGATCAGCGGGTCGACGTTCGCGTCCTGGAGCAGGGTCGCGAACGTATGGCGCCACGACTTGGGGCACGTCGCTTCGGCCAGACCCGCAGCGCGAGCGGCCCGAATGAACGAGATGCGAATCATCTCGTGGCGCACCGCGCCAGCATCCCGCCAGACGGTGCGCGCCAGCCGTGCCAGCTGTTCCCGGCCCATACAGATTGCGGCAGCCGCTGACTGCTGCTGACGCTGCGCAACTGCGCGCTCCAGCTGCTGCTGGTCTATGCCCACCAATGATGAGCTGCTGGGTTGCAGCCGCTCTCGTAGAAACACCGGCCCGGCCCGACGGCGGCCAAGGACACGGCGGAGGACTGCGACAAGCTCCGCGCACAGCGGGACGTTACGCTCCCGGCCCGTCTTGCTCCGCCAGCCGAGCCCTGGCTTGTTGCGGACCGCGAGCCAGCCAGCATCCAGATCGAGGTCCTCAACCAGTAGGTGGCGCAATTCGCCCGCGCGGAGGCCGGTTTTTGCCAGCGTGAAGTGAATGGGAAACGACCACTCCGAAGCCGCCCGGAGAAACGCCAGCTCCTGCCCCTCCGTGAACACGAAGATGGGTTTGGAATCGGTCACCCCCATCCGCTCGGGTCTGAGATCCGAGAACGGATTGGCCTGGTAGGGGGGCAGGTGACGGTGGCGGGTGGCATAGCCGTAAAGCGACCGGCAGACCTCGATCACGAAGCGGATTCCCTTATCCCGAAGCTGCCGCTTGTTGCTGTGGGGATGACCGTTGGGGGAGACCGCGATCGAGCGCAAGTACCGGACGAACTGAGTTGCCGGGACCTGATGAGCGAGCGGCACCGGCGACTGCGACAAGGCGAATGTTTCGAGATGCTGCGTGGCCGCGCGATATCGCCGGATGGTGGCAAGAGAGGAACGGCACACGTCCTCGTGATGGGCGAGGAAGCGCTGCCGCAGCGCTCTCACCTCCACCGGCTGAAACGCCAGCAGCGTCGGGCTGCCGGAGGCCAACTGGGCATTGATCTGCGCCGCCACCTGCGCGGCGGACTGCTCGTCGTCGGCAACCCGACGACGGATTGCGCGGCCGCCGTCACGGTAGTAGATGTGCCAACCGTTGCGCCGCGGATAGTAAGAGACGCGACCCACCCGCTTTCGGCGGGGTTTGCGTTTGCCTGCCATCGAATTCTCCTGTACCCGTTGTGCACCATGTGTGCACCGGGAGGAGTTGTGGCAGCGCGTTTTCACGAGCTAAGCGGTTGAATCACAACGGCTTAGCGCATTCATCCAGGAATCTAAGCGGAGAGGGGGGGATTCGAACCCCCGGTCCCCTTTCGGAGACACAGCATTTCCAGTGCTGCACAATCGGCCACTCTGCCACCTCTCCGAATGCCTCCTTGAAGGCACTCTGTCGATTCGCCTGGAATTTCCAGTTGAATCGACTGCACCCGAATGACAGTCGATCAGATTCCTGGTTTCAGATGACTGTTTGAGTGCGCTCAGAACGACTCCAGCACGGATTGTATCCGACGGAAGTCCGACATCACCTGCCATTGCGTGGAGGCGATGCAAAGGGGAAGTCTACCAAGTCCGGCGCGTCTCTCAAGCTGCAGGTCACCGTCGTTCCGGTCAATGGATCGTCCACCGTCCCCATGATCATCCCGGACGTCAACTGGTCGGTGACGGAGTCGTCAGCCCACTTAAGTCCCGATTCTCATCGGACCGCTGCGGCTTTTTTTGACCGCGACGCCATCTCTGATCTGGCGGACTGCGTGCGGTTGGGGGTTTTACCGTAGCGCGTCACCCGCGGGAGCCTGATCGATCGGCTCGCCGGAACTGAGTAGGGTGACAAAAGTGGATCGGGCGGCAGGGAGCTGATGTGCGCCGCGAAAATTCACTCTCACACCGGATTATGCGGCAGGACATCCGCCCGGAGTTCGTCTCCGGTGCGGTCCAGCCCGGATGAGGGAGAACAACGCAGTGAATCAGTCGGGAGATCAGCATGAGGGCGCGCGGCCTTGCGGTCATCAGAACGGACACAGCAGCATGGGGGAACGCGGCGTGACGCGGCCGATGGAGGCGTTGTCGGGGCACGCCGGGGGCGGCAGCGAGGCCGAAGGCCATACAAAACGCTCCGGCGATGCCAGCAGCCATCACGAAATGAGCCGGGAGGACCGGCTTGAGATGGTTGCGCTGCATCACCAGCAGACGCTGTGGATCTACTGGACGCTGCCGCTCCTCGGTTTGTGGATGCTGTGTGCTCCCCTGAGTCTGGGTTACCTCAACGAGGCGCTGTGGGTGTCTCCGAGCGGTGGTCGCGGCGTCTGGTTCAGCGAGCAGACGCACGATGTGCTCCGGGCGTGGTTGATGACAGGAAGCGACACCATCAGCGGCCTGCTGCTGCTGGTCGTGGGCTGGCGTACGCTCAAGCCGAACCGGCCAGTCAGCCTTTGGACCTGTGGATTCGTCGGAATCTGGCTGACATTGGCGCCCGTGCTGCTCTGGGCGCCGACCGCGGCTGCGTATCTGAACAACACGGTCGTCGGCATGCTGCTGATCGCGCTGACGATCCTGATCCCGGGCATGCCCAACATGATGATGTACATGCAGCACGGGCCGCCGACGCCGCCGGGCTGGAGCTACAACCCGTCCAGCTGGGCGCAGCGATGGATCATGATCGTCACCGGCCTGCTGGGGTTCGTGGTGTCGCGGTACCTGGCGATGTTCCAGCTGGGCTATATCACCTACGTCTGGGACCCCTTCTTTGGATTCCACGAAGGGACCGAGAGGGTTTTGAACTCGAAGATGTCGCACATGTGGCCGATCTCTGACGCGGGCCTGGGGGCGATTTCCTACACGTTCGAGTTCCTGATGGGATATATGGGGAGCCCGGCCCGCTGGCGGACGATGCCGTGGATGGTGGCCTTCTTCGGCGTCTTGGTCATCCCTTTGGGACTGACACACATCTTTCTGGTGATCTCGCAGCCTGTTGTCGTGCATGCGTGGTGCACGATGTGCCTGCTCGCGGCCGCGATCATGCTGCCGATGATCCCGCTGGAAGTGGATGAAGTCGTCGCGATGTTCCAGCACCTGCGGCAGGCTAAGAACCGCGGCGATCGAGGCGGCTCACTGTGGGAGCTGTTCTGGAAGGGAGGCACGGCCGACGGTTGTACGTCCGACGAGCGTTCGCCCGAGTTGGTGGAGTTCGCCGACAGACCCGGAAGGGTGTTTCGGGCCTCGCTCTGGGGAATGAGTTTTCCGTGGACGTTGATTGCGGCGACGCTGACGGGCGTCCTGCTGATGTTCTGCCCAACCTGGTTCGGCATCGACATTGCGACGCGGGCCGCCGACGTTGCTCATCTGGGAGGGGCCTTGATCATGACCATCTCCGTCGTTTCGATGGGCGAGGTGATCCGTACTGCCCGCTGGCTGAACGCGTTGCCGGCGATCTGCGTGATTGCCGGCGCGTGGCTGACCACCGGGACAGATGCAGGTTACGCCGTTGCCGGCACGATTCTCGGTGGACTGGCGCTGGTGTTCTCGATTCCGCGCGGCCCGAAGACTCAGTCTTACGGCGAGTGGGATGTGTACATACGCTGAGTCGCCAGCCGACTTGAGCCGCGCCAACAGGGCTTGCGTTTGTCGCGGCAGACGTTGATACTGCCACATAAAGACACTTTGATAGGTGCAGAGGGGCGGCAGCCTCGGCGAGAGGAGCGGCTGAAGGTGGCCCGAGCACCGAGATCGTCTGCAACCTCCGGTCAGCAGGGTTCGGGGGAGCGCGTGCCGCTCCGATGTCTCCCCCCTTTTTCGCGTTTCAGGATCACATGCCTACGTTCTGCGGAGTCGCACATCAGCAGCATGCGTTCGGAGGATTTCAGCCGCTGGTGGCGGAAGGGCTGACCGTCTTCAGCCGGCGAAACATGCTCAAGGCTTCCCTCGCGGGACTGGCCGGACTATCGGCTCCCCGACTGCTTGAGCATCGGGCCTGCGCCGCATCGACCCCGAGTCACCGCAGCGTGATCCTGTTGTGGATGACCGGCGGCCCTTCGCAGATCGATACCTGGGACCCGAAGCCGGATCGTCCCTACAACAATCGTGGACCGTTCTCTCCGATCTCCACCGCGCTCCCCGGCGTGCAGATTTGCGAGCATCTGCCGAAACAGGCAGCCATGCTCGACCGGTTCACGGTCATCCGCTCGGCAGATGCGACGCACAGCAACCATGAGCCGAACATGGTCTGGCAGACGGGGCATCTGGGCGCGGCGCCGCGGGTCGATCCCGACAAGGGGCCTAAGTGGCCGGCCATCGGGTCGAATGTGGCGAAGCTCCGCGGCGCCAACCAGCCGGGAATCCCGCCGTACGTGGCGTTCAACAAGAGCAATTCGCACCTGGCGTTCGCGGGTTATCTCGGCAAGGAATACGACCCGTTTCCGGGGAACCGGGCGGCGGTCCTGCCGGAGTACGACCTGGTGGGTGTGCCGTCCGGGCGGACAATCGGCGGCGAGATGTTTCAGTTCGCCGGCGGTTTGAGTCATGAGCGCCTGCTGACCCGCAAGACGCTGATGTCGGACCTGGACCGGTTGCGGCGCGACCTGGATCAGCGAGGTTCGCTGGACGCGATGGACAGTTACACCCAGCAGGCGGTGGAGCTCGTGACTGGACAGCGGGCGCAGCGGGCGTTCGACCTGTCGCGCGAGCCGGACGAGGTGCGGCAACGGTATGGAGACCACCTGTGGTGCCAGCAGGCGCTGCTGGCCCGACGGCTGGTCGAAGCGGGAGTGGCGTTCGTCACCCTGGACCTGTCCTACCATACCGCCAGCGGCACCTGGGACACGCATGGAGACAATATTCCTCCGTACGGCGGCATCAAGAAAGGACTCGGGCCCTTGCTGCCTCTGTTCGATCACCTGCTGACGACGCTCGTCGGCGACCTGGAAGAACGCGGTCTGCTGGATGAAGTGCTCGTGATCGCAATGGGAGAATTCGGACGCACTCCGAACATGGGGACGCAGGACAGCATCGACGGTCGGAATCACTGGCCATCCGTGATGTCAATGTGCCTGGCGGGAGGCGGTCTCCGGCATGGTCAGGTCATCGGGGCCACGGAGTACGATGGGGGACACATCGCCGAGCGGCCCGTGCGGCCCGGCGACCTCGCCGCGACGATCTACCGCCACATGGGAGTCCCTCTAGATGCGGACTACCTTGACGACCGCGGCCGCCCGCACCCGATCGTACAGGACAACGGACAGCCTCTGTTTGAGCTGTTCTAACCATCCCCGCTCGAGCCACTCCAATGAGCCGAGCCCGGCAGGAAGCGGCCCTGGTCGAGTGACCTCCGCCCCCCGCATCACTCCGCAGGCTCTTCGGCACACCCTTTGCCATCGGGGACTCTCCCATGAGGATTTCGCAGGATGCGCGTATTCTGCCCGCAAATGAGAAGGACGCGACCAGACGACGCGCCGCGTTCCTGCGCACTTCTGCTGAAAGGGTAAGCATGGTGCCTGCCCAGAGCCACTGAGGAACGCATGGCTTGATGGATCGAACACGGAGAGTCAGAATTCGGCCCGCACCGGCGGCAGCGCTCAGCCGCAGCCGGGACGTTTTCGGCCAGCTGCGGCTCCGGGACGCCTGCTGACCCCTCGCCAACACCGGTTTTCGATGGGAGTTCTCACTGATGGGTGCTAAGTACAAGCTGGAGTATGTGTGGCTGGACGGTTACCTCCCGGAGCCCAACCTCCGCAGCAAGACCAAGATTGTCGACTTCGAGCCGAAGTCGGTCGAAGACTGCCCGCAGTGGGGCTTCGACGGCAGCTCGACGCAGCAGGCCGAAGGGCACAGCTCCGACTGCCTCCTCAAGCCGGTCGCCCTCTATCCCGACAGCACCCGCCGCAACGGGTTCCTCGTGATGACCGAGGTGCTGCTCCCCGACGGTAAGCCTCATCCCTCCAATTTCCGCTCCACGGTCGAAGACGATCCGGACCTGTGGATCGGCTTCGAGCAGGAGTACTTCCTCTACCAGGACGGCCGACCGCTCGGGTTTCCGGAAGAGGGCTATCCGGGACCGCAGGGGCCCTACTACACCGGGGTGGGCTACAAGAACGTCGGCTCGATGGCCCGGCAGATCGTTGAGGACCACATCGACGTCACCCACGACGCCGGCATCAACCTCGAAGGCATCAACGCCGAGGTCGCCAAGGGGCAGTGGGAGTTCCAGATCTTCGGCAAGGGGGCCAAGAGCGTCTGCGACGACATGTGGATGGCGCGCTACCTGCTCCTCCGCGTCTGCGAACAGTACGGCGTCGACGTCGAGTGGCACTGCAAGCCGATCCGCGGTGACTGGAACGGCTCCGGCATGCACACCAACTTCTCGACCAAGTTCATGCGCGAGAAGGGTGGCAAGGACTACTTCGACAAGCTGATGGCCGCCTTTGACAAGTACAAGGACGAGCATATCGCCGCGTATGGACCGGACAACCACCTGCGGCTGACCGGCCTGCACGAGACGCAGTCGATCGACAAGTTCAACTACGGCGTGGCCAACCGCGGCGCGTCGATCCGGATCCCGCACGCGTTCGTCGCGAACGACGCCTACAAGGGATACCTCGAAGACCGCCGTCCGAACTCGCAGGCGGATCCCTACAAGATCATTTCCCGTCTTATGAAGACGATTCGCTCTGTGGCCTGAACACAAGAGCGTCGAACTCACTGGACCTGCCGACCGGCACGCCGCTTCCATTCGAGCGACGTGCCGGTCTTGTTTTTCGGGCCGGCATGTAGAACGAACCGTGCCAACGGCTCCGTCTCAAAGTTGCGGCTTCGGAGGCGACAGGGGCTGCTGCCAGGAGTTCACGCCCCTTGCCCGAACCTTGCGCTTAAAGACCTTGTCCGCGCAGGTTGCGTAGAGAGTGTCCATCTCGGGACCGCCGAAGGCGATATTGGCGATCCAGCCGGGCTGCGGCTTGGCGACGATCATGTGCACGCGGCCGGGCTGATCGAGGATCTGGATCCCCATCAAGGTCGCGACCCAGATGCGGCCCTCGGAGTCCATCGCCATGCCGTCGGCCGAGGACTGGCCGAGATGATCTGGCCGGTGCAGATGGCCGTACTCCTGACCGTGCAGCAGGGAGCCGTCGGCCTGAATCTGGAACGAGTACAGGAACCGGCCGCGGGTATCGGCCACGGTGAGCAGCGTCTGATCGGGCGACGCAACAACGCCGTTGGCGAACTCGATTCCCTCGTCCACAATATTTCGCTCCCCATCGGTCGTGAAGTGCCAGACTCGTTTGCTGGCGGGATCGGTGTAGTAGCCGTGGCCGTTGTGCAGCAGGCAGAGATCGTTGCAGGGGGCGTTTTCGAGGACGACCTCCTGATTACCATCCTGATCGAAGCGGACGATCTGCTGGTCGCGGCTCTGGCAGCAGTAGAGGTGGCCGTCGGGACCAAACGCGAGCCCGTTGACGCCGGGGGCGTTGTCGACAAAGACGCTCACCGTGCCGTCGACAGCCACCTTGTGAATACGGCCGTTGGGGGAATCGGTGAAGAAGACTTCGCCGAGGGCATTCGCGCAGGGGCCTTCGGTGAATCGGTGTCCTTCACTGACGAGTTCCCACCCCTCGCCGGGGATGAGAACGTCGACGCGTAGTTCGGGGGGATGCCCGGCGGTGATTGGTTCGGGGTAATCGCGCCACAGCCAGCGAAGGATATCGGGCATGATGGCGGCTGAGTGTTTGCCGTTGTGGCCCCCTTCGCCCCAGGCGTGATTCACGTCGTACCCGGCGAACTGCAGGGCGGCGAGCATATCCTGGTTGGCGACCCACCAGCTGCCGGCGTACAGGTTGAGATCATTGGAGCCGTCCTGCAGGAAGACGCGGATCGGCCTGGGTTCCGTTTTGCGGACGAGCGCCGGATACTCGTTGCCGCCGCGGAGGCTGACGTAGGTGCCGATTGTGCTGAGCACTCGGCGGAACTGATCGGGCCGCTCCCACGCGGCGGTGAACGCACAGATGGCGCCTGAACTCGCGCCGGCGATGCAGCGGTCGTTCGGGTCGTCGCTCAGGTTGTACTGCTCGCCGACGGCCGGCAGGATCTCCTCGATGAGGAACCGGGCATAGCGGTCTCCCATCGCGTCGTACTCGAAGCTGCGATTGAACCGCGGCTGCGCATCCTCATGCGGAGCGGGGACAACGCCGGGATTGATGAAGATGCCGATCTGCGGCGGGACGTCCCCCTTGTGGATGAGGTTGTCGAGGACCGTCGGCAGCTTCCAGTCGTTCGCCCGCCCGAGGCCGTCCTGCACGATGAAGACCGGCGTCGGTATTGACTCGTCGTACTGGGTCGGGACGTAAATCCAGTAGTCGCGAACGGTGCCGGGAAAAATCTCGCTCGTCCACTGGAACGGGCCTTCGACCTTGCCCTGCGGGACGCCTTCCTGCGGCTGGGAGTCGGGATGAGCGGGGTACTCTTCCTGGGCGAGGGCGGTTGCGGCGAGGCAGAGGATGAGCAGCAGGACGAGCGGTTTGATTGGCATGCGGAGTTTCCGGGCGTGCGTCAGCGGTGATGCATCAGGGGGAATCGTTTGTTGAATGAGCGATCGCGAAACAGGAGCTTCGCGGCGGTGCGTTTCCAAGCAGAGCTTGTGCACCAAGGTGACTCACAAGTTCAGCGGGTCGCGACGGCGCCGAATGCAAAAGTACACGAGACACACGCCAACATAGGGCCAAAGTAAAATGAGAGTCCACACAGCCTTCGCTGTCTGGCTCATCTCGGCATTCCGGATCCGGACGTAAGCATTCGCCATCAACGTCAGGAATGCGATCATGGTCAGTAGAATGACCACCACGCCAAGGATGTCGTAGGCAACATGCATCCATCTGATCTTCCGATTGGGCAATCGTTACTCCGGTCTGCTCACCGATTCGTCGTGCAGCGGTGGTCCAGCTGCCGGCAGGTCAACTTTTGAGTAGATCTCTGCAATCTGGATCTCTCGGTTCAGTGCCGGGAAGCGAACGGAATTACGGGAGGATTGCGTGATCGTCAGGAGCCAGTGGGCGGCGTCGGCCTGTCGGGCGTAGTGCTCGACGACCTGACGGTCGGATGCGACGACTGCGAATTCGCGTAACGATGGGATCGAGCGATAGTGCTCGAACTTCTTGACGCGGTCGTATTTCTCGGTCGAGGGGGAGAGGACCTCGATGACGACGAGGGGATTGAGCAGCGTGTCCTGCTGGTCGTCCTCATACTGCGGCTCACCGCAACACACGGAGACATCGGGATACGTGCGCAGCCCCGTGGGGCAGAGAACCCGCATGTCGCTGGAGAACACGCGGCAGGGGCCGTCCTTCAGCGCGTTCCGCAGTTCGCTGGCGAGATTGACGGCAATGAGATTGTGCGCTGCACTTCCGCCCGCCATCGCGAAGACTTCGCCGTCGAGGAATTCGTGCTTCGTCCGGCTCGCGCGCTCGAAGGCGAGATACTCGGAGGGACTGAGGCGTTTGACTGCAGCAGAGGACACTCGCGCATTCCTTCGTTTGAATCAGAGCGTGAGTGATTGATTCTAGCGATAATCGCCACGCAGCACGCGCAACCAGAAGAAAACCAGAAAGGCCGCCTCGATTGTCACAATGAACCAGTAGAACAGCGGACTGTGACTGCGCCAGATGAACCGGTCATCATCTTCCTCGATCCATCGCCACGGGATGCGGCGGCGCGGCATCCATGCGGCTCCGAACCAGAGTTGGACTACCCAGCCAACCGTCAAGCCGCATGCGATGAAGTGGTGAATGGTCATCAGATAGCTGGGGCCGTGAGGCACAGCCTGACCTCCGCATACGGGCAGGCTGAAGCCTGTACTCCAACGGGTCACAACGTCTTCAGGTACTCCAGCACGTCTTCTTTCTGGTCCTCTGACAGCGCGTCGACAAAGGTGTGACCTTGGGCACTTTTGCCGGGGATGCTCGTGTCGAAGTAGCGGCGGCGATCGGAGGGATCGGTGGCTTCGTCGGGAACCGTGGGGAACTCGGCGACCTCCAGGCCGACGCGCTCGCGATCATACCCGTCTTCGGTCCGCAGCCACACGTTGGGGCGGGAGGAGGGGTGCAGGAGGTGCCAGAGGGTGGGAACGGAGCCGTTGTGGAAGTACGGGGCGGTGGCCCAGATGCCGTCGAGGGGCGGGGCGATGTAGCCGTCGGGATCGACGATGACCTCGTCCTCGCCGAAGCGACTCATCCAGCCGACCTGCATCCAGCGGCGATGCTCCGGCGTGAGGGCGTCGAGCCGGACCCGGTCGGTGCCGATGACGTCGATCGGGACGCGAATCTCGGGGTAAGTCTCGATGTCGCCGTACGTGCCGTGGCATTCGGAGCAATGTACCGCGAAGACCCGCTCGCCGCGGGCGGCCTGTTCGGCGTCGATCTCGAACGGGTAGCGCGGGGGCTCGATCGACTCCATCCACTGCAGCACGTCGGCGTAATCGGATTCCCAGCCGGTGAGCGTCTCGCGATCGTTGCGGGGGATCATCATGAACTGCAGCAGCGGCCGCGGCGATTTGGGGGCGAAACCGTCGATGTACAGCCGCGTCTTCTTGCGCATGTGCCAGAAGGGGGGCGGGTCCATGTCGTGATGGACGAGCGGGGGAATGGGTTTGTCGACGTCGACCGACATGTCGGGATTTCGCAACGCGCCGAGGATGATGCCGAACACGACGGAATTGGTCGTCCCGTTCGTCTGCGACAGCGGAATCCCCAAAGCTGCTTTCTCCAGATGGGCGAGCGGCTTCAACTGGAGCACCTTCAGCGTGCGGACGTCTTCCGTCAACGTCTGCAGGGCGAAGTGAGAGTTGGGCAGCCCGGGAATGACCTGTCCCGCGACCTTGCCGCCGTGGCAGGCGAGGCAGTTCATGATCCAACCTCCGTCGTCACCGGGGACGTATCCGAGTGCGGGTCCCTCGCCTGGTGAGTCGGGACATTCGATCAGGCCATAGCGCGCGAAGATCATCGTCCTGCGTTCGGCCGGCGTAGCCGCTTCGGCCTGTGACTTGAGGGGCTCGGGCCAGCCGCGCCACAGGTTGTCGAACGTGAGCTGATCGAAATCCGGCGGGAGATAGGGCTTGTGCCGGAGGAACCAGTAGCCTCGTTCGGCCGGGTCGCTGCCCGACGACCGATTTTCGGGTTGCGGATCGCTTGCGACGACCGGAGCTACAATCAGCGAGAGCGCACCGGCCAGCAGGGGGATGACCCACCCTGCGCGAGATCTCGATTTCGTCATGCGATCGTCTCCTGGGCGTGAACGCCAGATTAGCGGCCTGCCGAGTCGCGATCCATCGATCGGGACACCGATGGAAACCGCGTTTGCGCCCGTCAATTCACCGCTTCCTGCCGCATTGGTACGCGGTCCTGGATGTCGATACTGTGTCAGACGCGGCCGGGTTGCATTGTGATCCGGAACCGGCGAACACCGAGGGTGCGTTCGCCGCAGCAGGCTTATTGCACACTCGGTCCGGAAACCTCCTCGAAGCGCAATGTCCCTGATCTGGTTCACGGCGGCCTGCGTTGTGCCGGCGTTTGTCATTGCGTTTCTGGCGACGCTGACGATGCGGAGGCTGGCGCCGCGAATCGGGCTGATGGATCAGCCGGCCGCTCGCAAGGTGCATGTGACGCCGACGCCCCTGGGAGGTGGGATCGGCATCTATCTGGGATGCATCATCACGCTGGCGGCGGCGCAGGGGATCGCCGTCTGGGCGAGCCGGCAACCGCAGTTGCCGGAATGGGTTCCGCCATCCTGGGGACTGCATATCCCGGGACTGCTCGCCCGGTCGGGACAACTGTGGATGATTCTGGCAGCAGGGACGCTCCTGGTTGTGATGGGTGTGCTGGATGACCTCAAGGGACTCCCCTGGCCCCCGCGGCTGGGGGTGCAGCTGCTGCTGGCGGCCGGACTGTGCGCGGGAGGCGTGCGGGCGAGCGTGTTCGTGAGCCAGCCGTGGGTGGGCTACGTGGTGACGGTCGTCTGGATCGTCGTGCTGATCAATGCATTTAACTTTCTGGACAACATGGATGCGCTGTCCGGAGGGATTGGCCTGATCGCCGCATCGCTATTCGCGGCCGTGATGCTCACTTCGCAGTCGGAGCCGCGGTGGCTGGTCGGCGGCTGCCTGGTGGTGCTGGCCGGTTCATTGGCCGGGTTTCTGTGGCACAACCGCCCGCCGGCGAGGATCTTCATGGGTGACGCCGGCAGCACGTTCGTGGGCCTGATGCTGGCGTGCCTGACGGTCGTAGGGACGTTTTATGATCCGAATCAGTCGAGCCGTCATGTCATGCTGGCGCCGCTGTGTGTGCTGGCAGTGCCGCTGTATGACTTCACAACGGTGGTGCTGATCCGCCTGAGCGAGGGGCGCAGCCCTTTCCATCCCGACAAGAAGCACTTCTCGCACCGGCTGGTGGAACTCGGCTTGAGCAAGCCGCACGCGGTGTTGACTGTACACCTCTGCACACTGACGACCGGCCTGGGAGCGCTAATTCTCTACCGCGTCGCCGACTGGACCGGCGCGATGCTGGTCGTCGCACTCGTCTTCTGCGTCCTCACAATCATTGCGATTCTGGAGACGGTGGGGCGGCGCCGGAATGGAACCGGATGAATTTCCATCCGGGTCGATGACGGTGCAGGCTTCGACGATTCATTCGACAATGAAATCGTTCAGGTCCGGCGATTCCGGGGCCTGTTCGGCACCGGCGTCGTCGCGAGAAACCGGCAACGCCGCCGGTTGCGGGACGCCGTAGGGGCGGAACTTCTCGCTCTGGCCTGTCTCCTCGCGATAGAGCAGGGCGCGGTGCACCCCCAGACGGGAGGCAGCGGGGTTGTCGATCAGGTTACTGGAGTCGGAGGCGTTCATCTGGAAGGCGATCCGATACTCGAGCTCGCGCATCGTCTGACGGCTGAACCAGCGGTCAAGGTTGGAGGCCGAATCGCACCAGATCAGCGAATGCAGGCCGAGTTCGGGTCCGCCTGCCAGCAGTTCGGCGAAGAGCTTGCCCGGTTCGGCCGGCTTCTCTTCTCCGCTGCCGCCGAACGATCCCATTCCGAAATCGTCTTCGGGCTTGCGGAGATCCCGAAACCGGCTGACATTGAACACGATGAGGAACCGCGGGGCATGCGCTGCCTCGGGCGACTCCGCACGCCGTCGCTGTTCGGCCGCGAGTTCGCGGGCGATGTCAGCGGCCTCGCGGGGATGAGCGATCCGGATGCGTCCGGGTGAAGACGCCGCGACGTCGCGCCACGTGGCGGATTCCGGGGCGTCGAGCGGTGAGCCGTCGAGCACGATTACGGGTGGCAAATCCGCTCCGGCGACGGCCCCGGCCGGATTCGATTGCTGGGCCGCCAGCGTCCGTGCGGCGGTTGTCAGAATCCCGAGAGCGGCATCAGTGTCCTGCCCGACCAGCAACAGGTTTGCTCCCGACTGTCGGTGAAATGCGATCTCTGTCGGTTGCCTGATCTCGACGGCTTCCCCCAGCCAGATGCGGGGCGCCGCCGACGCGCGGCCGGAAGACCCGCTGTCGCCCGAAAGCAGCTTCATCAACTCGCGATTGCGCCGCGGATCGGAAGGGATGTTCCCCTCGAACACGACCGGCGCCGGATCATCACGCCGTTGCTGCCGGGCGAGGTCCTGCATTCTGCGCAGCCAGATCTCCCGCTGGTCATCGGGAAGCCAGGCGATCTGGAAGGGGTGGTTGCCCTCAAGCAGGCCGTTGGCGTCGTTGTAGATGGCTTCGCCGGGGCGGGTCAGCAACCTGGCGGCGGTGTTCTCTTCGCTGAGGATGAGGTGGGCATCGGCCTCGCTGCACTGCAGGGCCACGCGCACCGCAACCTGCCCCATCGTGCTGCGGGCGAGCGAATAAGCACCGCCGAGGGTCTGCGATCCGAGTATGACGTGAATGCCGAACGCCCGCCCCTGGCGGACCAGACGATCGAGCAGCAGCGAGGCGGTCTGGCTGAGCTTGTCGTCCTCCACGAAAAACTCCTGGAATTCATCGATCACCAGCAGGATTCGGGGGAGCGGTGACTGCGGATTCGCTTTCCGGAAGCCGGCAAGATCCTGCACGCCGTGTTTGCGGAATGTCTCGCCTCGTTCCTGCAGCACGCCGTCGAGCCGCTGCAGGGCGCTCACACCAAACTCACGGTCGCTTTCGATGGCGATGACGTCGGCGTGCGGCAGGTCGAATTGCGCATAGTGCTTGAACTCGACCCCCTTCTTGAAGTCGATGAGATAGAAGCGGACCTCGTCCGGGCTGTAATGCAGCGCGACGTTGGTGATCAGGCAGTGCAGGAACGTGGACTTGCCGGAGCCGGTCTTGCCGGCGACGAGCATGTGCTGGCTGGTTCCGCGTCCCAACTGGAGATGCTGCAACTTGGTGGCGCCGGCGCGCCCCAGCGGGATCTCAATGACCGACTCGCTGCTCCGGGTCCAGATGCGGTCGGGTTTGGGGGCGATGCGATCGAACGACACTTCGACACGCCGGGCATCTTTCGATGCCTCTCCGACTTTCCTGACGATCCCGGTGAACAACTCCGGAGGGGGCGGTTCGTCGATCCGGAGGGGCCAGCGCGCCAGTCCGCCCTGCGCCGGATAGAACGCCGCGCCCCGCCAGACGAGCGTCGGCAGGTTTTCGTCAAACACCGACGGGTTGAAGCTGTGCGGCAGATCGAGCTTGGGATCCATGCTCAGCAGCGTGTACACGCCGCAGCGCGGGCCGCTGGTGACGATGCTCGTCAGGCGGCGTGCCGCGATTTCGCTGAACTTCGCCGGAAAATCGGTGATGACCAGGATGCGGTACGGCTCGGCGACCTCGCCAGCGAACTCGTTGTACTGCTCGATCGTGGCGAATTCGTTGCGGAGATACTTCTGCAGCACGTTCTCCATATGCTCGGTGAGGTCGGCCAACTGCTCTTCGATCTGGTCCGGCTCGGTCCAGATGCGGCGCGTGACGAGCAGTTCGTCGAAATCCGCGAGATGCATGAAGCCGGCGAAGCTTTCGCCCAGTCCGACAGGGTCGAGAATGGTGAACCGCAGCTTGCCCGGCGGAATGAGCGTGAGCATCCGCAGCATGACGGACTGCAGCAGCCGCGTCGCTTCCTTCCTTGGCTGCGCTCCCGACGCCTTGATCAGCAGAGAGGGTGACGACGGGAACGGCGAGACGGCGGGAAGCTGCAATCGGGTGGAACGGGGGGCCAGTCGCGCATCGGACGACAGCGCTCCGTCCCAGTTTTCCAGATCGACCTCGAAAGCGCCCAGTGGGATGCCTGCCGGAATCTCCCGCGGAACCGACCAGACCTGGTCGGACAAATGACTCCACTCCGCGAAACGGCGGCGACTGTCGTCCTGTGCGGACTCGATGCTGGCGGTGAACGTCCGGGAAGCCTCGTCCCAGCGGCTCTTGAGGCCGTGCCACACTTCGGCCTGCCGACGCCGGCGGTGCTGGGTATAGTCCGCCAGGGCCTGGGACCGGCGGGCCTCTTCTTCGTCGAAGGCAGCCGCCGCCGAGTCACGCTGCTGCCGGTGTCCGCGTTCCAGTTCGGTCAGCCGGGATTCGCGTCGGCGGCGCGTCGCCGACTGCTGCTCCCCGTAACGAATGTTCTCCGCCTGCAGTTCCTGACTGCGTCCCTGTTCGATCTCCTCGCGCTGGTCACGGTGAGCCCGCTCGTAACGGTCGAGCGCGGCCTGCCGCTGCTTCTCGAAATCGGCCTGCCGGGCGCCGAACTCGGATTGCAGCCGCTGCTGGTCCCGTTTGGCGAGGGCGAGCCAGCGCTGGTGGAGCCAGGCCGCTTCGGCCACGCTCTGCTGCAGACGGGTGAACGCTTCCGACTGCTGCATGGACCCGAGCGTGTAGACGACAGCCAGCAGGATCAGGCTGCAGAGCGCGGACCCGCCGGCCGAGACGAGAATCCACAGCGGATCGCTGCGTCCCGTGCCGGGGTTGAGCAGTCCGGGATCCACGAGCAGATAAACAGGGAGATAGATCGCGATGGTCAGGCCGACGAACAAGAGCAGGCCGCGGAAACCGCGGAACAGGCGCGGGATCTTCAGGCTGCGGACCGTCTCCAGATTCTCGCGCGCCGTGGCGACCCGCTCGGAAAACAGCTGCTGGGCTTCGTCACAGTTTCGGCACTGCAGCGCGGGCTCGTCGAGTGGGATGTCCCGCCAGCCTCTAGCATCGGCCAACTGGCGGTACGCCGCTTCGAGCGCCGTCCACTCGGCAGACTGCTGTTCTCGGACCCGCTCGCGGAGCTGGGATGCGCGCTCATACTGCCGCTTCGGACTGTCTTCCGAGGTGTCGTCGAGGACGGACGACGCGACCCACGAACTGTCATGGTACCGCGATTCGACCTCCTGTGCCTGGCGTCCATAGCGGGACTCGATGTCGCGGAGCGTCGCCAGATGTTGGGATCGTTCCGATGCTTCCAGCGCCGCGAACTCGCTCTCCGCCGTCGCCCGGATGCGTTCGTAGTCCGCATCGATATCCGCCAACGCCTCATCGCGAGCGGTGCGAACGTCGGCCAGCTCGCGTGTCAGTCGGCGTTCCTCGTCGTCCTCCCGACCGCCAAACTCTGTCGCCAACTGCTCTTCGTTCCGCTGCCGTTCGTCGATGGCCCGCTGAAAGTCCGCCAGCAACGGAGCGCAAATCTCGCCCACGGCCGGAGCTGTCGCGCGGGAGGCGTGTGCGTGCCGCGGATCGCCGTCCCCGCGGTCACGCTCCAGCTCGAATGCCGAGTGGTCGTCGGCGTCGATCAACAGGTCGCTCATACCGTCAGCGAGTGATGGGGTGAAACGGGGCTACTGCCATTGTAAGGGGTTGCACCGTTTGAGATCGGGAGGAATGTGGGCATGCCGCGAGCGATTTCAGATTCTCGCCGAGGAGAAGTCTGTCGAGGACTCCCTGCGCCGACGCGGAATCGCAGCTTAGCGCTCCTCGAGCTCGCGGACGGCCGACTGCACGATCTGAGTCAACTGCGACACCGCAGGGAGTGCTGTCTTAAACTCGTCGAAGATCTGCCGCAGGTGCTGCTCCTCGAACTGATCGGCATTGGAATCGCGCCACAGTTCAGCTGCGTCGGCCCAGGCGAGCTGGAGCTGTTCGAGTGATTCCTGCAAGCGGCCGCTGGCGGCTTGAAAGTTGCCGACGTGCATGGTCAGGTCAGAGGTCAGAGGACAGAGGTTAGAGGTTAGAGGTTAGAGGTTAGAGGTTGGAGGTCAGAGGTCAGAGGTCGTAGGTCGGGTTAGGGGGGGGCTGCGTCGTTGTCGCTTTCGGCTGGGATCTCGGCGTAGGCTTCGAGTGCGGTAAGGGAGCGTTCGAGGAGGGCCGTCATTTGCGGGATTCCGCTTTCGACGAGCCGCTGGGACGCTGCCAGCCTCGCACGGAATTCGTCCGATTCGCGATTCAGCCGCGTCGCCCACTGTTGCACTCGACGGACCTGCTCCTCGCAGTGCTGCAGCCGCCGTTTGGCTTTTTCGTAGGCTTGCTTTTCTTCAATGCAGGAGGGTCGGCGCCCGGCGACGGTCCGCATCTGACAGGTCGAGAGCGCTGTCCGCGTCGCTGCAACCTGGTCGAACGCGCGCCGCACCTGATTCTGCCAGTAGGCCGGTCGATCCTGCTCGATCCAGGCAATCACGCGCTGCATTTCCAGCCGCATCAGCTCCAGAGACGATTGTGCCTCGTGCTGGAACTTCAGCAGCGCGGCCCGCAGGTCGCGGAGTGCCGGGATCGACAGGACGCTGGCTTCGGACATGGACGCGAGTCGACGCAGGAGGACAACTGAAGCTGAATCATGAACAGGTCTCGGCAACGGCAGCGAAGCGCCGCTTCCCGGCGTCATCGACATAGCCCGATGCGATCACAGTACAGAATCCGGGATTTGAGATCTCCAATCTGAGAGGCCGCGATTGCATCAGCGAAACGGAATCATGTCCGCCGTTCGAAGGCCGGTGTCGAATGTCGATCCGCTTACCGCTGCTGCAGGTACTCGTCGATCCGCTCTGCCTTGCGGAGCAGATACGGAATGTGCCGACCGTTCGCTTCAACGAAGTGCGCCAGCAGCCGCAGATGCTCCTTGAATTCTTCGCTGAATTTCTTGTTCTCCTGGTCTCGCCAGGTCGCGCTGAGCGTGTCGAGTTGATTGGCCAGCATCGCTGCCTGATCGGTGAGGACGGTGTTGAACTGCTTGAGCTTTTGCGCGAAAGCCCGCAGTTCATCCGGATTGACGATGGCCTGGGACATGAAATCAGCGCCTTCTGCTATAGAACGCGAATGGCGTCCGGTTCTCCGCCCGGAAACCGGAAATCTGCGAACCGGCAGGCGTCGCACGGCCGCCCGTAATGCATGCTACGCGCCGGGCGGAGGTTTCTCCAGAGGCGCTGATCAGGGGAGCAGCCGCGCACGGACGTCGGCAACCGCGTCCGGCATCCGCTGCAGACATTCGACCGGAACCGCGCCGGTCGTGAAGATGGTGCATATCGGATCGCCCTGATCAAGTCGCGTACCGGTAGCCGGGATATCGGCGATGCGCGGGGTGGACTTCCAGCAGTCTGCGTGCAGCCACTCGTCCGGCTGCAGCCAGTCGGCCGGATCGGGGGCGATCAGGTCACGATCGCTGTAGAGAATGAACTTGCCGATTGCAGGCACTCCCTCGGGGGGCGTGCAGTGATCGGGAGGCTGCAGGCCGAACGCGGTGCAGTGATCGCGAACCAGCGTCAGGCCGAGGGCATGTTCAAGCACTTCGGCGGAACCGGTATAGCGCGGGTTGACTTCCGTCAGCCACGGTTGCTCCTGGTCATCGAGAACAAAGTCGATGCCGAACAGGCCGCAGATTTCCAGGCGCCACGAGATGAAGTTCCCGATGCGGCGAATCAGATGTTCGACGTTGAACGGGAGCGTCTCGGGACCGACCGAGCCACACCAGGCGAACGGCCGTGCGTTCAGTTCGGCCGCACCGGTGAGATGCCCCGTGATTCCGACGAACCGGACGTCGCGGCGATCGGGGGGCGCGACGAACAGGGCGGAGTACGAATTGCCGTGGACGCGACGCTGGAAGTAGTGCGGCTCGTCCAGTGGGACCGCGGATTCGTCCCACACGGCGATGCGGCGTCCTCCAGCACTCCGCAGCGGCTTGATCAGCCAGTCGCCGTCGCGGGGAGGGGCGTCATCGGCGGGCCGGCTTTCCAGAACTGGCAGGCGAATCTCGGCGAGCAGACTCGCCAGTTGTTGCGGATCGCGGACACGCTGCAGCGCCTGCGCGCGGTTGCCAAGCAGTTCGCTCGACTCGGCCAGCTTGTCCAGCACAGCCGGAGAGTTCTCGAGGGCCCCTACATACAGGCACGGTATGCCGGCGTAGCCGTTGATCGCGCGGGCGATGCCGTCAGGATAGTCGCCGACAGCGTGCACCGTGGCGGCGAGTTGGGTGTCGGCGTCGGCGTAGAGATCGAGACAGATCGGCTGAAAACCGGCGCGGCGCGCGGAGAATGCGGCCGCACGCGTGCTGGCTCCCACGATCAACAGGGGAGAATCGGCGGGGGCCCGGCCCGAACTGGTCATTCTGCCTCGTCGCAAGAAGGAAGTGGCCGCCGCAAAGAAGGCGGCGGGATCAGGCAACAGTTCGAGAATACCCGATTCAGATTCGGTTAAAAACAGTCTTCTCGAATTTGCACCGGCCCGAATTCGACGGCGCCTACTCCGCCGGGGTCGTCGTCAGCCAGAGGCGCCGGGTCGTGAGGGAGAGGCCGGGAAGCGGAGCGACCGCAGCCTGCGGGGACGCCGACTCATCGGCGGGGGTGATGATGACTGAGATCGGGCCGGAGTGGGCCGCGTCGCCGGGCGCCTCGATCCGGATTGTGCCCTTGTCTGCGGCCTCGCGGCGATTGCGTCGTCGTCGTCCCCCATCTTCCGCCTTGGGGGGAGTGAACGTGACGCTGTAGGCCTCCGGCAGTCCTTCGATCATAATGCCGATTTCTCCATCGCCGATCGTTCCGCTGACCGAGACCGGAATCTCGACGCTGCCGCCGGCCTTGACTGTGAAGGCATCCTGCTCCAGCCGAAACGATGGCGCTACTGACTCCGGCTCGACCCGCAGCGCGTAGACGTACCGCTCGCCGCCATGAGCGAAGCGGTCGGTGATCCGCACCCGGTAATCTCCGTCGGCTGGAACTTCAAAGGTCAACTCGGGATCCGAGTTGCCGCCAGAGTCGTCTGTGGTCTGCAGGACCTTGTCGGCGCCATCGAGAATCTGGATGACGGGATCCAGCAAAGAACCGAAGCGGCGCGCGGACGCCGTGACGTCAAGGCGGGTCCCCTTCTGCGACGTGAATGCGACCTCATCAGTGTCGCCCAGTTCGTCAATGGCGCCCCACACGCTGGCGGGCAACTGCGGCAGACGATACGGCGAGGCGCCTGCCGGCAGGATCATGTCGTTGCCAGGGGGGGGCATCCGCTCAAATTGAAACGAACCGGGGAACGGCAGGACCGCAGCGGCCTGTCCGTCGACACTCGCAACGGAGATCGGCAGGGCATCAGGAGGAAGATTCCAGCCTCGGAGCATGAACTGGCCGGAACCGGAATCCGGAAGCGGTTCGATGTGATCGACGAACGGGCCGGTGGTGATCGTCAGCCGGTAGATGTACTCGTTTCCTCCGGCGAACTGGATTGAGCTGTTGGGATCTCGGGGAAAGGCGAAGACCCGCACGAAGTACCGGCCGTCGGCGGGCGCGGTGAAATCGATCTGCGGGTCGATGCCGTGATCGTCGTCGTTCTGGCGGATGACGAAACCATCGGCCGACAGCAACTGCAGGACGCCGTCCATCGGGGAGCCGAGCGTGTAGGCGCTTTCGAGCGATGCGACGAGAGTCTGACCGGCCTGGAGTTCGACGGAGAAGGTGTCGACTTCGCCCCCCTGGTGCAGCACTCCGTTCAGGGTGACGCCTGCTGCATCGAGCGGCTGGGCCTCGGTTGTGGCGTTGTTCGGCTCGGTTTCGGTCGCTTCCGGCAGCACTCCAATAAAAAACGGCCGCAACGTCGATGCCCCCTCACTGTTGTACAACCGGATCCAGCAGAGCCCTGGCGCGGCATCCGGACTAGCGGCCACAGTCAGTTCATCACCCTTCTCGGAGACCTGAAGGGAGACGTCGTCGCGGTCGCACCAGGCCTGAACGGGCGCTGTCCCGGCCTTCCCGATGATCGACGCCGTGACGCTGCCCCCCGATTGCACTCCGGCCGGAGAGAGGGCCTTGAGTTCCGGAGCATCGGCCCATACGGGGGCGGCGCATCCCAGCAGGCACAGACAACAGATGAACGTGCGGGCCGCACGCGAACCGCTGAAGACACGCATTGAAGGAATCTGCTCGGTGAGTTGCCGCGGCAAGCAGAAACCCGGTTTCTTGAAGAAACCGGGTTTCTCAGCAGGCATCCAAGAATCGCATTACCCCATCAGTTCGGCGATCGGCGTGGGATCGCTGACGAGGTGCGTCGGGCGGCCCTGCGGGGTGTAGTACATCGAATCGGGGTCGATGCCGAGCTTGCGATAAATCGTCGAAGCGAAGTTCTCCGGCGAGAGCACGCGGTCGACCGCCGAGTAGCCGGCGCGATCGGTCGCGCCGATGACCTGGCCTCCCGGGCATCCGGCTCCGGCGAACATCACCGACATGGCATTGGACCAGTGGTCGCGGCCGGCATTGTCGTTGATCTTCGGCGTGCGGCCGAACTCGCCCAGCATGACGACCAGCGTGCTGTCCAGCAGTCCGCGCTGGTCGAGATCGGTAATCAGCTGCGCAGCGGCGCCCTCGAATTTCGGCAGCCGGTCGCGCAGCGATTTGAAGACGTCGGAGTGATGGTCCCAGCCCCCGTCATAGAGGGTGACGAACGGCACGCCCGCTTCGACCAGCCGGCGGGCCAGCAGCGCCCGCTGGCCGAACGAACTGCGCCCATACGCGTCGCGGACTTCATCCGGTTCGGAGTGGATGTCGAACGCCTTCTGGGCTTCGGGAGAATCCACCAGGTTGTAGCCCTGCTCGTAGTAGTCGTCGAGCGCCAGAACCGGATCGCCGGCGGCGCGGTCCTCAATCCGCTCCATGCGGTCCACCAGCGCCCGCAGGTCCTTGCGCGAATCAAACCGCGGCTCCTCGATGCCGCGCGGCACGGCCACATCCCGCACGCGAAAATTCTTGTTGTTCGGGTCGTCGGGCACAACGAACGGGGCATACTGCGCGCCGAGAAAGTTCGGTCCGCCGGACCGCGACATCTGCGGCATAGAGAAGTAGGCGGGCAGGCCGTTCTGATGGCCGCGCTCGAAGGCGGTGACCGATCCCAGGCTGGGATGGAAGCTGACAAATGCGCCGCAGCCGACCGGAATGCGGGGGGGCGCGCCGGTCATCATGTAGTGGTTGCCGGCCCCGTGATTTCCCTGCTCGTGGCGAATGGACCGCACAATTGCCAGCTTGTCCGAAATCGCCGCCAGCCGGGTCATGTGCTCCGAGAAATAGATCCCCTCGGTGCTGGTCGCGATCGCCTGAAACTCTCCTCGGACTTCCGGCGGCGCCTCCGGCTTCGGATCGAACGTCTCGTAATGCGTTGGTCCGCCGTCCTGCCAGATGAGGATGCAGGATTTCGCTCGCGCCCCAGTGGCGCCGGTGGTGGACGCCGTGCCGCGCTGACGCAGCAGATCGACGAACCCGGCGCCGAGCATTCCCCCCAGCCCGAGGCGAATGCAGTCCCTGCGCGTAACGCCCTGACAATTGGTGTGTTGCATGGGTCGATCAGTTGGAAGGCGGGAGCAATCGACTTCGACGGGTCGAGTGCCGGTGAGGAATCGTCAATCCTTGAACACAAATTCCGGAGTGTTGAGCAGCGCCCAAAGCAGGTCTTCCGTGGCCAGGCGGCGGCTGCTGTTCTCATTGTCGTATAAACCGACTCCGATCTTCAACTCCTCTTCGGTCGGAAAGCGGGAATAAACGGCAAGATACAGCTCCTCGACGATCTGTGACGGCGCGGCTTCGGTTGCGGCGAGGCGGGCCGGCAGCCCGGCGTCGCCGGCGAGTTTGTCCTGAAGATTGGTGGAGTTCATCAGGTGCAGCACCTGCACGACCGTCGGCTCGGTGATCCGTTCGCAGGGAGGATCCTGGTTGGGGTCGGGACGCCCGAACGAATCGAGGAACAGCGACTCGACCCGGTGCGTCCAGATCTCCTTGGCCGATGCATCCGGCGGCATCGCGGCAAATCGCTCGGGGACGCCCGTGATCTGACCGATCGAATCGAGCAGCACTTCGGCCCGCAACCGCTGCCGGTAATGGCGCGAGTAGTTGCGGGTGTCAACGATGTTCCTCTCGTTCGGGAGCGAACTGAGGCTGTAAACGTACGACGTCATGATGGTGCGGATCAGCTGCTTCAGGTCGAAACCGGAATCGCGGAAATGATCGCCAAGGGCGGCGAGCAGCGCCTCGTTCGTGGGCGGATTCGTGGCGCGTAAATCGTCCACCGGCTCGACAAGCCCAATGCCCATCAGGTCGGCCCACACGCGGTTCGCCATCGTCCGCGCGAAGTACGGGTTCTCCGGCGACGTCAGCCACGCAGCGAGGGCTTCCCGCGGGTCCCCGACCGTGCTCACGTCCGGCGCCTCGCCAAACAGCGGCCGCGGTTCCAGCACCTCACCGGTGAGCGGGTGCGTTACGGATCCGTTCTCGGCAGTGAACACGAACTCTTCCGATCCCGAGATCGGCGGCGACAGTCCGGTTCCCTTCCGCCCCAGTTTCGCGAAATATGCGGCGAAGCTGTAGAAGTCCTCCTGTCCGTAGACTTCAAATGGATGGTGGTGGCACTTGGCGCACTCCAGGCGGATGCCGAGAAACAACTGGCTGACAATGGTGGTGATCTCGTCCGGTTCGCGGCGGTCCCGGAACAGCGTGACGTTGCCGTTGCGGAACGTGCTGCCCTGGGCTGTGATCAGCTCCCGCACGAACTCGTCGTACGGCTGATTGCGACGGAACGAGTCCCGAATCCAGGCGTCGTAATTGAGCGTCG
The DNA here is from genome assembly GCA_041940305.1 of Planctomycetaceae bacterium. GTDB lineage: Bacteria > Planctomycetota > Planctomycetia > Planctomycetales > Planctomycetaceae > JBGTSJ01. Next base: position 109,131 of record JBGTSJ010000011.1, read on the forward strand.
CCTTGATCCCGACGCGATAGGGATTGGGCCGCAGCAGGTCGGCCCATTTGTTGGCCCAGTGCTCGGCATACTCGCCCCGCGCGAGGAGGTCGTCGATCAGGCGTTCCCGTTTGTCCGGTGACGGATCGTGCAGAAAGGCCCGCGCTTCCTCGACGGTCGGCACGCGTCCGATGGCGTCAATGTAGGCCCGTCGCAGAAATGTATGATCCGACGCGGCTGCGGACGGCTGGAGCTTCAACCGCTCCAGCAAAGTCCAGACGTGCTCATCGATCAGGTTGTTGAGGGGCAGCGCCGCATAAAAATCGGCAGGGACATCCCCGGCGAGCGGCACGGAGACCCGGCAGATGGCGAACTGTCCCATGTACCGCGCCATCACGGCGGACTCGCCCACGACTGTGCCCGCCGTGATCAGCCCCTGCTCGTCGACCGACGCGATTGCGCTCTCATTGGACTGGAACGTTGCCAATGGAGTCACGTCGCGGGTCGACCCGTCGCTGTAGTGGGCCGTGACGATCAACTGCTGCCCTTCGTCGGCCGTCATCCGCCGCAACTGCGGCTGGACCTCGACCCGTTCGAGCTGCGGCGCGTCCGGCTGGCGACGCGGAGCGCCGGCCGAAATCCAGCGCAGGAGCATCGCGTACTCATCGCTGTCGGCCGGCATTCGCACTCCGCCCCCATGAGGCGCGAGTCCCGCGGGCTTCTGCAACAACAGGCTCGATTCCGGCGCGGTCAGCGACACGCGCCGGCCGCGCGATTCCTTGATCAGGGCGCCGTAGTCGAAGTCCGAGTCGAATCCCAGGAGCGACAACTGAAATCCGTTCTGCCCCCGCTGCTTGCCATGACAGGCCCCCGCATTGCACCCCAGTCGAGTGAAGATCGGCTGCACGTCGCGCTCGAAGTCGATCGGCTGCGATTCCATCGCCCCGACCTCGACTGCAACATGCACCGACTGGCCTTCCACCGACACCAGCAGCATGCCGTTCCCCGGGGCAATGGCGCGTGCGACGCCCTCGCCATCGACCGAGAACGTCTCCGGCATTTCTGATGTAAACGTCGCTGATCGGGTCACGTCGACGGCTTCTCCGTCGCGGAGAATCGAGACGATCACCTGCTGACGCGGGCTGTCACCGCTCAGCCGAATCCCGGCAGGAGCCACCTGCAATTGCGGCGTATCGGCGACGGCCGAACCGCCTGCCAGCAGAACTGCGGCGCAGAAGATCGCCAGTACGCGTCGGTAGAACATCGTCATCGCTTCAATCACAGTTGAATTCCGCTTTCGATCCGCGGCGCGCCCCGTTCCGCCGGATGTCCAATCCATCAACGTTGATGCAATTTGCTATCGTCCCGTATGCCGGGGGAATCGTCAACGACCGTTGCCGAAGACTGGGTGCCGTGATTCAATCGACCGGATGATCCGTGCGTTCATCGCGATTGACGTCCCAGTCCGGCCCGCGCTGCAGCGAGTGCTGAGCCAGTTGAGACCGATGGGACGCAGCGTGCGAGTGGTCGATGCGAGCCGGCTGCACATCACGCTGCGATTTCTGGGAGATATCGAAGAATCGGCGGTCGCGCTCATGGCCGATGAACTGCAGCGTCGGATCTCCAGCGTGTCCGCCTTCGAACTGCAGCTGGTCGGCATCGGTGCGTTTCCCCACGCGCAACGCCCCTCAGTTGTCTGGGCGGGATGCGGACCATCTCCGCCGCTGGACGAGTTGGCCCGGCACGTCGCGGACGGGGCGACATCGCTCGGCTACCCGCCCGACAGGCAGCCATTTCGGGCACACGCCACAGTGGCCCGCATCAAGGGGCGTCCGCCCGCAGCGCTCAGCGAACTCCTGAAGCAGCACGCCGAGACCCCTCTGGGGGAGCTGCGGGTCCGGGAGATCAAGCTCTACCGGTCAGACCTGACTCCCCAAGGTCCGCAGTACAGCGTGCTGGCGCAGATCCCGTTGGCCTGACACTCAGGCCGGACGCTCGGCAGCGTCCAGCACTGCGCGGATGATCTTGTCGTAGCCGGTGCAGCGGCAGAGGTTGCCCGCCAGATGCCAGCGCACTTCGGCTTCGGTCGGCTTGGGATTCTCGCGCAGCAGGGCCGTCGCCGACACAATAAAGCCCGGCGTGCAGATGCCGCACTGCAGCGCGGCGCCCTCGAGAAAGGCCGACTGGAGCGGGGTCAGTCGATTGCCCTCCGCCAGTCCTTCGATCGTCTCGATCTCGGCGCCGTCGCATTCCACCGCAAGTACGAGGCAGCTGTCGACGGGCCGGCCGTTCAGCAGGATCGTGCAGGCGCCGCAGTTGCCGTTGTTGCAGCCCTCTTTGGTGCCGGTGAGATCGAGCACGTCGCGGAGCACCTCCAGCATGGTTTGCCGGGGCTCGCAGAGAAACGTCTCTTCGCGGCCGTTGATCACAGTTGTGACCGGTCGTTTGCGGGACATGAATTGGCTCAGCGTGCAGTGGTGATACGGCTGCGGGCGCGGGTGACAGCCTCTTCGAGGACGCGTTCCACCAGCACGCCGGTGATGTGGCGGCGGAAGTCGGCTGTGCCGCGCATGTCGTCGATCGGTTTGACGATCTCGACGACGGCCTGTGCGGCCGCACGATAGGTCTCTCCATTCGCGGGCTGATTGCGGAGCGCCGCACCAGCCTTGTCGGCCAGCAGCGGCACCGGCGCCACAGCGCCCAGTGCAATGCGTCCCTGAACGATGTGCTCCCCTCGGTCATCGAGCGCGACGGCTGCTCCGACGCCGACGACCGCGATGTCCATTTCGTTGCGCGGAATGAACCGCCGGTAGTGCGAGCCCGATCCCGGCGGCGGGGCCGGCATCCGCAGTTCCTGCAGCAGTTCGCCGCGCTGCAGTACGTTGCGGCCGGGAGCGATGCAGAACTGCTCGACGGGGATCTCCCGCGTGCCGTCGGGGCCGGCGATGACGCACACCGCGCCCAGAACGATGAGCGCCGGCGTGGTATCGGCTGCGGGACCCGAATTGCACAGGTTGCCGCCCACCGATGCCCGGCTCTGGATCTGGATTCCGCCGATGATGGCGCAGGCATCGGCGAGTGCGGCAAAGTCGCGGCGGATCTCGACAGACTCGTAGATCCGATAGCAGGGCACTGCTGCCCCCAGCCTGAGACCGCCGGCCGAAACTTCGAGCACGTTCAGCTCGGGGATGTTCTTGACATCGACCAGTACATCGGGACTGAGGCGTCCCGTGCGGACATGATCGATCAGGTCGGTCCCGCCGGCGAGCGGCCGGGCGCTGCCATTGCGCCCGGCCAACTGTGCGACGGCGTCGGCGAGGGTCGTGGGCGCTGAATAGTCAAAGTCCCGCATTGATCTCTCGTGTCATCAAGCTCCGCTGCCGGCCGAAACACCGGGCCGTGCACAACGTAGCGTCCGGCGGCCCTGATTTCCAACGCCGGGCGGATCGTCCACCGGACCACACCTTGAGCATTTCCGCGGCGACGCCTATACACTGATGTAATACTGCGTGGAGTTCGGAATTCGGGAGACCGATGCATGCGCCAGATCATCTGCTCGCTCACCGCCGCCGTCGCGGCCTGCCTCTGCACTCTCTGGCTGACGCAGTACGACATCACTCCTACGGCCATCGCTCAGTCACCGCCGCGTCCCCTCGAAGGCCCGCAACTGGGGGCGCCGGTCGATCCGCCGGTTGGTCCGGCCGCCGAGCTCTACACCGCCGCCGGTCTCACACCCGACGAAGCCGTGAATGTGGCGGTGTATGAATTAGTGAACCGCAGCGTGGTCAACATCTCGACGGTCACCGTCAGCCGCAGCTTTTTCATGGCTGTGCCCGATTCCGGAAGCGGCTCCGGTTCAGTACTCGACAAGGCCGGCCACATCCTGACGAACTACCACGTCGTTGAAGATGCTAGGCAGGTGCAGGTCACGCTCTATAACGAGGAGACATTCGACGCGACGCTCGTCGGCGCCGATCCGATCAACGACATTGCGGTGCTCAAGATCGACGCCCCCGCCGAAGACCTGTTCCCGGTCGCGTTCGGCGATTCGGACCATCTGCGCGTGGGGATGCGGGTGTTCGCGCTGGGGAACCCGTTCGGCCTCGACCGCACGATGAGCCTGGGTATTATCTCCAGCCTCAACCGGTCGCTGGAAGTGCGGCAGAACTGGGTGATCAAGTCCATCATCCAGATCGACGCGTCGATCAATCCGGGCAATTCCGGGGGACCGCTGCTGGATTCGCACGGCCATTTGATCGGCATGAACACCGCGATCGCCACCGCGGACTCGCGCCAGAGCGCCGGCATCGGCTTTGCCATTCCGATCAGCCTGATCCGCCGGGTGGTGCCCGAACTGATCGATCACGGCCGCGTGATTCGCGGCGACATCGGGATCACACACGTTTCGGTGGTGGATGACGGCTTGCGGATCGCCCGGATGGTGGCGAACGGACCGGCGGAGCGCGCCGGCCTGCGCGGTCCGAAGGTCACGCGGCGCGGGCCGGTGGTGATTGAAGATCGCGGGGCGGCCGACATCATCGTGGCGGTGGACGGCCAGCGCGTCACGACCGCTTCCGAGTTCCTCGGCCACATTGAGAGCAAGAAGCCTGGGGACATCGTGGAGATTACGGTGCTCCGCAACGGACGCCGGACGCCGATCCGCGTCACGCTGGGTGGAGAGACGCAACCGGGGGGCTGACGGCGATCGCGCGGGTGTCGCGCAATGGATGCCGGGCCGGACCAGCCGGCGTAATGCGCGCCTGCGGCGCAACGGCTCCGGGCTGCATTGCGGCCGGTATCCGGCAATCGAGCCAGTCGAGGATGCCGGCAATCGTGCCGGGCCATCCCGGCTCGTTGAGCAGTTCGTGCAGGTGGTCTTTCAGGAGCCTGAGCGACTTGTCGCGGCTGCCCGCTTTGGCGAACCAGTCTAGGGGCGCCTCCGGACTGACGATCTGATCGCCGTCTCCCTGCAGCAGGAGCAGCGGCGCAGAGACTCGCTCTGCATCGTGCCAGACGTCGCACAGGGCATCGAGCACTCGGAAGTACCAGCCCGCGGTGACGGTGCGATTCGACAGCGGGTCGCTGGCGCGAAGCTGCAGCGCCTCGGGGTTGCGGGTGATGAGGGTTTCCGGGATCTGCGACCGGAAGCGAAACTGGGGCGCGACCTTGAGGCAGATGCGTCCGAATGTGCGCTTCAGCGGCGGGACCCGGATGGCGAATCCGAGCAGAGGCGAAGAGAGGATCAGGGCTGCAATCCTGTCCGGACGAGTTTCGGCAAACCGGGCGGAGACGAGCCCACCCATGCTGTGACCGTAGAGAGCCGTGTGCTGCGGCGGAAGGTTGAAGTGCCGCCAGATCGCATCCAGATCCGCGAGGTATTGACCGAAGTCGTCGAGATGCGTGGGGACGCCTTCCGACTGACCATGCCCCTGCAGGTCTCCCGCGATCACGGTCCAGCCCCGGTCGACGGCCCGGGCCACGAAGTGCTCGTACCGGCCGCTGTGTTCGCCGACGCCGTGAACAATCACGAGCGCCCGCTCGCTTGTGGAGCGGTCCGGCTCATACCTCCGGACAAAGCGGACTCCCGCCCCTTCCACCGCAACCGTATGTTGCTGCTGACGCATGCGCCGCTGAATCGCCAGTTCGAATTCCGCCGCCCGCCGAATACGCGCAGGGGCCCTGTCGCGGCCAGTATTTCCCCGTTCGCCCATCGCGACAATGGCGGTTCCCCCGAAACGTCCCGGCGGCGGCGGGAACGGCAGCGTCTGCCGGTCCGCACTCAGAATCGCGCCTTGCGCTGAGACAGGTACTCGACCAGCGCGCGGTCGAACCGCATGCTGGTGTCCAGCGGCACGTAATCGGCGCCGACGGCCAGGCATTCCTTCTGGTAGCGGCCGCGAAACTCATTCAACGCGTCGAGGTAGTCCGCCTTGATTCCCTCTGCGTCGACGAGCATGGTCTGTTCGCTCTCGGGCTCCTTGAGGTCCACCATGCCGTCGAACGGGAACCGCACCTCGGCCTCGTCGAGAACGTGAAAGACGATCACGTCATGTCCCGCGAATCGCAGCAGCCGGATCGCGTCGAGGACCGGCTCGGGGTCGGTGAGGAGGTCGGAGAACAGCATCACCAAGCTCTTGTGCTTCACCATCGCCGAGAAGCGGCGGAGGTTGGCGGCGATGTCGGTCGGACCGCTCGGCTTCGCCTTGGCCAGCAGGGCGAGGATGTTCCCCAGCTGCGACCGCTTGCTCCGCGCCGGGAGGCTGGCGCGGAGCTTCTCGTCGAACGTCATCAGCCCGATGGGGTCCTGCTGGTGCACCATCAGGTAGGCCAGCGCCGCGGCGAGGCAGATGCTGTACTCGAACTTCGTCAGCTCCTGCCGGAACGTGTAGGCCATGCTCTCCGACAGGTCCATCAGCAGGTAGCCGGTGATGTTCGTCTCGGCCTGGTACTTCTTGATGTAGTACCGGTCCGTCTTGGCATACACGAGCCAGTCGATGTCCTTCGGGTCGTCCCCCTGCGAGTAACGGCGGTGCTCTGAGAACTCCACCGAGAACCCGTGGAAGGGGGAGACGTGCAGGCCGGCGAGGAATCCTTCCACGATGAACCGCGCGCGCAGGTCGAGCCGCGAGACGGTGCGGATCACTTCGGGCTTGAGGTACTGTTCGGCGCTCATCGGACGGCTTCAGATTAGACGTCGCAGCCCCGATTCGCCATTGCAGGTGACCGTAGTGCAAGCGGACTGGACGGGCGCAAGTCACCTCGCCGGCAGCCCCCGCTCAATGCGGCGCGGTCCGCCGGAGCGGACGCCCCCCTTCTGCCGCGGCGGACGACACTCTCAGCGACAGATCAGCCGCGGCACGCGGAATGCTGGATGGAACCGCCTCCGCAGCGCCGTGAGTGAGCGGTCGTCAGGCATCTCCGGAGGGTATCGCGTGCGCATCACTGTTCTGGGATATACCGCCGAAGAAGGTTCCGACGACTGCGACTGCGTCATCCCCCAGGTTGAACAATCGCTCCGGAGACAGGGGCACGACGTCTCGCGGCTGTGCGTGCATAGCCAGCTGGAGCCGCTGATTGGCGGGTTGAAGAGTCAGCAGCCGGAGCTGGTCTTTAACCTGGTGGAATCGTTCGCGGACGACCTGATCGGCGGATTGATTGGAGTCGCCGGCGTTCTGGATCTGCTGCAGTTGCCCTATACGGGGGGCGGGCCTGGCGAGATCTATCTGCAGGAGGACAAGGCGCTGTCCAAGAAGCTGCTGGCGTACGAGGGGCTCTCCTACCCGCATTTCGCCACGTTTGCGGTCGACTCCGATTTCGAGACGGGGGGCAACCTGCGGATGCCGCTGTTCGTCAAGCCGCAGCGGAACGATGCATCGCTAGGGATTAACGCCAGCATGTCGCTGGTCCGCACGGCGTCGGAACTGATGGAACGCGTGCTGGCGATCCATCGAGAGTTCGGGGACTCCGCGCTGGCCGAGGAATACATCGAGGGGCGCGAGTTCTACGTGGGCGTGCTGGGTAACGGACAAGCCGTTGCCTTTCCACCGATCGAAATGGACTTCTCCGGACTTCCGGAGGGAGCACCGCGCGTCCTCGACAACGCGGCGAAGTTCGACGAAGCCAGCGAGTCGTACCAGGGAACCCGTGCGGTGGTTGCGGAACTGGACGAGGAACTGGCGGCGCGCCTCCAGAAGACAGCATTGAGCGCTTACCGCGCCCTCCGGGTCCGCGACTACGGACGGGTCGACCTGCGGCTGACCCCCGACGGCGAGATCTATGTTCTGGAAGTGAACGCGAGCTGTTACCTGGAGCAGACAGGAGAGTTCATGATGGCGGCGGGCGCGTCGGGGCTGGATTGCGATGCGGTGATTGGGAGAATTGTGGAACTGGCCTGCGCCCGGCGGTCGCCGCTGGGCGCCGTCGTCGCTGCTGCGCCGTAAAGTCGGGTCTACCTCCTCTCCGCCTCCGGCAGGTAGGTTCCGTGGAACACGTGATTCATGGCGAGCGCACTGACCAGGGCGGTGATCGCGACAGTCATCTGAGGTTCGCGATCCGCCGGGTAGACCTGAGATAACGCTTCCAATCGGCCGGCGATGTGTCTCAAGAGCTGGTGGCTGTGCTCCGGGAAGTGCCCCGTCCAGCGGAACACGTCCGTCGCTATCGAGTTTCGGAGGCGGCGGATCAGTTCGGCCGCCGAATGCCGCGGAGCTGTCGACGCATGCTCGGGACGTCCATCGTCCTCGAAGATGGACAGGAGCGCTCCGTCCAGACCCTCGGGAAACTCCGGCCCCTCTGCGGTCTGCGACTCGTAGAACTCCTCGGCCGTCAGCCGGATCGACTCGACGTGCTCGTCCGGGTCGCGAACGACGTCGGGCGCCTCGTGCGATGCCAATGCGGCCATAGTGCGGTCGCAGTACATGAGCTTCGACAGCGCGGTGGGCCAACGCTCATACTCCTCGCGCCAGCGGTCCCCCGGCGCCATCCATACGGCGAACGTCTCGGCCCAATCCTCGTCAGGATGCTTCTGGGCATACCACCCGGGCAAATGCCGGACGAACCTGCGGCTGAACGGGATGGGGCGGTATTCTTCCACGTACGGCTGGGTCATTGAGCCGAACAGCGACACCCACTCCTCGGTCTCATACAGCCGGTACGCATAGTTGACGACATGCCCCATCTCGTGCCGCAGATACCGCAGAAGTTCGCTGCGTCCGGCGCCTTCGATATGTCCCGCACGCTCGCCGTGAAATGCAGTCAGTTCGTCGCTGGCGAGATAGAACGGAATGCCGATGGAAATAGACCCGAAAGGGACGCCCCACTGGTCCGCCAGGTAGCAGTGGGGTTCGATGCGGATCTGCCGGGCCCGCACCTCATCGAGAAACTCGCGGACGACCGGCTCCAGCGGCGTCCCCTCGATCGTCAGCTTGAGTTCGCAGATAGGGGTGCTGCGGACGCGCTCTTCGAACCGCGGGGCGGAGGACTTCGGGAGGGACTCGGACATCGATCGGGAGCCGGACTTGCAGGCTGATCCCTCCAGTGTAGCGGCCAGCGTCCTGCTTCCATCCGGCGAATCCGGAGCCGCGGCGGTCCGCTTTTCAGGAAGGGGAGCGAGCCGGGAGATCGGTCCGCAACATTCGCAGCCCGTCGCGCAGGGCATTCTGGTAAATCCAGAGGTCGCCGCTGTAGGCCATCAGCCGGAAACCCTGCTCGCGGAACCGCCGGCCTTCGTCGATGCTCAGCGGCATGTAGGCCGGCGTCTTGCCGTGCTTTGTGCAGGCGGCGACAACGCGGTCGACGGCGGCGTGGAATTCGGGGTGGTCGAACTTCCCCGGAATACCGAGCGAGCAGGTGAGGTCGGTCTGGCCGATCCACAGGGCGTCGATCCCTTCGACGGCGGCGATGGCGTCGACGTTATCGAGGCCCGTGCGGGTTTCGATCTGGGCGATGAGCATCCCCTCGCGGTTGGCGTCCGCGATCTTTTCGTCGAGCGAGCCGCGCTCGTAGCCGTCGTGCGGCATCAGGAACGCCGCGCCGCGCCGGCCCATCGGCGGGTACTTGGCCGACCAGACGATCTTCTGCGCCTGCTCGGCGCTCTCGACCATCGGGACCATGACTCCTCTCGCCCCCATGTCGAGCACGCGGGCGATGAAGTGGTACTCGGTGGCCGGGACGCGGACGAACGGCGGCGCTTCGGGCACGGCGGAGGCGGTCAGGCGGCGGATGGTTTCGATCGACCATCCGCTGTGCTCCATGTCGCACAGGACGAATTCCGCTCCGGCAGTGGCGGCGATCCGCATGATGCCGGGGGAACTGAACTCAAACAGAAACGTGCCGACGACGAACTCGCCGCGGGCCAGGCGCGCTTTGATCGTTTCTCTCAGCATGGGCATCTTCTTACAGACCGTCTGAACCGAGTCTCTTGGTGTCTTTTGTGCCTTTGTGGTTCGATTCTTTCACGGCCGAAGCAGTGGCACCACAAAGGCACGAAGAACACCAAGGCAGGTCTCGATCGGGCGGCACAGGCAACTCTGCCAGTGTCGCGACGGGGCGCGATCGATTACGACGGCCCGTTCCGGGGATTCAATCAGATTCCTGCCGGCACTGCCACCTGCCGCTTCAGAACAGCGCCGTCACCACCTGGCCCTCAGCCAGCAGATTGAAGAGCCGGCCGTCGCGATCGCGGGCTTCGAGATCGTGAATGCCCATCGCGTGGTAGACGGTCTTGGTGATGTCGGCCGGTGTGAGAGGATTGTCGGCCGGATACTCGCCGAGACGGTCGGTGGCGCCGTACGTCTGTCCGCCGCGGATGCCGCCGCCGGCGAGCAGATCGGTGAGGCAGTGCGTCCAGTGATCGCGGCCGGCGCCGGCGACGCCGCCGGACCGGGGATCGCCGATCCGCGGCGTGCGGCCCATCTCGCTGGTCACCAGCAGCAGCGTTTCGTCCAGCAGTCCGCGGTCGGCGAGGTCGGCGATCAACGCGGAGAACCCGCGGTCGAACTCCGGCAGCAGGTAGTCCTTGAGGCAGTTGAAGTTGTTGCCGTGCGTGTCCCAGCCGCCGGCGCTCTTGCACTGGGAGGCGATCTTCTCATTCTCCATCCAGAACACGGTGATGAAGGGGACGCCGGCTTCCACGAGCCTTCGCGCGAGCAGCAGGCTCATGCCGTTGACCGTCTCTCCGTAGCGGGCCCGCAGTTCGGGAGATTCGGAAGAGACGTCGAAGGCGCTGGTGGTCTTCGTGGACGTCAGCAGCGAGACGGCGCGATCCTGCTGCCGCGACCAGGTGCGGACGTCTGCAAAGGCGTCGAAGTCCCGCCGCCCCTGGTCGATCGTCGCGAGCAGCGATTGGCGATCGGTCAGCCGCCGGGTCGTCACGTTCCCTTCGAGCACGAGCGCCGGCGCGTGGAATTGCAGCGGGGTGTCGTGACTGCCGCTGAGGTAGAGCGGATCATGCTCGACGCCCAGCCGCGCGGCGAACTGGCCGGGGCGGGTGTACGGGAGCTTGCTGGGCTTGTGAGGCAGGGTGATCGCGTTCGGCAGCTCCGCATGCGGCGGGCGACGGGATGCGGCGACGCACCCCATGTAGGGCCAGTCGTCCGGCATGGGGGTGCGATTGTTCCCCAATGACAGGAACGTCGAATCGGGGACGTGGCCCGTGAGGTTGTAGTAGTACCCGGCGTGATGATCGTTTGTGTTGACCGTCGCGCCGATGGAGTTCACCACCGCCAGGTGATGCGCCTGCGACGCGAGCAGCGGAAGGTGCTCGCTCAGCGTCACGCCGGGGGCCGTCGTCGCAATCGGCTGAAACTCGCCGCGGTATTCGGCCGGGGCGTGCGGCTTCATGTCCCACGTATCCATGTGCGATGCTCCGCCGCACAGGAAAAACAGGATCGTCGATCGAGCCTTGCCGCCGGTCGCGCCGGACGCGTCGGCATTGGCAGCGCCGGGTCGGCCGAACTGCATCCCGGCGAATCCCGCCGACGAAGCCACGAGAAACTGACGTCGTGTCGTGCCCATCTTCGATTCTTTATGCGTCTTCGGGACTCTGCGACTTGGCGTCGACTCTCCTACGCCAAGATCCCTTCAATGGGATGTCCGCCATGGCCGATCTCGAGGGGCCGGCCCGTTGTGTCCGGCACCCGGAATTCCGGTGAGATGCCCAGGCAGTGATAGATCGTGGCGCAAATATCCGATGTGCTGACGGGCGAGTCTGCGACGTAGGCCGCCTGCGAGTCCGACGACCCGTATACGGCGCCCCCGCGGATCCCGCCTCCGGCGAACAGCGCGCTGTAACAGTTCGTCCAGTGGTCACGCCCGCCGTTGCGGTTGATGATCGGCGTGCGTCCCATTTCGCTCATGACCACCACCAGCGTCTCATCGAGCATCCCGCGGTCGTCGAGGTCCTGCAGGAGGGCGGTGTAGGTCTGGTCGAAGTTCGGCAGCTTGTTGTCGCGGAGGATGGGGAAGTTGTTGGTGTGGGTGTCCCAGGCGTCGTAGTCGATGTTGACCGGTCCCCAGTAGAGGTCCCAGGTGACATTGACGAAGCGGACGCCGCGCTCCACAAGCCGTCGCCCGATGAGCGAGCACTGCCCGAACAGCGTGCGGCCGTAGCGGTCGCGAAGCTCCGGCGACTCCTGCTCGACGTCGAACGCCGACTTGAGGCCCGGCGACGTCAGCAGGTCGTACGCCCGCTGATAGTTCCGGTCGAAGTTGTCGACGGCCCCCGATGATTCCAGACCGCGCTGCCGATCATCGAACTGCACTTGGAGAGTTCGCCGCGAACGGAGCCGGTCGAGCGTGATGCCGTCCAGCGGCTGCGATGACGGGAGTCGCGGCAGTCCATGCACGGCCTGCGGCGAACCTGGAGATGGTTTGGGGGCTCCGGGGGCGAGCACCGGATCGCACTCGGTGGTCAGGGCGTCGAAGCGATGGCCTAGGAAGCCGCCGTAGGGACCCGCCCGCTTGATGCCCTGTCCCCAGCCGAGGTAATTCGGCATGTAGACGTAATCGGGGAGTCCGCCGCGATCACGCCCTTCCTGGGCGCGGATGTACTCGCAGACGGAACCCATGCTCGGAGGATAGCTGTCCTTGGTGATGGTGTTGTCGGCGACCATCACCTCGTAGCCGCTGTAGGTCGGCAGCGTGTTGTGGCAGCCCGCGTGGTGCGTGACGGAACGGACCAGTGCGGTCTTGTGCATCCACTCGGCGGTTTGCGGCAGGTGCTCACAAATCTGCAGTCCGGGGACCGTCGTCGAGATCGGCTGGAACTGGCTGCGGACCTCGGCCGGAGCTTCGGGCTTGAGGTCGAACATGTCCTGCGTCGCCGCGCCCCCCAGCAGGAACAGCAGAATCACGCTCTTGGCCTGCCCCTCCTGCAAATGGCCGTCCTCCTGGGCGGTCAGTATCTGCGGCAGGCCGAATCCGCCCAGTGCGGTCAGAGCACCGGCGCGCAACGTCTCGCGGCGCGTGACTCCGTCACAACAGCGGCGCGGGCTTCCCTGGACAGTCAGCATCGGTGCACCTCCGGCGCAGTTCCGGTTCGTTCGTCGAAGCGGGCCTCATCATATCAACACTTGCCGATCAATTCCAAGGCCCGGCTGCACGCTTTCGCCCCACGACATTGCGCGAGTATGCTGGGCCAACTCACCCGGAGGCTCGCATTATGCAGCTCGATCGTCGCGATTTTATCAGGTCGGCAACCGGAGCGGTCGTCGGCTCGGCCCTGCTCCCACTCCTTCCCGCTCACGCGGACGACGACGGCATGTTGATCATCGACACCCACCAGCATCTCTGGGACCTCGATCGCATTTCGCCGCCCTGGATCAGCGGCGCGCCGGACGTCCTGCGGAAGAACTACCGCACGCAGGAGTACCTGGAGGCGGTCAAGGGGCTGAACGTCAAAGCCGTCTATATGGAAGTGGACGTGGCTCCGACCGACAAGGTCGCCGAGGCGGATGCGATCGGCGCGCTGTGTGAAGACCCCAACGCCCCCACGCTGGCGGCTGTGCTGGGTGGCAACCCGGCGGCGGAGGAGTTCGCCGACTACGCGAAAGCGATGGCCGGGCGCGACTATGTCCGCGGCATCCGGCAGGTGCTGCATGTCCCGGAGACGCCGGAGGGCTTCTGCCTGGAGGACCACTTCGTCCGAAATATCCAGTTGCTCGGCGAGCAGGGGCTCAGCTTCGACCTCTGCATGCGGCCGCGTGAGTTGGGCGACGGAGTCAAGCTGACCGAGCGCTGCCCCGACACGCGGTTCATCGTCGACCACTGCGGCAACGCCGATCCAAAAGCTTTTGGCAGCGGTCACGACGAAGAGCCGTGGCACGACCCCGATCAGTGGCGCAAGGACATGGACGCTTTCGCGGCGCGGCCAAACGTCATCTGCAAGATCTCAGGAATCGTCGCCCGGGCGCCGGAAGGGTGGACGCCTGATGATCTCGCACCGATCGTCAATCACTGCCTCGACAGCTTCGGTCCCGATCGAGTGGTGTTCGGCGGCGACTGGCCGGTCTGCCTGACCGGCGCTCCGCTGCGGGGATGGATCGACGCGCTGGCGGAGATCATCAGTCAGCGGCCGGAGGAGGAGCGGGCGAAACTCTGGTCCGGCAACGCCGTGCGGTTCTACTCGCTGGACGTTGCTTAAGCTTTCCGATTGCAGCCGCTTGCCAACCGCTCCCTTCCGGTCGCGGCTCGTTGGGGCGGGTGCGCCGGCCGCCTACATCCTCAGCGACGGCGGATTCGCCTCCACTGAGCCGCGGTCGTCCGGGACCTGCAGTTCGGTCTGCAGTCGCGTGATGTCCGCTTTCAAATCCTCAACGACCTCGGCGTACTGCGGATCATCGTACACGCTCTGCATCTCGTGCGGATCCCGTTCGAGGTCGTACAGCTCCCACTCGTCCACGTTATAGAAGTGGATCAGCTTGTAGCGGTCGGTCCGCACGCCGTAGTGCCGCCGCACCATGTGCGGGGTCTTCCGGTCGTTGAGGAACTCGTAGTACTGGTAGTAGTGAGCCGTCCGCCAGTCGTGGGGCGTCTCCCCCTTCAGCAGCGGGACCAGGCTGCGGCCCTGCATGTCGTCCGGGATCGCCACGCCGGCGATGTCGAGGAACGTCTGGGCGAAGTCGATGTTCGAGACGATGTCGGTGTTCACCGCGCCCGGCTCGGTCACGCCGGGCCACTTGATGAGCAGCGGCATGCGGTAGCATTCCTCGTACATGAACCGCTTGTCGAACCAGCCGTGATCGCCGAGGAAGAAGCCCTGGTCGGACGAGTAGATCACGACGGTGTTCTCGGCGAGCCCCGCTTCGTCGAGCCAGTCGAGCACGCGGCCGACGTTGTCGTCGACGGACGCCACGCAGCGGAGGTAGTCGGCCATGTACCGCTGGTACTTCCACCGGATCAGCTCATCCCCCTTAAGGTCAGCCTTGCGAAACTCCGCATTCTTTGGTTCATAAAAGGCGTTCCACGCCTCCAGCTGCTCGGGGGTGAGATTCCGCGGCGGCACCAGCTTGAGATCCCGCTCGGTGAGCGTGTGCTCGATCGTCATGTCCTGCTCGCGGGCCGCGCGGCCGCGGCCTGAGTAATCGTCAAACAGGTTCACCGGCTCGGGGATCGACCCCTCCGGATAGCTGTCGAAATACTCCGGCTCCGGCTCCCACTCCCGATGCGGCGCCTTGTGCTGGTACATCAGCATGAACGGCTTGTCCTCATCCCGCCCCTCCTGCAGCCAGCCGAGTGCAAGGTCCGTGATGATGTCGGTCGTGTACCCCGTGTGCTGAATGACCTCAATGTTCCCGTCGCCGTTGGCGTCCCGCCGCATCCGCGGGTTGTAATACGGCCCCTGGCCAATCAGCACCTCCGAGTAGTTGTACCCCTGCGGCGCCATGTGCTCCCCCAGATGCCACTTGCCGATCACGGCCGTCTCGTAGCCGGCGGCCTGCAGCAGCTTCGGAAACGTCTGCTGCGTCCCGTCGAACTGGTCGCCGTTCATCTTGAAGCCGTTGAGGTGGCTGTATTTCCCCGTCTGAATCACCGCCCGGCTCGGCCCGCAGATCGAGTTCGTCACAAAGCAGTTCCGAAACAGCATCCCCTCACGGGCAATGCGGTCCAGGTTGGGGGTCTCGTTGATCTCTGACCCATAGCACGACATCGCATGCGCGGCATGGTCATCAGTAAAGATAAACAGAATATTCGGCCGCTCGGCCGCGCGGGCCGTCACTGTTGACACCAGCATGAGGATTAGCAGGGAGAGCAGCGAGCGCATGAGTAACTCCGCGAGAGACTTTGGCAATTGGCGATGGCGCGATCGGGAATTCGGAGTGCCGTACCACGGGCGATACGCTACGATGGCCGTGTACGTCGTTCAATTCAAGCGAGTGTGATCATGTCCACGCTGATCCAGGACGAAGGCCTCGAGCGGCTGGTGATCGAGGAGCGTCGCCGTAAAGGGCTCGACCGTCCCGATGAAGTCTGGGAAGGAACCTATGTGATCATGCCAAACCCGAATGATGAACATCAGGATCTGGTATTCGGAATCGGCTTTCCTTTGCGGCAGATCATTCAGGATGCGGGCCTGGGACAGGTGCGGCCGGGCGTCAACATCAGCGACCGCGTCGTGGACTGGCGATTCAATTTCCGGTGCCCTGACGTTGTCGTCTTCCTCAATGACACAACCGCCGAGTGCCACGACACGTTCTGGTACGGCGGTCCCGATTTCGCCATCGAGATCGTCAGCCCCAACGACCGATCTCGCGACAAACTCGACTTCTACGCGTCGGTCAATACCCGCGAACTGCTGATCATCGACCGCGACCCCTGGTCGCTGGAGTTCTACCGACTCACTGGCGGCGATATGCAGCTCACCGGCCGCTCCACTCTCGATGATCTCCAGCCGCTCGCAAGCGAAGTCCTCCCGCTGACGTGGAACCTTGCCACACCGGCGCAACCGCAGGGACGACCGCGCCTTGAATTGCAACACAGGGACGGACAAACCTGGATCATCTGACGCGGCTATTGGGGCCACGTCGGATCCGTTGCGAGCGACGGAGCAGCGTGATGTTGTCTCAGACTGCACGGATCACGTTGTTGGGTGCAGTGTCGGCAACCCTGCTGGCAACGGGAGCCTTCCTGATGCGCGTTCCCGATGGCGCCGCCGCATCGCCGCCGAATCCGGACTCGGCGGCGTTTGTGATCAGCAAGGCGGCGGAACTGAGAACCGTCACGGCGACGGGTCAGGTGGTCCTGTTCGTCGATTGCCCGTGGAACGGCGACGTGGTCGGCTTTCGCGAGCCGTTTCGGGAGTTCGCCGGGTGGTGCCGCAACGAGACCTCGATCCGTCCGGCCACGGTCATGCTGGACGCAGACAATCAGGACGCACTCTGGCAGGCCTTGCAAGCGTTGTGGAGTAATCTCCGCGTTTCGGCCGGCGGCTTGAAAAACTACGGAGGCGCGGGGCGCGTCGTGTGGTTTGAGGACGGAGTGGTTCGCGACATCGCGTGGTGTCATCACCTGCAGGATGTCGCCGGCATCAAAGAGCGAACCCGCGACGTGTTCGTCGGGCTGGAGTAGAGCGCGGACTCAGGGGCCGTACGGGAAGAAAGCCGGGGCTTCCGTTCACCGACCGACCTCGTCACTCGCTTGAATGGCTCGCGGAGTTCCCGGCGTCGGCGAGCAGGTGGACCGGCGGCGCGACCCGGACTCGGACATCCGAACTCGGCGCCGTCGTGATCCGTCAGCCGACGATTTCGGCCAGGGGCTGGGAGTCCGGATCGGCGAGGCGGATCGGCCGGCCGACGTTCGACATATTCTGGTGATCCGGGTCGAGACCGAGGGCCAGACAGAGCGTGGCCAGAAAGTCGGACATCGAGACCGGGCGGTCGGCCACCTGCATTCCGTCCTCGCTGCTGGCCCCGACCACCTGGCCGCCGCGGATTCCGCCGCCCGCGAGAACGGTGCTCCATGCGGCGGGGAAATGATCGCGTCCGGTCCGGTCCTCCGCGATCTGCGGGGTTCGCCCGAACTCTCCCATCCAGACCACGAGCGTCGAGTCGAGCATGCCGCGCGTGCGAAGATCCTCCATCAGCGTTCCCCAGGCCGGATCGAGCACGCCGCACAACTGACGGATCTGGTTGAAGTTGTCGTTGTGGGTGTCCCAGCCGATGCCGGCGTTGCCCTGAACGCCGTTGAGCGAGACCTCAATAAAGGGGACGTTCCGCTCCACGAGCCGACGCGCCAGCAGACAGGCATCGCCGAACGGGTTGCGTCCGTAGGCGTCCCGCAATTCGGCAGGCTCCTCGTCCAGGTTGAAGGCGCCGACGGCCGATGACCGCATCATCCTGACGGCCTTCTCGTACGCAGTCAGGTGGCTCTCGCCCACGAACGCCGCGCGCGTTTCCTGGAAGCCGTCATCCAGGACGCGGAGCAACCCGAGCCTCGCGTCCGATTGTGCGACTTCAACGCCGGGGGGAAGCTCGATATTGCGGACGCTCAGATTGCTGTCGGCGTTCATGCCGGGTCCGGGGGCCAGGCCGGGATCACCCACGATCAGCGGGGCATATTGCGGCCCCAGGAAGCCGGGAGAGAAGGCGCCGGGGCTGAGGAACCGGTTGGGAGCGATGGCGACGTAGCTCGGCAAGTCGGCGTCGGGGCTCGCCAGTTCCTTACTGAACAGCGATCCGAGGGTGGGATAGCGGATCGGTCCCTGCGGCAGGTAACCGGTGTGCGCCAGATAAGTCGCCCGGTCATGATCTCCCTCCTTGGTGCTCATCGAGCGAATGAGGGCCATCTGCTCCATCTGCTGAGCCACCTTCGGCAGATGCTCGCAGATCTGGATTCCCGGAACGCTCGTGTCGATCGGCTGGAACTCGCCCCCGTTTGCCTGCCCGGGCTTGGGATCGAACGTATCCAGCTGGCTGGGTCCGCCGCTCATCCACAGCAGGATGCAGGCCCGTTTGCGTGAAGGATCCCCCGCGGCAGCTCGGGCCAGAGCGGGAAACCACTGGCACATTGACGATCCCGCCAACCCCGCGGACGCCAGACGCAGCCAATCGCGACGAGACGTTTTCATGAGAGGGTCTCCGGTCGACCTGCACACGCCGCTCAGCCGCACTCCGCTAGAAGGAGCGCTGCAGCGCGATCCCGATCATCGTCGTTTATACGCAACATGAACCGGCAACGCTAATCGAATCCGGACAAAGCGCTGCCGGCCCGATCGATTTCCTCTCCGGTGCGATGACGACTGGTGGGCGGATTCCGGTCGGGGCCGGTATGATCGCCTGTCGAGCCGGAATCGAGCAAAGGATTTCCCATGCAGAGGCTGCCGTTCGCGGTATCGGTTGCAGTGGTGTTGCTTCTGGGCACGGCGGCGAGTCGGGGAGAGGAACTGCCGCATCACTGGCTGTACTTGCAGCAGAACCTGCAAGTGACTGAGAACATTCCGCAGGTGGAGGCGCTGCTGCGGCGCGCGAAGGCCGCCGGATACAACGGTGTTGTTCTGGCCGACTACAAGCTCAACATTCTGGATCGAGTGCCGGGCCATTATTTCGAGAACGCGGGGCGGATCCGCGACTTGTGCCGCGAACTGGAGCTGGAACTGATCCCCTGCACGGCATCGTTCGGGTATTCCAGCGGGATCCTGGCGCACGATCCCAATCTGGCCGAGGGATTGCCCGTGGAGAACGCGCCGTTCGTCGTGCGTGACGGCCAGGCAGTGCTGCGGGGAGACAATCCGAATCTCGTGCCGGGAGAGTTTGAGGATCGGAACGGCGATGCCTTTCGGGGCTGGAGCTTTCAGGACGAACCGGGGGGCGGGACGTTTGCCGATGCGGCTGTCCGTCATGGAGGCCGGACGTCGCTGCGGATCGAGAATCCTGACGGCGTGCGGGGCAACCGGCGGGTGAGCAAGGTGATCGCCGTCCGTCCGTGGAGGCAGTATCACGCTTCGGTCTGGATTCGCAGCCGGAACTTCGAGTCCGCCGGCGACACGCGGATGTTCGCGATGAATTCCGATGGACGCGTGCTCTCTCACAGCCATCTCGGAGTGCAATCCACCCAGGATTGGACCGAGCATCACGTGGTCTTCAACAGCCTGGGGAACGACGAAGTGCGGTTCTACCTCGGCGTGTGGGACTGCGGCGGCGGCCAGTTGTGGATCGACGATGCGCGCGTGATCGAGGAGCCGTTTGTGAATCTCGTCCGCCGGCCGGGCTGTCCGCTGGTCGTGACCGACGCAGCCGGCCGCGTGACGTACGAAGAGGGCCGCGACTACGCCGAACTGCGGGATGAGCGGCTGGGAGTAACCCCGTGGGCGGGGGAGTTCGACGTCTATCACGAGCCGCCGGCGCTGCGTCTGCAGCCGGGCTCACGCATCCGCATCGGCGACACGCTGCTGGTGAGTTACTACCACGCGGTCACGATCTACGATAACCAGGTTCCCTGTTCGCTCTCCGAAGAGAAGGTGTTTGAGATCGTGGAGGATCAGGTGCGGCGGATCGAGGCGCTGTTCGAGCCGCGGTACTACTTCCTGAGCCATGACGAGATTCGCGTCGCCAACTGGAGCCAGCCAGAGCGGGAGTCGGGCCGGACGGCGGGCGAAACCCTCGCGGCCAACGTGAGCCGCTGTGCGGAGATCGTGCGGTCGATCAATCCGGACGCGAAGCTCTGCATCTGGAGCGACATGTTCGACCCGCACCACAATGCGGTCGACAACTACTACCTCGTGAACGGCACGCTGGAGGGTTCCTGGGAGGGACTGCCGCCGGAGACGATCGTCGTCAACTGGAACCACGGCGCCGCGCAGGAGAGTCTGAGTTTCTTCAACGAGCGGGGGCATCCGCAGGTGCTGGCGGGATTCTA
This sequence comes from Planctomycetaceae bacterium, assembly GCA_041940305.1. Classification (GTDB taxonomy): domain Bacteria; phylum Planctomycetota; class Planctomycetia; order Planctomycetales; family Planctomycetaceae; genus JBGTSJ01. Next base: position 129,459 of record JBGTSJ010000011.1, read on the forward strand.
CGACTCTGATCCGCGTCGCATTCGAGACTGGCTCAACGTCCGCCCCGACGCAGTGGACGGAGCGATGTACACGACGTGGCGGTCGAACTTTGCCGAACTGGAAGCGTTTTCGCGTGCCGCCTGGCCGAAGTGACGGCGTCAGTCGAGCAGCTTGATGCGGGCATTGCGGATTTCGACGTGTCCGCTGCGGCTGAGTTCCTGAAAGCCGATGTGTCCTCTGCGGGGGCGATCCTTCAGGGGCCGCGCTTCCGTGCCGTCGTGGCGCTCGGTCGGTTTGGTCTGCTCATCGAGGTTCACATCGAGAATCGGCTTGCCGTTCAGTTCCACGGTGACATGCGGGCCACGGCAGTTGACGGTGTACCGGTTCCAGTCGTTGGGCTTGAAGAGTTGCTCGCTGGGGGCGATGGCCCGGTACAGGCTGCCGGTGAGCTCTGATGCGGGGACCGGCTGGTCGCCGTAGTAGCGGGGATCGACCATCTGCAGTTCGAGGCCGTCGAAGGCGGGGTCTCCGGCGGCGGGGAAGCGCAGGCCGCAACCGCTGTTGCCGCGGTCGCCGAGCTTCCATTCGAAGTCGAGGATGAAGTCGCCGTACTCGCGCTCGCTGATGAGCCATGTGCCGCGCGGCTCGCTGCCGCGGAGAACGCCGTCGGTCAGGGTCCACCGGACGTCCTCATCAGCCGGGTCGGCCACGTCGTCCCAGCGACGGACGGACCAGTCCGCGAGAGAACCAGAATCTTCGAAGAGCGGCGCGAAGCCGTCGTCGTCGCTGGGGAACGCGATCGCGGAGTGAACCGCCAGCGTGAATGCGATGAGGGGGACGGCGCGAGCGCTGATCATCGAGTGCGGCTCCTCACAGCGGAACGGGTCGAGACCGGGATGGCTCTGTCCATGATGACAGAGGTGCTCCGGGAAATCGATCGGCTGCGCGCAACCGGCCGGTATGGGTGACCGGCCGGGAGTTTTCGCATTAAGGGCGGGAATCCATCTCGAGGTCGTCTCCGATTCCAGAGGGGAGTGTGTTGCATGTCTGACGCTGTCTGTCCGAGGTGCCGGGCCGGTTCGCCCACGAGCCAGAGTCGACGGATTGGCATCACTCGGTGGGCGGGCCGCGCAGCGGTCATCGGCGGCCTGCTGGGCGCGAGCGCGTTCGGAGCGGAGATCGTCGGACCGGCGCCGCCGCAACGCACCGACGAAGGGACGCGCGTGGTGCAGGGGGAGCCGCCGCTGGTCCGCTTGACACTGCAGGGGGACGACGGGCGTCCGCTGGAGGGGCGGATTGTGCGCTGGAGCGGACCGATCGGCGAGGGAAGAATCGCCGAGGAATGCGGCGGCGTTCTGCATGTTTCGACGGCGGTGCCGGGGAGCTACGAGTTCGTGGCGGTCGTCGTTCCCACGACCGTGAGCGGTCCGGAGGACATCGAGATCCTGCGTTATCCGGTGGTTGTGCAGCGGCGGGAAACCGCTCCGCCGCCGGTGACGCCGACGCCGGGTCCCCCCATCCCTCGGCCCCCGGAAGCCAACTTGACGACACAGGCCCGCGAGTGGCTGCAGACAGTTCCCGCGGGCGCCCGGGGACGCACTCGCGACGTGGCGGAGACGCTGCGGGAGATCGCCGGGTCCACGGGCATCCGCACGATCGAGGAGATGGAACTGTTCCTGCGGCTGGGGCTCGCCTGGTCGATCGGCGAGGAGACGCAGGCATGGGCCGCATTCTCTGCGTCAGCAAACGCGGCGCTGGATGCTCTCAAGCAGTCGGGTGCGACGCCGCAGGCGTATGCGACCGCATTGCAGCAGATCGCCGCAGGACTGGAGTGAGTGCAACGGTTTCAGTGGGAAATGGGACGGAGACCAGGGACGCAGGCGTAAAGCAACGACCAGCCCTGGGAGAGAGAGAGTTCATTCAAATCTCTGACCTCTGACCTCTGCTTTTGACGACTCGCTCGCCTGACGAAGCCGCCAGCCAACACGACACGCCACCAATGACCAACCGTGACATCATTCGGCTGCTGTGGGACACCGGCCACTTCCGGAATCCGGCTGTGCCGGAGACCTGGAACGTGCAGGCGGAGGATCTGAAGTCGCTGCGACTGGGCGACGCCGTCGTGAAGGCGGCGGCGCAGTCGTACCAGCGGTTTCTCGCCGGCGCGCTGGAGCCGCTGGCGGCGAAGCACCATGGACGGATGCCGCTGATGGACGGCGAGGTGGGACCGGCGACGGCGGAACTCTTCCAGCTGGAGCGCTGCGGATGTCCGGACTATGCGGCGGCGGTCGAGGAGGCGACGGGGAGCGGGTCGTGGCCGGCGGGATGCAGCCCGAAGTTTTCGCATTATCACGCCATCTCGGTCAGCGTATCGGAGCAGGGGATGCCGGCGTTCCTGCAGCCGGTCTTCGCCACGGTGTGGGCCAACACGGACGCGGCGTACGCCGAGATCGGCCTGAAGCTGATCCGCGAAGACGGAAACCGTGGGGCTAATATCCAGATCGGCTTTGAGCGGCTGTCCGGGTCGACGATTGGACTGGCGATTGTCGGACGCGGGCAGACATGCCGGACATCGATCTGGGCGAAGTTCAATCCGGGGTACCAGCCGGCGAACGTCGTCCGCGAGTGGACGTCGCTGGTGAAGCACGAACTCGGCCACAACATGGGGCTGTCGCATTCGCAGGGAGGCGTGATGAATCCGTCGATCGTGACGGGCTTGCCGGTGAGCTGGCGCGGCGACCCGTCCGAGCCGATTCTGGCACGCTGGTTCGGCGGCAAGCCCGTCCCGAGCGATCCGCAGGCCCCCGAAATGTGGATCAAGCAATGCCTGCACTCCAACCGCGGCCGCGAACTGTGCGTGCCGCTGATCCCCCCGCGCGCAGCATGAGGAATCGCCCTCAGCTATCAGCTATCAGCTATCAGCTATCAGCTATCAGCCATCGACCATCAGCCATCAGCCATCGACCAAGAAGGAGCCACTGCATGTCACCGATTGAACGTCACGTTACGGAGGCGGTTGGGAAGGTCCAGCCCGGGGCGGCAGTTGATTTCGCTACGATCATGGCGCTGATCACGCAGATCTTTACCTTCATTCAGCAGTGCCCGTTCGGACGGGCGAAGCGGGCGATGCGTGAGGGGTCGGTGGAGGCGAAGGCCGCGGCCTATCTGGCGGCGAAGCGGGCGGGGTACGGCGGCAATGCGGTGGACCTGGCACAGGCCCTGCTGCAGCAGGGAGCGCAGGCAACCGACGACGAACTGGACGAAACGATCGCCAGCGCCCTGTCGCTGCCGGGACTTTCGCGCAGCCTGGGCGTACTGATCGCGCTGCTGTCGCTGGGCGGGGCGTCGGCCGCGGGCCCGTTCCCGGCTGCTCCGTCACCGGGTCGGTCCGGACCGTTTCCCGAGCATGTCGCCGTGACGGAGGCCGACAGGCCAGAACGGGGAGGTGACGACGAGTCCGGAGATGTCGCATCCGGAGAGCCTCGATCCGGCGCGGGCCGCAGGTATGTCGAACTCTCGTCTCCGCTCCGCCAGCAGATTGCCGACTATCGGGCGGCGGGGGGGACGATCGTGGGAGTGCGCGACATGACGATCGTCACGCACATGCTGCGCGATCATGGGTGGACCGCGGATCAGATCGCAGGGCTCTCCGACGAGGAGCTGTTCTATCTCCACGGAATGCAGCACGCGGGCGAAGTCGCGCCGGAAACGTCGCAGGATGCCTGCCGCTCCGGCGGATGCCGTGCGTCCGACGGGTATCCGGTGACGATCGACGGTCGCTGGGCGTACTGGACAGCGCACGGCCGGCGGTGGGACAACCGTGGCGGGACACTGCCCAGCGAGGGGCAGGTCTATGCGGGCGACGGGCGGCGCTTCGTGTTCCGCGACGGGCGGATGCACGACGCCGCCTCACGCTGATTGCGACGGTTTAAGCATGCATGGCCGGACGCGGAGGTCCGGCCCACGCCGTGTCGCTACGCGGTGGCTACTCTTTGATCGTGGCATGGAAGCCGGCGTCGTTGAGGGCCTTGACGACCGCTTCGACGCTGACGTTCTCGCCGGTCACCTTGACGCTCGACGACTCGCGGTCGCTGGTGACTTCGCCGACGCCGTCTACCTTGCTGACGACTTCATCGACGGCCTTCACGCACGCGGCGCAGCAGAGGTGCACGTCCTCGATCTTGATCTCGCTGGCCTTGGCGCCGTCCTTCGCGCCCGAGGCAGGAAACTTGAGCTCCGACCCATCGTGCGTGGCGGCGCCGTGGAAGCCGGCGTCGGCGAGGGCGTCGATGCCGGCCTGGGCGGCCTTGTCATCGGCGGCCGTGAACGTCACGGTCTTGGATTCCCGATCGCTGTTGACGCCGCTGACGCCCGTCACGCCGTCCAGCGCCTTGCTCACGCCGGTGACACAGGCACCGCAGCACAGGTGCACGCCTTTGACTTCCACCTTGCCGGCGGAAGCGGTCGCGGCGAAGCCGAGAGCAACGATCACAGTGAGGGCGGATGTGGCGAGACGCATGGGGGAACTCCTCTGTCTGACTCGGTGGGCGGTTGGGGAGAGAACATGGGGGAGAGCGGAGCCGCTGCTGCCGACTCCACCATTATGTTCTCCGGAATCAGCCGGAAGTCAACGATGCAGGCGCGCGGCCTCTCGGTGACGTGCCGGGAGAATCCCCGCAGAGAGGGGGGTGGGTGGTCCGGGAGTTCACCCTGCGTTAGGGAGTCCAGCCGCGACACAGAGGACTGTCGGCGAAGAGATGCGCCCGTTCGGCGCTCAATTGCGATCCGAGGTCATCAGCCCTGACCCATGTTTCTCTTCCGTCGTTGAGAGAGCAGAACCACGGAATACACAGAAATAACGGAAGAGAGGCTTTCGCCGGAGTCGCGAAACAATCTCGGGCCGCCGTCGTGCCAAGCTGCTCGGCTCGCCGTCGGTGTTTCGGAGCTCGCCGCCGGTTCCTTCAGCAGCGCAGTTTCAGTGTATTCCGTGGTTACCTGCCTCGCGAAGATGTGTGAGTAACGTCAGAACGTCAGGCCCGGCCTCCTTCGCGCAGCCGCGGATCGGTCGCTTCCTGGAGGCCCTCGCCGATCAGGTTGTACGCCAGGACAGTCAAGAAGATGGCGATGCCGGGGAACAGGATCAGCCAGTACATCTGGTAGTTGGTGCGGCCGGCGCTCAGCAGCGTGCCCCAGCTGGGGTTAGGGGGCGGGGCGCCGAAGCCAAGATAACTGAGACCGCTTTCGATGAGGATGGCGGCCGCGATGCCGAACGTGATCGGCACCAGAATCGGGGCGAGCGCATTGGGCAGGATGTAGCGGAAGATGATCCGGGTCTGCCCCAGTCCGGTGGTGCGGGCGGCGGCGACGTAGTCCATCTGCTTGAGCTTGAGGAACTCGGCGCGCGTCAGCCGCGCAATGCTCGTCCAGCCGGTGACGCCGATGACCGCCATCAAATGCCAGATCGTCGGCTGCTCGATGATGGCGATCAGCGCCAGGATCAGCACCAGCGTCGGGATGCACATCACGACCTCGATGAGTCGGCTGAGGAGCACGTCGATCCAGCCGCCGAAATATCCGGCGAGCGAGCCGACGAGGATGCCGATGGCGGAGGCGATCCCCATCGACACGAATCCCACGAGCAGGGCGATCCGTGTTCCGTGGACCATCTGGGCGAAGACGTCCACGCCGGTCTGATCGGTGCCGAACCAGTTGAGTCCGCTCGGGTCACCCTCATCGCGTGTGGGATTGCCGGGACGGCCGGGGAACTCGTTGTCGTAGACGCGGCGGTAGGGGTCGTTGTAGGTGAGCGGCCAGACGGCCCAGCTGTCGGGGTCTTTCTCCTGCAGGGGAATCGGGTACCGCTTGCGGAACTTGTCGATCTGAAAGATCGGGTTCTCCCAGCGGGGATTGAAGTACGCCAGGCAGGGGAAGTAGATCTCCCCCTTGTACTTGCAGACGACGGGCCGCGTCCCCGCAATGGCGGGGGAGAACAGCGCCACCAAGGCGAGGAAACCGACGAAGAACAGCGCGATCATCGCCAGCTTGCGGCGGCGGAACTGCGACCATGTCTCTTTCCAGAAGCCGGGAGACTTCTTCGGGAGGTTGGAGGCGGCGGACATGGCAGGGCGATGAGTAAGGGGGGCCGCGGATGACGCGGATGCGGCGGATTGACGCAGAATCCAAGGGCTACTTGTCTTCGAGGCGGACGCGGGGGTCGACCACGGCGTAGAGGATGTCGGCCAGCAACTGGCCGGCGAGGGTGAGGACGGCGAACATGAACGTCAGCCCCATGATGGTGGGGTAATCACGTTCGCGGATGGACTCGAAGAACAGCCGCCCCATCCCGGGCCAGCTGAAGATCTGTTCGATGATGATCGAGCCGCTGAGCAGGCCGGGCAGCGTCAGGCCGAGCAGGGTGACGAACGGGATGAGCGTGTTGCGGAAAGCGTGCTGGACGAGGACGCGGACGGGACCAAGCCCTTTCGCACGCGCCGTGCGAATGTAGTCCTGCCGCAGCACTTCCTGCATATTGGCCCGGATAAAGCGGCTGTAGTAGGCGAGGCTGCCGTAGGTGTAGCAGATGACGGGCAACAGCGCGTGCTGCGCGAGATCGACCGTCTTCCCCCAGGCGGACATCTGGGCGTGACCGTCGCTCACCATCCCGAACAGCGGCAGCCAGCCGAGCTTGACGGCGAAGTACAACTGCAGAAACAGCGCGGCGACGAAACTCGGAAACGAATACAGCATGTACAGCAGCGTGCTCATCACGCGCTCATCGGTGCGTCCGGCACGGGCGGACGCGTACAGGCCGAGTGGGACCGCCAGAGCGTACGCCAGGATCAGAGACGTGACCGAAAGCATCAGCGTCGGCCACATCCGCTCGGTAATCAGATCGACAACAGGACGCTTGCGGCTGAAGGAGCGGCCGAGGTCGAATTGCACCAGGTTCTTCAGCCACGTTCCATAGGCGAGATACCACGGCTTGTCGAGGCCATAGATCTTGTTGAGCCGCTCGAAGTCCTCGGCGCTCATGACCTTGCCGGGGTCGAGGCGCGACATCTCCTGCGTCAACGGATTGCCCGGCATGTTGCGGATCAATCCGTAGATCAGGAACGTGATCAGGAGCAGCGTGACCAGTGCGATGGCCAGCCGGCGAATGAAGTACGTCAGCATGGGGGAACCGCGAGAAACCCGGTTTCTGTTCGAGAAACCGGGTTTCTGGGAGGGAGGAAGTCAATCCGCCGGCATCCAGATGGCGTCGAAGCCCGGGCCGTACGTGTAGGGGCCGCGCGGCGAGAAGGTATACCCGCGCAGGTCCTTGTTGAACGCGTAGAAGGCGTTGCGGACGTAGAGCCAGGTATAGGGCTGATCCTCCCAGAGGATCGTGTGAATGCGGGCGTAGATCTTGGCCCGCTCTTCGCGATCAAACTCCCGCTTCCCCTGCTGGTACAGCTTGTCGACTTCCGGGTTGGAGTAGGAGCAGTAGTTGCGTCCCGCACTGATGGCCTTGGTGGACCAGATGTTCTCGGTCGAATCCGGGTCCACGCCCGTCCCCCAGCCGGCCATCATCGCCTGGAACTCGTGGTTGCGGGCTTTGTCCTGCATGACGGTGAATTCCGTCGGCTGCGGATGGCAGATGACGCCGATCTGGCTGAGATTCTCCTTGAGCAGCGCGGCAGTCCGGTTCGCCGTGATTGAACTCTCGCCATACATCAGGTGGAACTCGAAATTCTCTTTGCGCCCGTTGACCTGTTTGTCGCGAATCCCATCGCCGTCACTGTCCTCCCAGCCGGCGGCATCCAGCAGGTCCTCGGCCTTGTCAAGATCCTGGTTGTAGGGCTGGGGCGATGGATTCGGCGCCATCCAGGCGGTCGGATGGAACATGCCCGTGCTGGGTTCATACAGGCCGTAACAGATCTGCTGCAGCATTTCTTCGTGATCGAGCGCATACGACATTGCCTGCCGCACACGCTTGTCCTCGAACATCGGGTTCTTGCAGTTCCAGCCGATATAGCCCAGGGCCCATTCGACGCCGGACGCTTTCGTGTTCAGGCGATAGAAGTCGTCGTCGCCGGTCTGGGTAACCCACTGCTCCGGCGTGATCTGGTACTCGTGGATGTCGCCGTTCTTGATGGCGAGCAATGCCGTATTGGGGTCTTCAATGATTCGGAAGCGGATCTCGTTGAAGTAGGGTTTGCGGCGGACCTGCTTCCCGTTGTGCATGTACCACTCTTCGCGACGCTCGACGACGAACTCCTGGCCGACGATCCGTCGCTTGAGTCGATACGGGCCGCTCACGACCGGCTTCCCCTCGTACCTCACGTGGTACTCGCTGTTCTGCAGCGTCTTGTCGTCGGCGAGCGACTGCTCGTAAATGTGCTTCGGCAGAATGGGAAACGAGATGTTGTTGAGGTTGGTGGCCAGCGCCTCCTTGTGGAAAAAGACCACCGTGTGATCGTCGTAGGCTGCGACCCACTTCAGTTCGTCGGTCCCGGAGCGGACCGCCGGCACCGGCACCTGCGGGTCCATGATCGTCTGGAAGGAGAACTCGATGTCGTGGGCGGTGAACGGCTTGCCGTCGGACCAGGTGATGTCGTCCCGCAGCACGAACTTGTCGTACATCCGGTCTGAGCTTGTATGCCACGATTTGACGACATCGGCGACGGCAAACATATTGAAGTGCCGGTCGAAGCCGACGAGACCGATGCCCGTCAGCCCGAGGTAATCAAACTCGGCCGTCGAGCTGATCATGATCGGATTCGTGCTCTTCAGATCGAACGGTGTAAAGCGGTCGATCCGGGCGTCGTAGTTCACGTCGCTCTCAGACGACGGGTATTGCCCGAGCGCGCTCAGAATCTGCTCGTTCGCTTCGGGCGTGTCGTTCTTCATCCGCAGCGCCTCCTCGACGGAGACCAGCGGCGCCTCCTGCTGCTTCTCCTCGCGCAGCATCTCGAACGAGTCCAAAACCGGCTGCTCTTCCCACTCTACCTGGGCTTCGAGGTCTTCGAGCGGGGGCGGATCGAAGGGCTCCAGCAGCGGCTCGGGGGGCGTGTCGTCCGGGTCCGAACTGGTGGTGGTTGAATCGCCGCTGGTGGTTTCGTCCAGCGGGACGTCATCGTCCGGCGGGGTCGGGCAGCCGGCGGCACAGATGAGGAAGGACAGACACAGAAGAAGAGCAAGACTCCGTCCACCCGGCATGGGCGCGTCCTTTGCGTAAGGGGATGCGACTGATGCAATAAACCGGATTCTGGCAGACGCGGGCGGTCCTCACAAGACCTTGGAACAGCCAGTGAAACGTGCAGGCCCGGTCCGGCGTTGGTAGAGTGGCGGGACCAGAAGGCCGGTCCGCATCCCGTCGAGCAATCCCAACCATGACCCGATCTAACCCGGTTTCGCTGTCACGTCGTGGCCTCCTGCAGGGTGCAGCCGCGGCGGCGGCCGCGGTCGCTCTTCCCTCCTCCTTTGCCCAAGCCATGCACGAAAAAAAGCCGGACCCCGCCAGCGGCGACATCGACGCCCACTCGCACATCTGGACGCCCGACACCGAGAAGTATCCGCTGGCCGGTGATCAGACGAAGGAGGACTTGGCGCCTCCCAGCTTCACCGATGAAGAACTGCTGGCGCTGGTGCGGCCGTTGGGCGTCACCCGCGTCGTGCTGATTCAGCACAAGCCCTATCACGGAACCGACAACAGCTACATCCTTGATGCGATCGCCAAACATCCGGGAGTCTTCTCGGCGGTCGCCTGCATTGAGGCGGAAGGAGAGGATCCCGCCGCGGAGATGTCGCAGCTGGCGGAACGCGGAGCGCGCGGGTTCCGCATTCGGCCGGGAGAAGGAGGGGCCGACCGCTGGATCGACAGTCCCGGCATGTGCGCGATGTGGGAGCACGCCGGCGAGACAGGGCTGGCGATCTGCCCGCTGATTGATGCGGAGTTCCTCCCCCAGGTCGCCGAGATGTGCAGAAGGTATCCCCGCACGACGGTCGTCGTCGATCACTTCGCCCGCATCGGTGTGGACGGCACGATCCGGAAGTCGGACGTGCAGGCGCTGGTGGACCTGGCGCAGCACGAGCACGCCCACGTGAAGGTGTCGGCGTTCTACGCGCTGGGGCGCAAGGCGCCGCCCTACACGGACCTGATCCCGATGATCCGCGCTCTGTACGACGCTTACGGTGCGTCGCGACTGATGTGGGCGAGCGACTCCCCTTATCAATTGGCCGAACCGAACACCTACGCAGACTCGCTCGCGCTGATCCGCGAACGGATCGACTTCTTTTCCGAGTCGGACCGCGAGTGGCTGCTCCGCAAGACCGCCGAGAAGGTGTACTTCGGCTGATGTCCGCGCAACGCGGCGTCTAGCCGCGTACGAGGGTCCCCTCGGATGCGGGTGCGTGGCGCAAGGGAGTTGAACTCGGCACGCCGCGGCCTTCGACCAGGGTCGGCTCATCGCCGATCAAGCCGGCGTCCACGGCGAAGGCACAGTTCCGGCCGTGCCGTTTCGCGGCATAGAGGCATTCGTCCGCCTTCTCGAGGAACTGCTCGCACGTCAGGCCATTGGTGACCGTACTCACAGATGCGGCGCCAATCGACAACGTCAGCCTGGGGAGAGGGAACGCATCCGGCAACGGCAGGTTTTCAATGGCCTGCTGAATGCGGCCGATGGGGATGTGCACCTGATCCGGGATGCAGTCGCCGCACAATGCGACGAACTCGTCTCCGGCGAACCGTGCCACGAGATCGTACGACCGGACGCTGGTACAGACGGCGGCGGCGATCAGGTTGAGGACCATGTCGCCCGTGGAGTGGCCAGCCAGGTCGTTCACCTGTTTAAAGTGATCGACGTCGAGCATGATGACCGACATGGGCTTGCGCGCCCGGCGGGCCCGCGCCAGTTCGCAGTCAAACGAACGCAGGAAGCCGTTGCGGGTCGTCAGCCCGGTGACGGAGTCGCGGGCTGCCCGCGCCAGAAAGGGCTCGAGCGCACGCCAACTCACCAGCAGGTCGTTGTGTGTGGCCACTGCATGCAGCGAGCCCTCGTGCACGAAGGATGTACAATCCAGGCTTGCGGTCGCCGTGGAGGCCAGATCACACGGCGGTCCGCCCGTATCGGAGGCCGCAAAAACGACGGAGAGGATCGACTCCACCGGCCGGCTCGACCATTTCAGCCGTTCCATGCCGTCCGCCGCCGAAATCCGGAGCAGGAGGTCTTCCGTCGAGATGATGCCGGCGGGCGCTCCTCCCTCATGCACGACAAGCACATAAGTCGGCCCGGCGAGATCGATCTGCTCCATCACCTGTTCAAGCGGCGTACCCACGTGCACGACGTTGCAGTCGTGCGCTTCGGGAGCGGCGATGGACAGATGCGAACAGAAAGCCTGCATGTGAGATTCTGGCCCTTCACGATTGCGCGGACTGCGTGCCGGCCGCCCGACGGCAAACGCCGGCGCAATAACATTAGGTCGGCGGGGACGCTGCGTTCGGCCGGCACGCGGCCAATCGTGGCGATGGCGGCGTCCCCATTCGGACTGCAACGGTTGCGCTCAATCTGCCGAGATCCAGATGATGCCGATCGGCAACAGATCCAGGCTCGTGCGACAGCGGATCGCTGCCGACGCGACTTCTTTGACTCGGCCAGCCGGTGACGTACGTTTCAAGGCACGTGTGTGCGATATGCGAACGACATTGCGCCCGTGGGCCGCCAGGTTCAGGGGTCGGCCGTCCAGAGCGGGAAGATTCAATGCAGAGCCACGATGTGACCCCTGCTGGTGCGGACGCTGAAACCGAACGAATCGCACTGTCGTTGTTTGAGGAGACGCTCGGGACGACGTTTACCACATGGACGCACGGCCGGGATGAATGGAGACCGCTGCTGGCGGACACGCGCCGGGGCAATGACCAGCAATCGACCGCACAGCATCTGGAGGGAATCCGCTGGCAGGGTACGCCGCTGGTGGCTCCAGTGGCCGAGGGACAGGTGCTGGTCGTCCTGCCGATGGATCCTTATCACTGGCAGCGCGCCGCAGTGGGACAGATGTCCGCGAACGACCTGGGCCTGGCCCAGCGGCTGGCAGCGGGAGCCCATCGTCTGTTGCAGCAGCAACTGTTGCTGAGCCGGCAGGGACGGGAACTGACGACCTGCCTGGAGCAGTTGACATTCTCCATGGAGGAGCAGACGTGGCTCCGGTCGCTTTCCCGGCAGATCGACTTGAGTGACGCCCGCGTGGGAACGATGCGGATCGTCACGGAAATTCTGCCGAAACTGCAATCGCTGATCGCGGCGGAAGGGATCGCCTGGCTGTCGACGGATGTCGGGCGCGGGGCGACGAGCAGCGACCTGGCGGCGGACTGGGTCGGGGAACGACGGATCAAGACGGCCGCCTGCCGCAAACTCGTGGCGGCCTACGGCCATCGGGCGATTGCCCGCGCCGTCGTCGCTCAGGACGTTGATGCGCCGCATCTGTTGAAGCCGCTGGGGATCAAATCCTTGATCCTTGCGGCGGTGACCCACGGCGAGCGTCCGTCGGGCTGGCTGCTGGCGATCAATCGCTGCAGCAGCATCGTGCCGATCATGCGGCAGGCCGCACAGGAGCGCCTGGAGACGAGCGACGCTGAGTTCGGCTCAATCGAAGCCGGACTGCTGGAAGCGACGGCGACCATGCTGGGCACGCATGCCCGGAATTTTGACCTGCTGCAGCAGCGCGAGGAGATGGTGGTTCGACTGATGCGAACGATGAGCAGCGCCATCGACGCGCGGGACACCTACACGCGCGGGCACAGCCAGCGCGTGGGACGCTACGCCCATGAGATTGCTCAGCAACTCACATTGCCGGAAGCAGAACGGGAGCAACTGTACCTTACCGGGCTGCTGCACGATATTGGCAAGATCGGCGTGCCGGATCACGTGCTGCTCAAGCCAGGCCGGTTGTCGACTGAGGAGTTCGAACTGATCAAGCAGCACCCGGAGATCGGCCACCGCATCCTCGAACCGATTGCGGAGCTGAGTTTTGCGCTGCCGGGCGTGCTGCATCACCATGAGCGGATCGACGGCCAGGGCTATCCCCATGGTTTGACCGGCCCGGAGATCCCGCTGATGGCCCGCATTCTGGCCGTCGCCGATGCATTCGACGCCATGACCAGCAGCCGCACCTATCGGGCGGCAATGTCGGCCGAGCGTGCCCGGGAAGTCCTGTCGGAAGGCTCGGGCTGCCAATGGGACGCCGAAGTCGTTGCGGCCTTTCTGGAGACGGCCGGGGGGCGCGGGGTTCCCGATCCTGATGAGCCGGAGCTGCGGCACGATACCGAGGTCTCTCTCGGCTCGTCGATCTTCGACGACGACGACGACGATCAATGGGAGAACCATTCAATGCTGCTGGACGGCGAGATGCTGGAGGGCACGCAGATCATGGCGAATCGCGAATGATCCGGCTGAACAGCGGTCTGCCTCCGGCGACTCACGGGACGGTCGGTGGCGACGGCGCAGGGGCCGGCGATTGCTTCGCGTGACGCTCCAGTCAGCCCTGAGCGCCGGTTGGCGTCCCTTGTTCCCGGAGTGGGCGCATCGCACAATGAACTCAGGGCCACTGTCCGGCCCGGGAGACCTGCGATGGCGAACCAACTGGCGACTTTCGGCGGCGGCTGCTTCTGGTGTACGGAGGCCGTCTTTCTGGAACTGCGTGGCGTGCAATCCGTCGTGTCGGGCTACAGCGGCGGACATGTCCCCAATCCGACCTACGAGCAGGTCTGCGGCAAGCAGACAGGACACGCCGAAGTCATCCAGGTCGCGTTCGATCCGCAGCAGATATCCTACGCGCAGCTGTTGGAAGTTTTCTTCCGAACGCATGACCCCACCACGCCGAACCGGCAGGGGAACGACACCGGCCCGCAGTATCGCTCGGTCATCTACTATCATGACGACGAGCAGCGGCACATCGCCGAGGACGTGAAACGGGAACTCGACGCCTCGGGCGCGTTCCACGCCCCCATCGTCACGCAGATCGAACCGCTGGGCGACTTCTATCCTGCGGAGGACTATCACCAGAACTATTACGCGCGCAATCCCGGGCAGGGTTACTGCTCGTTTGTAATTGCGCCGAAGGTGGATAAGTTCCGCAAAGTCTTCGCCGACCGGCTGGCGAAGACGTGATGCATCGACGTCCACCTTCCCGGCTTCGCCCTTTTTGAACGACCTTCATGTCAGCGCTGGCGTCTCATTCTTGCTGGAGCGTTTCAATCATCAGCATCAGCGGACGGCGTAATGGGCATCGATCTCCTGAGTCACGGCCATGCATTGCCGGTCGATGGACCTGCCGTCTGATCGCCACCAGCGTGCTGGTGCTGGCCAGCCGCGACGTCGCAGCCGACGACTCCGCTGCGGTGGACGACTTTGAACGGCGGGTGCGGCCCGTGCTGGTCGAGCGCTGTCTCGAATGCCATGGAGCCGTGAAGCAGGAGGCCGGCCTGAGACTCGACTCACGCGCCGCGATGCTGCGCGGCAGCGACAGTGGCGTAGTAGTGGTGGAGGGGCGGCCGGAGGAAAGCCTGCTGGTCGACGCGATCCATCGCCGGGACGGGCTGGAGATGCCGCCGGATGACGCGCTGACGGCAGAGGAGGTTGCCTCCGTCGAGGACTGGATCCGTAACGGCCTGCCGTGGCCGGACGATCCACCGCCGACCAACGGCATGGATCAGGATCCGGCGGGCCATTGGGCCTATCAGATCCCGCTGCGTCCCTCCATTCCCGCGGTGCAGGACGCGGCCTGGGCGCGGAACGAAGTCGATCGATTCATCCAGGCACGACTGGAATCGGAAGGGATCGCCCTGCCGCGCACGGCAGCGGCTCAAGTCCTGATGCGCCGCGCGTCCTTCAGTCTGCTCGGCTTGCCCCCCTCTCCCGATGACGTGGAGTCCTTTGCAGGCGATACCGATCCCGGCGCCTTCGATCGACTCGTGGACCGGCTGCTTGCATCCCCCCAGTATGGCGAACGCTGGGGACGTCACTGGCTCGATGTGGCTCGCTACGCGGACAACAAGGGCTACGTGTTCTTCGAGGAGCAGAGCTATCCCTGGGCATACACCTACCGGGACTATGTCGTCGAGGCGCTCAATGTGGACCTGGCGTACGACCGATTCATTACGGAGCAGCTCGCGGCGGATCAACTGGTGGCTCGCGAGGGACCGAAAACGCTGCCGACAGACCCCGCATTGCGGGCGCTGGGGTTCCTGACGGTCGGCGGGCACTTCATGAACAACGTGCATGACATCCAGGATGACCGCATCGACGTGGTCACCCGCGGCCTGATGGGGATGACGCTCTCCTGCGCCCGCTGTCACGACCACAAATACGATCCGCTTTCACAGGCCGACTACTACGCCCTGTACGGCGTCTTTCGCAGCGGTTACGAGCCGCTCGTCCCCCCCCTGTTCAACTCGCCGCCGGAAACCGACGAATACCGCGAGTTCGACGCCGAACTCCAGAAGCGCCTCGACGCCCTCGATGCGTTCATTCAGCGCAAGCACGGTGAACTGGTGACGTCGGCCCGGGAACGGGTTGCCGAATATCTTGTCGAGGCCTGGCGCACGCGGGACCAGCCGAGCACTGAAGGCTTCATGCTGCTGATCAATCCGGGCGACCTGCATCCTGCGGTGGTCCAGCGCTGGTGGGTGCATCTCGATCGCGCCCGTCGGAGAGTTGACCCGATCTGGAGCGTCTGGCACGAGTTCGCCGCTCTTCCCGAAGAAACGTTCGCGCAGCAGGCAGAGCTTGTCAGTGCCCGATTGCTGTCGCGCGATTCGTCCGAACCACGGCTGAATCCGCTTGTTGTGGCGGCCTCCTGCGATCCGCCGCCGCAGTCCATGCCAGAACTCGCCGAGCGACTCGCCGGGCTGTTCCACGGTGCCGAACAGCAGTGGCAGCAGGCGCAGGAGCAGGCCGAAGCCGCGGGAACTCCACCACCTGATGCTCTGATGGAGACCGACGCTGAGGAGTTGCGGCTGGCATTGTACGGAGACGACGCCCCTCCCAACATTCCGCTGGCGACGGGCTGGGGTTTCCTCACGCTCCTGCCCGATCGCCCCGCCCAGGGCGAGTATCAGGAACTGCTGAAGGCGGTCGAACAATGGAGCATGACCGGGACCGGCGCGCCGCCGCGGGCCATGGTCCTGCTCGACCGCAGCGAACCGTATGAGCCGCGCATCTTCATTCGCGGCAATGCGGAGCGCCCCGGCGACCCGGTGGCGCGACGGCTCCCTACAATCCTCGATGAGTCGGCCGCTCCGTTCTCGGATGGTTCCGGACGGCTCGAGCTGGCCCGGCGCATCGCCAGTCCCGACAATCCGCTGACGGCCCGCGTCATCGTCAACCGGGTCTGGATGCATCACTTCGGCAGCGGCCTCGTCAGCACGCCGGGTGATTTCGGCCTCCGCTCCGAGCCTCCGTCGCATCCGGAGTTGCTCGATTGGCTCGCCGTGGAATTCATCGAGCACGACTGGTCGCTGAAGTGGCTGCATCGCACGATCATGTCGTCCGCGACGTGGCAGCAGGGGAATTCCGCAGGTTCCGATGACGCCGGCGCGGCACACGCCGCGACCGCTGACGCCGAGAATCGCTGGCTCTGGCATCGCCCGGCGCAGCGGCTGGAGTTCGAAGCCCTGCGCGACGCTCTGCTCGCTGTGAGCGGCGAACTCGATCCGGCTCTCGGCGGCCCCCCGCTCAACCTGTTCGCGGAACCCTCGCCGCCGCGCCGCACCCTGTACGGAAAAATCGACCGGCTGGACATGCCGAACCTGCTGCGGGCGTTCGACATGCCGACCCCCGATGCGACATCCCCCCAACGGGACACCACCACCGTCGCCGCCCAATCCCTGTTCCTGATGAACGGTCCCTGGACACAGCGCGCGGCCCTGAAACTCCTGGAACGGCCCGAAATCCAGGTCCAGTCCGACTCCGGGCCGAAACTCGACCAGATCTACCGCACAGTGCTCGCACGCTCGCCGACCAGCGACGAACTCGAGCTGTCACTGCAGTTCCTCGGCAATGAGCCGACGCAAACAGACTGGACCGAACTCGTCCAGGCACTGCTGATGAGCAACGAGTTCGCGTTTGTCGACTGAACCCCGCCGCGCCCAGGATGGACGGACTCAGGAACGCTGACGGGGTTAAACAGACACGGTCCCTTTTTGACTTTGGTCAACAACGTGATTCATTGCCCGCCTCTCTCCCGCCGTCAACTTCTCCACCGCTCCGGCATGGGCTTCGGCGCACTGGCCGCGGCCGGGCTGCTCCATCCGGAACTCGGCAACGCGGCCACGCGCACGGCCACCGGTCCGCTCACTCCCCGCGCACCGCACTTTCCCGCAAAAGCGCAACGCGTCGTCCACCTCTTCATGAACGGCGGTCCCTCGCACGTCGACACGTTCGATCCCAAGCCGAAACTCACTGAATACCACGGGCAGTCATTGCCGTCCCCGAACCTTCGCACGGAGCGCAAAACCAGCGGAGCGCTCGGCTCGCCGTTCCGCTTCGATCGTTACGGCGAATCGGGCCTCGAGATCAGCGAGCTGTTTCAGGAAACCGCACGGCATGCGGACGACCTGTGCGTCATCCGCTCGATGCAGGCCGACGTCCCCAACCACGAACCGTCGCTGTGGCTGATGAACTGCGGCGAGTCACGGCAGCCGCGCCCCTCCTTCGGCTCCTGGCTCACCTACGGCCTCGGATCGGAGAACCAGAACCTCCCCGGCTTCATCGCCATGTGCCCGGGGGGCTACCCCATCACCGGCGCCCAGAACTGGCGATCCTCCTTTCTGCCCGGCGCCTACCAGGGAACGTACATCGACACCCAGCACTCCGATGTCGAGAAGCTGGTCTCGCACATTCGCAATCACCAGTTGCAGCCGACCGACCAGCGCCGCCAGCTCGATCTCATGCAGGCCCTCAACGCCCGGCATCAGGCGGAGCGCCCGGGCCAGCCGCTCCTGGAAGCCCGTATCCAGGCCTTCGAGCTGGCGTACCGGATGCAGTCCGAAGCAACCGACGCCTTCGATCTGTCACAGGAGCCGGAATCCGTTCACGCCCAGTACGGAGAAGGGACGCATGCCCGCCAGCTGATGATCACCCGCCGCCTGCTGGAGCGGGGCGTGCGCTTCGTGCAGGTCTGGAGCGGTGCAGGTCAACCGTGGGACAATCACAGCAACATCGAGGCCGAGCATCGCAAGCTGGCCGGCGAGTGGGACCGGCCGATCGCCGCGTTCCTCAACGATCTCAAGCAGCGTGGCCTGTTCGACAGCACGCTCGTCATGTGGGGCGGCGAATTCGGCCGCACCCCCGTCGCGGAGTTGCCCGACCTCAACGGCCGCGACCACAACCACTATGGCTTCTCCATGTGGCTGGCCGGCGGCGGAACTCGTGGCGGACAGGCCTACGGAGCTACCGACGAGTTCGGTTTCGCCGCGGTTGAGAACACCGTTCACGTCCACGATCTGCACGCCACTCTGCTGCACCTGCTCGGCTTCGACCATGAGCGGCTCACGTACCGCTACGCCGGCCGCGATTTCCGCCTCACCGACGTCCACGGCCATGTGGTCGACGCCCTCATCGCTTGAGCGCATGTCCACACCGCGGGGCAGCCTGCCTGCCTTCAAATCCGTCGATAGACCGGTTCTCCGGCTCAACTGCCGAGGGTGATCGCGGAGCGCCGCGTTGCGGGGTGGAGTTGCTTGCCGGTCCATCGCCCGCTAATATCCTTGGCTCGGCAAATGTGAGATTGACTACGACCGTGATCCATCGCCAGACGGTGCTGGCGGCGGGCGGCGCGGCGACGGAAGGTGGAGCAGCAACGGTGACTCTCGACAAAAGTCTCAAGCGAAGGGGTCGTCTGTCTCGCGCGCGGAGCGTCCTGTCCCGCGACGAGCGCATCGCCAAAATGCGCGAAGAGGAGCGCTGGACCGAAGGTCGCAGCCCCTTCAACCTGCCGAAAATCCGGGTCCCCAAACTGAGCACCGGCAAGAAGAAGAAGGCGGCCAAGGAGACGGCCGAAGAAGGAGACGCGAAGACCGAGGCGGCCAAGAAGTAGGTCAACAGGTCACTCCGCCTTGGGCGGGATTGCCTTAGCTCGATGCAGCAGGTTTGTGGCCTTACGACTCGATCGAGTTGTGGGCATTCTTCGTCGTTGGTGACCATTCGCGCCGCCGATCCGCTGTCGGGTTGGCCACTCCCTCTGGAAGCAGATTCTCAGAGGTGCTGCGACGAGGGGCGTCAAGACAGTCGCGACCTTCTCTGAGCAGGAGCACGCGGTTCGAACTCAATTCTGTGAATTCCTGAGTTCGCCCGCTCGGCCATTCGACAGTCATCCGGTTGACCGTTGCTTCTCCCCCGAGGCCGAACCTCAGTAAACGCTCGTTCGTCGCCTGATAGCCGCATCCGCCGGTCAATTGTGACCGGATCGTGAGCTCGTTGGTGTGGATCGTAACCACCGTTCCGACGGCGTCTCGGGCGCTCTGCACTCCAGTCAGACGAACGGCGATCCAGTTTTGAACTGGCCACGTCTGATTCTCCAGCAGCGCCGGACTCTCGTCGAGAGTCGACAGCACAAGGTCGGTCCGTCCGTCACAGTTCCAGTCGAGAGTGGCGAGACTGCGGCCCATCAGCCGGCGGTGGAAGAAATCACCTGATTCCTCAGCCGGAACTTCGCGAAAGCGCCCTGCGCCGGTATTACGGAAGACCTGCGCCGGCATACGTTCCTGCAGGCCTGGTCGGGCGAAGTAACCGACGTGGCCGTTGGCGACGACCAAATCGAGATCGCCGTCGCCGTCTGCATCAAGACACTGGGTTCCCCAGCCGATGTAGGGCATTCCCGCGTGCAGCAGTCCGGATCCTCCAATGCCGTCGCCGAACATGCCACTGGGCTCCTGGACGAAAAAGCTATTGGCCTCATCCTGGTAATTCGTCACAAAGAGGTCGAGACGGCCGTCGCCGGTGATGTCTCCGGCGGCGACGCCCATGCAGGCGCTGGTCTCGCCGTTATAGTCCAGCGCCAGGCCCGCCAGGAACGAATCGTCGACCAGTGTCAGGGACAGGTCTGCGGCCCTGCGAACTTTCAGGAATTCATTAGGATCCTGGTCATTGGCAATGAACAGGGAGAGATCACGTTCTGGAACGAGCGGGGCGGTATCGGCGACGGCGGAGGCGCTGCCGATGTCAAATCGTGGCGCTCCGTCCAGCAACGACGGCCAGTCGCTCTGATCCGCCCGGAAGACGACGACTGCCAACCCTGCTCCCCGGCGAGAGTGCGTATCCTGCTGAATGAGTCGTACTGCGCCGTCACCCGATGAGATCAAGGCGTCATCCAGGGACTCGGCGTACTCCTGCGGTGAGCAGTCATTCTCATTGCAGATCATCCGAAAGAGCTGCGGACCCTCGACGTAGTTGACATCGAACAGATCCGGGTGGCCGTCGGCGTTGAGGTCCGCCATCGCGCAACTGGTGGTCCAGGCGGAAAGAGTTGATACGCCCTGCGGCGTGCCGTCGGCGAAGGTGCCGTCGCCGAGATTGATGAGCAGATGGTTGACGCCGATGTTGGCGACGTAAATGTCGGCAAATCCGTCGTTGTTAAAGTCGCCGCAGGCGCATCCCTGGCCGAACCCATCGTCGGCAGGGAGAGCGACCAGCGTGCAGTTGTCGAAGCGTGGGCCACGATTGCGAAAAATCACATCGCGCAGGGCGGGATTATCAGCCGGCTGATCGGCGCCGGCCGGCCAATCCTCACCCTGGGTCAGGAACAGGTCGGGCCAGCCGTCGCTGTCGTAGTCCAGTATTCCGGTGCCGCCGCCGGTCGTCTCCTGCATGCGGACGCCGTCCAGCCCGGCGACGTTTCCCCGGTGATAGCGGAAATCGAGCCCGACCGATGGGCCAACGTCCTCGAACCGGATATTAACCTTTTGCGGGATTCCATCATCGGCCCTGGCGGTTGCGTCCACCTGCGTCAGGATCCGCGCGAACTCGGGCAGTTCGCTGAGATCGAAGCGGACCGTCAAGTTGGCGGATTGCAACATGCGAGGGGACTGCGAGTGCGGATAGCTGGAGAGCTGTGCGAGAGTCTGGCGCAGCCAGCTGGCGGTCAGATGCTTCGACTGTAGCGTGACGGCCCAACTCCAGGCTTCCCACTCGCGCCCCATTTCCCGCAGCAGGTCAAGCAACTGGTGGGCGGACGCTGCATCCCGGCCGCCGGAGTCCAGGACACCGGAAAGGTTCTGCTTCAGTTCATAGATGTCTTCGGCCCGTTTGGCGAAGCTTTGACGCACCTGCGGGTCCAGCCCAGTTGAGATCTGACCCAGCTGATAGGCCGCCCGGTACGAAGTCGGACACTGTCGGGCGCTTTCCCAGAAGCACCGCGCCGCCACGGCCGGCTCGTCCACACGCAGAGCCCAGAGACCGCGCGTATACCAGATGGCCGGATGATCCTGCACGGAAGCCGGCAGAGCCTGATGCCAGCGCATCAACTCCTCGTTGGACGACTGGAGCAGCAGGACTTCACCGAGCAGCGCCTGGGCGGTGGCCAATTCGGGATCGGCGGCGATCGCCGCCTGCAGGCGGTGCTGCGCCGAGTCGATCGCCCCGTCCTCAATGTTCTCGACGGCCAGCCCCAGCTGAACCGCAGGATCGTCCGGCGCCAGCCGCTCGAACTCTTCCAGCCGCGTCTGATCTTCGCCGTGCCTGCGTTCGAAATCGGTGAGCAGCACCAGCGGTTTGAAACCGAGGTCCGGCGTCCTCATCAGCCGCGTGAGGTGACGATCCGCTTCCGCTCGCTGTCCCGTCAGCGCGTAGAGTTCGGCCACGCGGGACGTCACCGGATTCAGCTTCGGCTGGTAGTTCAGTACGTATTCATACGATTCAATCGCAGCACTCAGTCGTCCCAGAGACTCCTGCAGTTGCGCGGCGGCGAGCGCCGCGTCGACGGAAACCGTTGAACCATCGCGAGGAATGCCATTGAAGTACCCCAGCGCGCCTACGGCGTCGCCGCTGTTGAGGTGTTCGTTCCCCATTTGCCACTGTCGCTCGCTCGAATCCGGAGCCGAGGGAGAGTTCTCAGCGGCATTCATCGCGGCGGATGCGAGCGATCCCGTTCGGTGCTCGTGCTCTCCTATCTCGTCACGGGAGCATCCCACGACAACCAGCCCGAGCAGCACAAACGCGATCGACTTGGGCATTGCGTGCCTCTCCGAACGCAGACCGACGGACACACTTCGACGCGGCTTCACCGTTGTCAAAGCTTCAGGACGTAATCTGCTTTCAAACAGTTTGAGCGTCGGCGGACCGGACGCTCTGAATTGCTTCAAAATGAACCATCCATCCTAGGGTGCCTTGGTGGAGCGGTCCTCGGCCTGCAACATCTCGTAGAGCGTCTGGTGCTTCCCTGAAAGTCCCTGCTGGCCGGTAATTCGGTACGCCTCCGCGAGCCAGCCATGAATCTGGGGGCTCCAGGGCCGAATCTCGGCCGCTTTGAGAGCCGAATCGATGGCTTCGTCCCACCGGCCGGCACGGCCCAGTATGTGAGCCATCCGCCCGTGATAGTCATAGTGATGCGGATTGACCTCGATGAGCCGCCTGCCAAAGCGCAAGCCCCCTTCGAGATCACCAACCTCATGGCTGAAAAACATCCTCTGGCGGAGGGCATATTCATCATTGGGATCAATCGCCAGCGCCAAATCGAGCATCGCGATGGCGCTTCGCGTATCCTGCGCGAGGAAGTAGGCAGTTCCCAGCGCAGCGAGGGCTTCGGTGTCGTCCGAATTGGCAGCCACCCAGGGGGAGAGCAAGGGAATCGCCTGCTGTGCCAGCGGCCCATATTCTTCCGCCTGATGGACGAGGAGGACCCCCCGGGAACGATCGATCAGTTCCACAGGGATCCGGTCTTGCTCGTAGACTCGGAACTCGAGGGTTCCGCTGTCATCAGCACCTTCGCCGAGGCGCCGCAAGACGCGATGGTCCGTCTGCGAGGTGTGCGGGACGTCGTTCGCCTCGAGTCTGGGCATGTGGCATTGCATGCAGGAATCCTCGCGCGACGCCTGCAGTCGGACCGACAGCTCCATGGCACAGTCGATACGGTCTCCGCTCGTGTGGCACTCCAGGCACTTCGCACGATAGAAGCGGATCCGCTCCGCCTCTTCGGGCACGGTGTGCGGATCATGGCAGGAGGTGCAACTCATGCTTCCCCGGCTTTCGATGTAGCAGCGACTGGACAGCATCTGCTCCGCCTGTCCGACCGCGCTCGTCGTGCCGTCACCGGAAACCTTGGTGCCGGCGATCAGGATTGTCCAGACGTCGGCCAGCGCCTGGCCCGGACGGAAGGTGAACTGGCTGCGCCCCGGGTGCGCGACCCGGTCCAGCCCCTGGAGATGGCATTGCAGGCAGACGTCGTCGCAGAAGGGCTGGTTCAAGTGCCGGGGATTGACGATGGGATCGGCGCCGCTGTGCGGCTCGTGCTCGGACTGATGGAAAGCGACATGGGCCGCGCCTGGACCATGGCAGCGTTCACAGCCGATTCCCATTTCGAGGATCGGGACGCTTTGGAACGAGTGCTCCCGATCGGGACGCGGCGCCGCGCGTCCTACGTGACAGAACACGCAGCCGTCGAGGACGCGGCGCTCAAAATGCTGATTTGCCGCTTCGTAGCCCGGAGAGAAATCCCAGCTGCGATTACCTGCGTACCACGTCATCGGCGACATGTACAGTTCGCCGCCGGCATCGTGAAAATACGAATGCGCGCGGGCTCCGGATCCCACCGCGTAATGCATCTTCACGGTCCGCCGGCAGATCTCGTTCGCTGCTTCGTCGAAGGCGATCTCGTGATGCAGCATCTCGCCATCATCAATGGTGACTCGATATTCGAAGTGGAGCGTCGAGTCGGACGGACCGCGCGCCGTGAACTGAGGCGGCTTCTCGGACGATCTGCGCAGGGGCGTCGAAGCTGCCGGCGAAACCGACCGCGACATTGGATGCGACCGGTACGCCTGGCTGATATCCGCGTGGCAGTCAGAGCACGTCTCGCTGCCGACATATCCCGGATCCTGAAGTGCTGTATGGCCCTGAGGACTTTTGTCGGGCGCCACCGCGGATTCCGCGGCTCGCGGAGGAGCAGGATCGACGACCTTGATTTCGCTCAGCGGATCGCGGAGCGCCTCCACCGCGGCCCAAGCCAGCACCCCCAGGACGCAGAGCGCCGCAAGACCCGCAACGATCTTCGTGCGGAGACCGTTCACTCGCCGGCCCCTCCTTCGCGGACGACAAGCTCCTGATCAACGGAGACGGATTCGATGCGGCTGGTCTGCCCCGACGGCCAGATGATCTCGATTGCGACGTCCTCAGCGGACTCTCCGAGTCCAAAACAGATCAGCGGCTCATTCGAGGCACAGTAACTGGTTCCACCGGCGAGCTGTGAATGCAGCACGACATTGTTCTGCGTTAACCTCGCCTGCGCGCCGATCCCCACCCGATTGCTGGCCGTTCCGATGAGCCTTAGATTCAGCCAGTGCCCCTGGTCGCGATCATTGCGCAGCAGCGCAGCGGAGTCGAGCTGATGGCTGACGGCGAGGTCCAGGTCGCCGTCCCGGTCAAAATCGGCCGACGCGACGCCGCGTCCCAACAGTTTTTGCTTGAAGTAAGGGCCCGCCTGCCCCGACTGGTCAATCCACCTCGTCCCGTTCCAGGCGAAGAGCTGGGCCGGCATCTTGAATTGGTCACCCAGTCGCTGAAACGAATCGTCGATATGGCCGTTGGCAACGAACAGCTCAGCGAATCCGTTGCAGTCGAAGTCGGCCATGATCGTTCCGAATCCCAGGTAGGGCAGGGTCGGCAGGTGCAGGGCCGTCTCCTGGGTGACGTCCCCAAACATGCCGCCGCCCAGTCCCTGATACAGTGTGTTGGAATCGGACGTAAAGTGCGTCAGATAGAGATCGTAATGACCATCCCGGTTGTAGTCTCCGAATCCGACCCCCATGCTGGCCTGGTACAGACCTTCTCCGCTGGCGGCGCACCCGGAGAGGACGGCGGTTTCCCGAAATCGCAGGCTGCCCCGGTTAATGAACAGGTGGTTCGCGGTCGTATCGTTCGCGACGAAGACGTCGGCGAGTTGATCGCTGTTCAGGTCCGCGATGACGACTCCCAGCGACTTGCTGCCGGGCTGATCGAGTCCCGCCGATCCCAGGATGGTCTCAAACGTTCCGTCGCCGCGATTGACGAACAGTTGATTGGGAACCGGTCCGACATCTTTGGGATGGCAGATTCCGGGCAACCCGTCGCCGCGAAAGCAGGGAATGGGATCGTCAGGATCGTAGTCCAGATAGTTGCAGACAAACAGGTCCAGATCGCCGTCGTGATCCAGATCGCCCCAGGCAGCGCTGCTGGCCCAGAGTGGATTGATCAGATCGGCCGCGTGCGTCTGATCCAGGAACGTGCCGTCACCGAGATTGCGATAGAACGTATCGAGCCCGACGTTCGTGACGTAGACATCCGCGAATCCGTCATTGTCGAAGTCTCCTATGGCGACACCCTGGCCGAATCCCGTCTCCCGCAGTCCGCTCGCAGTCGTCACATCACGGAAGCGGGCGCCGTCGGAATTGCGGAACAGACGGTCGAGCGGATTGGACGCGCGGTTCGCCGCGAGCGGACTCCCTCCCTGGACCAGGAGCAGGTCGGGGAAGCCGTTGCAGTCGTAGTCGAACCAGCCCACGCCGCCGCCCGACATCTGGGTCATCAGCTTGGCCGGAGAATCGCCATTATCGTAGTGGAAGACGATGCCCAGTTTCGGGGCGACGTCCTCAAAACTGGCGGAGGTCGCAGGCAGATCTCCCGCGGTGTCGCGGACTCTGTCCTGTAATCGTGTGACGTCCAGGTCGGCGAGCAGCGAGGACGGGGAATCAGCCCCGCCACTGTTCACTGTGGTCGCTGGAGGAGGCGCCGCAGCGCCATCGGGAAGAGAGTCGGACTGCGAGCCGGTGCATCCGAAGACGAACGCGAGGCACAGTCCGAACCGGCGAAGGCAACGATTCACGGGTCCCAACCTTGGACCGAAACCGAAAGGCGCCAACCAAGAAGACGCTCACGATTCACACGTCGTGTGAATCGTGGCGCCTTGTTGGCCTTAGGGCAATTCCGGAACAGAAGATTAGAACTCGCCGACGATGTCGTTGGCGGCCGCAGTCATGAGAGACTGCAGCGGTCCCTGCCGATAGCCGCCAGCGCCAGCCTCGATTCCCTGGCCGGTTCCAATGTTCTCACTGATGAACCGCACGGAGCCGTCCGCCAGGAGTGCATGGGCGCCGCCGGTATGGATGCTCTGAAAACCAGTGCAGCGCGGGTCGGACCAGTCCCCCGGACTGGTCTTGTTAATAGCTTCGCCGGAACTGATCGGACCAAAGGGAGCGATCCACAGCGCGTCCCGATTGACTCTGGCGTAATTGACCCGGCCACTGATGCCGTCGCGTCCGATCCAGTGATGATTCTCAAAGATCGCGATTGTGTTGGACGTGCCGTCTGGAATCTGCGCAATGTTGGCCGAGCCGCGCCCCCAGAAGACGCCCCGCACCTTGGGATAATCGTCCCAGTCGTGCTCGTACGACTGCACCCAGTGCGAACTGGACCACTTGGCGTTGTTGCGATGCGTCGGCGTGCCGTAGTCGCAATCCTTCCAGTCCGTCCACACGAATCCCATATTGCCGACGTAGTCAGTGCGGCCGCCATCATAGTGGGGCCCCGAGGCGAAGTCTCCGCCGTACGGGTTCGCACTGTTCGTCAGGCAGCCGCGCACGACCTTCCCTTGGGGGTTGCTGGGACAGATGAGCGTTTCAATGATCGTCTTCGCTCCCGAGACCACGACCGGGTGCCCGTATCCGGATGTGTTGACGACGGTCGCGTTGTTCAGGTGGGGGCCGATCTGGTTATACAGCGGCGCCTGGTCCAGGTAGGGAAGCGAGGCCGTGATCCAGGAGGCTCCCAGCCAGTCCTGCACGTCCTGCCCGGGCGGGCTCGTGGGCCACGTCAGGGTGCCGTCGAAGCACATAGGGAACTGGCGGAACACGTCATGGTAGTTGTGGATCGCCAGCCCCAACTGCTTCAGGTTGTTCTTGCACTGCGTCCGGCGAGCCGCCTCGCGTGCCTGCTGCACCGCCGGCAGCAACAGCGCGATCAGGATCGCAATAATGGCGATCACGACGAGCAGCTCGATGAGCGTAAAGGCTCGCCGGTCCCATCTCATCCACCTCCGCGTCTTCATAGAACTCTCCTTTCGATTAGAGCAACGACTGATAGATCAACGACTGACGTCAGAGAAAACGGAAACAAAGATCGAGCCGCAGTGCACAACTAATTGCCAGGCTGCGCACCATGCTGGCCCTGCTGATATCGCGCTCGCGCCTCCTCCCGGGCGGCTTCCGCC
Source organism: Planctomycetaceae bacterium (assembly GCA_041940305.1). Classification (GTDB taxonomy): domain Bacteria; phylum Planctomycetota; class Planctomycetia; order Planctomycetales; family Planctomycetaceae; genus JBGTSJ01. Next base: position 156,868 of record JBGTSJ010000011.1, read on the forward strand.
TCCGGAGACTCCTCTTCGAGATGCGACATATCCGCCTCTTCGGGAGCACCACATCCCACGGAAAACGCGGACGAGACCAGCATCAGCGCAAAGAATAACCTTCGCATGGAATGCACCTGCTCAATGGAGTTGGGGAACAAGAGGAAGGATTCTTAAGAAATTACAGTAAGTAATCGCGAAAAGCAAGCGCCAATACGACCCTCGGCTGAATCTCGGTCCCGGTTGAAGCGCGGGGTGCAGACGCAATGTCTTTGTCTGTCTTCGCTTGCTGGCGCTGTGGGTGTATTCGCGTCGCCGCGGCAAGCCTGACGCCTCGCCGCAGCGCAACGTCCCCAAACGCTCAGTCCGACTCACCGGCCAATTCGCCGCCGCCCATCAGTTCGGCGGCGACATTCTCTCCACCCTGACTGCGAATTCTCGCGTCGAGTGCGGCCAAGACCTGCGGTTCGCCGACCTTGCTGATGTAGCTTCGGATCTGCTCGACTTGTCCCCACGTCAAGGCGCGGCCATCGGTGCGATACAACTCCTCCTGAAGAACCTTTCCTTCCAGCGCCAACACCTGCACCTGCTCCGCGTCCGCAGTGCGGCCGAGCAACCGCAGCAGGGAAGCCAGTTCCCATCGCGACCTCCAGCCAAAAGGATCGATTGCAAGCGACTTCTCCAGGGCCTCCACCGCTTTCGCGTGTTCCTGAGTTTGCTCCAGCAGCCAACCGCGATATCGCCAGAAGCGGGCATCATCCAGCGCCGCGGCAGGGGCCGAATTCAATAGGCCCACAACTTCGTCAGCGCGACCGAAATAGATGTGCCGTTCGATGTGGAACGCGAGCACCTCCACGTTTTGCGGATATTTGTCGAGACACGCGTTGATGGCCGACTGGTCACCCGTCATGAAGTGCGACTCTTCGTACGCCTCCACGACGCTCGGATTCACCGGCTGATTCGCCTTGTACAGGGCCTCAGCCACTTCGAGGGTTTCGTCGTCGGGATGGTTCGTTCTCCAGTTCCGGACGTGGGATATGCCTTCCGTGAATCCGAGGGCGTTCGCCAGGATCAGATAGGCATAGGATTCCGGAGGTTCACAGCGACGCCGCAACGCCTCCTGGATCTGCTCAACCATCTTGTGGCGCTGCAGCGACAGTGCGTAGAAGAGAATCAGCCGCTGATGGGCGTGAGTGTTTCGCGGATCGATGGTGAGCATGCGCTGCCACGTCTCCTCGGCCTCATACGGGCGATGCAGATCGCCATACAGAATCTCGCCACGGAAACTGAGTGCCGAAATCGCGCCGTGATAATCGTCGGTGATCATCCCGAGCAGTCGAGCGGCTTCATCCAACCGGCCCGCCTGGAACTCCGATTCCGCCAGGTAGACATTCGCGTCATTGCTGGAGGGGTCCCATTCCCGCCATTTCATTGCGATCAAACCCAGCCGCTCCCACTGTTCTTCCTTCGTCGCAGCAACGCAGCCGGCCTTGAACTGATCCGTGCGGCGCTGTTTCCACCATCCGTATCCGGGAATGCTCGCTGCAACCAGCAGCAGGATCAGGCCGGCGCTCAGCAACACCCGGACGGGCGAGCGGCGTCGTGGTGCAACTCCCGTCGATGTCGCCGGCGCACTCAGGTCAGTGTGAGAGGTGCTTTCCGGCGACATGGTTGGACTCTCGCGGGGACTCATATGCCGATCGTCCGGCCTCGACGGAAGCTTGTCAACCTGTCAAAGCGCCCGCCGATACAGGGATTTCCAGTCGGATGCCGCGGTCGCCGTCTCGCAATGGCGTGCGACAGCAGCCTCGTGATAGTCGCTCCAGGCCCGTCCAGCGAGGACGATGCCGACGATTCCGTTCACGGAGCCGGTGAGGACAACGAACAGCCGCCGTTCTGAGTAACCTCGCCGTCGTCCACTCAGTCGCAACATTGCAGCGCTCATCACCGTGCGGTCGCGGGCGATGGGTTGTGACTGTGTACATCATTCAGTGCGGGTGTGACCGCACCAACAATCCGGAAATCAAGCGGAGGTCCGGCGGTCATGACGTCAGTGCTTCAGGGCCCGGGAGCAGGAACATATGCCTGCTGTCTTGAGTAGTGCTGGTCGAGTGCGGCTTGTGCCGGCTGATGCTGCGGATCAATCTGCAGAGCGCTCTGCAGCCAGATTATTCCTTGTTGTTCCGACACATGTTCAAGAAAGAGCTCGCCGATGCGGCAACGGACATCGGCGTTGTCCGGATCCGCGGGCACCTGGGCCAGAAGCACCTCGATCTCACCCATCGCAGCGCTGGCGGCTTCGACAATCTGCGCATGTTCGGCAGCGTCCTCATTGCGGCCGCATTCCCGCAGCGCTTTGACCAGCGCGTAACGGGTCTTCCAGTCGCGTGGATTGGCCGCCACCGCCTGCTCCAGCCAGACAGCCGCCGCTTCAGCGCGTCCCTCCGCGGCCTCGAGTTGCCCGTAAACGGCGGGCAAGCGGGCGCTTGCCGACTCGCCAGGGTCGCCGACCAGGCGGTACGCCTCGTCCAGATGGGTATCGTCGAGCGCGCGTGCCTCGTCCAGCAGGCGCCGGGCCTCATCGAACTGCTGCAACTCGATCAGGCAGGTTGCCGCGCCGGCCATTGCCGGTTGAGGGAGTTCCAGGTGCTCCGCCGCCTGTCGATAGGCCATCAGCGCCTCCTCCGGCTGGTCCAGCTCGTGCAACAGAAGACGGGCGAGATTGTAGGCAGCCGGTGCATGCGATGGATCGAGCGCGAGCGCGTGCCGGTACGCCGTCTTGCTGTCGTCGTATCGCCCGGTGTGTTCGCGAATCCGTCCCAACAGGTACAGCGGCTCGGGGTCCTCTGGAGAGTCCGCGATCCAGAGCTCGATGATCTGCCAGGCCTGTCCCAGTCGATAGTTGGCGATGCAGCCGTTGACATAGGCGCCGCAGATCTCCTGAAGGTCTCCCTGCGGATTCGTCAGCAATACGGACAACTGCCGATCAATGCGATCCAAGCGGCCGGCCTGGGCTTCTGCGAGCAGTCCTTCCCGTTCGATTGCGTCCGAGGAAACAGACCATTGGCGACAACGCTCCAGCCGGCGGTGCATGCTCTCGATCTGTCCCCGTTTCCGGTCCAATCGCGCCAGCAGAAACTCCGTGCGACCGTCGGCCGGCTGCCACTTCGCCGCGGAGTCGAGCCAGCTCGCTGCCGCCAGATAGTGCCTGATCGTCATCGCGGAGCGTGCGCGGCTGCGGCAGTTGCGCCCCCATAGCTCGGGTGCGGCCAGCAAAGAGAGACTGGCAATGACGGCCAGCAGCAGCCAAGCCCGAGGACTCCGTATGAACCGCCGATCGACCCTCGGATCCGCACTGGACATGACGGCGTATCACCCGGCAGAGGCTGACTGTGCCCATCGGCCCGATGAGATGGCCACTGCGATCGCTCGCATATCAGCTCCACACGGCGCCATCAGCGACATGCCAGCGGCGGCAGCGTCCTACAATTTGTCAGCCATGCTGCCGGCGAGTTTCTCGATTTCTTCGGAATCCGACATCTGCTCCTCCGCGCAACGAGATGACGGAAAACCCGGCGGCAGAACCGCCAAAACAACACCGAACGCAGTCAGGCAGAACGCCTGCCGGAACGATTACAAAAATAGTCAGGATGGGATCAGAACAGCCCTGCGAAGGAGATCGCTTCGGGCAGAGAGACGCGCAGTGAAGTTTGTGAGAGAAAGTCGTTGCGACTACATTACTTGCCAAGCTTTACGAAATCAAGCGAAATCACAAACTGGGTTGACTTGAGGGGTGACATTGCTACGCAGTGTTACCCTGTCGCTGCGGGGGCCGGGACGCGCGAACTCCACACGGGAACGCTGCCGAAAGCGACTGGCACAGAGCGATGGTGGCTGATTCAGGCCAGCTCTCCGGCGGATCGACGCTGACGCAGCCAGGCGTCACTGCCGTCGCAGCAGCACCACGGCGTCGGCGGAGATCGCCTCTTCCCGGCCGACTGGTCCCACCCGCTCACCGGTCTTCGCCTTCACATTGACCTTCTCGACCGGAACCGCCAGCAGGGATGCGATCCGTTCCGTCATCGAGCGTTTGAAGGGAGACAGTTTCGGGCGCTGTGCATGGACGGTGCAATCGATGTTGTCGATCTCCCACGACTGCCTCACGTCCGCCCAGACCCGTTGCAGGAGAACCGCCGAGTCCGCTCCCGCGTACTGCGGCTCGTTGTCCGGAAACCACTCACCGATGTCCCCTCGACCCGCCGCTCCGAGGATCGCGTCGATGAGGGCGTGCAGCAAGATGTCGCCATCGCTGTGCGCGACCGGGCCGGCGAAGTGCGGAATCGGCACGCCGCCGATGATCAGCGGCCGCCCGGCTTCGAGTCGATGCGTATCGTGGCCGTGGCCGATGCGGTACATGGGATGGCGGAGGACAGTGGAGCGATTCGGGCGCACTCTACCAAAAAACGAGCGGCGGAGTTAAACCCCGCCGCTCGTTAGGGAGTCAAAAGACACACCCGGCGTCAGTGAGAAAAGTTTGGCTTCCTTGCCGACGGCCGTCCTTGGGATATCAAGGTGTGGGGGCTTGATATCGGGAAGGGGTACTGAGTGAGTCGTCGCTTTTCTCTCCAATCACCGGGCGTGCCGTAATGGTCGATGGTCGATGGTCGATGGTCGATTTGACGTCTGTCCTATAGACCATCGACTCTCGACCATAGACCTTAGCCGGACAGTTCCTTGAACATGTTCCCGAACTCGGGCATGTCCTGCTTGAGCTGCTCCAGCCAGGCTGTGGGGTTCCAGACTTCAATGCAGATCACCGCGCCGACGACCATCACGTCCTGTCCGGCGGGGACGTCGAGAAACTCTCGAAAGCCCTCGGGGATCAGCAGGCGTGAACGGTTCGCCAGCCTGGTGGGTGTGTAACGGGTGGACAGCAGCCGCCCCAGTCGTTGGACGTCATTCCATTTCTGTTCCATGCGTCCGGCGGCGATCTTCTGACGGATCAGATTGATGCCGTCGTCGATCCGCTGCTGCCAGTCGCGCCCCCGCCACAGGCTCAGACAACCGTACCGCTCCTTCGCGACGATTGTGTTGCCTTCGTCGTCCGAAACCGCCTGGGCCATCTCCGCCGGGAGGGTCAGGCGGAATCGCTCATCGAGCGTTCGCCGGATCTCACCGGTGATGAAAGTCTCAGGGGCCTGCGGCATCAACGCCTCTGCGGGTGCGCCGAAAACTCAGCTGGAATCGTTCTCAGCCGAAACCGGTCGGCGACGGCGGGAGCGATCCTACTGGGCCTGAAACCCACAATCAAGTGTTTTCAAAGAGCAGATTGGGCGTAAATCCCACGAATGGGCGGAGTCTAGCCACGCCAAATCCCAACGTCAAATCCGCTCGACGAAATCTGTAGCGATTTTGCCAGATTCTCCGATGACGGGTCAAAGACCGTTCCGGGGCGGTGCAGCGGGACTTTGTGCGGCTCCACCGGCAATCCCCATCCCCTGAAAGAGTGAAGAGGGGGCCAGGTGAAAGTGGCAAGGAAATGGGTGAGGGTGCTGCCCCAGCAAGGGTGTGCGAAAAACGCCGATCCCCGCACGTCGCGGCTGCCGATAACTCAAAGAGTCGCACCAGTGGGCGGCCAGGCGATGCCGCCGGGATGGTCCGCGACGAATGATTCAGGCACTTAACGCTTCCTCACGACGAGCCGCCACGCGGGCGGCACAGCAGCAAGGTCACCCTTATGCCACAGGGCATCAACGTCCTGGCGCTCGTCAAGGAAGGGGAGCGTTACATCTTTCTGTACGACGACCAGAGCACACCGCAGATCCTGCAGACGCTGGGGCGCTACGCGGCCGACCCCGAACTGAGCTTTTCCTGGTACGACGCAGCGGTGCTCAGCCAGCGCGTCCGGCATCTGCAGCAGTCCGCGCGGGACGAACGCCCGCGCCTCCGAGAAAGTGCGTGACGCCGGTCGAGAACCCGCACCGACGTCAGGCTGACGACCGCGCCCCGGTCCGGAATTCCACCGGATCGGGGCGTCGTCGCTGGAACGCCTCGCAATGAAATCACCGGGCCTGCGCTGCTGCGGTTGATCTGAGGCCGTCGCTACCCGAACACGCTCATTGAGGCACGACTTCAGGACGACGCGATCCCACGGCCATGCAAGCGACCGTCAACGGCTTCCTCCGGCATCTGCGCGTCGAGCGGAACGCCTCCGAACTGACGCTGAAGTCCTACAACGAGGACTTCCAGAGCTTTTATGACTATCTGCAGGACCGGGCCGGCGGGATCGTCGGCGTGCAGCAGGTCTCAACGTCCCTGCTCCGCGGGTACCTGGCGTACCTGCACGAATGCCAGTACGCCCGCACCACGATCGCCCGCCGCCTCGCCTGTCTCCGCAGTTTCTTTCGTTTCACCACGCGGGAAGGGCTGACCGACGCCAATCCGGCCAAGGCGCTCCGTACGCCGCGCGTGGGGCGCAAGCTGCCCCACTTTCTGACGTCGGAGCAGGTCGCCCGGCTGCTGGAGACGCCGCCCGCCAACGATCCGATGGGACTGCGCGACCGCGCGATCCTGGAGACCATGTACTCCGCAGGACTGCGTGTCGCGGAACTGGTCAGCCTCAACCTGTCGAGCTGGGACCGGGAAGCGAACATCCTGCGCGTGCTGGGCAAAGGGCGGAAAGAACGGATCGCCGCCGTGGGACGCTATGCCGCCCGTGCACTTGATCGCTGGCTTGAAGTCCGCGAACCCGCCTCGGAACCGGGCCCGGACGATGCTGACGCCCTGTTCCTCAACAAATTCGGCGAACGGCTGACGACGCGGAGCATCGGCCGGCTGCTGGAAAAGCATCTGAAAGCCGCCGGGCTCAGCAGCATCACGACGCCGCATACGCTGCGGCACAGCTTCGCGACGCATCTGCTGGACGGCGGCGCCGACCTGCGGGCCGTGCAGGAACTGCTGGGCCACAAAAGCCTGACGACAACCCAGATCTACACCCACGTCAGCACGCGACGGATGCGCGAGACCTACACGAGCGCCCATCCCCATGCGGCCGATACGTCCCGCAACTGATCTCGCGAATTGCGGCCCGTCCAGCACCGGCCCAATGAGCCGGCGACGCATCGGAGCGCGACACCCGCGCATCAGCGATTAAAACCGCGATTGCCACACGGTGGCGGCCGACGGAGCCGGACGGAAGTGGGACGCGCCGCGGACCGGCGGCGACGGATGCGCCGGCGTCGGCTTGGTGCGCGGGCGAATGGTCTGCCACTCCACGTCATCGTAGGTTGGGACGTGCTGGTGGGTTTCGTGCGGCGAGACCTGAATCGTGGGCATCGACGGGATCGCAGCCGCCGGCGCCGGGGTGGGGGCAATCGCGGGCGTCGGGATCGGCGTCACACTCGCGGGGACGAACGACGCCGAGGCCGCTCCGCAGGTGTTGCAGCCGGCGACGTGCCGCGCTTCCGGAACGAGACTGACCGTCTGCTGAGGCACCAGTCGGGTCTCGGTCTGGGCGACGCGTTCGGTGACATGGTATGCGACGTCGCGGTAGCGTGTCTGCTGTTGCAGGACGGTTCGCGGCACCATGCGGGTCACCTGCTGAGGCACGTAGACGGTTTCGGTCACCTGCTCATAGGCGGTGACGGGAACGTTCTCGACATACGCTTCGCGGCGGACCTCGGTTCGGGGAACGTCGCGGTAGGTGACGACCTGCTGCTGCCGGTACTGAGTCTGCACGACGGGACGCAGGCCGGTCTGATAGACGGGCTGCGGGCAGGCGCAGGCCGCCGGCGCGTGATGGCAGACCTGGCAGGGAGGACAGAAGCAACTGGCAAACGAGAGTCCACAGAAGCCGCAGGGGCCAAACAGGCCGGCCAGCGACGTGGCCGGGAGAACGACCGCGACGACGGCGGCCGCAACCAGCAGATTCCGATACTTCGCCATGCCGATTCCCTCCTGAAACTGCGGCGACCGCAGCGAGTTCCGCATCAAAGCGGAGTTCCAGCGCGGCCGCCCCCGGCGCGCAGACGCAGCGGCTCCTTCGGCGGAGCCTGCCTCCTCAGAATCGGCACGATCGCTACAACCGCTTGAGACGAAACCCGGGGCGGGCAGTACTGGAGAGCCTGGCGGCTGGCCCACGCTGCAGCGCCGTCAGTTCAGACTGCGGACGTAGCCTCTGGCGAGTGACGCGAGGTCGGCGTTGTAGACGGCGCGGACTGCGGCCGCGGCATCCTGGCCGGACTCCAGCGCCTTGATGAACTGTGCGAACCGTGCCGAGCCCCCCTCGTCGAGCATGTAATCCACCAGTGAGTACCCGACCGGACCGATCGTGCCCGGGGAGAAAGTGCCGTTGGCGAATACGTCCTCCGGCCGATTGAGGGAGGCGACGTTCTGTTTGGCCAGCAGCGGAAGCTGACGGAGATACGGGTCTCCCGGGAGTGCTTTGGCGGCAAGCGCCAATCCGGTGCCGCGAATGACCCAGTCCGGCAGCGTGGCTCCCGAGCGATTCAGGTAGGCGCCCGTGAGATGGTCAATGAGATTCACGCGAAGCGCCGACGTCTCATTAGTCGCTTCGTCGCCGACGTCGAGCAGGACGATATACGCGTCCTCCGAGGTGGGTGTGACGATCGAGTGCCCCGTCATCTCCTTGGGCGCCTCGCGGCCGTTGATCACCAGGTTAAACTCGTCGTAGCTGAAGCGGTCTTTCATGACGAAGATCGCCAGCCGGCCGCGCCAGATCTGGCCGTCGCCTCCGCTGAAGATCTTGGTGAGGTTCGCGACATGGGCCTGCGACCACTCATCCACCTGACGCAGCCGGTCCGGGCTGACATTGCCGATCAGGTAGAACTGGTCCCCCTTGAGCGTGTTGAAGCTGTCGTTCGGCACGGCCCGCTTGAACTGGCTGTCGGTGCGGTCGATGCGGAACTTGTCCATCTCCTCGGGGGACATTGAGGCGAAGCGATCGGCCTCCATTTCGGCCTCGGTGCGGACGAACTGCCGCAACGGGGTCTTGGGATCCTCGCCGTCGTAGACGCAGCCTTCGTCGAACCACTTGGTCAGGTCTTCGTAGTTCTTGCGCGTGATGCGGGCCTGCCCTTGCGGCATGCGGGGGTTTTCGAGTCCGCCGACGAGCCGGTACAGGCGGCTCCCTTCGCGATTGCCGGGGAGGACGACACGGCCGCTGTCGCCACCCTTCATCATGTCGTAGAACGTTTCCAGGCAGAGTCCGCCGTTCATCTGCTGACGGCTGTGGCAGCCGCCGCAGAGGTTCGCCATGAACGGCGCGATGTCGCGGGTGAAAGAGACCGTCTCATCGCCGTCCGGCTTGGGGATGATGATGCTGGGATCGTTCTCGGCCGCGGCGGCGAGATCAGCCAGCATCGTGTCTTCAGCGTCGCCGTCGAACTTGGCGCCCTGGTTGATCCAGGTAGCGATGGTCTGGATGTCGTCGTTGGGGAGAGCGTTGGCGTTGCGCGGCATCCGGTCATTCGGATTCGGGGCGCGGAGCCGGGCGATGAGCAGGCTGTTGTTGGCGTTCCCGACGGCGAGCAGCGGCCCGCTGCGGCCTCCCTGCTTCCAGCCGGCGAATGTATCAAGGCGGAGGTTGGCGCGGGGGTTGTTCGCGCCGTGGCAGTTGAGGCAGGCGTCGTTGATGATGGGTGCGACGTCCGTCGAAAAGCTGACGCCGGTATTGGCGGGCGTGCCTCCGGCGCGAGCGATCGCCTTCTCCAGCGAGTCGCGATGCCGCTTGATGAGCGGGGCAATGCCCTGCAGGCTGCGATCGGTGGTCTGCACGCCGGCCGCAGTGGCGATCGACTCAAGCTGTTCCTCTGCCTTCGCGAGAATGCTCTCCGCCTCGTCGAAGTTCTTCTCGCGGATGAGAGCCGCCACCTTGCCCAGCTCCGACCGGAGATCGCCCAGTTCCTTTCGCTGCTCGGCGGTCACCTGAGCCGTGGCGGACTGGACCAGCGGATACACCGACCCGACGAGAGCGAACATCGTCAGGGCGAGCAGGAGTCGTCGCATTGGGCGTCCTCACGTCGTGCAAAGCGGCGGGAGCATCCGCGGGGGCGAAATGCCGCGGATGGGTCGGGCGCGCGATGGCCCTGTAGTATCACCGCGGCGGGCAGGCGTCTGTTCGACGGAAAGTCAGTATATCGCGGCTGTTGGGAGCGGAAAAGAGCGGGATGGGCGGGTGACGCGGCATGTGAATTGATCTCGGATCCGCACACCGGTGCCGCAGGAATCTGCTAGAATGTCAGCGGCTTGCAACGAGGTCCGTTCGACCTATCAGGACAGAAGCCGTTCGGGAGTGGGCATCATGCCGGAGTCATCGCAGTTCTTGCTGGACTATCCTCCGGAGATCCGGGACTTCGTGCAGAATCAGCTCGACATGCAGCGGTATGAGAGCGAACCGGAGCTGCTCAAGGCCGCTGTCGTCGTGCTGCGCGAGATGCAGTCCCGCCATCAGGACCTTCGCGCACGCGTGCAAACATCGCTGAATGAAGCGGAACGCGGCGATATTGAAGAGTGGGACATCGACGGACTGAAGGCTGAGCTGGCAGCGGATTGGATGGCGGCGCAGCGGAGCGACTGATGGGCCATGTTCGCCAGACCCGTCAGGCACGGCAGTCCCTCTACGAAGTCAGCCGCTACATTGCAGAGCAAAGCGGCAGCCTGTCCGTCGCCGACCGGTTTCTGGATCGGATCGCCGGGAAGGCAGCGCGATACGCTTCGGCTCCACTGCTGGGCGATCCTCGCGACGACCTTGGACAGGGCGTACGGTGTTTCTATGTTGGGTGATACGTCATCATCTATCAGCCTCAAGCGGATGGAATCCTGATCCTGCTTGTCATTCATTCGGCACGAGACATTCCTGCCGTCTTCCGCCAGTTGTTTGGAGATGTCGATGACTGAGAGCGAGTTCCAGCACACTCAGATTCAATGTGTCTCCCGTCGAGCGCTGTTGCAGCGTGCTGGTGGGGGCTTCGGCATGCTCGCGCTGGCGGATCTCCTGAACGGGCAGGGCCTGCTCGGACGCAGCGCCGGGGCGGCCCCCGCGGCGAACGCCCTTGCTCCGCGGGACGGGCACTTTGCGGGTCGGGCCAAGTCCGTCATTTACCTGTTCATGAACGGCGGGCCGTCGCATGTGGATACGTGGGACTACAAGCCCGAACTCGAGCAGCGGGACGGGCAGACGCTGGAGAACTTCGACAATACGACGGGGTTCTTCCAGGACGCGGTCGGCGGGCTGATGAAATCGCCGTTCGGATTCGCGCAGTACGGCGAGAGCGGCACGTGGTGCTCGGACATCTTTCCGGAGATGTCGCAGCACGTGGACAAGATGGCCTTCATCCATTCCTGCTGGACCGATTCGAACAACCACTCGCCGGCGCTGTTCAAGATCAACACCGGAATGACGCGGATGGGGTTCCCGTCGGTGGGGGCGTGGGTCACGTATGGGCTGGGGAGCGAAAACCAGGACCTGCCCGGCTTTGTGGTGATGTACGACACCAAGGGGCGCGGGCTGCCCAAGGGCTACGCCCAGAACTGGGGCAGCGGGTTTCTGCCGGGGGTGTACCAAGGGACGGCGTTGAAGCCTCAGGGGGCGCCGATCGACAACCTGTATCGGCCTGAAGGGTTGACGGACGTCGCCCAGCGGAACCAGCTGGACCTGCTGCAGACGCTCAATCGGCACAGCCTGGAGGCGGACCCGGCCGAGGCGGAACTGGCGGCCCGGATCGAGAGCTTCGAGCTGGCGTACCGCATGCAGTCAGCCGCGCCGGAAGCCTTGGCGATCGAGCAGGAGACGGCCGAGACGCAGGCGCAGTACGGCATCGGCGACGAGCGCTGCGATCACTTCGCCCGCCAGTGCCTGGTCGCGCGGCGGATGGTGGAGCGCGGCGTGCGCTTCGTTCAAATCTACAGCGGCGGGACCGAGAACCTGCTCAGTTGGGACGGGCACAGCGATATCGTCAAGAATCACACGCAGTTCGCGGGCGAGACCGACAAGCCGATCGCCGCCCTGCTCGGCGATCTAGCGTCGCGCGGACTCCTCGACGAGACGCTCGTCGTCTGGGGAGGCGAGTTCGGCCGGCTGCCAGTGGCCCAGAAAGCGGAGAAACCGGGGCGCGACCACAATCCGCACGCCTTCACGACCTGGTTCGCCGGCGGCGGCGTAAAGGGTGGAGCGCATCACGGAGCAACCGACGAGATCGGCCTCCGCGCTGCCGAGAATCGCGTCAACGTCCACGACCTGCACGCGACACTGCTGCACCTGATGGGGCTCAATCACGAGCGGCTCACCTACCGCTACAACGGCCGCGACTTCCGGCTGACGGACGTGGAGGGGACGGTGGTGCGGGAAATTCTGGCGTAGCTCATACCGGAGATTCGGTCATGCAAAGCAAGGCCGGGACTGTCGAGCAGTATCTCGCAGAACTCCCTGCTGACCGCCGCGAGGTGCTTGAGACGGTGCGATCCGTCATCCTGAAGAACCTCGACAAGGGTTATGAGGAGGGGATGCAGTACGGGATGATCGGCTACTTCGTGCCGCATCGTCTCTACCCCGCCGGCTACCACTGTGATCCGAACCAGCCGCTGCCGTTTATCAGTCTGGCGTCGCAGAAGAACTACATGTCGCTGTACATGATGTGCGTCTACTCCGACACGACCGGCCTTGACGAATTTCGACAGGCCTGGGCCGCAACCGGCAAGAAGCTGGACATGGGGAAAAGCTGCATCCGGTTCCGCAAGGCGGAAGATCTGGCGCTCGATCTGATCGGACGCACTATTAAACGGATGCCGGCGAAGAAGTGGATTCAATTCTACGAGACAACACTGCAGGAGCAGATGAAGTCCGGCGGGGCCGCTGCGTCCCGGAAGAAGGGCACTCGATCTGCATCGTCCCGAACAAAGCGAGATCGTCGGCCCGACCGAACTGGGACGAAGGCCGCAACAACTCGCAAATCGTCCCGCTGACCGGGGTGATCCGGCCCACCACAGGGAAGGCAACGTATGCACGGCATGATTTCCAATCGCCTGCGGGCTCTCGCTTCCCCGTTTGTGGTCGCGGTCGCCAGCAGTCTGTTCTGTGGATTCGGTGGCGACGTCTCGGCGCAACCCGGCGCCGAATCCGCGCCAACCGAAGTAGCGGATCGTCCCGCGAATGCGCTGGCCCACGAGACCAGTCCCTATCTGCTGCTGCACGCCCATAACCCGGTCGACTGGCGACCGTGGTCGCCGGCAGCGTTTGAGCTGGCGAAGCGGGACAACAAGCCGATCTTTCTGTCGATCGGCTACAGCAGCTGTCACTGGTGCCATGTGATGGAACGGGAGGTCTTCGAGAACGAGGAGATCGCCGAGTATGTCAACGAGCACTTCGTGAGCATCAAGGTGGATCGGGAGGAGCGTCCGGATGTGGACGACATCTACATGCTCGCCCTGCAGGTGTACTTCCAGGCGGTGGGCTCGTCCCAAACCGGGGGCTGGCCGCTGTCCATGTTTCTCACTCCCGAGGGGAAGCCCTTCGCGGGGGGGACGTATTTTCCGCCGGAGGACAGGGACGGGCGTCCGGGATTCCTGACGGTTGCGAAGCAGGTGCAGGAACTGTGGGCGACGCGGCAGGCGGATCTGGAGGGAAACGCGGATTTCCTCGCCCGCGAAGTCCAGCGGCTTTCACGGCCGTCACTGAGCCTCAAGACGGTTGAGGTCGATGCCAACCTCGTGCGCGGAGCGGTGGACGCCCTGCAGTCCGCCTATGACAGCGAACATGGCGGCTTCGATTTCGACTCCGAGGCGCCGAACGGTCCGAAATTCCCGACGCCGTCGCGGTTGATGCTGATCCAGGCGCAGATCGACGCGCACAGCGACGCCAGCCTTGCCGGGCAGCTGGATCACACGCTGCAGCGGATGGCGGCGGGGGGCATCCGTGATCATCTCGGCGGCGGGTTCCACCGTTACAGCGTCGATCGGCAGTGGCGGGTGCCGCACTTCGAGAAGATGCTGTATGACAATGCGCAGCTTGCCGAGGTTTACTCCGAGGCGTATCTGCGAACCAACCGGCGGACTTACCGGCAGGTCGCCGAGGAGACGTTCGACTTCATCCTGCGGGACCTCACCGATCCCCAGGGAGGCTTCTACTCGGCGCTGGATGCCGAGACGGAAGGGATCGAGGGGAAGTACTACGTCTGGTCTGCGGTGGAGGTGAACACCATTCTGGGGGCGGACGACGCCCGGGTCTTCGGGGCGGCGTACGGACTGAGTGAACCCGAGTATTTCGAGCATGGATACGTGCTGCAGCTGCCGCGGAGCCTGGATGAGATCGCCGATGAGCTGGACGTGCCGCTATCCGATCTGGAACCTCAACTCGAAGCGGCGCGAGCTGCGCTGCTCGAGACACGGCGACAACGACCGGCATTATTGCGGGACGACAAAGTGCTCACCGGCTGGAACGGGCTCACGATCCGGGCGCTGGCCGACGGCGGCCAGATCCTGCAGCGGCCGGACTACCTCGCGGCTGCCGAACGCGCAGCCTTGTTCATCCTGGCCGAGATGCGCGACCAGCAGGGCCGGCTGCAGCATACGTGGCGCGGGGGAGAAGCGCGGCTGGCGGCATACTCCGACGACTACGCCTATTTCGTCAGCGGCCTGCTGGCGCTGCACCGCGTGACCGGCAACGAGGAGTGGCTGAATGCGGCGCGGCGATTGACGGACGAACAACTGGAGCTGTTCTGGGACGACCGCGGGCATGGATTCTTCTATACGCCCGACGACCATGAACCGCTGCTGGCGCGGGTGAAGGAAGCGTACGACGCCGTGGTGCCGTCGGCGAACAGCGTGAGCGTGGAGAACCTGATCCGGATTGCCCAGTTGACCGGCGAGGAGAGTTATCGCCGCCGGGCGCTGCAGACGATCCGCGTCTTCGCGCCGCGGCTGTCGGAGTCGCCGGCCTCGCTGTCGTATCTCGCCCTCTCGGTGGATGAGTACCTGGATGCGTTCGGACCGGTGACGACGGAGCCGGCAGACGCCGTCGCCACGGCGCCGGCCAATTCCGCGCCCGCCGACGATGCCGATGAGGAACTCGTACCGGCAGCGGAGGCGAACGCCGACCAGGCCGCCCGGCATGACAAGGTCGCGGCGAAGGCGTATCTGTCGGTGGACCGCCTGCCGGCTGGGGGGATGTGCCGCGTGGCGGTGGTGATCTCCGTGACCGACGGCTGGCACATCAACGCGAACCCGGCGAACCCGGACTATCTGATCCCCACCGAACTGACGGCCGCCAGCCGTCACAAGTCGAAGCTGACGGGCGTCGAGTATCCGGACGGCATGCAGTTCAAACTGCAGGGCGAGGAACAACCGCTGGTCGTCTACGAGGAGAAAGTTGTCCTGTATGGAACCATCGAGGCCCCCGCCGACGCCGCGGGCCAGACCGAAAAGCTGGAACTGACGATCCGCTACCAGGCCTGCAACGACATGACCTGTCTGCGGCCGGCCAAACTCGTGCTGACGGGCGAGATTCCGGTCGCTGCTGCTGACGAGAAACCGCGCGAGATCAACCGCGCGCTGTTCAAAGAGAAGACGGAATAGCGCTTACTCCGCAGGCGCCTGTTCCAACACCCACTGCACGGCGTGTTGCGTCAGTTCAGATCCGTTGCGGAGACTGAGCTTGGTCTTGATGTGCTCGCGATAGGTCTCGACCGTTTTGCGACTGAGTTCGAGCTTCGCCGCGATCTGCTTGGTGCTCATCCCCCGGCCGATCATCTCAAACACTTCCAGCTCCCGGTCCGACAATCGCTCGAGCGGAGAGCTGTTCGCATCGGGCGAGCCGGAGACCACGCGGGTCAGCAGGCGGTCGGTCATGCGGGGACTCAGGTACACCTGCCCCTCCAGGACACGGCGGAGGGCCGTGATGAAGCACTCCACGTCGTCGGATTTGCTGACGTAGCCCATCGCCCCGGCGCGCAGAGCGCGCTCGGCGAAGAGTGCTTCGTCGTGCATCGACGACACCAGCACTTTGACGTCAGGCCATTGCGACTTGATCTCTTTGGTCAACTCGAGGCCGTTGCCGTCACCGAGCGAAATATCGACGACGACGAGATCCGGCTGCAGCCGCCGCATCTTCTCCAGCGTCTCGCTGACGCCGGCCGCCTCGCCGCAAACGGTCACCTCGGGAAGATCGTCGATGATCTGCACGAGACCCCGGCGGAGAAACGCGTGATCGTCAACGATCAGGACGGCGGCGGGCGCGGTGGTGGACTCAACAGACATGAGACGAACTCCGTGGCAACCGGCAAACGACCTCGGTCCCGCCGGGGCTGCCGGACTGGATGGCGAGGTCGGCGTCAATCAACTGTGCACGATACCGCATGATCTGCAGGCCCACTCCGCGGGGACGCCTGCGGGCGGACCGGGGCATTCCCCGGCCGTCATCGGAGACGCGGAGCTCGACCGCTCCGCCACGAGTTCGAGACAGGCCGAGCATCAGGTGGTGCGCGCTGGCGTGGCGGACCACGTTGGTCACCGCTTCCTGCGCGATGCGGAACAAGTGCGTGGCGATCCGATTGTCCTCCAGCTTCAGCGAGGGCTCAACCTGCACCCGGACCTCGATGCCGCACCGCTCGCGTGTGTTCTCGGCCAGTTCCTCGAGCGCCGCCTTCAGGCCTTCGGCGTCGACTTCCACCGGCAGGAGACCTTTCGCGAGTCGCCGCGTGTTCTGTTTGGCCTGCTGCAGCATCTGCGCCAGTTCGCGAACGGCGGCCGCTTCGGGCGCAGTGCGCTGCGCGAGTTTTCGCGCAAGACTGTCGGCCAGCATGGCGATGCCCGTCAACTCCTGGCCGACCGTGTCGTGCAGATCCTGACCGAACGCCCGCTGCTGTTCCCAGACCGCGTCCACCACCTCCTGCTGCAAGCGTCGCCGCTCAACCACGCGTCCCAGTTGCGTGCCGACGTGCATCATCACCGCGACCAGCGTGTTGTCCGGCTCCAACCCCTCGGGAGCGAAAAACTCTGCGACCGCAACAACATCCTCACCGACCAGGACCGGAAAGGCGAACACCGCGGCGACGCCTGCGGACGAAAATGCCGCAGTCCGCTCTCCGCAGGCGGCGTCGCCGAGGTCCATGCCGCGATGCGCCGCCCCGGTCGAAATCACTCGCCCCACCAGACACGGCCCTCCGGCGACCCGGATTGAACGTGTCGCGGCAATCAGTTCTCCGTACGCTTCGGGCTCTGCGATCGACCAGATACCGCTATCAACGAAGTCGCGGGGATTCTCCTCGGACTGGATGAACACGTGCCCCGCCGGCCAGCGTGTGAATTGACGGATCTCGTCCAGCGCCGCCTGGAACGCCTGGAGGACGGTGTCCGCCTCATTGGCGATCACAGCGACCTCCTGGTGCAGCTGTACGTAGCCTGTCCGCCTCCGGACTTCGCGTTCCAGACGATCGTTGAGAGTTTTCAGCGTGTTTTCCACGCGCTTCTGCTCGGTGATGTCATGGAGCGATGCGGTGTACAGCTTGCGTCCGGCAAGTCGCAGTTCACCGATCGAGATCCAGACGGGACACCGCGACCCATCTGCCCGCACCGCCGTGGCCTCCCCCTGTCGGCGGAACATCCAGCGCACCACCTCGGCCACTTCGGCGTCGCTCTCGGAGACCAGCGGCGCCAGATCGGGCACGAGACGGCAGATCGACATGCCGCGCAGATCGCCGTGGTCGTAGGCGAACAGTTCGCATGCCGCCGGGTTTGACGAATCAACCGTTCCGTCCTCGTCAAACGTGATGATCGCATCGGCCGACGTATCCACAACGGCGCGGTATCGGGCGTTGTGCAGCGTGGCCTGCTCGACCGCCTGGCTGGCCAGGACCGCCACGCATGCGAGGACATCCAGGTCCTCGCTGCTGAAGCTGCGGGTGACGTCTCCCGTATCGAGGTAGATCGCCCCCTGCGGCCGTCGCGTCGAATCGATCATCGGCGCACACATCACGCAGCGATGGTCGACTTCGTGAATCGAGCGGGATCCGCTGCCGGCGGCCCCTTCGGACACGACATCCACGTTGAGCAGGGCCTTGCCGTCGTTGAACGACTGCTTGACGATCGCCTGCATGATTGGACCGATCGTTCCCGGTGCGTCGCAACCGCGCACTTTGACCGCGTCCAGAACCAACTGGTTCGGCGCTTCATCCAGCCGCAGAATGCAGGCCCGGTCCAGTTGGGGAAAGACCTGAAACAGACTGTCCAGGATCTGGCTGTACAGATCATCGAGTTCGAGCCAGTTGCGGACGCGGCGGGCCACATCGAGGACCGCCTGCAGCCGCACGTCAGCCAGATTGGACGGGATCGACTGCTCGAGCAGCGCCACGTCGATCTCGGCGACGGTGGCCCGGCGTACTGCATTGTCCGCCGACTCATTGAATTCGGACGACAGGTGCACGCGGCCGCTGAACGAACCGGTGCGCCAGCTGCCACCGTCATGAAACGTCATCACGATGTCATACAACTGGACGCGGTCGCCGCTGCGCAGGCGGGAGCGCCCTTCGATCCGCTTCCCATTCAGGAACGTGCCGTTGCGGCTGTTGAGATCCTCGACGAAGTAGCCTTCCGTGTTCCGGACGATGCGGGCATGCTGCCGAGAGACGGTGTCGTCCTTCAGGACGACGTCGCAGCCTTCCTGCCGTCCCACGACCAGGCAGTCGCGGTGCAGCTCAAAGCGGCAACCGGCCATCGAACCGGTGTCGATTACCAGATTCGCCATGCAGTCAACCTCCCTGTCAGCACAGAATCCCAAGGGGGGTATGATTGCAAACGAACGCGTCCGGCAACAGGGAAGGCTGCGCCGCATAAAGGTTCGTTCACGTGTCTGGCCGAGAAACTCCAGCAGGACCGACCGTCGGGGCAGTGACAGCGGATCACGGGCATTCCCACTCAGTTGAAAGTCTGCGGCCGGTCGGTTCCATTAATCGCAGGTCCGATGTTACGGCGATTCGTCCGGCTTTCAATGGAGGCTCTGCATGCTCAGGAAATCCCTGTATTGCGCCGTCGCAATTTACGGTTGCTTGACTGGAGTGGCTCTGGTGCACGGCGCGGACGGCGACCAGCCGGCAGGCGTGTACGAACTCAGGATCTACACCTGCGATCCCGGCCGGCTGGACGCGCTGCATGATCGCTTCCGCGAGCACACGCTGCAGCTGTTTGCCAGGCATGGCATGACGAACGTCGCGTACTTCACTCCCCAGGATGAGCCCAAGTCCGCCAACACGCTGATCTACTTCCTGAGGCACGACAGCCGTGAAGCGGCCGACCAGTCGTTTGCGGCGTTTCGCAGTGATCCCGACTGGCTCAAGGTGAAGTCGGAGACCGAGAAGGACGCCCGCATCCTGTCCCAGCCGGTTGATTCCACGTTTCTCGCGGCGACCGATTACTCCTCTCCGATGGGGCCGGCGAACAAGGAGCGCGTGTACGAACTGCGGGTCTACACGGCGGAAGAGGGGAAGCTGGATGACCTGCAGGACCGCTTTCGGGACCACACGCTGAAGTTGTTTGAAAAGCACGGGATGAAGAACGTCGCATACTGGACTCCAACGGACGAGCCACGGTCGGCGAACACGCTCATCTATCTTCTCGAGCACGAGAGCCGCGAGGCCGCCGCAGCGTCCTGGAAGGCCTTCATCGACGACGCCGAATGGAAGGAGGCGCGGGCCCGTTCGGAGGCGGACGGCCGGCTGGTCAAGTCGATCGAGGCGACGTACCTCGTCCCAACTCCCTACACGCCGGAAGAGTGAAGTCAATTCCCCAGTCGCACGCTCGGCATGGCATTCCGGTTCACCGCATTTCACCGGATCGCCGTCTTGTCGCCACCGGGAGCGCTTTCTAGGATGGAGAGGTCGAGTCCTTCGGGGCTCGGCGCACCTCTGCGGTGTACGAGAAAGGGCCGATCTTTTTGTGGACCCTACAACAGTCTCGCAGGGAGTCGTCGGACTTTCCGGCAGCGTGTACATCCACGCGGCCAACGGCCGTGCGGCTCACACAACCCGGGACCGGGACTCCCACCTGAAATTGCGGGTCTGAACAAAACGGCTCGAACGGCACAGGCGGAGGTTTTTGATCATCCATCGCAAAAGCCCACGGGTTGCAACCCGTGGGCTTTCGTCATGGAGCCTGCGTGGTTCTGATCCGTCGAACTAGCGCGGCACGCCGGCGGCGGTGAGGAAGTCTTCCGCCAGGTTCCGTCGCAGTCCACCGGACTGCTGATACCGCCACATCCAGTAGTCCAGCTCTTCGGGCGAGGGAGTCTTGCCGACAATCGACTCGCTCAGCAGCTGGATGTACTTGGACTCGTCTTCCTGGCAGCGGTGCCACACCTGCGGAGTCGAGGCCAGTTCGGCCTGCACGTCGAACATCGAGCGGCCGCGGTCGGTGACCATCGAGGTCCAGACCGGCATCTCCTGCGGATACGGGTCGCGGCCGTAGTAGGTCCGGAACCACTGTACGATCTGCTGTTCGATCTGCGTCTTCTGATCGCTCGCCGCCGTCTGCGGATCGGCGGCCGCCCGCTCGACCGACACCGCCACCTGCTGGCCCTTGCCGTTGGTGATCACCGCGTATTGGTCGATCGTCGTGTACAACGGCCGGCCGGCAGCCGTGATGGTGGCGTGAATGACGTATGTGCGGCGCGGATTGATGTCGAGCGGGTCGTATTCGATCTCGAAGGGAATCGGGATCTGCCGAATCTCATCGATCCGCTGCGCGCCGAGCGTGATGCCGGATGAGGCGCCGGTGTTCCCTTCCCTCAATTCCACCATCGCGACGGCGTCCTGCGGCAGAAAGATGCGGTTACGATAGGCGATCGTACCGGTGACCTTCGCCAGGCGGGACTCCAGCTGGATCGGCAGATTGACGAGCTGCTTGTTGCGGTTGTCCTGAACGAGCAGCATCACGCGCCCCTGGGAATCGGCCCGTTGCTCGAACTCGACGCCGCAGTCAAACTGCTGGCCGTTGACGATGCCGACCTGATAGCCGGCAACTGCGACAATGTAGTCATTCGCCTCCAGTCCGGCGCGCTCAGCCGGCGAACCCGCGACGACGCGCAGGATCTTCACGCCGATCTCGGTGTCCTGTGAGTAGACGCCCAGGCGCCAGCGCGGCGGACGCGTCGGAGTCGTCGGATTGGCGATCAGCGGCGCCGTCCCGGGACTGGTGATGGATGCCGCCGGGGAACCAGGCGACGTCGGCGCCGTGGCGACGCGATCGCGCGTCGTGCCAGGTGCGGGAGTGGTCGTTGTCGTGGTCGTTGTCGTGACCGTCGGAGACGCGGGGGCCGGCACCACCGTGGTCGGCGCAGCAATGCCGGGAGTGGTCGGCAGCACGAACGGATCGTTGGTGGCGGTGGTTGACGCCGGCGTGACCGTCACCTTGCGGGGGTCCACTCCGTGCGCCGAATCGGCAAACAGAGTCAGCGCGAATGCCGGCAGCAACGCGCCCAGGGCAAGCATCCTCGGCATAGTATTGGGTCCTTCCAGAATGCGGGTTCCCGCCGGCCGCGACTGCGCCGGTGGAGAGATGTGATCAGCGTGGAATTCCGATGAAGACCCACGGAATGCGACCCGTGGGCTTGCGCAACGCCGCCTATTTCACTGCTCCCAGGCCGACGGCATCGAGAGCCGTCTGTGCCGGACGGGATGAGATCGGATGCAGTCCGCCCCGCAGCACGTCTTCCTGGCCGAAGCGGCTGAAGACGTACTTGATGAACTCAGCCTGCAGCGGCGGCAGCTCTTCACCCGGCGCCTGATTGAGCACCAGCTGCAGCGGGCGGATGAGCGGATATTGGCCGCGGGCGGCCTCGACGGAATGCACTCCCACGAACGGCTGGCCGGCTTCGATCGCCAGCGGAACCGACTTCACGCCGTCAATGTCAAAGTCGGCCCCGGCAAAGCCGATGCCGGCGGGGTTCTCGCTGAGCGCCTGAACCATGTCCAGATTGCCGGGCACTTCCTTCATGTCCTTGCGAAACGAACCGCCGGCCAGGACGACTTCCTGAAAGTACACCTGCACACCGGTCGCCTGACGGCGACCGAGGCATTCGATCGGTCGCGAGGCCCACTGCCCCGTCGCACCCAGGTCGCCCCACGTCGCCGGAGTCTTGGTGGCTCCGCGCAGCCGGGTGGACGAGAAAATCGCATCCACCTGCTGCAGCGTCAGCCCTTCGATTGGATTGTCCTTGTGCACGAAGATCGCGATGCTCTCGTAGGTGGGGGAGAGCACCGTGGGAGCGTGGCCGTGCTTCGCGGCGAACGCGTCGATCTCCGACTGCAGGATGGTGCGGCTCAGCATGCCGATGTCGGACGTCCCGGTGTTTACGGCGTCCACGGCGCCGACGGCGCCGACGACCTGAATGTCAAACTGCACGTCCGGATGAAACTGGCGGAAACTTTCTGACCAGATGGTGGCCATCTGCGCCATGGTATACGAGCCGGACAGGGTCAGCTTTCCGCTAACCTCCTGCTCGGCACGGTAGCCTGGCAGGCTGGGGTCGATTGGCGACTGAGCGTCCGCGAGTCGCGGCGCCGCGAGCATTCCGCCCGCGGTCAATGTGACGAGCAGCAGCAATCCAAGCTTTCGCATCGAGTGTTCCTCCATGGGTCTAGGGGAACCGGGAATACCGATGCAATGACGTCACCACGTCACTGTTCCGCCCCCCAAAAGCGGCGGAGAAGCGTGCCCCGGTCCCTTGCGGGGGGCGGAGTATAGGGGGATTCCGCGAAACGTGGAAAGAGCGGTTTTTGCAGAGGGCTTGCGGCCATTGTTCGGCCTCGTTTCGTGCCTCGGTCCGGCCCGCTATCATGGGCCACGCACCCGCGGTTCTCCATCAGAGTCCAACCAATCACCATGCCCGATCGTGTCTACCTGGCCGTGGATCTTGGCGCCGAGAGCGGCCGCGTCATTGCCGGCCGCTTCGACGGCCGGACCGTCCAGCTGGACGAATTGCACCGATTTCCGAACGGGCCCGTCAGTGTCGCCGGCACTCGTCGCTGGGACGTATTGCGACTCTGGTCCGACATTCAGGAGGGTCTCACGCTCGCGGCGCGGAAGTACGGGCCGCGGATCGTCTCGGTCGGCGTCGATACGTGGGGAGTGGATTACGTGCTGCTGTCGCGGCACGACGAGATCCTCGGCCAGCCGTACAACTACCGCGATCCCCGCACGCAGGGGATCATGCAGCAGGCCTTCACCCGACTCCCGCGCAAGGAGATCTTCGGGCAGACCGGGCTGCAGTTCATGGAGATCAATACGCTCTACCAGCTGATCTCCATGCAGCTCAAAGATCCGGACCTGCTCGCCGCCGCCGACAAGTTCCTGATGATGCCGGACTTCTTCCACTGGCTGCTCTGCGGCAGCAAGGTGGTGGAGTTCACCAACGCCACCACGACGCAGTGCTTCCATCCGACAAAGCGCGACTGGGCCGCAGAGATGCTACAGGCGTTCGGCATCCCGACCAGGATGTTTCCTGAGGTGGTGTCGCCGGGGTCCAAGCTGGGCCGCCTGCGTGAGGAAGTCGCCCAGCGGACCGGACTGCCGCGCATCGACGTCGTCGCGCCAGCTACGCACGACACCGGCGCGGCCGTTGCGGCCGTCCCCACCGAGAACACCGGCCGCGCCAACTGGGCCTACATCAGTTCGGGAACGTGGTCGCTGATCGGAGTCGAAGTTCAGGAGGCCGTCCTGAGCGATGCAGCGCTTGCGCTGAACGTCACCAACGAGGGTGGGGTGGACGGCACTTATCGGCTGCTCAAGAACGTCATGGGACTTTGGCTGGTGCAGGAGTGCCGGCGTTCGTTCGAGCGTCAGGGGAACCCGTTTGAGTACACGCAGCTCACGCACCTGGCGGAGCAGGCCGAGCCGTTCCGATCGCTTGTTGATCCCAACGACAACGTGTTCCTGAGTCCCGACGACATGGCGTCCGCCATTCAGGCCTGGTGCCGCAAGACCGATCAGCCCGCCCCCGAAACCGAAGGCCAGATCATCCGCTGTGCGCTCGAAAGCCTGGCACTCAAGTACCGCGAGGTGCTGGAAGGGATGGAATTCCTGACGGGCGAGCGCGTGGAGGTGATCCATGTCGTCGGCGGCGGCTCGAAGAACACGCTGCTCAACCAGTTCACCGCGAACGCCTGCGGCCGTCCGGTCATCGCCGGTCCGACCGAGGCCACCGCACTCGGCAACGTGCTGATCCAGGCCCGCGCGGCCGGCGACATCGGCACGCTCGACGAGATCCGCAGCGTCGTGCGGGCATCGAGCGAAATCCGCGTGTTCGACCCTCAAACCACAGACCAGTGGAACACCGCCTTCGACCGTTTCCGAAAGCTCAGTTCCCCCCCGCGCTGACCTCCGACCTCCGACCTCCGACCTCCGACCTCTGACCTCTGACCTCTGACCTCTGACCTCTGACTGCCGACTGCCGATTCATGGGACTCTTCGACCGCTTCAAGTCCGCCCTGCAGAAGACCAAGGACGTGTTGCGCACCGACGTGCGCGACCTCATGAAAGCCGGCGTGATCCTCGACGACGATCGTCTCGAGGAGTTTCACCGTGGGCTGATCCATACGGATATGGGAGTCGTGGCGGCGAGCGCGATCGTCGATGAGCTGCGGGAGAAGTTCGGCGGCCGCACCGTCCAGCCGGATGCCGTCTGGAAGGTGGTGAAGGACAAGCTGAAGGAGATCCTCCGCGGGCAGGGGGATGTCCGCTGGGACCTCAACGACCCGCTCTCCCCGCTGAACATGGCGGAAAGCGGGCCGACGGTGATCCTCGTCTGCGGCGTGAATGGCGTCGGCAAAACGACCTCGATCGCCAAGCTCGCTCACTTCCTGCAGAAGTCCGGCAAGAAAGTGGTTCTCGCGGCCGGGGACACCTTCCGGGCCGCGGCCGTCGAGCAACTGACCATGTGGGCCAATCGGCTCAAGTGCGAGATTGTCACGAAGCCTTCAGGCACCGATCCCGCGGCTGTCGCATTTGAGGGCTGCGACCGCGGCGCCAACAGCGGCGCCGACGTCATCATCATCGACACCGCCGGCCGCTTGCAGACGCATCAGAACCTGATGCAGGAACTCGGCAAAATTCACCGTGTGATCGGCAAGCGGATCCCCGGCGGGCCGCATGAGACGCTGCTCGTCCTCGATGCCACGACCGGGCAGAACGGCCTGAGCCAGGCGTCCAAGTTCTCCGACGCCGCCAATTGCACCGGCATCGTGCTCGCGAAGCTGGACGGCACGGCCAAGGGAGGCGTGGTTGTGGCGATCCGTCAGCAGATGGGCATCCCGGTCAAGTACGTCGGCGTCGGCGAGCAGATCGGCGATCTTGAGCTTTTCTCGCCGGATGACTTCGTGGATGCGCTCTTTTCCGACGTCTAGCCGGACGTGGAAAGCGTCTTCGATCGGACCTGACGAATCGGTGCGGGCGTTACGCCTCCGATCGACGTCGCCGCGCGATCCGTCGCCCGACGCTTCCCTTGCCTGCGTTGTCCGCACAGGTGCTTGCCTTCAGGGCACTTGCGCCCAATCTTGTGCGTCAGATCGTAACGATTAGGCAAGCGTTAGGTTCGCTTAGTAATCGGGAACAGGTCTGAAACGGCTGTTCCGATTTACCGAAGCGTACAGGGTTGCATCGACGCGCTCATTTCGACGGTGGTTCGCGGAGTAGGCAACGGATCGACTGTGATCCGCATACCGGTTGCCGCAGCTGCCCGGTCGGACACCCCCCTCCCACTTCGACGGACAGAATGGCCCGGCACTGTGCGCTCACTCAGTGCCCACAATCTAAGGATCGGATTCATGCCCCGCCTCAAACTTCACGCCTGGCTGACGACCGCCTGCGGGCTGGTCTGCTCGGCCGCCGCATCCGCGGCGCAGCCGGCGCCGGTGCTCAACGCCGACGCCGCCTTCCAACCCACCCAGTCCAGCTGGATCCAGCAGGTCCAGTGTGAGGCTCCCTGTGCTCCCGTCGGCTGCGGTGCTCCCGCTGGCTGTGACGCGGTGGCCGGCTGCGACGGTTGCGGCAGCGGCTGCGGTGGGTGCGGAGGAGACCTCGGCGATCCGTGGACGCTCTCCTCGATGTTCGGCGACGACCCCGCCGTCAACGTCGGCGGATGGTTCCAGGGAGGCTATCACAACAAGTCCAACGGCGTGTTCAACACGCATCCGCACAACTTCAACCTGCACCAGGGTTGGGTGTACGTCGAGAAGGCCACCGACGGCTCGGAAGGGCTCGACTTCGGCGGACGGGTGGACCTGATGTTCGGCGTCGACGGACCGAATACCCAGTCCTTCGGCAACACCCCCGGCGTGTTCGACTTCAGCGACACGTTCAACCGCGGGGATGACATCCTACAGAGCTCGCACGGCTGGGCCATCCCCCAGCTGTACGCCGAGGTGGCCTATAACGACCTCAAGGTCAAGGCCGGTCACTTCTACACGCTGCTGGGTTGGGAAGTCGTCCCGGCTCCGGGCAACTTCTTCTACAGCCACGCCTTCACGATGAACTTCAGCGAAGCGTTCACCCACACCGGCGTGCTCGCCTCGTATTCCGCCAGCGACAAGCTGACCGTGCACGGCGGCTGGACGCTCGGCTGGGACACCGGCTTCGACCAGTTCGACGGAGGCAACAGCTTCCTCGGCGGGTTCAGCTACAACATCACCGATGACGTCGTCTACACCTACATCTGCACCGCCGGCAACCTGGGCTGGATCGGCAAGGGCTACTCGCACAGCAACGTGCTGACCGTCCAGATCACCGACAAGCTGCAGTACATCGGCCAGAGCGACTTCATCAGCACCACCGACATCGACGGCGCCCCGGACTACGAGACGATCGGGTTCAACAACTACCTGATCTACTGGGCGACCGACCGCGTCGGATTCGGCGGCCGTGCGGAGTGGTGGAAGGCGCAGGGCGTCTCCTACTACGAAGTGACCACGGGCGTGAACTTCAAGCCGCACGCCAACTTCATCGTCCGTCCGGAAGTCCGCTACCAGTGGGCTCCGGCCGCGGACGGCCCCGGCGCCAACAACCCGATCGGCATCCCGAACCTCGAAGAGGCCATCTTCGGCGTCGACGCCATCGTAACGTTCTAAGCGTCCGTCACTGCTGTGAACCGATCCGCACCCCGGTCGTCATTCGGCGACCGGGGTGTTTGCGTTTTTGAGGTGAGCACATGAAGGGTGCCCGACGGCCGCACAGCACGGCTCAATGAGCCGGATCGTTTGTGGCGACGCACTCGCGCCGGAATGTTACGCGGAATCTTCCCGGAATTCTGTCCGTAACGCGCCGCGGCGGGCCATTCCCGCTCGGAATGACCGCCTGAGTCGATCAACGTCGGCTCCGGCGAACGATGACCCTGCTCACCCAAGGAACCGATCATGTCTTCTCGAACGCCGTTTCAATCCGGACTGTTGGCCGCTGTCCTCGGAGTCGCGCTGTGCGGCAGCTCCCAGGCGGGAGACGTCGTCAACGACGCGAGCTTTGCCATCGAGTTCAAATACGTTGCCGGATACAGCGACCAGGGTTTTGTTTGGTCCGACAGCGTCATAATCCATCCGGATTACATGGTGCGGCTCCCCGCGCTCGTGGACGGGAAGCCGGTGCTCGCGATCTGGCGGCCTGCCGGCACGCCCGGAGACGGCGGCTGGGGATACATTACCGGCATCGACCCCGTGAAGACCGGCTACATCGGCGAGTATCTGACGATCTCCTTCCAGTAAGCCGTCGTCGTCGCGGCTCTGCCAAATGGGCCGGCAGAGCCGAAAAACGGTGCGAACAACCTGCCGCCTGCTCCTTGGAAGGCCGGCGTATGACTCGACCGTAGACGCCGTCAGCCCGAAGTCTGGCGACTTCGGCGACACGTTTCCGCAAGGCGGAGAGTCGCGCGCTAGACCCGGCCGTGGATGTACTCGGTCAACGCTGAAATCGTGACTTCCTGATCACGCACCTGCCAGGCGTTGATGTCGCCGATGGAGACCATGCCGTGCAGTGAGCCCTGCAGGTCCACAATCGGGATGTGCCGCAGGCGGTGGTCCTTCATGATCCGCTGCACCTCCTCGATACTGGTGTGCGGGCGGCAGTACAGGACGTCGGTCGTCATTGCTTCGCCGACGTGAGTTTCATCGGGAGCACGGCATTCGGCGATGACGCGGCGGAGCAGGTCCCGCTCGGTCAGGATGCCGATGACTTCGCCCCCCTGCAGGACGAGCAGGCAGCCGATTTTGTGCTCGTTCATCAGCTTCGCCGCGTCGAGCACGGTGGCGTACGGGCCGATGGTGAAGACGTGCGAGCCCTTGAGATCGAGAATGTCGCGAACGGTCATGGCGGGTCCTCCCGAAGTTGCGAGCGGCCGGAGAGGTGATTTGCCGCAAGACAGGCATCTTCAGGAGACTGCATCCGGAAGCGGATGTCAATCCTCCGCGCCGGGCCGCGCCGGAATCTGCGCAAAATCATGAGATTCCGGCAGATGCGTGATCGCATCGACCGGGCGGCGGGCGGGCTGCGTCGCACGCCGGGCGGCTTCCCACGGCATCTGCGGCAGGGCGAACAACAGCACCGTCGCCGCCGTGCAGCCCGCAGCCGAGAGCCACGCCGGCCAGTCGCCCGACGATGTCCGCGGACGCACCGCCGGCTCGAGGTACATTACGGCGACCAGCCGCAGGTAATACCACGCGGCGATAGCCGCATTGATGGCCAGCGCGATCGCCAGTCCCCGCGCCATGTCGGACCCGCTCGACCACGCGGCGACGAACAGGTTGAACTTCCCGAGGAATCCGCCGGTGGGGGGGAGCCCCGTCAGGCTGAACAGGCAGACCGCCATCAGCAGCGCCGCGGCGGGATGGTTGCTGCTCAGGCCGGCGAGATCGGCGTCGGTCGCGAGCGGCCGCGCGCGGGTGCTCACCGCGCTCAGCACGGCGAAAACCCCGATGGTCATGATGGCGTAGGCCACGAGGTAAAACAGCAGTGCGCTCGCGGCGTCGGACGCGGGTTCGCCCAGGCCCACCGCCAGCGCTGCGAGCATGTATCCCGCATGAGCGACGCTGGAGTACGCCAGCAGCCGATGCAGGTGATGCTGCCGCAGGGCCAGCAGGTTGCCACCGAACATCGTGATGACCGCGACGATGGCCAGCAGCGTCTGCACGTCGGTCGCCGCACTGGCGCCGGGAAAGGCGAATCCGCCGGCCAGCGGCATCAGTCGCAGGAGCGCCACGAAGCCGACCACTTTCGGCACGACCGACAGCATCGCCGCGGCCGAAGACGTCACCCCCTGGAAGACGTCCGGTGCGTAGAAATGGAACGGGACGGCCGTGATCCGGAAGCTGAGTCCCGCGAACAACAGCACGCAGGCGACGCGCAGCGAAACGGCGTCGGCAGGGAGCCGGCCAGACCGGGCTGCGTCGAGGATTCCATTCAAACTCGTCGTGCCGGCGGCGCCGAACAGCCATGCCATTCCATACAGCAGCAGCGCCGAGGAGAAGACGCTGAGCAGGAAGTACTTCAGCGTGGCTTCGCGCATCCCCGTGTCCCGCTGCGGCAGGTACAGCAGCACGTACGTCGGAATGCTGACGAGTTCCAGCGCCAGGAAGATCGTCACGAGATCGTTGGCGGCGGCCGTGAGGCTGACGCCGGCCAGGATGATCAGCAGACACGCCTGAGCTTCGGCCCCGCGGGCGTCATCGACCTGGTTCCAGACCAGCAGTGTGAGCAGGACCCCGACCAGCAGCGTGAGCCCCCGCGCGTACCACAGCAGGTCGTCCGTGCGGAAGGGCCCGTCGAGGACGACGCGCGGATCCGCCGACAGCCACGCGACCGCGGCCGAGCCGAGAGCCAGCAGCGACAGGATGCCCCAGCGGTGCCGCAGCCCGGCCGATGCCTGCCCGCTGTCCGTCACCAGGAACGGCCCGGACAGGAACATGATGCAGGCCGTCGCGACCAGGATGATCTCCGGTACGATCAGCGCCGCGGCCTGATTGATCTGCTCTAGCGCCACGTTCACTCGGACAGCTCCTCTGCGCGGACGACAAAACGCGGACCGGCCGCCGCGTCGGGAGAAACCCGGCTTCTTGAAGAAACCGGGCCTCTGGCGAGCGTTGAGTCGCCATCTACGTCGCTCACCTGCCCGGCCACTGTCTCTGACGGTTCAAACAGCGCCGCGACGCCGGCGACGTCCGGCTCGATCAGTTTCAGCAGCGGCGCCGGATAGACGCCGATCCACAGGCACAGCACGGCGATGGGCGCGAGTGACAGGAACTCCCGCACGTTGATGTCGGCCGCAGCCGGATGATGTCCATGATGCGGCTCGCGCAGCGGACCGAAGAACGCGTGCTGCAGCATCGTCAGAAGGTACCACGCTCCCAGGACGACTCCGGACGTCCCGATGATTGCGAGCAGCGGGTCCCGCTTGAACATCCCGGCCAGCGACAGCATCTCGCCGATGAAGCCGTTGAGGCCGGGCAGGCCGATGCTCGACATCGCGATGAACACCATTGCGCACGCCATGAGCGGCAGCCGGTTCGCCAACCCGCCGAGATCATCGAGCTGCCGCGTGTGATAGCGCTCGTAAATCATGCCGACGAGCAGGAACAGCCCGCCGGTGGAAAGGCCGTGATTGATCATCTGGAGGACCGCGCCGGAGATCCCTTCTGTGTTGAGCGCGAACAGACCCAACATGCAGAAGCCGAGGTGTGCCACGCTGCTGTAGGCGACCAGCTTCTTGATGTCGCGCTGGGCGAGGGCGCACAGCGATCCGTAGACGATGCCGATGACCGACAGCACGCCGATCAGCGGAACGCCAACCGTCACGCACGCTTCCGGGAAGAACGGAAGGCACAGTCTGAGGAAACCATACGTTCCCAGCTTCAGCAGCACGCCTGCCAGCAGCACGCTGCCAGCCGTCGGGGCTTCGACGTGCGCCAGCGGGAGCCACGTATGGAACGGAAACACCGGCACCTTGATCAGGAACCCCGCCGACAGGGCGAGGAAGAACAGCACCTGCATGTCGTGCGGCAGCGGGTTCGCCTGCAGCCAGGCGGCCAGCGCGGGGATCGACGCCGGCGTCGTCAGCCCGGACGAAGCGACATAGGTCACGAGGGCCACGAGTCCCAGCAGCGTCACCAGGCTGCCGGCGAGCGTATACAGGAAGAATTTGACCGCCGCGTACCGCCGCCGTTCGCCACCCCAGATGGCGATCAGGAAGAACAGCGGTATCAGCGTGAACTCGAAGAACACGTAAAACAGCACCAGGTCGAACGCGGCGAACACGCCGATCAGCCCGACCTCCAGCACCAGCATCGCCGCATAGAATTCGGATTCTCGTTCCCGGATCGACTCCCACGAGATGAGCACGCAGGAGAGCGTGAGCAGGGTGGTGAGCGCGATAAGAGCGACGCTGATGCCGTCCAGCCCGATGTGAAACTCCAGGCGGACGGCCCGAGTTTCTCCGTCGCCGCGCTCCGCCGTCGAGAACCACTCATGCCTAGTCTCCACCCGCGGCTGCACGGGAGACGCGGCCGCAGCCGTGAACGCCGGGGATTCCGATGCGTCCCGGTACTGGCCGGCCAGCATCAGCGACGAGGTGAGTGCCGCGACGGTCCCTCCCAGCGCGATCCACCGCGCCGACCGCTGCACCATCGAGCTGCCCAGCAGCATCAACAGCACCGCCGCCGCCAGCGGGATGACCAACGTGAGTAATAGTAAGAAGATCATTTCAGGTGATGGTTTGGAACAGGAGGTAACAGAGGCAACGGAGGAAAGCAGAAAGGGTCAATTTCGCGAGCGATCCCAATTGATCGACAGCGCTCACATGTCGATTTTTGACGTCGGATGACTTTGTAACCCTCAGATTACGAACGACTGATCCACGCCAACCTCCCGCCCTTCTCCGTTACCTCTGTTTCCTCCTGTTCAATCCTTTCGCACTACAGCCGAATCGCCCCCAGCATGAACAGCAGGCCGATCACGACCCCCGCCCACATCATGAGGGCGTAACTCGATGTCAGGCCGGCGTGCAGCCGGCGGGGAATCACGCTCAGGGAACGGGGGATCAGACCGACGACGTCCACGACCTGATCGAGCACCAGCCGGTCGAAGATCGCCGAGGCCAGCGCCACGCCGCGCAGCGGTGCGACGATCAGCCAGGTCCACAGTTCGTCGAAGTACAGCTTGTCCAGCGAAGCCCGATACAGCGGACCCAGCGATCCCGCCAGCCGCTGCGGGATGCCCGGCGACCGCACGTAGAACAGCCACGCCAGTGCAATGCCCGCCAGCCCGATCAGCACGCTCAGGCCCATCAGGATCAGGTGCATGTGATGCACCTCGGTGACCTGCGGCAGACCGCGCGAATGCTCGATGTACGTCGAGAACAGATGCGTCGGCCCGACCGCCAGACCGATGGCCACGGCACAGGCGGCCAGGATCCGCAGCGGCCACGCCATCGCCGGCGGCGCATCGTGCGGGTGATGTCCGGCTTCCTCCGGAATCCGCTCCTCGCCCCAGAACGTGAGAAAGTACGCGCGGAACGTGTAGAACGCGGTCAGCAGAGCGGTGAACGCGGCGATTCCGAAGATCACGGCGAACCAAGCGCCGTACTCCTCATGACGCATCGCGGCCGTCAGCACGGCCAGGATTTCGTCCTTGCTCCAGAACCCGGCGAGCAGCGGGAACCCGGCGAGCGCCGCCGCCCCGCACAGGAACGTCCAGTGCGTGATCGGCAGCACCTTGCGCAGGCCGCCGAAGCGCCGCATGTCGATCACGTCCCCCATCGAATGCATCACGCTGCCGGACGCCAGGAACAGCAGCGCTTTGAAGTACGCATGTGTGAACAGGTGGAACATGGCGGCCGTGACGGCGAACGTCGCTGCATCGCCACCCAGGACGCCGGCCCCCAGCGCCATGAACATGTAGCCCAGCTGGCTCACGGTGGAGTACGCCATCACGCGCTTGAGGTCGTACTGCGTCAGGGCGATCAGCGCGGCGATCAGGGCCGTCGCAGCTCCGATGGTGGAGACGACGACCTGTGCAGTCGGCGCCAGGACGAACAGCGGCGTGCAGCGGGCGACCAGGTACACGCCCGCCGTCACCATCGTCGCCGCGTGGATGAGGGCGCTGACGGGGGTGGGACCTTCCATCGCGTCGGGCAACCAGACGTGCAGCGGAAACTGCGCCGACTTGCCCATCGCCCCCAGGAACAGCAGCAGACAGATGATTGTGATCCGCTGCGGATCAGCCGCGGCGACCGCCGCCAGACGTTGCGGGTCGAACACCTCAGAGAAGCTCAGCGACCCGAACGTCGTCCAGATCAGGAAGATGCCGACCAGCAGACCGAAGTCGCCGATGCGGTTGACGACGAAGGCTTTCTTGGCCGCCGCGGCCGCGGACGGCTTCTGAAACCAGAACCCGATCAACAGGTAACTGCACAGTCCGACCGCTTCCCAGAACACGAACAGCAGCAGGAAGTTGCCGGCGAGCACCAGCATGCACATCGAGAACACGAACAGCGAGACCGCCGCGAAGAACCGCGGGTATCCCGGATCGCCGTGCATATAGCCGGAAGCAAACACCGCCACCAGAAAGCTGACGCCGGTGACCATCGCCAGCATGATGGCCGTCATGGCGTCGGCCGTCAGATTGACGCGGATGTCGAATCCTCCCGCCTGCAGCCATTCGTAACCGCTGGCGACGGCGACGTCGCTGCCATGCTGGCCGAAACCGGCCGGCACGATCTTCACGAACAGCACCAGCGAGCAGGCGAACGCGATCGCCAGCGCCGTGCAGCACACCAGGTGGCTCCGCTGCTTCAGCAGCGGTTTGCCCAGCAGCGCGATCAGCACCGCCGCCGCCAGTGGCGCGACGGGGATCAGCCACATGATGAGTTGACGGGTGGATTCGGTCATGGAGTGGTGTCGTGATCAGTCGCCGAGAGACGCGGCCCAGAAACCCGGTTCTTCAAGAAACCGGGTTTCTCAGAAGCGTCACACCTCATGCATCGCTTCCAGTTGTCGCTCCGGATTTCCGGCGGGGAGGCCGTCCCTGTTCGTACGGTCCGCGTTCAAGTCGACCGCCCGGGGCATACGACCGGCGGGAGTGAGATGCGGGAACTCTTCGGCCGGGGGAAGCGGCTCCAGGTCCATGTCGTTGCTGATCGGCGGCGGCAGATCCGGCTCGCGCAGCGACGTCCACAATTCCACGTCGAGCGACTTCGTCCGCTGGTACAGCGCCAGCACGAGCGAGAGCGCCAGTCCGGCCTCGCAGCCGGCGACCGTCAGCACGAAGATCGTGAAGACCTGCCCCTCCAGCGTGTGATGCATGCGGCCGAACGTGACCAGCGTCAGCGACACGCCGTGCAGCATCATCTCGGCGGAAAGGATGATCAGAATCAGGTTGCGGCGCGTGAGGAAGCCGATCGCTCCCAGCACGAAGAGCGCCGCACCGACCGCCAGGTAGGGTTCGAACTCTCCGGTCATAGCGTCCCCTGCGGCCTGCGCGGCGCAATGGCGATCGCTCCAATGCTGGCGACCATCAGCACCGTTCCTCCCAGTTCCACCGCGAACAGATAGTCTCCGAACAGCGAACGTCCCAGCCCCTGCATGGAGCCCAGCGGTTCGTCGGCCGCCGGCCGGCTCAAGGGAAGAGCTTGCGCCGTCTCCGGCGTGCTCGGCATCGGAGCCGTCCCCCATTCCATCAGGGCGGTCAGCAATCCGCCGAGCAGCACGAAGGAGGCGACCGTCGCCAGCATAGGCTGAAACGCCCTGCGGTCGTAGATGGCCGCTCCCGCCTGCTGGGCGAGCATGATGACGAACAGGAACGTCACGATGATCGCTCCCGCATAGACGATGATCGTCGCCGCTGCGAGAAACGGAGCCGACTGCAGCAGGAACAGCCCGCAGGTGGAAAGCGTCACCAGTGCGAACCACAGCGCACCGTACACCGGATTGCGGCTGGTGATCATCAGGATGCCGCAGAACACCGCAGCGCCGGCGAAGATCCAGAACAGCACGCGCTCCGACAACTCCCCCGGAGCCGCGCCGACCACCGCACCCAGGATGAGCACGGCTGCCAGGCCGAGTCCCAGCCCGACGGCCCGCGGGCGCTCCCAGCGCTGCGGCATCAGCCACCAGACGGCCAAGGCGCCCAGCGCCAGTGCGGCGACGAGTTGCCAGTGTGCGATCAGCCAGTCCATCTCATTCAGCCGTTCACTTTGTGTCAGGAGCTGCGGAAGTATGTCTCTTTAGCGACAACAACGAGCTTTGGCCGCGGCACTCGGCAGACTGACGTCTGCCGCTCCTGGTTGGTCAGTCGCGCTCCCTCATGCCTTGCGGCTCCTTGCCGATCACGCCGGCCGTCGGCGCCTGCGCCGAATGATCGTCCGCCCGCACCGTAGTTGCCGGTCCGAGCGTGGGGAGTTGCGCGAACTCCGATGCGGGGCCAAGCCGTCCGCGACCGGTCCGCACCGGATCGCGCGGGTTGTCCTTCGTCTCGTCATAGACCTGCAGCAGCTTGTCCTTGTCGTACATCAGCTCGTCGCGCGTTTCGCCGGTGAGGTCGTAGA
The DNA here is from genome assembly GCA_041940305.1 of Planctomycetaceae bacterium. Classification (GTDB taxonomy): domain Bacteria; phylum Planctomycetota; class Planctomycetia; order Planctomycetales; family Planctomycetaceae; genus JBGTSJ01. Next base: position 192,422 of record JBGTSJ010000011.1, read on the forward strand.
TGTGCGTCAGTTCGATGGCGTCGACGGGGCAGGCTTCCTCGCACATGCCGCAGTAGATGCAGCGCAGCTCATCCAGGACAAAGCTCGCCGGAAACTTGTCGCGGTCCGGCCAGTCGGGGGGAGCGGGGGCGGCTTCGATCGCGATGCAGTCGGCCGGGCACGCCGTCGCGCACAGCATGCAGGCCACGCACTTCACGCGCCCCTGCTCATCCCGGTTCAGCCGGTGCACGCCCCGGTAGTGCAACGGCAGATCGGGCTTCTGCTCCGGGTACTGCTGGGTGACGGGGCGATAGTTGGTGACGTGACGGACGGTCGTCTTCAAACCTTCGACGATCGCCGGCAGGAACGTCGCCTCCCAGAAGCCGATCTCGGGCTCTTCAACCCAGGTCACGTTTTCGGCTGCGATGGGCATTGGTGGAAGGAGTCGAGGATACGAGGATTCAAGGATTCGAGGGGAACCACAGTTTAGCCGCGGGTGAAACCCGCGCTCACGCCGAGTGCAACGCCGCACGCGGTCGCCGCGCGATCTCCATCCGCTTGGCGTTCACTCCCATGATGCCGGCGGCGGCGAACAGGCCGATGGACATCGGCAGCAGCCACCACCGGTTCCAGCCGAACTGACGCACGCACATCACCGCCACCACGTTGGCGAGCGACAGCGGGATCAGCACCTTCCACGCCAGGCCCATCAGCTGGTCGAACCGGAAGCGGGGAATCGTCCACCGGAGCAGCATGATAAATACGATGCTCACGCCCACCTTCGCCAGCAGCACCAGCAGCTTGACGGCCCAGGCGCCGGTGTAGGCACTGTCGGCCTCGGCGATCCACGGGAAATGCCAGCCGCCGAAAAACAGGATCGCCGTCAGGAAGCTCACCGTCACGACGTGCGTGTACTCCCCCAGGAAGAACAGGGCGAACTTCATGGAGCTGTACTCGGTGTGATATCCGCCGACGAGTTCCTGCTCGCATTCCGGCAGGTCGAACGGCAGGCGGTTGGATTCCGCGAGCGCGCTGGTGAAGAAGATCAGGCAGGCTAGCGGCTGATACCAGATGTACCAGCCGAGGATGCCTCCCTCCGCCTGATGCGTCAGCAGCCGTTCGACGCTCAGCGTCCCGCCGAGCATCGCGATACCCACGATCGACATCCCCAGCGGGATCTCATAGCTCACCACCTGCGCGCTGGCCCGCAATGAGCCGAGAGCGCTGTACTTGTTGTTGGAAGCCCAGCCCCCCAGGATGATGCCGTATACCGCCAGACTGGTCACGGCGAAGATGAACACGATGCCGATGTCGACGCTGGGAGCGATGATGAACCGGGTCCAGGACGGAGCGTCTTCAACCGGGCCGAACGGAACCACCGCGAACGCCAGCAGCGTGGTGAACACCGAGATCGTCGGGGCCACCACGAACATCACCTTGTCCACGTGCCCGGGAATCATGTCCTCCTTGAGCAGGAACTTGATTCCGTCCGCCAGCGGCTGCAGGAGGCCGAACGGGCCGACGCGATTAGGCCCCACGCGGTCCTGCATCCAGGCGGAGAGCTTCCGCTCCAGCCAGATCAGGTACATGCACATGGTGAGAATGCCGCCGACCGCAATCACGATCGTCGCGAGCGTCACGGCCAGGGCATTCAGGTTCGGATCTTCGAACACAGTCGTCGGTTTTCGTGTCTAGCCGCCGCCAGGGGCGGCGCTCTCTGTCAGGGCTGTTCTCGCGGTCCACGCGTGCTCGTGCGTCTCGCGGAGTGAGACGACTACATTGATTCCACTGACTCGGTCAACTTCGCCCCCATGTCGGTCGGGTCTTCGGCGAGCGCCGCGAACACGGGGACCGCCGCTGCGAGTTCCTTGCGGACCGCCGCCGCCTGGTACAGCCCGCGCCGTCCCGTCAGGTCCCACAGGATCCGCCCGTCGGGGCGCGCGTTGCCGGGGGGCCGGATCGACTTCCGAATCAATTGTGCCAGTCCGGCATGATTCACGAACGTCCCGTCCCGCTCGGCGAACGAACCGCCAGCCAAAACGAATGTCGCATGCTGGATCGCCGGAGACGGCAACAGGTCCTGCACCACGACGAGCGCCGGTTTCGACAACGCTGCCGCCTGTTCGTCGGTGATCCAACCGCGCGGGTCACCGCCGACGAGATACACCGCATCCAGTTTCCCCGCGGATGCGCTTCCCAGCAGGTCGCCGAACTCCACGACGGCTCCTCCCAGGTGCTCCAGAATCGCCGCGACGCCCCGCCGGTTTGGACACTTCTCGGCGCGGATCGTGAATCGCACTGGCTCCACCGGCCGGCCGCGGACGTCCTTGGGATACGTATCGTCTTCTCCATCCCGCCGCACCGGCCCGAGCGCCAGCACCACGTCCGGCGACAGCGACCGCAGCCAGCTGCCGAGCATCCAGGCCTCTTCGAGCGTCATCCAGGGAGACAGCACGGCTGCAACCCGGCCGGGCGCGTGCGTGACGGCGCCGGTCAGCATCTTCTGCAGCGTCGGAGTGATCGCGTCCCAATGCCGCGTCACCGGCTGCCCGTTCTGCCGCTGCTCCGGAAACGTCAGCCGCTCTTCGGAGTGGATGTACTTCCAGCCGAAGCGCCCCTCGTCGCACATGAAGTGACCCTGCGCGGCGGGATTCGGCCGCGGACGCAACCGGTACACCCGGTCCTCGTTCTGATCGACATGAATGCTGCAGCCCGTGCTGCAGTCGGGGCAGACGCTGTCGCTCGACTTGAGCCACCACACGCGCTGCTTATACAGGAAGTCCTTGCTGCACAGCGCGCCGACCGGGCAGAGATCCACCACGTTGCCGGCCAGCTTGTTGTCGCAGGGATGACCGGGGAAGACGTCGATCTCTTCGTGTGTGCCGCGGCTGGTGACCTGCAGCTCGCCGGTGCCGCTCACCTCGCGGGTAAACCGCACGCAGCGGGTGCACATGATGCAGCGGTCGGTGAACAGCGTGATCTGCTCGCCGATGTGGTCCTTGTCCGGCTTGAGATTCTTCGGCTCCTGCAGCCGGCTGTAACCGCGGCCGTAGCGGAAGCTGTAGTCCTGCAGGAAGCATTCGCCCGCCTGGTCGCACGTCGGGCAATCCAGCGGATGGTTCAGCAGCAGGTACTCCAGCGTGGCCTTCTGCGCCTCCTTCACTTTCTGGCTGTCGGCGATGATGACCGTGCCGTCTTTCACCGGGGTCTGGCAGCCCGGAACCAGCTTGGGCTGCATCGCCACGCTGCCGTCGGGCTTCTTGTCGCCGACCTCCACCAGGCACATCCGGCAGCTCGCCACCACCGACAACGCCGGATGCCAGCAGTAGTGCGGAATCTCGAAGCCGACCCGTTGCGCCGCCTGAATACAGTTCAGGCGCTCGTCCGCGCCAATCTCGATGGCCTGGTTGTTGACGTAAACGGTCGGCATGAAATCAAACTCACGGCCTCAGTCGGGCGGCGCGTCCCAACGACTGCTGATGGCTCGGCGCGCACTCCGTGCGTGCGACAACATAGCAGGCGAACGCCGTTTGCAAAATTACTCCGGCCAAAATCGGCGGTCGCAACTGACCCGCGCGGCGGGGCATTCTCTCAATTGAGAATGCATGCTGGCCGAAACCGGCTTCTCAAAGAAACCGGGGGGTCTCTCTGCACGCCACGTCACCGCCCGGAAGCAACCACTCCCGACTCCGGGCTCGACGCCGTCGCGTACAGCTTTTTCGGAATCCGCCCCGCCCGATAAGCCAGCCAGCCCGCCTCGCAGGCTTGTCGCATGGCGTGCGCCATCAGCAGCGGATCACGCGCGCCGGCGATTCCGGTATTCAGCAGCACGCCGTCGCAGCCCAGTTCCATCGCGATGGACACATCGCTGGCGGTTCCGACACCCGCATCCACGATCACCGGATAGTCCGGATCGTTCTCCTTCAGGTATTCCAGACAGATTCGCAGGCTGTTGGGATTGAGCACGCCCTGACCGCTGCCGATCGGGCTTCCCGCCGGCATGACCGACACGGCGCCCGCTTCTTTGAGCCGCTTGGCCGTCACCGGATCGTCGCTGGTGTAGCACAGCACCTGGAATCCGTCGTCCACAAGCTGCCGCGTCGCTTCGAGCGTCGCCACCGGGTCGGGCAGCAGCGTTCGCTTGTCACCCAGCACTTCCAGCTTCACCCAGTCCGCCCCTGGATTCTCCAGGTTTCGAAGGATTTCCCGCCCGAGCCGGGCCACGCGCACCGCGTCCTCCGCGGTGAAGCACCCGGCCGTGTTCGGCAGAATCGTATACCGGCTGAGGTCGATGAAATCGAGGATATTCCGTCCCTCGGCATCCACCAGCCGTTCGCGGCGGACGGCGACCGTGATCACATCGGCGCCGCTTGCCTCCAGGCATTCTCGCATCAACTCGTACGTCGCATACTTACCCGTGCCGACGATCAGGCGCGAGCGCAGCTCGTGCGTCCCCAGCCGGAAGGGAGTTGGCGCAGCCACGTTGTCGGTTTCCGTCTCCATCGGCGCTATCCGCCCCCCACGAGCGTCACAATCTCCAACTGGTCTCCCGGCTGCAGGACGCAACGGGCGTGCTGCTCGCGCGGGACCACTTCGCGATTTCGTTCGACCGCGAGAAATCGCGTCGGCAGCTGCATCTGCGCAATCAACTCAGCAACGGTCATCGACGCCGCCACCTCGCGCCGCTCACCGTTGACCTGAATCTCCACGCGACGCACTCCCATCCGATTTCATCTCACAGCCAGCGTCACTATAGGTCGCGCCCCGGCAGCCATCAACGGGACGAAGTCGGCAGCACGTCGCGCTTCCGCAATATAGCATCTCCTGTATTCGGCCCGGCGTTCACGCCGGGTTGCCGCGTCGACGAGATCGCCCTTGAGCCTCGTTCACGAGGCTTCTCGCTGCATGGCTTAAGCCGAACGGCGAGAAGTCCGGTGAACCGGACTCAGTATACTGCGCTCAACCTGAACCCGGCGTAAACGCCGGGCCGAGTACAGGAATTGGCGAATCAACTCATTGATTCACCGCACGACGTCAATCACGACGACCGCATCCCCCGGTCAACACTGGTCAACACATCCGTCTGCTTTGCAATTTGATCAGCGGGAACTACGCTGACGGTCTCAGGGGCTTTCCGCCACTCCAGACAAAAGGCACGGGACGGTGACACGCAAAGGCGAGATGTTTTCCGGGCTCACGGTCGCGCTCGTCACCCCGCTGCGGGACGGCGAGATCGACGAAGCCGCACTGCGAAAACTGGTGGACTTCCAGGTCAGCGCCGGCACCGAGTGCGTCAGCCCCGTGGGCACCACCGGCGAGAGCCCGACGCTCAGCCACGATGAGCACGAGCGGGTCATCGGGATCGTCTGCGACCAGGCGGCCGGCCGCATTAAGGTCATGGCGGGCACCGGTTCCAACAGCACGGCGGAAGCCATCCGTCTCACCCGCAGCGCCCGCAAGGCGGGGGCCGACGGCGCGCTGATGGTCGCCCCCTACTACAACAAGCCCATGCAGGACGGCTTCTTCCGGCACTACGCGTCCGTCGCCGAAGCCGTCGATATCCCGATCGTCCTCTACAACATCCCGGGACGCACCGCGAAGAACATGGAGCCGGAGACGATCTGCCGGCTGGGCGAGATCCCGAACATCGTCGCCGTGAAGGAATCGACAGGCTCGATGGACCAGGCTTCGTTCATCCTCACGGGCAGCAATCTGACCGTGCTCTCCGGGGACGACAGCCTCACGCTCCCCCTGTTGTCGCTGGGCGGCAGCGGCGTCGTCTCGGTCGTCGGCAACATCGTCCCGCAGGACGTCCAGCAGATGCTCAAGGCGTGGAAGTCCGGCAACGTCGCCGAGGCCCAGAAGTGGCACGCCAAGCTGTTCCCCCTCTGCCGCGACATGCTGAGCCTGGCGACGAATCCGATCCCGCTCAAAGCCGCGATGCAGATGCTCGGCCGCGACACCGGCGAAGTCCGCCTCCCGCTGACCCGCCTGGATGAGGCCAGTCTCCCGAAACTGCGGCAAACCCTGCAGGCATACGGACTTCTGTGAGCGATTTCGCTCGGCGCGTCGAAAGATTTGCCGCAGCGCGGGCTTGAATCAGTCACATGCGGCAGGTATCTTCCCGACGCTGCCGGACTCGCTGATTCTCAACAGCGGGTCCGCAGCCGGAATGGAATCCCGACATCATGTTCGATGGGAGCTCAAGGATGAGCCGCTCTGCCGCTGTTGCTGTCTCGGCCGGTCGCGCGACCGACACCCCCTGCATCCTCGCGTTTCCAACGATTGCGAACCGGATGCGGCCGCAGTCCGTAGTGGAACGGGCCCGCCTGAAGCACCGCAATCAGTCCTGCCCGAAGTGCCACCGCGTCACAGTGGAAGCGGTCGAGGCGGACGACGCCCTGCTCGATCGCCGCTGCGAAGCGATCCCCGGCACCGCCACGGTCGTCGGCTTCTTCTGCAACGCCTGCCGCCACGAATGGCCGGTCCACCACCTGCAGCTCCTCAGCGACCTGGAAGACTGAATCTCGGCAATCGCGAGACGCGCAGCGTCCGTCATAGTCGGCGGCACAGTCCCCTGTGCCGCCGCTGCGTCCTCAACCATGCCCCCGAGCCCCCCGGGACCAAACCACGCCCCGGACGTGCACACCCGGCACGCACCACCACTCCGGTCGATCACCGCCGCTCCCAACGGACGCCCGTCGACAGCCGTGTTCAGTCATTGAAACATCGCGCTAATCCGACGCGTCACCGGCCGACATCCCCACAGCGCTCGCCCGCTCTGATGTTCGTCGCTCCTGCGGCCCCGTAGACCCACCGCGCGCGTCCGCATGCTTCCCCCGCGCAACGTGATGCCTCGCTGCCACGCCGGCCGCAGAGAGCTCAACGCGTCGTAAGCTCCGGTGACGACACGTCCTGCTCTGTTCACGCCTGCCGATTTCAAGCCGCGCCGGCGTTCGGCACCCCGTTTGCGTTTTGACGGCACAGTGCCGGTTCGCAGTGCGCCGCATGGCTCACGCAACCGGCGGGCTCTCGAATTCCACGGGACTCTCCGCGGCTTCTGCACAACGCATCGCATGTTGACACTCTCGTATCGGGATTTGGCAGAATGCGCCGGGTTGCTGGCCCAGCAGGCTGCTCACGTCGTTGAGTCCCCGGAGGAAATCTCCTCCTCCACGCTCTACGACCTGGCCGCCCTTTCGCGACGCCGACTGAAGTGCTGGTGGGCGATCTTGCAGTGCGCCGCCGAATCCGATGGATCGGCGGAGCAGCGGCAGAGATTGCTCCCGGTGGCGGAGGAGGTCTTGATCTCGGAGATCCCGGTCCGCGTCGCCGCGTCGATTCTCGTCGCCCGGGACGCCCGCCGCGGCCAGACGAACGCAGGGCCGTTCGCCCGACATCTGCTGCTCGATCACCTGCAGGCCAAGCATTCAGTATTGTCCACCGTCCTCGACGGCGCGCAGCCGCTCGGAGCATTGCTGCGGCTCAACCGCCTGCGCCGCCGCACCGAGCACTGGACCGACCTGCTGCTGGCGAGCCGCGCTCTGGGAGACGCCGCCGCCGAGTTCGCGATTGATCGCGCGCGGCTGGAACGCTTCCGCAAAGAGTCGGGGGGCGATGCATCCCTGACGGCACAGCGGCTGTTGATCGTGAGCCTGCGTCAGGCGATGCCTGCCGGCGACATCGAAGACCCGCTTCGCGCCCGGCTGCACGAGTGCCTGTCCCGGCTGCTGCTGTCACTCGTCCCGGCAACCGCCTTCGGCAACGATGGCCTGCTCCGGAGTCCGGTCATGCGGCGGATCGCGTCCGGGTCATCACCGGAGTCAATGATCACGCGCCACGGAAAGCGGCACACCATGCACCGCGGCCACGCGACATTCGAAATCGTCCGCCGCCACTTCCGCACCCACGACGCATCCAACGACGGGTGACCAGAGTCGCCGGCACAGTGCCCTGTGCCGCCGCTGGACGAACAGCCACCCAGAGCGACCTCCGGACCCACCTGCCGCCCACGAGCGTATGCACCCGACGGCATCGCCGAGTACCCCCGCTCACCCGCGCGGCCGCTCATAATGCGGTTGCCCCCCCCATCCCAGCTTGCGATGCAGCGTGCCGTAAAAGCTGTGCCCCGGCACGCGCGCAAGCTGGAATGTCACATCGGCGCGCCGCACATGAACGGCGTCTCCTGCTAAGAGCGGCTGCTTGATCTGGCCGTCCACGACCATCATCACACCCGTCGGCGTCTCGGGAACGCGCATCGTGTACCTGCACGCCGCGCCATCCACTAGCGGCCGGTTGGTCAGCGTATGCGGACAGACCGGCGTGATCACAAACGCCTGCAGGTCCTGACGCAGAATCGGCCCGCCGGCTGAAAGACTGTGCGCCGTCGACCCCACCGGCGTGCTGATGATCAATCCGTCGCCGCTGTACGTCGTAATCCGCTCGCCGTCGATCTCCAGCTCGATGTCGATCATCGACAACGACGACCCCGCCAGCACGGCGACCTCATTCAGCCCCAGAAACACCTCCCGCGTCCCGTCCGCCCGCTGCAGTTCGCACTCGAACATCAGATGATGGGCGACCCGAAACTCGCGCCGCTCGATGCACGCGATCCGGCTGCGAAACTCCTCCGGCGACAAATCCGCGAGAAACCCCAGCCGCCCAAGGTTGACCCCCAGAATCGGCCGCTGATCGGTCCCGAACTCCCGGCAGGCCCGCAGGATCGCCCCATCGCCTCCCAGGACCACCGCCAGTTCTGCAGCCGATGGCAATGCGGCGCCGTCCTGGTCGCCGAAGACCCCCAGCAGATCGATCCCAGACCGCTCATCCAGCAGCGGACGCAGGTCGGCACAGGCCCGCAGCACGCGCGGAGACCCGTTCCGTGCCAGCAGGATCATGCGCAGCGGGTCAGTCGACATGACGCCAGTCTACCGTCGCCGCCGGGCTCTTCACAGCAGACGATTGGCCGTGCCGATCGATGTCACCCGCGCAGCATCTCACCAAAGTCGCCGGCACAGTCCCCTGTGCCGCCGCTGCACTCCCCGCCACACGCCCCGACCTCCGGGACCTCGTTCCGTCCCCAACCAAAGCCCCCTCCAGCCCGCGCCCCACGCCTCACCGCGGCATCAGCTTCGCCCGCCGCAACTCATCCTGAAACGCCCGCAGCTTCCGGTTCTCTGAGGCGATCCCTTCCACGCAGCTCCGCCACTCCGCGTCGCGCCCCGTCGCCTGATACACGTCGCGCGCCTTACGCAGCAGATCGCACGCCTCGGCGTAACTTCCGCGGTGGCGTCCCTGCATCGCCAGTTCCGCCTGCTGCAGGTAGATCTCCAATGCCCGCTCAGGGTGCTTCTGCTCAAAGGAGCGCGCCAGGTCCAACAATGTGCTCCGCGGAATCCGCCGCTTCGACCGCATCCACTCATCCAGCAACTGCAGCAACTCGTCGGACCGCTTCTCCTCAAGCAGCACCGGAATTTCGACTGCCGGATCCCCCGTCTCCCGAATCATCGTCAGCAATTCCTCACGCAGCTCGGGCCATGCTCCCGCCTTCTTCGCCACGCGCCGCAGTTCCCGGTACGGCTCCAGCCCCGGGTGTTTGCGAAACCACTTCAGCCGCCACGCAATCGCGTCGTCCCACCGCTCGCGACCTTCGTAGAACCCCACGAGCCATTCCGATGCTTCGCCCCGCTGTGCGTCCTCCGCCCGGGCCGTCATCACCGCCTCGGCATCGGCGGCACGGCGATGCTTCACCAGCATGTCGGCGATCGCAGGCAACCGGTACTCGGCGACCTCGAGGGCCGCTTCCCGGGCTTCGTCGTAACGCTTCCGCTTCAGCAGCTCCGCAATGAGCGCCTCGGTCAGTCCAAACTCGCGGCAGTGCGCAAGATACTCCTCCGTGCTCATCTCCGGACCGGCCAGATCGGCCACCAGGGCCCCCCAGCACTCGCGGCGCCAATTGGACAGGCCACCCGCCGACTCTTCCTCGCCGAGCGCCTCCCGCACCCAGGTGACCACCTGCCGACGTTCATCGGCCGAGGCGTCGCGGGCGATCGTCTCCGGTATGTCGTCGCTCACTCCGATCCCGCCGTACTCGACGTCAAACCGGAGCAGGTCGAACATCGACCGCAGCATCGATTCGCGGCGCGCGTCGTCTTCCGGAGTGGACGCAAAGCACCGGGTCAGCGTTTCGGCCGCCTGCGATGCGGCCCGGGCGACCGTCCCCCGTTCGTCGCTGATGAACTCATAATGGGCCGTGATGGACGCCAGGATCCCTTCCGCCACCACGGCCGCGTTCGCATAGTCGTGGGACTTGAGCCGCTGCCCCGCCACGCTGAGCTGCATTTTGAGCGCGGTGGCGACGTTGCGATCGTGGTCGATTCCGAAGCCGTCCCGCTCCAGGGCCGTGTCGATCGCACGCTGCACCGCGGCCCGCGACATCTCGACGCCGGATGCCGTTCCCGCGGCTGCCTCGACCAGCTCCTCCAGTTCCGGTTCCGCCTCCAGCAGCGAACGGATCACGTCGATCAGCTCGTTCTTCGATCGCTGCTGCAGCACGGTCCCGATGTCTTCGACCGGCGTGAATTCATCAGGCTGATTCCGCCACGTCAACAGCAGCGCCGCGACGTGCTTGCAGAAGCCCCCTTCGCCCACCGGGCAGGTGCAATGTCCGGCGACGATCTTCGACCCGTCCAGCTGGACTTCCACCCGGTAGTCGTTGCCGGCGGACCCGCAGCATCGGGCCTTCAGCGTGTCACCCTGACGCCGGGCGTCGTGGATGTGTCCGGCGCGGACGTAGCGTTGGCCGCGCTCGAAACTCTGCCCGCCGACGTGACGGCGGATGCTCTGCACCGACGGACCAGCCATGAGGGCCTCCATTCCCACACCGCGACCGGCCGCCCTGACGGCGTCGCGAACCGGGTCACCAGGAAGAGCAGCCGGTTCCCACTCCGGCCGCCGAGATCCAATCGCTTCCTATCCGTTCAGTACCCGCCAACAATATAAGCACCCCCCACCCGAATTCTCAAGAGTTCCCCGCTCCCCCCTCGCTCATCCTGCAGCAACAGGCGCGGTTGCGCAATGGTGCCAACGCGCAAAACCACCCCCCCTCTCCCCGCGAGACAGTTCTCTACTTGCAGTAGCTTTGTGCGGGGAGAGGGGCCGGGGGTGAGGAGCCGAGAACGACGCGGCTTTCTCGCATGGGCTATCCCGCAGCCTCGGCATACCACCTATTCAGCGTTGAGATCATGCTGTGACGGCGGCCCGTGCAGGATTTGCCAGAGGGGGCGTTCGCGACTCTCAATCGCCGCTTTCCACTCGTGCGGAACCTCCCACTTCTTCAGATACCGGATTCGTTCGTTCTGCGAGAGAGCCCACCAGAATGGCGCCCACGCGCTCCGGATCCACATCTGACGAATGCCTTGGTTCCAACGTAAGTAGGGAACGCTACCGGGAAAGACATGCCACGGGGGGGCGTACTCACCATCCGTGCTCCGACGCAGACATTCCTCAAGAAAACTCTCGTTGACGCCAAAACACTCGACCCTCAAATAGGGTGTCCGCAGGTCGCAGATGTCGATCAATATCTTGCTGCGGCCGCGATCAGTGTGCTCATCACATGATGGGCACTCCAGGCCAGTATCCCGTCCGAACAGCCGATCGCATAACCGCGGATACGCGCTCATGCAGGGTGCGCGCTTTGCCGTCGGGGCATTGCAGAAGCAACAACGATCTGGCCCCGGAACGCTTCCGGATCGATAGACCCACTGCATCTCATTCGACGGGAAAAAGGCTGCGTGCCATACGTGCTCAAATCCCGGGACAGGAACCGGCGTGACACCATTCGTCTCATGCGACCGATGCACGGATGAGCGTGGTTGCCCCTCGCCTCGCCCGAAAACTCGCTCGATGGTTCGCAAGTACCTCTCCATCGCACCCCCTCCATGCTCCTTGCCCCCACCCATCGCACGCGTGCCAGACTTCAAGGAATCGGCCTGGTGCGTACAATAGTCCGGCTGGCCGATAATGCCGCCGGTGAGATTCGCTTCGCAGGGATTTATTGATGGACACGGCGTGGCAATTGCTTACGAATGGAAATGCTACGGCGGCCATTGCTGAGCTTCGCCGCGATTACCGTCAAGACCAGAGCATTGTCACGCTTCGCAATCTCGGTATCGCCTACCTTTGCGACTCGCAATATCACGGGGCCGCAAATGTCTTCTCGCGGTTGATCGAGGAGAATCCACACGAAGCGGCAAGTGACTACATTCAAGCAGGCGTCGCCAATTGGCTTTTGCACAACCGTGAGGATGCGGTCCGTGTTTGGCGCGGAGCGCTGGATTGCAGTCACGGAGACGCCGCAGGCAATATGAGTACGCCACTTTTGCTTTACTATGTCGCGGTGACCATGCCGGAGTTATTTTCCTTAAAGGAGGCGATCTCACTCCTTGAGAGGCATTTGACACTAAGTGTATCGTACCACTGGCCAGGGGGCATCGCCCGAATGCTCCTTGGCAGAATAGACCGTCTGGAGGCAGAGGAGCATAAGTCCTGTCAAAAGTGGACTTATGCGTATGAAACTGCTGAGTTAGAGTTTTATGACGGTATTGGTCATCGCCTGTGTGGAGATGAGCGAGGCTGCCGAAAGCACCTACAACTGTGCGTCGATTGCGGGAATGTTGGCATGTACGCACCAGTGTGGTTCTTGGCCAAGAACGAACTCGGGTTGATCGCGATCCGTGAACAAACGACTCGGGGCGAGTGAACGGAGGGGGGGCAGGCGGGATGACCCTAGTGCCACGTCTGGCTCGCCCACCAGCGCCGTCGCTGGTCCGCTGTCGCCACGTGTAGCCGGGACGGCCTGCGGGAACGACCATCGCATGCCCCCCCACCCGCGCCACCTCACCTTCGCCTACTTCGCGCGACTTTGCGACTCCGCGTCTTAGCGTCGGCCGGGCGCCACTGCTGGCTCGTCCAGCAGTGCCGTTGCGGGTGCAGGCATCTTGACGTGTGCCTGGGAGACGTTCCGCGTACGATCGTGCGCATGCAGCAGCCGCATCGCAATCGGGTCAGGCACTTCGACGATCCCGGACACGTCCATTTCGACGTTTTCGTGCTACCGCCGTCTGCCGCTGCTGACGAATGAATCTCTGGTGCCGCATGCTGTGTACCGCCATCGACCGCGCGATCACTCGACATCGCTACCGGTTGTTCGCATTCGTCATCTTGCCCGAGCACCTGCCGCGACTCACTCCCTTCCCACCCGACGTGCTCGGCTGAGCGTCCACTTGCACTCGCACTGCTGGACAAGCCAGCAGTGGCGCCCGCGCCTTGTCCCCCTCCCCGCGGGGTGGTTTCAACATTATGCGGACGGAGTTTAAACTGATACACGGCGGGGGAGGGTGATATCATCCGGTCTTCCGATTCGACTCGCGCGAAGGACGACTCTGATGTGCGTTTGGACGCTCGCGTGCAGCGTGGTCGTCGTGAGTTTTCAGGCTCCTGCGGAGGGGGAAGCTGCGGCTGCCGCGACGTGGAGCGAGTACTACGGGCAGGCGGCGCGTGCGTACGAGGTGACGCTGGCTGCAGAGGGGGCGAGCGTTCCAATTAACGACGAGCCGGTTTTCGAGTGGACCAGCATTGACGGGTATCATGGAGGGGTGTTCGCCTGGTGCGAACAGGGACGGCCCGCTGTGGTGGGGACCGTGTTCAGTTTTCCGCTGAGCGGATCGGAGCAGCGGCTGGCCGTGCATGAGTTCGCGTCGTTCGCCGATGCGGAAGTCGAGGTTGCGGGGCCCGGGGAGATCCGGTGGGCTCCGGAGGTTGTCGGCGGGTTCGAACCTGTGCCCGAGGCGCCGGCGCCGTCATCGAGCGCGAATCTGCTCCGCCTTCAATGCCGCCGCCTGACGAAAGGATTCTCCGCTCAGCTGAATCGCCGCGGCGACGTGTGGGAGTTGCGGCTGCTGCCCACTCCGTTGCTGGAATACGCGAAGATCTCCGATGAGATTCTGGGTGGCGGCCTGTATGCGTTCGTGGGGTACTCGACGGATCCGGAGATCCTGCTGCAGGTGGAAGCGCGCGACACCGGCGAGGGGCCGGCGTGGTACTTTCGGGCGGTGCGCTTCTCGGACAAGAGCCTGTATCTGCATTACGAGATGCAGCGGGTATGGGAGTCGCTGCGGGTCGCGCATGGCGGCGCCGGGCCGGATTCAGAGGATCCCAACTATCGCGTCCTGACGTCCGAGCGGATTCCGGCGGAATTGAGCGAGCGACTGTCCGCGGGCTCTGCGGAGGACTGAGCGGTCGCTGGGCCGGCAGTTTGGGGCGGGCTGACACTTGTTGGGCCGGGTGCCGGGCGCCACTGCTGGCTCGTCCAGCAGTGCCGCTGCGGGTACAGGTGTCCCGACGTGCACCCGGCCCGAATCTCCACCGCTTCTGTCGTGACAACGTTTCTGACCTGCGCGCGATTCGGGGATCACAGGCACCCAGCCGTTACTTCAACCCGACGTGTGAACGATTGCCCCACGCCAGACATTCCGGAGTGAAGTAAGACTCCCCGTAGACCACAAATGCGACACACTCAGCGACATGCGGCACTTTTCGAGTCTCCGCTTCTGCTCTTAGCATTCCCTGTTTAACGGCGTCGGTGAAGCAGGAGTCAAGTTGAAGCCTCTCGAACGTGTAGCCGATCCCCTCACCATAACACCGTACATCCTCTTCCTCCATCAGCCTGTCTGAAAACACCTGATGGTACTTCTCCCAGTATGCATACAACTGTGGAGTGAACACTCCTTCCAGATTGCCGACCGAGAAGTAGTCGCCCGCGTAGTACTCCCAGTGCAGGTCGCGAATGGGGGGGCGTGGGATTCCACACGCGGTGGGAAACCAATCCGCGATCTTCGCCTCACGATAAGAGCCACTCCGGCGGCACAGATCCTCACTCTTTAGGATGCCCGTCTCGATACTACGCGAGCAGTCTTCGAAAGTGAGGTGCTGTCCACGGGATAGTCCAGAGGTGATTACGTATGTCTTGCATTGCTGATCCCGATGCTGCCACTGCTTTTCAGTTTCGCATCGCAACACGTACGTCATTTCGTCGTCGAAGTTAATGCACAGTGACCGAAGCCGAGATCGGTGCTCACGACAGTGAGCGTGAAGATCTGAAATGCGACTTGCGATAAAGTGAGCAGTTTCTTCTGCGAGTGAGTCGTAGAATTCACGGTCACACAACAAAGTGGTCATGGCACGTTGTCGAAGTGTTCATGTTACAAAGGAATGTGGCTTACAGGCCGGGTACCGGATGCCACTGCTGGCTCGTCCAGCAGTGCCGCTGCGGGTGCAGACGTCTCGACATGTGACCGGGACACGTTCCGCGTACGATCGAGCGCGTGCAAGAGCCGCATCGCAAGCGGGTCAGACACTTCGACGAACCCGGACACGTTCAATCTTGAGGAGACCGCTAGGGGATAAAGGGGACGCAGCCCTTTTCCAGCCCGTCTGGCTCGGGTTGAATCTTTCTTTGCCCGTCCGCGCGGGCGGAGGGTCCACTCCAGGCCCAGCCGCTTCGCCGTCCGCACCTGCGATTGCGTCTTGCCGAACGGGCTGCTGCGGGGGACCGCGTGGGGCACGCCTTTTTGTCCTGATGGACGCCGCTTCCATTGGTCCCACACTCCCGCGAAAAGAGCTGCGTCCCCTTTCCTTCTCTATCTTCAAGAATTTTGCAGAACCATTCTTAGGTAACTGCCAGTTCTTCGATCAGCAGCAGCCGTGACAAGCGTGAGGGGACACTCTGGGTCTTTTGCCCCGGTTATGATTGGCATTGCGTGATAGGCAAAATCTGGGTCGTCCAGTCGAATGTCCCACTTACCGCCCAACACTTTTCGGAATGTTTCTCCCACATAACAAGCCGACTGATTTACTGCTTGCCCCTCTGATTTTGCGAGCATCGCATCGGTGTCAGCATATTCCCTGAGTATCCATGCTTCGACAATATCCAATGAAGGTGGTGAGTAGTCCAAGCGAGGCTGATCTTTTGGTGGAAACTGAGCAATGAACTGCTCCAAGAAATCGTCCATCGACGCAAGCCAATGCTCAAAGTCATCCCTAGTTGATAGCTCTTGAGTGTCCATAATCTTTGTCTCGCAATGACAATTGGCGAACAATCTGCGATGTCCCGGTCTCTCCCTGAGAAAATAGCGCAGGGTCAGGGTGCGCCCTCGAGCGTCTGCGCGCCCGTTGTCACCGCACGCCAGTGGAAGACGGCGGTCGGTGCACCGGGGGCGGCGTCCACCTTGATGTGGAACTGCCGCTCAGTTAAATGGTCCACCCAGTACTTCGCAGCCGTCCCCATGTTGTTGGCGGGGGTCACTTGCACGGACGCGGGAACGGCCACCATACCGTGGTCCACCACTACTTCGGTCTGATCCGCGGCGATGACGGCGACGCCGGTGTTCTCGGTCGTGTAGCCGGGGTTCACGCCCCATACGACGTTGCCGTCGGTGTGCTTGACGGTGGAATCGAAGAACTGGTTGCCATTGATCAAGATGCGGCAGTCCTCCCCGCGGTGCGGGCTATTGATTTCCAGAGTGGTGTTGATCAGCAGGTTGTGCTCGAACGTGACGCCCATGCCGCCGAGGGGATCGCCGATCACCACAGGCACGTTGCGGAATATGTTGCTGTGCACGATGTCCATGTATCCGTCGAGGCGGACGGGGCCGATCGTGCCATTATTGATCAGTATGTTGCCGGCGATGATGCCGTGGAACTCCCGCCCTTTCACGGCGTGGCCGTCGGATGTGGGTGGCCAGTTGTTGAGCGGATGTGAATTGATCTTTCCGCCGGCCTCGACAAAGATTTTGTTGTTGATGATCTGATAATAGTAGGACCGGTCCGTGGCGAAACCGAAGGCAGCCGTGTCACCTTCCTTGACGCGTAAGGTACACCCCTCGATGCGGCCAGAATGGCCGAGCAACTCGATGACGTGGCTGCCGAAACTTCCGGTGAAGTAGCAGTCGAGCACTTCGACCGCCGTTCCGTGCGCCATGACTGCCATGAGCTGGCAGTCTTCGATACGGCAATTTATCACTCTGACGTTGCGCGGTGTCTGATCGGGAATGCCTCCGGGGGTGTCGGCGGCCGGTCCCGGGTTGATGATCTTGATTCCGTTGCCGCCGTCCCATTGTGACCTCTCGCGGACCCAGGGGACCTGCTCTTCTTCGTTGCCGTCGATGAACAGGTCGCGGACGGTGACGTCGCGGAGGTCTCCGCGGATCCAGATGGTGTTGATGTCGGTCAGGCCGCCCTGAAGCGTCAGGCGGGTTGCGCTGCCTTCGCCGGTGAGCAGCACGTTGCTCCGGTCGATCTTGACGCCGCTGTATGTGCCCCCGATCGCGCCGATACTGTACGAACCGCCAGTCAGATGCACGCGTCCGCCGCTCGGCGGCAACGCAGCGATCGCCGCATTGATCACCAGATGGTCGTCGGTGCCCGGGCAGACGACATCCGCCGTCGACCTCAGATGTTCGGGCGCATCAGCGGCGGCAATCACCACCGTAGCCGTACGGCCCCCGCCCTCGCTCGCATCGATCGAAGGTTGTTCGTCATCCCGACCGATGCTTACTGTCAATCCGATGCTGACTGCGCAGAGAACCGCCAACGCCGCTGCGATACACCGCCGTAATCTATTCACGATGTTCTCCCATGGTATCCGTCACGTGGAAGCCACGATACCCGGCCGAATCGAGATTCGCAGCAATCAACGTGACCAGCCGGGTGTGCACAATGGAATGACGCAGATGCGGCGCGCACGCGACGCCGTGTGACGGTCCGCTCCAACTGCTTGTGAGGCGCTGGCACGTGGCTCAGCGAAACGCGCGCTGAGACCTCACTTGGGCGAGTAGAAGCCCCAAACTCCGTTCGAGAACTCACCGGCAGCGAATCTAATCTTCCCCGTTGGCAGCGCCAATTCGTATACGAACATGGAATGGCGCTGAGCAGGATAGCTCGGGTGAGCGACCGTTATCGGATCCTCGCCCGTATCACGCCACTCGCACACAAAGTTCCAAGGGTTCACGCCTTCAAGCAGCACGTTCGCCTCTTCAAAGTCGATGGAGACAAATCGCCAGCCAGGAGTAACGTCGCGGCTCATCTGGCACCTAACGATACAACTCACCGGACCGGCCGGCTGCCACTGCTGGCTTGTCCGGCAGTGGCGTTGGGAATACAGGCGTCTCGACGTGTGCCCGGGAGACGTCCCGCGTACGATCGTGCGCATGCAGCAGCCGCATCGCGAGCGGAGCAGACACGACGACGAACCCGGACACGTTCTGCGAGCAGGTTGTTGAGGAAGCCGCGGGGATCCCAGTCTTCTCTTCAGCGAAGGGAACGCCCCATTTCATGCGATCCATGCGCCATCTGCTGGAGCAGTCTTGCGCCAGGTATGTCGGACGCCGCGTACCATCGTAGCGGCGCGTACGCGACCATCAGTGGCGAGTTCGGCGTCGGCGGTGGAAGCCAGCCGGCCTTCGTCGCCACCGAGAGGACCAACGCGCTGCCAACATACCCGCTCACCAGCAGCATGCCCACCGCGAGCGCCAGCACGGCCCGGCTGACAATCCGGCAGGGGCGGCTGGCGAGCATTGGCGACGTCATTCCGCGATCAGACGAGGATGTCACTGTGAAGGAACTCGGGCATCGGGTCCCACTGCTAGCTTGCCCAGCAGTGCCGTCCCACGTCCGCTGTGCTAAGTGTAGCCGGGACGGCCTGCGGGAACGACCATCGCATGCCCCCCACCCGCACCGCGCCATCTTACCCTCCTCTTTCTTCGCGCGTCTTTGCGTCTCCGCGCCTTGGCGTCGGCCCTCTCACCCGCCAGCGCAACTCCCCCCCATCGCCAGCGCATCAGGCGCTGGACATCCGCGCCCGCCGCCAATTGCTCCACGACCCGCCGCCCGCGACTTCTCCGGCCCAAAGCGTTTTGATACATACAGGTCATAACTTACAGCGATCACGTCCGGCGCCGCGTGCAGGGACCACCCTCCACCCGCGTGCCGTCTTTCGGGAGCGAATTTCGATGCCGACCGGGAATCCCTTCGGGGCCGCACAGCGGCTGTCCAGCGCCGCTGGTGACTTTACGATCTACAGCCTCACCAGACTGATCGAGGCCGGCATCGGCGACGTCGCCACCCTGCCGTTTTCGCTCCGCGTGCTGCTGGAAGCCTGCCTGCGGAACGTCGACGACTTCATCGTCAGCGAGGAGGACGTCGTCAACGTCGCCGAATGGAACGCGGAAGCTCCGAAGCAGGTCGAAATCCCGTTCAAGCCGGGCCGCGTCGTCCTGCAGGACTTCACCGGCGTGCCGGCGGTGGTCGATCTTGCCGCCCTGCGCGAGGCGATGGTCCGCATGGGGGGGGACCCGAAGAAGATCAACCCGCTCGTGCAATGCGACCTCGTCATCGACCACAGTGTGCAGGTCGATCAGTTCGCCACGCCGCTCGCCCTGCAGTTCAACGTGGACAAGGAATTCGAGCGCAACCAGGAACGCTACCAGTTTCTCAAGTGGGGGCAGCGGGCCTTCCAGAATTTCCGCGTCGTCCCGCCGGCGACCGGCATCGTCCACCAGGTGAATCTCGAATACCTGGCGACGGTCGTCCTCACCGACGGCAAGGGGAAGAACGCCGTGGCCTACCCCGACTCGCTCGTCGGCACCGATTCCCACACCACCATGATCAACGGGCTCGGCGTCGTCGGCTGGGGAGTCGGAGGCATCGAGGCCGAAGCCGTCGTGCTGGGGCAGCCAATCTACATGCTGCTGCCGGAGGTTGTCGGCTTCAAACTCACCGGTGAACTGCCGGAAGGAGCAACCGCGACCGACCTGGTGCTGACCGTCACGCAGATGCTGCGCCGGCACGGCGTCGTCGGCAAGTTCGTGGAGTTCTACGGACCGGGCCTGGCCGCGATGAGCCTTCCCGATCGCGCCACCATCGC
>JBGTSJ010000012.1:0-207108 GCA_041940305.1 Planctomycetaceae bacterium
CGACTCGGCTATCCGTATTACCCACTTGCCAACCGGTATTGTGGTGGAGTGTCAGGACGAACGTTCACAGCACAAAAACAAAGCCAAGGCGATGTCTGTGTTGGGGGCGCGTATCCGCGCTGCCGAAATGGCCAAGCGCCAGCAGGCCGAGGCATCAACCCGTCGTAATCTGTTGGGCACCGGCGACCGTTCCGATCGCAACCGCACCTACAACTTCCCGCAGGGGCGCGTGACCGACCACCGCATCGGGCTGACGCTCTATAAGCTGGACCAGGTGATGGCGGGCCACCTTGACGAGCTGGTCGAGGGACTGCTGGAATTTGATCGTCGGGAACGGCTTCACGGCGACGGGACGGCGGAGAGTAACTGACCAACACGGGGCCAGAGAGCCCCCCGCTGCAAAGGCCAACCTTGTCAGTCAGTCCGACCAGCATCGAGGGGCCTTGGACGATCCGTCGTGTTCTGGAATGGACGACGGGGTATCTGAAGGAGCGCGGCAGCGAATCGCCCCGACTCGACGCGGAGCTCCTGCTCGCGCACGCCCGAGGCTGCCCCCGCATCCACCTGTATACGGCATATGACGAACCGTTGCCTGAGCCCGTGCGCGGTCGCATGCGGGAACTCGTCCAGCGGCGCGCGGCGGCCGAACCGGTGGCCTATCTCATCGGCCAGCGGGAGTTCTTCAGTCTGCCGTTTCATGTTACGCCCGCTGTGCTCATTCCGCGGCCGGACACGGAAACGCTCGTCATTGAGGCGCTGAGTTTTCTCAAATCCCGGTCATCCGCCAGAGTACTGGACATCGGGACCGGTTCCGGATGCGTCGCGGTGGCCCTCGCCGTGAATCTTCCCGATGCCCGGGTCACGGCGGTGGACGTGAGCTCGGCGGCGCTTGAGGTCGCGCAGCGAAACGCGGATCGCCACGGTGTCGATCATCGCGTGCAGTTTCTGGAGGGGGATCTGTTTGCATCTCTGGCGGACGATGCGCGTTTCGACGCCATCGTCAGCAATCCTCCCTACGTTCGCACGAATGAGATTCCTGAACTGCAGCCGGATGTCCGATTGAGCGAACCGCACGGAGCGCTCGACGGCGGCGAGGATGGTCTGGACATCATCCGGCGAATCGTGGACAACGCTCCGGACTGGATGGTTCCGGGCGGCGCATTGATGATCGAGTGCAGCCCGGAGCAGGCCGATTTGGTGCGGGAACTGCTGGAGGCACAGGGAACCTATGCTTCTGCCGGAATCCGGCAGGACCTGTCGAACCAGCCGCGGGTGGTCATTGCACGGCGCAGCGAGTGAGCGCACGAGAAACCCGGTTTACTGGAGAATCCGGGATATTGCGGTGCTCTGAACATGCTGCAGTGCGAGGAGTCCAGGGATGGACATGTTTGTCATTCGCGGTGGCCGCCCGCTGGGGGGCGGCGTGAGCGTGAGCGGCGCAAAGAATGCGGCGCTCCCCATCCTGGCGGCGGCGTTGGCGGTGGATGGGGAATGCGTGCTGCGAAACGTCCCCGATCTGGCCGACATTCGGACTCTGAGCGAACTGCTGGAAACGCTCGGAATGCAAGTTGCGCGGCGGACGGACGGCGCGGTAGTGACGACGCCGCTGCGGGATGACGCATGCCTCGCGCACTATGAACTGGTGCGGCGGATGCGGGCGGGGGTCTGCGTGCTCGGTCCGCTATTGGGCCGTCGTGGACGGGCATGCGTTTCGCTGCCGGGCGGATGCAACATCGGACATCGGCCGATCGACCTGCACCTGAAGGGTCTGCGCGCACTCGGCGCCGAGATCAGGATTGAGCGGGGGTACGTCATTGCTGAAGCGACGCGGCTGCGCGGGACCGACGTCTATCTCGGCGGTCCCAACGGCAGCACCGTGACGGGCACCTGCAACGTCATGTCGGCGGCCGTCTTCGCGGAAGGAACGACGACGATTGAAGCAGCGGCCTGCGAGCCGGAGGTGGCCGATCTGGGGCGGTTCCTGAACGCGGCAGGAGCTCGAATCGAGGGTCTCGGCACGCCAACGCTGCGGATTCACGGGGTGAGTCGGCTACACAAGTGCGAGCATACGGTGATCCCCGACCGGATCGAGGCGATTACGCTGGCGATTGCGGCGGCCATCACGCGGGGAGTCGTCGAGATCAGGCAATGTCGGCCAGCCCACATGACAGCGGTGCTGGAAAAGCTGCGGGAAATCGGCGTGCGGATCACTTGCTCAGGAACTTCCCTGGTCGTGGATGGCCGTGGACCGCTGCGGAGCACCGACTGCGTGGCCCTGCCTCATCCGGCAATTCCGACCGACGTGCAGGCCCAGCTGACGGCATTGCTGACCACGGCGGACGGAATCAGCCTGGTGACTGACAAGGTGTTCCCCGACCGCTTCATGCACATTTCGGAGCTGGCACGGCTCGGGGCCGACATTCGACGGGAAGCGTCCACGGCTGTAATCCACGGTCCGGTGCAACTCAGCGGCGCCAGCGTGATGGCTTCGGACCTGCGGGCGAGCGCCGCACTGGTGCTGGCCGCGCTGGCCGCTCGGGGATGCTCGATCGTCCGCCGCATCTACCACCTTGATCGCGGCTACGAGCGTCTGGAGGAAAAATTGCGACGGCTGGGGGGCGAGGTGCTCCGCACGGAGGATCGTCCCGGCAACGAACCGGCGGATCTTCGCGAGCCGGCCGTTACCCGCTCGGAGGACTCCCGCGGGCTGATGGGGCCGCACTGGGGTGACGAGTCGGCGGCCAGTCGGGAATCTGAGAGCCGTGTCGAGGTCCGTGATGCTGGCGATCGCCATTGATCACGCCGTGGCCGCCCGGCAGGGAGTGAGTCGCGGCCGCCGGACACGCTCCAAAGCCTGCCAGGGCCAGTCGCCCGAGAAGTTCTTCAATTGCAGCCGAAACCAGGCCCAAGTTGGTTCTCGGTTTCGGTCGATCGAATACTATTCAGCCGCAGCGCTATGAGGAGGCGCTGGCGGCCGGATTCACGGGCCCTCCTGGCAGACGTGCACAGTTGAGCATCCGCAACCACCGGAAAGAGCGAACGGCGCCCCGCGCCCGGTACGGCGATCGCCGGCTATACCGGATGAGCGACAGCGAGCTGCTTGCGACCCGTGTCTGCGATCTCCCCATCCAGATCGAGGGCACCCCGCTGGAGAGCCGCATTCAGAGGATGCACGACGAGCTGGAACTGAAGGGAATCCGCTTCCATCCCCACTTCTGGCTCTCCACCGACTGGTTCACGCCCGACGGCGTGCCGGGCGTCGCGGTGCCCTTCTATCTGGCTCATCCACGGCTGATGGAGCTGGAGGAGTCGCAGATGCTGGAAGTGGAAGGGGGGACCGAAGAATGGTGCCTCAAGATCCTGCGGCACGAAGTGGGGCACGCGATCGATAATGCCTACCGCCTGCGGCGGCGGGCCAGCTGGCGGCGGGTGTTTGGATCGGCGTCGCAGCCTTACCCGGAGTTCTACACTCCGCGGCCGTTCAGCAAGAGCTTCGTGCATCACCTCGAAGCGTGGTATGCCCAGAGTCACCCGGTGGAGGATTTCGCCGAAACGTTCGCCGTCTGGCTCAAGCCGCGGTCGGACTGGCGCACCCGCTACGACGGCTGGCCCGCGTTCAAGAAGCTCAAGTTCGTCGATCAGCTGATGCGCGAGATCCGCGATGAGCCGACGAAGGTGCGGACGCGGATGCGCGTCGAGCCGATGCGCTCAATCCGCAAGACCCTCGCCGAGCATTACGGAGAGCGGCGGGCGTTTTACGGCATCGATCTGCCGCATGATCTGGACCGGGACCTGATGCGGCTGTTCGTCAAGGGCCACGGATCAAACAACGGACGCTCGGCCGCGGCCTTTCTGCGGCGCGTGCGGTCGCGGCTGCGGGCCGACGTGGCCGACTGGACCGGGGAGTATCAGTACACCATCGACCAGGTCCTCTCCGACATGGTCGAGCGCTGCGAAGCACTCGACCTGCGACTCGATCGTCCGGAGAGCGAAGTCGAGAGGCAGGCGCTCGTTGTGCTGACGATGCACATCATGAACTATCTCAACGCCGGCCTGCACCGCATCGCGCTGTGACGCCGGCGCGTTCTTCGGTCACGAACAGGTGCGAACGACGCGCCGCTTCACTAATCTTCGCTCAACCGCGCTTTGAGAACCCCGGACTCCCGGAGAAACCTGGGTTCTGACCATCGCACCCTCACCCCTCGTCAATCGCCGACTGTTTTCGACTCCATTCCCACTATGAGCAACCTCCGCGTGCTGGTGCTTGTTCGCGACGGGTTGGTGCCGCCCGACTCGCTGGAAGGCAAGACCGAAAAGGAGATTGCCGAGTGGAAATGTGAATTCGACGTGGTGCACACGCTCAAGGAGATGGGGCACGAGGTGCGCCCCATCGGCGTGTATAACGATCTCGCCCCGGTGAAGCAGGTCATTGACGAGTGGCAGCCGAACGTCGCTTTCATGCTGCTGGAGGAGTTCCACGGGGTCACGCTCTACGACCAGGCGGTCGTCAGCTACCTGGAGCTGATGCTCCAGCCGTACACCGGCTGCAATCCGCTGGGCATGATGATCTCGCGCAACAAGGCGCTCGCCAAGAAGATCATGCTCTATCACCGCATTCCGACGCCGCACTTTCAGCTCGCGCCGGTAGGCCGCAAGGTCCGCTCCACGAAGCGGCTCAAGTATCCCCTGCTGGTGAAGTCCGTCGGCGAAGACGCGTCTCACGGAATCTCGCAGGCGTCGGTCGTGTGGGACGAGAAGGCGCTCGTCGAACGTGTGCACTTTGTCCACGAGAGCGTCGGGAGCGACGCACTGATCGAGGAGTACATCGCCGGCCGAGAGCTGTACGTCGGAGTCATCGGCAACCTGCGGCTGCAGACCTTCCCGGTATGGGAGATGGACTTCAGCCGCATGCCCGAAGAGCAGGCGCGGATCGCCACCGCGAAGATCAAATGGGACGACGCCTATCGCGAGAAGTACGGCGTGACCACCCAGGCCGCGGCTGCACTGCCGGAAGGACTCGACGGCAAGATCGCCCACCTCTGCAAGCGCGTTTACCGGGAACTCTCCATGAGCGGCTACGCGCGAATCGATCTGCGGCTCTCTGAGGAAGGCAAACTGTACGTGCTGGAGGCGAACGCGAACCCGAACCTCGCGTACGGGGAGGATTTCGCGGAATCAGCGCACGCGGGGGGCCTCTCGTACGAGGAACTACTGAAGCGGATCATGAGCCTGGGATTGCAGTACAAGGCGCCCTGGCAGCGCTGATGAAAGAAGTTGAACAGGAGGCAACGGAGGAAACGGAGACGCCTCGGAACGCTGCGTCTGGAGGCTCAGAGGCGGGCGGCTCAATCTCATGACGAATGGGGCACTCTGGCGTGACGCCTGGTCACGAGCGAGGCATCGATTACTGCCCCTCTCTGTTCCCTCCGTTGCCTCCTATTCAGCTTGTTTGAAGAACGCATTGAGCTCAACTACTCGCGCTGCGGTAATGGCTGAGCGACCACCGGAAGAATCTCCGCGACAGCAGCAGGCCGGCGAGCGTTAGCGCAGGAGCGATCAGCGCGACCTCCCATGTCAGCCGCATGTTGAGCACTACCTGCGCGGGGATCGTGATCACCAGCAGGATCGGAATGATAAACGAGAAACTGAACCACAGTGTCTCGCCGGCCCAGCCCCCCGTGCGAAAGAAGCTCTGCGGATAGCGCGCGAAAACCGTGATGTAAAACCAGAAGTCGTACAGCCCCTGGTTCCGGCCGAGGAAGACGCTCGTGCTGGCGAGCGTGATCATCAGGCAGTAGAAGAACGCGACGGCGACGCCGATCAGCAGCAGGTACAGCACCGCGTTCTCCCAGGTGACGTCCACGTTCGCCCGGTCGAGTCCGTACCACAGCAGCCCGCCGGCCCAGACCACCTGGATCAGTTCCGCCAGGTCGATCCGCTCGAACGACACGAGAAACTGCGTGTCGATCGGTTTGAGCAGCGCAAAATCCAGGTCCCCGGTGCGGATCAGCTCGCTGAAGTTCGCGCAGTTCGGCAGAAAGAAGGCTTCCACCAGCGAATTGACGAGCATCCCCGTCGCCATGAACGCGAAGAACTGCGGCCGCGTCCAGCCGCGGATATCCGGCACGTGGGAATAGATGATCTCGAACAGTACGATCTGCGCGACGAACCAGAAGGTGCGGGTGACCACCTCGATCACGAAGTTGCCGCGAAACGTCATCTCGCGCACGAGCGAGTTCCGAAAGAACGTCTGCCAGACCCGAGCATATTGCGGCCGTTGGGACATGCGGCGGATGGTAGCGTGCGGTGTGCGGCGGACTCAAGAAGTCCGACGCAAAGCCGCGGAGACGCCAAGACGCGCAAAGAATGAAGGGGAATTGCGGATACTGAACTCAAGTCGCAAGCGTTCGCCCACGCATTGAGGCTCTCTCTCTATCCACTTCTTTGCGATTCTCTGCGTCTTTGCGGCTTTGCGTCAAACCCGTTGGTGAGAAGAAACCCTGTTGCGGAGGCCGAAGCGGCGCGCGTACAATTCGTATCGCCTTCCGGATCCCGGAGGATTTGTGGCATGTCACGGCGTTTCTCGATTCAGTTCCTTGTAATGGCTTGTGCGGCCGTGTGGTCGTTTCCGGCCGATGCGGACGTCGTGCGGCTCAAGCGCGGCGGCGAAATCCGCGGGGAGATTGACGCGGCGACGCGCGCCGTGGACGCCCCGCGCGTGACAGTTCGGACTCTCAGCGGCGGGACGGTGACGATCGGCCGGGATGAGATCGACGGCATCGACTTCCGCTCGCTGACGATCGAGGAATACGAGACGCGCGCCCGCGCCCTGCCCGATACCGTCGAGGCCCACTGGGATCTCGCCGAGTGGGCGAAGGAGCAGCGGCTGCAGTCCCAGCGTGAGGAGCAGCTCGAACTGTTGCTGGATCTGGAACCCGATCACGCCGACGCCCGCCGCATTCTCGGCCACGTGCTTCACAACGGTCAGTGGATGACGCGTGACGACTGGATGACGTCCCGCGGCTACGTGCGGCATCAGGGAAAGTGGATCACGCAGCAGGAGCAGGATCTGCTGTTGAAGTCGGACGCCGAGCGGGCCGCCGAAACGGCGTGGTATCCGAAAATCCGCCAATGGTCCGGCTGGATTACCGGGCGCAACGCACAGCGATCGGCTGAGGGCCTCGCGCAGCTGCGCGGTATCACCGACCCCGATGCGGTGCCGGCCCTCGTCAACTTTATGGGGGACGACGGCAACGACAACGTCCGCAAGCTGTGCATGGAACTGCTCGGCCAGTTGCCGGGAGACAAACCGGTCGAGCACCTCGTCAACCGCTCACTGCACGACGAGGACGAACAAGTGCGCGACGCGGCGCTCAGCGGTTTGAATCCGGACCAGTACCTGCTCGCGTTGCACCATTACGTTCCGGAACTGCGAAACGATTCGAACACAATCGTGCAGCGGGCGGCAGCGGCGATCGGCCAGATCGGGGATAAAGAGGTCGTTCCGTATCTGATCGAAGCGCTCGTGACGGAGCACAAATGGAAGGTTGAAGTCCCGGCCGCTAATGCGACGTCGTTTCTCACCCCGGGCGGCCAGGTCAATATGTCCGGTGCGCAGTCAGGATCTCTGCCTGCTGAACTGGAAATCCTCGCGCGAAGCGGCCAACTCCCTTACGGAGCCGTCGTGCATCAGCCCCGGTTCGCCCCGCGGCAGACTCGCAAGGTCACGATCAAGGGGAACGTCAAGAACGCCGCCGTGCTGAGCACGCTCAAGAAAATCACCGGCCAGGACTTTGGCTACGACGAACGCCGCTGGCAGGTGTGGTACCAGACCGAAGCGCAGAGCTGATCGCGGTAGCTGGAGTCGTGAGGCTTCAGAAGTCCCGCGAACAGGCGGAACTCTCACTGGTCCAGCTACGTTTCTCAGGAGCTGAGTGAAGTCGGCTCACTGCTCAAGAGCCGCGACAACCAGCCGCCCCATCTCGCTCGTGCTGATGACTTTGTCGTTCCCACGCACGAGATCCTTCGTACGGTGACCGGCGTCGAGGACCGATTCGACCGCCTTCTCGATGGCCGCGGCCTCGTTCTCCAGCTTCAGCGAATGCCGCAACAGCATGGCGGCCGCGAGGATCGTCGCCAGCGGGTTGGCGAGTCCCCTTCCGGCAATGTCGGGGGCCGAACCGTGAATCGGCTCGTACAGTCCCGGTCCGGAATCACCCAGAGACGCCGAAGGCAGCAGTCCCAGCGATCCGGGGAGCATCGCCCCCTCGTCGGTGAGGATGTCGCCGAACAGGTTCCCGGTGACCACGACGTCGAACGTCGAGGGGCGCGAGATCAGATGCATCGCCATCGCATCGACGAGCACGACGTCGTACTGCAGCTCTGGAAATTCGTCGCGGACGACCCGTTCGGCGACGCGACGCCACAGCCGGGAGACTTCGAGCACGTTGGCCTTATCGACCGATGTCAGCTTGTTCCGCCGCAGCATCGCGGCCCGTGCGGCGAGGCGGACCACGCGCTCAATCTCCGGCGTGGAATACGTCATCGTGTTAAAGGCCGTTTCAACGCCGTTGTCGGCCCGCGATCCGGACTCCCCGAAGTAGATCCCCCCCGTCAGCTCGCGGACAAACAGGATGTCGGTCCCTTCGATGTATTGCCGTTTCAGCGGCGACGACTCGAGCAACGCCGCATGCGGCTTGATCGGACGCAGATTGGCGAACAGCCCGAGTTCCTTGCGGAGCTTGAGCAGTCCCGCCTCGGGACGCGTCTTCGCCTGCGGGTCGTCCCATTTCGGCCCGCCTACGGCCCCGAGCAGGATGGCGTCCGACTCCCGGCAGGCCGCGAGCGTCTCATC
The DNA here is from genome assembly GCA_041940305.1 of Planctomycetaceae bacterium. Lineage (GTDB taxonomy): Bacteria > Planctomycetota > Planctomycetia > Planctomycetales > Planctomycetaceae > JBGTSJ01. The sequence goes on from JBGTSJ010000012.1 coordinate 8,855, forward strand.
GGGGAGCGGCTGGCCACAGGCGTCGATCGCGCAGCCTCCCATGGCATGGGACTGCAGTTCGAAACGGTGCCCGAACCGCTCCGCCACTCGCTGCAGGACCTGTTGGGCCTCCGCCACGACTTCCGGCCCTATCCCGTCTCCCGGCAGTAAGACAATCTTCGCGTCCACGTCGTTCCTTTCGCTGGCTGAGAATGACCCGACACTCTAGCCGCGACGCAGCATTCCGCCAACCGCCGCGTCATTCCGGATCGCCGCCGTCTTCCAGACGGGGGAGCCGGGACAGGTAATCCTCGGGGATCTCGATGGATCGCAGGATTCCCTCCGGCCCGCAGAGGCAGCAGGCGACTTTGAGGCGGCCGGTCGCGATGTGGTCCGCGTCGCGCCACAGCTCGAAGTGATAGGAGATCGACTTCACCCCCAGCCGTTCGACCGTCACGCGGACATCGAACTCGTCCTGATAGAACAGCGGCTTGTGAAAGTTGCAGGAGGCCGCGACGCGCGGCCAGCCGACATGCACCGCCCCGTCCTGCCGGGCCACGATCGTCAGCCCCAGCGACCGGAAGTACTCGTGCTCCGCCTCCTCCATCCAGCGGAAGAAGTTGGCGAAGTGCACAATGCCGGCCATGTCCGTTTCGGCGAACTCAACACGGCGGCGGGCGATGAAGTGCGGCATGCGGCTAAAGGTCATCGGGCGTGAGATCGCGCTGCGAAAAATGCCTGATCGTCAGAACGTCGACACGTTGATCGGTGATGCGGAAGACAGCGAGGTGAGTCTTGCGGCGGCCGCTGCCGTAATGAATTTCGCGCAATGGGAATGGAAACTGGTCGTTCTCGTGTGCCAGTGAATGCCGTTCGGGCGCCGTGCAGGGACCTTCAATGAGTTCGACGAAGCCTTCATGCCACCGTCGTCCGATCTCATCGGATTGCGAACGGCGGACATACCACGCGGTGGCTGCCGTGAGCTCCCGTGCCGCGCGATCAGAAAGGACGACCTCGTAGTTCATCGATTCCTGGGCGGCCAGCCGTAGTGGCGTCGGATCTCAGCATCGACTTCGGCGATTGACTTGACGCGTCCGGCGGCGACATCGTCCAGCCCGGCCTGAATCGCGGCAATCGTTTCCTCCTCCTCCCTGGAGGCACGCCACTCTCGCAGGCAGTCTTCCAGGGTTAAACCATTGGAGGCGGCGACCAGCTTCTCTCGGGCGAAACTGGTGAACTGGTTGAGTTCTTCAATGGTGGCTGGCATGGTTCTGCTCGCCGGGACCTGTATTCACTGAAATTAACGGCTGGCTGCAGGCGGCTGTGGCTGCTCGCCCCATTCTATCTCAGCATTCCGCGTGCGGCGATAGGCCATTCGACCTCCACGGCGCCCTGACGGATGCCGTAGAACCGGTCGTGCAGCGGGGTCGTGAAGTCGGTGTAGCCGGGGATCAGTTCGATCTTGTCGCCGATGCGGAGATCCTGCGACTGCGGTCCGAGCGAGAGAATGCCGTGCTCGGCGCTGAGTCCGGTGATCGCGGCGTCGGGGAGCGGCCGGCCGGACACGGTTCCCTTGATGACCGGCGGCTCCAGGTCCGGGTTGATCGTCTTGCGTCCGGCGTCGATGACGGCGCGTTCCAGCTTCGGCCGGCTCGTGACGGTCGCGAGCACCGTCAGCGCCGGCCGGAGATCCTCCAGGCTGCACTGGTTGATGTAGCAGGGGTCAGCAAAGATGCCGCCGCCGGCCTGCAGTTCGGTGACGCCCGGACAGTCCGCTGTGATCTGGTATGAACCGGTGCCCCCCGCGCTGACGATTCCGCAGTCGAGACCGTCAGCGCGCATCTGGTCGCGCTGTTCCACCAGCAGGGCGATGGCGGCATTGATGCGCGTGCGCTTCTCTGTGGGGTCCGGCACGCGGAGAAGATGCCCCTCGTATCCCATGACGCCCACGAGCCGTACGCCCTTGAGACGAGCGACGCCGCGGGAGAGATCGCGGAAGTCGGCGCCGGGGCGGATGCCGACGCGGTCCATGCCGATGTTCACCTCGATGACGACGCGACACTCCACCTCCCGCCGCCGGCAGACTTCCGCCAGCGCCTCGGCCTGCACGAAGTGATCGCAGGCCACGATCGGGTCGGCAGTGCGGCACAGCGCGGCCACCCGCTCCAGCTTCGGCTCACCGACGATCATGTTGGCGATGAGGATGTCGCGGATGCCGGCGGCCGCATACACCTCGGCCTCGGAAACCTTCGCGACCGTCACTCCGATGGCGCCCGCCTTCATCTGCAGCAGCGCGATCTCGGGCGCCTTATGGCACTTGGCATGCGGCCGCCACTCTTTGCCCCGACTGCAGATGAACTCCGACATCCGCCCGATATTGGCCTCCATCACATCGAGATCGATGCAGTAGGCGGGTGTATCGAGTTCCGTCTTGTGCCGTCCTGTCGACATGTCTGATCTCCGGTGCGCGATCCGCAGCGTGCTGCAGCCGGCGGATTGTGGATGATTCGCTGCGGATCGGCAACAACTGCGCGGGGGGCGAACCGGTTGACCTGCGAGGTTGTCCGATCGAATCGGCGGGCACTATCGTGAGTGTTGCATCACCAATCGAGAGGACATCATGCAGGGACTGCGACGGCTCGGGCAATCGGACATTCAGGTCACTCCGGTGGCGATGGGTTGCTGGCCGATCACCGGCATCACGAGCATCGACGTGTATGAGGACGCCAGCCTGGCGACGCTGGAAGCGGCCGTTGACGCGGGAATCAACTTCTTCGACACCGCTTACAGCTACGGCTACGACGGCGAGAGCGAACGGATGATCGGCCGCGTGCTGGGGCGGCGCCGTGACGAGATCGTGATCGCCAGCAAGTGCGGACTGCACTGGAAGAATCGGGAGAAGCTCAAGGACGCCCGTCCCGCGACAGTCCGGCGACATTGCGACGAGAGCCTGCAGCGGCTGGGGACCGACCGGATCGACCTGTACTATCTGCACGCCCCGGATCCCCAGACGCCGCTGGCGGAGACGGCGGGGGCGTTTCGCGAGCTGCTCGACGCCGGCAAGGTGCGGGCGGTCGGAGTGTCGAATTTCATCTCGCTCGCTCAGTTTGAGGAATTCCACGCGGTGTGTCCGATCTCGGCCGCACAGCCTCACTACAACATGCTGCAACGTGAGATCGAGCACGACATCCTGCCGTGGTGTCAGGCACACGGTGCCGCGGTCTGCGTGTACTGGCCGCTGATGAAGGGGTTTCTGGCAGGCAAGCTGCGGCGGGACCATGCGTGGGACCCGCAGGACGGCCGGCAGAAGTACGAAGTGTTCCAGGGCCGAGAATGGGACAAGACGCACGACTTCCTCGACGCGTTGCGGCCGATTGCTGAGGAGTCGCAGATTACACTAGCGCAGCTGGCGATCGCGTGGACGATCCAGCGGCCCGGAATCACGGCGGCGTTGTGCGGGGCGAAACGGCCGGAACAGATCCGGGAAACGGCGGCCGCAATGCAGGTGCGGCTCACCGCCGAGCAGCTAGCGCGGATCGACGAAGCGATCGCCGCACGAGGCGACGTGCCGTCCGGACCCGCGGTGAAGTAATCGGAATGCGATGCGCGACCGCTTTCACCTGGGCCGGTACGTAGCGCAGGAACGCACGGTTTCCCAGAGGGTGACTTCGACGACGGGGAAGCCCTGATCGTGTGCGCGGTCGAAGATGAGGCGGGCGATGTTCTCCGCCGTCGGGTTGCGATCGATAATGTGCAGCGGTTCCTGCAGCTGCTGCAGAAAAGGGAGCGCCGGATCGTCGCGGCAGAGAATCATCCGATGATCCAGTTCATCCTCGATCCACTGCCGCAGCGAGGACTTGATGTCGGTAAAGTCGACCAGCATTCCCCGCTCGTCCAGCTGTTCTCCCTCGAGCACGATGACCGCGCGGCCGTTATGGCCGTGGAGATGACGGCACTTGCCGCTGTAGTTCAGCAGCCGGTGGCCGTAGCAGAAGTCGATCTCCTGGCTGACGCGGTACATGGGGGTTGGGAGTTTTCAGTTTTCAGTAGTCAGTTAACAGCCAGGGAGTTGTGGCGGGATCGGGGAGTTGCTTAGGGGTGCGTGGTGACCTTGCGGGGTTCGACGAGGGATTGGATCTGGGGGATGTCGAACTCTTTGAGGAGGCCGAAGCAGAAGAGTTCGGGGCCGTCGGGAATCTGGAGATTCTCTTCCACAATCTGCTTGAGGCTGGTGAAAGGCTGGTGAAGTTCCAGCGAGGCGATGGCTTCCTCTTCGAGGGCCGACGCGACGAGGGCGCCAAGACCTGTGCGGCGGCCGACCGCCACGACGGCGACCGGGCCGGTTTCCTGCTCCGTCTTGAGCCAGCGGGCGATGGCGGCGATCTGGTCGGCCTGAATGCCGAGCGGCCGCTCACCAACGGCCGCCACCAGCAGGCCGTAGAGGAAGTCCCGTTGCGTAATCTTCGACTCGCCGAAGTAAAACGGATCGACGGCCAGCACGCGCTGGCCGGAAGCGACTAGGGCCTCGATCTGCGCGGCGGCGGCTGCGCGGCCGCCGTCCGCCACGACGACCGTCGTGCCGGCCGGGTTGGCCGGGATGAACTCGACGGCGGGAACGGTCCAGCTGTCGCCGATGTGCAGCTTCCAGCGGTTCACCTGCGTGTCCCCCATTGTCGTCGCGTCGGCCAGTTCGGCTTCGGTGACGGCGAGGTCATGTGAGCTGACCAGCTCGGCGAGACGTGCGCGGCGGGCCACAGCATTGGTGCCCGTCGTGTCGGCGGGGAGCTGATCGAGGAGCTGCCGGGCGAGCGTGTTGAAGCCGGCGCTGCCGTGATCAAGCGGCACGTTAAGTTCGTCGGCGGTCTTCACTTCGTCGGCACATTCGATCTCCACGGGATCGAAGTCCTGCTGCGGGTAGAAGTGCTCGGCGAACATCCGGTACAGGGCTTCGCGGTTGTCGCGCTCGAAGTTGTGCGTTCCGGGGTCTTCGTTGATGTGGTGCGCGAGGTTCTCGAGCTTGCCGTACATCTGATAGACGGGGCGGGAAGCGTCGAGCAGCGGCGGGAGGGCATGGCCGGAGGCGAAGCAGCACTGATCCTTGATGTTGTAGGTCAGCAGCGTCGGCCGCGGTGCGCGGATCGCAGTCAGCGTGGCGTAATCCACCACGGTGGCGAGGTCGCTGGGGGTCTGTTCCGAATCGCCGAGGTCGCTGGTCACGTCGCCGCGGGTGATGAAGCTGGAGTAGCCGGCGACGGGGTTGCTCAGGGTCACGCGGGTATCGAGCGAAGTGATGAAGATGGTCTGCCAGCCTCCGCCGGAAAGGCCGGCAACGGCGACGCGGTCGGGATCGGCATGCTCGTGCGAGAGCAGCACATCGAGTCCGCGGCTCATGGCAAGGTAAAACGGCGCGAGACCGCTGGTGCCGCAGAGGTCGAGCTGGTTCATGCGGTAGTGGACGAAGTCGTCCCCGCGGAGCTGGCCCATGCCGAGCCACTCGACATTCAGAGCCAGCATGCCGCGCTTGGCCTGATTGATGCAGCGGATCTGCTTGTAATCGGCGGCCTTGCCGTTGCCGTCGTGGCCGTTGACGTTCATCACCACGGGCACGAGGCCGTCAAGTTCCTTCGGCTCGTAGAGCAGGGCGGGAACCCACATGCCGGGGACGGCTTCGAAGCGGAGCTTGCGGATCGTGTACTCGGGGCCCCCTTCGATGGTGTCGAGCCATTCAACGCTCGTGGGGAGCTGGCGCCAGTCAGCCGCCTGGCCGCGGAAGACGACGTCGTCGAGGGTGCGCTGGCGGATGTCGGCGGCGAAGCGTTCCCACTCGTCGACGGTGGTCGGCTCGGGGGTCGGCGGCACGCGGGACTTGCAGTAGGCGCGGACCTCATTCCAGGGGAGTTCCTGGTCGATGATGGGCTGGGCGAGGAGGTCAGCGAGTGTGGAATCGTCGGCGCTGGCGGCCGGGACAATCAGGCAGAAGGCTGCGACGAGTGCAAGAGCGCGGGGCATGACGTGTTCAACTTCCGGTTCTGAGTTGCGGATTTCTGACCTCTGACCTCTGCGTTGACCCTCACCCCCGGCCCCCTCTCCCGCGATGGAGTTGCGCGAGGGGGAGGACGGATCGCGCGGGAGAGGAGAGCAAGTGGGTTGGCGGTTAATCTGCTTTCGCGGGGGTCCAATAGTCGACGACGAGTGCGCCGTCGAGGATCGGCTTGAGTTTGGCGACGAAGGCCTGATGGGCGGCGTGCGGGAGGTACTCGGCGCGGGCTTCCTCGGACTTGAAGGTAACGAGGAAGCAGTGGGTGTAACCCTGTGCGAGCATTTCGGGGCTGTTATCGGTCCCCCACTCAAAGGCGTGGATGGCGTCGATCTGCTCAGGGAGTTTCGCGAAGGCCTGTTCGATTTCCTTGATCTGGTCCTTGGTGGCGTCCTCCTTGAACTTGAAGAGGACGACATGACGGAGGACCCGCTCGGCGGGCTCGTCGGCGGTCGTGGACTGGCTGGCGGGCATGGCGAACAGGATTGCGGCAAGGGTGGTGGCGACGGCGAGGAGCGGGGAGAAGCGTTTCATTGGCGTCGAGTTCATGTGCTGAGCGACTGCGGAACAAAAGTGCGACTCAAAGCCGCGACGGGATGTCAGTCTAGTCGAAGTGGGGTTAAATTTCGCGGGAGGAGCGGAGCGACGCAGGGAGTCGTCGTCGAGTGATTGAACCGCGCGCGCAGCACGGCTACGCTGCGTGTGATCCGTCCTTGATGCTCCATTCGGAAGGCAGGCCTTCAATGACGAGAGTCACTGCGCGTCGAGCTCTGTGGTGCCTGGTCATCCTCGCCGGACTGAGCGGCAGTTGTTCGCGGCCTGACGATGGCACAGCGATCGCACCGCCGACTGGAGAGACCGGGAACGAGTGGATGGAGGAGGATTTCGCCGGGTCGGACTCGAAGCTGGCGAAGGAGGGAGGGCCGGAGTTCGTCGCGTTCTGCAAGGAGGCGGGGTCGTGCACGCTGGAGGGGCCTGTGCTGGACAAGCTCAAAGACATACTGGCCCGGCATCCGGCAGCAAGTGACGAGGAGTACGACCATTTCGCAGTCGTCGTGCGCGAAGGGCTGATCGAGAACGGCCTGCTGCCTGAGGGAGACCCGGAGCGATACCAGTACCAGATCGGCATGCTGGCGCTGACGCTCGGGGCGCAATAGGGCGCATCCGCTTTGTGGATGAGCACCTCCAGCGATGCCTGTGCGGTGAGCCTGCATCCTGGATGCGCGCAATTCGTAATGGCCGGCGCGTCGGTCCATGTGTTCGCGGAGACAATCGACAGCAGCACCGATGAATCGCGGGGGGGACGGTCAGAAGAAGTGCCTGTGTCGTTTTGACGCTTCGCCGGTGTTTGTGCCTGTCCAGGACCGTTGCGATCCATCGGGTGCGCGTCGTCGCCGCTCTATGATGATTCGCGCAACCGCGACTTGCGTTCTGTTGTGCTCGCGCGGGCCTTACCAGGAAAGCACTGTCTCGTCCTCCGCGAGCAGCGCCGACTCGCGATCCTCGAAATGCGACCAGCGGGTGTCGAGGTCGGTGACGATCAGGGCCATCATTGCATCGTCGGACAGGTTGCAGAGGGCGAATGAGCCGCCGTTGTCGGTGACGGCGTCCCAGATCCGCACGAACGCACCGATGACCGCCGAGCTCAGGTACTCGGTCTCGCCGGCGTCCACGATCACGCGGTGGATCTCGTCCCCCTTGATGGAAGCAACGATGAGGTCGGTTTCGTCCTCGATTTGCGGCAGACGGTAGCCGATGTGCGACCCGGACGGACTGACAATCAGGGTGTCACCGGACTGCTCAGTGCGGAAGACCTGGCTGAAGCGTGACATAGCGCGTCCTGTTGCTGATGATGGTGAGGAAGGGTGAGGTGTCGCGACTTGCCGGCCGCGTACCTGATTGAGCGAAGGCCGCTTCGGACTGTTACGGTCTTACGGACTGGAGAACGCATTCTTTTTGCGGCGGTGAGCCTCGATGCCATGCCCCCAATTCGGCGGGGGCGCCGCTCGCAAGAGGTTTTGCATTGCACGCTCGCGAGACGTACACTGATCAGGACGGTGTACGGCGTGATCACCGGACCCTTCAGGATTCGCGGCTCATGAGCGACGTGCTGCCGGCCGCAGGAAACGCGGCGTCAACAGCCCCGAAGCGGCCACTGCCGGCTGACCGCTGGAAGGACGGCCGCCTGTACGGGCTTCTGGAGTCGGTCCATCGGCTCAAGGAGTTCCTCGAATCGTCGTCGCTGCTGTTTCGCGGTGTGGCCCTTCTGCTGATCGCCGCACTTTCAGCGATCTTCGTAGATGCCGTGTTCGCGTTGCCGGCGGCAAGTCGCATCGCCGCCGACATGCTGCTCGCGGGCAGCCTGGGGACACTGGCGTTCCTGCTGCTGCTGCGGTTGTGGCGCCATCGATTTCAGCCGCAGCGGGTTGCAGTGCTGCTCGAAGAGCGGTTGGACATTCGCAACAACCTCTTTGTGAATGCGGTGGACTTCGCGTCCTCGCCGCCGCGCTCCGACAGCCTGCTGCTCCGCGACCGCGCCGTGCGGATGGCCGAAGAACGCGCCGGCTCCGTGTCATCGCTGGATGTCCTGCCATTTTCTCCCCTGTATCGGGCGGCGGGAGTGCTGGCGGCGGCCGTGCTGATCGTGTTGTCATCCTGGGCCGTCGCGCCGCGATTGTTCGGCATGGTGGTCCCACGGCTGTGGGATCCGACCGGCGACCATCCTCCTTACACGCTTGTTGAGTTCGACGTGCAGATCTCGCCCGAGCCGGTGTTTCACGGCAAGCCGGCGACGATCTCTGTTGCGCTCGGCGGACCGGAGCGGATCGAGCAGGCGTCGGTGGTGTTCGTGGATGCGGACGCGCCCGAGACCTTGTCGATGTATCACGCCGGCGACCAGCAGTTCGCCCTGCAGATCGAGCGAGCCGAGCGCTCGCGACGGTTCTATATCGATACACCGCGCGGCCGCAGCCAGACGATGGACTTCACCGTGCTCGAAGTGCCGTTCTTCGAGGAGGTGCGCGTCGCGTACAAATACCCTGCCTACACGGGCTGGGACGGTCAGGAGCATCGCCTGGACGGCCGTCCGTTGCGGGCCCTCGTCGGCACCGAACTGACGTTCTCTGCCCGCAGCAACCTGGAACTGCGCGGCGGGACTTTGGAACTGACGCCTGCCGCCGCCGCCGACTCAGCCGCGGCCACGCCGGTGACGCTGTCGCTGGCGACGCATCCCGATGATGCGCATGTTGTCGTTGGCACGCTGCCGGTCGAGGTCAGTGGTCAGTTCGCGATCTCGCTGATTGCGAAGAACGGCGCCCCCAGCATCGAACCGGCCACCGGCAGCCTGTCGGCGATTCCCGATCGGGGGCCGGGTGTGTCGATCGTGGCTCCCGGGCCGTATGTCGTTGTCGTAGAGGACTTCACGGTTCCGGTCACGATCGAGGCCGTCGATGACGTGGGGATCGCCGAGTTGCGGCTGTACCGCAGCGTTAATGGATGGGGACCGTCCGCGACAGGCCTGGAGTTCACGCGACCGCGACCGAACTCAGCTCGGGCGGAAACCATGTTCGACCTGCCGACGCTGGGCGCCCAGGCTGGCGACATTATCAGCTACTACGTCACCGCGTACGACAACCATCCCAGCGGAGCACAGTTTCGCGATTCCGAGACGTGCGTCATCCAGGTGATTTCCCAGGAGGAGTACGAGCAGTTCGCCCGCCAGCAGTACCAGATGGACCAGTTGACGCAGGAGTTCGAGGCGATCCGCGAGGCGCTCGACCGGCTGCAGCAGCAGCGAGACGAACTGCTGGAAGAGCTTGAACAGCTCCGTCAGCAGCTCAAGGAGGACCCTTCGAACGAGGAGACGCTGCAGAAGATCGAGAAACTCGAGGAGCAGTTGCAGAAGTTCGCGGACGAAGCCCAACAGCTCGCCGAGCAGTTGCAGCAGCGGACCGAGCAGGCGCAGCTGTATGACATCGAGGAGCCGTACCTGGAGATGCTGCGAAAGCTGAGCCAGGACCTGGAGCAGCAGTCGCAGAACGCCGCCGGAGTGCAGGAAGCGCTGCAGCGGCTGCAGCAGGAAAGTCAGTCACCCGAATCGCAGTCGGCGTTCGACGAGGCGGCGCAGCAGTTCTCCGAGCAGGATGACCCGTTCTCGCAACTGGCTCAGGAACAGCGAACGGCGGCGGCAGAGGATTTCGAACTGATGCAGATGGCGGATTCGCTGATGTCGGCCGCGGACCGGATGCGGGGCATCATTCAGCAGCAGCGCCAGCTGGCGGACAAGCTCGCCGAGTTCCAGAACCGCGACGCGCTCACTCCTGAGGATCAGTTGCGGGCCGACCGGCTGGCGAAGGACCAGGAACTGCTCGAGCAGGAGTTGCAGCAGACCGTCCAGCAGATGCGCGAGGCCGCCGACGCAGCACAGGACCGGCTGCCCAAGATGTGCCAGAGCGCTCAGGCCCTCTGCGACGCCGTCGAGCAGGCCGGGATTACGCAGGACCAGCAGTCGGCCGCACAGCAGGCGCGTTCCGGTTCGGGGCGTGAAGCCCATCAGGCCGCCGAGTCCGCCGCGCAGAAGCTGGAAGCCCTGCAGTCTCAATGCAGTTCCTGTGAAGGGGCCGCCGGAGAGATGGAGGGGGGCATGGACGGCCCATTGTCGTTGTCCAAATCCGGATTGCAGCGCACGCTCGAACAACTCGCCCAGGGACGCGGCATCCCGGGTCTGGGCCAGAAGCCCGGCAGCGGAGAGGGGCAGAATCCCGGCGAGTCGGGCCAATCCGGCGTCAACGGAGCCAACGGCCAGAATGGGACCGGCCAATCGCAGGCGCCGTTCTGGCGTCCCGGACAGTCCTTCCCCGGCTCACAGGCGCCGATCTCGGTTCTTGGCCCGCATACGATGATGGAACAGCAGCAGCAGCAGACCCCGTCCGGCCGCATGCAGGGAGACGGCCGGGGCGAATGGCTCCCATTCGGCAACGATCCGCTGCCGGGAGCCGCCGAATCGCTGACGCCCGATGCCCGCGATTCGTCCGCATCCGGACCGGGCGGACTCCGCGGAGTTCCGGTTCCCTATCGCGACGCGGCCGAGGCGTACTTCCGGCGCCTGGCTGAAGAGAATTGACCAAGGCAGGAGATCTCCGATGAGCCCGACCATCCGCCATTGGCCGTTGCTGTTCGCGACGGTCGCCACGTCATCGGTGCTCGCCATGAGCGGGTTCGCCTTCGTCGAAGTGGTCGAGGACGAGGACGCCGCGCCGACGGCTCCGGCCGTCTGGCAACCGGGAGTGGTCAACTGCGCGACGCTTACCTACGCGAACGGAAAATCGTCACGCTGCTTCAGCGAGGAGTTTCTTTCACAGATCGGTCGCGACACGCACGTGGCCGCCAATCCACGGCTGGTGCCAGCCGACCTTGAGTCGCCCGAGCTCTTCCAGTTTGCTTTTTCCGTCATGACAGGCGAAGGGGACTTCACCCTGACGGAACCGCAGCGAATCAACATGCGCAACTATCTCGAAGGGGGAGGCTTCATCATCGCCTCCGCCGGCTGCAGCAGCGATCCATGGCAGGTAAGTTTCCGCCGCGAGATCGCACAGGTCTTTCCGGAGGTGCAACTCACGCGGATTGACCCTTCGCACCCGGTTTTCCACACCGTGTACGACATCAACGCGCTGCAACTCAAACGCAGCAGCGAAGCACATCTCGAAGGGCTGGAGATCGACGGCAAGATCGTCCTGATCTTCTCCCCCGACGGCCTGAACGACACCGCCATGGCCGGCGGCAACTGCTGCTGCTGCGGCGGCGACGAAATCAAAAACGCCCGCCAGATGAACGTCAATCTCCTCGCGTATACGCTGACGCACTGAGTTCCGCGTCCTCCACTTTCTTCCCCGCTCTTGTGCAAGCCGCGCTGATCGCGGCAGTCGCGCCATCGAGCGAGCGGGGCCGGAGGAGAGGACGAAGAACTCTGCCTGCACACCTGGATTTCGCCGGCGCTCACCATGGTTCCTCATACGGCACGTTTCCCGGTCCTGCTCAGCGCCGCCCTGACCGCAGTCCTCGCAGCGTCGCCGGCAACAACGCATGCGGTCGAATTTCATTCGACGATCGAGGCTGCGCGCGAAGCGGAAGCAGCGGGCGAACCCGAGGGCCGCAAGCCGCTCGTCGTCACGTTCGGCGCTGCGTGGTGCGGATGGTGCCGCAAGCTGGAGCTCGACACCTTCGAGAGCGAACAGGTGGCGGTGATTGCGGACCGGTTCCTGTGGGTGAAGACGGATGTCGACGAGCACGAGGACCTCGCCGCCCGGTTTCGTGTCCGGGGCCTTCCGCACACGTTCGTCCTGAATGGGGACGACCGCATCATCGCCACGCGCCCCGGCTATCTACCGGCCGACGAGTTCGTCGCCTTCCTCGAGAACGCGCTCGCGAATCCACAGCCGATCGAAGACGTTCTGGCCGACCTGCTGCTGGCGTTGAAGTCGGCCGACGAAGACGCAGCACGCGCCGAGTCGGTCGCGGCGCTGGTGGAATACCTGGCCCGGGCTGAGCGAGGGGATCGCACGCTCGCCCTGGCTGAACTGGCCGCCGCGGACGGCGGGTTGTTGCCGCCCCTTGCCGCGCTGCTGGAGGATGAGCGGCTGGCTGTTCGCGCCGCCGCGTATGGGTTGCTGACGGCGCTTACCCGCGAGGACATGCCGTTCGATCCCTTCGCTCCGGCTGATGAACGACGGACGCAAGCGGCGGCCTGGATCGCCTGGACGGCTCCCCCCGCGCCCCGTCTGGAACAGCCCTGATCGAGCGCTCGCGAAATCTTTCAGCGGCGGCCCGTAACAGACGCCGATCATTCCCGCTCTGATGGGTGAGCCGAGTCAAGTGCACCCGGCGAACTCAAACGCAGAACCCACAAGGAATGATCATGACCACCGCCACGAAGAATCAGAAGGCCGTCCGCGAAATCAAGGCCCTCCGCACCTCCAGCGCCGCCAAGAAGGTCGCCAAGAACAATTTCTGCGGCCGCTGCTGCCGGTGCTGCCGCTGCTGCCGCTTCTAATTCCGGATGATGACTGAAAGCCCTTCGCCTCCAGCAGGCGGAGGGCTTTCGGCGTTTCTGAGACGAATCGCGACAAAGTTCCAGCGGCGGCAGGGACCGATATCAGAAGCTTTTCGGGTTGTGCCGGATTCGCTGTCCAACCGCGGGCGACCGCGACCATTCCCCGGCGTCCAGTCGGGTTGAAACGCTTCGACCCGCAACGCGAATCAACTCACAAGACAAGGATCGATCCCATGAAGACCGCCGTCAAGAACCAGAAGGCTGCTCGCGAAATCAAGGCCCTCCGAAGCTCCAGCGCCGCCAAGAAGGTCGCCAAGAACAACTTCTGCGGCCGCTGCTGCCGTTGCTGCCGCTGCTGCCGTTTCTAGATCTGAATCGCTCCGAAAGCCCTTCGTCTGTCTCCGAGACGAAGGGCTTTCCTATTGGAGCACGGTTTCTTTCCGGCATCCGGGAACCTCTCAAGAAACTCGGCCGCATCTCGGAATCTCTGTCCGGTCCGAGTCGGCTGCGACCATTCCCCGGTGTGAACGAGAGTCGAAGCGGTTCGACTCACAACATACACCGATGTCCCCAAGACGAGGATCGATCCCATGAAGACCGCCACGCAGACCCAGAAGGCCGTTCGCGAACTCAAGCAGCTCCGCACGTCGGACCGCGCCAAGAAGTCCGCCGAGCATCACCGCTGCTGCCGGTGCTGCCGTTGCTGCCGCTGCTGGTAACTCGAGCTTCGCTCCCACAAGCCTCGCGCCTGCCCTCAGGTGCGGGGCTTGTGGCGCTTGAGAGCAGAGAGACTGCGCGATGCGGAGGTGAGTCCAGAGGACGACACAGCGGACTGTGCCTGCGACGAAGGTGCTAAGCCGCTGCTGAGATGCGGAGCGTCGACCAGCGCGCATCGCACCGATACTCCGGCACGAGCTGCGTGATCTGCTCAACAATCAGTTCGGGCGGCCCCTCCGCCAGGCAAGCCAGTTCGCTGAGCGACGCTCGCAGCGGCGTCAGCTCCGCGGCTGGGCCGGTCGCGACGACAATCTTGGGATGCGCCGTCGGACGATGATGCTCGTCGTCGGTGTGCAGTTCCTCATACAGCTTCTCGCCGGGCCGCATGCCGGTGATCTCGATATCGATGTCACGCCCGGGTTCCAACCCCGAAAAGCGGATCATGTCGGCGGCCAGGTCCAGGATCCGCACCGGCCGCCCCATGTCGAGGACAAAGATCTCCCCCCCCTGTCCCATGCCGCCGGCCTGGATCACCAGCTGGGACGCCTCCGGAATCGTCATGAAGTACCGCTGCATATCGGCGTGGGTCACCGTGACCGGCCCTCCCTCCTCAATCTGCTGTCGAAAGATCGGTACGACACTTCCGGCGGAGTCGAGCACGTTGCCGAACCGCACGGTCACGAAGCGGCATTCCGAGCGCTCAGCCAGCGCCTGTACGTAGAGTTCCGCCACGCGCTTGCAGGCCCCCATGACGCTCGTGGGATTGACGGCCTTGTCGGTCGAGATCATCACGAACGACAGGACTCCGTGCCGGTGCGCCAGGTCGGCCAACAGCCGTGTCGCCAGGCAGATGTTCTTCACGGCCTCTCCCGGATGGGCCTCCATCAACGGGACATGCTTGTACGCGGCCGCGTGAAACACGATTTCCGGTTCGTGCGCCGCGAACAGGGCGTTCATCCGCGCGGCGTCACAGACGTCCCCCAGGCAGACTTCGATCTCCAGTTCGGGAGCGAGCCGGCACAGCTCCCGTTCCAGAAAGAACTGCCCGGTCTCCGAACGGTCCACGAGCACCAGCTTGCGCGGTGAGAACTGCAGCAGCTGGCGGCAGATCTCCGAGCCGATGCTGCCGGCGCTGCCGGTGACCAGCAGCACGCGGCCGTCGATCCAGCGATGCAGTTCCGCAATGTCGAGCTGGACGGGATCGCGCCGCAGCAGGTCTTCAATCGACACAGTCCGCGGCCGCAGGTGGACGCTGCCGCGCAGCAACTGCTCGTAGCTCGGCAGCACCTTGACGGCCACTCCGTGCTGCCGGCCGGTCTCGCAGAGCGCCCGGAGCTGGTGCCCGGTCAGCACGTCGGCCGAGATCAGGATCTCGCTGACCTCCAGATGCGCAGCGAACGCGCAGGCGTCGTCGAGTGTGGCGACGACCGGCACTCCGGCGATCTGCGAACCGACCTCGCGCACGCTTTCACTCACGAATCCGACCACGCGATAGCCAAGCTGCGGCGCCCGGCGGATCGTCCTCAGCAGTCCTTCGCCGGAGTTGTTCGCGCCGACAATGAGCACAGGCGTCCCCGGGGCGCGTGACGCGAACAGGTGCGCGTGCCGTTCCTGCACGAGGCGCACCAGGCTCCGCAACCCGCCAACCGCTCCGATGGTGATCGCGAAGTCGGAGAGCGCCACGCTCCGCGGCACGGTCAGACCGGGCAGGATCAGGTACACGGCCAGAACGAGAAGCAGCGTGCTCACCAGACTGGCCTTGCCGAGTACGACGAGGTCGTGAAACGTCACGAACCGGCTCCAGCCGCGAAACACGCGAAACCAGCCGAACACCGCCAGCTTGACCAGCACCGCGCACGCCGCCGTGATGCAGAACTGCCACCAGCGTTCCGCCGGGATCCGGAAGTCAAACCGCAGCGCATAGGCCAGCGCATGCACAGCCAGGAACACCGGCGCCAGCGCGGCGGCGCACAGGCACTGGCGACGCGTCGAGGCTTGGCGCAACCACTTCCACGTTTCGTTCATCACGATCGTCTCCGGAGCTTCTTGTCCGGGGACGGCATGCCCGAAGCCATCCCGGTCTGCGGCACTGAATGCGCCGCCCGGTCTCCTTCCACAGTTCACTCAGGCCGCGGACCTCCAGGGCACCACCGGCACTTCGTCGGTTTCTTCGTCTTCTCCATATCCGTAGCCATAACCGTAACCGTAGCCGTAGTAGCCGTCGTCTTCGTCCGCGTCCACGCGGTTCGCGACGATGCCGACCAGCGGCACGCGCATCAGCTGCAGTTCATCGGCCGCCCTGAGCACGATGCGGCGACGGTTCTTGCCGGGCTGCACCACGAGCACCACTCCATCCACGAGACGTCCCGCCACCGAAGCGTCGCTCGCCGCCAGGATCGGGGGCGTGTCGATCAGCACCTGGTCGTAGCGGTCTTCCGCCCAGGCCAGCAGTTCCTCGAAGCGGGATCGTCCCAGCAGTTCCAGCGGGTCCGACGGCTTGGGGCCGCAGGGGAGAATGTCCACCGCGTCGATTCCAGTCGGCTTGATCCGGGCTGAGCACAATTCATCCAGGTCGTCCTGTGATCGAAGGACATCGGACAGCCCCGGTTGTCCCCGCATGCGAAACAGCCTGGAGAGCCCCGGCTTGCGCATGTCGGCGTCGATCAGCAGCGTTCTTCGACCGGCGACGCCGAAGGATGCCGCGAGATGCGAGATGACGGTTGTCTTTCCATCCCCCGGCTCCGAACTCGTGACCACCAGCCGGTTCCGCTCTTCGCCGGCGAAGGCGAGTGCGGTGCGCAGCGTGCGGAATGCTTCCATCTCGACGGAGGACGGATCGGCGATTG
This sequence comes from Planctomycetaceae bacterium, assembly GCA_041940305.1. Lineage (GTDB taxonomy): Bacteria > Planctomycetota > Planctomycetia > Planctomycetales > Planctomycetaceae > JBGTSJ01. The sequence continues at coordinate 25,482 of JBGTSJ010000012.1, forward strand.
ATTCCGCCCCGCCGTCGGAGGGCGTCTCCAGTGGACGAATGACGGCGAGCACCGGTGCTCCCAGTTCGTCCCGCAGTTCATCCGGCGAGCGGAACCGGTCGTCCAGAAGGTCGACCACGTATGCAAGGATCGCTCCCGCACCGCATCCGCCCAGCAGGCAGAACAGCACCACCAGCCGCAGTTGGGGAGTCACCGGGCGCGAGTCAATCTGCGGCTCGTCCACCATGGCGATCCGCACGTCGGCATGATTTTGCTGGATGTCAAGGTTTGCAATCTGATCCAGCAGGGTGTCGTGAAGCTGCCGCAGCCGTGCCAGGTCGTGCTCCAGCAGCGATACTTCCATGAAGCGATCGTTGAGTTGAATCGCCTCCGCCTCCACGGCCTGGTAGTGCCGCGTCAATTCGTCCTCGTAGGCACGAATGCCGGCGAGTTTCTCGCCGACGATGTTCAGCAGAGCCGGTCCGAGCGTGGCGCTATTCAGGTCGGCGACGCGCTGGTTGGCGTTCGCCTGATAGTTCTGCAGGTACTGCTGGGTATTGTCGATCGACTGCTGCAATTCGACGACTTGCGGATGCCTCGGGCCGTAGTGTTCCGAGAGAGTCTGCAGCTTCGCCCGGTCGTCCAGCAGCTTGGTCTCCAGTTGGGGAACGGTCCGCTGATCAAACGTGCCGAGGCCGAGCGCGTTGCGAATGAGGTCCCGGCCCACCATCGGTTCCAGCGCCATCAGATGCTGCTGCAGGTCGCCGCCGGATCGCACGGCGTGCTGGATGGCGGCCTGCGACGCCTCCAGCTGCAGCCGTTCCGTCTGCACGTCCACCAGCCGCTGATTGATCGTGATGGCCCGTTCAATCGCGGGATGAATCTGCTTTCCGTCCTCGCGCAATCCCAGGTCGCCCGACCGCGAGCGTGCCTCGGCCAGTTCCCGTTCCTTCTCGCGAAACTGCTGCTGCACCTGCCGCCGCTCCTGATCGAGCATGCTCACGATCTCGACGGAGACGTTCTTGTGATTCTGCGCCATGTACGCCAGATACGACTGCACGACGGCGTCCACGATGGCCGCAGCCGCCTGCGGCGACTGTGAGCGATAGGAGATCTCGATGAGATTGGTGTTGCGGACGCCGGCTGCGCTCAGATTGCTGCGCAGGACTTCGAGATGACGCGCGGGAGGCGTGGCGGCAAAGTCGATGCGCAGCGCCGGGGGCGCTTCCTGCAGTTGCGCCAGCGCTCCGTCCAGCACGACTTCGCTGGAGAACAGCCTCTCGTAGGTCGGGATCAGGCTCGTCCGCGGCCCTTCGGCCGACATCGACGTCGACCACACGTCCGCCCCCGTCTGCATCACCAGCACCGATGCCCGCGCACGGTAGATTCGAGTCGCTCCCGAGTAGTACGCCGCGCCCGCCACGCCGGCCACGATCAGCGCCAGCAGAAAACACGAGCGGCGGCGACGCACGATGCGCAGAAACTGCACAGCCGCAATCACGGCGTTCGGAGACGGCTGCCGACCGTCATCAGCCCGCGGGTTGAGCGGTCCTTCGCTCATCGGCGTCTGCTCTGTGTGGGCGTATCGTCTCGCCGGTGGTGCAATCCCTGCAGCCGGCACGCATTGTTTGAACTCAGAAGAAGGCCAGCCGGCTCGCGGCTGTCACGCTGAACCGGATGTACTTCTGCAACTCGGTCGTGACAAACGTGAGTGGGGTCTCTTCGACGCTGACGACGTCTCCCGGCGCCAGCCGGATATTCTCCACGTAATCCCGCTTTGCCTTGTCGATCGAGACCTGGATCATGACCGATTTGTTCTGCTCGGGCAGTTGCCGCACAACGAGCACTTTGTCCGCGACCTCGGTCGTGAGGCCGCCGGCCAGCGCGACGGCGTCCAGCAGCCGCAGTTCCTGTTCGGCCGGGACTTCAAACTGCCCCGGCTTCTTGACCAGCCCGAACACCTGAACGTTCTGTGCCGGTCGGCGCATGACCATCACCACGCCGCCGTCACGCACCGACAAGTCCGCCCGCCCGGGGTCCGGAGAGGCGAGATCGACGCGCATCGTTTGCGGCCCCGTCCCGTTCGAGTTCGAGTATCCCGCAAGGTGCACTTCAGACTCGTCGCCCGCCGCGGCAGCCTCCGCGGCATCCGTCGACTTTGATGCGAACTCCGACGCGAACTCGGATCCGTCCGGGTTCTGAGCATTCTTTCCGAACAGGTAGGGCGTGCCGGGATTCCGAATCTCCACGAGCGTGTGGGCCTCCTGGGACAGCCCTCCCGCCGCGACGAGCGCCGCCAGCAGATCGCTCTGATTCGACGCCAGTTCGTAGGTTCCCTCCTTGTTGACCGCCCCCAGGACGGTCACCTTGTTCGACCGCCGGCGCGCGACCGTCATGGAAACCTGTGGACTGCGATAGATGCCACGGCTGATGCTCGCCTCCTGGACGGCCGCCTCCGCCAGCGTGAGTTCCATCCCGCCCACATCCACTTCCCCTACGAGCGGCACGTTCACCGATCCGGCATCCGAGACGCGGAGCAGCCAGCTCGGCATCGCGCGCGTCTCCAGCCCCGTGGCGATGCTGACGTTGACCGTATCGCCCGGGTAAACGACCTCATTTTTCAGCGAGGACTGCGAAAGCTGCGAAAGATCGACGTGCTGCGCGCTGTGGACCACCTGGGCCTGATACTGCGAAGGCAGGCTGGACGCCCGATACGCTCCGCGATTGCAGCCCGCCATGGCAGCCAGCGCAAGCAGCGCGAACCACATCGTGGTCGCTGCGGGCATCCTGCCGGGTTCGCAACGGCGCAACGCAAACATGGGCAAACGCCGCAGCGTGCGGCGCTCCTGCATCTGGGATCCGGAGCCGATTGCTCCGCGGCGGAATGTGAGGAGTTGAGAGAGATGACCGCGGCGAACCGAGACGTTCGACTGCGCTCACCGACCAACGGACGTGAAGTTCACCAGTCGCATGGACGGAGCCGGCGGGCCCGCCAGGTCCGGAAACGAAACCTTCGTCTGATGAACGCGGGGCCAGCTAAGTATCAGAACACGCCGACGTCGGTCAACGGCACTTTCTGCTGGAGCCAGACTGCTGCTCCCGTTGTGGAATCCCGCTTGGCGACTTTGAGTATGGCGAGGATCATCTCAGGGAGTCCGGGCCCGCATGAACGATCAAGCATCACGCCGGATGCGGCATGTTGGATCGGTGCATCCCTGCGAGAAGCCGCCGACTCTGTTGGTGGAGCGGAGCTGTCACCTCGGCGTGCGTTGATCAAGCTGCCGCCTCCATCGAGCGATGCGCGCTGCATGCGCCGAGTACGTGCCCCAACCTCTCTTGACGAACACTTGTCCACATGTATACTCCCGTCTGCTTAGGATCGAGTGGCATCAATCACGGAGGGGATCACATGCTGGTCATTACGCGGCGTCACAATGAGGAACTGCTGATTGGGACCGACGTGCGGGTCCGTGTACTGTCAATTCGGGGCAACCGCGTGCAGCTGGGGATTGATGCCCCGCTGGACGTGCGCGTGCAGCGTCCCGAGGTGGAAGACGGCTTCAGCTGGACCGACGAACCGAGAACGCCGGTCCGCCTGCTGAGCGGCCGATGATCAGGCAGTTGGCGCCGTTGACGCGCGAGTGGAGGTCGTCGCGTGCGTTCACGTGCGCTGGTTGACTTCCGGATCGTGGGCTGCGTAGTCTAGCGGATCGTCCGTTCTCACGGGTGGTTTCCGCCGCTCACGATCCGAGGCTGCTATGTCGATGTCCTCCCGCCGCGCTGCCGGCTGGCTCGCTGTCTGTCTTATTGTCGCGCTCCCCGGCTGCAAGGGGGGCGACTCCACCGCGCAGCCAATGGGTCCATCATCCGGCACGACGTCGGACAGTCCCCGTCGCATCGTGATCCTCACGAACGGTCCCGATCCGTTCTGGGACACGTGCGAAGCGGGGGCGAAGTCCGCGGAGAAGGAACTCGGGCTCGCCGAGCAGGGGTTTGTCGTCGATTTTCAGCGCGGCGATTTCACCGCGAAGAAGCAGATCGACATGCTCAAGCAGTACGCGCAGGCGTCGGACATCGTCGCCGTCGGCATCTCGGTCTTCGACCCGAAAAGCCGCAATCTCGCGGAAGAAATGCGCGGACTGCAGGAGAAGGGGGTGAAGGTGATCACGATCGACGGCGACATTGACCGGAACAGCTTCCGGGACGCACGGTTCGCCTATCTGGGCACCGACAACATCGTGGGCGGTCGCGAACTCGGCCGTGCGGCGAAGGCTCTTGATCCTGACGGCGCCAACTACGCGTTGTTCGTGGGCAACGTGGGGGCAGCCAACGCGATTGAGCGCATGGACGGATTCGTCGAGGGGACCGGTCCCGACTTCAAGGAACTCAGCCGTCTCGACGACGGCGGCGACCGCACCAAGGCCCGAAAAAACGTGGAGGACACGCTCGATCGGCATCCCGATTGCGACATGCTCGTCGGCATCTGGGCGTACAACACACCGCAGATCGTTGCAGCCGTCCGCGACCGCGGGATCCGCGATCAGATGAAAGTGGTCTGTTTCGACGCCGCCGAGGCCAGCATTCGCGAGATGGGGGCCGGCAACGTGGACGTGATGGTCGTGCAGAACCCCTATCAGATGGGGTACGAGGGGGTGCAACTGCTGCACGCCATGGCGACTGAAGATCAGGCCAGCATCGACGCCCGCTATCCCGACTATGCCCAGGAAGGGGAGCGGGATCTGTATCGCACCGAACTCCGCGTCGTCGTGCCCGATGAAGGCTCGCCCATCACTCCGGACCTGTTCGAACCTTCGACCGAGTTCTTCAAGCACTCGGACTTCATGAACTGGCTCAACGAGCGGGGACTGGTGAGCTCGTAACGCGTCCCCAAACGGGCAGCGGGGTTGAAGCCCGCCGCCCGTCACGCTGTCTGTTTCGATCTCGAATCGCTCGCCGTGACTGCACCCGGAACGTGTCCGCCTTCTTCCGACATCACCGCAACGAGCTTGGCCTCGCCGCCGCCATCGCGGCCGTCATCGCGGTGACGGCGGCCTTCAACGACACATACCACACGACTTCCGGGCAGCTGGACGCCGGGCGACTGATTCTCCGCGAGACGTCGATGCTGGGCATCTTCGCCCTCGGCGCGGCCGTTGTGATTATTGCGGGCGGCATTGATCTCTCGAGCGGCTCGCTCATCGCCTTCAGCGGCACGCTGTTTTTCGGCATGATCATCATGCTGGCGCCGGACGATCCCTCCACGCGCTGGTCCGGCAACCCCGATCGCCATCTGCCGGACACGGAGAACCTGGCCGTCTGGATTCCGTGCGTCGCCCTGCTGGCGACCCTGGCGGTCGCATTCCTGGTGGGCAGCTTTCATGCCTGGCTCATCACCTCGATCGAGCTCCCTCCCTTCGTCGCCACGCTCGCCTCGCTCGTCGGCCTGCGCAGTCTGGCCCGACTGCTCATTCAGGATATGACCGTGCTCGAGTACGGCCAGCGGCAGTCCACGATCACCATCAATGACGAGCTGCTCACGTCCGTCAGCCGCGAGAGCTGGTGGGTCCCCTGCGTCATCTGGATCATTCTGTGCGCCGCGATCTGGACGCTTCTGAGCCGCACGATCGTCGGTCGCCACATTTATGCGATGGGCGGAAATGAAGAGGCGGCCAGGCTCAGCGGCATCCGCACCGACCGCCTCAAGTGGCTCGCCTACTGCATAAGCAGCATGACGGCGGCCCTCGCCGGCGTGCTGTATGCGTGCTACATCGGCACGGCCAGTCCCGCGACCGACGGCATGGGGTATGAACTCAACGCGATCGCCGCCGCCGTCGTTGGCGGATGCAGCCTGGCCGGGGGCGTCGGCACGATCGCGGGAGTCGTACTCGGCGCGCTCTTCCTCCGCGTCGTCATCGACTCGGTCGCGAAACTTTTTCGCAGCCAGCCGGATCTGTTTGAGGGACTCGTCGTCGGGATGCTCGTGATCCTCGCGGTCGCCTTCAATTCGCTCCGCGGCAGCGGCGGACTGCACAAGCGGTTCTTCACTGGCGGACTCGGCCTGCTGAACGTCGCCATCCTCGGCCTGCTCGCCGGCATCATGACGAGCGTGACCTCGCAGGACGAGAAGCTCCGCAACGGGCTGATCGTCGGTGGAAGCGTGTTCGTGCTGCTGGCGGCGAAGGCGGTGAGTGAACGCATCGGCGCCCAGCGAGACACGGTCGCCTCACAGAGTTGAATTTTGCGATGTCCGACGCTCCCCTCATCGACATCCGCGGCGTCACCAAACGCTTCCCGGGCGTCGTAGCCCTCCGCGGCGTCACGCTTGACATCCGCCGCGGCGAGTTTCACTCGATCTGCGGCGAGAACGGCGCCGGCAAGACGACCCTGATGAAGATCCTCTCGGGTGTCACTCCCGAGTACGAAGGAGAAATCGCGCTCTGCGGCAAGCCGGTCCGCTTCGCCGGCACGCGGGACGCCGAGGCCGCCGGCGTCAGCATCATTCACCAGGAACTCAATCTCGTTGAAGACCTTTCTGCCGCCGCCAACATCTTTCTCGGCCGGGAGAAGCGCCGCCTCCGCTTCCTGCTCGACGACCGCGCCATGGAGCGCGAAGCCGCCGAACTGTTCCGGCAACTGGAATGCCAGATCGACCCCTCGCGACCGGTCCGCACGCTCCGGGTCGGAGATCAGCAGCTTGTCGAGATCGCCAAGGCGCTCTCGCTCAAGGCCGAGATTCTCATCATGGATGAGCCGACCTCCGCGCTCACCGAGTCGGAGGTGGAACGGCTGTTCCGCGTGATCGAACGACTCCGAAAGCAGGGTGTCACGATCCTGTACATCTCCCACAAGATGGACGAGATCTTCCGCCTCTCGGACCGCATCACGATCCTGCGTGACGGAGTGCTCGTGAAAACGGTGGACCGCGCCGACACCAGCCGGCGCGAAGTCACGCACCTCATGGTCGGGCGCGAGATCGAATCCGTTGATCTCGGCGCCGGCCGCACTCCCGGCCCCGTGGTCCTCGACGTGCAGAACCTCTCGCTCGCCTGGCCCGGTCACGCCCGAAACTGGCGGCTGGAGAACGTCTCGTTTCAGCTCCGCCGCGGAGAGGTTCTGGGCATCGCCGGATTGATGGGCGCCGGCCGCACCGAGTTGCTCGAATGCCTGTTTGGCTCGGCTCATCCCCGCCCGCAGGGACGCATCGTCCTCGACGGCAGGCCCGCGCACTTCTCGCACCCTTCGCAGGCGAAGGCCGCCGGCATCGCCATGGTCACTGAGGACCGCAAGCGGCTGGGCCTGTTCAGTCAGATGACCGTCCGCGAGAACATCACGATCTGCACGCTCGGCCGCACACTTCGGGCGGGACTCATCAGCAGCCGCCGCGAACGGGCCAGCGCGGAAGACTCGATGCGACAGTTGTCCGTCAAAGCGAGCGGCGGGGATGCGGCGATCACGTCGCTGTCGGGCGGTAATCAGCAGAAGTGCATCATCGCCCGCTGGCTGCGCACCGATCCCAAGGTGCTGCTGCTCGACGATCCCACCCGCGGCGTCGACGTCGGCGCCAAGGCCGAGCTGTACCGCATTATCGACGAACTCTGCCGGAAAGGACTGGGGCTGATCGTCACCTCCAGCGAGCTCCCCGAGCTGATGACCGTCTGTGACCGCATCCTTGTGCTGTGCGAAGGCCGCCTCACCGGCGAACTGACGCGCGAGGAGTATACCGAGCAGAGAATCATGGAGTTGGCCACGCAGCGCGAGGCCGCCGCGGGATAGACGGATGTCGCATCCGCAGGCGTAGTAACGGCCTTGTTACGGGGAGAATTTGAGGCGGAATTAGCACTAATCCCGCTGCAAAACTGTCCGCAACGGGACGCGCTGCCGGAATTCTCGCGAATCTCACACACGGGGCCGGATTCGCAAGCGCTATCAGCACATAGACTTGCGCTGCTGGCCTGCCGCTGCCAGTGCTTTCGACACGCGCGCAGCAGAACCAGCCAATTGACCGTCGTCACAAGCCGGTCTAGAATCGTGACATCCGATGTAATCGGCCATCGCCCGCGCGGTGCGCATCATCGAAGCGCCCGTCGGATGTCCCGGCAATGCACTGCCACCTAGCGCAGCGGACGGTGGGGAACGGAGTGTAGCGATGCTGGTCCTCTCACGCAAGAAGAACGAGAGCATTATCATCGACGACCGGATCGTGATCACGGTTGTCGAGATTCGCGGCGACAAAGTTCGCCTGGGCATCGAAGCCCCGCGCGACGTCCCCATCCATCGCAGCGAAGTTTACGAGGCCATCCGCCGCGCCAGCGAAGCTCCGTCCGAATCGGAATCGCAGGTTCCCAGTTCGGAAGCCTGACCAAAGTTGCAGGCACAATCCCTCTGTGCCGTCCGCTGAGAGCCGGCTGAGCCACCGTTAACTCACGGCTCCCTCTTCGCTGACAGTGTTCGCTCGCAGCCGGTTCATGGTCCCCGGCTTGACACACCCACTCAGCCCACTAAGTTACGCACCACGGCCCCATCGTCTAGCCCGGCCCAGGACATTGGATTTTCAGTCCAAGAACAGGGGTTCAAATCCCCTTGGGGTCACTCTTCTCCCGCGACCAGCCGTCGCGGGTTTTTCATGCGCCAGCGACTTGCTCGCAGCGAACATTTCACGTGCCGTCGTCGCTCAGTCGATCCCGTAAGCGAATTCTACATGCCAGCGGCCTTCTACTCTTCTGACCAGGTAGTATGCCAGGAGTGCGCCACGATGGATCACGCGATCGGGGTTCCCGCCGCCATTGTACAGGGCCACCGCGATATGGCCGTCCAACCATCCGTTCGCCTCTTGATCAGGTCTGAACTTCCGTAATTCCAATGCAAGCTTACGTGGCGCGTCATCGTCGCTCCGGGGATCCAGATAGTGGCGGTCAACCCGCCACCCCATCACAACCGGTACGTATGCCACAGGCACATTGATGTCGGGATCGGCAAGAAAGACAGCGGCGGTTTCTCCGTCGGTCCCGTAGAAACTGCGGGACGAAGCGCGCTCGGGAGTCCGCAACAGGTCCCCGAGTACCTCGTCCAGAATCTCCGCCCATTCTTCATCGGACAGGTCCGATAGAGAGTCGACCGCAGGGGGCGACGTCGGGAACAGCAACTCCCTCAACGTCTCGTCGCTGTTTGCCGGTCGCTGTGAGTCGGTGGTGCGATCTGAAGGCGAAGTGGGATCGGCCTCCGATGAGGAATTTGCAGCTGCGGCTGCAGTTGCGACCCCAGCTGTCGACGCGATCCATGAGGTAAGCATCACCAGGCAGCCGACAGCAACCGCCATTGGGATGTCGCGTTCCGCACGCATACTTTGATCTCCGCCAAGCTCCCGCACACCTGACCATAATATTACATCGCTGTGAACTCACCTCCCGCAGTGCGGTTCCCTGAATTCCTGAAGCACGCCGCCTCCCCGTCGGGTACTCACCGGCGACGACCCCGCCTATGATTCGGTGCGGTCGTGATCGGGCCGCGAACCATTCCACGGCAACGACTCGGAACAGGACTCGGCATGTCAGCGAATACGGAGACTCAGGACACGACGCCCGCCTCGGAATCGCCCCCCATCCGCAGCCGTTCCCGTGCCGCCACATGGGGCGATGTCGCCGTCGGCGCGTGGCTGGCATTCGTCCTCATCGGCCAGATCGTTCTCTGGTTCGTGATGGACATGCCGTTCGGCCGGTCGATTCCCGTGATGGTGACCTACTCGATGGGCATCGTCACCGTCTTCGTCCTGCTCGCGTGGCTGGCGTTCTTTGCGCCGCTGCGACGCTCCATCGGCATGGCGCTCGCCGGCCTGCTGCTCGTGCCGATCATCGGATTCGCCGCCTCCATCAGGCAGGTCCACTTCACCGGCGACATCGAGCCGGTCCTCACGTTCCGCTGGGAGCCGACGCAGGAAGAGCGGCTCGCCGCATTCCGGAAATCTCAGGAACAGCGGCTCGCCGCCGCCGGCGAGGAGCCGGCGGTCGCCGAGCTTCCCGCAGCGCAGCCCGAAGATATGCCGGAGTATCGCGGCATCAACCGGGACGGCGTCGTCATCGGTCCGCCGCTGCGCGAGAACTGGTCGGCTCATCCGCCGCGTGAACTCTGGCGTCACCCCTGCGGCGGAGGTTATGCCTCATTCGCAGCGGTCGGCAATCTGCTCGTGACGATCGAACAGCGCGGCGGCAACGAGGCGGTTGTCTGCTACGACGCCGAGACCGGCAACGAACTCTGGAGCCACGAATACCCCGCGTCCTTCTTTGAAGGAATGGGGGGCCCCGGACCGCGCGCCACTCCGACAATCGACGGTGCCGATGTCTTCAGCCTCGGCGCAATAGGAGACCTGTACCGTCTCGATCTCGCGACCGGCGAGCCTCGCTGGAACGTCAACATCCTTACCGGCAATGGACTCACGACGACGAACGACAAGGGAGAGAAGGTCCCCCTCAACGCGATCTGGGCGATGTCCAGTTCGCCGCTGATTGTCGAGGGGAAGGTGATCGTCAACGCCGGCGGCCCCGAGGGCAACGGCCTCGTCGCTTATGACCGGGACAGCGGAGACACCATCTGGAAGGGAGACGGCCTCGACGCACCCAGGATTCACAAGGACTCCCTCAACCGCGCCGGCTACAGTTCCCCGCAACTGGCCACCCTCGGCGGCGTCCGGCAGGTGCTCATTTTCGACGGCGTCGGCCTGCGAGGCTGCTCGCTCGAAACCGGAGACCAGTTCTGGTTCCACCAGTTCGATGAAGGAGAAGGCCCCGGAAAGATCAACGTCGCCCAGCCGTTGATCCTGCCCGACGACCGCGTCTTCATCTCCGCCAGCTACGGCCGCGGCTCGGCCGTGCTACAGGTCACCCGCACCGGTGAAGAATGGAGCGTCACACCGGACGGCGAGTTCGAGAAGATGACCATGCGGGCCAAGTTCTCCAGTCCGGTCCTGCACGAAGGCGTCATCTACGGTCTCGACGAGGGCCTGCTGATGGCGATCGACGCGAAGTCGGGCAAGCGGCTGTGGAAGCGCGACCGCGGCGCCCAGTACGGTCACGGCCAGATCCTGCTCACCGGCGACCGCCTGTTCGTGCTCTCGGAACAGGGGGAACTCGTGCTGGTCAACGCCTCCCCCGACGCCTGGCAGGAGATCGCGAAGCTCCCCGTGCTGCAGGGGGAGAAGACCTGGAACCCGCCCGTCCTCGTCCGCGGCCGCGCCTACGTCCGCAACCACCTCGAAATGGCCGCTTTCGATCTGACCGCCGAGTGACGATCGCATCAAGGCGTGGCCTGCTGGTCGGTGCGAACCGACCTCGACATCGGCGGCTCGTAGGGTTCGTCCGCAAGCATCGGGTCATCCGCATGTACACGCCTGCCAGCTTCGCCGTCTCTGATCGAGACCGGCTGCATGAATTCATCAATCAGCACAGCTTCGCCTCACTCATCACGGTGAACGCAGGAGAGTTGGCTGCCTCCCATCTGCCGTTACTGTTCGATCGGGACCCGGGCGACTTCGGCCGGCTGCTCGGCCACATGGCCCGCGCCAATCCGCAGTGGCGGGACGCCGAAGGAATCGAGGCGCTCGCGATCTTTCACGGCCCGCACGCCTACATCTCCCCGACCTGGTACGAGGCCCCAAACACCGTCCCGACCTGGAACTACGTCGCCGTCCATGTCTATGGGACGCTGCGGATCGTGCGGGATCGTGCCGAACTTCGGCAGATCATCGAGCAGACGGTCGAGCAGTACGAGCGCGGCCGGCAGTCGCCGTGGAATCTGAACGTCCGGAACACCGCGTTCCTCGACGGCCTGCTGGACGCGATCGTCGGCTTCACGCTCGACATCACGCGGATCGAAGGGAAATGGAAACTCAGCCAGAACCACGATGCGGCCCGCCGCGAGAAGGTCATCCATGCGCTCCGCAACGACAGCGGCGAGAACCCGCAGGCGATCGCCGATCTGATGCAGCGCACGCTGGATGATCCCGGCTGACAGCGAAAGTCCGTGTTTCCGGTTTCGAGTTCTGCGGCCCGCGGGCTTTCCCGCCTGAATCCTCCCCATAGAATGCCCCTGACAGCGAACAACCTGCAGATACCGGAGAAGCCAGCTTGTCATCGTCTCATGCCGACCGTCCGCGCCGCGTGCGGTCCCGTTCCACCACCGTTCTCAGCGTCCGCCACAAGGGAGTCGTCGCGGTCGGCAGCGACGGCCAGGTGACCTATGGCAACAGCGTCCTCAAGCACGACACCCGCAAGCTCCGCAAGATTCTGGGTGACCAAGTTCTCGTCGGCTTCGCCGGGTCCACCGCGGATGCCTTCGCCCTGCTGGAACGCTTCGAAGCGAAGGCCAAGGATTTTCCCGGCAACCTCCCCCGCGCCGCGACCGAACTTGCCCGCGACTGGCGGACCGACCGCGTCCTCCGCCGGCTGGAAGCGATGATGATCGCCGTCAACGCCGAGCACAGCCTGTTGATCACCGGTCAGGGAGACGTCGTCCAGCCTTCCGACGGCATCCTCGGCATCGGCTCCGGCGGCCAGTACGCCGTCGCCGCCGCCCGCGGCCTCATGAAGCATTCGTCCCTCGGCGCCGCGGAGATCGTGCGCGAATCGCTCCTCATCGCCTCCGACATCGACATCTACACCAACCAGAACCTGCTCATCGAAGAACTCCCGGCTCGATCGTGATCCTGAGGAGGAACCACGGAATACACGGAAGGAACGGAAAGAAAGCAATGTGAACCGCGAAATTCGCGAACTGCGCGAAAGAAGCAGATTCAAGATTACGGATCGCAGGTTGCAAGCTTTCGCATCATTCGCCAGTTTCGCGGTTCCTTCTCCCCTTCCATGATTCCCGACTATCCGTAGTTGATTTAGAAGCTCTCAACATGCCGGAACCGAGTCGGCTCTTGGCACGAAGTCAGACTTGCGTCCATCATGATAGGGTTGCGGTGACAAAGGCAGAAATGAGGACTGTCCTTAGTGAGCGATTGTCCGAATTTCGCCAATGGAGTTACCAGGAACTTGCGGAGCGGGCAGAGAACGATCACGACATTCGCGTTATTGAAGATGAGTTTCGAGACGGAACCAGTTACTTCATTGAGATCGAAGCGTTCTGGGATGGAGCACGGCATTCCGACGTCCGGGTCTGGGGGCATCTGTATTTCTCACCGCCGCGAAAGCTCCTGGGCTTCATCCCGGCCTACATCTCAGAAGTCAGCGACAGTTTCATCATGAATCCTGATGGCGGATACGTGGGTGAGTAATCCGACCGAAACGTAAACAGCCTCACCCATTCGACTTTCCGTTAATTCCGTGTATTCCGTGGTTGCTTCCCCGATGCAAGAACTCGCTCCTCGCCAGATCGTCGATCGCCTCGACGAGCACATCATCGGACAGGCCGACGCCAAGCGGGCCGTCGCCATTGCGCTGCGGAACCGCTGGCGCTGGAAACAGCTGCCGGAAGAGATCCGCCGTGAGGTCACACCCAAGAACATCATCATGATCGGCCCGACGGGGGTCGGCAAAACCGAGATCACCCGCCGGCTCGCGTTCCTCACCGGTGCGCCGCTGGTGAAAGTTGAGGCCACCAAGTACACCGAGGTCGGCTACGTCGGCCGCGACGTGGAAAGCATGATCCGCGACCTCGTCGAGGCGGCGATCCGACTCGTCAAGGCGGACCAGCGCGAGAAGATCCTGCCCCGCGCCCAGCAGCGCGTGGAAGACCGGCTGCTGGACCTGCTCCTTCCCAAGCCGGAACGGCCGGCGCCGGGCGAGGCGGACGATCCGGGAAAGCATGAGCGAACGCGCGAAAAGTTTCGCGACATGCTCCGCACCGGCGCGCTGGAGGACCGCAAGGTGGAGGTCCGCGTCGATCAGCGGCACATCCCTGTCCAGATCTTCTCCAACATGGGCATGGAGCAGATGGACGTCGATTTCCAGAACATGTTCGAGAAGCTGATGCCCAAGCAGCAGCAGAAACGCGAGATGGCCGTCAGCGACGCCCGCAAGCTCCTGGTTGAAATGGAGGTCGAAAGCCTGATGGACAAGGACGCCATCCATCAGCAGGCGATCGAACTCGCCGAGCAGCAGGGGATCGTGTTCATCGACGAGATGGACAAGATCTGCGGCTCCGAGGAAGGGTCGAAGTCGATCGACGTCAGCCGGCAGGGGGTGCAGCGCGACCTGCTTCCCATCGTCGAAGGCACCACGGTGCAGACGCGGTACGGCAACGTGAAGACCGACCACATGCTGTTCATCGCGGCCGGCGCGTTTCACCGCGCCCGCCCATCCGACCTGATGCCCGAACTGCAGGGACGGTTTCCGATCCGCGTGGAATTGCAGCCGCTGACACGCGATGATTTCCTGCGGATCCTGACCGAACCGACCAGTTCGCTCACGCGGCAGTATGAGGCGATGCTGAAGACCGACGGCGTCAATCTGGAATTCAAGGAGGACGGCCTCGCCACGATCGCTGACATCGCCTGGCAGGTGAACCAGACCACGCAGAACATCGGCGCCCGCCGCCTGCACACCATTCTCGAACGGCTGCTCGAGGACGTCAGCTTTGAGGGCCCGAACATGCAGGGGCAGACCGTGACGATCGACGCGGCGTACGTCCACCAGAAGCTCGACGCCGTCGTGCAGACGGAGGATCTGTCGAAGTTCATTCTGTGACGGAATTCGTGGTGAGTGGTGAGTGGTATTTAGGGGGGAACCAAGGCGACCGCGCATGACATGAGCGCAATCGAACAACACGTCGCCCGGACGCTCGACTCGCACCGCATCCGCTCCACGCGCATCGTCGTGGCCGTCTCCGGCGGCGCCGACAGCATGGCCCTGCTGCACGCCCTCCACGCCCTCCGTCATTCTCACAGCCTCGACGTTCATGCGGCTCATCTGAATCATTCGCTGCGCGGCGCCGAATCCGACGCCGATGCCGAATGGGTCGCTGCCGCGTGTGCGGACCTGGATGTGCCATGCTCCATTGAGCGGCGCGACGTTCGGGCCGCGTCGAACGCAGCGGGCACAGGCATCGAGGAGACCGCCCGCAACCTGCGCTACGAGTTCCTGACAGCCACGGCCCGCTCGCTGGATTCCCCCTGGGTGGCCCTCGCCCACAACGCCGACGACCAGGTCGAGACCGTCCTCCACCGGATCATCCGGGGCACCGGTCTGGCCGGCCTGAGCGGCATGCCGGTCAGCCGTCCGCTGGCGGAGGGAATCGAGCTCATTCGGCCGCTGCTGGGCGTCAGTCGTGCAACAATCGAGAATGCGCTGCGGGAGGCCGGTCGAAGCTGGCGCGAAGATGCCACAAATGCACTTCCGGAGTATACGCGCAATCGCATCCGCCGCACGTTGCTGCCGCTGCTGCGGGCGGAGTTTAACCCGCAGGTGGACGTCGCGCTGTTGCGGCTCGCCCGGCAGGCGGACGACGCCCGGCAGATCATCGATGCGGCCGCGGACGATCTGCTCCTCGCCTCGCTGCTTGATGCCGCGCCCGATTCCGCCCGTATCGACTGCCCCCGGCTGGCCGAAGCGCCGCCGCATCTCATCAGAGCCCTGCTGCAACGGCTCTGGCGCCGACAGAACTGGCCGGAAAGCGCGATGAGCTACTCCCACTGGGACAGACTCGCTGCGCTGACCGCCGCCTCCGGCGCGGCCGTGCAGCTTCCCGGGGGCATTACCGCGTCTCGCCGGGGCCAGCTACTCCGTTTGGCCCGCTCGTAGCCCAGGGATCGCCTGACGGAGCAGGTATCGAAGCGTTGAACATCTCCGAAGCGTTCGTCCAGTGTGACGGTTCGGAAACCGGCTGAACTCAAGACAACGAATGCGGGGACGGTTCACAGCGGGCGTGGCTCCTGCGCCCGGTGCTGCCAGAACAGTCGGTCTGTCGTGATGATCCCGCGGCGGAGGGCGCACATCAGGCAGACGGTCTCCTCGCCGTGGATCAGGTAGATCTCGCCGCTCATCAGCAGGTGGAAGTAATCCTCGCCGGGTCGCTTGTAGAAGCAGTACTGCCGCTCCCAGCCGTCCTTGATCTTCGCCTGCCATCCCTCCGGGGCCGGGGCGTACAGCCTGACGTCGGGCGAGTCGACGGATTTGAGTGCGAGCGGCGTCATCGGAAAACCCGGTCGTCGAAACAGTAAGAGGTCGCACGTCGGCTGGCGGATGAGTAGAATCGATCAACACCCCCTGATTCGATCCCGCCCGGTTCGCTC
Source organism: Planctomycetaceae bacterium (assembly GCA_041940305.1). Lineage (GTDB taxonomy): Bacteria > Planctomycetota > Planctomycetia > Planctomycetales > Planctomycetaceae > JBGTSJ01. Next base: position 41,686 of record JBGTSJ010000012.1, read on the forward strand.
CTGCCCCGCCTCACCCATGCGATCGCTCGTCGCCAGTATCGTTCTGTTGATCGCTTGCTCTGCAGTTTACGCACAGCAGCCGGCGGCAATTGATTTTAATCACGACATCCGCCCGATTCTGTCAAATCACTGCTTCCAGTGCCACGGCCCGGACGAAGCCGAACGACAGGGAGGCGTCGACGGACTGCGACTGGACACGCCGCGCGGCTTGGACGGCGCCTTCGCCAACCTGGGCGGATATGCGGCCATCGTTCCCGGACGGCCTGAAGAGAGCATGCTGGTCGAGCGGATCACCAGCGACGATGCGGATGCGCTCATGCCGCCGGCCCACATCGGGAAGCCGCTCTCGCAGCGCGACATTGAAACCCTGACGGAGTGGATCCGTCAGGGGGCGGAGTACGCCGAACATTGGTCGTATGTTCCGCCGCAGCGGCCGGCCATTCCCGATGTCGCAGCCGGTGACTGGGCGCAGAACGACATCGACCGGTTCATCCTCGCGCGTCTGGAACGTGAAGGACTGTCGCCGTCCGCCGAGGCCGACCGCTACGCCCTCATCCGGCGCGTGGCACTCGACCTCACGGGACTGCCGCCGACGCTGGAGGAAGTCGATGCGTTCGTTGCCGATCAGCGTTCCGATGCCTATGAGCGGATGGTGGATGCGATGCTCGCGAAGGACGCCTACGGCGAGCACCTGGCGCGAATGTGGCTGGACCTGGCCCGCTACGCTGACTCCGCCGGGTACGCCGATGATCCTTCCCGCACGATCTGGGCGTATCGGGACTATGTCATCCGCGCGTTCAACGCCAACATGCCGTTCGATCAGTTCACGGTTGAGCAGATCGCGGGCGACCTGCTGCCTGAGCCGACCGAAGACCAGCTGATTGCGACGGCCTTTCATCGCAATACGCTCACCAACAACGAGGGGGGCACCAACGACGAGGAGTTCCGCAACGTCGCCGTCGTCGATCGCGTGAACACCACGCTCGCCGTCTGGATGGGGACGACAATGGCCTGTGCCCAATGCCACACCCACAAGTTCGATCCCATCTCCCAGCAGGAGTATTTCGAGTTCTTCGCGTTCTTCAACAACAGCGCCGATGCCGATCGTCGCGATGAGTCGCCGTCTATCGAGATCTACACTGCCGAGCAGCAGCGGCAGAAGGCGGAATGGCAGGAGGAGGTCCGCAGTCTCGAAGAAGTGCTGCGCACACAGACGCCCGAACTCGCTGCAGCTCAGACGGCGTGGGAGGCGCGGCTCGCCACGGAACCCGCATGGCGCACGCTTCGTCCGTCATCGCTCGCCGCCGAAACCGATCCCGGACTCGCCGCGAACGACGACGGAATCATCCGGGCGGATCGGCCCACCCCCACGAATACGTACACCGTCCAATGGACTGCCCCGGAGGACGGCCGGCTGACGGCCATCCGGCTGGAGACCCTCCCCGATGAGTCTCTCCCCGGCAACGGACCCGGTTTCGCCGCCGGCAACTTCGTCGTCACGCGCGTCTCCGCCGCACTCATCCCGCCGGACGGCGCGCGGCTCTCGGGTCGTTACGTCCGCATCGAACTCCCGGGCCAGCAGAAGATGCTGTCGCTCGCCGAGGTCCAGGCATTCAGCGGCGACGACAATCTCGCCCGGCAGGGAGTCGCCACGCAGAGCAGCACCGACTATGCCGGGCCGCCCGAACTGGCGATCGACGGCAACACCGACGGGCGCTACAACGAAGCCAAATCCACAACGCATACCGCCGTTTCCGATAATCCCTGGTGGGAGGTGGACCTGCAGTCCGCGCAGGCAATCGACCGCATCGTCATCTGGAACCGCACCGACAACAACCTGCAATCCCGGCTGAACGGCTGCCGCGTAATCCTGCTCGATGAACAACGCCAGCCTGTCTGGGAGCAGGTCCTTGCGGAAGCTCCGCAGGCGAGCGCCGAACTGTCGCTCAGCGGCGTCCGCAGCGTCCCGTTTGCGTTGGCGCTCTCGGACTATGCTCAGCCCAAGTTCGACGCGGCCGGAGTTTTGGACGAGCAGGACTCCGAGAAGACCGGATGGGCCGTCGGCGGCGCTCTTGGTCAGGCCCATTCGCTGACGCTGATTCCAGCGGCGGGAGTCGCCTACTCCGCCGGGAGCGTGCTGTCGGTGGTGATCGAACAGCGGTCGCAGTTCGAGAACCACACGCTCGGTCGGTTCCGGCTTTCGGTGTCCGACGATGAACGGGCCGTCGAGTTCGCAGCACTTCCCAACGACGTTGCGGACATCCTGCGGAAAGGAGCTGCGGAACGGACGAATTCTGATCGCGATCGAATCGCAGAATTCTACCTCACGATCGCGCCCGCTCTGCAGCCGCAGCGCGATCGGCTCGCCGAGGTTCAAAAGCTCCTGGCCGATATGCAGCCGACCACGACGGTCCCCGTCATGCGCGAACTGCCGGAAAACGAGCGGCGCAAGACGCTGATTCAACTGCGCGGCAACTATCTGGCCACCGGCGACGAGGTCTCGGCCGGCGTCCCCGACGTCTTCCACGATCTGCCGGAAGGGGACGCGAACCGACTGGCGCTCGCTCGCTGGCTCGTGTCACCCGAGAACCCGCTGACCGCCCGCGTGATGGTGAACCGTCTCTGGGAGAAGCTTTTCGGCATCGGACTCGTTGAAACCAGTGAAGAGTTTGGGTCGCAGGGAGAGCTCCCGTCGCATCCCGAACTGCTCGACTGGCTCGCCGTCGAATTCATGGAGAGCGGCTGGGACGTCAAGGCGATGCTGCGGCTGATGGTTACTTCCGCGGCGTATCGCCAATCGTCCCGCGTCACGCCGGATCTCGAAGAGCGCGACCCCGACAACCGCCTCCTCGCCCGCGGACCGCGCATCCGGCTTCCGGCCGAAGCAATTCGTGACCAGGCCCTCTTCGTCAGCGGGCTGCTCAGTCCCCGGATGTACGGCCCCCCCGTCCGTCCGCCGCAACCGGCCCTCGGCGTCAGTGCGGCATTCGGCAGCGGCATCGACTGGCAGACCAGCGAAGGAGAAGACCGCTATCGCCGCGGACTTTACACCACGTGGCGGCGCTCGAATCCGTACCCCTCGATGGTCACGTTCGACGCCCCCAACCGCGAAGTCTGCACGCTCCGCCGCGACCGCACCAACACGCCGCTGCAGGCGCTCGTGACTCTCAACGACCCCGTCTACATCGAAGCCGCCCAGGCCCTGGCCCGTCGCATGGCGGCCCACGACGGCGATGCCGCGGCCCGCGCCACGTACGGCTTCCGCCTCTGCCTCGCCCGCCCACCGGAAACGGGCGAACAGGAGCGCCTCGTCGCGCTCTACGAATCCGCCCACGCCGACCTCGCCGCATCGCCGGAAGACGCCATGAGACTCGCCACCGATCCGCTCGGTCCCCTGCCCACAGGCGGCGATCCCATCGAACTCGCCGCGTGGACCATCACCGCCAATGTCTTGCTCAACCTTGATGAGACCTTTTTGAAACGCTGAGCGTCCGGATTAGCCGCGACCATCAGAAGGCGGCTCTGAGCACCCTACCGCTCCCTGCCGGTCGCGGCTCTTGGACAATTCTCGAACACTGCATCGCATTTCAACATGAGACCGCCAAATCCGTTCGCCACACTTCAGCATCGCACGCGGCGACACTTTCTGCGCGACTCCGGGATCGGCCTCGGCGCGATCGCCCTCGGCTCGATGCTGCACGACGACACCCTCGCCGCACCCGCCGGCATCGACCGCGCCGACCCGCTCGCGCCGCGCAAGCCGCACTTTCCCGGCAAGGCCAGCCGCGTCATCTACCTGCACATGACCGGCTCGCCGCCGCATCTCGATCTGTTCGACTACAAGCCCGAACTGGTCAAGCGGACCGGCGAGGACTGCCCGGACGACTTCCTCAAGGGGCGCACGTTCGCCTTCACCTCCGGCGTCCCCAAACTGCTCGGCACGCCGCGCACTTTCCAGCAGTACGGCGAAGGGGGCGTCTGGATGTCGGACGCCGTTCCACACCTGCACGAGGTGGCGGACGAGATGTGCGTCATCCGCTCGATGAACACCGACCAGTTCAACCACGCACCGGCGGAACTGCTCGTCTACACCGGCTCGCCGCGGTCGGGGCGGCCGTCGCTCGGCTCCTGGGTGACGTACGGACTCGGCACCGAGAACCGCGACCTGCCGGGCTTCGTGGTGCTCATCTCCAGCGGCGTCCAGCCGAACGGCGGCAAGAACTCCTTCGGCACCGGCTTTCTCCCGTCGGTCTACCAGGGAGTGCAGTGCCGCTCGCAGGGAGACCCCGTGCTGTATGCGTCCGACCCGGCCGGCATGGACCGCGATCTCCGACGCGCCACGCTCGATGCCCTCCGCGATCTCAACGAAATCCAGGCCGCGGAGATGGGCCATCCCGAGACGCTCACCCGCATCGCCCAATACGAGCTGGCGTACCGCATGCAGGAGTCGGTCCCGGACGTGATGGACATCTCGCAGGAACCGCAGCACATCCTCGAGGCGTACGGAGCCCAGCCCGGCGCGGCGAGTCTCGCCAACAACTGCCTGCTCGCCCGGCGGCTGGTGGAAGCCGGCGTCCGCTACGTCCAGCTGTTCGACTGGGGCTGGGACTTCCACGGCACCGGTCCCGGCGAAGACATCCGCGGCGGCCTCACCAACAAGTGCGCCACCATGGACAAGCCCGTCGCCGCCCTCATTAAAGACCTCAAACAGCGCGGCCTCCTCGAAGACACGCTCATCGTCTGGGGTGGCGAGTTCGGCCGCACGCCGTTCCGCGAAGGCCGCACGGCCGGCGGGGATATCCTCGGCCGCGACCACTACCCCGACTGCTACTGCATGTTCCTCGCCGGCGGCGGCGTGAAGGGTGGCACGACATACGGCTCAACCGACGAACTGGGTTTCAGCGTCGCCGAGAACAAGGTCCACGTCCACGACCTGCAGGCCACGATCCTGCACCTGCTCGGCTTCGACCACGAACGCCTCACCTTCCGCTTCCAGGGCCGCGACTACCGCCTCACCGACGTCCACGGCAAGGTTGTACGGGAGGTCCTGGCGTGAAGTGGGGCCGCGGATGACGCGGATCGGACGGATTTGCGCAGATTAAGGAAAAGAGTTCGTATCGGTCACTCGGTCCCAGTCTCTGCCGGGGAACGCACTCTCCACGAGGTCTCGCTTCGTCGCCTCGCAATCCTCAATATTGCTCCACTTACGATCGCCCCTGCCCAGCTGCATGTCTGTTCGTCTGAAATCCGCGTTCATCCGCCCGATCTGCGTCATCTGCGGCCTCCTCTTGGCGCCGCCCGCCGATGCAGACGACGCCCCGTCGTTCTCGCGGGACATCCTCCCGATCCTCTCCGACAACTGCTTCAAGTGTCACGGCCCCGATGAGGCCCAGCGCGAGGCCGACCTGCGACTGGATGACGAAGCCGGCGCCAAGCGGAATGAAGACGGCATAGCCATCATCGCCCCCGGCCACAGCGAGGGCAGCGAGTTGATGCGCCGGCTGACCGCCGATGAGTCGGAGCGGATGCCCCCGGTCGACTCTAACCTCAGCTTGACCGACCAGGAGATCGACCTCATCCGCCGCTGGATCGACGCCGGCGCCGAGTGGGGCGGCCACTGGGCGTATGAGCCGCCGACGCGTCCGGCCGTTCCCGCTCCGAACAGCGCAGCGGCTCCACTCAACCCGATCGATGCGTTTATCGCCGACCGTCTGGCTGCCGAGAACCTCAAGCCCTCCCCCGCCGCGGAGAAAGCCACTCTCATCCGACGTGTCACGCTCAACCTCACCGGCCTCCCCCCGACGCCGGCCGAAGTCGAAGCGTTCGTCGGCGACGCCGCCCCCGACTCCTACGAACGGCTCGTCGAACGGCTGCTGGCGTCCCCGGCTTACGGCGAGCGGATGGCGTGGGACTGGCTCAACGCGGCCCGCTATGCCGACTCCAACGGCTACCAGGGGGACGGCGAGCGCACCATGTGGCCCTGGCGCGACTGGGTCGTGGTCGCGTTCAATCGCAACCTGCCGTATGACGACTTCACCCGCTGGCAGCTCGCCGGCGACCTCCTGCCGGACGCGACATTCGAGCAGAAGCTGGCCACCGGGTTCCTCCGCAACCACATGATCAACGGCGAAGGAGGCCGCATTCCCGAGGAGAACCGAGTCGAGTACGTGTTCGACATGGCCGAGACCACCGGCACCGTCTGGCTGGGACTCACCTTCAACTGCTGCCGTTGTCACGACCACAAGTTCGATCCGCTGCTGCGGCGCGATTACTACAGCCTGTTCGCGTTCTTCAACCAGACCCCGGTCGACGGCGGCGGCGGCAACCCCCAGACGCCCCCCGTCCTCGAAGTCCCGTCCCCCGAGCAAGCCGCCCACCGCACCGAACTGGCGGCCGCGATCACGCAGGCGCGCTCGGCGCTGGATGCCTACGAGCTCACATTCTTCCCGCGAGACGAGGCGCAGACGCCCGACCAGTCCGAGTCCGCTGCCGCGGCGCCCGACAACATCCGCGAGGTCCTCAAGCTCGCCGCGGCCGACCGCAACCGCGATCAGCTGCGCACGCTGGAGCAGCACTTCGAGCCGCAGTCCGCGGAGTATGCATCCCATCTGCGGGCCGTGCGCGAACAGCTCGAAGCCCGCGATGGACTCGAAGGGTCGATCCCGCGCGTCATGGTGATGGCCGATCGCCCCGAGTACCGCCAGACGTTCATGCTCGACAAGGGCCTGTACAACAAGACCGAGGACGAAGTCCACGCGGCGTTTCCGGAGTTTCTCGACGACGCAGTCGCCTCTGCCCCCCCGCTCGACGATCCATCGACCATCGACCCTGGACCATCGACCCATCTCACCCGCCTCGATCTCGCCAACTGGCTCCTCGCCCCCGAGAACCCGCTCACCGCCCGCGTCACCGTCAACCGCATCTGGCAGCAGTTCTTCGGCATCGGTCTCGTCAAGACCCCCGAGGATTTCGGCGTGCAGGGGGAAAAGCCCTCGCATCCCGAACTGCTCGACTGGCTCGCGGTGGAGTTCGTCGAATCCGGCTGGGACGTGAAGCATCTCTGCCGTCTGATTGTTACCAGCGCCGCCTACCGGCAGTCGTCGCGCGCCGCTCCGGAACTGATCGAGCGCGATCCGGAGAACCGGCTGCTCGCCCGCGGTTCCCGCTATCGCCTGCCGTCATGGATGATCCGGGACCAGGCTCTCGCCGCCAGCGGACTCATGGTTTCGACGATCGGCGGCGCTCCGGTGAAACCCTACCAGCCGGCGGGCGTCTGGGAGGAAGCGACTTTCGGGAACAAGCAGTATCAGCAGGACCACGGACCCGCCCTCTACCGCCGCAGTCTGTACACGTTCTGGCGGAGGATCGTCGGTCCCACGATGTTCTTCGACAGCGCCGCCCGCCAGGTCTGCACCGTCAAGGTCGCCCGCACGAACACTCCGCTGCACGCGCTCGCCACGCTCAACGACGTGCAGTACGTCGAAGCCGCCCGCATGCTGGCGGAACGGTTGCTCCAGGAGCCCGTTGCGAGCGATGCCGACCGAATGGACGACGCGTTTCGCACCTTGCTTGCTCGACCACCCGGCGACGACGAAGCCGCAGTCCTGACAGCCGCACTCGACAGACTGAAGCGGGAGTTCGGCGACGATCCTGAGGTGGCGAAAGAATTGCTGGCGGTTGGCGAGTCGCCCCGCGATCCGTCGTTGGATGCCGTCGAGCATGCCGCCTGGACGGCCCTCTGCAATGCCCTCTTCAACCTGGACGAGTCGCTCGTCCGCGAGTGAGCGGCAGCGCATTCATCGTCGGCATGTTCGACGCGATCGGCAGAATCGCTGTGTCGCCGCAGTCCCGGCGAAACGGTCCGGCCGTCAATATCCGGCATTCATTCAATCACTGCCCGTGCAGGGACGATGACGACGGATGGCCCCGAGTCCCGACTCTCCGCAGAGGACGTCCAATGCCGCCTCGCCGACCCCAAGCGATGACTGTCGCCGCAGCCCCCCGCGACAGCCGCTCACTTCTCCCCACCATGCTGTGGCTGGCGCTCTTCACCGTCGCCTGGCTGCTGGTGATGACCGGCCTCGCCCGCGGCGCCACCATCTACGTGGACAACCGCCTCGGCGACGACCGCTACGACGGGCTGTCCGAATCGCCCGTCAGTGAGTTCACCGGACCGGTCCGCACGCTGCAGCAGGCCGTGAAGCTGGCCTCCGCCGGAGACACGATCCAACTCGCCGACGGCGGAGCCGTATACTACGGGTCCGTCACGCTCTGGGGCGCGCGGCACAGCGGCAGCGGTCGCACCCCGTTTCGCATCATCGGCAACGGCGCGACCCTCAGCGGAGCCAAGCCCGTTCCGGAAGGGGAATGGTATCACCTCGGCGGCGGCGTGTGGCGCATCACCCCCGTCCGCAAGGCGTTCTATCAACTCGTGCTCGACGGCCAGGCCGTCCCCGAAACGGCCTGCGACCGCGGCGCCGCGCAGCTGCCGGCCATACCCGTCGGCCAGTGGTGCGCCTGGCGCGGAGCCGTGTACTACCAGGCCGAGCGCGGCGTCGATCCCAACACAATGAACTTCTGGCTGGCCGACGAGGAAGCGGGCATCACGCTCCTCGACGTGCAGAACGTGGTCATCAGCGGACTCACGCTCCGCCACTTCCGGCTCGACGGAATCAATGCCCACGACCGCTGCCGCGAGGTCGTCCTCGACAACGTCACCAGCGAAGAGAACGGCCGCGCCGGCGTGACGGTGGCCGGCACGTCACAGGTGGCGATCTTCGGCGGCAAGCTCGCGGACAATCGCCGCCACTCGCTCCTCATCACCGAACTCGGCGCTGCCGCGCTCGAACAAACCGACATCGACCAGCCGCCGACTGTCCCCGAGTAACGTGCGCGGGTGACCGGTTAGCCGCGACCCGCCAGAGGAGCGCGGCGCTTGCGCCGAATGCCTACAGCGTGATCCCCAGCGCGGCCTGCTCGACCAGCGGGTGCACGTCCTTGAGGTTCGCCGCGGCCCACCAGCGCCACTTCGTCAGCGCTTCCTGCCGCGCCTCTTCGGTCTCGAACCCGATGCTCCCCGGCGCGTACAAGTACTGGGAGTTGACCCGTAGCGAGCCGAATCCGTACTCCTCCGGCTGCTGACTCGTCATGTGGACCAGTCCGGCGAGCGCCACGTCCTGCACGCGGGCGGAGAACGTGGTGGACGAGCCGCGGCGGGCCGCCTGCAGGTCGGTGGCGTCCTCGAGCAGCAGTTCCAGGTCGTGCAGCTGGTCAGCCGTGCCGACCTTGGCGATGTACAGGATGGCGTGCTGAATCTGCGGTCCGTACAACCGCCGCTCGATGATCTCGCGGGCGACGTCGATCCCCTCGGCCAGCTCAAACCGCGCCGCCAGTCCCAGCCGCTGGATCACCGTCGATGAGTCCGGGTGCGCCACCCACATGGAGACCAGTTGCTCCAGCGCCTCCGGCCGGTCCGAGCGCTGCATCTCGGCGAGGAACGCCCCTTCCTGCAGGCATGCGGTGACGCAAGCCGCCGCGGCGGGGCTCGGATGACAGTCCGGCTGTGTGGCCGCGAGGATCAGCGCCGCCACGTCCGCCACGGAACGGGACGCCGACTGCCGCTGTGACCGTTGAATGTTGATATCCGCACAGCGGTTCTCGAACTCCCGTCGCAGCGTTTCGCGCGGCCCGTCGATCGCCGACATCAGCCCCGCATCCGCCCGCACCATCTCGACGAACAAAGAACGCCGCTCGGTGTCCGACCCCATCACCCGCTGATAGACCGCCCATCCGGGCACTTCCAAGTCCGACGCCGGAATTCCCCCCTCGCTCAACTGCTGCAGGGACGCCTCCAGCGCCGATTCCTCCAGCGCCACGATCAGCCGCGAGATGCGCTGCCGCATTTCCAGATCGCGCGCGTCGGCCAGTCGCCGCAACACCGGCAGCGCGTCAGGCCCCGATCCGCGCAGCTCGCGCTCGGCCGCATCCCGGACGGAGAACTCGGGAGCCGAGAGACGGTACGCCAACCGTTCGATCCGGTCGGTCGGGCGGTCGGGCGGGCCGGCGGGGGAGACCGCGGCCATCGCGGTCAGCCAGACCGCCGTCGCAGCTCCCGTCCTGGTCCACAGGCCCTGCATCAGTTGGCTCCCTGATGAATTTCGGCCACCATCGCCAATCATAGCCCGGCCCCGCGCCGCACGTCTACCGGGATTTCCCGCCCCACGGACCACGCCGATGGCAGCGTGTTCGATGAACTGGACGAGAGCTGCACGGAACGCCGCGAAGATCGCATCGCGCGGAGTCCCCGAACCGGCCGGTCGCATCAGGAAAGTTCTCGACTGGCACGGCCGTCCGTACGCGCGACACCTTGACCGACTGCCGCCGTACAAATCTCCCCAACCCTTTGCGATCTTCGCGGCCTTCTGTTCAACTCACCTGAAGATTCCCCCGTTCCCCGTGAACCTCAGTCGTTATGCAGCACGTCATCATCACAGCAGTCTGGCTGTGCACAGTATTGGGCATTGCCGGTTCAGGATGGGCCGCTGATTCCCAGCCCAACGTCCTGATGATCGCCATCGACGATCTCAATGACTGGATCGGCTGCCTCGGCGGTCATCCCCAGGCCCAGACCTCCGCCATGGACGAACTCGCGGCCCGCGGGACGCTATTCACCAACGCGCACTGCCAGTCTCCGTTGTGCAATCCGTCCCGCGCCAGCCTGCTCACCGGACTCAGACCCTCCACCACCGGCATCTATGCTCTGCAACCCGGCATCCGGGCCGTCGACTCCACACGCGACCGCGTCACGCTCCCGCAGCACTTCGCCGCAGCGGGCTACTTCACTTTCACCTGCGGCAAGATCTTCCACGACGGCTCGATCCCGCCCGCCCAGAGGGCAGATGAATTCGATGTCTGGGGCCCCGCTCCCGGCATGCCGCGGCCTGACGAAAAGTTCGTCCACCCGCCGGACGATCATCCGCTTATGGACTGGGGAGTCTTCCCCGATGACGACCGGCTTCAGGCCGACTGGCAGATTGCTGACGCCGCCATCGCGCAGCTCATGGATCTTCCCGACGACCGCCCGTTCTTCGTCTGCTGCGGGTTCCGGCTGCCGCACGTCCCCTGCTACGCCTCACAGCCCTGGTTCGACCTGTATCCCGCCGACACGCTCCAGCTCCCCCCCTTCCGCGACGACGACCGGGACGACGTGCCCGATTTCGCATGGTACCTGCACTGGAAGCTCCCGGAGCCCAGGCTGTCGTGGGTGCGGGACAACAACGAATGGGAGCCGCTGGTGCGGGCGTACCTCGCCACCATCAGCTTCGTCGACAGCCAGGTCGGCCGCGTCCTGCAGGCGCTCGACCAGTCCGGCCACACGGACGACACCATCGTTGTCCTCTGGTCCGATCACGGCTGGCATCTGGGAGAGAAAGGAATCACCGGCAAGAACACGCTCTGGGAGCGATCCACGCGCGTCCCCCTGATCTTCGCCGGACCCGGCGTCGCCGAAGGAGTCTGCAATCAGCCCGCCGAACTGCTCGACATCTACCCGACGCTGATCGACCTCTGCGGCCTGCCGCCGCGCGAGGGACTGGAAGGTCACAGTCTGAATCCGCAACTGCACGATGCTGACGAATGGAGGGCATGGCCCGCCATCACCACCCACGGTCCCGACAATCACACCGTCCGATCACAGCGATACCGCTACATCCGCTACGCCGACGGCTCCGAGGAGCTGTACGACATGCACGCGGACCCCAACGAATGGACGAACCTCGTGAATGATGAGGATTCTGCGTCGATCCGCGAGCAGCATCGCCGCTGGCTCCCCGAAACCAGCGCGCCCCCGGCCCCCGGCAGCAAATCCCGCCTCCTTGTCAAACAAGGCGACCAATGGTTCTGGGAGGGCGAACCGATCCGCGACACGGACCTTGTGAAGTGAGAGAGGGATCGCGCACAGGCGCTAACACGCAAAACCACGTTCGACGCTTTCCGAAGATCAGACGCTCTGAGCGATGGGGGAGTTAGGCGGCAGAGGGGAAGGACGTGCGATGCGAGCATCCCGTTACCAGTCGTCCAGCCGGAACTTTGCGCCTTCGTGCGATCCTTCTTGCAGTTGAGGTGCACGCAGCCCGCCGGACTACAGCAGGTTCCGCTGCCGCAGCTCGATGAACTGGTTGATCAGCGGAGCCGTCAGTTGTGTCGGCTCGACGTCCAGCACAAACACGCCGCCGCGGTGCAATGAATGCAGCGCCTGCTCGCGCTCCCGCAGCAGTCGATACGTCACGGTCTTGCGGGCGCCGTCGAGCATCGTCCCCACCCGCTCATGCACGATCCGTCCCAGCAGCGGCGTGCGCAGCGCGGCGAACAGCACCACGTGCCGCTTCTGCAGGCGCAGCAGCGACGCCCGGAACTGCTCCGACGTCTCCGCATCGACCACGTCCGACAGCACCACCATCAGCGACCGTTTCGCCTGCCGCCGCTGCAGCGTGGCGAACATCGGGATGAAGTCCGACTCCGTCCACGCTACCTCCGCGTCGTACACGCAATCGGCCAGCGCGTTCATCGCCGCCACGCCCGACACCGGCGGCAGGTACCCCCGCACCTGGTTGTCGAACAGGCCGATCCCGCAGCGGTCGCCGCTCTGCAGCGCGACGCGGCTGAGCAGCAGGGCGGCGTCGATCGCGCAGTCCAGCTTGGAGCCGCGGTCGGTGTCGGTCCCCATCAGGCGGCCGCAGTCGATGAGGATCATCACGTCCCTGTGCCGCTCGATCTGGTAGCGGCGGACGATCGGACGCCGGTAACGCGCCGTCGTCCGCCAGTCGATCCGCCGCGGATCGTCGCCGTAGCGGTACTCGGCGAGCGATTCAAACTCCGTCCCCGCCCCGTGCTGACGGCTGAAGACCAGCTTGTCGAGCAGCACGATCTCGGCGCCTGCGTCCTTCATCAACTCGTCGCGGGACGCGTACTGCTCGGGGAGCACCTTGATCTGCCCCGGCACGTCATATGACTGCTGCGCTTCCAGGAACCGGTCCGGCCCCTGCAGCCGCACCCACAATGGACCGAACCGATGCAGCCCGCGCACCGGAATCCGGTAGGTCTGTTCGAGCGTCCGCGCGCCGCCGCCGGTCTCGAGGTCGAACTCCGCCATCGTAAACCGCGGCCGCGCCGCCGCCGCCACCTCATCCCGGATGTGGCCGCGCGGCAGTGCGTTCGGTCCGGCTTCGACAGTCCACTCCGCCTGAAACGGCAGGTCCCGTCCGATCAGCGCCGGCAGCCGCCGCCTCACCTTCAGGCCGGCCAGTTGCGTCTTCAGCACCCGATACTCTTTGACGCAGACTCCCGCGATCCCCACGATCGCGACCAGCAGCACGATCATCGTCGCCAGCGGAAACCACAGCCCGCCGACCGCCAGCACGCACAGCCCGGCCGATGCACGCAACAGGTTGACGCCGGGGCGGATGCGCATGCGGTGTTGAGGATTGAGGATGGAGGATTGAGGATAGCGGGTGCGGACTTGGTTTATTGATCAGTTGTTGGCGCGGAAGTTTGTGATCGCCTGAGCAACTGGCTCCGGCAGTTCTGACAATGTGGCGATGATCGTCTCGAGGCGGCATCGCAACTCTGGATTTCGACGCCAGAAATCGGCACTTGATGTCAGCACCGCGCAAAGGAGATCGCCGGGATAGTAGGTGGCGTCCACGAGAGGCTCGATCTCCAGTGTTTCAATGGCCAGAGGCAGGAGGAACATCAGTCCTTCCCGTTGCCCGATCATGATGCGGAGATCGCTGCTGTTGAACTCTCCGATTGGCTTCTTCCGCAGGCGAAGACATCGCCCTACCAGACCGGTGTCACCCGGCGCGGGCGATCTGCAGGGAATCCCTTCGAGTTCATCAAGGCACCGACTGCGTCGCTCTTGGAGGTGATCGTGAATCGACATAGATCCGCCTCCCCGCAGTCCCTCTGAAGTGCGCCGCATTGCCGCCTGTCACCTCGGCACTTCAACCCCCTCCATCAGCTGCGCCAGCACCTCATCTGCGGTAATGCCTTCCAGTTCGGCGGAGGGGCTGAGGACGACGCGGTGCCGCAGCGCGGGGATCAGCGCGGCTTTGACGTCATCGGGCGTCACGAAGTCGCGGCCGGAGAAACGGGCCAAGCTCTTGGCCCCCATCAGCAGCATCAGGCCCGAGCGCGGGCTGGCGCCGACGGCCAGCGAATCGTCCTCGCGCGTCGCGGACAGGATTCGCTGGATGTAGCCGATCACTTCCTCGCGCACGTGCGTGTCGCGGATCATCTGCCGCGCCGCCACGATGTCCTGCGGCGCGACGACCGAGTTGACCCCCATCCGCGCCGGGTCCGACAGTCCCCCGGTCGCATGATGCTCCCGCAAGATCCGCTGTTCCTCCTCGGCCGCCGGGTAGGTCACCAGCACCTTGAACATGAACCGGTCCAGCTGCGCCAGCGGCAGCGGATACGTCCCCTCCTGCTCAATGGGGTTCTGCGTCGCGAACGTGATGAACGGCTCGGGCAACTGATGCTGCACGCCGTCGTAGGTCACGTGCAGTTCCTGCATCGCTTCCAGCATGGCCGACTGCGTCCGCGCCGAAGCCCGGTTGATCTCGTCCGCGAGCAGGAAGTTGGTGAAGACCGGTCCGCGGCGAAACTCGAAGCTGTGCGTGTCCTCCCGGTACACCGACGAGCCGGTGATGTCGTTGGGGAGCAGGTCCGGCGTCATCTGAATCCGCCGGTAGTCGAGACTCAGCGCCGCCGCGATCGTTCGCACCAGCAGCGTCTTGGCGACCCCGGGCGGCCCCTCCAGCAGCACATGCCCGCTGCTGAACAGCGCCGCCAGAGCGAAGTCGACCACCTCGTCCTGCCCGAAGATGACCTTCCCGATCTCCTCGCGGATGGAGTTGTAAAGTGCGTCCAGCGACATGGGGGGCGGGGAGTCGGGGTGGGGGTGGTCGGTGTTGTGGATGCGTGGAGGAGGCGCCAGCCGCGGGGACGATTGAGAATGGAGGATAGTGGATCGAGGATGGGAGAAGGAGGACCGCGAGGAGATTCAGCGAGATTCCGCGAGCGCCGTGACGTGAGTTCTGCGAGTTGAAATCTCAGATCTGAAATCTGAAGTTCCTAATTTCAGATCACGGCTCCTCACCACTCACACACACGCGCTCATCGCAGCAATCGCCCGCACGGTCTCCGATTCCGAGCCTTTATCCTGTTTCGACAGCAGGGCGTCAACGTCGGCGGCGGCGGCGCGGAGACGCTGCGCGCGCTCGGGATTGCGTCGTGCCACCGCGGCCGCGATCTGATCGACGTCCAGTTTCGGATGCGAGATCCCGTGCTCGGCCGCGATCCGCCGCAGTGCACCGTCCCGCACCGACTCCAGCAGGAACGGGCGCGTCCTGCGTCCCCGGTTGAAAAACCGTGACATGGCGTCCACGTACTCCGCCATCGTCCGCCGCGACGGGTCGGGGGAGGTCAGCGGCGGGCCGATCAGGATCGCCTCCCGCCACGTCACCACTCCCACGCACAGCAGCAGCGCGGCCACGAGCAGCGCATACCCCGGCCTCGTCAGCAGCCAGAATGGATTCCCGCGGACCGACAGCCCGTGATAGAACTCGTCGAACACCGCCGTCCGCTCGCCGTCGAACAGCAGGTGCGCGGCGAGCACGCTGTTGTCCGAGTGTCCCAGTGCGTAATTGTTAAACAGCATCGGGTCACCGACGACGATGATCTCTCCCCTACCGATCTCATAAGCGGCTGCGAGTGTCCGCTTGGCGCCGACGACGTCGCGAAAGGTGAGCTGCCCCGCCGGCCGCCGCTTGCGCGACGCCACCACGTACAATGACTTCCCCGGCACGGTGATCGTCCGCACGTCGGCAGCGAAAGACTCGAGACTCCCGGTCGCCTCCACCTCTACCTCCACCCGCGGACCGTCGGCCGCCGCCAGTTCCCCCATCAGTTCGCGCAGCTGCCCCGCCGTCCCCTCGTTGCGTCGCTCCGGCTCTGCGGCCTCCTCGGCCAGCGGCAAGTCCCGCTGGCTCAGTTCATCGATCGCGACTCCCTCCAGCCCCAGCGCCTCCCAGATCGTCGTGTCGAAGTTCTCCAGTTCTTCCGTGACCATCATCATCTCGGAGACCTGCGACGGCGCGACGACCACACGCCCCCCCTCCTTCACCCACTCCGCCAGCCGCTGCAGATGCCGCGGCTCGTAAGCCACCAGCATCGGCTGCGGCCCCCACAGCACCACCGTGCTGTCCGTCTGACGTTTCCCGCCCGGAGGCTCAACGCTGCGGCGCACCGGCAGACCCAGTTCCGACAGCGTCTCGTACAGCCCCCGCTGCCCGTCCCGCCGCACCCCGTAAGAGTCCGACCCCCGCCCCCCCGAATCCGGCTCCCCCATGAGCGACACGACCCCCCAGACGAGCGAGATCGTCAGGACAGCAATTGATGCGAAGATGACGTGACGGGGGGTGAGCACGGGTCAGAGGTCAGTGGTCGATGGTCGATGGATTGAGGATCAGCGTGGAATGCGAGAGCGCGGATTTCAGATTTCAGATTTGAGATCTGAAATCTGAGATTTGAGATTTGAACTCTGAGATACCGTCTTCTGCTGATCCCCGTTCTGCACAGCCGGCGGCACACGCGCAGCGATTGCATCCCGCAACTCCGCGTACGCCCTCCGGCACCGCTCGAAATCATCCGACGACGCCGGCTGGCCGCCGTACCATTTGAAGTCGATCGTTTCGACAAACACCTGCAGCGGCTCCTGGATCGGCGTCGCCCGATACTTCCGCAGCAGTTCGCGGTTGGTGATGCCGGGCCGCTGCGGCCTCTTCTCCGCCTGTTCGATCCGCAGCAGTCCCGCGCGGAACAGCAGCCGCACCGCCTCGATCACCCGTCCTTCATCCATCGCCGCCTGCGCGAGCGACTCAAACTCCGCCGGCGACTTCGCCGTGTTCTGCCGAGTCCGCGTGGAGAGAGCCCGCTCCGGCAGCCGGGCCGCTCCGGCGATGCCGCGGATCATGCGGTACGCCAGATAAATCAGCAGTGCGACCAGCCCCACGATGACCGGGTACCTCGCCCCGTTCGGCAGAAAGTCGAGCCACTCCGCCATCCAGCGGATCGCCTCGATGAACCACTCAATGATCTTGAGCGCCAGCGACTGCGACCCCTCCCCCGACGGCGTATCGGCCCGGTACTCCGGGCGCTCCAGCACTTCCGCCGCCTTCCGCCGGATCTCCTCCGCATCCGGAATCGCGGCTATCAGCATGGACGGGAATGGATCGATCACAAAGTCTCAACCGATTACGTCGAACATCACACTAGCCCGCCGCGCCAGCAAGGGCCGAACGTTGCCGAGCGACATCATCTCTATCCGCGTCGAACCTAAGTCCGGTTCCGTCGCCCGACTCAGTCAAATCATTCAACTGTTGACCGTAGGACCCCGCCAGCCTCACATCACCCTTCCTGCGAGAACAGCGTCCGTTCTTCCGTCGTTCCCTCGTCAACCGGCGCGGCTGCCACCTCCTCGGCCAGCAACTGCAGATCGTAGTTCTCCACCTTGCATCGGCCGGAGAAGTAAAAGACGGTCACTCCCGCCGCATACAGGCCCAGAGTGCACGAATACAGGACCGCGACGGCCAGCGACTGCAGCAGGATGCTCGGCAACAGCTGCCCCAACTGCACCATGCTCGACTCGATCAGTCCGAGCAGCAGGATTAACCCGCAGGCGGGAAGCATTCGCTGCTTGTTAAGTTCGATGCTGCGCCCCATGCCGGCCAGCGGCCCCTTTCGCTCCAGCATGATGGCCGGCAGCGCCACCGAGAACAGCCCCGCCAGCAGGATGCCCGGTATGTAGCACGCCATCGTCCCGATCTGAACGCAGATCCAGCGCAGAAACCACATGGCGATCAGCGGCCACGCCCGACGCAGGCTGCGGCGGATTGCCTCTCCCACGCCGGGACGCTTTCCCAGGATCGCCCCGGCCACGATGAACACCAGGGCCCCCAGCGCCAGCGGCTCCGCGATGCGGTAGGCGATCGCCATCAGCGGCAGCGTGATAACTCCCAGATGTGTGAACATCTCGATCAGATCCTCCGGCCGCATCCGCGCGGGATCTCCAAGCGACTCCGCGATTTCCTGGATCGGCCCGAGACCGAAGTACATCGCCACCGTCAGCGGTACGGCGAGAATCGCCAGCGAAACCTTGAGCAGCGTGCCGAATCGTTCCCGGACCAGCAGCAGCGCTTCATCCAGCACGCCGCCGATCGACAGTTCGCGAATGCGAAACGGGCGCGACTCCGGAGCGAATGAGACTGCCGCGTTCGTCGCCATGTGCCCGATCGGTGGCTCAGTCGGTCAGAGATTGTGCTCCGTCCGGACGAGCGCGGAGCCGTGACCTGCCACGTTAACGACGAAACCCCGGTCTCCACAAGAAACCGGGGCTTGCGTGTGCCAGGTCCAGATTACTCAGCAGCTGGTGCCTCCAGCGCCGCGTCGTCGCCCTGACCCGGCCGGATCAGCTCGAAGTAGGTGCGGATCGTCTGGCGGTGACCGAGCGGGATCGGCTCGCTGTCCAGCACGGCTTCGGCCATCTGCTGGTAGTTGTCGTAGCTCTCCTGATAGCCGCGGCGTGCCTGCTCCTGCCCTTCGGGCGAATAGGTGATCTCCACGTCGCTCGGGCCGTCGCCGGCCTGGCCGGTGACTTCTTCCACTTTCCGGGCCGACGCCAGTTGCGTCTTGTCGCCGTAGGGGTTGCCGGTCGTCGCCGTGCCCCAGTCCTCCGACGGTCGTTCGGACTTCTGGTTTACGAGCATCGGCGGCCCGACCTTGTCGCTCTTGCACATCCCCTTGCATTCGCTCAGCTTGTTGCACTGCATACGGAGCAGAGAGTTGATCTTCTTGCGCTGCTGGTGCTTGCGCGTCTGCTTGGCGAGCTTCTTGCATTGCTCGCTCATTTGGCTGCTGCTGCCGCTCTCCAGCCCTTCGCACAATTCAGAGAGCGTGTCGGCAAGCTGTCCCAGTCCCAACTGGTCCGAGCTGTTCGAGAGGCTCGCCAGCTTCTCCTGCAGCGCCTTCTGCTCTTTGCGCTGCAGGTTGACCTGCTCCAGTTGTTCAAGTTCTTCGGCCGCCGCGTCGTAGTCCTGCTTCTCCAATTTGCTGCCGGCCCCCTGGAAGTCGCTGGCCGCCATCATCGCCCCGCCGAGGGACTTCAGCTGTGCGTCCATCAGCGATTCGTTGTACTCGGCCTGCTCCTGGGCCATCCGCTCCTGCATCTCGGAAATCTTCTCCAATGCCTCCTTCAACTCGACGCCCGGCAGCTTCATGGCCTCCACTTCCTCGCGCAGCTCATCCACGAGTTCCTTGAGGTCCTCGTCCTGCTCTTCCTCGGCGACAGCCTGCAGTTCCTCCAAGCCCTTCTCGATCTCCTCGGCCGCCATCACTACACCCGGCAGCGGTCCCAGCGGCTTCGCCTGCGCCTGCGGCGCCGCCAGCGGCCAGAACAGCAGCGTCACTGCGACCAGCAGGCTCGCCACCGCGCACGGAAACGCCCGCGGCAACCGGAACGGCACCACGCGCCGCGGATCGACTTGCTTGAGGTGACTGGCCGCGTCGCTCACCTGCAGTTCCCGCAGCGGAGAAGCCGCCTCCCGCTCGACGAACTCCAGCGCCGTCACCGCGCGGTCCTTGAGACGGTAATGACCGTCGACCGCCTCGGCCGCCGCATGCAGCGGCCGCCGCCAGACGAGTCCCGCGAGCAGCCCGATGACGGGCCCCGCCAGCAGGAGCGCCGCCGCCGCCCACGGAGCGATCGGCTGAGTGGCCGCCAGCTTCCAGACGCCGACGCCAATCCCGGCCACGGCACTGGCCAGCAGTCCCCAGACCGCCATCTGCACCGCACGGCTCTGCTGCTGACGCCGCCGGACGCCTGCCAGAACTGCCAGAATTTCCAGCTTCATCGAAACGCTCCGTCTCGGGAATCGTCGAGTGCCTTCACGAGCCGTCCCAGTGGAGCGGCCTGCCGGCCTGATGGAAATAACGACGCCGCCAGCGCTTCCTTAGAAATCCTCAGCACGCACTGTACCCGCCCGGCAGAGAAACGGCAATTTCACACAGCATGTCTTTTTTGAATTCGCCCGATTTTCAAAACGTGTGCCGCGGACGTGCAGCAGCCGGAATGATCGCACAGGGGGGGCAGTTCCGCGGTTAAAATCAGGTCGCATTGCGCCGAAGTCCCGTTGGCCCTATCTCAATTCGAGCACGCGCACGCCTCCCGCCGGGACCACGCATTGCAGTTCCTGCTCTTCGATGGCAAACGGCTCATCGGGCTGCAGCCGGTCCCGGGCCGAGGTCACGGGTACGGTCCACTTCAGGCGGACGACCCGGTTCTCGCGGTAATCGGTCGGTGTGATGCCGTGCTGCGGCTTTTTCTGTCCGGCCGGATTCAGCAGCGTTACCAGCCAGCCGTCCGCGGTGCGGTTTAGCATCCATTCCACGTCGCCGCTGACCTGGACCGGCATCAGTCCGCGCGTCAGATGCGCGAACAGTCGCGGCAGCGCCGGATGGGCCTGCTGCGAGATCGTCAGGCCGTGCGGCACAGACAGGTAAACTAGCCGTCCTTCACCCCGATCGAACGCCGCGCAGAACACGCCCGCCTCCGACTCAGCGATCGCACGTCCATCCGCAATATCGATCGGTCGGAATCGAAACGCCGGCGTCTCCCGGTTTCGCCCGGGAGCGGCAAGCGGATCGAGCGACCCCTGCAGTTCTCCCTGCAGGTGCCACGCATAGCTTGTCCCCTCGCCTGGCTCCGATGTGGCCGGCAACTGCAGCCGTGCGAGTCCCGGCCCAGTCAGGTGTGCATCCGCCACCAGCAGCGTGCCCCCGCGCTGCATGTACTGAGCCAGCCGCTCCCCCTCGGCCTCGGTCAGTTCGATCTCGCCGGCGACGATAACGACCGGGTAGCTGTCAATCGTCTGCCACTTGTTTACGTCGGGATACGCTGCGATGACGTCGAACATGTCGCCGAACACGCCCGGCACGTACACCTCGTTGGTGCCGGTCATCGGCTTCTCACTCTCCGGACCGATCGGGTGATACGCCGTCCAGAAGTACTGCTCCAGCATCTTCTCGTGCGGGCCGAAGCGGAACTTTTCCTCGTTCTGATGCCAGTTTTTGAACGCATTCGGCCAGAAGGGGGCCGGCTCCCAGCCGTGCGCGTAATCGACCAGGAACGCCGCCGGCGTGTAGGGGGTTCCGCGGTCCGGGTTCTCGGCCGTCACCCGCAGGAACCGATCGACGAGCTTTCCCTTCGGCGACAGCTGCACCGGCTTGATCCCCGCCGCCGTGAGGCCGCCGGGCTTCCAGAATTCATCGAACCCCTGTTCGTGATAGAAGAATGCGGACCCGGCCATGTACTGCTGCCAGATGTCGAACTTGTACCACGTCATCCCTGCCCCGCTGAACACGGAGTAGTAGTTATCGAAGATCGCCTGCGGCGTGTGATAGCTGCCACCGTTCGAGAAGATCGTCGATGAATCTCCGAAGTTGCAGCTGCGGTAGGTGCCGAACATCCGGCCGTGCTGCCGCGAGAGCCCCCGCATGAACGCCATTCGCATCGGCAGGACCGACGCCGTCGCCGCCGACGATTCATAGCCGCCGATGCGCGCCCCCCAGTCGAAACACAGCGGCGTGAAGGCAATGTTGCCGACGGACATGCAGGAGATGACGTCCTCGTAAGGATTTGCATCGAAGTCGCGGCCAAACACGGCCCGGTACTTGGCCGCGTTCTCCGCCAGCGTGACGGGAGAGAACGCGGCGACGAGTTCCCGTCGTGTCGCGGCGGCGGCTGTTGCGGCCTGCATCGCATCGGGCTGGGGATAGAAATAACCCAGGCTCTCCCCGGAGATCGAACCGACGTACCGATCGCGATACTTTGTGAACAGCGCCTGTCCCTGCTCGCCGATGGGCGCTCCGGCGTGATAGTTCATCATCATCGCCCACGCCCGGTCGGGATGCGCTTCCAACCACGCCGCGAATCTCCGCCCGGTCTCGTTGACTTCTCCCGTCGCCGGATCGGTTGCGAAGATCCCCGGCCCCACGCCATGAAACGTCGGCACGATCCGCGGATCGGAGTAGATCGGCACGTCGTCCCGCCCGCCGTACGTCTGCTCGAATTCCGTCCGCACGTCTTCGTCGATGATGTTGTAGGGAAACTTCACGCGATCCGGCCTGTCGCTCAGCCAGGTCTCGCCGGCGTTCGTGTGGCCTGTATTCCAGAGATAAAGGAATCCCTTGTCCCGGAACGTGCGGACGTCCCACTCCGGAGGAGTCTGCACCTGCGGTTTCTCGCCGGCCGCGCGCCGCGTGACGGCCCGCGCCAGTGGCTCCAGTTCATCCGGCACGCCATGCTCCCTCCAGCCGTCGAGGAGCTCCCATGCCGGATCGGCCGGCCGTTCTTTGATCAACGGACGGTACTCCGCGTCATTTGTGATCACGATCACGTCTACCTGGCGCGGTTGAGGCTCCTGCGACGTCGAGACCAGCGACAGCCGGCATTCCCCCTTCTTCAGCGTCGCCCGCCGTCCGTCCCACGCGAATGCCCAGCCGAAGTACAGTTT
Organism: Planctomycetaceae bacterium; assembly: GCA_041940305.1. Lineage (GTDB taxonomy): Bacteria > Planctomycetota > Planctomycetia > Planctomycetales > Planctomycetaceae > JBGTSJ01. The sequence continues at coordinate 64,314 of JBGTSJ010000012.1, forward strand.
CATCTCGTTGTCTTCTTCGACAATCGCGGCCTCTCCGAACCGCAGTTCCTGTGCCTCCGCTCCCGGCTGCTCGATGCGCAACTGGAACCGCTCCGTCTGTTCGCGCCAGTCGCCATACCGCACCCACACCGTATAGTGCCCCTCCGCCGGGACCTCGACAGTCCGAGTCACCACCGCGCGGTCATCGTCGGCCGCGGTCGCGATCGAAAGAAAACCGCTCTCTCCTCCCTGGTTCCACTCCGCGGCCCACCCTGGTCCGGACAGCCCCCAGTTGCCATCGGTGACTTTCATTTCCGGCCGCCCCATCGGCCAGCAGTAGCCGCGGATGCCGTCGAAATGCTCTGCCTCGAGCCAGAGATACTCGGCCGCGGCCAATGAACGACACAGACCCATAACAACCGTCAGCATGCAGATCAGTCGGCGCATCGATTTGCTCTCCAGTGCTTCAGGGCATTGCAGTTGAACGCAATATCGCCGGGACAACAAGGATGCATCTTCCACGAATCACTCGCTGCTCCTGTCGGCTGCGGTTCCGTCTTCGGTCGGACAGATCGAGCCGGGTGCTCGTCGCTGGCGCCGATCGGGACGCGTTGTATTTCGAGTTGCCTGCCGCCAATCTTCAGAGCAATCAACTCAAGGCGCCCCCATGTTGATCATCGCGTCCTTCAATTACATGCAGTCCGACACCGCCGCGACGATCGGGCTGCTCGCCGCCGCCGGCATCGCGGCGGCTCTGATCTGGTATGGCCGCCCGCTGGTGGGGGCTATTCTGGGGGCTCTAAGCTGGGCGACCATCGGCTACCTCGTCGGCATGGCCGGCCGCGGCGACATGACCGGCCTGATCGCCGCCATGTACGCCATCTTTGGTTTCCCTGCCGGAGCGATCATCGCCGGAGTCGGCGCGTGGATCCGCAAGGCCGTACGGAAGTCGACGACCAGCGCGTGAACCTGTCGCGGGCCTCAGCGACCGGGTAAAGTCTCCTGAATGCGGCGCCGCGGGAACATCTGAATCGCTTTCAAGGAGCCGAATCGCCGTCGTCGCCGTTCGTGCTGGCCGCGGGTCGTGGACAGGGATATGTTGTGCACGACGCCGCGCGGTGCAACCGGGGATCGGTCATGAACAGAATCCCGCCGGCAAAGATCACTGGAAGCGACGCGGGACTCTGTGACGCACGACGCATCGAAATCGATCCTGTCACGACTGGCGGGGTGGCTCGTCGACTGGCGACGCTGGCTGTTGCTCGCCGCCGTGGCGCTCACGCTGCTGTCGATCAAGCCCTCTCAGCGGCTCACGCTCGATGAGTCCATCGAGTCCTTCTACGCGCCGGGAGATCCCGACCTGGAGGCGTGGCTGCAGAGTAAACGCCTGTTCGGCGGCGATGAGTTCGTGATGGTCGCGTACGAGCAGCCGGACCTGCTTGCGGCGGAGCATCTGGCCGACCTGGAGGAGTTTGCCGAACAGTTCCGCGATCCCGACACGGTGCCCGGGCTCGACCACGCCGCGACGAAGGACCTGGCGACCATTCTCGACCTGGAGGACGTGCCGGCTTTTCAGGACATGTCCCGGCTGGCCCGCGTCTTTGTCGGGCGCCTGCTGCGCGACAGCCTGATCGACTTCTCCCGCAGCGTGCTCATTGGCGAGAAGAATCTCGACGGCACGGAGTCCAACGCGACGGCCGTGATGCTGGAGATTCGCCACGCCAGTGAATCGCCCGTGCCGCGTGCGGAGACGCTCCGTCGCATTCGGGAGCTGGCGGAGGCTCACGATCCGCCGGCCTACGTCGCCGGTGAGCCGGTGCAGATTCACGACATGTTCCGCTACGTCGAGCAGGATGCCTTCACGCTCGGTTGGGCGACGTCGGCGCTGCTGCTGATCGTGATCTTTCTGTTCTTTCGCAGCCTGAGATGGGTCGCGCTGCCCTTGATGGTGGTGCACGCCACGATCCTCTGGACACGCGCCCTGCTCGTGGTCACCGAACTGAAGCTCAGCATGGTGAGCTCGATGCTCAACTCGCTGGTGACCATCGTCGGCATCGCGACCGTGACGCACGTGACCGTCACGTTCCGCGAATTGCGGGCCGATCACGACCGGCTCGCGGCGTTCCGCGAAACGTTCATCCGGCTGGGGCCGGCCATTTTCTGGACGTGCGTGACGACGGCGATCGGGTTCCTGGCGCTGCTCTCGAGCAATATCGTGCCCGTCCGCAGTTTCGGCATCATGGTCTCGCTGGGGACTCTGCTGATCCTCGCCTCCTGCGCGGCGATCCTGCCGGGGGGCATCCTGCTGGGGCGGCTGGATGCGGACCCGCGCGAGACGCCGGCGGAGCGGCACATCATCCGCGGACTGCTATCGGTCACCGAACGGGTCGAGCGACGACCGAAGCTCTTGCTGACTCTGTGCGGACTGCTGATGGCAGCCGGCGCGGTCGGCCTGATGCGGCTCCGCGTGGAGACCGACTTCAGCAAGAACTTCCGCTCCTCGAGCGACATCGCGGAGGCCGTCACGTTCTTCGAGTCCAAGCTGGGGGGGGCCGGGAACTGGGAAGTCAACTTTCCCGCACCGGAAGCGCTTGACGATGAGTTTCTCAGCCGCGTCCGCACGCTTGGCCGGCGGCTGCGCGAGATCGAGATGTCGGACGGGACGCAGCTGTCCAAGGTTTACGCACTGACAGACGGGCTGGACTTCATCCCCACCAGCATGGGCGACACGATCGACGAACGGCGTGCGGCATTGCGGCAGATGCAGCCCGACTTCGAGGACCAGCTGTACAATCCCGAAGGGCGACGGATGCGGCTGTTCCTCCGGGCACGGGAGCAGAAGCCGGCGGAGATCAAGCTCGCCCTCATCGATGAAGTCGAACGCATCGCCCGCGAGGAGTTTCCCGAGGCCCGCACCACCGGGCTGTACGTGATGATTGCCAAGCTCATCACAAGCCTGCTTTCGGATCAGCTCAACAGCTTCCTGCTGGCGGCGGCGGGGATCGTGGTGTGCATGACGATCGCCTTCCGCAACCTGTGGATCGGCATGGCGTCGCTGCTCCCCAACGTGTTTCCGATCCTGCTGGTGATCGGTGGGATGGGCTGGCTGGGCGTGCCGGTCAACATCGGCACGGCGATGATCGCCTGCGTCTCGATGGGACTAACGGTGGATTCCAGCATCCACTACCTCGCCGGCTATCGCCGGGCCCGCGAACTGGGAAAGGACCACGTCGCCGCGATCCGCGATACGCATGCGAGCGTGGGGCGAGCCCTGGTATTTGCCAACGTCGCCCTCATCGCCGGCTTTACCGTGCTCTCGCTGTCCAACTTCATCCCGCTGATCTACTTCGGGATTCTGGTCAGCTTCTCGATGCTCGGCGGCCTGCTGGGGAACCTCGTGCTGCTGCCGCTGCTGCTGCGATGGGTCCCGCTGCGAATTGACGCCAGCCCCAGCGAGGCAGCCTGAAGGCTGGACTCCAAGGTTACGGCCGCCAGGGTTCGCGGCCGTCTTTGGACTGCAGGAAGCGTGCGTCGACTTCGGCGTACCACGCGTGCAGCCGGTCACGCAGGTCGGCCGTGCGGTCGGGATTCGCTTCGGCGAGGTCGTGCCGCTCGCCGGGGTCTTCCGCGATGTTGAACAGATGCAGGCGCCCGTCCTCGTAGCGTTCGATCAGTTTCCAGTCGTCAATGCGAATCGCGCCGCCGGGGAAACCTCCCTGATTGCTGTAGTGCGGGTAGTGCCAAAAGAGCGGGCGCGTGGAGAAGTCGGACGCCGCCGCGTTGCTGGACGACAGCAGCGGCTGCAGACTGCGGCCGTCGACAACGTCGCCGGCATGTTCATTGGCACCGGCTGCCTCGAGCAGGGTCGGAAGAAAATCGATGCTGCAGACCGGTGAGTCGCAGGTGCTGCCCGGCTCCGTGACGCCGGGCCAGCGGATGAGGAACGGCTCGCGAATCCCTCCCTCATAGAGCCAGCCTTTGCCGCCGCGGTAGGGGAGATTGGAGGTCGGCGATCCCTCGGAAGTGGACAGTCCGCCGTTGTCGGAGGTGAAGCAGACGATGGTGTTCCCGGTCAGCCCCAGTTCATCGAGTCGCGCGAGGACCTGGCCGACGGCGGCGTCCATGGATTCCACCATCGCGGCATAGACGGCATGATTCTGCACGACGCGCACCTTCCGGGGATCATCGGTCGGCCAGACCTGCTCTTCGTCGGCGAACTCCGGACGCGACTCCAGTTCGACCGACTTCGCGCGGTACTTGTTGACGAGATCCTCACGTCCCTGCAGCGGCGTGTGCACGCTGTAGAATGAGAAGTACAGCAGGAACGGGTCGTCCTGCATCTCATCGAGCAGTCGGCAGGCCTCATCGGCCAGCCGCTGCGGCAGGTGCTCGCCGGTGGGGCCATCGGTCAGCCGGGGATTCCGGAACGGCGAGAAGTAACCGCCGGGAGGAGAGCCGCGGTCATGGCCGCCCAGATTGAAGTCAAAGCCCTGCGCTTCGGGCCAGAACTTCTCCGTGGGTCCCAGATGCCACTTGCCCAGGAACGCGGTGCGGTAGCCCGCCACGCGAAGCGACTCGGCGAGCGTGACTTCCTCCAGCGGCATGTGGTCGTTCAGCGGTGCCGGGGCGAAGCGTCCCTCGCGCTTGCCCACCAGCCAGTCGGTGAGGGCGGCGCGCGTGGGGTATTTGCCGGTGAGGATGCTGTACCGCGTCGGACTGCAGACCGGGCAGGCGGCGTAGCCCTGTGTGAACCGCATGCCGGATGCGGCGAGCCGGTCGATGTGCGGAGTCTCGTAGAAGGTGTCGGGGTTGTAAGCCCCGACGTCCATCACGCCGAGATCATCCACGAGGAAGAAGACGATGTTGGGCCGATCCCCCGCAGCCGCGCCGCCGGACAGCAGCGCGACCAGGCAGAGCGTACGCGCGGCTTGTAGCATGCGGTACTCCAGTCTCAGCGAAGTCAGCGATCGAGTACGCGGGCCGTAACGACGACGATGACTCGACGATTGGAATCGCCGCGGCCCTGGTCTACATCCGAGATCGTCACAGTCTCGCCGTCCTTGACTGATACGGTCGAATTGACGACGGCCGTGGATTTAGCCGGGGGAGTGATATCTTCAACGCTGTCCGCACTCGGCGCCGGGCTGTCCTCAATGCGAGTCTCTTCGACGCTGATGTTGAGCATGATCGATTCGTCGGTCGCCCGGGGAGTGACGGCGACGATCAGTCCTTCCTCGTCCACCTGATACGTGTTGCTGCGTCTCCCATCCCGTGGCGAGAAGACGCCGCCGGTCAGGACGGCCTTCTGGCCTCCGACCTGCACCTGCGCCAACTGATTGTCGAGGGTCGTCATTCGGACGCGGGTGAGAATCGTCGCTCCGCCGTTGGCGGCGAGGTCCCGCAGTGAACGGGCATGGTCCTCGAATTCACCGTCGGCCACTTCGACCTCAAGATCGCGCAACTCGACGAGCAGTGCCTGGATCTCGATCCGCCGCGGGAGGCGATCAATCTGTTCGAGGACGGTCGACAGTCTCCTAACGAGGTCCGGAGGGCCGCTCAGGACCAGGTGGTTCGTGATGACCTCCGGGACGACCGTGACCTCGCCTTTTCGGGTCAATTGCTGAATGACGTCCGCGAGTTCCGCGACGGGGACGCCGCGAGCGGCATACACCAGCGTTTCCGACTGCTGCGCCGATTCCGCCTCGGCCTCCGCTTCCTGAGCAAACACCGCGGCCGTATGGGAAGCGATCAGAGCGGCGATCGTGCAGAGCAGCGATCGCAATGTGAGACTGGAGCGCATGTGCGTCTCTCCCGGAGAAGTGTGCGACATCCCCCGCGTAGCGTGTGACGGTTATCATGACGGCCATCGATGTAAATCGCCACTGTCACACCCCTGCATGCGGACGGATTGATGGAGCACGCGATGAAACGACTCCGGGAGTGCACGACGTCGCTCGCCTGTCTCCTCGCGATGCTCTGCACCTGTTTCGCCCCCGCACAGGATCTCGGGCCGCGCCTGCAGGGAGGACAGTTCCCCTCGCCGATGGTGGAGCACACCCGCCGCCATCCGCGATTGGAGCCGAGTGACCCGGCGGGGCGGCGCGCCACTCTCTCCCTGGGATCACTGTTCATCCCGGAGGCACTCGACGGACAGGAACAGATTCCTCTGCTGATCCATTTTCATGGGGCGACCTGGCTGCCGGAAACCGCCGTGTCGACGCATGACCGGGCCGCCGTGATCGCCGTGCAGCTAGGATCCGGGTCGAGTGTCTATGCCCGCCCGTTCGAGTCGCCGGAGCGATTTGGAGAGTTGATCGACGAAGCGCGCCGGGAAGCCGGCTGCGAACTTGGGCCGATTGTGCTCTCCGCCTGGAGCGCGGGTTACGGGGCAGTGCGCCAGATCCTGCGACGTCCCGAGGACTATGCAGCGGTTGACGCCGTGCTGCTGCTGGACGGTCTGCATGCCGGATACACGAACGGATCGCCCGGCCCCGCGGAGTCGGAGTTGAACGCCGGCGACCTGGACGTGTTCGTGCAACTCGCGCGTGACGCCGTCGCTGAACGGAAGCAGTTCATTCTCACTCATACCGAAGTCTTTCCCGGAACGTTCGCGAGCACCACTGAGACGGCCGACTATCTGCTGTGTGAACTGGAGCTGTCGCGGACTCCGGTGCTGGAATGGGGGCCGATGGGCACGCAGCAGCTCAGCGAAGTGCGCGAGGGACGATTTCTTGTCGCAGGATACGCGGGCAACTCGGCGCCCGATCATGTCGATCAACTGCACGCGCTGCCCGATTTTCTGGAGTGGATCGAGTGGCCTGAGATGAACAGCGAGCCCGAGTGACCGGGCCCGGACGCACTAAGCGGCGGTTTGACGTCAGGCCACGATTTCCACTGGGCGGGCCGGAGCGCCGCGCTATGATCGGTCGGGTTTCATGGATCAGACCAGGACTTCAGGACCAGACCGATCATGACTCAGCAGGCAGCCGATTCCGAAAGTCGGGCCATCGTGTACCGCGTCGACCGGAATGACAGGATCACGTCCGTCAGCGACGGATGGGAAGCATTCGCCGAGTCGAACGAATGCCGGTCGCTGCCGCAGGAGAACGTCGTCGGCAGCAGCCTGTGGGGCCACATCCAGGATCCGGTCACGACGGAGCTGTACCGCGAGATGATGGCGTTCGTCCGCGCACAGCGGCGGCGAGCTCAGTTTCAGTTTCGCTGCGATTCGCCGGACGTGAAGCGGTTCATGCGGATGTCGATCGACCCGTTGCCGGACGGAGCGCTCGAGTTCCGGAGTGAGCTGGTCACGGCTGAGCCGCGTCGGGTGCCGTTCCATGTGCAGGCGTCATTCCGTGCGTTTCCAGTGCTCGTGCGCTGCAGCGTGTGCAACCGGGTGAAGACGGGAAGCGAGTGGCGGGACGTGGTGGACGCCGTGGAAGAGGGGTTGGTCCTGAATCACGACCTGCCGCTCATGGTGGCCTACGGCGTGTGCGATGAATGCCGCGATCGGGTGCGGTCGTCTTACGAGTCGGTGCCGAAAGGATATGTCCCGCTGACGGCTCGCCCATAGAAACGGACCTCGTCTGCACGTGGGGCGATGCATAGGATTGCGTGAGGCAGGTTCGAGGGGCCGTTCATCCATGCCCCGACGGGCGCAATTCAGTCGTGAATCCATGCGGTATCTGGTCCGAGCACGCGTCAAACCGGGACGGGAGGCGGCCTTGCTGCAGGCGATCGAGCGGGGCACGCTCGGCGCGGGCTCCGTGGCGGGGGATGAATACCTGCACAACATGCGTTCCGCACGGCTGTACGACGACGGGAGCGCGCGGTGGGTGGAAGTCTGCTTCTGTGCGACGCCGCTGGAAGAGGAACGGCCGTACTGGGAGGAGTTCTTTGACCTGGTGAAGGTGCAGGACGCGCATGCCCGGCACAAGTGTCTCGACGAGAACGGCAGCGAGCCGTGGGCGTGCTGTGACTGCGACTGCACGGCGAAGCTGGAAGTCCGGTTAGCCTCCGAAGGCCAGCCGTTCCTCGATTCTCTCCGCGGCTCGGTGCCGCCGGATGGAGAGAAGCGCTCTCAACACTAGCCCGAAGCGCAAGCGAGGGATCGGATGGTCGAAAGGCGGCCATTCCCTCGCTTGCGCTTCGGGCTGGTGTGGTGCGGGAATCTCACAACCGCCGGCAACTGCAGGGACTTCGCCGCCGGAGGTTGATTGCGGACTCGCCGGTGCCGCACAATGGCGGCTGACACTTCGCTCAGCCGAAGCCGGCCGATCCTGCAGATCCTCGCCTCCATGCCCAGCCGACTCGATCACAAGCCGCTGACCGTGCGTCCCGGACACAAGGTCCGCCTCAAGGACCACGATCCGCGCTACACCGCCGGATTCAAGAACAAGGCGGAGGCGAAGCAGGCGTTGCTGGCGGACGTGTCGTTCCTGGCAGAGGAGCAGGAACTGCTGTGGGCGTCGAAGGAGCACGCGGTGCTGATCATCCTGCAGGCGCTGGATGCCGCGGGCAAAGACAGCACGATCAAGCACGTGATGAAGGCACTTAATCCGCAAGGGGTGGAGGTCTACAGCTTCAAGGCCCCCTCAGAAGAGGAGCAGGCGCGGCACTTTCTCTGGCGGCCGGCGAAAGTGATGCCGGCCCGCGGCCGCATCGCAATCTTCAACCGCTCCTACTACGAGGAAGTGCTCGTCGTGCGCGTGCATCCGGAATACCTCACGCCGCAATGGATTCCCAGCGATCTGCGCGAAGGTGACCACGCAGAACTGTGGCAACGACGTTACGACGAAATCAACAGCTTTGAGAAGCTGATGACGGACAACGGCGTCGAAATCATCAAGTTCTTTCTGAACGTCTCGAAGCAGGAACAGCGCGAGCGGTTCCTGGAACGGCTCACGCGCGCCGACAAGCACTGGAAGTACTCGGCCCAGGACATCAGGGAGCGCGGTTACTGGGACGACTACCAGCACGCGTATGAGCAGATGCTGACCCATACGAGCACCGAGCATGCTCCCTGGCACATCATCCCGGCCGACCGCAAATGGTTCACGCGCGCCGCGGTTGCGGATATCATTGCGGCCCGTATCGACTCGCTGGGGCTGGCCTATCCGAGCGTGAGTGACGAGGAGCTTTCGGCGATCGCCGAGGCTCGGCAGAAACTCGAGGCCGAGTCCGACGATTGAGCCGACGGCGCTCGGCCCCATGCAACACTCAATGTCCGTTTAGCCCTGGCCCACCGGGGCGGACGTACGGCGTCCTCAACCATCCGGCTCGTTGCGTTCGTCATCGAAACGGCAATTCCACACCGGCGGCCGCGCAGACTTCATGTCGCTCCCAATCTGGTTGCACCGTCTGGGAGAGCATTCGGTGCTGCTGCTGGCAGTGATGCCGCTGGTGGGGGCCGTGCTGGTGATTTGTGCGGCCCGGAGCGGTCGCGAGGTCGCGCGGCGGATCACGCTCGTCAATGCGGGATTTACCGTCGCCGCTGCGTTGTTGATGTTGTGGTTCGGTCATCGGGCTCCCTCCTCAGACGGGGCGGCGGCTCCGGTATCCCGGCTGGTCGTGCGAATGCCGTGGCTGCTGCTGCCGGCATCCGGGCGCGACGCCGCAGCAGACGATCAATCCTCCTCTGCCTTGGCGGCTCCTGAGAGTGAGACGCGTCGCGGCATCGAATTCGCCGTGGGGGTGGACGGCTTGAGCCTGTGGCCGGCCGCAGTGACGGCTTTCGCCGTCTGGGGCCTGCTATTCGTGCCAGGCCAAAGTGACCAGCGCCCTGGCGCGCTCGCCCTGCTGCTGTTGTGTGAAGCGACATTAATCGGAGTGTTTGTGGCACGGGATGTCGTGTTGCTGTGCACGTGTCTGTCTGCAGCTGCGATCCTGACGCCGCTGGCTGCCGGCCTTCTCGGCGCCGAGGGGCGTCGCGGATCGGCGCGGCGGTTGATGTTCCAGAAAATGGCCGGCACCGGGTTATTCACGCTGGGACTGGCGGGCTGCGTGGCGGCGCAGGCCATTATGGCGGGGATGCCGCAGCAGACGCCGCAGCCACCGTTGTGGGATATCGATGCACTCACGGCGGCCATTCGTGAACTCTCATCCGGTAGTCCCCTGGCAGGCGTCGTGTGGCGACAACTGTCGCCCTGGATCTTCATCGCGCTGTTCGGTGGCTGCGTTCTGACGGCGGGGGTGTTCCCGGTGCAGGCGGCGTTGACGGCGGCGCACGGCCGCGCCGGCGTCCAAGGCCGCGTGCTCATGCACGTTGGATCGGTCGGAGTCGGAGGCTATCTGCTGCTGCGGTTCGTCATTGCGCTGTGCGCGGGCATGTGCGTGCTGCTGGCCCCGGCCCTGATCGCGCTGGCCTTTGGAGGAATGGTGTTCACTGCGACCTGGATGCAGCGCGAAAACTCCTGGTCCCGGACTGCTGCGGGCGCCGCCAGCATTCTGTTCGGACTGATCCTGAGCGGCGCCCTGACGTTTACGGCAGCCGGACTGCGCAGCGCCGGACTGCTGCTGAGCAGCGTGTGCCTGGCGCTGCCCCTCCTGCAACTGGCGGCGAGCGGCGGTCCAATCGATTTGGCGCCCCAACCTGACTCAGACCATTCCGATGGCGTGCGCACCGAACGGCGCGGATGGGGCCTGATCCCGCGAGTTGGATTTGCAGCCAGTGCGGCCGCCCTGGTTCCCGGTTTGCTGCTGGCGACGATTGCTCTCGCCGAACTGGATGCCTGGTTTCTCGGCGGCTGGCTGATCTCGACGGCGCTCTTATGGGGGATTGCGCTCCTCGGCGGCGTCGCCTGCCTCCGCGCACTCGATGGAGTGTCGCATCCAGACTTGGCCGCGGCTTTCGCCGGCTCGTCGTGTGTCGCGCTGCTGCCGCTGATCGTCGCGGCGGCTGGAATCGCGGTGTTTCCAGAGCTGGCTCTGAACAATATCGATGCGGCCCTGCTGCAACTGGTCGGCATGGCTCCGCCGGAGGGCTCCTGAGATGAACGGCTGTTTCATGCACTGCGAGTCGCCGGATTCGGTCGTGCTCAGGGCTCGCAGGAAGCGGCTTTCCATCGATTACGGACGAGTTCGCCTGTATTCCCATCCGGTGACACCACAACTCTTCGGCAATCGTGGCTGATTTCATGGACATCCCCTGGTCGGCACTTTGCCTGCTGAGCGGCGGCGGCGCATTGGCGGCTTCAGGCCGGCGCGTGGATCGCCGTCACCAGCAACTGATCGCGCAACTGCTGTTGCTGGCTGCCGCGATCATCGCCGTGGCTGCTGATGGCGGCCTGTCGCTGCTGGCCGCGACGGTTGCGCTGGTCGTCGGCCTGCTCGTCATCACGGCTCAGGCAGGAGAGGACGGCGTCGAGCAGCGGACGACCGGACTGCCGCTCATTGCCTGCGCCGGCATGATCCTGACCGCAGGCACGGACGCAGTACCGGTGATGTGCCTGGGTGTGCTCGCCGTCTCCATCGGGCTGCACGCCGCAGTCGTCGATGCCTCACCGCCGCTGCGGGGCCCGGTGCGGTCGTCGCTCGTGTTCCACATCGGAGCTCTGTTGTTGATGCTGCTGGGCAGCGTCATCCTGTGCGGCGCGGCGGGAGCGACGACAGTCACCGCGTTACGCCAGGCCGCGGCACAATTCGACCTTGCCGCCGCGCCGCGCGGGCCGGTTGTGCTGGCCGAAGTGTCACTCGTCATCGGAGCTTGCGGATTCGCGGGCGCTTTTGCGATTCGGTGGACCGGCGGAGTGATTTCGGAATGTTGTCCCGCCTCGGTTATCCCACTCCTGGTGCTGCCCCCACTGACTGGCGGGCTGCTTCTTGTTCGGCTACTGCCTCTCTTGGCAGCCATGTCTTCGGAAAGCGAAGTGGCGCCGCTGATCGCGATGTGCCTGATGATCGGCTGGGGCGGACTGCTGGTCTGGCGCGAACGGCGTCTGCGCGGACTGCTCACCGGTCTGACTGTGCTGTTGTTCGGGATCTGGCTGCTGGGGATCGCTGCCGCAGGCTGGGACGACGGGCATTGGCAGCAAAGTCCGCACGCGCCGAGCGGACTGCCGGACGGATCGGCCGCGGCACTGGCGTGTATGACGGCTGACGTCCTGGCGCTGGTTGGCATGATCGCCGTGTCGGCAAATCTCGGTCGCGGCGATCATCGTATCGAGCATTTCGACGATCTGGCGGGGCTCATCCGTCAGCAGCCAGTCGCGGCGATCGCGCTATTGCTTTGCCTGCTGAGCCTGTGCGGCGTCCCTCCGTTGCCGGGTTTCTGGGGACGGTGGTTTCTGCTCATTGCCGCCGGATTGCCGCACCACACATCTGAGTTCACAGGATTGTATGACCCCCATCTCGGGTTCCTGGCCGGCGGATTGCTCGTGCTGATCGCACAGTTGATTGCGGCGTCGACGATCCTGCGGGCCGTGCAGTCGCTTGTCCTGGACGAACCTCTGGGGCGCGTGCAGCTGCGATCGCAATTCTGGGAAGCCTGGATGGGATGGCTGCTGTGCGGCACGCTGGTCGCCGTGGGAGTCTGGCCGGCAGCCTGGATTCGCTGCACAATGGAATGGACAGCGCCCCCGGACGTGATTGTCCGGCCAGTCGCCGCATCGGTTGCGGACCAACGCGACCGGCCGGAAACGCCGTTCGCTCCGCCGGATGGCACTCTCGCTGAACCGAAACCTTGACCTTGATGGCTCAGACTCGCCCACGACGCGGCCTGTTGCGCTGGCTGAGCGCCTCCGACACACCCGTGTTTGTCCTGGATGCGCGCCGCGTGGTGCTGTTCTTCAATCATGGATGCGAGGAAGTCACCGGCTGGACCGCGGCCGACGTCATCGGCAAGACCTGCGAGTTCGCCACGGTTTCCGACCCGGAGAACGTGGCCAGCGTGACGTCACGGCTTTGTCCTCCGGCTCATGTTTTCGAAGGTCGCAGCAGTGTCAGCCAAGTCACCCTGCTGCACCGAAGCGGCACTGCTCGCGAGGGGGCGATCCATTTCTTCCCGCTGCCGTCGTCCGTCGACGGCACTCTGCACATGTTGGGTGTCGTCAGCGACGCTCCCGCGGACGGTGCGGCCGATCGGGAACGACCCGTGCGAGCCGGAGAACTGCACCGAATGCTGGCGGCGCTGCAGGATGATCTGCATCGCCGTTACGGGGATGATTCGCTGATCGGCGTGAGTCCGTCGATCGGGCGGCTGCGTGCGCAGATTCGGGCCGCTGCGTCGTCGACGGCGGCCGTGCATCTCTTTGGACCGGCCGGCAGCGGCCGGCAGCACGCCGCCAGGATGATTCACCAGCACAGTCCGCAATCGCAGCGAGCCTTTGTGCCGCTCGACTGCCGGCGCATGCCGCTGTTCGAACTCAAACGGACGTTGCGGAGTCTGCTGGATGAGGCTGCGGCGCCGCCTGCATTGGACGACGGCAACCAGCCCGGCGCCGTCTATCTGCAACAGGTGGGCATGCTGCCGCGCGATCTGCAGGCCGCCGTCGTCGAGTTCTTTTCCAAGGGAGATGCGCACCGACAGAGACTAAGGCTGCTGACTGCCGAAGAGCGGCCGCTGGAGGGATTGCTTGGGCAGGAGGCGCTGCTGCCGGAATTCTACTACCTCATCAGCGAACTCGTGTTGAATGTGCCACCACTTGCGGAACGGCGCGACGATGTGTCGCTGCTAGCTCAGCATGTGCTGGAGCGACTGAACCGGGGGGATGCGCGGCAGGTGGACGGATTGGCGCCGGACGCGGCCGATCTGCTCGGCCGCTACAACTGGCCGGGCAATGTCACCGAGCTGGAACGCGTGCTGCGGGAGGCGCGCACGGCGTGCAAAGGGCATCTGATTACCGCGGCGGACCTGCCGTTCCGTTTCCGCACCGGTTACGACGCTCAGACCGTGGGTCCCCCGCTCGTCCCCGAGCCGGTTCCATTGGAAGACATGCTCGCGCAGGTTGAGGCCGACTACATCCGCTGGGCGCTCGCGCAGGCGAAGGGCAACAAGACCGGCGCCGCCTCGTTGCTGGGACTCACGCGCCCCCGGCTGTACCGCCGGATGGAGTCGCTCGGCATCGAGGATGCCGAGAATCGTCCGCCGGGCGCGTCGTCGTGAGGGGTATCGTCACAGGCACAGTCCCCAGTGCCGTCCACTGGTCAAATTGCAACACACGATGAACTCCGGGGACCACGCCTACTCTCCCCCACAGAATCCCCTATCCGGATAGACGACGACGCAACCCAACGGTCGCTCTTGATCCGCAACGGGCCGCTGCATACGTTGAACTGTCTGTCATTGCATCCCACAGGCCCGCCGCATGCATTGTCACCGCTTCGTCCCGATTCCCCGCACTCGCCGCGAGATGCTCGTGCAATCCGCGCACGGCTTCGGCGCCGCCGCGCTGTCGGCACTGATCGCGGACGGATCGCTGGGACGCGCCGCGGAAGCAGAACAGGGATCGCCTTTTGCCCCCCGGCCACCGCACTATCGGGCGCGAGCTAAGCACGTCATCTTTCTGTACATGGACGGCGGGCCCTCGCAGGTCGATACGTTTGATCCCAAGCCGCAGTTGCAGGCGGAGAACGGCCAGCCGTTCAAGATGCAGGTGCAGCCGACGCAGTTCGACAACGTCGGCAATACGCTGGGTTCGCCCTGGAAGTTCCGGAACTACGGCGAAAGCGGCCTGCCGGTGAGCGACCTGTTTCCGCATGTCGGCCGTTGTGCGGACGATCTGTGCGTGATCCGCTCGCTCACTTCCGAATTCCCCGAACATACGAATGCCAATTACTTCCTGCACACAGGCCACGGCCTGCAGGGACGGCCCAGCATGGGCGCCTGGGTGGCGTACGGTCTCGGTTCGGAATGCCAGAACCTGCCGGCGTTCGTCGTCCTGAACGGCGGATTGATCCCGCCGGGCGGTCTGGAGTGCTTCGGCAGCGGTTTCCTGCCGGCAACCTATCAGGGATCGGTCTTTAAGCGAGGCGCGACGCCGGTCGCGAATATCGAACGGATCGAACCCACATCCGCGGCCCAGCAGCGCAAACTCGAACTGATGCGGCGGCTGGACGCCGAGGTGATCGAGCGGACCGGCCCGCAGGATCCGCTGGAATCGGCGATCGCCAACTACGAACTGGCCTTCCGGATGCAGTCAGCCGTGCCCGACCTGATGGACATCGATCAGGAGAGCAAAGCGACGCAGGAGCTGTACGGACTTTCGGGCGAGTGGCAGGGAACGCAGACGTTTGGACACGCGTGCCTCGTTGCGCGGCGGCTCATCGAACGGGGCGTGCGCTTCATCCAGCTGACCTGTCCCGGGGGGAACGGCGATCGCTGGGATCAGCACTCCGGACTCAAGGACGGCCACGAGAAGAACGCAATCTCCGTCGATCAGCCGATTGCCGGACTGCTGACCGACCTGAAATCCCGCGGACTGCTGGACGAGACGCTCGTCATCTGGGCCGGGGAGTTCGGCCGCACTCCGTTCGCGCAGGGGAGCGACGGCCGCGATCACAATCCATTCGGATTCTCCATCTGGATGGCCGGAGGGGGCGTTAAAGGAGGCATGGCCTACGGCGCGACCGACGAGTACGGCTATCACGCCGTCGAGAACCGCCTGGAGATGCACGACCTGCACGCCACAATGCTGCATCTGCTCGGCATCAACCACGAGCAACTGACCGTACGCTTTTCCGGCCGCGACATGCGTCTCACCGACGTCTTCGGCCACGTCGTGCACGACATCGTTGCCTGATCCTATGCGAGGGGAGCCCGATGGGATTGGATCTGGTTGAATTCGTGATGGCCGTCGAGGATGAATTCGATGTGCCGATCCCGGCCGAAGATTGGGGAGTTCTTCGGACTGTTCGTGACATGGAAATGTATCTCGTCCGACTTCAACCGCAGGAAGGCGTATGCATCAACGTCCCTGCCTTCTTGCGGGTCCGACGCGCGGTCATCGAAGCGACCGGCTTGTCACGAAGTTCTGTCCGGGTGGCTACATCGCTCGAAGACTCACTTCCGCGGAGCGCTCGTCGAAGCATGTGGAGGCAGATTTGTGAATCACTGGATGGAAAAACTCCGGAGCTTTGCACACCACCAGGACTACGATTCGCTGTTTTCGGCTTGTTGGCGGGGTTGTTTGTGCTGCTGGTCACGTTGCCAGTTGGAATTCTGCTGATCGAAGACGTCCATTTTGGATTATTCATGCTCGCGATTGCCGCTGCATGTGCTTCACCATTGCTGGTGTTAATTGCAGGCCGGATCGTCGACGAACTCATCCAACCGTGGAAAGTTGACTTTGCCATCTTTCCGCCAACGGTAGGACAGCTTTCGCGATACGTGGCGAGGCAGGATCTGCGACACAGTCGCTCTGATGAGGGCGGGGAGCCAGATCCCTCTGATCCCGTTTTCGAACGGCTGCAACGCATTATTTCGCGGAGTTTCGGTATCGCCGTCGAGGAGATCCGGAGGGACTCCCGGTTCATTGAAGACCTCGGACTGGGCTGAGCGCGACGTTTCTGGCGTTACTGTGCCGCATTGCCGGTCGCCTCCCATCGGCAAGCAGTTTTGGGGCAACCTCCGCGCGGCCCGGTATCGGTTCGAAAGACGTCGCCGCCCACTTTCGCTTTGGCGGCCATCGCTTTAGATTATGGCACGCTGTGCGCCCCCGCACGGGGATGCGACGGCGGCCACTGTGCATTTGATTGAAGCCTCACCCCACTGCCAGCAAGAGTCACGGCAATGCAATCGCTCCTGGAAAGCACCCTCACCGGCATCCCCGTCCGCCGCGGTAAGGTCCGCGACATCTATGACTTCGGCGACCAGCTCCTGTTCGTCGCGACCGACCGCATCAGTGCGTTTGATTGCGTCCTGCCGACGGGGATCCCCGACAAGGGACGCGTGCTCACGAAGATCAGCGAGTTCTGGTTCACGAAGCTGGAGACGCCGAACCACCTGATCAGCATGGACGTGCAGCAACTGCCGCTCCCCTCGGACACCAACGTGGAAGGCCTGCAGGGTCGGAGCATGGTGGTCCGCAAGACGAAAGTCGTGCCGATCGAGTGCGTCGTTCGCGGATACCTCGCCGGCTCGGGCTGGAAGGAGTACCAGAAGTCCGGCACCGTGTGCGGCATCAAGCTTCCGTCGGGCCTGCAGGAGAGCAGCCGGCTGCCCGAACCGATCTTCACTCCCGCCACCAAAGAAGAGACCGGCCACGACATCAATATCTCGTACGAAAGAATGTGCGAGATTATCGGCGAACCGTTGTCTGCAAAACTGCGAGACCTGAGCCTGGAGATTTATCGCCGCGGGGCCGAACACGCCCTGACGCGCGGCATCATCATTGCCGACACCAAATTCGAGTTCGGCCAGGTCGGTGACGAACTCCTACTGATCGACGAGGTCCTGACCCCCGACAGCAGCCGCTTCTGGCCGGAGTCCGAGTACGCTCCCGGCCGCGGTCAGCCGTCCTACGACAAGCAGTTCGTCCGCGACTGGCTGGAGACGACCGACTGGGACAAGGAAAGCCCCCCCCCGGCCCTCCCGGACGACGTCGTCGGCAAAACGCGCGAGAAGTACATCGAGGCGTACGAAAAGCTGTCGGGACAGACGTTCGCGTGGAAGTGAGTCGAGGTCGGGAGCCGCGCTGCTTCGTATGCCCAAGTCTCTCTCCGAATACCTCGACTGGCTGCATAGCCGCGATGAGCTGATCTGGCCGCGGCCTCCTGCGGCCAAGCCGCTGAAGGCGACGCCGTTTCTCAAGCCGCTCCCCGGAACCCGCGCTGTTGTATGGGCCATTTACGGGACGCTGCTGCGGATTGACGGCGGACGGCTGTACCACATTCATCCTCAGCAGTTGCGGATGCAGATCGCCCTCGAGAAGACGATCGAGGAGTTCAACATGTGGCACAGCATGAGCCGTAAGCCGGGGGCTCCCTGGGAATACATGCTGCAGCAGTACACCAAAGCGATTGAGGAGGACCAGCTGCGGCCGACGCAGAAGAAGGGGGACCAGCGTGAAGTGGACACCTGCCGCATCTGGCAGAAGCTCATCGACCGGCTGCAGCGCAACGAGTATCAGTACGACACCAGTTTCTACGGTGAGCCGGAAGACCTCGCGTGCAAGGTCGCGTACTTCTTTCATGCGAGTCTGCAGGGGGTGGCCGCGACCGAGGGAATCGGCGAGGTCCTGCGACAGGTCGCCGGCACAGGAATGCGGCAGGCGGCGCTCGATGATGGTCAGGCCTTCACGGCCGCACAATTACTGCGGGCGTTGCAACAGCAATCACTCATTAACAGTCTGGCTGAAGTCTTCACGGGAGGCGCAGTGACCGTCTCGGCCGAACAGCATGTCCGCAAACCATCGAAGACGCTGTTCGCGGCCGGGTTCGCGCCGTTGCTCAAGTCGGGAGTGCAGCCGCACGAAATCCTGTACGTCAGCCACCGCCTGGAGGACGATCTCGCCGCAGCCAAAGAGTTCGGCGTGCGGACCGCCTTGTTCGCGGGAGACGCCGTCGTCTGCCAGGTGCAGCCGGCGTCGGTGCGCGATCCGGCCCTCAAACCGGACCGATTGTTGACCAATCTCGGCCAGATCGGGCAGATTCTGGGCGTGTGAGTTGCCGGTCGTCACTTCACCGTTCACAGTTGTCCGTTCAAAATGGAAAGCTGACCAGTAACGAGCGCTCGCCGTCGTTCCCTCGATGAGCGAGCGCAGACCCCAGAGCGCGCCATGCCTCCGCAAGCCTTCTTCGATTACAAGCCGTTCAACTACGACAAGCCGCTCTACAACCTGGATGAGATCCGCAAGGTCAATCCGCAGCGGCACGAGATGGAGCAATTGACGGGGATCGTCTGGGTCGACAAGGAGAATCACGGCGTCATCGGGTTCAAGGACATCACCGACGACGAATTCTGGCTCAAGGGGCACATGCCGGGCTTCCCGCTGATGCCGGGCGTCCTGCTCTGCGAGGCCGCCGCCCAGCTCGCGGCCTTCTATGCCCGCAAGTTCCACCTGCTGCAGACGGGTGACTATCTCGGCTTCGGCGGGATGGACCAAGTCCGATTCCGGCAGCCGGTCTATCCGCCGGCGCGGCTGATCATCTGCGCCAAGGCGACGCGGATTAAGCCGAGGCTCCGTGCCGAGTTCGAGTTCCAGGGATTCGTGAACGACAAGCTGGTCTTCAATGGCAGCATGATCGGCGTCCCCATCAGCCGCGATCAGAACGCCTGACTGACGACATGACTTTCACACCTCCGCCGAAGATGCGTCCCGCGCCGCCGACCGACCTCAAGCCTTATTTCCTCACGCTGCACGACGTTGACGCCGAACATGGCGGCGTACTCGACTGGCCGCGTTTCTTCGGGAACGACAACCCGGTGGAGCTCGACGTCGGCTCCGGCCGTGGATTGTTCCTTGTGAACGCCGGGGAGCAGCATCCCGAGATCAACTACCTGGGGATCGAACTCGATTACCACGAAGGCCGCCGCGCCGCCCGCCGCCTGCAGAAACGCGAACTGCACAACGTTCGCGTCCTGGGCGGGGACGTGCATCTGACGTTTCAAAAGTACATCCGGCCGCACTCGGTGGACGCCGTCCACGTCTACTTCCCGGATCCGTGGTGGAAGCAGAAGCACCGCCGCCGCCGGGTGTTCACGGACCGCTTCGCCGATGAGTGCGCCCGCCTCCTCAAGCCGGGCGGCCTGCTGCACTCCTGGACCGACGTTGCAGACTACTTCGAAGTGATTGCCGGCCTGATGAACCATCACTCGCAGTTCGAGACGCTGCCTCCGCCGACCGAACAGGCGCCCGAGCATGACCTGGACTATCGCACCAGCTTTGAGCGCAAGAAGCGCAAGCTCGGCTGTCCCATCTATCGGGGCCGCTGGCAACGCCGGCCTCTGCCTGGTCCGTCCCGATCGGAATGATCTCGTCACTGGAGGCGACGCGCGGCATAATGGGGCGAGTTCTGGCGGTCGTGTCACCGATCATTGCACTGCACGCTGATGTCGCTCCCGGCTCTTGGTCCATTCAATATCGACAGGGTGTTCCTCGCTGTGGAAAAGCAACGAGAGCGCTTGCGTCGCGCCGCCGGCGCGCTCGACGACGCGGGAGTGCCGTATGCCGTCATTGGCGGGAGCGCGGTCGCCAGCTGGGTGTCGCGCGTCGACGAGGCCGCCGTCCGGTTCACGCAGGACGTCGACATCCTCCTGCGCCGCGCGGATCTGCCCGCCGCGACGCGGGCCCTCGAGTCGGCTGGTTTTCGCTATCGGCACGCCGCGGGCGACCACATGTTCCTCGACGGTCCGGAGGGCAAGTTCCGTGACGCGGTGCATGTGATTTTCGCCTACGAGAAGGTGCGAACGGAATATGTCGCAGCGGCCCCGGACGTGGATGAATCCGAACCGGTCGCCGATTACCGTGTCATTTCACTGGACGCGCTCTTGCGCATGAAGTTGACTTCCTTTCGCAGGAAGGATCAGGTTCACGTGCTGGACATGATTGACGTCGGTCTCATCGACGGCGACTGGATGGAACGTCTCCCTGAGGAGTTGGCGGTCCGTCTGCAGGAACTGCTGGACGATCCGGACGGCTGATGGATCGATCTTGGTTTCGAGACCGAACGTTGACGCTGACGTGTCGGCGGCCGTAGACTTCGTCACCCACGGGGCGTAGCTCAGCCTGGCTAGAGCGCCAGCTTTGGGAGCTGGAAGTCGCAGGTTCGAATCCTGTCGCCCCGACTCATCGCAGTGGCCTGGCACGGTTGCGTTCACCGTGGCTGGCGGGAATTGTTCCTCCTGGGATTCCCCATTGCGAGCGACGTGAACGTCACGGCCATCAGCGATCTGGGCAGAGTGGCCTACACCGCCTCTACCTGGTCGGTCTGGCTCCTGGTGCAGGAATGTACCGATGAGGTCGTGACTTCCTCTTCCTGACGAGTCGTGGTGATCGACCGTTGTCCAGCGGGCTGTGAGTGCCGGATTGGTGGTTCGGCCCTGCTGAGGGCGGTATGCTGGAACACCTCCGCTGTTCCCGCCTCAACGCCCCGCCGAGGTCTGATCGATGCGAAGTCGCTGCTTGCTGTGTGCAGTCGTGCCCTTTTTCCTGTTTCTGCTCTGCATTGCAACTGCAGTAACACAGGAGCCGGCGGACGAGTCCGCCATCGCTTATGGCGACAAGTGGCGGATCCTTTCCGTTCCGGGGACGTGGGACGAGCACACCGACGGGAACCTCGACGACTATGACGGCGTCGCCTGGTACCGCTGCCTTGTGACGCTGCCGGGAGGCTGGCAGAACCAGAACCCCGCTCTGCGCATCGAGAATATCGATGACGCGTACGTCGCGTACTGGAACGGTACAAAGGTCGGGGAAGGAGGCCGCTTCCCGCCGGAATACCAGCCGGGCGAAGCCGACGCCGTTGAGCATGCCATTCCGCAGGAGGCGCTCAAGCCGGGCAATAACCTGGTGGCGATCCGGGTGTACGACCACACGCAGCGCGGCGGCTTCAAGGGGGCCGCGCCGGTCGTGGTGAATGGGGAGCAGGGGATTAATCTGAATGGCTTGTGGGAGTTTCGCACGGGCGATGATCCCGACTGGGCGAACGGTCCCATCGCGGTGACGAATACCGGCATCTACTGGCGGACAATGGGGAAGGAGGAGGCGGTCGAACTGGCGCGGGCCGCGACGGCCGCACTGCCGCCGGAACAGGCGCTCGCGGCGTTCACGATTC
This sequence comes from Planctomycetaceae bacterium, assembly GCA_041940305.1. Taxonomy (GTDB): domain Bacteria; phylum Planctomycetota; class Planctomycetia; order Planctomycetales; family Planctomycetaceae; genus JBGTSJ01. The sequence continues at coordinate 86,004 of JBGTSJ010000012.1, forward strand.
CTGACGATCTCGAACTCACGACGGTGCTGGCTGAGCCGGAGGTGCGGCAGCCCCTCTTCATGTCGTGGGATGAGCGCGGCCGCCTGTGGGTCATGCAGTACCTCCAGTATCCCTACCCAGCCGGGCTGACGATGGTCAGCAAGGACGAGTTCTGGCGGGCGGTGTACGACAAGTTGCCGGAGGCCCCTCCGAACCATTTTCCGGGGGCGGACAAGATCACGATTCACGAAGACACCGACGGCGACGGCGTGCTCGACAGTCACAAAACGTTCGTGGACGGCCTGAGTATCGCCACGTCGTTCGCCAAAGGGCGCGGCGGCGTGTGGGTCCTCAATCCTCCGTATCTGCTGTTCTATCCCGACGCCGACAATGACGACGTGCCGGACGGCGATCCCGAAGTGCATCTCCAGGGCTTCGGCTTCGAAGACACGCACTCCGTCGCCAACAGCCTGCGGTTTGGTCCCGACGGCTGGCTGTATGCCTGCCAGGGGAGCACCGTCAGCGGCAACGTCTTCCGCCCGGGCATCGACAAGCCGGAGCAGGCCGTGCACTCGATGGGCCAGCTCATCTGGCGTTATCACCCCGAGACGCGGCAGTACGAGATCTTCGCTGAGGGTGGGGGCAACTCGTTCGGACTAGAGTTTGACAGCAAGGGGCGCGTGTTCTCCGGGCACAACGGCGGCGACACCCGCGGCTTTCACTTCGTCCAAGGCGGCTACTATCAGAAGGGGTTCTCCAAGCACGGGCCGCTGTCGAACCCGTACTCGTTCGGCTACTTCCCGCAGATGAGGCATCACTCGGTTCCGCGGTTTACGCACAACTTCATCATCTACGAGAGCGCGGACTTCGGCCTCTCCTTGCCCGAGTCCTACTACGGCAAGCTGTTCGGCGTTGAGCCGATGCAGGGGCAGGTGGTGCAGAGCGAGATCTTTCCGGACACCTCGACCTTCGCCACGAAGGACATCAACCGCCCCATGCTCACCGAGGACCCCTGGTTCCGTCCGGTCGAGATCAAAGTAGGACCGGACGGTGGCATCTACGTCGCCGACATGTACGAGCCGCAGATCAGCCACCGCGAGCACTTCTCCGGGCAGATCGACAAAACCAACGGCCGCATCTATCGCCTTCAGGGAACAGAAACGGAAGCCGTCGATCCGTTCGATCTCGGTTCGAGGTCGACGCTGGAATTGATCGACACACTACGGCATCCGAGCAAATGGTTCCGCCAACAGGCGCTGGTGCTGTTAGGTGACCGAAAGGATGACTCAGTCGTCCCGGCACTCAAAGAAATGGTCGCAGACACGTCCGGGCAGTTTGCACTGGAGTGCCTGTGGGCCTTGCATCTGTGCGGTGGATTCGACGAAGACTTCGCGGCGGTAGCCCTTCAGCACGATGACGCCTTTGTCCGCTTGTGGACGGTGCGGCTGCTGTGCGACGACCGCCAGGTTTCGGACGACATCGCCCAACAGCTGGCGGCCGTCGCAGGCACTGAGCCTTACGTGGAAGTTCGGAGCCAGTTGGCATGCTCAGCGCGGCGCCTTCCCGCCGCACACTGCCTTCCGATTGTTCGTCAACTGCTGTCGCGCAGCGAAGACGTTGACGACGTCCACTTGCCACTGCTGCTGTGGTGGGCCATCGAATCAAAGTCCGATGCGGAACGGGACCTGGTGCTGCAGATGCTGTCAGACGATGCAGTCTGGAACCTCCCGCTGGTGCAACAGCACATCCTCAGCCGCCTGATGCGGCGTTATGCCGCGGCCGGAAGTCGTCAGGACCTGCTGACGTGCGCCCAGCTGCTCGAGTTGGCCCCGGCCCGCGACCAGATCGCCGAGCTGATGAAAGGCTTTGAGGAGGCCTTTCAGGGACGATCCCTGGCTACCCTTCCCGATGAACTCGTATCGGCAATTGACAAGACCGGCAGCGCATCGCTGGTGCTGCAGGTGCGGCAAGGCAAGCCGGAGGCCGTCAAGCAGGCGCTCGCCACTGTCGCTCAGGCGGACGCTGACGTGAGTCAGCGGCTGGCGTTCGTCCAGATCTTCGGCGAGGTCGACCTGCCGCAAAGCGTCGATGTCCTGCTGCAGATCATCGAGAGCGATTCACCCGAACCACTGCAGATGGCCGCGCTCACGGCGCTGATCCGCTATAACGAGTCGCGCATTGGCGAAGTAGTCGTCGCCCGCTATCCGCAGATGGGCATCGATGCCCGCACCGCGGCTCAAACGCTGCTGGCCAGCCGGCCCGCGTGGTCGCTGGCTCTGCTGCAGGGCGTGGATGCGGGAACGATCGACGCCGCAGCGATCCCGGCCGATACTGTGCGCCTGATGACGGTCCACACCGACCCGGCGGTGGCCGATCACATTCGCAAGCATTGGCCCGACATCCAGGGCGCTTCATCCGCAGAAATGCAGGCCATGCTGGCGCATGTCAACGACGTGCTGCAGTCCGGTAATGGCGATCCTTACCGCGGCAAGGCGATCTATCGACAGTCCTGCGGCAAGTGCCATCTGCTGTACGGCGACGGCGGCCGCATCGGGCCCGACCTCACGTCCTATCAGCGAAAGGACCAGAACCGTGTACTGCTGAACGTGATCAATCCTAGCGCGGAGATTCGCGAAGGCTTCGAGTCGTACATGGTGCTCACGCTCGACGGCCGTGTGCTGAGCGGCTTCCTGTTCGATCAGGACAACCAGGTCATCGTCCTTCGCGGTGTGGACGGCCAGAACGTCACCATCCCGCGGGACGACATCGACGTCATGGAGAAACAGACCAAGTCGCTCATGCCCGAGGGCCTGCTCAAGGAACTCAACGAACAGCAGGTCCGCGATCTATTCGCCTTCCTGCAGACGTCGCAGCCGCTGAACGATTGACCGACGAGCGGCGGATTAAACCCTTCGTGGTGAGGACACGGATGTCGTGTGCATCAAACAGAACGAGCGGCCTTCGATCAGGTCGAAGGCCGCTCGCGGGTCTCACACTATCCCGGCAGGAGGTCTTCCTGTCAGGCCGATGCCAGGCTTAGTCGAGGCTGCTGAACAGCTTGGAGAGGCTGAACTTCTTCTGCGTCGGCTGCCCCTGGGGCATCGTGCGAGGGAAGTAGGCCTTCGTCTCGTCCTGCGGCGGAGCCGGGGCCGGAGCCTGGCCTTCGCCGTTCATCGGGGCCGGAGCCATCGGGGCGCCAGGCTGGACGGCAGGAGCGCATCCGTTCGGAACGCATCCCGGTCCGCAGCCCGGAGCACACGCCACGTCGCAGCAACCTTCCGGCAGGTCGCAGGCGTCCACGATCTCGTATCCGCAAGCCTCGAGGGCTTCCTCGGCCTCACCGACCACGTCGTCGTCGCAATCGCACAGGGCGCAGATCAGGGCGTTGACGAGGCACTGGTTGCAGAGGCAGGGGTTGTCTTCGAGAGCGTCGCCGATTTCGTCGGCGGCTTCCGCCCGGACTTCCGGATCGGCGTCATTCAGGGCATAGATCCAGGCCGCCATAATCTCGGGGTAGCAGACGGGATCGTAGTCGCCCAGGTCGTCGAGAGCTTCCTCACGGTCGCTGCCGTAGCAGGCGGTCTGCGACTGGTAGATCAGCATCGCGACTTCGTAGGCCTCTTCCGGATCGCACGTGCGGCAGCAGTCATCGGTCGGGCAGCAGTGTCCCATGTCTCCGGGGCAGCAGGCGCCGTTGCCGGTCGGGCAGCAGGCCCCATTCGGAGCGCAGTTGGGAGCGCACGCGTTGTTGCAGGCGCCGGGGCCGCAGGGGCAGGCCGGAGCACAGGCGGACGGTCCGCAGGCGCCCGGGACGCACGCGCCCGGTCCGCACTGAGCCGTACCGGCGTCCGCGGCAAGGCACGGATCGCAGCACGGGTCGCAGCAGGGATCATGGCAGGCGGGCGGCTTCAGGCAGGACAGCTGCCGCTGGTACTGGTACACGTTCTCCTGGCAGGGCCGCACAATGATGGGCTTGGTCGGCTCGCAGCAGGGCGCGCAGTCGCAGCACTTGGAGGCGTCGCAGCCGCTGTCGCAACAGCCGCCGCCGCCGCCAAACAGGTGGTCGAACAGTCCGGCCTGAGCGTAGCCGCTCAACCCGAACACCGCGACCACGGTCGCAAGAGTTCGAATGGACTTCATAACGCAGCGTCTCCTTCCCTTGGGGACTTGTCGTACCGCCCTCACCGCTGGATCGACGGATCGCTCCGTCCTAGCCTGGCATCGCGGTGGCTGGATCCTGAGGAACTCGGTCCGGCACCACACCGGACGGTTGGTTCCCGTGACGGCACAACCGTGTGATACTTCTCGTGACTCCGACGAGGGCTGTCCCGGTCTGATCTCGCTCCGCCGGAACGGCCGGCCTCGCGGGACCCACTCGTCCGGTTTGATGTGCCTGGGCACGCCACGCCGGACAGACGGTTTTCCGGGACTGGACCAATTCATCGTCCCGGTTCGGACCAGCGCTTGAATCTCTCAAGTCGTTATCAGCGATATGACTTGCGTCGAAAACAGGTGTGGTCGTGACGCGTGTAACGGTTAGTCAAACTGCGGCCGACTCGAACGCTCGCGCGTCCCGCACGACCGTCAGACTCCACCGCAAGCTGGAGAAGATACAGGCGACCGCACCGGTCAGGACCAGTCGTGTCGCCGATCGCGATTATGCGGTCGCCCGTTCGAGCGAAACGTGGCAACGTGGCGATCAGCCGTTCGAGTTGCGCCGGGAACTGGACACAAATCCCTTGCGCCGGCTCATCCGGCGAGGTGAGCGACAGTGCGGCCGTGGCGGCAACTCACCGGGGGCCGGACGAGCGCCGTCGGCAATGCGGCGCGTCAGACCCAGCGTCCCCCGGACTACACCTGATAAAACGCGCGATACCATTCGACGAACCGGCGCACGCCTTCCTCGATCGGCGTGCCGGGATGGAAGCCGACGTCGGCCTGCAAGTCGTCCACGTCGGCGTACGTGGCCGGGACGTCGCCGGGCTGCATCGGCAGCATGTTCTTCTCCGCGGTGCGTCCCAGGCACTGCTCCAGCACATCGATCATCCGCATCAGTTCGACCGGCTCGTGGTTGCCGATGTTGTACAGCCGGTATGGGGCCGCACTCGTGCCGGGGTCCGGGCGGGCTCCGTTCCAGTCCGGATTCGCGCTGGCCACGCGATCGAGCACGCGCACGACCCCTTCCGCGATGTCGTCAATGTAGGTGAAGTCCCGCCGCATGCGGCCGTTGTTGAAGACGTCGATCGGCCGGCCTTCCAGGATGGCCCGTGTGAATAGAAAGAGCGCCATATCGGGTCGACCCCAGGGGCCGTATACGGTGAAGAACCGCAGGCCCGTCGTGGGGAGGCCGTACAGATGGCTGTACGTGTGCGCCATCAGTTCGTTGGCTTTCTTCGTGGCAGCGTACAGGCTCAGGGGATGGTCCACATTGTGATGGATGGAGAACGGCATCTGCGTATTGGCTCCGTACACGGAGCTGGATGAGGCGTATACCAGATGCCTCACGCGCGCATGCCGGCAGCCTTCGAGAATGTTCGTGAATCCCACCAGGTTGCTGTCCACGTAGGCGTGCGGATTCGTCAGCGAATAGCGCACGCCGGCCTGAGCGGCCAGATGCACGACCCCTTCGAACCCGCCGCTGGCGAACAACTCCGGCATCCGCTGCCGGTCGGCGACGTCGACCTGCTGGAACCTGAATCCAGGGCGGCTCGTCAGCCGCGCCAGTCGCGACTCCTTCAGCGAGACGTCGTAGTAGTCGTTCAGGTTGTCGAGCCCGACAACGTCGTCGCCGCGATCGAGCAGGCGATGGGCGACATGCGATCCGATAAAGCCTGCGGCTCCGGTTACAAGCACGCGCATGAGGTCGTTCCGGCGAAAGACAGGCCGGTCCGGCAGTCTGCTCATTCGAATTCAGTCAGGGGAAACGCGCCCCGAAACCGGCCGGACTGATCCGCTTGATAGAGAGTCTGCGTTTCGATTTCCAGCGCGGAGACCGCCCCATTGGGACAATACCCGCAGGTGTCGATGCACGCCCAGCCGTCGATCACGAGCGGGCGCGCCTTGCTCTGGGCCGTATGACCGCACACAACCTGCCTGCCCGACAGATGCGGCTCCTCGCGGCCGGTCATGCGGTTCCAGCGCAAGTAATGCGATGTCTGCTGCTCCATCGGCCACGCGGGATTGATCGTCGCATGCGTGAAGATCGTCGAGTTGGTCTCGTAGTAGTCCTTCCCCGCCTTGATAAAATCCAGGTGCTCGTCCGGTATCTCATGCGTCCCCCCGCTGTACGACGCCAGCATCTCGGCACCGCCGTAAGCCAGCCACGATTGGGCCCATTGCCCGCCGGCGAGCGCATCCAACATCATCTCCTCATGATTGCCCATCAGGCAGACCAGCCGGCAACGAGTGCGGAGTTCGAGGAGACGGTCGATGCAGGAGCGAGTGTCCGGACCACGATCGATCACGTCCCCCAGCACGACGATTAGATCTTCGGACGATGGCCGCAACTCGCGCAGCAGCACATCCAGTGCCGTGCTGCAGCCGTGAATATCGCTGATGGCGATCGTGCGTCCGGGCATAGAGGTAGAACGGGCGGCCGCTTTCGGCATGATTGATCGCCACGGCGCGCGTCAGTTCGACTCCCACTGCAGGTCAAAGTCGAACGTATTGTCGTCTGGGGAAACTTCGCATTTCAGCCGCGACCGCCCCTGGCGGTCGCGTGCATGCGGCGAGTACGCGTCGTCGATCGTCGGTCGAGGCTCGACCGTTCCCAGATTGTAGATGACCACGCTGTATGCCCCGACGACGGGCGACGACGCCGGCGGAAACGAATACTTGCCGTGCGCGACCATTGCGAACGCGCTCGGCAACCGGGCATCGTCCGGGATGAACGCAATCGTCCCCCAGCGCAGGGGCGCTCCGTCGAGCGTCACCGTGCCGCTCACGTCGGCCCGCTCGGCATCGCTCAGAAATCCGTTGGCCTGCAGCCAGTCATGCAGCCGCTCTTTCCACGTGGACAGCACCGGATCCCCGGGCGCCAACCCGACGCCGTGTGGACCGTGCTGGTACACGTGCAACTCGGCCGCCACGCCGTGCTCCACGAGGGCGCGATAGTATGCCAGACTGTTCTGCACGGGCACTCCCCGATCCTCCCCCGTATGAAACAGGAACGTCGGCGGCGTTTCGGCCGTGACCTGCGTGTCATTGGACAGTGATTCCAGCAGAGCGGGATCGGGATTCTCCCCCAGCAGATTCCGCGCTGAGCCGCGATGGCTGAACTCCGCCGTGAAGCTGATCACGGGATACGCCAGGATCGAAAAATCGGGACGGCTGCTCCGCCGCTCGATCGGATCGTCGCTCGATTCGTCTCCCGCATCGAAGTGCGTGGACACGGTCGACGCGAGGTGCCCCCCCGCGGAAAACCCCATCACGCCAACGCGGTCGGCCGCCGTTCCGAGTTCGTCTGCATGCGTCCGCATGTAGCGGATCGCGCGGGAGACGTCCTGCAACGGGGCCGGATGGTGGTACTTCGGTCCCAGACGGTATCGCAGGACCGCCGCCGTCACGCCGAATGAGTTGAACCACTTCGCGACCTGGTGTCCTTCGTGGTCGGTCGCCAGCGCGCCATAGCCACCCCCCGGACAAACCACCACAACCGTCCCGGTTTTGTCTTCCTCGGGCTGGTAGATACGGATCGCCGGTTGGTCGCCTTCCTCCTCCCCCATCGCTCCGGGAGCGCCGTCCGGCCAAAGCAGGATCGGGTCAGGACCCTGGGCCCGGGCCTGACCACGGGTCGCGGCCAGGCTGATCACCACGGCCGCCAATCGCATCGACACGCCGGCGCTCTTCTTCATTTCCGGAACCTCATGCCCTGGGGAAGGGAATCTGTATGGATGTCGTCCTTCCGGGAAGCGTATGCTATCGGATGGCGGCGCGTCATCCGAAGCGGTGCGACGACTCCCAGTATGACCACGTCCCCTCACGTCCGTTTGCTCCCGGCTCCAGAGCCGCCGGCCGAACTGCTGAAGCAGCTCGCCGTCTTCCGGTTCTGCGAGGAGGAGCTGCGCCGTCGGGCTCAGCACGGGACGCACGCGTGGATGTGGCGGGCGAAGGGGAAGGCTGCTCGCTTCTGTCGCCGTTCGCTGCAGCGTCACCTGCCAGACAATTACGACGCCGCGGACGCGCCCCTCTCGCCAACCGAAGAGGACAGGCTGCTGCGTTCGCACCCGCTCCTGCTGCTCTCAGACGCAGCCGCGTCGCGGTCTCCCTCGCCCGATTGGCTCGACGCACTCCGCAAGCGCGCCTGTCACTGGTTAAGCGAGATGCGCCGCGCTCGCGATTCGATGGAATCCGACTGATGAACGCTGCCGTCCTCGTGCCGGCACGGCAAAGCGTCGCAGGCGTCAATTCAGCCGAACCGAGCACAGAACGCGCCACGCCCAGATCAGGGAATCTCCTTCCACCCGCTGAACCCGATGGCGCTCGTTGATCGGGATCAGCAGGACGTCGTCCCCCTCTCTCCGATACAGCTTGCAGTTTACGCCGATCTGACCGGCTTGCCGCGCGACGCACGGCTGATTCTCAATCGCAGGATGTTCCGGACTCGTCAGCACGAGATCCCCGTCGGCGAAGCGGGGGGACATGCTGTCGCCGTCAATCCGCCAGGCCACGGCCCTGGGATGCCGCATCCACACCGCCGGAGCATCGACGAACTCCAGCAGTCCCTCTTCGTCGGGATTGGCAAACTGAATGAGCGACACTCGCTGCGGTGCTGATCGCGCGGGAGCGGATGACAGGTTGCCTGGGCGAATCTCGGCAGTCGAATCTAGTTCCTCCAAGAGTGCCTCCAGGCGGGAATCGACCTGTTGACCCTCTGCGGCACCGGAAACCTCCGACCAGAATCGGGCGGGTCCGGCAGCCGTGCTGCCAACCAGAGGAATCAGTCCGGCCGACTGACGGTCTTTGGCAGAACTCGTCGTTAGCGGGTTGGATGCGGCGTCCAATCGCCGGACGTACTCAGCCAATTGGGGCAGCAGATCTGGTTGCTGTGAAATCACTCGCTCGACGGCGATCAGCAATTCCCGGCACTGATCCCCCGCGGCAAGTGCGTCGTCTGACGGACATTCCTTGCCGGAAACGAGCCACTGCAATGAAGCCCCAGTCACTTCCGCGGCCCGCAGCAGGAGCGTTGCGGGCGGGAGTCGGTCGTTCTCATAGTTCGAGTACGTGCTGACGCCAATACCCAGTTCCCGTGCGAAGCGGGAGCGCCCCCGTGGGCCGAACATCTCGAGCCGCAGCTTCCGCAGCCTCTGGCAGATGTTTGCTGCATTGGAACAGGCTGTTTCTGATGAATGCGACATGCCCGGACGTAACTCCATCATGCTCCACCACGACCCTCGTTGACCGAATCGACACGTTTGTGTAAATTCCGGCGCAGCGCCCTCACTTTTCCAATCGCAGAATCGGTGCCATGACTGCCAGGCCGCGCCGCACCCGACGCTCCACTGACGCGGCGGAGGCGACGGAGCGGTGGCTGACTCTGGAAAAGGATCTGGCAGGGATGTACCGGCTGCAGTCCATGCAGCTGGCGCTGATCCGCAAGTTGCAGCAGGAACTTGAGGACTTGCGAAGCTCTGCCCAGCGTCAAGCTGATGCTGCGCGGCCGTGAGATCAGTGTCCGCCGGGCCGAGACGCCTCCAGTCGGCAGAATCAGAGAGCGGACCGGTCACTCGGCAAGTTCGCCAAGCCTCTCGGCGACTTCGGCAGCATGACCTTTAACGCTCACCTTCGGCCAGGCCGCTGCGACTTTGCCGCGCTTGTCGATCAGGAACGTCGCCCGCTGGATCCCCATGTACGTCCGGCCGTACTGCTTTTTCTCCACCCAAACGCCGTACTTCTCGGCTACCAGGTGGTCTTCATCCGACAGGAGCAGGAATGGCAGGTCGAACTTCTGTGCGAACTTGCGGTGCGACACCACGCTGTCCGGGCTGATTCCCAGCACGACCGTCTCGGGATTCTGAAACGCTGCGGGATTGTCACGGAAGTCACACGCCTCCTGAGTGCATCCGGGTGTGTTGTCGCGGGGATAGAAATACAGCACCACGTTCCGCCCCTTGAACTGGCTCAGCCGGACGGTTCCGTCGGCCGACGGCAGCGAGAACGCGGGGGCGGACTGGCCAACCTTTGGTGTATTGCCTGGCATGGTTGCGGATTCTGCGGATTGGCGTGCTAACAAAGGGAACCGGGCTGCGCATCACAATCCGTTGGCATGCAGCCGCCCTCGCCGGTATGCTGGCTATGACCGGTAGGGGCCGCGCATCCGGGAGAACTTGGGCTCCCGGATCATTCGGCTGCGTCGTCTCAATTCCAGCGACAGCCGTGGACTATGGGCATGGACATCTCAACGGGAACCGCCCGGCAGGTCAATGCGGTCTCCGTGGAAACTCCCACAGGTCTCCGCACCTTCGAACTGTTCGAGGGAGACCTGTTCTCCCATCCCACCGACCTGCTGGTCATCTCCACTGACCCCCAGCGCGACCAGCGCAGCCAGCTCATCCTGATGCTCAAAGAGCGCTACGGCTTCACGGTGGAAGCCAACTGCAACTTCATGGACATGGGGGGCGATATCGCCGCCTGTACGCAGCCGGGTGGAATCGGAGACGCGCCGTTTCAGCAACTCCTGACGATGTGCATCGCGCCGCCCAGGCTCCAGAAGGATCCCGCCGCGTTCTACGATCGTGCCATCCGCTCCACGTTCGCTGCCATCGCCGCTTTGGAGTTCCTGGGGCACGAGTTCCGCAGCGTTTCGCTCCCCGTCCTCGTCCGGCAGGGAATCCAGGACTACGCCCCTGCCGTTCGCTCGTTGTTGAAACACGCCTTGGCCTGGCTGCGGCAGTCCCGGCATACTCAAGCTGTGCGTTATTACGTCCTCAACCCGCGCGAGCTCGCCGAGTGGGACGCCGCGATGAACTCCAGCCTGGGACGCACGTATGTGGATACGCACGGTGAGGCCGCTCTCACCAGCCTGTGCCGCGACGTCGTCCATCAGATCGATGGTCGCGTCCTGTCTCGCCACTTTGTGGAGCTCGAGGCCCCGTTGCGGAAGGCCGTTGCCGATCCGGACCGCCTCTGCGTGCAGACGATCGCCACATTCGGCCGAAAACTGTCCGAGTTGATGACCGAGCAACTCTGCCGAGACCTGGACCTGCCGATCGCCCGCGACCTGCTGACCAATATCGAAAGCGTCCGCAACTCGAACATGCTGGCCGGCTGGATTACGTCCTATCTGCATTCGCTTCGCGTGTTCGGTAACGAAGGGGTGCACTCCATCGCGGCCAAGCGGAGCGTTGTCCCTGCCCGGCTGTCACCCGAAGACCTGCTGAGCATCCTCTGTGCAATTCGGGCCACTCTGCGCTTCTGGGACGAGTGGCGCCAGGAACGGCATTTCGAGGAGCGGTTTGATGCTCCAGCGCCGCTCGAACCGGCCGTCTCCTGAACGATCATTTCAGACTCCGGACGCCGCGCCTCTCCCGCCGCAGCCGTGTTCGCGGCACAGTTCGCACGAAAAGCTGAGACTGCGAACGAGACCCGCTTTGACCGCAACGAGAATTTCCCGCGGGCTTTCGGGGCGTGCTTGACAAACCCCTCACGGATCGGCTACGAGACGCCGAATATCAATCCGGAGTGATGCGAATTCACTCGCAAATTGGCCCGGCGGGCGCCGGGAGCGGGGGTCGTGATGCAGCGGCTGACTCGCTGAGACACAAGTGGGACAGAGTACACATACGGGACACCGGGGTTGCCACTCATGCTGATGCCGACGCTTGACGATTGCCTCCAGACTGACACCCAAAGCGTCCACTGGCCGCTCGCCGCTTCGTCCACGCCCGGGCGCGTCCCCGTGATGGAGGACGAGGACGAAGACTTCGGCGACGACGAGGATGAAGACGATGATTTCGACGACGATGATTTCGACGACGATGACATCGACGACGATTTCGACGACGACGACATCGACGATGAGGACCTGGACGACGAGGATTTCGACGACGACGACGACGACTTCGACGACGATGACGACGATGACTTCGGCGAGGAGGAGGAAGAGGAGGAGTTCTGAGATTCGGGGTCCTCTGTAAGACTGGGGTTGCGTGCGCTGTGAACGAGTGACGCCGGCGGCCGGGTTGATCCGGTGGCCGGCGTTTGGCTTTTGCAGGGGGCACTCCCTACGATTCATCGTCCAGCGGCAGGCCGAGCAGGCCGCCTTGTTTCGGTTTTGGATTGGCACGCGATGTTTCAGAAAGTTGACGATCCCGCGTTTGTGGCCGGGGAGCACGAGGTGCTGCGGTTCTGGCGCGAGGCGGATGTGTTCGGCAAGCTGCAGCGGCAGAACGCCGGGAAGCCGAAGTGGAGCTTCCTCGACGGCCCGATCACGGCCAACAACCCGATGGGGGTGCACCACGCCTGGGGCCGCGCGTACAAAGACGCGTTCCAGCGGTACTTCGCGATGACGGGGCGCGAACTGCGCTATCAGAACGGGTTCGACTGCCAGGGGCTGTGGGTCGAGGTCGAGGTCGAGAAGGAACTCAAGCTGGGCACGAAGACGGGGATCGTCGACTACGGGATCGACCGCTTCGTGTGGGAGTGCAAGAAGCGCGTCCTCAAGTTCGCGGCGCGGCAGACGGAGCAGTCGGTGCGGCTCGGCTACTGGATGGAATGGGACGATCCGGAGGAGTTGCGGAGGCTGGCGGCGGCGATTGGTGTCGAGGGGACAGGGGACAGGGGGCAGGGGGCAGAGAGCGGCAGACGTGAGTCTGCCGAGCATACATACGTGACGGCGCGCAATCAGACCGTCACCGCGCCCGCCGAACAGATCGTCGCCAAGCTCGGCAATCCTGAGTGGGGCGGCAGCTACTTCACGTTCTCGACGGAGAACAACGAGACGATCTGGACGTTTCTGAAGAAGTGCTTCGAGCGGAAGAAGATCTACATGGGGCACGACGTGATGCCCTGGTCGGGCCGCGCGGGGAGCGCGTACTCACAGATGGAGGTTGCGGACGGGCGGAAGCTGACGACGCACCGGTCGTGCTTTGTGCGGTTTCCGTTGCTGCGGGAGGGGACAGAGAAGCGGTCAGAGGCCGGAGGTCAGAGGCCAGAGGAGGGGCAGGAGTACCTGCTGGTCTGGACGACGACGCCGTGGACGCTGACGTCGAACGTGGCGTGCGCCGTCAATCCCGAGCTGGAGTACGTGCGGCTGCGAGCGAAGAAGGACGGGGCGGTCTACTACTTCGCGAAGGACAACTTGGAGTTCAAGCGGCTGGAGAAGGAGTTCAAGGAAGGCTTCGGCCGCCCCGAATGGACCTGGCCCGACGGCGTCGGCAAGCTCAAGTCGATCGCGCAACTGTTCAAGGAGCAGGGGGGCTACGAGATCGAGGGGTCAATCAAAGGAGCCGAGATGGTCGGCTGGCGGTACGCGGGGCCGTTCGACGACCTGGAGGCGCAGCAGAACGCAGGTACCGAGAGTGACAGGCGTGAGTCTGCCGAGCACGCAGAACACACGGCAGACTCACGTCTGCCGCTCGCTCATTCTGTCATCGACGGTGGGCGCGACTCGAAGGGGAATGCGATCGTTGTCGCCGGGGAAGGCACCGGGATCGTGCACATTGCACCCGGATGCGGTGATGTGGACCATGTGATCGGGAAGCAGCTTGGGCTGCCGGTCATTGCGCCCTTGCAGGAAGACGGGACGTTTGGCGACGGGTTCGGGCCGTTCACCGGGCGGGAGGCGATTGATTCTGCGACGGCGGACCTGGTGTTTGAGGAGTTGAAGAAGAAGGGGCTGCTGGTTTACGTCGAGACTTATCCGCACATCTATCCGCACTGCTGGCGGACGGGGGATGAGCTGGTGTTCCGGCTGGTGGATGAGTGGTTCATCAACATGGACTGGCGGGAGGAGATCAAGGAGGTCGCGCGCGCGATCGAGTGGCTGCCGCCGGAGATTGAGGGGCGGGAGCGCGAGGTCGAGTGGCTCTCCAACATGCGCGACTGGATGATCTCCAAGAAGCGGTTCTGGGGACTCGCGCTGCCGATCTGGGTGAATCCGGATGATCCGAGCGACTTCGAGGTGATCGGGTCGCTGGCGGAGCTCAAGGAGCGCGCGCTGGACGGCGGTGAAGGTTGGGAAGAATTTGACGGCCACACTCCACACCGTCCGTGGATCGATGTCGTCAAGATTCCCAGCCGAAAGCACGAAGGACAACTCCTGTCGCGCATCGTGGACGTTGGAAATCCGTGGCTCGATGCCGGGATCGTGCCGTTTTCGACGCTCAACTACAACGAGCGGTATCCGACGGAGGCCTGCAACTGGCCGGAGTGGTACCCGCCGGATTTCGTTGTCGAGTGCTTCCCCGGCCAGTTCCGCAATTGGTTCTATTCCCTGCTCGCCCTCTCCACGATGATGCGCTGGGATCCAGAGGGGAATCGAACGCCCGAGGAGAAGCGCCCCTTCAAGACGCTGCTGGGACATCGGCTCGTGATGAACGAGGAGGGGAAGCCGATGCACAAGAGCGATGGGACAGCGATCTGGTTTGAGGAGGCGGCCGAGCAGTTGGGGGTCGACACGCTGCGGTGGATGTACCTCGCCCAGAACCCGGCGCAAGACCTGCGGTTCGGGACGCGGCATCCGGACCAGCCGGTCACTCTGGAGACGATGGACGGCCCCATTACGCATACCAAGGAAGGGCTGCCGTGCGCGAAGGTGACCAGCAAGCCGGCCGATGAAGTGCGGCGGATGGTGCTGCTGCCGCTGTGGAACAGCTACGCGTTCTTCGTGAACTACGCGCGGCTGGACGGGTTTGATCCGGCGCAGCCGCAGGTACCGGTGAGCGAGCGGCCGGAGATTGACCGGTGGATCCTGTCGAACCTGCAGGCGTTTCTCCAGACGGCGAACGAGCGGTTTGCGGCGTTCGATGCGGCCGAAGTGTGCCGGAGCGCGGCGGCGTTCATCGATGATCTGTCGAACTGGTACATCCGGCGGAACCGGCGGCGGTTCTGGCGGTCGCGGAAAGAGGCGATGGTCGATGGTCGAGAGTCGATGGAGACGAAGAGCGGCAGACGTGAGTCTGCCGAGAGCGCCGGATGGGATGCTGACAAGCTGGCGGCTTATCAGACTCTGTACGAAGTGCTGGTGACGCTCACGAAGGCGCTGGCGCCGGTGGCGCCGTTTCTGTGCGAGCGGATGTATCAGAATCTGGTGGTCGGTGATCGGTTGTCGGCGGTCGGCGGTCGGCGAGCGGCAGACGCTGTGGGCCAAGAGAAGGAGAGCGTACATCTTTGTGCCTATCCGCAGGCGGATTCAGCGCTATTAAAGCCGGAGCTGAACCGGCGGACGGCATTGGCGCAGCGGATTGTGCGGATGGGGCATCGGCTGCGTGAGGAGGCGAACCAGCGGGTGCGGCAGCCTCTGGCGGAGTTGAAGTACGCGTGCGCGAGTGACCAGAACGCGGCGGACGTCGCGGCGTTCGCGGACGTGATCGCGGATGAGCTGAACGTGAAGCGGCTGTCGCGAGCCGAGCATCTGGATGAGCTGGTGCACTACACGTATAAGCCGAACCTGAAGACGCTGGGCCCGAAGTATGGGAAGCGGCTGGGGGAGATTCGGACGCTGCTGGCCGGGGCGGCCGAGGGAGCAGGAGTGGGAGGCCAGGAGTCAGAGGCCGGAGGACAAAGGTCAGATCTCAAATCGCTGATCTCAGATCAGCTTGGCGCACTGCGTCGGGGGGAGACAGTGACGATTGCGGCGCCGGGGGGCGATCCGATCGTGCTGGCGCCGGAGGATGTGCTGGTGACGACCGAGCGGGCCGCGGACTGGGCGGTCGCCGATGAGCCGGGCATCCAGATCGCGCTGTCGACGTCGCTCACTCCGGAGCTGGTCCAGGAAGGGATGGCCCGCGACTTCGTGCGTCACGTGCAGCAGGCGCGGAAGGACGCGGGGCTGGAGATCACGGACCGGATCCGGATCATGTACGAAGCGGGGGACGAAGCAGCCGCGGCGGTGGAAGCGTGGCGGGAGTACATCGCGCGGGAGACGCTGGCGGACGCGATCGAGCGCGGGGCGGCGCCGGCGGATGCGAGGAGCGTGCTGGTGGGGGATGCAGGGTGCCGGGTGGGGATCGTGCGGGTGTAGGCATGGCGACTTACCACCAATTGCCTGGCGAGTTTCTGAATGACCTCGATTCAATCTGCGCCAGCGCCGTAGGCCGCCGGTTGCCGCCCCACTTCCTTCACGATCTGGATGTCGCGCATACCGCCTTGGCGGCGTCTGAGCCGCGGATTACGGCGGCGGAGCTTGCGAAGCTGGCGACGACGCTTGATGCGCTGCGCGGGCGGTATCGGGAGGAGTTGCGAGGGCTGCTGGAGGGGTTGCTGGAATATGCTGTGCGCTGCGCGCGACGAGGCGGCGCGCTAAACAGGCAGTGGCGGCTGAAGTAGGAGGGCGTGGTGGCATCGTTGTCGTTTGAGGTTGCCGATGGTGCGGCGGACTCTGATCTGCAAACCGTGGATCGGGGGCTGCACGCCTTTAATGTGGGGGCGGCGCGGCTTGATGACGTGCGGCCTGTTGTGGTCGTGGTGAAGGTGGATGGTGCGGACCTGGTGGGGGGCACCGTGGGGCGGACGTGGGGCGAGTGCTGCGAGCTGCAGCAGATCTGGGTGGCGGAAGGGTATCGGGGGCGCGGCTTGGGACGTGAGCTGATGAGCCGATTCGAGGAGGCGGCGGCGGCTCGGGGTTGCACGGTAGTCTTTCTGGAGACCTTCAGCTTTCAGGCGCCGGAGTTTTATGCGCGACTGGGGTATGCGACGGCGTGGGAGCTGAGCGGTTTTCCGGAGGGGATCTCGAAACTGCTGTTGCAGAAGTCGCTGGCGCCATTGTCGTGCGGGTGACGCGTTCTGCGTGCCGCCCGGTCTGCGTGAGGGTAGAGTGGGGCGAGGGATTGCGGTGCGACGCGCGGGACCTTGCGTCGTGGGCGACTCTCGGAAACGATCTTTGGCCGAACTGCGGCGGGCCGCTATAATTCTGCCGCCGCGACGGCGCCCTGTGGGAGTTGGCACCGCCGCATTGCTGGCCGCCGGACTGTCTGCCGTGTGACATGGGCATCTACAACCGCGAATACCTGCGAGATGATTACGGGCGTCCGGGCGGCGCCTGGCACAACGCGGACGTGATCAAGTGGCTGATCATCGTCAACGTCGCGGTGTTTGTGCTGCAGGTGGTCTGGCAGACGGACGTTCCATTTCGGTTCGAACTGCCGAACGGACAGGTGGTCGAGGATACAATCCGCGGCCCGGCGATCAACCAGTGGCTGGCGCTGGATCGGAGCGCGATCTTCCAGGGTCAGATCTGGCGGCTCGTCACGTATGAGTTTCTGCACGACGACGCCGGGGTGTGGCATCTGTTCTTCAACATGCTGTTCCTGTACCTCGCCGGACGGAAAGTGGAGGACTACTACGGGCCGCGCGAGTTCCTGCTGTTTTATCTGGCGGCGGGCGTGCTGTCGGGGATGTTCTCGGTCGTCTGGTACGAGACGATGGGGCATGAGGGGTGGACGGCGATCGGGGCGTCGGGCGCGGTCGCGGCGGTGATGATCGTCTATGCGCTGCACTGGCCGTACGACGTCTGGCGGATCATGTTCGTGATCCCCGTGTATGCGATGTGGATCGCGATCCTGTTCGTGATCTTCGACGTGTATCCGATGCTGCGGGAGATCGGCGGCAATCCGACGGGGGACGGCGTGGCGCACTCGGCGCACGTCGGCGGGATGCTGTTCGCCTTTCTGTATCAGCGGCGCGGCTGGCGGATCGATCCGTTCGTCAGCCGTTTTCGACTGGCCGACTGGAAGCGGCGGCTGCGGCCGAAGACGAAGCTGCGGGTGTATCAGCCGGAGACGCCGGTGGACCTTGAGTCACGGGTGGACGAACTGCTGGCGAAGATCGCCGAACAGGGTGAAGCGAGCCTTACGGACGAAGAGCGAGCCGAGTTGGTTGAAGCCGGCCGCCGCTACCGCAACCGCTCGCGCTAAGCGACGACGCAAAGTCGCGAAGGCCCGAAGCAGCGCAAAGGAAGAAAAGGAGGAGTGGTAGGACCTGCTGACTGTCATGAATAGCAGCACGCGATCGGCCTGCCCTCTCCAAGCCTCCCCTCCTGTTCTTTGCGCGACATTGCGTCTCGGCGCCTTTGCGTCGAACCCCTTTCCCCCGATCCCCGTCCGCGGTTCGGTTGCTGCCGCGCGCGCCGCCGTTACAATGCGGGCGACTCATCCATCGGGGTTCGCTGATCCCTCAGCATACGGTCCCCGAAACACTGCAGTTCGATTCCTGTTCTGGGAATCACCTGCTCCGAGCGTGACCCGTCTGTCGCAACATCGCTCGCTTTTAACGCGACATGCTGACAACTGATGACTGACAACCGACAACTCCTCCAGGGAGGCTGATCATGTCGAAGAAGTTGGACCCGTCGCGCGGCCGGCCGTCGTTCAGCCGTCGCGACTTTCTCAAGGGTTCCGGAGCGGCTGTCGCGGCCGGAGCGGTGGTGCAGGGCGTCCAGGACGCCGCCGCCGCGGAAGGTGATGACGTCGTCGCCGGCTCGACGAAGCTCACGCTCAACGTCAACGGCGAGGACCACGAAGTCACCGTGCAGCCTCGCACCACGCTGCTCGAAGTCCTTCGCTATCAGCTCAACCTCACCGGCTGCAAGGACCTCGACGACGTCTACGTCGACGGCGCCGACACGGTGATGATTGACGGCAAGGCGACCTACGCCGGCACCGTCCTCGCCCTGCAGGCGAAGGGGAAGAAGATCCGGACAGTCGAATCGCTCAAGAACGGCGATGAAGTCGATCCCGTCGTGAGCTGCTTTGTCAAGCACGACGCCCTGCAGTGCGGTTACTGCACGCCGGGGTTCGTCGTCGCGACGCGGGCCTTCCTCGACGCCAATCCCGGCGCCTCGCTGGAAGACATCCAGAAAGGGCTCGGGGGCAACATCTGCCGCTGCGGCACCTATGACGGCATCACCAAGTGCAACCTCGAACTCGCGAAAGGAGGTGCGTGATGGCCGAACGCACAATCGCCTGGAAGCCCCGTGAAGAAAACCGCATCCTCGGCACCGCCGTCGATCGCATCGATGGCGTCGAGAAGGCCACAGGGCACGCGAAGTACTCGACCGACGTGAACCCTGCGGGCACCCTGCACGCCCGCCTGCTCACGTCGCCGCACGCCCACGCCCGGATCAAGAGCATCGACGTCGAGCCCGCGAAGAAAGTGGCCGGCGTCCGCGGCGTCTACGTATTTCCCAACCGTGCTCCGACCGCGGATGCGCAGTTCGAGATCCTCTTCGAGGGCCTCCCCATCGCCGCCGTCGCTGCCGACAACTCGGCCGCCGCGCAGGAAGGGGTCAACGCAATCAAGATCGAGTACGAAGTCCTCGATCACCTCGTCGATGAGTTCGCCCTGTCACAGGCCGTCGAGACCGGCCGCGCCAAGCCGCAGCGCACCGCCGAAGAAGGCAACCTCGAAGGCGCGCTGGCCGATGCCGAGGTCGTCCATCGCGGCTTCTACGGAATCCACACCATCAGCCACATGTGCCTGGAGCCGCACGGCTCACACTGCCAGTGGCCCGGCCAGGGGGAACTGCTGGTTCACCTGTCGACGCAGAACGTCTCCGGAACGCCAAACCAGTTCGCCCAGCCGCTCGGCGTCGACGCCGCCAAAGTGACGGTGAGCTGCGATTACATCGGCGGCGGCTTCGGCTCGAAGTTCAGCGCCGACGAATGGGGCGTCGCGGCCGCTCACCTGTCCCGCGAGACCGGCAAACCCGTTCGCCTGCATCTCGATCGAGCCACCGAGCTGCAGATCGGCGGAACCCGACCGTCGGCCTTCCTCGACGTCACGATCGCCGCCGATGAGAACGGCAAGATCACCGCCTGGGACGGACACCACTGGGGAACCAGCGGACCTGACGGCGGCACCGTCAATCAGATTCCCTACGTCTTCAATCCCCCGAACCGGCGAATCAAGACCACCGGCATCGTCACCCATTGCGGACCCAACCGCGCCTGGCGCGCCCCCAACCATCCGCAGGCCTGCGCCCTCACCGATACGGTGATGGACGATCTCGCCGCTGAGTTGGAAATGGATCCGCTGGACCTCTTCAAAGCCAACGTCGATCTCACCTGGGATCCCCAGATCTATTCCGACCAGCTCGACGTCGCCGCCAAACTGATGAACTGGAAGGAGCTCTGGAAGCCCCGCGGCGAATGGTCTGAAGGGAACGAGAAGCACGGCCTCGGCCTGGCGCTTCACACTTGGGGCGGCCGCGCCGGCGGCGGAACGTGCACCGTCCGTGTGAAGCCCGACGGCACCGTCGAGACCATGGCCGGCACGCAGGACCTCGGCACCGGCACCCGCACTGCCATCGCCATCGTCCTCGCCGAGACCTTCGGCATCCCGATGGAGAAGGTGCAGGTCAACATCGGCACCAGCAAGTACCCGGCGTGCGGTGGCTCCGGCGGCAGCACGACGATCGGCGGCGTCACCGGCCCGCATCGCCGCGCCGGACTCGAAGCCCTCTGGAAGATCTTCGACCTCGTCGCCGCCAAACACAACGTCGGCGCCGACACACTGTCCGCCGTCGACGGCAACATCGTCTCCGGCGACAAGACCGTCTGCACCTGGGCAGACGCCGCGAGCCTCACCGGCCCCATGGGGCTGGAAGTCCGGGGCGAAGGTCCTAAGGACGACGGCCTCACCAGCCAGCAGGTCGGCGGAGTGCAGATGGCCCACGTCGCCGTCGACCCCGAGACCGGCGTCGTCCGCATGGTCAAGTACGTCGCCGTGCAGGACATGGGCACCATCATCAACCGCAAGGCCGCCGAGAGCCAGATCCTCGGCGCGATGATCATGTGCATCGCCTACGCGCTCTCCGAGGAGCGCATCATGGACAACGTCACCGGCCGCTACATCAACGCCAATCTGAAGGACTACAAGCTCCCCAGGATCGGCGATATCGGCGAACTGGTGGTCGAGATGTACGAGCCGGACAGCCAGTACCAGAAGGGGGTCGTCGGCCTCGGCGAGCCTCCCGTCATCTCCGGCGGGGCGGCGATCAGCAACGCCGTGGCGAACGCCATTGGCCGCCGCGTCCCGGTCCTGCCGCTGACGCCCAAGCGCGTGCTGGACGCCTTGCGAGCATAAGCAGAGTTAACAGTTCACAGTGAACAGTCGACAGTCATATTGTTCGACACCCCTTACCGTGAACTGTCTACTGTCAACTGAAAACTCCCTGAGGTCCCTCCCATGACCGATTTCGAATATGCCTGCCCCGAGACCGAGCAGGACGCCGTCGCCCTGCTGGCCGAGCGCGGCCCGGAGACGGCCGTTCTCGCTGCGGGAACCGATCTGGTCCCGCTGCTCAAATCGAGCGTCGTCAAGCCGCGGCGCGTAGTCGATATTTCGCGCATCGAGTCGCTGCGCGGCATTGCCGCGAGCGAAGCCGGCGTCACGATCGGCGCACTGACGACGCTCGAGGACGTCCGGCACAGCCCCGTGCTGGCGGAGTACCCGTGCCTGAACGACGTGGTGACTGAGATCCGCGCCATTCAGATCCAACAGAACGGTACGCTGGGTGGCGATCTCTGCCATCTCCCCAACTGCTGGTACTTCCGCAAAGGGTACGGCCTGCTCGCCCGCGAGAACGGCCGCTCACTGGCTGCGGAGGGTGACAACCGCTACCACGCGATCTTCGGCAACCAGGGAGCGGCCAAGTTCGTCAGCGCGTCGCGCTTCGCTCCGGCGCTGATCGCCTGGGGCGCCCGCATCCGCATCGCCGGTCCCAAGCCGCTCGATGAGAACTGGATTGCACTGGAGGATCTGTATGTCACTCCCAAAACCGACCGCCAGGGGGTGACGATTCTCAAACCGGGGCAGTTCATCACGCATATACAGCTTCCGGTGGCCGGACGGCAGTTGAGCGCCAGCTATGAGGTGATGCAGACGCAGGGGCTCGACTGGCCGCTTGCGGCGGCCGCCTGCACGCTGGAGATGGACGGCGGACTCGTGCGGCGGGCGAAGATTGTCCTGGGCCACGTGGCCCCCACGCCATGGGTGTCTCAGCCCGCGACGAGTGCGATCATCGGCCAGCCCGTCACTCCCGAGACGGCGGATCGCGCCGGCGCCGCGGCAATCGCCGAGGCGACGCCGCTGTGGAACAACGAGTACAAAGTCCAGCTCGCCAAGACAGCCGTCAAACGCACCCTGCTGCGGGCGAGCAATCAACTGTGAAGAGAGAGCGGCAGACGTGAGTCTGCCGAGCGCACGGCGCTGCGCCCCCGAACTCGGCAGACTGACATCTGCTGCTCCATACCGATCCGGAGACGCCCATGACTCCCGAACTCGATGTTGTCGACGAACCCCGCCGCTGCCGCCACCTGCAGTCGAAGGGGATGTACATCAATTTCAACCTGACTCCCGGAGACAGGATCGCCGGCGACGGCTACGTGTGGTGCGGCCAGACCCAAGGCAAGTTCGGCCCCGACGCCGGCCTCTGCAATCCGGAAGAGTGCATCCGCAGCAACCGCACCTGCTACGCCCCCGCCTGACCGGCGGTCGCACTTCCGGCGTTAAGGATGGAACAGGAGGAAACAGAGGAAACGGAGACAGGTTGACAGCCCGCATGTCAGTGGGCCGAATGCTGTAATGATGGAATACATCCTGACTTATCCGCTCGAGAGCTACCTGCTCATCGCTTTCGGTGTGCATAGCTTGCACAATCGTGTGCGTCGGGAGCGATGAGGATGACGCCGATTGCATCTTCGCACGATCATCAACCTGCACGCTCCCTTCACTCTTTCTCCGTTTCCTCTGTTTCCTCCTGTTCAATTCCCTTCCTTGGCGCGTCTTCGCGTCTCAGCGGCTTTGCGTCGAAACCGGGACGCGCTGGACTGATCGCGTGAAGCGACTCCTCTCCGACTACGGCTCGCTGCTCGTCTTGCTGCTGTTGTGCGCTTATTACTCGGCGGTTACCTGGAGCGAGCAGCAGCCGGTGACTCCCGCTGCCGGCCGTGAACTGGCGCACGCGATCCTGGGTGAGCACGGTGAGTCGGCCTCCGTGGTGGTGATCGTCCGCAACACGCGCCTGGACGCGGAGTTTGCCGCGGCGATCGCGGAGGAGCTCGAGGACGCCGGAGCGACCGTTCTGGAGGTTGTCCTGGCCGACACGCCCGCCGCTGCCCGCCGCGCGCTTGTCCGTCTGGCCGGCGAACACCCGCGGATCAACGCGGTCGCCACGAATCATGCCGGACTGCGCTGGGGACCGCTCAGGCCCGACGGGTTCGCAGAGCTCGTTGCGGCGCATCCGGCCTTGTCGGGCGCGCAGGTCCACACGCCGGCCTCGTACCACTGGCCGACGTTCCTGACGCGTGAGAACCTGCTCAACATCGTCAACCAGAACGCCGACATCGCGATCATCGCGATCGGGATGACGCTGGTGATCATCACCGGCGGGATCGACCTGTCCGTGGGGAGCGTTCTGGCGGTGTCCGCGGTGACCTGCGCCATCACGATTCAGGCCCTCGCCGGCGGCGCGGATGCGTCACTCCTGGCGGTGGCCGGCTGCTGCCTGCTGGCGATCGGAGCCTGTGCGCTGTGCGGGGCGTTCAACGGCGTCGCCTCCACCATGCTGCACATTCCGGCCTTCGTCGTCACGCTGGCGATGATGATGATTGGCCGCGGCCTGGCGCTCATTATGGCGGTGGCTTATCGGCGCTCGATCACCGGCGGCACGTCGGCCACTCCCGAAGCCATCCGCATCGCCGCCGGCGGGTTCGGCGAGGACGGACGGCCATACGGTTTTGCGGTGCTCGGCAACGGTTCGCTGCTGGGGGTGCCGAATCCGATCTGGCTGATGCTGGCGCTGTACCTGCTGTTTCACGTGGTAATGACGCGGACGATTTTCGGTCGCCGCATCTACGCCGTCGGCGGCAATCCCGAAGCGGCCCGCCTATCGGGCATCCGCGTGCAGCGGGTTATTATCTGCGTGTACGTGCTCTGCTCGGCGCTGGCGGGGCTGGCCGGGATCGTCGACGCCTCGCGTTTCGTCGGGGGGCGCCCCAACGCCGGCGAACTGTATGAGCTGCAGGTGATCGCCGCGGTCGTGGTCGGCGGCACCAGCCTGTCGGGAGGGGAAGGGCGGATCATGGGGACGCTGATCGGGGCGCTGATCATCGCCGTGATTCAGAACGGCCTCAACATGGCGGGCGTGACGCCCTACGAGCAGATGGTGATCTTCGGCGCCCTCATCTTCGCCGCCGCCCTGCTGGACCAGTTGAAGAAGCGGCTGTGGCGGACGTGACATCAAGTCGAGGTAGAGAAAGTGCTCGGGACACTGATACCCGCTAATCTCCGCTAATAGCGCCCTGCAGGATGATCAGCGTTTATTAGTGGAAATCAGTGTTCCTCTCCTTCTCTCACTCATTCGCTGTCGGGTGTGTTCCGCCGGTTCACGGGGTGATCAGTATGGACATGGGCGGTCGCCTGCGGCTCGGCGCTGAACCGTGGACCTTGATCGCTCCGGCCATCCCGCGACTCCCTCGTTGCGGGGCGCGCGGTTCCTGCGGTACCTTAACTTCCATGCATCCGTTGAATCGCTTCACCGTTTTCGGCCGTGGGCTGCTCGCAATCGGGGCAGTCTGTCTGCTTGCCGGGGCTGCCCGCGCGGACGACGTCGACTACCTCCGCGACGTCAAGCCGATTCTGC
Source organism: Planctomycetaceae bacterium (assembly GCA_041940305.1). Classification (GTDB taxonomy): domain Bacteria; phylum Planctomycetota; class Planctomycetia; order Planctomycetales; family Planctomycetaceae; genus JBGTSJ01. The sequence goes on from JBGTSJ010000012.1 coordinate 110,785, forward strand.
AGAAGCACTGCTACGACTGCCACGGACCCGATCAGCCTCAGGCCGGACTGCGCGTCGATGCCGCGGCGCTCGCCATTGCGGGGGGAGACAGCGGCGCCGCGATCGTTCCGGGCGATCCGGCCGCCAGCCGGCTCCTGTCCGCCGTCGAGGGGACGTCGGACGAAATCTCGCAGATGCCGCTGGATGGCGCCCCCCTCTCGGCCGGGGAGATCGACATGCTCCGCCGCTGGATTGCGGCCGGCGCTGTGTATCCGGCCGACGAGCCGCAGGCGGAGGCGGTCGTCACCAGCGATCACTGGGCGTTTCAGCCAATCGCCCGGCCGGCGGTTCCCGCGGTCCGTGGCGCCGCGCGACTGCGCAACGAGATCGACGCCTACATCACCGCGCGCCTGGAGAGCGAAGGGATTGAGCCCTCGCCGGCCGCCGCGCGGGAGACACTGCTGCGCCGGGTGTATCTCGACCTCCTGGGAGTACTGCCCACCCCGGCCGAACGCGCCGCGTTTCTCGCAGACGAACGCCCCGACGCCTATGAGCATCTCGTCGATCGGCTGCTGGCATCCCCCCGGTACGGGGAACGCCACGCCCGCCATTGGCTGGACGCGGCCCGCTACGCCGATTCGAACGGCTTCACCATCGACGGCGCCCGCACGATCTGGCCATATCGGGACTGGGTGATCGCCGCACTTAATTGTGACCTGCCTTTCGACCAGTTCACGGTCGAGCAGCTCGCGGGCGATCTATTGCCCGAGCCGACGCAGGAACAGCTGATCGCCACCGGCTTTCACCGCAACACTCTGGCCAACGAGGAGGGCGGGACGGACGATGAGCAGTTCCGCGTAGAGAACGTGGTGGATCGCGTGGGCACCACCGGCACGGTGTGGCTGGGACTCACCGTCGGCTGTGCCCAATGCCACGACCACAAGTTCGACCCCGTTTCCCAGCGCGACTTCTATCGCCTGTTCGCGGTGTTCAACAGCACCGCCGACGCCAACGACGCCGGCGGCCTGGCGCCCAAGCTCGAGCTGCCCACCCCCGCTCAGGCGGCCGAGAAGGAACGGCTGACGTCGGAGCTGGCCGCCGCGCGCCGGCAGAAACAACAGCTCGAGAGCGAGCTGCTGGCTGGGATGCCCGATTGGGAGTCTTCTCTCGTCGAGGCGGGAGACGTGGCGTGGTCGGTGGTCACGCCGGAGTCCGCGCATTCGCAGAACGGAGCCGAGCTGACCACGCTCGAGGATGCATCAGTCCTCGCCGGCGGCACGATCCCGCAGCACGACGTCTATGACGTCCGATTTCGCTCGCCGCTCCCCGCTGTCACGGCCGTCCGGCTGGAGACCCTCACGCACGAAACACTCCCCCAGACGGGGCCGGGCCTGGCCCAGAACGGCAATTTCGTCCTGACGGAGGTCGAGTGTTACCTGCGCCCCGAAGGCGCGGGGGACGCCGACGACTCAAAGTACCGCCAGAGTCTTGTCGAAGCGATCGCCGATCATTCCCAGGATCGCTACCCCATCGCCCACGCGCTGGATGGGGACAAGCTGACCGGCTGGGCGATCAATGTGAAGTCCGGCGCCGGTTCGATGAACGTGCCGCGCACGGCCTTCTTCATGACGGCGGGCCCCGTGGCATCGACGCCCGGCGATCAGTGGAGCTTCCGACTCCGCCACGAGACGCCGGACAACAAGTGGTATCAGATCGGCCGCTTCCGGCTGTCGGTGACCGATTCTCCGATCGAGTCGCTGCTGCTGACGGACGCCATTCGCGAGATCCTCGCCACGTCCCCGGCCGAGCGAAGCGAAGAGCAGCAGAACCAGCTCCGCACGTTCTACCTCACCGGCAACGCCGACTGGCGGTCCGTCACCGGACGGATTGAGTCCCTGCAGCGGGATCTGAGTTCCCTCGCGGCCGCGACGCTGACCACACTTGTGATGGCCGAGCTTCCCGAGCCGCGCGCGACGCACGTCATGATTCGAGGAGACTTCCTGCGACCGGGAGTGCAGGTCGAGCCGGGCGTTCCGGCCGTACTCCATGATCTCCCGGCCGACGTCGCCGCGCCCAATCGGCTGGACCTGGCTCGCTGGCTGGTCGATCCCGACAACCCGCTCACCGCGCGGGTCGTCGTCAACCGGGCCTGGCAGCGGTTCTTTGGTATGGGACTGGTCGAGACGGAGAACGACTTCGGCACGCAGGGCGCGCTGCCGTCGCATCCCGACCTGCTCGACTGGCTGGCGTCGGAACTGATTCGCCAGGACTGGTCCATGAAGCGCCTGCATCGACTGATCGTGACCTCCGCCACATACCGGCAGTCATCGCACGCTCGTTCCGACCTGCAGTCGGTCGATCCCCGCAACCGGCTGCTGGCGCGGCAGTCGCGTCTGCGGCTGGAGGCCGAGGTGATCCGCGACGCCTGCCTGTCGGCAAGCGGACTCCTGTCGGGCAAGATGGGAGGCCCTCCCGTGAATCCGCCGCAGCCGGAGGGGATCTACGTGTTCACCCAGAATGCCAAACCCTGGAAGGACAGCCAGGGGGAGGATCGTTACCGCCGTGCCCTGTACACGCAGTTCTGGCGCTCCAGTCCGCATCCGATGTTTCCCACCTTCGATGCGCCGGACGCGAACTCCGCATGCACCCGGCGTGCCCGCTCCAATACGCCGCTGCAGGCGCTGACTCTCGCCAACGATCGCGGGTTCATCGAATTCGCCCAGGCGCTGGCGGGCCGGATCCTCCGCGAAGCCCCGGCCTACGATGACGGCCGGCTCCGATACGGGTTTGAGTCCGTCCTGGGGCGGGAGCCGCTCGACTCGGAACTCGCCGCTCTGAACGGGTATCTCGGCCGTCAGCGCAGCGGATTCGTTGACAATGCCGAGGCAGCCGCCGTACTGTCTCCCGCTTCCCTCCCCGCCGAGGTCTCCCCCGCCGACGGAGCCGCCTGGACAGCCGTCGCCCGCGTCCTGCTTAACCTCGACGAGTTCATCACCCGTGAGTGATGGTCGATAGTGAATGGTCGAGAGTCGATGGTCGATGGACTTGGAAACAAGCCATCCTCAATCGACTCATGCCATCGCCCATAGACCATCGCCCCTAGACCCTAGACCCCCCATGCAAGCGCTCGCCGTTCGTCCTCCGCACAAACAGAGTGCGCATCTCGCCGAGTTGCCGGAACCGCGCGTCACGGACGTGCCGGACGGTCGCGGCGTGCTGGTTCGCACATTGCAGGTCGGGGTCGACGCAACCGATGCGGAGATCAACGAGGGGCTCTACGGCAATCCGCCGGACGGGTACGACTTTCTGGTCCTCGGCCACGAAGTGTTCGGCGTCGTGGAGGCGGTGGGGGACAATGTGACGAGCGTCCGGCCGGGCGATCTGTGCACGTGCACCGTCCGCCGTCCCGGCCCGACGGTCTACGACCGCATCGGCCGCAACGACATCACCAGCAGCGAGACGTACTACGAGCGCGGCATCAACCTGCGGCACGGCTTCATGACGGAGCGATTCGTCGACGATGAGGAGTTCATCGTCAAGGTCCCCCAGGGGCTCCGGCACGTGGGTGTGCTCTCCGAGCCGGCCAGCGTCTGCGCGAAAGCGATCGAGCAGGCGTACCTCGCCCAGCAGCGTCTGCAGGTGTGGGAGCCGCGGGTGGCGTTTGTCTGCGGGGCCGGACAGATCGGCCTGCTGACGACGATCATGCTGCGGCTGCGCGGCCTGGAGGTGTATACGCTCTCCCGCACCCCCAATCCGGGCCTCAAGGAAGAGATCGTTCGCGCCTGCGGGGCCACGTATGTGAGTACACAGCTGGAACCGCTGCCGGAGATCGCCCGCCGTGTGGGACGTCCCGACCTCATCGTGGAAGCCACTGGCAGCAGCCAGGTCGCCTTCGACTGCATGCAGATCCTCAACCTCAACGGCGCGCTCGTGTGGACGAGTGTGACCGGGGGTGAAAAGATCATCGGCAACGTGCCGGCCGATCGCATCAACCTGGAGTGGGTGCTCGGCAACAAGCTGCTGGTAGCCAGCGTCAACGGCAATCGCAATCACTTCGCCAAAGGTCTGGCCGACCTCGCCCTTGCCGAGGCCATGTACCCCGGCCTGACCCAGCGGATCCTCACCAATCCGGTCGATGGTTTCCGCCACCCCCAGGAGATCATGCGTCTCCTCACCGAAGACAAGACGGCCCTGAAGGTGTTCGTCAACGTGTCGGAGTTGTGAGTTTCGCGGAAGGGGGCCGCGGATGACGCGGGTCGTGCAGATTCGCGCAGATCAATAGGACAATCGATCTGCGGTCATCCGGACGATCGGCGTCCCAACTGCGGCGGACCCTCAGTCCATGAAGATGCGCTGCCACGTCGGGAAGATCACGTCCAGCAGTTCGCGGCCCGACGGCGTGGCGACGAAGCGGACCTTGTCTTCGTCGCGCTCGTACTCGTCGGCGATGGCCACGGTCGCGCCGTCCTCGCTGTATAGCCAGTTCGGCCTGGTGAACCAGGTCAGGATGTCGATGAGGTCCTGCCGGCCTGTGGGAATGTGCACCTGCCCGTCGAGGAACAGCTGATAGCCGTACTCTTCCAGCTTGGGGAACGGCGGGTCGGTTTCGTCGCCGCGCCAGTAGGGGGCGAGGAGCGACAGGTCGTCCGGCTTGACGTTCGGGTTGTGCAGCATGTCGATTGCATTCCACGGACAGATCGTCAGCGTGTAATGCTCGCTGCTGTCGTTCGGCGACCGGTAGCACATCTGGCAGCCGATGCAGCGGGACGTGTCGATCTGGTGGTAGCTCTGCCCCGGGATCGGACTGGGGACTTCGTAGATGCAGTCCACCGGGCAGACCGTCGCGCAGGACTGGCACGACGTGCACGAGTCCTTGTTGATCACGTTCAGATACCGGGTTTCCTTCTTCCGGTCATCCTTACGCGTGCGGAAGTATTCGGTAACGGAGATCGTCATGCCGATGCCGTGCGATTCGTCGCTCGTAATGGGGACCGTTTAGCGGCAAGCCGAAGGCAACCGCGACCACACAACAATAGCAGCCAAAACACCTTGCAACCAACCCGCGCCGCCCGGTCGCACTCCGTTTCCTGAAATTGGGACGCCGCGAACTCGCGACGCACAACCGGCTTCTCTCGGTTGGAAGGATCAGTCGAAACCGCGATTCGGAGTCGCCCGCTGCTCTCTCATCGACCACCTCCATCCCAGGCATCACGCAAGATGCACAAGAATCACACCCCCCCGCCTCATAGGAATAGCGCGCGCCTGGCTCGCCTTGCTCTTCAACCTCCGCCGCGACCCGCGACCGACTCACCACGACCTCCCACCCGCCATAACCTTTGTGCCCTTGGTGCCTTTGTGGTAATCCATCCCTCGACCAACCCCGGATCCCCGCCATGAACGAACACCACCTCCCCCAGGGCTTCCGCGCCGCCGGCCACGCCTGCGGCATCAAGGAGGACCCGGCCAAGCTCGACCTGGCCCTGTTCATCTCCGACCGGCCCTGCACGGGGGTCGGCGTGTTCACGCAGAACCGCGTCGTCGGCGCGCCGGTCAAGCTCGGCCGCGAACGGCTGCCGCGGACCACGGCCCGCGGCGTGATCATCAACTCCGGCAACGCGAACGCCTGCACTGGCCAGCGGGGGCTCGAAGACGCCCGCTGGATGACGGCCCAGGTCGCCGAGCAGATCGGCTGCAGCGCGGAGGACGTGCTCGTCTGCTCCACCGGCGTCATCGGCCACTTTCTTCCCCGCGAGAAACTTGCCGCCGGCATCCCCGCGGCCGCATCCGGACTGCAGGCATCGCCGGCCGCCTTCACTGCCGCAGCCCGCGGCATGATGACCACCGATACCGTGCCGAAGCAGGCGATGCAGGAGCTCGAGATCGGCGGCCGCAAGGTCACGATCAGCGGCGCGTGCAAGGGGGCCGCGATGATCGCGCCGAACATGGCGACGATGCTCGCCGTCGTGATGACGGACGCCGCGATTGACTCGCGTCTCGCCCAGGGGCTGCTGAAGGACGCGGTCGACCGCAGCTTCAACTGCATCAGCGTGGACGAGCACATGAGCACCAGCGATACGGTGCTGCTGCTCGCCAACGGCGCTGCGAACGCCACGATCGACGGGGACGCGGCGGAGACGGCGTTCCGCGATGCATTCCGCGAAGTCTGCGCCGATCTCTCGCAGCAGATCATCCGGGACGCGGAGGGAGCGGAGCACTTTGTCACCATCGATGTCACCGGCCTGCGGAGTCGCGAGGAGGCGTGGTGCATCGCGAAGGTGGTGGCGGAGAGCCCGCTGGTGAAAACGGCTATCACCGGCAACGACCCCAACTGGGGCCGGATCGTCTCCGCCGCCGGTTACGCGGGAATTCCGTTCGAGGAACAGAACTGCTCGCTGTCGATCAACGGTATCGAAGTCTACCACGCCGGCGCCCCGACGGAGCATGACGCCGAAGCCGTGTCGAACGCGATGCGGACCGGCGAAGTGCACATTGAACTGCGGTTTACCTTGGGGGACGGCGCCGCACGGTTCTGGACCTGCGATCTGACCGCCGAGTACGTGCGGCTGAACTCGGATTACACAACGTGAGCCGTTGGGACACAGAAGGGGGAGGCACAAAAGGGAACGAAGAAGAGAGGCAGCCGGTGGGGAGGTCGTGCGAAGGACGCGGGGTAATAATGCGGATCAGGGCATTGTCAGGCCCTGCAATCGACAACACATCTATGATTGTGGATGGGTTGTCGATACCATGAGAGGGCGTCGAAACACAGGCTGGAACCTGAGGAAAGGTTTGCATGGATTTCTTCTCCGAACATCGGCTGTCGCATCATCGCGGTACTGAGGCGTCGCCATTTGCTCCACCGGCGAGGGACACCATTCGAGTCGGGTCCCGACGCTGGTTTCTGCAGACGGGGCTCGCAGGCGTGGCGGGATTGTCGCTGCCGGCAATGCTAAGCCGACGCGCGGCTGCTGTTGACGGGGAGCCGCAGCCGAAGAAGTCGGTCATCATGTTCTGGCTGTCGGGGGGACCAAGCCAGATCGACATGTGGGATCCCAAGCCGCATGCTCCGGCGGAGATCCGCAGTCCATTCTCGACGATTTCCACCCGCGTGCCGGGGATCGAGTTCACTGAGCATCTGCCTCTGCAGGCCTCGATTGCACACAAACTGTCGGTGCTGCGTGCAGTCGACTGTTCGGCCAGCAATCACACGCCGATCACCATGCAGGCGGGCAATCCGCTGGCGCGGCGAACCGACAACGGGCGTGACGGAGACGGTTATCCGTCGATGGGCTCGATCGCCGCGAAGTTTCGCGGGCCCAATGCGCCGGACTTTCCCGGGTTCGTGGGGCTGGCGCCCTCGTGGGTGGCGGATGTGTGGGGCGCCGGGCACATGGGCAACAACTATGAGCCGGCCAAGGGACTCGAACTGACCGGCAAGTTCGCCTTTCCGCAAGGAGTGGCGGCCGACCGGTTGACGCACCGGGACGGCCTGCGGCAGCAGTTCGACCGGATGCGGCGAGACCTGGACAGGCAGGACAACCTGGAACGGGTCGACCAGTTCTCGCGGCAGGCTTACGAGATGGTGCTGTCGGGGGACGTGCAGAAGGCGTTCGACGTCTCGTCAGAGACCGACGAGACGCGCGACACCTACGGCCGCAACAGCGTCGGCGAGAAAGCGCTGCTCGCACGACGGCTGGTGGAGTCCGGTGTGACATACGTGCTGGTCAGCGGGGCCTGGGGCTACTTCGATCATCACGGCGACAGCGTGAAGTGGGGCGGCATCGTCAAGGGTCTGAAGCCGGCCCTGCCCGACGTGGACCGCGCCCTGTATGCACTGGTCAATGATCTCGACGAGCGCGGGCTGCTGGACGACACGCTCGTGATGATGCTGGGCGAGTTCGGCCGCTCGCCGGTGATTAATGCCGACGCCGGACGCGATCACTGGACGCCGGTGATGTCGATGGTAATGGCCGGCGGCGGGTTGCCCCACGGTCAGGCGATCGGCGCGACCGATGCGCGGGGCGGGGTGGCGACCAGCGGACTTGTGCGGCCGCAGGACCTCGCGGCGACGACATTCCGCCATCTCGGCATCGATCTCAACAGCCACTGGGTCAACCCGCAGGGACGTCCGATCCCAATCGTCGTGGAGGGGGGACGGCCGATACCGGAATTGACGTGAGTCGTTCGCGCGCGACCCGCTTTACCGTTGGCCATCGATGCACCAAGATGTCGGGCGGAGCCTGACACACGATGCCGCGCGACTACACAGCCGAGAGCCTCGCTCACGATCCGATCCACGGTTACATCGCGTTTATCGCGCGCAGTGGGCTGCCGGAAGGGGAGGTCTCCGAGCAGGAAATCATCGACCACCCGTGGGTGCAGCGGCTGCGGCACATCCATCAACTGCAGACGGCCTGGTGGGTGTTCCCCGCCGCCGAGCACATGCGGTTTCAGCATGTGCTGGGGGTGATGCATCTCGGATCGCGCGTCGTCGCCGAATGGTACGACTCGCTGGTGGAGTCGTGCCGAAATGTGCCGTCGCGCCCGTACGTTGAATCGCTGGTGCGGATGGCGGGCCTGCTGCATGACGTCGGTCACGGGCCGTTCGGACACTTCTTCGACGACCAGTATCTCGACCAGTTCGGCGTGACGCACGAAACGATCGGCGCGCACATCATCGAGCATGAACTGGGTGACCTGCTGCGCGGGATCCGGCGGAATCCGAACGGGAAGCTGGGTCCGCTGGAGGAACTCGATCCCAGGCAGATTGCGTGGCTGATCCGCCGGCCGCAGGGGGGCGCCGACGACGAGGGACATCCGGACTGGCTGCGAAAACTGCGGGCGCTGTTCAGCGGGATCTACACTGTCGACAACATGGATTTCGTCCTGCGGGACGCCTACATGACGGGTTACAACCCGCGGTCATTCGACGTGAACCGGCTGCTGCACTACAGCTATTTCACGCCGGCGGGGCTGTCCATTCACGTGCGGGGACTGCCGGCGCTGATTCACTTCATCGAGACGCGGGCCAACCTGTTCCGCACGGTGTATTTTCACCGCACGGTGCGCGCGCTGGACCTCGCGCTGGAGGAGATCTTCGGCGAGACAATGCCGCGGCTGTTCCCCGGCAATCCACTGGAGCATCTCGATGAATACCGACTGTTCACCGAGTCATCGTTCCTGGTGGACGTGCAGCGGTGGTCGCGGTCGAACGAGCCGGACGTACGGGTGCTGGGCGAGAAGTGGCAGGACATCCTGTGCCGCCGCGTGCGGTGGAAGATGGCGGTGGAGAAGACGATCAACTTCCACACGGCGACGGCCGAGGCGACGACGATCTTTTCAGAGCCGGAACTGGTGCTCAAGCGCGTGCGGGACCGGCTGCCGAAGGGGATCCGCGAGATTCCCCTCAAGATCGACGTGGCGCGGCATTACCACAGGCCGAGCGCGCGGCTGCCGGCGGGGGGGCAGAACTTCCTCGTCGATCCCGGCGCGGGGACAAGCCAGGAACTGCATGACGATGAGCTGTTCCGCTCGCTGCCGATCAGCTTCATCATCTTCCGGATCTACAGCCAGGACCACCAGCACGACGCGAAGCTGGTGCAGGCGCTGAATGCGGTCGTGGGGTCGGCGGGGGATGCAAAGACGAATATGTGACATGGCAGGAGCCGGCGCAAGGCCAGCTGATTCTGACGATTGTGCAGGGGGACGGGATTGTGCGGCGCTGAGGGTAGGGGTCGTGAGGGGGCGGGCGGTGATGCTTGATGTGCCCGGGGCGCCGGTCGATATCAACGGGCATGACGTCCCTCCCCTCCCTGCTGGCTCAACATCCCGAGTGGTCGATCGTGCTGTCCGCATACGCGGGGGCGGAGCAGGCCTTGCCACCGCGGCCGAGGCGGACAGGAGGGGCAGCGTCAGCAGGTTCTCCCGACGGGCTGCCGGCCGAGGACGACGCCTCAATAGTCGAGCAGAGCGGCGAGGCGTCCTCACCGGACGAAGCGACGCCGGCCGAGACCGAAGAGGATTCGCGGTGGATTCCGCGGCTCGGCGAAGTGGAGGGGGTTGCGGCAGATCAGTTGTCGCGCGTGCACGGGCGGCTGATCGCCGAAGGGCTGCTGCGATTCAACCTGCTGGGGCGGACGGATGGGATCGGGTATCGGCTGACGCCGGCGGGACGGCAGGCGGTGGAGATCGCGGAGCGGGCGGGGACAGGCAGTCAAGACGCGGCGGCGTGATGGTGCGGGGGTCGCGCGTGGAAAAGCCCTGGGGGGGCAACCCCAGGGCGTTGTGTGTTGAGGGAGGGCGTTTGACGCAGAGCGACTATTGGCCGCTGGCGACGCGGGCGTCGGGAGCGAGGACGTAGATCTCGACGCGGCGGTTCTTCTGGCGGTTGCCGTCGTCGGAGTTCGGGGCGACCGGCTGGTACATGCTGTAGCCGGAGACACCCATTCGGTTCTCGGCGAGGCCGTGTTTGGCCAGGGCATGGATGACGGCGGTGCCGCGGTGGACGGAAAGCTCCCAGTTGGTGGGATGCCGCTGGGCGGTGCCGGTCCGCTTGATGGGCAGATCGTCGGTGTGGCCGACGACGAGGATATTGAACTGGCTGGCGTCTGCAGAGTTCATGATACCGGCGAACTCCTTGAGGAGTTGCTGAGCTTCGGGGCGGACTTCGTCGCTGCCGAGAGCGAACAGGAGGTCGGTGTTGAACTTGCTGACGCCGGTTTCGGGGTCGAACTCGAATTCGGGATAGCGCTCGGCGAGGTCGCGGAAGCGGGCCGTGGCCGGGCCGGGCAGGGGATTCTGCGAAGAAGTGAGCAGATGCTTGTAGCGGTCGTGGAGGGCGGCGCGCTCGGCGTTGAGGTTATCCAGCCGCTGGTTGGCAATGGCCAGCTGGTTCTCCAGCGCCGCCTTTTCGGCCGCCATCTGCCCGGCCTGGCCGGCGAGCATCTGGTTCTGCCGGTAGATCTGCATGGTGCGGAGCTGCGCCTGGCGCATCTGCCAGTCGGGCACGGTGTAGCAGCCTGAGGCGAGGAGCAGTCCGCAGAGGAGGGCGAACGTCGTCAGGGGGCGCATGCTCATCAGTGAGGCTCCCGAAGCCGTCCAGGGCTTCGTTGGACTTTGGGCATCCGGATGACGGCGGCGCGCGGGAATCCACGCGATCGGCCTGGCGCCTGAGTGTGGGCGCAGTGCGGTCGCGGGGACGAGTCCCGGGCGGGAAACGTCAAACGATGGAATCGAAACGAGGGAAGTGAGTGGAGGGAAGTCGCATCGCCGGACGCCTTGAGAGGGGTGCGACCGGCAAATGCCGCCGCGGGTTATAGCGGAGCGTGCGGACGGCGCTCCAGACGAACTTGAGGCAATCTCATCATTGCGGCAGAAGCTGCCGGTGACGCGCCCATGCGTCATAAAGCCTGTCTCAGCAGTGAGTTGCTTGTCCGGCGGGGTCGCCGCAGGGTCCACGAAGAGGCTTTCGCAGAGACGCTGAGTCGCGGGGTTCAGGAATCGGAGACGTGGTTCAGAGAGTCGGATTGCCGACATCTCCGCGACCAGTTTCTCTGCGTCCCTGCGGCTCTGCGAGAGCCCTCTGGTTGGCTTTCGCATCACGCCGCGGAGTGGCGCTGGTGGCTCCACCAGAGGGACTTGGGGAGGCAACCCAGGGCGGCGACTATGAGTTGCGAGGTCGCGAACAGGGCGAGGGCGAACAGGACACCTTCGGTGAAACCGTAGGAGTGCAGGCCGACGCCGAGTTCGTTCACGCCGAACCAGGACCAGCCGACGATGATGTTGCCGAGGACGGCGAGGACGGCCAAGCCGCGGTCTTTGACCATGCCGTCCCAGCGGGCGTGCAGGATCAGGGCGTTCCAGAGAACGATCATCAGGGCGCCGTTCTCTTTGGGGTCCCAGCCCCAGAAGCGACCCCAGGAGTCGTCGGCCCAGAGCCCGCCGAGGACGGTGCCGACGAAGCTGAAGAACAGGCCGAAGCAGAGGGCGCCGTACGTCATGCGGACGAGGTCTTTTCCGATCTCGGGGCGCAGCGACGGCGTGGCGACACCACGGACGATATAGACCAGTCCGAGCAGCCCGGCGACGAAGGTGGTGGCATAGCCGAGATTGATGGTGACGACGTGGGTGGCCAGCCAGAACTGAGTATCGAGGACGGCCTGCAGGACGGTGAATGTGTCGCCGTCGCCGGCGAGGAAATGGGCGATGCCGAGGGTGATGAAGCCGGCGACCGATCCGATCACGTTGCCGATGCCGAGGCGGTAAACGAACTCGATGATCAGGCCGGCGACGACGCAGGCCCAGCCGATGAAGACGGCCGTCGTGTAGAGGTTGGTGATCGGGGGGCGCCCGGAAATGTAGATGCGGGCGCAGATGGCGAAGGTGTGCACGCAGAACGTGAACGCCATGAGGGCGAGGGCCGACCAGTTCAGCGGCCGGGACCAGCCGAGCCAGCCGAGGCACGCCAGGACGAACACGACGACGTACAACACCGCGCAGTAGTAGAAGGGGGCGAAGTGATTGAAGTACACCTCGAACCGTACTTTGCCGAAGTGGACTCCGGGGGCGTCCGCCGACTTCACCTCTCCGGTGAACTTCGAGACGGCGTCATCGAAACGGCTCGCTTCTCCGGCATGGTAGGCGGAGAGGATCTCGTTGAAGGCGATCGTCAGTTCGCGCGGGTCGTCCTTTTCGAACTCCATCCCGATCGTGCTGTTGATGTAGGCGTTCAACAGTGCGACGGAGAAGGGGATCCAGCGTCCGTTCGGGCCGACGCTGTCGCTCTCCTCTTTTGATTCAACCGGAATCAGCAGCGGGACGCCGGACGCCATGATGTCCTGCTTGGCGGAGCCGGTGGCCATCATGAAGCGGCCGAGTTCGGCCTTCGCCTGCTCAGGATTGGTCTGCACCTGCTCGACAGTGGGAAACGGCGGCAGCTCGGGGAGGGCGAACGCGGCCTGCAGCTTGCGATACGTCTGCAGCTTGGTGCGGAAGTCGAGCAGCTTGCGCTGGTAGAACGTGAGGTTTTCCTGGTTTTCTTTGGCGACGAGTTCGGCGTCGGCGAGCTGCTTGAAGTACTCGCCAAGTCCTTCGGAGAAGTCGTCGATGGAGTAGCGGAAGCCGTCGCGGCGCGGGAGGCCGAGGGTGTCGAGCAGGTCGAGGTTCTCGATGCGGAAGACGCGATGGTAGCGGGCGACTTCGGACTCGCTGGCGACGTCGAGCAGCCACTTGACGGCGGGCTGGTCCTGCGACGTAAGTTCGTACAGCCTGCCCGAGACCTGATCCAGCGTCTTTCCGGACTTCTCCTGAATGAGCGTTTCGAGGTCGCGCAGTTCGCTTAACTCGCCTTCGAAGTCGGCGAGATCGGCCGCGGTAACCCCGGGCCACTCGTCGATGATGGCGGTCTTGATGTCGGGCCATTGCTCTTTGAGGGTGGCGGCGTCCATGCGGAGGGGGAGTTCCTGCCGGTCGGCGATGATGAGCAGGCTGTTGCGGGCGACGGTGTCGATGGGTTTGGGGCGCCCCTCGGAGACGACCGGGATACTGCCGAACGCAGCGAAGTCCATCTCTCCCTTCTCATAGGACGGCATCCGCGACTTGCTCAAGAGGTAGCCTCCGAACACGGCCACGACACAGGCAACGACGGCCCATTCGACCAGGCTGGACGGGGGGCGACGGGTGGGGGCGATGTCGGGGAGCACATCTTCGCGCGACTCGCGCGGGCGGCGGCGCGCCACTTCGCTCGCCGATGGTTCGTCCGCTGTGTCGTCGGCCGGCAGCGCGGCTGCGGTCGTTACCTGCCCGCGGGCGCGGCGCTGCAGGAAACGCATTTGCGTCAGACCGAACTGGGCCAGCATGCCAACCAGGACGATCATGCAGGCGACGTAGGGGATCATCCAGCCGGTGTTTTTCACGACCTGCAGGGTGGTCCATTCGCGGGTGCTCCCGGGAACGCCGCCGGCCGGGGTATAACTGCTCTGGTAGAAGGTTTCGCCAGCGTAACGGAGCGGGTTGTTCATCCAGATGCGGACGTTGTCCCGGTCGATGCCATGCCGCTCGTCCACGAGATGAATGTAGGACGAGTAGTCGCGCGGAGTGTTCGTGCCGATGTAGTCTTCCTTTTTGACGTCGAGCAGCGTGACCTGGTACGGCTTGTAGACACGCTTGAAGCGGAGATCGATGTCGTACGACTGATTGCCGACCTGCACCGTCTGGCGGTCGCGGCCCATGTTGAACAGATCCAGCTGAATGCCGACGAGCCAGGTGCCGAGGTTCTTGCCGGTCTCGCGCTCGTTGAGCTGAATGTAGGCGGCGGCGAAATCGACTTCCGAGTCGGTGCCGGTGGAGGCCTTCAGCGGCTGAGCGGATTCGCGGAGTCCGATGCCCTGCGTGGCGGGGTTGGGATCGTCCGCCTGGCCCGGAACGCGCGGGATGAGGCGGGCGTTCGGGAAGTACTGCAGCACTTTGACCTGCACGGGGAGGTCGCCGCCGGAGATCGTCTCTCCCTCCTTCAGCATGCGGCCGGGGATGACGGTGTGGGTCTGCTCGTTTCCCTCGCCGGAGCGGACGAAGGCGAGTTCGACCTCGCGGACGTCCTCGACGAAGTTGGTGGTGCGGCCTTCCTCGATGCGCATCTGGGCCTCTTCCGCCTGCACGCCGACGAGGACTTCACTGACCATCATCAGGCCGACGCCACCGTGGAGCAGGACGATGCCGGCGCGCTTCTTGAACACCAGCACGCAACCGGCGAGGAGCACCAGCCCGGCGATGGTGGCTTTGACGAGCTGGTACATGATCCGCATGTAGGCGTCGTCGAGACGACCGCCGGGGCCCTGGATGATCGTCCAGAGGAGCGTGGCGCCAACGGTGAGAGCGATGAACCCCATCAACCAGCGGATGCCCGACTGTCCCGGGCCGGCGCTGAAGATGCCGTACACCGACGCGGCCACTACGGCCAGCAATCCGAGTTGGAGCATCGCCCAGAGGGCGCTCCAGCTGATCAGGGCCTCACCCTGAAAGCCGTCGGGATTCGAGCCGCTCATTATGACGAGCGTGGTGACCAGCCCGCCGACGGCGAGGACGCCCACTCCGGTCCACAGCCGCGTGCCGCTCGTCTGCACCTTGAACCGCACGAGGTGCGCGGCGAAGAGATTGAGCATCATCACCGCGCCGATCAGCCACCCCTTGGGAAAGGGGATGCCCATCCAGCTCGGCAGGTCCGGCTTGCTGGGGAAGAACGAGGGGGGCGCGAACAACTGGAAGTCGACCCACACGAAGAACGCGCGGACATTGATCCAGGGAAAGCTGCCGACGAACACATCCGCGGGATTCACCCGAAAGTAGACGTTGATGACCTCCCAGATGTCCTGGTTCACCTGTGCGAGTGTGCCGGCGAGGACGATGAACGTGGCCAGCGCGAACAGCACGACGGTGAGCTTGAGCGAGGCGAGCGGCTTGAGCGCGCGGCGGAACGGCTCGGAGAACTGCCAGTCCGGTTCGCTCTCCGGGAGGTCGAGGACGTCCCGGCGGGGGAGAGCGTCATCGGTGCGGCGGGAAGTTGTGGCTGACATCGGATCGTGTTGTCCTTCCGTATCGCGACGTGGGCCCAGTCGCGGTCGCCGTCGGCTCCCCGCTAGACGGGGAGCGGTCGGCGTTGATCAGAATTCGATGGACTCAGTGAATTGCTGGAAACGTTCGCGTTCGCGGGCGGCGAGGTCGTTGGGGCCGATCAGCTTGACGAACCAGCTGGCCTGAGCGCGCTCGTCTGGAATGATGACGCCGAAGATTGTTTTTTCACTGCCGATCAGATCGACCTGCAGCGCATCGCGGCCGTCGATCTGAATGGGGCGTGAGGCGTCGGCCAATGCGTCGGACGTAAGGCCGACCTGTCCGGCCCAGCGGGCGAGATTCGCTTCAGCGGAACCTCCGGCAAGCGAGAGGCTGATATCGACCTGCTGATCGCCGTCCTGCACTGTCCATAGCGCGAGCTGGAACTGACTGGCGGGTTGCTCGGTCCACTCCGGCGGAACGGAGTAGGTCGGGGGACGCATCTCGGGCTGCGGCTGCGAAGCCGCGGCCACGTCGGCCGGTGGAGTTGAGGAGGAGGCCGCGGTGCCGGGACGCGGAAGGATGGCGGCGAGGATGGCGGAGGGATTGCCGTCCGGGTCCTTGCCAGTGAGTTGGACGAGAACGACGCGCTGACCATTCGATTCGGACTCGCGCAGTTCGCCCGACTCAGCGGCGGTCTCTTTCCAGTTCGCGGAGTCGGCCGGAGGGAGACCGACCTGGCCGCGCCAGCGATCGATGTTCACCTTGAGATACTCGTCGCTGCCCGGATCCTCAGCGGAGAGGGTGCTGATCGCGATCTCCAGCGGAGGTTCGCTGCCGTCGAGCGTGAGCGTGGCGTAGCGGAAGCTGTTGGCCGACGTCGTGGTCCAGCCGTCGGGGTTAGTCCAGGTGGGAGTGCCGTCCGAGCGGAATTCCACGGTCTTGAGGAACTGGGCGAACGTGTCGCCCTGGGCGAGGACGACGTCCGGCGGTCCCTGCATCTTGAAGAACCAAGCGGTGCCCGGCACGGCCTGCGGAACGGCGGCCGCGGGGGGACCGGTGAGGTTCTCGACCGTGTAGCTGCGAATGCCTTCGTGTTCTGCGCATCCGGCCACCAGAACGCCAAGAGCGGCGAAGAGGGAGAGCGGGACGCGCGGATACCGTAGTGACGTGCAAATACGCATGAGGCGAGCGGACGGAGAACGGGGGTTCGTCCGGCCGTGAAGGAGGGCGGGACCGCGTTGGTGCGGGTACACAAGGACGGCCCAGCAACCCGACCGGCCGCGGCGTCCACTGCATTATAGTCCCGCGGGAAAGCGAAAGTACACGGTTGGAATGGAGAGAACCGAAGTTGGGAGGGGAGAGCGATCAGGGGCGCACCCAGCGGTCCTGGAGGTCGCGGTGCGTGGGCGGAACCGCAGCGGCGGCACAGGGTGGAACACAGCTCTCGGCAAATGAAAACGCCGCCGCGTCGCACTGGGCGTCGCGGCGGCGTGTTCAAGATCCTCTCGGGCGATTGCGACGGATGGAGTCGCTGCGAGACGAGCGGCGGTCCGGCCCTGTCAAGCAGGCGCCGTTTAGCGACCGTGGCTCACGCTGTGTTATGGTCCTCCGGCGGATTGGCCAGCGAGAGGGATGGCGAACGCGGGACGGGAGACCCGTTCCACATCGCACCAGACTGCAAGCAGTTCCGGTGCATCATTCATCGGCAGTTGGACGGGAAGAATGCGGTCGAATTCGGGGAAACAATCCAGTGTCGAGGGAATGTTGGGAGGGGGAGGAAGCCATTAGCCGGCAATACGTTGATCGTACAGGATGCATCCGCTCGATGGGGTTCGCCCTCTCCCCGTGAGGACGTTCGACTTCACGGCGATTCAGGCGGTGAGAGGGTCGGGGATGAGCGGTACATCGGAGCGTCGTCCCAGCCCCTCATCCGGCCGTCGGCGACCGTCGGGCACCTTCTCTCCGCAGGAACGTCGGTCTCTTCGCAGGAACGTCGGTTGACAGATGGGTACTGTGCGCGGGGAGACGGGGGCGATTCCAGTCTTCCTGAGCATTCGCACCTCCGATCGTGCACGGGCGTACGGCGTGGCTTGACTTCGTCCGGCCGGCGGATGAAGATCAGGTCTTGGCGTACTCATGGTGAGACGCCGCAACACCTTCGGTGTGACCGGACGTCCCTGCAGGAGCGGGCTTCCTGGCGTCGCGTGGCGACGCAGCGACGGGCCGGGCGATTCACACGGGCAGCACAGGTGACGAAATGTCCGCTGGTCAGCGACGACTCGACATTGAAGACGCGGGCGATGTGACGATCGCACGCTTCGTGGACAAGAAGATCCTCGACGAGAACAACATTCAGATCATCGGCAACCAGTTGTTCGGTCTGATCGAGGAGGACGGCCGCAAGAAGATCGTGCTGGACTTCTCGAACGTCGAATACCTGTCGAGCGCCGCGCTCGGCAAGCTGATCACGCTGAACAACAAGGCGAAGTCGGCGAAGGGGAAGCTGCGGCTGTGCGGCATCCGGCCCGACATTTACGAAGTGTTCGCGATCACCAAGCTGAACACCGTGTTCGACATCAAAGAGGACCGGGACCAGGCCCTGGCCGGTTTCTAGTCGTTGCCGCTCGAGGCCGTCGTCGCTCGGGTCGCAGCGGCGGAGGACAGCGTTGGAACGGAGATGCGGGCTGCAGGAGGCAGTGACTCGGTACGTGAAACGCACCGCCATCCAACGATCGGACATGTCGACGACAGAGCGATTATCCGAGACCATCCCGAGCGAACTGCAGGCCGCCGAGCGCGTTCAGGAGCAGATCGTCGCGATGCTGGAGCGGATGGAATATCCCGCCCGGGATGTGTTCGGCATGCGGCTGGCGCTGGAAGAGGCGATCGTCAACGCCATCAAGCACGGCAACCGGATGGACCCGAAGAAAACGGTGTCCATACGCTGCGAGATCGACGCACACCGCGTGCACGTGCAGATCGAGGACGAGGGGCCGGGCTTCAGTCCGACGGACGTACCGGACCCGACCGCGGAGGAGAACCTGGAAAAGCCCGGCGGACGCGGAATCATGCTGATGAAGGCCTTTATGACGAAGGTCGAGTACAACGCCCGAGGGAACCAGGTCACGCTGGAGAAGACGCGCGACGCGGAAGCGGCCGAGTAGAGAGCGGGCGGACGTCCTATTGCAGTCCGCGCAGTTCGGGAGGGCCGCCAGCTTCGGCCAGCCGGCGGGCCCGGTCCGTCCAGTCGGACTCTTCCAGCACCCGCGCTACGCCGTGCTCGTCGAGCTCCATGCCGGTAATGACTTGGATCCAGGTGATGAGCTGACCGCGCGATCCCTCCAGGTCGTGCGGCAGATCGCAGACGTAGAAGCTGCCGTCGGAGCTGCCGAGAATGTAGTTCGCGTGACCGGGCAAAAAGGCGGCGGCCTCCGTGGCGCCGCGATGCGTGAAGCGGACTCCGAGCGGCCTGCCGGTTTGAGCGTCCCACACCTGGGCGCTGCCTCCCATCGTGCCGGTGAGGACGAGATCCAGTTCGGGATGGAACTGCACGGTCCAGGCGAGGCCTTCGACGCGGAGCGGGGGCACAGTCTCCTGTCCTGAGGGATCGATGAAGTGAACGAGCCCCCCCTGCGTGGAGATGGCGAGGCGCCGGTCGCGCGGCGAGAAGTCGAGGCAGGTAGCCGGGGACTCGAAGAGCAGCGTGACGGCCGGGGTGACCGACTTCGGATCGAACAGCCAGACCTCACCCTGCCAGGCGGCGGTGGCGAAGCGGCTGGTCGCCGGCTCGTAGGTGACGTACTGCACGCGGCCGGGATGCGAGAGCGGCTTGCCGATGAGCGCCTGCGATGGAATGTCCCACAGCCGGGCGTGCTCATCATGGCAGCCGGTGAGTAATTGGTCGCCGTCGGGACAGAAGGCGATCGAGTAGATTTCGCGGCCGTCGTGCGAGAGGGGGCCGGCGATCAGTTCGCCGTCACCCGCATCCCACACGAATGCGTCGCCGCCGCGGGTGGCCGATGCAACACGGCGGCCATCGTCGGAGACGGCGACGGCGAAGATTGGCGCATCGTGCGGCAGTTCGCGGCGCTGAGCGAAGTTGGAGGTGGACCAGATGCGGACGGCTTTGTCCTCTCCGCCGGTGACGAGGAAATCCCCGTCGGGAGAAGGGGCGAGATCGCGCGTGCCGTGCTCGTGAGCCTGCACGCGGGTCACGCTGGCTGAGCTCGGCAGCTGCCAGATGCGGGCGACGCCGTCCCAGCAGCCAGAGGAAGCCGTCGAGCCGTCGGGACTGAGGGCGACCGCATAGACCTGGCTGCGATGGGGCATGGGAGGACAGATCGGCTGCAGCGTTTCCACTTCCCAGAGACGGGCGGTGGCGTCCCAACTGCTGGTGGCGAGACGGTCTCCCTGCTCGCTGAAGGCGACGGAACCGACGGGCCCGTTATGCTTCACGCGCCGGGGCGAAGCCGTGGCATCCTGCAGGTCCCAGAGGACCACCTCACCGCCGAACGTTGCGGCTGCCACCCATCGATCGTCGGGAGAGATGGCGACGTCGAGGACCTGGTCGTCGTGTTCCAGTGGGGCGTGAAGCTCTTCGGCAGTGGTGGAATCCCAGAGGCGGACCAGGCCGCTGCGTCCGCCGGCGGCGACGATGCGGCCGTCCTGACTGCACGCGACGGCGTTGAGGCGATCCTGGTGGATGAGGTCGACGCCGGTCGACGAGCGGGTAGCGACATCCCAGATGCGGGCCGTTCCATCTCCGCCGGCCGTCATCAGCAGCTTCTCATCCCCACTGATGCAGGCGCCGCGGATACCCGGTTCATAAACGATGGGATCTCCCTGGGGAGCGCCGGTGGCGGCGTCCCAGAACTCGACTCGGCCGGACTCGGCCGCGGTGATGAGCGTCCGCCCGCGGCCGGCGAAGAGCACGGTACGGACAGGCGCGCCGACTTCCAGCGGATCGAACAGGAGGCTGCCATCGGCCGTGTTCCAGATACGGACCATGCCCCCTTCGGTGCCGGAAGCGGCGTGCTTCCCGTCGGGACTGAACGCAACGCAGCGAACCCAGTCGTCGTGCTGCACGCACGTCGAGAGCTGCGCGATCTGGCTGCTCCAACTGGCGAGGTTCACGCGGATCACCCGCTTGATGGCGGAGTCTTCCGGCGTGAGGTCCAGTGCATGCGCCAGCCAGAGCAATCCCAGCGCGGCATCGCCCGCTTCGCACATCTGCACGCCGCGCTGCAGCGCGAGGTCAGCCGAAGTTTCCTCGGCGACGTGGCGGGCGACTTCTGCCTGTTTGCGGAGGTCGTTGATCTTCCAGACACCGGCGACGGCCGAACTGAACAATAACAGCACGGCCGCCGTGATGAGGGCGATGCGGCGGCGGTTGCGGCGGACGTACTTGCGGACGAAGTACTTGGCGGTCAGCGGCTGGGCGTGGACGACTTCGTGCTTTTCCCAGCGCTCCAGGTCGCGCGCCAGGTCGAGGGCGCTGGCGTAGCGGCGGTCGGGATCCTTCTCCAGACACTTCATCACGATCGCTTCGAGATCGCTGGAAATGGCCCGCGAGTATTTGCGCGGACGCACCGGCTCCTTGGACTGGATCTGCTGCATCAGCCCGACTGTGGAATGCTCTGCCCCGGCGCCAAACAGCGGGTGCAGCGTCAGCAGCTCCCAGAGCGTCGCGCCGAGGCTGTAGACGTCGGAGCGGACGGTCACCTGATCCACGGCGAGCACCTGCTCGGGACTGGCGTAGCGCAGTGTGCCGACGAACTGGCGGGTGCGGGTGAGGCGGCCGTCAGTTTCGTCCATCATCTGGGCGAGACCGAGATCCATGAGGACGGCGTTGTCCTTATCACCGGTCACCATGATGTTGGCCGGCTTGATGTCCCGGTGGATCACCCCGTTGGCATGCAGTGCGTGCACCGCATGAGCGACCTGCCGGACGATCCGCACGATGTGCTCGACGTACTCGGTGGAAACGGGAGGCACCGTCTCCCGCGCTTCAAAGGGCTTGATCTCCGAGGGCTTCAGCGCCTGCCGTCCGTTCTCATCGGGCGCATGGTGCTCTCCGCTGGAGCCGGCGGAGGTGAGCGGCTCTTCACGGGCGAGCGTGTCGTTGCAGGCGAGTTCGAGGGCGTGCTTCCATTCTTCGTGGCCGACGCGGTCCGACATCCCCGCGGCGATGTGATCGCAGATGCTGGCGACGTTGGCCCCCTTGATCAGCTCCATCGCGTAGTACCAGCGATTGCCGCTGACACCGGATGAGAAGATCTTGACGAGGTTCGGATGATCGACGCGGCCGAGGGCTTTGATCTCGCGCGTGAACCGCGTCTCCGCGCGCGGGTCGCCGGCGCCGATGAGGACTTTGAGAGCGACTTCGCGATTGAGGATGGGCTGACAGGCGCGGTAGACGACGCCCATGCCGCCGCTGTCGAGCCGGGAGACGAGCTGGTAATCGCCGATCCACTCCTCGTCATCCCCGACGGGTTCGGCGGCGTCTGTCAGCGGAGCAGGGGCAGCGTCGGCCTCAGCCGCTGAATCCGACTGATCGACTGCGCCGAACAGTTCCTGCATAACGCCCGGGAGCGCGCCGCCGATCAATCCAGTCCGCGTGACCGCGCCGGTCGAATAGCCGAGAAACTCCAGATCGCGTCCGCGGACGCTGTTGTAGAAGGCGACTTCCTGCGTGTCCTCGTCGTAGGTCAGGAAGGGATAGAGCGACAGCGACGGGGCGCCATCGGTCTCGCCGTTGTCACCGTTCGCCAGATACAGGCAGCGTGGGAGCGGGGGAGTTGCTCCGTTCGCCGAGCGCGGTTCGTATGGATCGCGGCGGCGGGGCATTTCTCCGGAGAGGTCGTACTGATCGGCCTGCCAGCGACGGTCGGCCAGCAGGCGGACATCGGAGATGAAACGCAATCGGCAATGATGGGCCAGCCCGGTCGCGTTGGCGAACTCCACTCCGGCGGCTGCGAAGGTGGCGGCGGCGCGATCGTAGTAGGCGGATGACTTCTGTCCCAGCGCGCCGTGGCCGATCTCGCGGTTGCGGTACTGGATCAGCGCATCGATGAGATTGGACAGGTTGACCACGGGAGCCGTCGACGACTTTCCCTGCAGCGACTCCTGCAGGAACTGATGCATGCCGGCAAGGCGCGGGAGGTCGGTGCGACGCTTGGCGGAGAAGGCAGCGGCGGCGGTGTCGAGAAACGCCGGGCGGCCGGCGCTGGACTCGACGTTGATCGTCGCGCGGAGCAGCTCCCACCAGTGTCCGAGCGAGGGGCGGCGGAGAACAGGGAGGCGTTTGGCGACGGAGTCCGGAAGCCCGCCATTCTGCATGAGCGAGCAGACGGCGACGGCTGACATCAGCTTGAGCGTCGCCTCCCAGTAATAGAAGGCCGCCTGATGCCGCTCGTAGGCGGTCTTCGCATTCTGGACGCGGCGCAGCAGTTGGGCCAGCGGCAGCGGCAGGGACGTAAGATCAGCGCCGTCGAGATGCGAACTCAAACTCGCCATGGACAGACCCGTTGTCGCGTGCGGGGCGCGCAGCTGTCCGGACGCGCCGATGAATGGCGCGAGTCCGGTTTCCGACCATGCTACCAGCGATCAGGGCCGCTGAAAACCGGGGGCGATGATTGACCTGGGCTTCCTCGGCGAAGTGCTCATTTCCCCGGCGCACTCGGGAACACCACGTTCGACTGGCTGAGGGCCGGGGGCCAATCCGATCGGTTGCACTTTAGGCAGCATTGCTTTCGTAGCGCACGCGTTCACCGTATGATCCTCAGTTCCTGCTGCAGCCGTTCTCGATTGGAAATCAGTACCGTGAAGCGTCTGACGAGCAAACTGGCATCTGCACTCACCTCCTGGATTCTCGGTTGTCTGCTGGCGGGCATGCTCGCCGGATGTGCTGACCGCGACCCGCCTGAGTCGGGGGCATTGATCGACCAGGAACGCGCAGCGGATCCTGCGGCGGCGACTCCACCGCAGGGGAGTGAAGCGGCCGGAGCCGATCCGGTTGACGAGGAGTTTGCGGGGCTTCCATTGAGCGAGGAATTGTATGCGGACGGCTGGATCGCCCTGTTCGACGGGCATTCGCTATTCGGGTGGGAGTCGAACAATCCGGAGGTGAACTGGAGCGTGCGGGACGGCGTGATCTCGGCGGACGCGGGACCGAAAGGACTGCTGAATACCACGTCCCCCTTTGCCGACTACGAACTGGTGTGTGAGTTCCGGATGGAGGAAGAGGGGAACAGCGGGATTTTTCTGCGGACGATCGCGCAGCCCGCGGATGTGCAGACGGACTGCTACGAACTGAACATTGCGGATGCCCATCCGGAAGGCTTCACGACAGGGGCGATCGTCGGACGGGCAAGGACCGCGGAGCCGATCATCGGTTCCGGCGGCTGGAAGACGTTCCACGTTCGGGCCGATGGGAACCGCATCACGGTTCAACTCGACGGCGCGGAAGTGCTCGACTTCACCGATGAAACCTCAGTCAGGCGCAGCGGCCGGATCGGACTGCAGAGAAACACTGGCAAAATCGAGTTCCGCAACATCCGGCTGCGGCCGCTGGGGATGGTGCCGCTGTTCGACGGCGAGGACCTGGCCGGCTGGCGGGAGGTGCCTGGGTCGAAGAGCGAGTTCCGCGTCGCCGACGGTGAGATCCAGGTGGTCAACGGGCAGGGATTCATCGAGACGGAGCGAGAGTTTGGCGACTTCCTGTTTCAATGCGACGCCATTACGCATGGCGAAGAGCTGAACAGCGGGTTCTTCTTCCGCGCTCAGCCGGGGACGGACGACGCGCCTTCGAACGGCTATGAGGTGCAGATCCACAACGGCGTGGTGGATGGGGATCCCACGAAGCCGGCGAACGCGGGGACCGGGGCGATCTTCCGCCGCACGGAGGCCCGCCGCGTGGTGTCGCAGGACAACGAGTGGTGCACGATCACGCTGGCGGCGAACGGCAATCACTTCGCCGTGTGGGTGAACGGTTACCAGGTCACCGACTGGACGGACGAACGCGAGGCGCACGAGAATCCGCGCCAGGGCCGCCGGGACGAACCGGGGCACATCAGCCTGCAGGGGCATGATCCCACGACGGACCTGTCGTTTCGGCGGTTGCAAATTGCCGAGCTGCCGACGGAGTGAAACGGCATCGACGTGGGCGAGCGAAAGAAGCTCAGTCGAGATCTGGCGTGGCCGCTGATTGCGTTCGGGCTGGGTGCGGTTTCATTCGCCGGAGTGACCTACGTGCTTTGCTTGCTGGTAAATAATCCGGGATACCTTTGCTGGGTCGGGCCACATTTTGTTGCCGGTATCGTGATGTTTCTGCTCGGCATTGAGTTGCTGCGAGACAAATCGTGACTCGTTAACAAGGTGCACAACGCTCCCCATGATTGGATACGCCATCATCGGCGCCGGCG
Organism: Planctomycetaceae bacterium; assembly: GCA_041940305.1. Taxonomy (GTDB): domain Bacteria; phylum Planctomycetota; class Planctomycetia; order Planctomycetales; family Planctomycetaceae; genus JBGTSJ01. The sequence continues at coordinate 135,735 of JBGTSJ010000012.1, forward strand.
CCGTTTCTGATTACCACCATGTTCCGGGCATTCGCATTGATCCGCGAGCCGAACTGGTTTCGGTCTGCGATCCCAACGAGGTGCTGCTGGCTCAGCGCCGGAAGGATTGGGGGATCGAGCGGGTCACGACCGACTATCGCGACGTCGCGGCGGATCCGGACGTGGATGCGGTGATCATCGCCACGCCGAACTTCACGCACCATCCGATTGCACTGGCGTGCATCGAGGCGGGGAAGCACGTGATGGCGGAGAAGCCGCTGGGAGTGACCGTGCGGGAGGCGGCCGAGATGTACCGGGCGGCGCGGGACAAGCCGGTCAAGCACATGACGGCGTTTACGTACCGGTTTGCTCCGTCGATGCGGTACCTGCGGCACCTGGTGCTCACCGGCGGGCTGGGCACGCCGCGGCATTTTCGCAGCCAGCGGTTTCTGGACTGGCCCGAGACCAGCTGGGGGTGGCGGCAGTACAAGAAGCTGGCCGGCGCGGGGGACCTGTACGATATGACGATTCACCGGCTCGACTTCGCGATGGACCTGATGGGGCCGGTCCAGAGCGTGTGCGGGGCGGTGGCGACGTTCTGCGAGCGCACTGCGACGGCCGACGGGAAGACGTGCGATCCGTCCGACGTGGATGACTGGTCGGCGGTGATCGGGCGGTTCGAGAGCGGAGCGGTGGGGGTGTGGGAGGGGACGACTCTGGCGAAGGGGCACCACAACAATGGCTTCGGCTGGGAGTGGGCCGAGGTCAATGGCTCCGAGGGGTCGGCGGTGTATCGATTGACCGAGCCGAACACGATCCTGCTGGGACGTCACGGCGGGACGATGGAGACGGTGCCGGTTCCCGACGAGTTCCTGGTGATTCCGGGCAGCCCGCGCGATCCGAAAGCGGGCGTGCCGAGCACGGTGTTTCGTTACGACCTCGTGTACGAGTTCACGTCGGCGATCGTGGAAGACCGGCCGGCGGTGCCTGGATTCGACCACGGGGCGCGGGCGCAGGCCGTCGCGGATGCGGTGCTGACATCGAGCGAGGGCCGCATGTGGGTGGACGTGGATTTGTCGCTGTCGTAGTTTGCTGAGGCGGTCGCCGCCTGGCGCCTGTGGCCGGGCGGTCCCGACTGGACGGCCGAACGGACACGGGTGGACCAGCAGGTAAATCAGGCGCATGCTCCCGCGGTGAGTCGTCTGAAGGCGATGACGTATTTCGAGTCGGGGGGAGTCGCATCGACTTCACCGATAAACCGGACACGAGAGTCGACCGCGAAGTGATCCGGCCATTGCTGATTAATTTGCTGGTAAACAATGGATGCGCTCACCGCTGATCCTGCCGCAGCACTGAACTCCCGACCGGCGACTGAGGGGCGCGTCCCTCAGCGCGCGGCCTCCTGATCAGGCAAAGATGATTCGATCACGACGCGGAACGCTGCCGCCGTCGCCCCCGCGATGAGTTGTCGCTCCAGATCGACGGTTCGATTGGGGCCCACCTCGGCGACATTCCATTCAATGGTGGCGCCGCCGTCCGGAGGCACCAGGGCCACCCGGAAATTCAACGTCCGGAAGGGGGAGAGGTTCTTCAGTTTGCCGATGCACTGCAGTCGTCCGCCCAGGTCTCCGCGGCGGACCAGGCCGATCTCGACCAGCCCGGCATTATCCTGAGTCGTCAGATTGCCGACTGCGACCTGCGGAGGCTCGAGCTTCACCCGCTCGCGACGAGCCTGGGCTCGCAGCTGATCGGCGAACGTGGCCGTCAGTTCCGCCGGCGAGCGTCCAAATGCCGCCTGGAAGGCCTGCGAGCGATTGGCGTCCCGGGGCTGCAGCGGCTGCAACTCGCCAAGACGCCGGATATAGGCCGTGTACTCGTCTGGAAGTCCCGTGACGAGTTGCCAGTGCAGACACCATGCCAGCACGTAGGCGTCTCCCGCCAGTACGTCCCCCTGGAATGCGTCGTCCGAACCTACAATGGATTCAAACGTCAGCGCCAACGGCCGCTGCGCCAGTCCGGCGAAGGTGCGGTTGATCTGCTGCGGATTCGCACGAATGGTTGTGCCGTCGTTCTCAAACCCCGTGGCAATCCCCTCGTTAAACCACACCGGAACCGGCGCCAGTCTCTGGAACACGCCGCGGTTGAAGACCTGCTGATGAATGGCCTCGTGCAGGGGCACCGCAAATGAGTCGCATTCATCCAGCCGCAGCACCAGCTCATTGGTCAGCGCTGAATAGAACCCCGCGATGTTTTGAGCGGAGAGCCCTCGTCCGCCGGACGCCTCGTCTGCGTATGCCTCAAACAACTCGTCGGTCTCAAAAATGATCATCACCAGCGGCAAACGGCTTGGCTCCAGATCGAGTTTCATCTGCTCGCCGAACCGCGTGAACATCCGGTCGATTGACTGATAGAACTTGATGGCCTTCTCCAGGAATCCGTCGGTCTTCTTATCGGTTGCAGGCGCGAGCGGCGCCGTGAGCACCAGCCCGACGAGAAACGGTCCCTCGGCCTTGTAGCGAAATAACTCCGCCGTGAACCGGGTCTCCAGCTGCTGCCCCAGTTCCGCCGCCGTGAGCGGCTCCGGGTCCGGTCCCGGCTGGCGTCGTGAGACCGCCGATTCCGGAACGAGCCGCCACGAACCGTCCGGCAGTTCCAGTGCAAAGTGACCCTGTCCGTTGCCCGCCAGTCGCGCCGCGACGTGTTGTTCGCTTCCGTCGGAATCGGTGTATGTAAACTCGTCGGCAACGAGCGGACCGCCGGAGACTGCGGTGACGGCCAAGAGCAACAGCAGGGTTGATCTGGTCATTGTGTCGGCCCGGGTTGGATCTCAGACCGAAGAGGAGTCCGGAATCGTCTGAAGCGGAGAGAACGAGAATCCGTCCGGACGCTGTCGAATTGAGTCGCCGCTACGATACCGCGAGCCTGCGCCGATGGCCAATCTGCCGCATCGACTTCACAGGCAGGCCGGACTTCGCAGGAAGGCTGATTGACCGCCAATCGCATGCCGATATGATGCAAACGGGCGCGGGTGACCAACCGCGTCTGCCACAATCCGGGGGCGATCGGCTTCGACTGGTTCTCCGCGGGGTGTGGGTGGCGTGCCGTGGTTGATCAGCAGGCCACGTAAAAAGCTGATCACACAACAACTGCCAACAAGCAGTTTGCTCTGGCTGCCTAAATAAGGCGGCTCCGGCCTAGGAATCCCCGCCTGAGGAGTCCGAACGCCGGTCACAAAATCAGGCTGGCTGCCGGTCAACGGACGCTACGCCGGCAGTAAGACAAGTAGTGACCTGGCTCCCGGAGGCCCTGTCGGCCGTGCCAAACGGAGCGAGACCCAAACGACCGTCTACGCACGTAGAGGCCCCATCTCAGGGTTCACAGGACGCGGGTTCGATTCCCGCCGCCTCCATTTTCTGGCCCTCGGACGCCGAGTGACAGGAATTGTCACGACGCGACGCAACCCCCGCTCCGGCGGGGTTTTCGTTTGGTGCCGGCCAGTGCGGCTCTTCCAGGTGCGGTCACCGTCGGACAGCGAATGACGCTCACGGCTGCCCGAAATGCAGCGCATTTGCAGTGCGCTCTCCCCCGCCCAGCGCTGCAAGGTCGGGTTCCGACATCGACTGGTTCCCCAAAGCCCGTGCCTGATCCTCGATGCCGATATGCGTGTACCGCATCGCCATGCGGATGTCGTTGTGACGCGTCAGCCTCTGGGCCTCCGGCAATGACGCCCACGCTTCGCGGCACTTCCGTGATGTGCGTGCCGGCCCGCGGCGTGGAAATCGGCGATCCCATCAGCCGTTTCGTACTCGATCCCGGCGCCCTTCAGATCCCGAACTGGCGTTTGGGAGCGATATTGTCATCGCCAAACATGCGGTCAGCTTGCCGACCGTCCAATGGGTCATCGAGCACGATCAGATCGCCGGCGCCGGGACGAACGCCCTGCCAAACGTCGTAGCTGTTTTCTTTCCTCTGGTGGGTTCTCAGAAAACGCAGGCAGCAGTGGCAGTCCGTCTGCCCGACATCGTGCGGCTGCTGGAACCCGACCAGCGGCGTTTTCTGGAGGCCTGTTTGAATCAACTCGCACTCGCCTTGGAGCGAGATCAACTGGCGATTGACGCAGAAGAGGCTCGCATCCAGGCGGAAGCGCACAAACCCAGCGAATGTTGCAAAATGCAACACCCTTGTCTGCGAACAAACACTCACTAGAGATCTGGACGAGCCGGTCAAGCTTTAGAGACTGGAAATGCCCATGCACCAGTATTGGCTCAGCGTATACCGTGTCGGCGTGACGCTCGGCTTCTGCATTGCCGGCTGGTTCGCTACCGCCAGTGCCGACGACGAACTGACCTGGCCTCCCGCGCTCCCTGGTGGACGGTCCTTCGTCAGCGATCGGTCTCCTGCGTTTCTGCAGCGGCCCGCCACGATCCGGGATGATGTGGACGTCGCAGAGACGCCCCCGGTCGTGGAGTTCCTGTTCTACCCGGGACAGGACTATCCCGGCCGGCCCTGGTCGAACTGGGGCGAAGGCACGGTCGCCGATGGACGCTATTACTCGGCCATCGGCGACCACCTCGCCGTCAACTCCAAAGGAGACGGCGCGCACGGGAGCGGGTCGGCCCGCGTCTTCGAATACGATCCGGAAGCGCACGAGTGGCGCGCCTTGGTGGACACGGCTCGGCTGCTGCAGCGGCCGGACGGGCACTATGCCCCCGGCAAGATTCATACGCGCGTCGATCGCGGGAGCGATGGCTGGCTGTACTTCGCGACGCACCGCGGCTCAAGCCGGGCGACGACCGATGAGTTCCACTACGAGGGAGACTGGATCCTGCGGACGAACCTCGCTTCCGGTGAGTCGGAAGTCGTCGTCCAAGCACCGGTGCCCGGACACGCGATTCCTGCCGGAGCCCTCGACCCCGACCGATTGATCTACTATGGCGCCACAGCCCCCGGCGAAAGCCGCGAAGAGGAGGGGATTCATTTCTTCGCTTATGACATCCGGGAGCGGCGGGTCCTGTATTCGGGGCCGAATGGTCCGGCACGCTCAATGATGCTGGCGGGCAGCACGGGCCGGTTGTACTACGTCGCCGGCACGGAGGACGGTCTGCTGCTGCGATTCGATCCGGAGTCCGCCGGCGCGCCGGTCGAAGTTTCGGGGACGCACATCGGCGTCCGCTGCGCCACTGCGGAGACTGAGGACGGCCGGATCTACACGGTGTCCCTCGGCCAGCAGGCGACGGATGCCGCCGTCTGGTCGTTCGATACGCGCACGGAAACCACGGAGCAGATCGGGACCGCCGCAGTCGGCACGCAGGCGTATGTGGCATCCGTCTGCATCGACCCGGCCGGACGGTATCTGTACTACGTCCCGGGCGCTCACGGCGGCAGCGACCGCGATGGCGCTCCGATCGTGCAGTTCGACGTGCAGACGGGACGAAAGAAGGTGATAGCCTTCCTCGAGCCGTTCTACACCAGCGAGTACGGTTTCACACTGAAGGGGACATACAGCACGGCGATCGATCCGGTGGGAGACAAGCTGTACATCACCTGGAATGTCAGCCGGGGCAGCCGGGCCTGGGATTGCTGCGGGCTGACGATTGTGCACCTGCCCGAGTCCGAGCGCTAGCCTGCTTTGACGCGCGGCGTCGATTCCGTTGAATCCCGCCGTTCGGCCGCCGGTTTACGCGAACTGGATGAGCGGGTAGACTCTCCCCTCAAGACGCCGGTTTGCTGCATTGCAGGTGGACCGGAGCGCTCCGCCAACCGAATCATCTGCGGCGGAACGCGGCAGCCGGACCGCTCGCCCTCCGGCCATTGATCGGCGCCCATCATCCGCAAACCACTTCAATCCGCCCCCGTAGCTCAGTTGGATAGAGCGGCGGTTTCCTAAACCGCAGGTCGTAGGTTCGAATCCTGCCGGGGGTACTGCAAGCCTCCTCAGCAGGAGGCGGACCGCGGAACATGGTTCCTGATGATCCGCGCGACGGCGGCTACTGCACCTATCGAAACCATGTCCGGACAGCACACGTTTCTTGATTACCAGACCGAGGCATTCTACGACGAACTGTTCGACGACCGTGGACAGCCTCGGGCCGGAGCGCGGCTGCTGATTGAGAAGATCAATTCGCTGGCTCCGGGGGAATTGCGGCAGCGGCAGGAGGAGATCGAACGGGCGCTGCTGCGAATGGGAATTACGTTCGCCGTGTATGGGGACACGCAGGGGACAGAGCGGATCTTTCCGTTCGATATTATTCCGCGCATTGTCGAAGCGTATGAGTGGGGACATGTTGAGGCGGGGCTCAAGCAGCGGATTGATGCGCTCAACCGGTTCATCAACGACGTGTACCACGAGCAGGACATCGTCAACGAAGGCATCGTGCCGCGGGCGATCCTGGAGAAGGCCAAGTCGTTTCGGGAAGCTTGTCGCGGGCTCAACCCGCCGCGCGGCATCTGGTGCCATATCACGGGGACCGACCTGGTGCGGCACAGCGACGGTGCGATCTACGTGCTCGAGGACAATCTGCGCTGCCCGTCGGGCGTGTCTTACGTGCTGCAGAACCGGCTGGTGATGAAGCGGAGCTTTCCGCAGGTGTTCGTCGCCTCACAGGTGCGGCCGGTGGTGGACTATCCGAGCCGGCTCTACAACACGCTGGCCCATCTGGCTCCGGAGCACATCTCCGAGCCGACGATCGTCGTGCTCACGCCGGGGATCTACAACTCGGCGTACTACGAGCATTCCTTCCTGGCCCAGCAGATGGGCGTCGAGCTGGTCGAGGGCCGCGATCTGACGGTGAAGGACGGTTTCGTGTTCATGCGGACGACCGATGGTTTTCAGCGCGTCGACGTGATCTACCGGCGGATCGACGACGACTTCATTGACCCGGAGGCGTTTCGTGCGGACTCCATGCTGGGCGTCCCCGGATTGATGGACGTGTATCGCAAGGGACGTGTCGCTTTGGCGAACGCGCCCGGCACGGGGGTCGCGGACGACAAGGTAATCTATGCCTATGTGCCGGAGATGATCCGCTTTTACCTCAACGAGGAGCCGATCCTGCCGAACGTGCCGACGTATGTCTGCGAGAAGCAGGAAGACCGCGACTATGTGCTGGCGCACCTTGGTGAGCTGGTCGTGAAAGCGGCGAACGAGGCGGGAGGGTACGGCATGCTGGTGGGACCGCATTCGACGCGGGAGCAGCAGCGCGAGTTTGCGGAGAAGATCAAAGAGAACCCGCGGAATTACATTGCGCAGCCGACGCTGTCGCTGTCGCGCGTGCCGACGATGGTGGACGACCACTTTGAGGGCCGCCACGTCGATCTGCGACCTTACATCTTGTACGGCAAGGAGGTGTGGGTGCTGCCCGGCGGCCTGACCCGCGTCGCCCTGCGAAAAGGATCGCTGGTGGTCAATTCATCACAGGGAGGTGGGAGCAAGGATACATGGGTCGTGGCCCGGTCCCGCGAGGAAGCCGCCGAATCCGAGACATCGATCTGATTTATTGCCGGACCGGAACGCGCTCGCTCCGGTCCGGGTTGAGCAGCAGTCATGAGACAGGAACAGATCGGGGCGGGATGCATTCGCGTCCCCGGTGGAATTCTGTCCGCGACTGCACCATCCGACGAGCGCCATGTTGCCCCCATCGGAATCCAGTTTCGCCATGCTCAGCCGAGTCGCCGATTCGATCTACTGGATGGCACGCTATATCGAGCGCGCGGAGAACCTGGCCCGGTTCATCGACGTGACGCTTAATGTCATTCTGGACCAGCCGCAGGAGAGCGAACAGCACTGGGCGCCGCTGGTCAACACCACCGGAGATGACGAGTACTTCGAAGAGCATTACGGCGAGGCGACGGCGGACAACGTAATCCGCTTTCTGACATTCGACCGGGAGTATCCCAACTCGATCCTGTCATCCCTGGCGGCGGCGCGGGAGAACGCCCGCACGGTCCGGGAAGTGATCTCGTCAGAGGCCTGGGAGCAGCTGAACGGCTTTTATCACTTCGTGCGCGACGCGGCGAAGGGGGAACAGGTGCTCGCCTCGCCGTCTGAGTTCTTCACCGAAGTCAAGCAGCACAGCCACCTGTTCAACGGCGTGCTCGACGCGACGATGTCGCATGGCAAGGGGTGGCACTTCGCGAACCTGGGGCGATTGCTGGAGCGGGCCGACAAGACCAGCCGCATCCTGGACGTCAAATACTTCACGCTGCTGCCGCACGTGCAGGACGTAGGGACGACGGTGGACGACCTGCAGTGGTCGGCGGTGCTGCGGTCGGTGAGCGGGTTCGAGATGTATCGTAAGCGATACCACGCGATCACGCTGCACCGGGTGGTCGAGTTTCTGATCCTGGACCGGTCGTTCCCGCGAGCGGTGCGGTTCTGCATCTGCCGGGCGGACGAATCGCTGCACGAAATCGCCGGGACGCCGACGGGGTCGTACCGCAATCCCGCCGAGCAGCGGATGGGACGGCTCAAGTCGGAACTGGACTATGCCGACGTGAAGACCATCGTGAACAGCGGCCTGCACGAGTTCATCGACAACCTGCAGGGAGACCTGAACGCGATCGGCGACGCGATTAACGAAACGTTCTTCGCCATCCGTCCGGTGGGACAGATGCAGTCGCAATCGCAGGGGTGACTGAGCCAAGTCGCTGAAAGAAACCGCGAAAGTCGCGAAGTGTGCGGAAGGGCAGACGGACCGTACTGATTCATTCCTTTCGCATTGTTCGCCGCTTTCGCGGTTTAATTTCAGGCCGAATTGCCAAGGCATCCTCGTGATCCATGATTGGCCCTTCCGTGCGGTGACCGCGCCTCGCGCTGTGCGCCATTTGGTGGAATGAAGGCCACCGTTCAGACAAGACAATCGAATGTCCATCCGCGTCGCTCTCAATCACGTCACGAGTTACTCGTATGACCGGCTGGTCTCTTTGGGGCCGCAGGTGGTGCGGTTGCGGCCGGCGCCGCATTCGCGCACGCCGGTGCACAGCTATTCGCTGAAGGTCCGGCCGGAGGAGCATTTCGTCAACTGGCAGCAGGATCCGTTCGGGAACTATCTGGCGCGGTTTGTGTTTCCCGGCAAGACCCGCAAGTTCCGGATCGAGGTCGACCTCATCGCCGAGATGACGGTCATCAATCCGTTCGACTTCTTCGTGGAAGAAGAGGCCGAATCGTTTCCGTTCCGCTATGCCGACTGGCTGGCGCGCGAACTGCGGCCGTTTCTGGAGACGATCGAACCCGGCCCCCTGATGAGCCGGTTTCTGAAGGGCATCGATCGCGAGCGGCAGAACACCGTCGATTTCCTGGTGGGGCTCAACCGGCAGCTGCAGCAGATGGTCGGCTACCTCATCCGACTGGAGCCGGGCGTGCAGACGCCGGAAGAGACGCTGCGGCTCGGCTCGGGCTCCTGCCGGGACTCGGCGTGGCTGCTGGTGCAGGTGGTGCGGCATCTGGGGATCGCGGCTCGGTTCGTCTCCGGCTACCTCATTCAACTCGCGCCGGACATCGAGGCGCTCGACGGGCCTTCCGGCACCAAGGTGGACTTCACGGACCTGCACGCCTGGGCCGAGGTTTATCTGCCGGGCGCCGGCTGGATCGGGCTTGATCCGACTTCCGGGCTGCTTGCCGGCGAGGGACATATCCCGCTCGCGTGCACACCCGATCCGATGTCGGCCTCGCCAATTACCGGCAATGTCGAGAAGAGCGAATGCGAGTTCGACTTTCAGATGAGAGTCACGCGGATTCATGAAGACCCGCGCGTCACGAAGCCATATACCGATGATGAATGGGCACAGATCAACCAGCTGGGGCGCAGCATCGACGAGCGTCTGCAGCAGGGGGACGTGCGGCTCACGATCGGCGGGGAGCCGACGTTCGTGTCCATCGACGACATGGACGGAGCGGAATGGAACACGGCCGCGGTCGGTCCGGACAAGCGGCGGTTGTCCGAGCTGCTCATCAAGCGGCTCCGTACGAAATTCGCGCCCGGAGGACTGCTGCACTACGGCCAGGGAAAGTGGTATCCGGGCGAGTCTCTGCCGAGATGGTCGCTGGGTTGCTACTGGCGAAAAGACGGGGTGCCGGTGTGGGAGGATGCCGACCTGATTGCGGACGTCTATCGGGATTATGGACACGGTCCGGAGCACGCGCAGCGGTTTGTTGAGCACCTGGCGAAGACGCTCGGGGTCACGGCGAAGTACATTGCGCCGGCATTCGAAGACGTTGCCTATTACGTGTGGAAAGAGCAGCGGCTGCCGGTGAATGTCGATCCGCGCGATCCCAAACTGAAGGATCCTGAGGAGCGGGCCCGGATGGCGCGGCTGTTCGAGCGCGGGCTGAACGAGCCGGTTGGATTCGTGATGCCGCTGCAGCGGCAATGGCCGCAGGGGCGGCCGCCGTGGCAGACCGGTCCGTGGCCCGTCCGCTCGGGGCGCATGTTCCTCCTGCCGGGGGATTCGCCGATCGGACTACGACTGCCGCTGGACTCACTCCCCTGGGCGCCGGCCTCCGAGATTCCGCCCCCTTATCCGGCTGATCCGCTGGCGCCGCCCGAGCCGCTGCCCGAGCCGCCGTATCGTCAGCAGGCATTCATTGCGGGCGAACCGGAGGCGGCCGGTCAGCGGGGGATCACGGAGCGCGCGAAGGAGGCTGCTCCCGGGGACCGGCGCGACGGTTCCGATGAGAGTGTGCCCGGACATCTCGTGCGTACTGCATTGTGCGTCGAGCCGCGTGGGGGACGGCTGCACGTGTTTATGCCGCCCGTCGATCACCTGGAGGATTATCTGGACCTGGTGGCGGCGGTCGAGCGGACGGCGCGCGACCTCAAGATGCCGGTGGTTGTCGAAGGCTATCTGCCTCCCAACGACAGCCGCATCAACTGCCTGAAGGTAACCCCCGATCCGGGTGTGATCGAAGTCAACACGCATCCGTCCGCATCGTGGGACGAACTCGTCGAGACGACCACCGACCTGTACGAGGAAGCGCGGCAGTCCCGGCTCGGCACGGAGAAGTTTGATCTCGATGGAAAGCACACGGGAACGGGGGGCGGGAACCACGTGGTGCTCGGCGGCGCGACGCCGGCCGACAGCCCGTTCCTCCGCCGGCCGGACCTGCTGAAGAGCCTGCTCGGTTACTGGCTGAACCATCCGTCGCTGTCTTACGTGTTCAGCGGGCGGTTCATCGGTCCGACCAGCCAGGCGCCGCGCGTCGATGAAGGACGGCGCGACGCTCTGTACGAACTCAAGCTCGCCTGCTCGCTGGTGCCGCAGCGCGGCGAAGACTGCCCGCCCTGGCTGGTGGACCGCATCTTTCGCAATCTGCTGACGGACCTGACCGGGAATACGCACCGTGCGGAATTCTGCATCGACAAACTGTACTCACCCGACAGCAGCACCGGCCGGTTGGGGCTGGTCGAGCTGCGCGGTTTCGAAATGCCGCCGCACGCCCAGATGAGCCTGACGCAGCAGTTGCTGATTCGGGCGCTGGTGTCGCGGTTCTGGGATTCGCCGTACGAGCAGCCCCTCATCGACTGGGGGACCACACTGCACGACCGGTTCCTGCTGCCGCACTTCAACTGGCAGGACTTCGGCGACGTGCTGGAGGAACTGGACCGCGGCGGCATGCACTTCGAACCCAGTTGGTTTGCGCCGCACTTTGAGTTCCGCTTTCCGGTCGTCGGGACGGTCACGCAGCAGGACGTGACGCTCGAACTGCGGCAGGCGATCGAGCCCTGGTACGTTCTCGGCGAGGAGCCCGCGGGCGGCGGGACCGTGCGGTTTGTCGACTCCTCAGTCGAGCGGCTGCAGGTCAAGGTCACAGGATTGACGGACTCGCGCTATGTAGTCACCTGCCACGGCCGGCGCGTGCCCCTGCAACCGACCGGCGTACAGGGTGAGTACGTCGCGGCTGTGCGCTATCGGGCATGGGGTCCCCCCAGCTGCCTGCATCCCACCATCCCTGTCCACACTCCGCTGGTATTCGATATTCTGGACACGTGGTCGAACCGGTCGATCGGAGGCTGCACATATCATGTGGCCCATCCGGCCGGCCGCAACTACGAGACGATCCCTGTCAACGCTTACGAAGCGGAGGCGCGGCGGGTGGCGCGGTTCTTCCCGATGGGGCACACGCCGGGCCGGATGAACGTTCCGCCGACCGAACCCAATTCGACGTTTCCACTCACGCTGGACCTGCGGTTGAAGAGTTAAAGATTGACGGATCAATTTCGCTCGCGGTCGCCTGCGGCTCCCCGCTAAACCGGTACGGACATGATGTCTGACTCCTCACCCGCGGCGCTGCTGGCCGGCTATACGCCGTTGGCCGGCCTGTATGATGAAACGCTTGATGCACAGGGTGCGCTGCGGGCGCACTGGCAGCCGCTCGTTTCCGACTTGAACGCGCTGGGCGGCCGCGAACTCGGACGCCGGTGGGAGCAGGCGCAGCGGCAGATCGCCGGCGACGGCGTCACATTCAACCCCCACGACGAAGACGGGGACGCGTCGCGGCCGTGGGTGCTGGACGCGATTCCGCTGGTGCTGCCGGAAGAGGAATGGAATGCGGTCACGTCGGGACTGGCCCAGCGGGCGCGGCTGCTGGACCTGGTGCTGCGGGACCTGTTCGGTCCGCAGCATCTGTTGCGGGACAAGGTCCTGCCGGCGGACGTCATCTTCGGAAATCCGGCGTACTGTCCCGCGTATGAGGGACTGCACGCCGGGATGAAGCGGTATCTGCACCTGTACGGGGCCGATCTGGCACGTGCTCCCGACGGACGCTGGCACGTGACGGGGGACCGCACTCGCGCACCGTTCGGATTGGGTTACGTGCTCGAGAATCGGATCGTGACGTCCCGCATGCTGCCGCGGGCGTTCCGCGATTGCCGCGTGCAGAGACTGGCACCGTTCTTCATCGAATTGCGGGAAACGCTGCGCGAGCAGGCGACTCGGTTCAAGGACAATCCGCGGATCGCTCTGTGGACCAAGGGGCCAACCAGTCGCTCGTACTTCGAGGATGCGTATCTCGCGCGGTACCTGGGCTACACACTGGCCGAAGGGGGGGACCTGGCGGTTCGCGAGAACCGGGTGATGCTCAAAACGCTCGGCGGTCTGCTCCCCGTCGAAGTGCTGTTCCGCCGGCTTGATGATGAGGACTGCGATCCAGTCGAGCTCAACGCCGAATCGGTCCTGGGGATTTCAGGTCTGCTGGAAGTGATTCGCTCCGGGAACGTGGCGATCATCAACCCGCTGGGGAGCCGGATCGTCGAGTCGCCGATCCTGGAAGCATTCCTGCCCGACGCGTGCCGGTTCTTCCTTGCTGAAGACTTGAGACTACCGGCCGCTGCGACGTGGTGGTGCGGTCGCCCGGACTCGTTGCAGCATGTGCTCGACCATCTGGATGAGGTGGTGATCCGATCCGCGTTCCGCGTGGGAGACACGAAGCCGATCCGTCCGGCATTGCTGTCGGCCGAACAGAAGAGCGACCTGGTGCGGCAGCTGCACGCCCAGCCGGAGCGGTTTGTGGGCCAGGAGATCGTGCCGCGTTCGACGACGCCGTGCTGGTTGGCCGACGGCCCCTCGCCGTGGCACCTGGCGCTGCGCGCCTTCCTCGTCAGCAGTGGGGAAGGGTACACGGCATTGCCGGGAGGTCTGGCACGGATCAGCACGGATACGGCCATTCTGGACGACGCGATGACCTCCGGCGAGCGGAGCCAGGACGTCTGGATTCAGTCGGAGAAGCCGGTGCCGCCTGTCAGCCTGCTGACGGCGGCGGACGATGACGTCACGCTGCGGCGCACCGGCGCGGAGCTTCCGAGCCGCGTCGCCGACAACCTGTACTGGCTGGGCCGTTACATCGAGCGAGCGGAGGGTTCGGCGCGGCTGGTCCGCACCGTGCTCAATCTGCTGACGAGCGAAGCGGAGCAACCTCCCGAACTGCGTCCACTGCTGCGGGCTCTCGCCGAACAGGGGCAGATCGAACCCGACTACGCCGTCAGCGAACTGAGCGAACCGCTGCCGGACGTCCGCGAGATTCTGCCCGAGGCGGTGTTCGATACGAAGCTGGAGCGGAGCGTCCGCTCATCCATCACCAAGGTGGTGCGGCTGGCCTCAATCGTCCGGGACCGCATCGCGATCGACATGTGGCGGACCGTCCGGCAGATCGATGAGGCGTGCCAGCGTCCGGCGGGACATTCGACGCTCGATGCGACCGCCGTGTTGAACCTGCTCGACGACCTGATCACCGAGCTGATGGCGTTTGCAGGGCTGGCCGCCGAGAGCATGACCCGCACCCAAGGGTGGCGGTTTCTCGATCTGGGACGGCGCGTCGAACGCACCTGGCAGACAGCGATGCTGCTGCGTTCTACCGTGACTGAGAGAACCTCATACGAGCGGCAAGTGCTGGAGGCGGTCTTGCAGACGGCCGACAGCATCATGACCTATCGGTCCCGGTACCTCGCCACCGTGCAGGCGCCGGCCGTGCTCGACCTGCTGCTGACCGACGAGACGAATCCGCGCTCGATTGCTTATCAGCTTGTCGCCATTTCGACGCACGTCGATGACCTGCCCCGCAGCGAAACACAGGCCCTGCGCAGTCCGGAGCAGCGGATGGCGCTCGCTTTACTGAACGCCGTGCGGCTGGCCGACGTCTTCGAACTCTGCCGGTCCGGCTCGGATGGGGAGCGCGAATCGCTCGATCGCCTGCTCAAGCGACTGTCCGACCAGTTGCCGCGACTGTCCGATGCCGTCTCCGGACGGTTCCTGATTCACGCGGGGCTTCCGCGGCACTTCGGGAAGTCGTAGTCGCAGGTTCGCTGCGTGTGCCGTCCGCTGGGCGAGATGCATCATCGGCGTCCGATTCCAATCCAGAATGCAGATTGGAATCGAGCGCGAAACTAATCTTCCCGCCGGCGTTGACGCCATTCGCTGATTCGGTCGCGGAAACCGTCTGTCAGCGTCACGGCGGCGGGCGGGCCGTGCAGGAAGACGACTCCGTCGACCCGGCTGAGGTCCGGCAGGACGCGCTCCCAGTCGACCTGCGGATGCTCATCGATGACTTCGGCAAGATTCACCTTGCCTCCGGACTTCAGCGACCTGGCGATCAACTCGGTCATCGCTTCCCGGTCGCAGCGCTGCCACTGCAGGGAGCAGCGCATGAGCCTCCATGACGTTGCCAACAGTGCCGGGCCCGCCAGGGTGAACGTGCTGATCACCTTGACAAAGGCGTGCGCGGTCCTGGGTCCGGCCGCCAGTGCGAGAAAGGGTGAGCCGAGGCCATGCGCTGCAATCCGGGCCGTGAGCACCCGACCGCGCGACTCCACTTCCAGCTTCTGCAAGTGGTCCCAATCCGCCCAGGCATACGCGACAAACAGCAGCGCCATCAGGCTCCACGTGAGCACCGGCACGGCGACGGCCGCGGTGCGGAGCGACATTCCGAACGACACCGTCAGAAAGTAGAGGATGCCCTGCAGCAGGTAGTAGGTGACGACGAGCACCACGATTCCCGCGAGCAAGGCGCCCACCGCCCCGGCGACGCTCAAGATCGTCTGCTGGCGGGTATAACCATCGAGCCACTCGAGGACGAGGCGCGAGACCGACGATCGGAACTTCTTTCTCATGGCCCAGTGATTGTTTTCGCGAAGGGGACTCGTGTTCGGTCATGGAACCGACTGAGACGGGCGGGGCGAATCGTACATTGAGTGACGTCGCTCGGCACGCGTTGCTTTGCGCGTCGCGAAGCACGCGGGACGGAATGCCGTCTTGAAGATTGAAGCAACAAAGGGCGTGTGGGTTGGACGGGCTGCCCTACGGAGGTGAATCGGAGAGTGCTGTGAGGCACTCGGTCCTTGCTGACGCGGCGGAATACCGGGCGGAGATTGCATCCAACAGGAATGGTTCGAACGAGGAGGCGGATCTGCTTACAATCGGTGACGACGATGGCGGCGGCGAAGATACTCAAAGATTCTCAGGCTGCGGGCGAATTCCCTGGCGGGGCGGGGCACAATAGGAGGGGGCGGCGTGGAGCTTTCGATCGGCATCCTGATCGGGATCGGTCTGGCATCGGCCTGCGGGTTCCGCGTGTTCGTACCGCTGCTGGGGACAAGCCTGGCCTCGATGAGCGGGCAGCTGGAGCTGGCGCCGGGGTTCGACTGGATCGGTTCGCCGGTGGCGGCTGTCTGTTTCGGGACAGCGACGCTGCTGGAGATTGTCGGGTTCTATGTGCCGTGGCTCGACAACCTGCTCGATACGATCGCTACGCCTGCGGCGGCGATTGCAGGGACGATTCTGACCGCGTCTATGGTGGCCGACATTTCGCCGTTCATGAAGTGGACGCTGGCCGTGATCGCCGGCGGCGGGGTCGCGGGGACGATCCAGGGAGGGACGGCGCTGCTGCGAGGCGCTTCGACCGGCACCACGGGGGGGACCGGAAATCCGATCCTGTCGACGATTGAACTGGCGGGCTCGATCGTGATGACGATCCTGGCGTTCGTCGTGCCGGTGCTGGCGGCGCTGCTGGGGATTGCGATGCTGGTGTGCGGCATCATCCTGTTTCGCCGGATGCTGCGATGGTTGCGCGGGCGTGCCGAGCAGACGGCTCCACAGGTTTCTCCGGCGGCCTGATCCGATTGACGTTTCCTGACCGCTTCTCTCACAGACCTGCGGGCGGCCGATGATCTGGGACCTGCACTGCCACCTCAGCGGCGTTGACGGTCAGACGCCTGATGAGCGGATCGCACAGCTGATTTCGGTGGCGGACCGCATGGGCGTGCAGCGGCTCGTGTTCTTCATGGGATATCCGTTTGAGACGGACCCGTCGCCCGAGGAACTGCGGCGTCAGAACGATCAGGTCCTGCAGGCGCTGGCACATTGGCATGACCGGGCATTCGGGTTTGCCTACGTCAGTCCGCGTCACATCGAGGCGAGCCTGGCGGAGATTGATCGTTGTGTGCGGGACGGTCCAATGGTCGGGATCAAGCTGTGGGTGGCGATGCGCTGTCACGAGCCGGCGCTCGATCCGTTGATCAACCGCTGTGCAGAACTGCAGGCGGCGGTGTTTCAGCACACGTGGTTTAAGGCGGCAGGGAATCTGCCGGGGGAATCGACGCCGGATGACCTGGCACAACTGGCGGCGCGTCATCCGGAAACGCCGTTGATCTGCGGGCACACGGGGGGGGACTGGGAGCTGGGGATTCGTGCGATCCGTCATTTGCCGAATGTTTCCATCGGCATCGGCGGTTCGGATCCGTGCGCCGGCTTCGTCGAGATGGCGGTGCGGGAACTGGGCGCGGAGCGGGTCATCTACGGCAGCGA
The DNA here is from genome assembly GCA_041940305.1 of Planctomycetaceae bacterium. Taxonomy (GTDB): domain Bacteria; phylum Planctomycetota; class Planctomycetia; order Planctomycetales; family Planctomycetaceae; genus JBGTSJ01. The sequence continues at coordinate 153,003 of JBGTSJ010000012.1, forward strand.
CATCGGCGGACGGAGTTTTTCTTCGCAGCTGGCGAAAGCGACGGGAGCGGCCCTCACGCCGCATGAGCGGTCATTGATTCTGGGGCTGAACCTCAAGCGGATGCTGACCCCCATCCTCCGCAGCAAGGGTGTGCGGCTTGATTAACTCCAGAGCGGTGCACTTCGTCCGATGATCGACACCAATGTTTACCTGTCCCGCTGGCCGACACGGCGTCTTGCGCTGGACGAGCCCGCCGCGCTGGTCGAGAAACTGCAGATATTGGGGGTGACGTCCGCGTGGGCCGGCACACTGGACGGGCTGCTGCACAAGGATTTGACGGCTGCAAACCAGCGGCTGGCCGAGGACTGCCGGGATCAGGGGGCTGGAGTGCTGCTGCCGTTTGGAAGCGTGAATCCTGCGCTGCCCGGATGGAGCGATGATCTGCGGCGCTGCCACGAGCAGCACGGGATGCGGGGCATCCGGCTGCATCCCGGTTACCACGGCTACGGCCTGGATGATCCGCGTTTTGCGGAGTTGCTGGATCTGGCGGCCGAGCGGAACCTGATCGTCCAGATTGCGATCCGGATGGAGGATGAGCGGACACAGCACCCGCTACTGCGCGTGTCGCACGTGGACACCGCGCCGCTCCCGGACCTGCTTCAGGTGCGCCCCGGGCTGCGGTGCATTCTGCTGAATGCGCTGCGCGACGTGCAGGGACCTGTGCTGGAGGCGGTGGCCGCGTGCGAGAACGCGTTTGTCGAGATTGCAATGCTGGAGGGAGTCGCCGGGCTGGAGCCGTTCCTCACGCGATTCCCGCTGCCGCGCGTGCTGCTGGGGACCTACGCGCCCGTCTTTTATCCGGAGTCGGCGATCCTCAAACTGGACGAGTCGGAACTGGGGGATGCGCGGCGCAATGCGATCGCAACGGCCAACGCTGAGCGGCTGCTGTCGCCATAGCGGACGGACCGAATCGCGTCGTAGTGTCTGCTGCGGAACAGGGCGCGCGATTGGCGATGCTCGCGCGCCGGCGATAGAGTGGCACATCATACGGAGACGCCCCGGAGCTACGAGTCATCGAGAGACGCCATGCGCTGTACTCACTCACTTTCGCTTTCAGTCCGGATCGGAGTCTGCGGGATGCTGGCACTGACAAACGCCGACGCTGTGCGGGCCGACGACCGATTCGACCTGGTCATTCGGGGTGGGCGGATTGTCGACGGCACCGGCGCTCCGTGGTATCGCGCCGACGTCGCGGTGGATGACGGTCGCATCGTGGGGATCGGCCGCTTTGAGGACGAAGAGGCGGAGCGGGTCATCGATGCCACCGGGCTTGTCGTTTGCCCCGGCTTTATCGACATGATGGGGCAGACCGCCGAGCCGTTCCTCGAGCATCCGGAGACGGCGCTGAACCTGCTCACGCAGGGGGTGACGACGATCAACGCCGGCGAGGGGCATTCGCCGGCGCCGGTCGAGCCTCGGGATGCGGACGACCGTCGCTGGCGGTCGTTCGCGGAGTACTTTCTGCTGCTGGAGCAGGCGGGGCTGCCGGTGAACGTGGCCCAGACGGTGGGGCATACGGAGGTTCGTCGCGTGGTGCTGGGGGAGATCGACCGCCGGCCAAGCGAGGATGAACTGCAGCAGATGCAGCAGCATGTCCGGACGGCGATGGAAGACGGGACGATCGGGCTTTCGACGGCGCTCATCTATCCGCCCGCCACGTACGCGACGACGGAGGAGATTGCGGCGCTGGCGGCCGTCGTGGGTGAGTCGGGGGGAAGATATTACACGCACATGCGGAATGAGGGGGACCGGCTGCTGGAGGCGATCGACGAGGCATTGGAGATCGGCCGGACGGGGCAGGTTCCCGTGCACATTTTTCATCTGAAGGCGGCGGGACGGCAGAACTGGGGGAAGATCGACGAAGCAGTGGCGCGGATCCGGGCCGCGCGGCGATCGGGCCAGCAGGTGACGGCCGACATTTATCCGTACGTCAATAACGGGCTCGGAATCGAGGCGTTCATCCATCCGCGGAACTTTGCGGAAGGACGGGACGTGCTGCTGCGTCAGCTGGACGATCCGGACGTGCGGGCCCGCATCCGCCGGGAGATGGAGACCGAAGAGGGATGGGAGAACTGGTTCCGTCACGTGGGGTTCGACTGGGGCAAGGTGTCGCTGGGGAGCATCGGGGCCGAGGAGTATCGCGAGCACAATGGGCGGACCATTGCACAGATCGCGTCGGCGACGGACGGCGACCCGTGGGACGTGTTCTTCACGAACGTGCGGCATGGAGCGTTCGCGATGCCGGAAAGCATGTCCGAAGCCAACGTGATCAAGGCGATGCAGCAGGACTTCATCTCCTACTGCACCGACGTCGGTCCGGATTCCGGGTCGGGGATCGCATCGCATCCGCGGGCGTACGGGGCGTTCCCCCGCGTGCTGTCGCGGTATGTCCGCGAACTGGGCGTGGTGTCGCTGGAACGCGCGATTGCTCAGGCGACATCCGTCGCCGCCAACGAGATCATGGCGTACGACCGGGGGCGGATTGCGATCGGGCAGGCGGCTGATATCGCGATCTTCGATGCCGACCTCATCGCGGATCGGGCGACGTTTGGAGATCCGCATGCATCCTCGCAGGGGATGAAATACGTGCTGGTCAACGGCGTCGTCGTGCTGGAAGAGGGGGCCTATACCGATGCGAAGCCGGGCCGCGTCCTGCGCGGTCCGGGATACCGCCGGGACCTGGCGCCATCTCGCGTCTTGACCGGGACCGAGGTTCCGCAACTGCGGCACTTCGACTCGCTCATGCAGTCGTTTCTGGATCAGCACAGCGTGCCGGGGGCGGCCCTCGCGCTCGTGCACGACGGCCGACTCGTGTTTGCGAGAGGTTACGGCTATGCGGACATTCACAATCGTGAGCCGGCGACGGCGGAGCATCTGTTCCGCATTGCCAGCATCTCAAAACCGGTGACCGCAATTGCGATCCTGCAACTCGTCGAGCAGGGAAAACTGTCGCTCGACGACAGGGTGTTCGACATTCTGACGGGGTACGAGCCGCACCTGGAGGACGGGCAGGAACCGGATCCGAGACTGCGGGATGTCACGATCCGTCAACTGCTGCAACACACGGGGGGCTGGGACCGGGACAAGTCGTTCGATCCGATGTTCGAGGCCGTGCGGTTTGCCGAAGAACTCAGAATTCCGGCGCCGGCCGGACCAGACGACGTCATTCGCTGCATGCTGGGCCGGCCGCTGGACTTCGATCCGGGTGAGCGGTACGCGTACTCGAACTTCGGCTATTGCCTGCTGGGGCGCGTCATTGAGCGCGCCACCGGGGAGCAGTACGAGGGGCTCGTGCAGACGCGCGTGCTGCAGCCGCTGGGGATCACCGACATGCGTATCGGCGCGACGCGACCGGACGGCCGAGCCGCGGGGGAGGTTCGATACTATGAGGCCGAGCAGGGAACGTCGGTTTTCAGCGATCAGCTTGGGCAACCGGTGGCCTGGCCTTACGGCGCCTGGAACCTGGAGGCGATGGATTCCCACGGCGCGTGGATTGCGTCCGCCGTCGATCTGGCCCGGATCGCCGTGGCGTTCGATGACCCCGAGAAGTGTTGCCTGCTGAGCGGTGGGTCGATTCGCTGCATGCACGAACGCCCGCCCGGCAATGTGTCGCTCAACGAGGAGGGTGAGCCGGAGCCGACCTATTACAGTCTGGGTTGGATGGTGCGCGAAGTGGAGGGGCCGCAGCGTATCAACACGTGGCATACCGGATCGCTGGCCGGCACGGCGACGCTGCTGGTGCGCCGGCATGACGGGAACCATTTCGCCATCGTGTTGAACGCCCGCCGGGCGCCGGACATCACTCATCTGGCCCGCGCGATCGATCCGCTGCTGCACGAAGCGATCGACCAGGTCCGGGAATGGCCCGAACATGACCTGTTCACAGCGGCGCGGGGCGACGACACTGAGCGATGACGTCGGACGGCGGCGCGGCAGTGCGGTTCCCGGCATGCGGGGCGAGTCGCAGCCGTTGCCGGCGATTGACCCGCCAACAACAGAGTCACAATCCGCATCGGGCAACGCGCCGGCGACGCGGACCGAACCTGACAACGGACTGGATTTCGCGTGTGGACCATCGAACTCGCGGTCATGGCGGTCATGATCGTGATCAACGGCGTGTTTGCCGGATACGAGATCGCACTGGCCTCGATCGGCGTCGGACGGCTGGATCGGCTAGCCGCCGACAATCGTCGCGGCGCGACGTCCGCGCTGCGGATGAAGAACAACATGGAGGCGAGCCTCGCCGTCGTGCAACTGGGGATCACACTCGTCGGCGCCATTGCCGCGGCGACGGGGGGCGCCGGCGCATCGGAGACGCTTCAGCCGCTGCTGCTGAACCTCGGGCTGCCGCGTGGGGCGGCGGGCATATTGGCGATCGCGATGGTCGTTGTGCCGTTGACTACGCTGACGATCATCTTCGGCGAACTGGTGCCGAAGGTGTTCTCGCTCCGCAATAAGGAGTGGGTGTGCCTCAAGCTGTCGCCGCCGATGGAGTGGTTCTCGTGGAGCGTGTGGCCGGCGGTGTGGCTGTTTGAGAAGTCCGTTTCATTGATCATGCGCTGGGGGGAGAGCCGCTGGAAGCCCGATGGGCCGGACGGTCCGCAGTCGGAGGAAGCCGCACTCCAGGAGCTTAGGGCACTGGCCAATATCGCGCGGACGTCGCGGCTGATCGGGCCGAGGGAGGAGGGAATCATCGTCAATGCGGCGCGGATCGCGAACATGCAGGTTCGCGAGATGATGCTGCCGGCCGACGCCATCAGCACGCTCGACGCGGGTGACGACCTGTCCGACGCGCTGATCGCGGCCCACGAGGACATGCACACGCGATTCCCGGTGACGGAGCATTCCGGGGACGTGCAGTCGATCATCGGCTACGTCAACTTCAAGGACATTGTGGCCTGCATGCGGCTGGCGCCGCGCGAGCCGTCGCTGCGATCGATCCTGCGGCCGCTGTCGCGTCTCAAGTCGGACGATTCCGTCGCATCCGCGCTGGAGAAACTGATTCGGGAGCACAATCACATCGCGCTGGTACGCGACGCAGACGGTCAGGTCGCCGGGATGGTGACGCTGGAGGACGTGATCGAGGAACTCGTGGGAGAGATTCACGACGAGTTCGACCGTTTGCCCACGCACATCACGGCGGCGGGGCCCAACTGGGTCGTGGGTGGCGGTGCGCAGCTCAGCCGGCTGGAACAGACGACGGGTCTGAGCTTTCCCACGGACGATATGCTGCCCCCTCCGCACGTGCTGAACGACTGGCTGACGCGACGTCTCGGCCGGCCGGTCGAGCGCGGCGAGGACATCCGGCTGGAGGGCCTGCGCATTCTCGTCCGCAAGGAGCGGCGGCAGAATGTGCAGGAGGCGCAGCTCAGCCGGCTGCCCAAGTCTGAAGAAAGCTGATGGTCGCTGACTCTGGCGCACTGAGAGCGCGCAGCTCGAAAACGTCGTTGCTCATCCCGGTGAGGCGGCGGAAGTCAGCAGATAGATCGTCAGCGGCAGGCCGACGAGAAAGAACCAGCCGGCCAGGGCGACCAGCAGCGGGGGCGTTTCACAGGTAATGTGTCCGCGGCCCAGTGGACCGCAGTAGTCACCGAGTTGTTCCGGAAACCAGATCAGCGTCAGCGGCACGACGAGGACGTAGGCGAAGGCGAAGTTCTCTCCTTCCCACCCTTCGGTAACGCCGGCGACGACCACGTATCCGATCGCAACGGCGAGCGATACCAGTCGATTAATCCAGACGAGTCGTTCCACGGCAGTATGCACAATGGGGATGGCGGGGAGAGAACACAGGGGGCGTACGACCGCGTCGACGACGTTCGGACGGCGCGCTACGACCAATTCGCATTCCACGTTCAGTGAAGCGGGAATGCGGCGTTGTTGTTAGCGGACGATCTGACGTAGCTGCCTGGCGAGCCGGCAGGCGTCGCACTGAAACGCTTCACAGTCCAGCGACGTTCGGCCTTTGCCGGCGCGGCGGGCTGGTGTGGGCGGCAGCGGGGGATCAGATCCAGATGTCGGAGGTTGAGTCGCCGCCGGGGAAGCGCATTTCGTGGGCGCGGGCCGGGCCGTGGGGCTCCTTGCCGAAGTCAACGAGGAAGTCCCCGTTGAGGTTGAGTCCGCCGCGTTCGGTGTCGCAGTCCAGTTGCAGCAGCCATGAGCCTTGTTCGGCCATGTCGGGGTAGAACTGGTTGTCCCAAGGGCTGTAAAGGGAGTTGGTGACGTACAGCCTCCGGCCGTCGAGGGTGAGCTGCAGCATCTGGGGGCCGCCGTTGAGCTGCTTGCCTTGATGCTCGATACCTTTGCCGAGAACGCCGCCGAGCCAGACCTGGGCCGTGAGCTTCGGGTTGGACGGATCGCTGACGTCGTACTGCCGGATGTCTCCGTGCAGCCAGTTGGAGAAGTAGAGCCAGCGGTCGTCGAGGGAGAGGACGAGATCGGTGATGAGGCCGGGGACGGGGAAGGGCCAGCCGTCCTGCGGGACCGGATCGACCTGGACGACTTTCTCTGCGGCCCATTGGTCGCCGGGCTTATGCCAGTGGAAGATGGCGCTCGAGAGGGCTGCGCCGACGAATCCGTGCGTGCTGTCGGGGTTATGGTGGAAGCGGACCTCCAGCGGAATCAGGCCTTCTTCACCGAGGTCGATGGTCTGGGCGATCGTGCGCTCCTTCCAATCCCAGAAGTGCAGCCGGCGGCCGTATTTGCCGGCTGCGACGTCCTCCGGATTGAACCCGCGGGAGACCGTGTTGGGCGCTCCCCACTCGCTGCTGACCATGACATTGTGGCGCGGCTGGTACCAGTAGTCGTAGTTGAAGTGCATGCCGGAGCGGTCGTTCGCCCAACTGCCGACGATCTCGAACTCGTCGCTGAGCAACAGGAATCCGCCCGGGGCGTTGCCGTCGGCGTCGCCCAGCATGGAAATCATGATCTGGCCGTCCGGGAGGCAGTGGACGGTGTGCGGTGCGGAGAGACCGGTCTTCTGTTTGATCTCGTCGCCGTCGATGACTTTATGCAATACAGGGGCCGCCGGGTCGTGTGCATCCAGGACGTGAATGCGGCCGGAGGCGATGCCGGGGACCAGCAGATACCGGCGACTGTGCTCCGGATCGCCATGACAACTGCTGCACGCATTCCAGCCGAAGTGATGCAGTTCGTCGCCGACGTGCGGCATAACGGTGCGATGGACCACCTGGCCGTACGTCAGTGAATCCGGATTCACATCGACCGTGGCGAGATAGTCGGGCTGCTCGACCGCGGTGCCCGCGTAGATGCAGGGGAGGTACAGCAGCGTCTCGCGCGGCGAGGCCATCGCCTCCTTTGGCGATGCGTAGGTTGGTCCGCACTGAGCGTGGTCATGCTCCTCATGAGCCCGTGCGGAACTCAGTAATTGACCGGCGAACGGGAGTGATGCAGCAGCGGCCAGGAATTCGCGACGTTGCATGGGATGACCTTTTCCGTCTCGACAGCACCACCTGAATCACAGCGGGTTGACCAGAGGCCGGCAACTATTCGACGTTGCGGGACTCGACGCCTGTTCGCAGTTCACCTGAATCCAGCCGGCGTGCTCGTGCCTGCTGAATCCCCGGGATGAGCCGCTCGGCGTTCTGGTAGTACACCTTGCGGAGCACATCGTCGGGCAGATCGACGCCGTAGATATTCCAGAATCCCTGCGGAGGAAAGCGGGCCGGGTCGTCCACATAGGGGAAGTACTCGTCCCTCGTTTCAAGGAAACGGAACTGCGGGTTGAGCTTGTCGGTAGTGCCGGGGCCGTCCGTGCCGAAGAGGATGCGGTCGGCGTAGCGGATGAAGAAATCGCGGGCTGTGTACGGCTGCCGGCCGAGTTCAGCAAGGCGAGCGGACGTCTCCACGTACATGTTGGGGTGACGATCGAGGAGATCGCCCAGCCGCGAGAGATCTTCAGGCAGGTTGGCCATGTGGGCTGCGACGAAGGTTGTCTCCGGGTGACGCGCGAAGACGCGCAGCTGCGCTTCGATGAGTTCGGTGTGCGTGGGGAAGTCGGCTCCGTGAAAACTCCAGTCGGGGTGGCGATACAGCTCCTCCCAGCGCTCGTTCCGCTCGTCAGCGGGCTGGAAGAAGGCGATTGGGTCCGCGCAATGCCAAAGGACGGGAATGCCGAGTTCTCCGGCCCGCTGCCAGACTGGATCGAAACGGGGGTCGTCCGGGGAGATCAGTTCGCCGTCCGGATCGCGCACGCCCAGACCCAGGTCCTTGAGCAGCTTGAGGCCCGCCGCACCCAGGCGCACGGCCTCGGTCAGCTTGTCGGCCATGCGGAGGCCGAAGTCATCGTCGTGGACATCCCAACTGGACGGGTCATCCGGGTCGCCGTCGCCGATGTAATCCATCCGGAGAAAGATCAGGAACCGGCCGGGAGCGTGCTGCTCCAGTCGCTGCTGGAGTTCGAGGAAGCGGCCGCCGGTCTCGCCGTCGAGGCAGATGCTCACGGCGACGCCGGCCTGATCCATTACCATCGCCAGCGAGTCCAGTTCCTCGTCCGACAACCGGGCCGGGTGCGTATGCACGTTGACGCACGAGTATCGGCTCGCGTGAACGCGATGCGACGGGGCCGCAAGCATCGACTCCGGGCGAAACTCATCCAGATACAGGCGGCGGGGCGGTTCTGCATCGGGCGACTGCGCCATCGCGACGCGCGGCAGCAACAGCTCAAGTAGAAGCAGCCATCCCCAGCCAGTTCGAATCGTCCGCATCATCGGAAGCATCATCGTGTCAGGCCAACGCGCCGGTGTGCCACCGCTCCGGCGGCAGTGCCCGGAGCACGCGGCAGACTTCGGTGAGATCGGGAACGGGGATCAATCCCCCGACAACGCGCCGGGCAAAGTAATCCAGAACCAGGTCCAGTCCAGTCCGCTCCTTCTCCAGATCCTCCTCAGCCTCATCGGCCTGGCACCGCCAGCGGATTCGTGCCGCGCTCAATACGTGCGCCGTACCATGCGCACACTCGACGGTGGCATGAAACGGAAAGGCGTCGAGCCCGGTCCCGGTCGCCTCAACGCCTCCCGATGGTTCGCTGGCTCGGACGGCAACCGCAACTCGCGATGGATTTGAGCCTCCCCGCTCCAGGACAGCGGCGATGCTCACGCCCTCGGCAGCGTCCCGCCCGATCGTGGGCTGGATGGAGCCGATTTCCACCGTACGGGCCTGCGCCATCTGGGCGCACCAGTCGATAATGCCCGCGAGCAGCGAAGTGTTGAACGCAATGTTCCCCAGAACGCGGACGTCAATCCGCTGCGGGACGCCGAGTTGCGTGGCGGTCAGTTCTCGCAACCGGGCCGACGCTGGCGTGCAGCGCATCGGGAGGCCGGGCATCAGCAGCAGACCGGCCTCGCCGGCGGAGCTGGAGATGCGTTCCAGTTCCTCGACGTCGGCGTCAAAGGGAGCGGCGAGAAAGACGGGGCGCTCGTGTTCAATCGCCAGTCTGATGGGAGCGATCCCCTGCCAGCCGGCGTCGAGGACGAGGACGCCTTTGATGTCCGGGCGTTCCAGCATTGCGCGGATGCCGGTCACCGGCCAGGCGCGGAGCTGGTCGGCCGCCTGCAGCGCGCGGCCCGCGACGCAATCGTACACCGCCGTCACGCGCAGCCGGGGGGACAGCCGGGCCAGCGCCGGCGCGTACTGTGTCTCCCAGTCGGGTCCGAGACCGATTAGTCCGATGTTCAGCATCGAGGCGGATATCGACGCCCGTTGCAAGGAGTTTCTACAATGTGCAGCACGCGGGCGAACGATCAAATGCTAACGGCCGCATCGGACGACCGAAAGGGCAGCGCGCATGGCGGACGGAGCCAGGAAGCAACCGGACACGGACACACGCGTTTCCGAAGAGGTGGAAGTCGCCGGCCACATCATCGACAGCCTGATCCTGCCGAAGATCCTCGACGAGATCACCTCGCTGGGCGGGGACTTCGAGATGAAGCAGGTGCAGATCGGCCACGGCCGGCGCGATCCCAGCCTGGTGCGAATGAACGTCTCCGCCGACACGCAGGACGCGCTGGAGACGATCCTGACCGCCATCGGTCAGCATGGGGCGGCTCCGGTGCACATGCAGGATTGCCGGCTGCAGGCAGCCGATCTGGACGGGGCCTTTCCGGAGGGATTCTACTGTTCGACGAATGAGGACACCGAGGTCCGCGTGGACGGCGACTGGATCAAGGTGGACCGCCAGGAGATGGACTGCGGCGTCGTTGTGGATCCGCGACAGCAGTCGGCCCGCTGCGTGCCGATGGCGGATGTCCGGCGGGGCGAACTGGTGGTGATCGGCCGGCAGGGGACGCGGGTGCGGCCGGTGCAGCGGGACACGTCGCAACATGACGCGTTCAGCTTCATGCACTCGACGGTATCGAGCGAGAAGCCGAAGGGAGTCACCGTGCGCGACATCGCCCGGGCGATGCGCGCCGCCCGCGACGGCGACGGGAAGATCCTGCTCGTCGCCGGCCCCGCAGTGGTGCATACCGGCAGCCGCGACTACTTCAGCTGGCTGGTGGAACAGGGTTTTGTCAACGTGCTGTTTGCGGGAAATGCACTGGCGGCGCATGACATCGAGCAGTCGTTCTTCGACACCAGCCTGGGGATCTCGATGAGCCATGGCCGCGCCGCCGAGGAAGGGCACGAGCATCATCTGCGGTCGATCAATCGGATTCGCAGGGCGGGTGGCATCCGGCCGGCCGTGGATCAGGGACTGCTGACGTCGGGGATCATGTACCAGTGCGTCCGCCGCGGCATTCCGTTCGTGCTGGCCGGCAGCATCCGGGATGACGGCCCGCTGCCGGACGTGATCACCGATTCGCTGGCGGCGCAGTCTGCGATGCGCAAACTGTGCGAGGGAGTGACGTTCTGCCTGATGATCGCGACGACGCTGCACTCGATCGCGACCGGCAATATGCTGCCGGCGCGGGTCAAGGTCGTCTGCGTGGACATCAACCCGGCCACGGTGACGAAACTCGCCGATCGGGGGACGTTTCAGACCGTAGGGGTGGTCACCGACGTGGAGCCCTTCCTGCGCGTGCTGGTACAGGAACTCGGAATGCCGGTTGCGCAGATCGGCGGCTGACTGCATCCGACGCTACGCTCTCTCCAATGCGTGATGATGAGACTAGCGCGGAGGCAGGGGGATCGCCCCCGATTCGCTCACGCGCGTGGCGTCGAGCCGCTCCGGTTGCGACCGCGAAATGAACAGAAAGCCCTTGCGCGGCGGCGGAGCAAACAACTGCGTTTCGGCCTCCGGCGTTTCGGCAACGTCGGGTTGCCGCACCACGATGGCCTGTTCGGGAACAGGTCCGCGGCCGGTCATGTCAGCCGATCCGACGGCGTCCGGCTCCACAGGCGGCGGCGGTGCGGCGGTCCACTCCTGATTCGCGGTCTGCGCCGGCGGCGTCGGCCGTACGGCGTCGGGCAATCGGCGCTCGACATTCGCGAGCACGCGGTCCATCTGCAGCAGCTGGTCGTCCACGAGCCGGTTCATCGCGGCCGTGACGGCCTGCGGCGGGACGTAGAGGCGGCGCGTGACGTAGGTGTCCAGATCGCGCAGCGACGCGGTGCGGCGTTCGTCGATCGAATCCATAATGCTGCGCAGCGCAGCGATGTCTCGTTGCACTTCGTTCTGCCGCAGGCGCTCCACGTCAAGCAGATTGGTCGCCACCTGGGCATGCTGCCGGTCCATGCGGTTGCAGCGGTCGGTGAGCACGCCGATCTGCCCCTGAACTTCGGCGAGCCGCGCTTCGAGGCGCTCGTTGTTCTGCCGGGAGTATGAGGCGGCGACGAAATGTCCGGCGAAGAATCCCAGCACGCCGAGCAGCAACGCCAGCAGGGACATCGTCCGCAACTGCCGTCCCAGTGCCTCGTGCACGATGCGTTCGATCCGCCGGTCGTCCATGACCGTACTTGAAGTCGTCATCCGTCAGTCCCCCAAGGCCTTGCTGCGTTGCGGTCGAAACGCCGGCGCGCACGCGCATGCTTTGCCACAGGAGAATTATCGAACGGCACAACCGCTCCCCGCAGCAGAACCGGTGCGGCCGGCAGGGTCCGCATGACCGTCAAACCCGGCGCAGATTCCCCGGTTTGACGCGCCTCAGCCGCGCGACTTGGGCCGCCGATCGGCCTTGCGCACTTTCTGCTGCTGCAGCTTCTTCTGCAGATGCGGCAGTTTGGTGGCGGGACGGCGGGGGCCCTGGGACCTCGAGTTTGCCATGACTGCTGAGAAGGCAATGAATGGGCGCGTGTCGTCGGGACACAACCCATTCGAGCGCCTGGCCCGGTGGGCCAGGTCTAAACGGTGTCTTTGTGCCTCGCGTCGTGGATGGTCAATCAGAGATCGAGCAGTTCGTCCATCAACTGAGCCGTGTCTTCCAGGGAATTGTCGTTCCCCTCGCGGGTGGCCCAGCCGCTGAAGTTGATCTCCGCCAGCGCCTTGCGGACTTCGGGCCAGTTGACGTCCCCTTCACCCAGCCGGCAGAAGCCGTTGGTGGCCCCCCAGTCCTTCACGTCCAGCTTGATGATTCGCTGCCCGAGCGCGCGAATCCAGTCCTCGGCCGGACCGAACTTGCGGCAGTTGCCGATGTCGAAATACGCACCGACCCACGGGCTGCCGATGGCGTCCACGTAGTCGCGGTACTGCTCGGGCGTTTCGCAGAAGCCGTTCCAGACGTTCTCGATCAGCACGTGAATGCCCCGCTTCGCGGCGGTGGGCAGCACGTGCCGCACCTCCGCAATGGACCGCTCCCAGACATGGTCGTGATTCTCTTCAGGCCCAGTCACCCGACCCGGGACGAGCAGCACGGAGGAAGCGCCGATCGCGTGCGCGTCCTCAATCGCCTGGATCAAGGCCAGCCGGCCCCGTTCGCGAGCCGCGGGGTCAGGAGACGAGAGACGATAGTCGTCCCCCCAATGCACGCCGTCCACGACGCCGTGCACAGGCACCCCGGTCTCGGCGATGGCGTCGCGCAATGCGGCGACGTCCGGGATGTCGGGGCTGCCCCCCTCGATGCCGTCGAAGCCCAGCTCTTTGTACTGCTTCAGCCGGGCGAGCATCGCGGCCTGGTCCTCGCCGATGCCCCCCCCTTTGTTCGCCTTGAAGATGCGCCCGCGATTCGTAGCGGTCCGTTCCGACGGCTCGTTCGCTCCCAGAACGCTTCGCGTTGCCGCCCCCCCGGCCAGCCCGGCCGCCGCCAGCGCACTCACCTGCAGAAACTCGCGACGGCTGGTGTTCAGGTCGTTCATGGTCAGCTCACTGGTGTAACGCAGGAGGGATTGAGGCACGCTCGTCGATGGCGAGTCAGCGCCATATGTGCGGCAGATTATCATGCGCCACGGATCATACAGCGCGTGACAAACTGCCGTCCAACGGGCGGGGTTCAGCGAAACAGGCAGGGAGACAGACATCCACCGTGGCACACCACTGGCGGACTCGGTCGACATGCTGGGTGACGCCCTGGTGCTGTTTCTGCGCTCGGCTCTGTCCGTCCTGAAAGGCGGCTGGTACGCTTACCGAACGGCTTGGCGGCGAACCCGATCGGACGATGGGCCAACTTGCCGCGTCTGTGTTGCCGGCCAGTCGCGACGCCTGCAGCAGGGCACGTCTTGCTGGCTCCATTGAACTCGAGAACGAACAATCGCGCGAAACCCCGCCTCCCTGCTTCAGCGAGTTCCTCCGGCTTCTGCCGCATTGTGTGATTCAAGACTGCCCCGCAGGGACAGAGGGTTGGGAAAGCGCTCCTTGTTTTCGTGAGGCTTGAGCATGCGTGTTGTCACGTTCGGCGAGGTGATGTTGCGGCTGGCGCCGCCCGGGTTCTACCGGCTGAGGCAGTCCGTGCCGGGCACGCTGGATGCGACTTTCGGCGGCGGCGAACTGAATGTGGCCGTGTCGGTGGCGCTGCAGGGTGGAGCGTCGGCCTTCCTCACGGCCGTCCCCGATAACGTCATTACCGACAGCCTGGTGCAGGAATTGGGAAAGCTTGGCGTCGGAACCGACCTGATCCAGCGCGAGGAGCGAGGCCGGTTCGGCATCTACTTCGTCGAAACGGGCGCGAACCAGCGGAGCGGGACGGTGACCTATGATCGCGAGGGGGCCAGCATTGCGCTCGTGGGGCCGGACGCCTATGACTGGGACACGGTGTTCGCCGATGCGGGGTGGTTTCACATCACCGGGATTACGCCTGCATTGAGCGATGTGGCGGCCCGGTCGGCTCTGGAAGCGGTGCGGCAGGCCAAGGCCCGCGGCGTCACGGTCTCGTGCGATCTGAACTTTCGCAAGAAGCTGTGGCGCTGGCGGACCGGCACGAAACCGGTGGACCTGGCGCGCGACACGATGCGCGGCATGATGCCGTTCATCGATGTGGTGATCGCCAACGAGGAGGACGCCGACCTGTCGCTGGGCATCGCGGCGCCGCATTCGGACGTCGAGAGCGGCCAGCTGAATCGCGACGGATACGTGGGCGTGGCCCGGACGATCGTGCAGCAGTTTCCCAACGTCTCTCGCGTGGCGATCACGTTGCGGGAGAGCCTTTCGGCCAGCCACAACAACTGGGGCGCGATGCTCTATGACGCCGGCACGAAACACTCCTGGTTCGCCCCGACGGATGCCGCCGGGGAGTACGCCCCCTACGAGATCCGCAACATCGTCGACCGCGTCGGTGCGGGGGATTCATTCTCCGGAGCATTGATCTATGCGCTGAATGACGGCACGCTGGGTCAGCCGGAGTCCGCCCTCCGTTACGCGGTGGCGGCCAGCTGTCTCAAGCACAGTATTGTCGGCGACTTTAACTATGCGTCGCGAAGCGAAATCGAGGCGCTGATGTCCGGCTCCGGCAGCGGCCGCGTGCAGCGGTAGCTCCCCGGCATGCGGCATTGATGCCGAATCTCGCCCGATTGTCGTCTGCACCGGCCGGCGCCACTTTTTCGTTGATTCGATCCTGCTCCATGTCTTATCCCCGCATCGGTGCATTCAAGTCCGTCGATCAACTGCGGGAACGGCTCGATGAGCTGGGCCTGGAGTTGCCATGCGACGACGAACCGCTGTCGATGGCGGAGGGCTCGCCGCTCGCTCAGCCGCTGGTGATCGGCGACTTCAAGGTCGGCAACCGGTGGTGCGTGCATCCGATGGAAGGCTGGGATGGCACCGCAGACGGACGGCCGAGCGAACACACCCTGCGACGCTGGCGGCACTTCGGGGAGTCGGGCTGCAAGCTGATCTGGGGAGGCGAAGCGTTCGCCGTGCAGCAGGACGGCCGCGCGAACCCGAACCAGTTGTATTACGACCCGAAGCGCCGCGGCGACTGTATCGCTTCGCTGCGTCAACTGCTGGAGACGCTCAGGAGCGGGCATGCAGCACGATTCGGCGACGCGGCCCTTTATGATCTCCTGGTCGGCCTGCAATTGACGCACTCCGGCCGGTACTCGCGGCCCAATCGCAAAGACCGGGCCGACCCGCGGATTGCATATCATCATCCGCTCCTCGACCGGCGGGTCGGCATCGATCCTCAGGACGATGACGCGCTGTGGACCGACGAGGAGTTCCGCGGTCTGATCGATCGCTACGTTGAGGTCGCGCAGGCGGCGAGCGAGGCGGGCTTTCAGTTCGTGGATGTGAAAGCCTGCCACGGATACCTGCTGCACGAGACGCTCTCGGCGCACGCGCGACCGGGACCGTTCGGCGGGAGCTTTCTCAACCGTATCAGCCTGCTGATCGGGATCGTGAATGCGATCCGCGCGACGTGCCCGCAGTTGATGATCGGCGTCCGGTTGAGCCTGTTCGACTTCCTGCCGTATCGCCCGGACCCCGAACTCTCACGTCCCGGCAAGCCGGGACCGGGCATCCCGGAGCGGCCGGACCCACACGATGCGGCGGCGAAGTCCGTTCTCCCGTTCGGCAGTCGCCGAGACGATCCGCTGGCGATCGACCTGGCGGAACCGATCGACTTGATCGCCCAATTGAGCATCGCGGGCGTTCAGCTCTTCAATCTGAGCGCCGGCTCGCCGTATTACAACCCGCACATCCAGCGGCCGGCCTTCTACCCCCCCTCGGACGGTTATCAACCGCCGGAGGATCCGCTGGTCGGCTGCGTGCGACAGATTCAGGCAGTGCGGAAGGTGAAGGAAGCACTGCCCTCCGTACCTGTGGTCGGTACGGCTTACACGTACTTTCAGGAATTCCTGCCGCATGTGGCGCAGGCGGTGGTGCGGGCCGGATGGGTGGACAGCGTCGGCATCGGGCGGCTGGTGCTGAGCGATTGGGATCTGCCGGCCAGGGTGCTGGCGGGAGACGACTATCGCGCGGCGAAGAAAATCTGCCGCACATTCAGCGACTGCACGACCGCTCCGCGAAACGGCATGATCTCCGGCTGCTTTCCGCTGGATGAACACTATAAGTTGCTGCCGGAGGCGGAGCGGCTGAAGCAGGTCAAACGGGGCGAATAACGTGGCGGAATCCGGCACCACTGAACCGCAGGCACGTTTCCACAGCGAGACCGACGCGGATCGCGAGCGGATTCGTCATGTGAATGCGATTGCGTTCGGCCAGGACGGCGAAGCGGACCTGGTGGACGCCTTGCGAGACAGCGGCGTGCTCGTTGTCTCTCTGGTGGCCGAGGTGAATGGAAGCGTCGTCGGGCACGTTGCATTCAGCCCGGTGAGTCTCGAATGTGCGCCGGAGGCGCACCGCGGCGTGGGGCTGGCGCCGGTGGCGGTATTGCCAAAGCATCAGCGGCGGGGAATTGCGGCAGAGCTGATCCGCCGCGGCCTGGCGGAATGTGCGACTCTGGGCTATTCCGGAGCGGTCGTGCTGGGTGATCCGGCCTATTACGGGCGATTCGGTTTTCGACCGGCCTCGGAGTTCGGATTGCGTTGCGAGTATGACGTGCCGGCGGAGGCCTTTATGGCGCTGCCGCTTGTGGAGTCAGGATTTGAGGATTGCTCCGGCCTCGTCCGCTACGACGCGGCGTTTGCGAATGTGTAGGATGCGGACGTGAATGACGGTCAACTGCTGACGCATCCGAACCGCGAACTGATCGCGCTGGGTATCCGCCAACCGTGGGCGGAGCTGATCCTGCGCGGCATCAAGACAGTCGAAGTCCGCTCGCTGCCGACGCGGGTCCGCGGACCGATCTATCTGTATACGTCGCAGAAGCTGGCCGACATCCCCGCCGCAGTCGAGGCCGTGCGGAACCACGGACTGAATCCGGAGGCCCTCACGCTCGGGCGAATTGTGGGGACTGTCGAAATCGTCGATTCGCGTCCCTGCACCCCGGCCGACGTCCGACCGTCATGCGTCCCCGAGCCTCTGCTCAACGGGCGCAACGGATGGGTGCTGCAGAATCCGCAGCGGCTGGACGATCCGCTGCGGCCCCGATTTCTGCCGTACGGCGTCTGGTTCTATCCGTTCCGCCGCCGCAACGGGGCGGACGCGCGGCGCGCCACGTGAGACGATGCCATGCCGCTGGACATCATCGTCACCACGGCGTTCGGACTCGAAGCGGTCGCGGCGCGCGAACTGAAGGAACTCGGGTACGCCGAGACCACCGTCGAGGACGGGCGCATCCGTTTCGCGGGGGATGTGCGGGCCGTCTGCCGCGCCAACATCCGGCTGCGCGCGGCGAGCCGCGTGCTGGTGGCGGTCGGTGAGTTCCCGGCGACGGACTTCGGCGAACTCTTCGACCGGACGCGGGATCTGCCGTGGGAGGACTGGATTCCCGTGGACGGCGCGTTCCCGGTGCGCGGGCGGAGCGCGCGCTCGAAGCTGCACAGCGTGCCGGACTGCCAGAGCATCGTGAAGAAAGCCGTGGTCGAGCGGCTGAAGTCGAAGTACGGCCGTGACTGGTTCGACGAAACGGGGCTGTCATACGGAATCGAAGTCAGCCTGCTGCAGGACCGGGCGACGCTGACGCTCGACACTTCGGGCGAGGCGCTGCACCGGCGCGGCTACCGGACGCTCGTTGGAGCAGCGCCGCTTCGGGAGACGCTGGCGGCGGCGCTCGTGCTGCTGAGCTACTGGAACCGGGAGCGGCCGCTGATCGATCCCTGCTGCGGTTCCGGGACGATCGCCGTCGAGGCCGCGCTGATCGGCCGCGGGATTGCGCCGGGGATCAACCGGTCGTTCGCGGCGGAACAATGGCCTCAATGGAACAGGGACGACTGGGACGACGCGCGCCGCGAGGCGCGCTCGCTTGAGCTGCCTCCGTTGCCGCTTCGCATCATCGGCACCGACATCGATTCGCGCGTGCTGGACCTCGCGCGGCAGCATGCCGTCGCCGCCGGCGTCGCGGACGACATCCACTTCCAGCAGAAGCCGCTCGCGGATCTGCGCTCACCGAAGCGTTACGGCTGCGTGATCACCAACCCGCCATACGGCGAGCGGATCGGAGAGAGCCGCGAGGTCGAGCGGCTGTACCGCGAGATGGGCTGGGTGCTTGCGCCGCTTGAGACGTGGTCGCATTACATCCTGACGTCGCATCCCGAGTTCGAGCGGCTGTTCGGCCGCAAAGCCGATCGCCGGCGCAAGCTGTACAACTCAAACATCGCCTGCACGTACTACCAGTTCTTCGGCCCCAGGCCGCCGCGCGTTGAGGTCCGACCCGACGCGGAGCGCGCCCTTCCGCCTACTGAGCCGGACTGATTATCTCGGCGGAGGCCGGGATGACGCCGCCGCCGGTTTCGTACGAATTGGCCTGGCCGCGCGGAATCTGGATGGCGCCCCCCGCATAGGTATTGCGGGCGGCGACGACCTGCCGCAGCGCCTGCAGGAGTTCGACCTGCTGCCCCGCACCATCGCCGACCGAGAGCTGGACGTCCTGCACGACGAATTGCGTCCCTTCGCGCACCAGCATCACGCGCGTGGTCCGCGTGGCGTCGGCCAGTTCGACCAGCGTGTGATCGGGAGCCGTCGCCCGGATCGACCGGACCGGGAGCGTGAGGTGCTGGACGAGATCAAAACCGATATCGGGGACGCTGTGCGTGTGCGTCCATGCCATGCGGTCCAGACCCGGACCCGATGTGCGCCGCAGGAGCTCCATGTCGTGATGATGGGCGCCCAGCGCGAAGCCGTAGACCGGAATCAGCACCTCGAGATTGGCGCGCAGCGAATTCGAGCGGTCGGCCACGGGCAGCAGGACGTCATCAACCAGCATCCGGCCGCGGCTCGACTTGAGGACATACGTGAGGGCCCGCGAGCCCTGCATGACGGTGACTTCGGCGGTCGGCCCCTGGAATACGGTCGCCACGACGCGCGGCTCGGCCGCCTCAATCTCCGGCATGGGAACCGCCTGCAGTACCGGGTCGATGGCGACGTTCCAGACGCGGTCGGAGAACTCGGTGGTCGAGAGCACCATCAGCCGGGCGCGGTCGCGGGCAATGAGGGCCTCGGCGAACAGATCGACCGTCGCCTGCGTGGTGAACAGAGCCGACATCCGCTTCCGCTGACCGGTGGCCCCCTCGTACAGAGTGACCTCCTCGACCGCGTAATCGGGCAGGCTCGATCCGGGGACGCCGGCATCGGCATTGCGGCTGGCGAGCGTCACCATATAGGACATGTTCGGCTGCGGCAGCACGACGTCCACCCGCTCGCCGTGATGATGGTATTCATACTTGGCGGCGAGAAGTCCGACGACCGGAAGCGGAATCGTCGCCAGGTCGGCCGCAATGAGGGAGTTCTTGTAGAAGCCGGGCGTCGTGGCGGCTTCGAGACCGGCGCGGTCCGCCGCGGCGTAGGCATTGAGAAACTTCGTCGTCGACTGCAGTGCGCCCGCCATCACCTTCACGGATGCGACCGGCTTGTCGTCTTTCGACTCCGTGGCGACGTCGGTCACGCGCCACTGGTTCTCGTTGAGCGCCAGGCTGATCATCAGCTTGCCACCAGTGCGGGACACCATGACCACCGCCCGTTCGCCGTCGATCCGGGCTTCGGGCCGCATGGAGCGCGGATTCACGCCCTCCACCATCGCGGCGGTCACCTGCTGCAGGTAGGTCGGCGGCAACGGCGAGAGTGAGGACTGCAGTTCTGGCGAAGTGATTTCGAGCGTCTCTTCCCGCGAACCGGTGCTCCAGGCGGTTACGAATTCGCGGACCGTCAGCAGCAGGTTCATCTGCTCGGTGACGGACTTGGTGACCGGTTCGCCGCGGCTCGTCTTGTTTTTGGTGATAAAGACGTCGTCCACCACCCAGCGACGGCGGCCGGGTTCCCGGATCAGGTGATACTCGACCGTGTCGTGCTTTTCCTCCGAGTCCCCCACCTGCACCGTGACGTGCTTGAGGTTCGCGGAGACGTCCTCCACCTGCAAAACCGTGAGCTTTCCCTGAGGCAGGTTCAGCACTTTCAGGTCATCGCCGGCTTCCGGCAGGCGCAAGGCCTGCTGGGCAAAGCGTTCGGAGGCGACTTCGCGGATGTCTTCGGTCTTCGCCTCGGCAACGCTGGCAGCGAAGGCGTCGATGGCCCGCGACGTCATCAGGTTGGCGCAGCCGGCGCCCGAACTGGCGAGCAGCGCACCGGTGAGGAAGGTCCTGGTCCAGGACATGAGGCCTCTTCCTGAGGTCGGGCAGTCGCCGGAACCCGGGGATGACGGACATCCTGTCCGTCGGCGCGCACAAGGGCGCGACGGGGTTACGGCACCTGGATTGTGACGAGGGTTTTGAGAGAGGGGCGGGCGTTGTTGCAGAATGCGCAGGGGGCGTCAAGACGCGGAACGGCCCGATGCGCGGCATCAGCAGGGGTTGCCGGTCGCGCGATGAGCGGCGGGGTTGAACCCCGCCGCGCGTGGCAGAGAACGCTATCGCCGCGGGGCGGTTTCCCGCGACAGGCGCTGCTTGAACGCTTCTTCGTCGGCCCGGAACTCCGACGGGGCCGGACGGCGCGGCGCGGCAAAGCCTTCCTCGACCGGTCGGTCGCCCGTAGCCCCGTCGCGGCGCTGGCTTTCGGCTCCCACATCCAGACCGCGGAGGATCTCCTGGAACTGGCGGCGGCGGGCTTCGGCGGCGGGAGAATTGTCCTCGCCGCTGTCGGCCAGTCGCTGCTCCAGCCGCGACATGAAATCGCGAAGATTGTCCTCCGTCCATCCGAGGTCTTTCAGCATTTCGTCGGAGACTTCGCCGCGTTGCAGTTCGTCCTGCAGCCGCTTCAGGACGAGTTCGGTGGCGCGGCGCTTGTCGGCGAGATCGGCCTGCTCGGGCGTGAGGTCCCCTCCGGCGCCGCCGCTTCCACCATTGGGGGCCTGGCTGCCGTCGCCGGAGCCTCCCGAGCCGGTACGCGATCCGCTGGACGGTGACCCGGGTCCGGGCTGCGAGCCGCTCTCACCGCTCCCTTGCTGGCCGGAACCGGAATCACCCGATCCCTGTTGCCCGCTGCCTTCCTGTCCGCTCCCCTGCTGGCCACTTCCCTGTTCGCCCGATCCCTGCTCGCCGGAGCCCTGTTCGCTGCTTCCCTGCTCTCCGCTGCTCGGCATGTCCCCGCCTTCCGACGGCATCCCGTCGGAGGACGGATTCGACGAATCGCCGCTCGGCATGGGTGCGTCACTGCCGTCGCCCTCAGGCTGGCCGGATGCTCCCTCGCTGCTGGGCTGGTCACCGCCAGGCTGCGAACGGGAGCCCTCGCCCGGCATGTCCCCGGGCATGCCGGATTCACCGTCGCTTTGCGTCTGCGAGCCGGGGGAGGATGTCGAATCCCCCGGGCCTTGCTGAGTGCCGTTCTGTGTTCCTTCGCTGGACTGCTGGCTGCTCCCCTGCTCGCCCGACGCCGGCTGCTCGGAACGCTGGCCGTCCCGGCGGCCTTCACCCGGATCGGAAGTATCGGGCCCATCGGGCTGCTCGCTGGTGCGGGCCGGCGGACGCTCGGACTGCCGGTCATTGGGAGAACTGCCGCGGTCGCCGGGCTGCGAGGAATCTCCCGGACGCTGCCCCTGCGGCGGACGCGCGCCGTTGGGCCGTTCGCTGCCGCCGGTTTCGCGCGGTGTTCCCTGCGGATTGGGATTGTCGGGACGTTCGTCCGAGCGTGTGGCAGGGTCCTGCGAGTCGGACGGATTGCCGTCCTGCGGCATGCCGCTGCGGTCGGTCGGGGCGTCCGGATTGTCGCCGGGCATGGGGGTTCCGGGATCATTGCCGTCGCCGGGGCGGGCCTGGTCCGGATTCGCGTTGTCGGCCGGACGGTTCTCGCCGGGAGAAGTCCCTTCGCCGTCGTTCATCGGCGGCATGCCTGGATCGGCAGGGCGGCCGGAATTGCTCGTGCCGTCGTTCGAACGTTGCTCGCCGTCCGTCATCGGCCGGCTGGGATCCTGTCCCGGTCCGCTGGCCTCGGACGATGGATCGCTCGTCGGCGAATCCGATTCATCGGGATTTGTCGAGGACTGGTCGCGCGAGGCCGAGTCGGCCGGCTCGCGGGGCTGAGATGGATCGGACGGATTGCCGTTCGGCGGGGTCGACTGCGATCCGTCGTTCCGCGGGGTGCTCCCTTCGCCGTCATTCGGCATGTCGCCGGACGGATCGTTGCCGGTGCCGTCCGGAGGCGGATTGTCGGACGACGCATCACTCTGTGACGCATCCTGCGGCGGTCCTTCGGGCTGCGGTTCGCCCTGTTCCTGCTGCCGCCGCTCGCGCTCTTTCTGAATCTCGGAGTCGTACTTGTCGACAAACCGCTGGAGTGCTTCATCATCCGCGGCACGGTCGCCAGGCTGCGTTCGTTCCTGACGGCTGCCCGGCTGCGTGCCGGGGCCGCGCTGCTGCGACGGCTGGCGGCCGTCCCCTTCGTTGCCCCCTTCCGTCGACTCGGAGTTGCCGTCCGGAGGCATGTCTCCTTCCTGCGTCGACGGCGTTGAGCCTTCGGCGCCGGGCTGCGATTGACCCTCCCCTTCACCTTCCTGCTCGGCGGATGATCCCTCACCTTGCTCGCCGTTCTGCTCGCCCGTTTGGGGATCCTGGTTGCGTTCGGGCGTGCGGTCCCGTGGCGCGGTCGGATCGTCCTCGGGGGCCGACTGCGACATGTCGTCAGCGTTCTGCTCGCCGTCCGAAGCGGCCTCGTCGGCGGAACCCATCGGCTCCTCGTCGCCGGCCTGCGGATCTTCCGACTCGCCCGCTTCCTGCTGCGGCTGCCGTGCCGCCTCCAGCCGCTGTTCGGCCATCTGGCGCTCGTCGTCGAACCGCTGCTGCACTTCCTCCTGTGCGGCGGGTTCGGTGACGGCGATGTTGAACTTGGGTGTCACCGTCACATTCGACGGCTCTTTGTTGTCGCGCGCTTCGAGCCAGAACGTCAGCACGTCGCCCGGCTGCAGCGGGAACTGGCTGAGTTCGATGTTGTCGCCACCCTGCATCCGCGCACGGAACGGAGGCGCCTGGTAGAGACTGCGGGTCTTCGCATCGAGCGGCTGCCCCTTGTACTCAAACAGCACGCGGACGCTGCTCAGCATGAAGTCCGGATCCGACGCCTCGTAGGCGTACGGGAGCACGCCGTTGGCCGGCAGCTCAACGTCGCTCGCCGGGTGCAGCAGCTTGATCTCCGGAGGGAGGTCGCGGCGAATTTTGAGCGTGTACATCCGCGGGACGGGGTCGGTCTTGCCCGACTCGGTGCGGACGATGATGCGGTAGAAATGTTCGTAGGTGCCGTCGGCCTCGAACGCCAGCGGGAACGTCGCCGTCAGCCGCGTGCCGTCGGTGACGGACATCGCGATCTCCGTCCCCTTGAGCGTCGTGTCTTCGCTCTGATGCTTCATCACGGTTGCCGTCGCCACCGGCATGTTGGTGACGGCCCGAATGGTGACGTCGGTCCCTTCCCACGCGTCGATCTCGCCGCCGGTCTGAGTCTTGTCCTTGAGACCCATGTAGTCGGGGTAGTCGTAGACGATTTCTTCCACCGTGGCGTACGGCGCCTGCTCGACCACGACGCTGTACCGCTGGCTGGTCGCGTCACCGGCCTGAATGACGTACGTAAAGTTCTGCAGCAGGCCCCGTCCGTTGGGACCGGCGAGCGTGCCGCGGAACCGGTTGAGTCCCTCGCCGGTGTCGCGCAGGGCCACCGGCTCATCCACCAGGCTGTGGTCCTGCATGGTCATCAGCAGGGTGACTTCGGACGGGATCTCGCCGGCGAGGTCCGCCGTCACATCCAGCTGAGACCGGGCCAGCACCGACGTGTCACCGGGATCGACCTTGATGATCCGGGTCCGCGTTGCGACCGGCGCATCGGAGACCGGGATGAGGGCCCGCAGGATCGAGGCCGAGATCGGCTTCGGCGAGAACACCGTGTACAGGCAGATCGCGACCACGACCGCCAGCAGCCCGTAGGCCAGCCGCATGAGCGGACGGCGATCGACGGCCTGCTCGACGTCCATCTGCGACAGCCGCAACGCGGCCCGCTTTTCCATCGCAGCGACGATGTGCGGCGGCACGCGGCGTCCGGCGCGCTTCAGGTCTACGAGGGTCAGCAGGCTGCTCTTCAGTTCCGGCTGGGAGAACTCAATCTGCTTGGCCGCATACAGCGCCGTCACGCGCTGCAGGTAGGGATAGACGACCTTCCAGCCGATCCAGCCCACCACGAACCCGGCCAGTGCACCCAGCATCAGCGTTCGCGGCCAGTACCCGAACCCGCCCGGCACGACCCACTGGTCCAGCACCACGAACGCCAGCAGGTACGTCAGGACGACGAGCGCCACCGTGACCAGCGCCGTCAGCAGGTCAGTATGACGGATGCCGGCCCGCGTCTTGTTCACCTGGAAGTCGATGAACTCGTCGAAGTCCACGTATTTCTGCGATCCGCGAGGCTGATCGAGGGCCGTGGCCATGCCGGAACTCCTGCGTTGACCGGCGGGACTCAATCCCGCCGCTCGTTGGGCGCGTACCTTGTCCGTAGGTTCACTCTAATCTTACTCGACGCGCGGCACGTCGGAAATGTTCCGAAATCTTTGCGCGACCGGGATTTTCGGAAGTGCGAAGTCGACGGTGACGGCTCAAGGAAGTGAATTCAGGTGGTTGGGTTGCGCGGCAGGACGGCGGATTGAGGGCAAGGCGCGCGCTGTGCCTGCGTGCCGGGGGGTGTGATTCTTGCCGATTTCGCGCGCGTCTTGCGTGAATCTTGCGTTTGAACCGGTACTCGGCATGGGAGGTTGCAAAGGAGGCTCTACCCCCAAAGCGCGACGGTTGCGCGGCGAGCGACGCGGGTCAGGGGGCGTGAGCGTTCCAGATCGGATCGAGCCGCGACGCCCAGCGGTCCCAGTCGGCGGTGAGAGCCAGGTTGATGGTCGCCAGTCCGAGAGCTTCCTGATCCGACGGCAGCACCACGAGCGGCTCTCCGGAAGGTCCAACGATGACGCTGGTGCCATAGAAGCGGCCGGCGACCGCGTTGCAGCAGACGACCCACATCCGGTTCGACTGCGCGTAGCAGGCCGACGCATTGATCCGCGAAGTGTGACCGAGCCGGGGGTCGCCCGTCCCCGCATTGCACCACAGCAGCAGTTCCGCACCGGCCAGGCGCATGCGACGGATGCTCTCCGGGAACTCGCCGTCGAAACAGTTCGACAATCCGATGTGGCCATGACGGGTGTCGAAGACCGATGATCGCAGCGACGGATCCGGCTCCGTGAAGGGGACGGTTTCGAACGGGTGCGGCGAGAGCGGGTTCTTGCGGCGCGTGCCGAGCCAAGTTCCGTCGGCATCGATCAGGCCGATGGCGTTGAAGTACTTTTCTCCGTCCCGCTCCGAGAACCCGAATGCGACCACCATGTTTTCGCGCTGCGCGGCGGCTGCCAGTTGATCCAGTGCATCGCTTTGCCCGGGAACATCGGCCAGGGCGTGGCTGACGGCGGCGGCCTCCGCAGGCGTGCCGTCCAACTGGTAGCCGGGCAGACAAAGTTCTGGAAAGGCAAGGACTTCCACACCGTGCTCGGCCGCGACGCTGATGGATTTCAGCATGCGGCCGAGGTTGGCAAGCTTCCCCTGTTCGCCGTCGCAATGATTGCTCATCTGGCAGGCGGCGACGGTGAGCGGGCGCGCGCCGGCTTCTGTCAGGGACTGAGAAACACGCTGATGCTCGGCCGCACTCCGCTGCATAATACGCTCGGGGTGCTGCGGCTCAATCTCACGAATGACGGGAAGTTCGCCGCCGGCGGGATTCCCGGCGGGTGTGGCCGCTTCCGCCGCAATGGCGGTTGAAGGGCCGGAGGCTGTGCCGCAAGCTGACGCCGTGACGACGGCGGCGGTCTGGTGAAGGAATGTCCGTCGCGTGGTCTTGTTGCTCATGTGTGCAGCGCGGATCTGAGTTGGGCCGATTGCAGTCGGCAGGCGTGCAGTTGCGGG
This sequence comes from Planctomycetaceae bacterium, assembly GCA_041940305.1. Lineage (GTDB taxonomy): Bacteria > Planctomycetota > Planctomycetia > Planctomycetales > Planctomycetaceae > JBGTSJ01. Next base: position 179,326 of record JBGTSJ010000012.1, read on the forward strand.
CAATGGCTGTGGACCCTCACCCCCAACCCCTCTCCCGCGATGACACCCAATCGTGATCGCCGCGGCTCGCGCGGGAGAGGGGGGAATGGATGTCGGGAGCTGCTACACGAGACCACGGCGTTTTCTTACGAACCATTCGGTGGTCAGCAGCAGGACGAAGACCAGCAGCAGGGGCCAGTTGTCCCAGAGGTTGATCTGGGTCTGGCGGGTGATCTCAGTGGAGATGCCCTGCTCGAGGAGTTCGGTGAGGAACGGGCCGAACTGCTCGGCGGGGAGCGGGACGGCGCCGGTGATGGTGGCGATCTCGGCCATCAGGTCGGGGTCGGCGGCCGGGTTGTCGAGTTCGAGATCGCGCGCGTCCACGATGAAGCGGGTCATCGCCGGGAGGCCGATGGCGGAGCCGTCTTTCGTGGCGGTCACGGTCACCCAGTAGTCGCCCGGGTCCTGCGTGCTGCGGAATTCGGCGAGTCCCTCTTCGCCGCCGCGGAGGACGGTGACGTTCTCGCGTTCGCCGTCCGGCTTGAGGACTTCGACCTTGAACTCGGCGTCGGCGATCGGCTGCCGCTGGGCGTCGCGGGCGCCGAACGTGACCGGGATGGACGCACCGGGGGCGAAGTTGCGGGGGTCGATGCGGACCCAGACTGGGGAGTCGGTGTCGAGTTCCTTGCGGGCCAGCCAGAGGATGAGCTGCTGCCAGAAGCGTTGATGGACGTCTTCGTGGCCGTGGGTGTACCAGCGATAGGTGTCATCTGCGGCGAAGGCGACGACGCGGGCGCGGCCGGTGTCGGTGGCGAACAGCAGCGGGACCTCGTCGGGCGACATGGCGAGCAGTTCGACGTTGGCGCTCTTCTCGACCAGCTTCGTCGCGCCGCCGAGCGGGGGAAGCGTGCGCCAGATGCGGTCGTTGTCGCGCGGGGCGATCTGCATCAGGTAATGGCGGAGGCCGTCGGGGGCGGGGATCATCTGCAGGCTGCGATTGTGGTGTCGCGTGGGATCGACCTGGCCCGGCTGCAGCGTTTCCGAGGGCGACATGAGAACGGGGAGGAGATCGCGGAGCGGGGTCGCCCCGTAGCCCCCCGTGCCGAAGTTGTGCAGGCCGCCGATCATCGCCAGTCCCGCCCCCTCATTGACGCGGGCGGCGAGCTGATTCATCAGTCCCCCCTGCTCGAATACCGAAGCGGGGACGTCGCCGATGATGTACACGTCGTACTCGCCGGCCGAGAACAGGGCGGGATCGAGCCGCGTGGAGGACTGCAGCGGGCCGGACAGAACCACCTGCCAGTCGAGCTGGATCTGCGAGGTCTCGTTCAGCCGCGTGATGAACTTCGGCTCGGGGCGGAGGATGTCGAAGTACGCGACCTTGAGCCCCCCCTTGCGGACGGTGATCAGTGTTTCGACGCGGTTGTTGTTGACCTTCAGTTCGCCGTCGAGCGGAACGGCTTCGATGGCGAGCTTGTATTCGCCGGCACGCTCGGCGACGAACGACAGGTTGACCGGGATGACGGCCGCGTTGTCGCGCGTCTCGATTTCGATGAACGGGCGGGCGTCGGACGATAACGGGATGTCCACGAGCGGGCCGCTCTCGCCGGCGCTCTTACCGGTGCGGTCCTCGAGCAGCAGCCGCACGCGCACCTTGCGGCCGGCGGCGCCAATCAGCCGGACCTGCGCCTGCACGGGCGTCGTCTTCTTCTCGAACGTGTCGGGCGACACCAGCACGTCTTCGACGGCCAGGTCGATCCCGGCGGTGGACAACTCCGACGTGCCGTAGAGCACCGTGTGAATCTGAACGCCGCGCTGCTCGGCGATGCGGCGTGCGGCGGCGCGTGGGTCGATATCCTCCTCGCCGATGGCCCGCTGGGCGCCGTCGCTCATCAGCAGGACGCCGATCAGCCGCTTGCCGGCATCGTCGCGGCGGAGGTCGTCGAGGACTTTTCCCAGAGACGTGTACTGCCCCTGCGTCTCGGGACCCGGCTGTTCGGTCGGCAGCAGTTCCGTATGGAAGTCGACAAAGCGGATCTCGAGCTTCTCGGCGAGTTCGTCAAGCGGCTCCTGGCTTTCGCTGAGTGTGCGGAGCACGGCGTCGCGGCGGGTGACGCCGCCGGGACCGTCGGGCGTCGTCATGCTGCGGCTGACGTCGGTGAGGATCACCAGCTGCGCCGCCTGCGAGTCGATCTCGGTGAACCGCACCGACGGCCGGAACAGGGCCCAGATGAGCAGCAGCGCCGCGGCCAGCCGCATGCCCAGCAGTGTTCGCCGCCAGAACGGCGCGAGATGCCGCACGCGCGGCGGATACGTGATTAATACCACAGCCACGAGCGCAACAGCGGCGAGAACCGTCAGCGGCCACGACCAGACAGGCTCGGCGATGAATCTGGGCACTGGGAAAGGGGGGCCGCGGATGACGCGGATTAAGCGGACTTGCGCGGATCAGAACATTGAACATCGACAGCTCGATGCAGTACGTACATCACCATGACTTCTTACTTTCTGCGAAAATCCGCCAGCTCCGCGTCATCCGCGGCCCCTTTTCAACCCGCCGTGGTCGCCGGTTCCAGCGCCGTACGTCCCGCGGGGCCGCTTTCGTCGGTCGACTCGTAAAACCGGTTCGCGACGAGGTGTTCGCCGCAGAAGGCGAGGACGGCGAGCAGCATGATCACGGGGAATACTTCCTTGCCGATGTCGGAGAGGTTGATATTGGCTTCCAGCTCGCCGATGTCGCGGGCGACCTGGTAGCGGTCCTTGCCGAGCAGGTCCTCGAAGCTCTCGCGCGTCATACGGGTGAAGTCGCTCTCCTCCGCGGGTGCGTTGACGCTGAAACCGACGAGCGCCGGCGTGTTGCCCGACGGCGCGAGCTCGTAATGGCCGACCAGCCGGGCGTCGTCGATGTTGATGCGGGTCGCATCGGCCGGCACGGTGCGGCGGGTCTGTGTGAGATCGGGCCGGCGGAGCAGCAGTTGCCGCTCGTGATCCGACGCGGGCAGCAGCAGGGTGACGGTCTCGCCGGCCTCGACGTTGTAGACGTTGTCCGTCAGTCGCGCGAGGTATTCGGTCATCGGCTGCGCGAGCGCGAGCCAGGCCCAGCCGTTTACCATGATGGGCAGCGTGTTCCAGCGCCGGAGCGGATGCTTGGGATCAACCGCGGTGGTGAAGACCAGCACGCGTCCCTTTCCGTGCAGTCGCTCGATCAGCGCGGGCGAGCGCTCGTCGTTCGTGTAGGTCATCAGCACCGACGAACCCTGTGCCGGCTGCACCTTCCAGAATTTGTAAACTTCGGCTTCGTTCTCGAGGATGGCGACGGCGCCGCGGTCCTCCATGTCCTTGATCTTGCGGAGCGCGGGATGGCCGACGCCGTCGAGGCTCAGGCGGAAGTCGCCGCGGGCGTAGGCGAGCAGTTCGGCCGGGAGAAACGCCTGCGCCTGGCCGCGGTTGTAGGAGACGGAGTCGATCGATTCATCTCCCAGGAAGATGGCGAGGCCGCCGCCGCCGTCGACGAACTGGGCGAGCCGATGCCACTGCTCGTCGCTGAGTTCGGGGACGTTGATCAGCGAGATCACGTCGTACTGCTGCAGTGCGGTCGTCGAGAGCCGGCTGGGAGGCGCGAACTCGGTGGCGAACTTGACCTCTTCTCCGGGATTGAGCGTGTACAGCCAGATCGAAGCGTCCTGCCGGCTGGGCGCGACGACAAGCACCTTGGGCGGCGCGCCGATCTCCACCGTGAAGTGCCGGACGTCGTCGAAACCGAGCGGATCGCTCGACACAAGCCGCACTTCACCCTGGACCACCGGACCGATCAGCGAGGAGAGCGTGTCGAACTCGACCCGCTGCGGCTCACCCGATTCCAGGCTCACCGTGCGACGGCCCTGCGTGATGGAACGGCCGTTGCCGTCGGCCACTGACAGCTCGATCGTCCGCTCTCCTCCGGGAATGCCGATGCCGTCCACCGTCGCGGCGACGACCAGGCTGCCTCCCTGCGGGATGCGCTGCCGCGAGAGCGAGACGTTGGTAACAGCCACGTTCTGCGGATGCCGCTCGCCGACATCGACTAGATAAACGGACACGTCTTCCAGCCGTTCGATCTCATTCCGCAGCAGTTGGGAGCCGGCCGTTCGCCAGGCGGTTTCGGCGAGGTCGGTAAAGACGTAGACGCGGCGGACGTAGCGGTCGCGGCGGGAATCGGCAGGAACCGAACCCTGCTCGTCCAGCTTCTCGCGGCGGTCATCCTCCTGGGTGAGCAGCGCGGTGCGGAGGCGGTCGTTCAGCGGAATGCGGACCGGCTGCAGCTCCAGTGCATCAATCCGCGCCTGGGCGGAGCCGAGTGTGGTCTGAAAGATCACCGGGTTGTCGTTGGACACATCCGCGACGGCGACCCGGCTGCCGGACGGCAACGCGCCGAGGTGCTCAACGGCGATCTGCCGCGCCAAGTCCAGACGCGTCTTGCCTTCCTGCTGATATCCCATGCTGAAGGACGTATCGAACAGAAACACGGCCGCGACCGGGACGTCGATCCGTGCACCCGGCGGCGGAGCGGTGATCTCGGCCGCAACGCGCCGTTGATACGGGAGTCCGACGGCGAGCAGCAGAGCGAGGAGCGTCAGTCCGGTGGTCCAGCCGCGCAGCGATGAACGCCGCGATACGTATTCGTATCGGGGCAGCCGGCTGCGCCAACGGCTGAGCACAAAAAAGTACACGGCCACCGCCCCCGCGATCACGGCGAACAGCGTGACGGTCTCACCCAGGCTGAGAGAGTAGTTCGCGGCGGGAAGCGAGGGGCGGGCGATGGCGAACACCAGCAGGCCGATGGCGAGCATCCGCAGGAGCAGCAGCCAGATGTGCCGCAACCGCAGCCGCCGCGAGTTCTGCTTGCGGCGCTGCTGAATTAGCCGCATCGCCGGGAAGATGAGCTTCTTCGGCTTCTGGCGCAGCAGCAGGTGCAGGATGACCGGCAGCGCGACCAGTCCCAGCCCGATCAGAATTCCCGGATGCAGCAGCGACATGTCACCTGGCGATGGCAGGAAACGATCCGTCCATCCGCCATTCTAGACCACCGCCGCCGAATCTGGGACACCCGCCGGGGCAATTCGTTATTGATGCGGGGAGAACCGCGAAAGGCCGCGAAATCGGCGAAAGTAAGAGGACAGCTGGGCGGCGATGACGGAGCATGGAAATGGAAAGGAGAACCACGGAATACACGGAATACGCGGAAAGCAACCGAATCATCGCCTTCTCAGACATGACCCTTGAAGGAGCGCAAGCGGCTCGCCCGCGCTTACATCAGCTTCTCGATCTTTCCGCTTCTTCCGTGTATTCCGTGGTTCCTCCCTTCAAGCCGACAGGATCGAGGGGGACCAGTGAAGCGTTCGCGCCGGGCAGGTCCATTGCGACGGCCAACGATCGCACCTCCACAAATGGGAGTCCGAGTCCATTTCGCAGACAACTCAACTCGCCCCCTTTTCGCCGTTTTCGCGTCTTTCGCGGTTCCACTCTTTCGAGCGCCCTCACGCGGCGGCGGGTTCGGGGGTGAGGTCGTCGCCGGCGAGGGCTTCGTGGCCTCCCTGGACGAGGCGGCGGGTCATGACGACTTCGAAGACCAGCATGCCGAGGATCGCCAGCAGCAGCCACCACCATGTCTCGGTGCGCGACGCTTCGGTCAGCGTGGCTTCTTCGAACTCCTCGACCGTTCGGACAAAGCGCAGCCGGTCGTCGGCGGTCAGCAGTTGACGCTCCGCTTCGTCCAAGGCTGCGAGGTCGGATTCGGTGCGGTCGAAATTGACAACGAAGAACTGGACCTGCTGCGGGTCATCATCGGGCACGGCGCGATACACGCCCGGCAGCGGGGCGGCGGGCAACTGCGTCTTGGGTCGCAGTTCGTCGCCGGCAGGGAGCCCCGGAGTTTCCGTGCCATCCGGTGCGTGGAATGTCCAGCTGTCGTGCGAAACGCCCTCCTCCAGCGGCAGCTGAAGCGGCATGCCGACGGCCACGTTGCGTCCGGCCGTGCGGCCCGCCAGCAGGAAGACCATCTCGTGGACGAATGGCACGAAGTCGTTCTTCGACGGGAGTGTGCTCCAGTCGGCGTCGAGGGGCGTCGCCAGCTGCAGCACCATGCCGGCACCGTACTCGCGCGTCACGATGAACGGGTCGCGCGTCGCCAGCCTCGCATTGACGAGCGGCTCGCCGAATGGCATCTCGGTCGCTTCCCCGTCGGCAGCCTCGTCGGCCGGTGCGTCGGGCGGGGCAGCCGCTTCCAGCTTCCACCAGCGGGCAAACCGCGACTGCATCAGGTCGATCCCCGATTCCGGCCGGAATCGCGACAGCCAGGGGAGATCGAGACTTTCCGACGCAATCTGCACGGGGCGGAGCGTGTAGTTCTCCTCCTGATCCGTTGCGGCGAACGTCATGGGCAAGAGCCCCGATTCCGCCAGACCGTTGTACGCAGCCGCGTCGATCTTGTCTCCCGGCGCAATGACGACTCCCCCGCCGCGGACCACGAAATCGGCGAGCGCTCCGCGCTGCGTCTCCGTGAGTTGCGGCACGTTGCACAGTACGACGACTGATTGGTCCTCCAGCGACTCCGGAGTGAACTGCTGCCAGGGGACCATTTGCGCCGCGACCCAGGGGGACCGGTTCCCCGACGCCGACAGCGCCGCCTTGATGAAGAAGGTCTCGCTGCGGACCGGATCCCGTTGCGGATCGCCGTCCACGAGCAGTACCGGCACGCCGTTCTCCACGATGACGGCGGCGTCGGCGCGGTTGTCGCCGGGGAGGTTGTCGGGATCGAGGACGACGCTGATGACATACGATCCGACGGCCGGGAAGCGATGCTCAAATTCGACCGGCACCTTGCCATTGGGAGGCACCGTCAGCGAAACCGTCTTTTCATCCAGCCGCTGACCGTTGACTTCGAACGAGACGCGCCGCCTGGTCGAGACGCCGCCCGACTGCCGGACCACGGTCCGCACGCGGATGGGAAAGTCCGGCACGGAGAGCTCGCGCGACAGTTGCAGCGCATCGACGGAGAAATTGGTGCGGTCCTGCGATTCGCCGCGCGTCACATCCACGACGAACACGTCCGGTTTCACCGCCGGCTGCTCACGCAGGTCTTCAAAGCGGACCCACGCATCGTCGCCGCTCTCCCAGGGGAGCGACTGGCCGTCGGTGAGAATGACGACCTGCCGCGACAGGTTGCCGGTGCTGCCGAGCAGCTTGACGGCTTCAGCGGCGGCATCCGCCAGATGCGAGGTGCCCGACGGTTCGGGGAGAGCGTCCAGTTGCCGGCGGACGCTGCGGATATCAGAGGTGGGCGACTGCGTGACGTTGCGGACCTGTTCGCGTGCATCGAGCAGCGTGACGGTGTCGCCGCCGCCGGCCGCTTCCATCAGTTCGTGCGCCCACTGCACCGCGGCCGCGTGCGGCGTCTCCGCCCGGCCTTCCCAGCCCATGCTGTACGAGCCGTCCATGACCACGACCAGATCGCGGCTGGTGCCGGATGAGAAACTGGCAAACAGCCCCCCCTGCGCCCACGGTCGCGCGAGTGCGAACACCAGCAGCGCGAGCATCCCCATCCGCAGCAGCATCAGCAGCAGTTCCTCGATGCGGATGCGGCGGCGCGTGCGGCGACCCAGTTCGAGGAACTGCATCGCCCCCCACTGGACGATGTCGAACTTCCGCTTGCTGATCAGATGCACGACCACCGGCAGCGCCAGCGCGGCCAGACCGAAGAGCATCGCGGCGTTCAGCAGGCCGAAGGACATGTGGGTGCGGAGCAATTCGGGGAAGTTCGCGGACGGCGCTTGTTCGCGGGGTCAGCGTATCACGCCGGCAGGAGAGTTGTCGAAGCCGACGCGGCACCCCGGTCGTCGCGGCCCGCACATGGGTCCACTTGATCGAACCTGCAGACAGTGAATTCAAGTGGATTCGCTCTCATCAGTCATTCCCCGATAGCTCGTGACCTTGCCGGAGCTAGGATCAGCGCACAGTGACACCTTTCATTGAGCCCGCGGCAGAGCCATGACCAGTTCCAGCCGACGACAGTTTCTCCAGTCCAGCGCCGCGGCCGGAGCCGCCTTGGCCCTGGGACGCGGTCTGCTCGCAGCCCAGACCGACGACGGCGCCGGACTGCCGCAGAGGCCGCTCGGCCAGACCGGACAGCAGGTTTCCATTCTCTGTCTGGGGGGGTGGCACATCGGCCAGGCCGGAAAGGACGATGGTGACGCCGCCGCGGTGAAGCTCATGCATCGCGCGCTCGACGAAGGGCTGACATTCTTCGACAACTGCTGGGACTACCACGATGGCTACAGCGAGGAATTGATGGGCAAGGCGATCCATGATCGCCGCGACAAGGTGTTCCTGATGACAAAGAACTGCGAGCGGGACTACGAGGGGTCGAAAAAGTGCCTCGACGACAGTCTTCGCCGGATGCACACGGACTATCTCGATCTGTGGCAGTTTCACGAGATGGTTTACGACAACGATCCCGACTGGGTCTTCGACCGGGGCGGAATTCGGGCGGCGATCGAGGCGCAGGAGGCGGGCAAGGTGAAATACGTCGGCTTCACCGGACATAAGGATCCGTCGATTCACTTGAAGATGCTTAACAAGCCGCATGCCTGGGACGCGGCGCAAATGCCAATCAACATCTGCGACTACTTCTTCCGCAGCTTCCAGCACAATGTGTTGCCGGTCTGCCTGCAGAAGGGAACCGGCGTGCTGGGAATGAAGAGCCTCGGCGGGGGCGTGGAAGGCAAGATCCCCGCATCGGGGCTCGTCACTGCGCCCGAGTGCATCCGCTTCGCTCTCTCCCAGCCGATCGCTTCGCTCGTCATCGGCCTGCGGAACGACAAAGACCTCGACCAGGCGATCGGGGTCGCCCGCGGCTTTCAGCCCCTCAGTGACACCGAGCAGGAGCAACTGTTGGCCAAGGTAAAGGATGCGGCCGGTGACGGTCGACACGAATTGTTCAAGACCAGCAAGGACTTCGATGGACCGCATCACCGCAAGCAGCACGGATTCGCCGTCGACCAGCCGGCGTAGTGCCCCCCAGGAGTCAACACCGCCATGCCCCGACGACTTCACGCTGTACTGATTGCGGCCGCACACTGCCTGACTGGTGCAACGGTCTTTTCGCATCCGGGTCACGGCGTCATTCCTCCCGACGAGCCTGCTCACTGGCTGGAGCCGGTGCACCTGCTGCCCGTGCTCGGAACGGCCGCCGTCACCTGCATCGCCTATCGTTGGCTGAGCAACGGAGGCCAGAACCGTCCGCCACGGTGACATCATGTCGAGCATCCATGATCATCATCGCTCCACGCCTTCCCAGTTGCGTACGGCGCTCCTCGTCCATGCCGTCGCATACCTGCTGGTGAACCTAGTGCTGCTGGTGGTCGACCTCTCCACGTCCGGCGGCCTCTGGTTCTTCTGGCCGCTACTTGGCTGGGGTATTGGGCTGGCGTATCACGCCTGGGTTGTGAGTCGGCATACGCGCCACTGAGTCGCCACCTGCAGTGATCCGGCGGCGGCAGGCGACACGATCAGATGCTGCGGACCCGGTGCACGCGTCGCAGTGTTGGACGACTATCGACAACCTCTCCCGGGGTTGGCATGATAATCGTCTGCTGCAGTGGCCCTCATTCTCTGGCAGCGTTGCAATCGGGGACGACATCATGAAACTGCGCTCGCTTGTCGCCTGTCTGTTCGTTCTTTCACTATTATTCGGAGCCTCCGGCCCTGGCTCCGCCCGCGCCGCCAGCGAAGACGAGATTGAAGCCGCCCGCCAGAAGGGGATCGAGTTTCTCAAGTCCCAGCAGGGCGCCGATGGCAGTTGGTTCTTCAACGGGCACTCCGTGGGGATCACCGCTCTGGGAGGGATGGCTCTCATCGAGAACGGCGTGCCGGTCTCCGACCCGTCCGTCGAACTCGCGCACGGTTTCGTCCGCAAAAACCTCAGCGATTTGAAGAGCACGTACGACCTCGCGCTGGCAATTTTGTTCCTGTCGCGCGTGGGGGATCGCGATAATCGCACTCCGATCCGCGACATGGCCGCACGCCTGATCGCCGGCCAGAACGTGGAAGGGGGCTGGAGTTATACGTGTCCGCTGGTCAACGCGATTGTCCTGACCAACTCCGCCCAGATGCCCGAGCCCCCCGAAGGGGCCGGCGATAACAGCTGTACGCAATTTGCCGTGCTCGGCCTGTGGATCGCCTCACGCTGGGGCGTCGATATTGACGCCTCGATGCGGCGGGTCGGCGATCGCTTTATCGAGACGCAGATGGAGGACGGCGGCTGGGCCTACAATCACACCGCAGATGATCCTCGATCCGGCAATTCTATGACGTATGCGGGGCTCTTCTGCCTCACGGTCGCCAGGGCCACCGAACTCCGCCAGGAGCAGGAGCGGGCCCGCACCCAGGCGTCAGGGACCGAACGACTGCAGGACGAGGACACGCTTGAGGAAGACCCCGTCTTCGCCCGCGGACTGGAAAAGGCCGGCGCCTTCGCGCAGGGCATCAACCAGAACCAGGCCCGCTACTTCCTCTGGTCGGTCGAGCGACTGGGCGTCCTCCTGGAACTCGAAACCATCGGCACGACCGACTGGTTCGACAAAGGGGCCGATGCGCTCGTCAAATCTCAGCGCGACGACGGCGCATGGGTCAACTCCAACGAGAACTGGGGCAATATCGCCGACACCTCCTTCGCAGTGCTGTTCCTTAGAAAGGCCAACCTCGGCAGCGACATCTCACGGCTGCTCCGCGGAGAGCCCCCCGAGAAGTTCTCCAACATGTCCAAGCCCGACAAGCCGCGCTACCTGCGGCTGACCGACGCACTGAAGGAAGCGGACGCCGGAGACCTCATCCGCGTCGACGGCGCCGGTCCCTTCGACATGCCGCATATCGACATCGACAAGGACCTCACCATCGAGGCCGGGCCTGGCTACTCTCCCGTCTTCCGCTACGACATCGGCTACGACGAGTCAGGCCGTCGCTCGCGGCCGGAGGACGATCCCAATGCCCGCTTCATGCTGCGCGTCAATTCCGGCACACTGACGCTTGAGGGGCTCGAATTGCAGGTCGACCCTCCCGCCCTGCGGAACCGCGTCTCGTGGGCCGGAGTCGCCGTCAATGGCGGCAACCTGCGGATGCTCAACTGCTCGGTCGCCGAGGCCAACAAGCAGGGGGCCGTACCGATTCTGCTCTCCCAGCCGGGAAGCGTCGTCGTCAGGAATTCCACGCTCATCGGCGGCCGCGCCGGCATCGAAGTGCTCACGACCGGCGAGCAGGAGGTCACGCTCGAAAACAGCGTCGTGTTCAGCAGCAACGGGTTCAACGTCTTCAACGGTCCCGAAGGGGAGTCGCCGCGGTTGACGTTCCGGCTCGATCGCTGCGTCGTCCAGGCCAAGGACGTCTTCTCGTTCCCGAAGCTGACGAACCCCGTCGACATCACGAGCATCGGCACCGCGTACAAGGCCGATTACATGGGACAGGCCATGGTGAACGCGCCCAAGCGCCCCGAACACCTCAGCTGGACCGGGCAGGACAACGTCTACGACGCGACGCGCTGGCTCGCCGCCGCTCCGTCCGTCAAAGACGAGAAGACCTGGAACACCTACTGGGGCGGCACGGATGAGGCCGGCGTCAAGCGCGTCATCCCGTTCCTCGGCAAGCTGCGGCACGAGGCGTTCAGCCACAGCGTCCGCGGCGAGGACTTCGAGTTCGATCCCGATTCGGCCGCCCACCAGTACCGCCGCAAGACCGGCATCAACCCGCTGGTCGTCGGCCCCGGGAATGGTTATCTCCGCTACCGCGAAAGCTTCGAATACCGCACGTGGGAGGGAGAAGAAGAAGCCGTCGCCGCGAATTGAGCGGGACGACACGATGGACTCACCCGGCGTCACGCTCGTCACTCGTCAGGACTGGTCCGATTGCGAGCAGCAGGTCGCGCGGCACTTCGGCCTCGTGATCTGCCCGCTGATCGAAACGACGAAAAGACTGCTTGACCAGGAGATTGCAGTCTCTGAATTCAGCGTATCGGACGTCGAAGCGCTGTTTGAGAACGATCGAGATCAGTTGGTGCGATTCGCAATCGCATGGTACGCAGACGTGCAGCGGCGAGATTATGGCGAGGAGTGGGATCCCGCTGAGGGGGACCAACAGTCCGGCGTGGACAAGACAAGCGAGGTGCTTGGGCTATCGCAAGGCTTTCTTCTCGGCTTTGCGATGTTCTTCCTCTACGCCAAAGCGCGACCGTCGGGGCTCGTTCAGTACATCAGACGACGCAGAATCCCGCATGCGACGAAGGTCGCACGGGATGTGCGCAGGATCATTAAGTCGGCGACACTCAGCTAGTCGCTGCGCGCCTCGGCCACTGCGTTCTCAAGCTCCGCGCGGGAACGCATCCGCTCGAAGTTCCGCTTTTTCAGCGCCGGGCCGATTATCCCCCGCCGGAACCCTGCGCCTGCATCGCGAGTTCCTCGCAGGGCTGCACGACGACGAATCCCTGCCCCTCAAACTTCATCTGGATCGACTCTCCGCTCCCGCGGCCGATGAATGTCTTGAGAGACACGTCGGTCTTGAACTCCGGCGACAGATTCCCGGACCAGGCCACCGTCGCTCCCGGATCCGTGAACACCGGGTTTCCCGGTTCCACCATCAGGGTCAGCGGCTCGTAGTGGGATGTGATGGCGATCAGTCCGTCCCCTTCCAGGCGGACGTTGAACAGGCCCCCGGCGATCATCGCGGTGACCTTGCGCATGACGGTGATGTCCCACTTGATGCCGTCCTGGAACGCGAGCAGGTCGTTGCCGTTGACGATCAGCGCTTCGCCGCCGAGGTGAATGATGGAGATCTTCTTGCCATCGTCGGCGAGGTAGACGCGTCCGCGGCCTGCCGCCTTAGTGAGCCTCGCCCCTTCGCCGCTGACCATCTTCTTCAGCAGCTTGCCGACGCCGTGCTCCAGCATCCCTTCGCGCGTGAACTTCACGTCGCCGCGATAGGCGATCATCGAGCCCATCTTCGTCCACACCTGGCCGTTGAGGTTCACCTCCAGGATGCGGTCGCTCTCCAGTTCGAAGAATCCCTGTCCCCGGTCCTGCTGGGCCGACTTCTGCACGAATTCACTGATCGAGTATCGCTCGTTCACGGCGCCCCTCCTTCGTGAAATGAAAACGGCGGCACAGACGATTGAGTCCGTGCCGCCGCAGCGTAACGCGAATGCTCCGGAGGTTCACGCGCCCGGGCAATCCGGGAGCTGACCGCCGGTCAGTTCAGGATCTTCGAGGTGTTGCTGACGACGCCGGCGATCGCCTTCTCATTCAGCTCACCCTTCTTGTAGGTGTCGTTCACCTGCACTTTGCCATCGACCCACATCATCACGGTGAAGTCAGCGTCCTTGGCAATGCGATAGCTGCGCGGGCCGCTCACGTCCTCGAACGTGGTCAGCGGCACATTCTTCAGTCCGTTGGCCTTCGCCAGGTCCTTGAGCTTCTGCTCCTGTCCGGCCGGGTCGTCGGTCAGGACGACGAGAAACGCAGCCATCTTCTGCTCGGAGTTCTTGCCGACGACCGCATCGATCTCCTTCAGCAGCGTGCCCAACTCGTCGTTCACCTCACGGGCGAAAACACTGACGACCGGCTGATCGCCGAAGCGGCAGCGGTAGCAGAGCGCCGTGCCCGCGGCTGGGCCGGTCACGTCCTTGACATAGAAGGGACCGACGTCGTCCCCGACCTGCAGTGTGGCGGTACCATCGGCGGCGACGGCGGCGACGGCCAGCAGCAGCCCGACGGCGGGCGCAAGCAGTTTCTTCATCGTTTCATTCTCCACAAGCGACTGTGTGCGGCGGGAGGCGAGGCGCGACGACGCCCTGGGTCAGCACCCCCCGATGCTTTTGAGCGCGGCGTCCTAAGCGGATGAACGCCGCGAACCTCCGCAGTTCGGAATGTCCGCACGTGTACCGCCTCACGGCCCGAAATGTCAACATCAACTCCCGCCTGCGCGTTGTCCCCAGACGACCTCAGGCGGACCGCCTGCCGAACCAGCCTCGCAGTCCTCGTGCCGGTGCCGGCGCCAATTCAGTGAGAACCTCCCGCCCTTCTGCGACGGCCTGTGGATTGTCGCAGCACAGAGCGCTGGCCGTTGCCTCATCGGTCAACTCCACCACTCGATCGAAGGCCCGTCTCAACAACGGCCGCCGCGCCCGGCTGCCGTGCGCGTCCGTCGCCACGAGATGGACCAGCCCCTCGGTCAACATCCACTCGCACATCTGACGGGAAGCGCCTCCAAACGTTCCCATCAGGCTCCCCGCCGTAACCTGCATCAGGCAGCCACGTTCGACCAGCGGCCGCAGCAGTTCAGGCGCCTGCATGAGGCCCCGGTTGCGCTCCGGGTGAGACAGGATCCCCTCCAGACCCGCTCCCTGCAGTTCGTCCAGCACCGGTTCCAGCGGGAAATAGAGCTCATGCGGGAGTTCCAGCAGGACGTGACGCCCGCGGTCTCCCAGCGTCAGTACACGACCGCGCTTGAGCAGGTCCACCATGTCGGGCTCGATCCGCACGTCCCCTCCGGGGAGCACCTGCAGGTCAATCTCCGCCTTGCCGAGCGCGTCCTGGAACTCCGCGGTCCGTTCCCGGATCAGATCTCCCTCGTTGCAGCGGAATGCCCCCAGCTGGTGCGGCGTCAATATGCACGTCCGGATGCCGTCGTCGACTGCCATCCGCGCCATCTCCAGCGATTCCGCCGGCGATTTGGAGCCGTCATCAATTCCGCACAACATGTGGCAGTGAATGTCGGTGAAAGCCGGCATCGGATTTCTCCTTGTAGTCCCTGTGAATAACCCGCTCAGTCTGCCCTGATGCCCGCGACGCATGCTCGTGCCAACAATCCGGCTGGGCCGCTACCGCAGATCGGGCACGGCTCGCGGCCACTGCCAGCGCGGAAGGGCGGGGAGTGCACTGATCTCGAGCCGTTTCCGCACCTCCCACCAGCACCACAGGTTCCGGATGGCGACCAGCCCGCCTGTCAGCGCCGCAGCCCCCTCCATGCCGAACCAGCGTATCGCTGGATAGCTCAGTCCAACGTTCAGCAGAGCGATCACCACGGTGATCCGCAAATTGACCGTCTGCAGACCCGTCATATTCAGCAGCCCGACAACCGGTCCCGTGGCGGCGTTGACGAACTGCCCGGCGGCGAGGATCAGCACCAGCGCCGATCCGGCCTGGAAAGCCTCGCCAAACAGGTCCAGCGCGAATGAACGGACCAGCACGAGCATCAATCCGACCGCCAGCGCGACCCCGGTGGAGATGCCGCAGGCCAGCCGGACCACCGACTGCAGCGATTCCCGGTCCCCCCGGGTATTGAGTTCAGAGATGAGTGGTGCGGTGATCGTGTTTCCAGCCGCCAGCCCGAAGGCCATCAGCCGTGCCAGATTGAGCGCCACGGCGTAGATTCCCGCCTGCGCCGGTCCCAGCACGATGCCGATCACGATCACATCGATCTCGTTGACCGCCACGCGCATCGTCGAGTCCAGCAGCATCGGCGCGGAAACGCCCAGCCATCGCCGCGCCTCGTATCGTGGCAGCACTGCCGCATCGGCGGGCGGCACCTCTCGTCTTACGTACCGTTCGGCCACGGCCAGCGCCGCCAGAAGTGCAATGATGTTAATCCCCATTGCCGCGACCGCGGTGATGGTCCCGCTGAACACGATCGGCAGCAGGAGCACTCCCGCGAGCAGCAGCAGGGGCCGGATCACGCTCAGCGGCAGCTCGTTGAAACCGGCCCGCTTGAATCCTCGCAGCGCTGCCTGCCGCGTCGTCACCAGCGCCAGCAGCGGCAGGCCGGCTCCTCCGGCCATCAACGCCCGGCTCAACGAATCACCGATCCGTTCACGGAACAGCCACGCGGCCATCAGGAATACTGCACCCACGAGGCTCCCAGCCATCAGCGGCACTCTCCCGCCCCATCGCAGAATGCCGTTCAGCGCCGCGGCGTCTTTCTGCACCCGGTATTGCGACACGAAGCGGACCAGCGAGGAGTCGATCCCCACCACCGCCAGCAGCGCACAGACGTCAATCCACGACCGAGCGACGGCAAAGACGCCGTACTCGTGCACTCCCAGCACACGGGCCAATACCAGGTGACAGGCGAACATAACACCGATCGCCGAGATCTTGACGATCCCAGCGCTCGCTGCGCCTCGCACCAGCGTCGTTCGGGCCTGATCCGCGGCCCGGTTGCGCGTCTCGCAATGTGCGGTTCCTGCCGCCATACGTCTGCCGTCCTTGACCGGCGCGGGCTCTGTCGCCGCGCGGCGGGACAGGTACCAGATCACACAATCCTCAACAAGTCACATCGTCCTTGTGATAACGGATGACGTGAGCCGGACGCGTCCCACACGGGGGCGACCATCGCGGTATGCGGCAGGGCAACGACTGGCGTCATCGCATCCTTGCCGAGCGGACTCCCGTCGTGCTCCAATGCAGGCTCATTTCGCAGTCAGTCCAGGTTGGAGGTGCCACGATGACGTTCCATGTCGAATTCACGTACTCGTCCGGCGAGCGCGAGAAACTGTTGCGATTCATGGGGTCGGAAGGGGTAAAGGGGGAAGGCCCGCTCAAGTTCAAAGGGGCCTGGGTGGCCGCCCAGACCGGGAAGGGCTACGCCATTATCGATACCGACGATGCCTCCGCCCTGTATGACATCTGCTGCCGATGGGTGGACTACGGCTCCGTCCAGTTAACGCCCGTCATCTCCGCTGGTCAGGTGTGACGGCCACCTGCTCGCCGATGCCGCTCTCGCCGAATCTGGGAGCCCGCCCCGTCCCCCGGTGTGAATTGGACGAACGTTCGGAGCGGGCTGGCGAATTCCATTCAACAGGACGCGTCTCGAATCGCGTATACTCGGAGAGGGCAGCGCCGCCATGAGCGGCGGCTTTCGTGTCCATAATGGGCATCGTTGTGGGGCCGGTCGGACGTAGCATGTTTGGCAATCGAGTCTCGTTGAAACGCCTGGCCCTGCTGTGCCGCTCGCTCTCCACGACCCTGCATTCGGGCGTGCCCGTTGTCAAGGCGTTTGAGCTCTCGGCAAAGAAGAGCCGCGATCCCCGGCTGCGATCCGTAATGGCCGACGTGGTCATGCAGCTGAGGTCGGGCGACGACGTCGCCACGGCCATGCGGTCGCACCACGGATACTTCCCCGATTTGACGGTCGACATGATCGACGTCGCCGAGCGGACCGGCGCCCTTCCCGAGGTGCTCCGGTCCCTGGCCGAGCACTACGAGAACAATTTGCGGCTCCGCCGCGACTTCATCGGACAGATCGCCTTCCCCGTCATCCAGTTCATCGCGGCGATCTTCGTCATTGCGTTTCTGATCTTAGTCCTCGGCCTCATTCCCAGTGGCAACGGCAACGCCCCGCTGGATGTCCTGGGCTTCGGTCTGACCGGAGCGTCGGGGGCGCTTCTCTGGCTGAGCGGCTGGGCCATCGTCGTCGCCAGTGGTTTCATCTTCTACAAGGTGGCCGTTTCGTCGCTGCAGGGCCAAAAGCTCGTGCATCAACTGGTGCTCAACGTGCCGGTCATCGGCGGCTGCATGCGCTCGTTCGCTATCGCCCGGTTCTCCTGGGCGTACCATCTGACGCAGGAAGCCGGCATGCCGGTCGATGAGAGCCTGGAATCCAGTCTGCGGGCCACTGCCAACGGGGCCTACATTGCCCGCGGCCCGCAGATCATCGCCGACGTGATGGAAGGCGAGACCCTCACCGATGCACTTGCGCAGAGCGAACTCTTCACCGAAGAGTTTGTCGAGCTGGTGCACACCGCGGAGACGTCCGGCACAGTGCCCGAAACGCTGCACCGGTTGAGCCCTCAGTTCGAAGAGCAGGCCCGCCGCAGTCTGCGAGCCCTGGCGATCACCGCCGGCTGGTTCGTCTGGCTCTGCGTGGCGATCTTCATCGTGTTCCTGATTATGCGGATCTTTCTGTGGTACGCCGGGATGATCAACGACGCCGTCAACGAAGCGATGGGCTGATTTGGTTTCGCTGCGGCGTCCCGGATTTCGAGGGATCATCAGTAATCGGCGGCAGGCAGGACAGCGGCATGCTCCAGGAACTGCTCAACTCTCTTCCCCAAACTGGCCGCGTTGCATGGATCGGCCTCGCACTGGAGCCTCGGTCTCCGATTCGTGCGGTCGAGTTGGTTGTCGCGGAAGCCGGTCGCGGTCTCGAGGGGGACCATCACGCCAAGCGCAAGAAAAACTCCAAACGCCAGGTCACGCTGATTCAGTCCGAGCATCTGTCCGCCGTTGCGTCCCTCTGCGGTCGCGACGAAGTCCAACCCGCTCTGTTGCGCCGCAACATCGCCGTTTCCGGAATCAATCTCCTGGCTCTCAAGAACAAGCGGTTTCGCATCGGCGGCGCGCTGCTGGAATGGACCGGCCCTTGCGAACCCTGCTCCCGAATGGAGGAGAACCTCGGCCCCGGGGGTTACAATGCCATGCGCGGCCACGGCGGCATCACGGCTCGCGTCGTCGAAGGCGGCTCCATCCGAATCGGTGATCCGGTTCGTCTCGAACCGGACGACACTGAGTAGCATCGAGCTGCGTCCTGCCAACGTGCCGCAATCCTGACGCCGCCTGATCCCAAGGGCAGACGCCATCAGTCGCCTCCGTCGCGACGAACAGCGCGTCTCCGTATCCATACGTCCAGACGAGGCACATCAGATCCCCATGCACGCTGCTTTCATCGCGCAACCCGGCCCGCCCGCTGCCTTGCAGTACGGCGAGCTCCCTTCGCCTCAAACCGGTCGCTCTCAGGTGCTCGTCCGCATCACGGCCTCCTCGATCAACCCGATCGACACTTACATCCGCGCCGGCAACGTCAAGATGGCGCAGGCGTTTCCCTACATTCCCGGCTGCGACTTTGCTGGCACGGTCGAAGCCGTGGGCGAAGGGGTGACTCGATTCAAGTCGGGCGACCGCGTATGGGGGAGCAACCAGAGCCTGTTCGGACGGCAGGGGACGCTCGCCGAGTTGATCGCCGTCGACGAAGACTGGGCTTATTCCGTTCCGCAGAATCAGTCGGACGATGAGGCCGCCGCCGGGGCGCTGGTCGGGATCACGGCGCATCTGGGTTTGTTTCTGCATGCGGGTCTGCAGTCCGGCGACGTGGTGTTCGTCAACGGCGGAACGGGCGGCGTGGGTTCGGCCGTGGTTCAGTTCGCGAAGGCGGCCGGCGCCAAAGTCGTGGCCACAGCCGGGAACGCCGAAAAGTGCCGGCACTGCGAGCAGCTCGGCGCCGATCTGGCGCTCGACTATCACTCCGACACGCTGGACGACGACATTCGCCGATTCGCGGAATCGAACGGCGGAATCGACGTGTGGTGGGAGACGCAGCGTGAGCCGACGTTCGACCGCACGATCGCCCTCATGAAGAAGCGCGGACGAATCGTCCTGATGGCGGGGCGCGACGCCCGACCGGAATTCCCGGTCGGCCCGTTCTACATCAACGACCTGCGGCTCGTCGGATTCGCGATGTTCAATGCGTCCCCCGAGGAGCAGCGCCGCGCGGCCGACGACATGAACCGCTGGTCGGCCGCCGGCCAATGGAAACCGCAGATCGGCCGCACTTTCCCGCTTTCCGAGGCCGCGGCGGCCCATCAACTGCAGGAAGACAACACACTCGGCAAGCAGGGATCGCTGAGCGGGAAGATTGTTGTGCGGCCGTGACCGGAAGAGGTTGAACAGGAGGTAACGGAGGTAACAGAGAGAGAAGAAGGTCTCACTTCAAGTCGAGAGGCACAATTCGTGCATTTGGCTCTCCCCCGCGAGATGCCTGGACTTCACGGATCGACATGTCGGGAGAGAGGGCCTCGGTGAAGGGAGTGATCAGGACCGCGGCAGGTTGTCCCTACTGATGTGCCCGCCGGAATCGCGCCACGCCAAATTGTGACCTCCGCGCCCCCTCCGTTCCCTCTGTTGCCTCCTGTTCAAATCCTTCACGGCAACCCGGCAGCCTGCAGTGCGGCGGCGTACTCGTCCGGCGTGTTCACGTTGCGGAGGGAGGCGAGCGACGGATCGGCGTGACGAAGTTCATCGACTTCGATCGACGCACAGTGGATCGACTCGATCAAGAACACCGGCCGCAGTCGCTCGGCCGCGATGAGAGTGTCAATTCGCTGTACGAGTGAAGCGCGATACACTCCTGCCAGGGGATGCCAGAACTCCGCCTCGCGCGGCACCGCAGCCTCATTGTCCTGCAACCGGTCGATGACGGCACGCACGAAGGCCGGCCGCAGCAACGGCACGTCGCAGGACGAGCAGTATGCCGCCTCCACTTCGGCGGCCAGGGCCCGCAACCCGACTCCCATTCCGGCCAGCGGTCCCAGGTACTCGCGCTCATCCCGCGCGATGCGGACAGCCTCCGGAAGAGCGGGCAACTCCTGATCCGGTGCGGCGACCACTACGACGGGTTCGACGATCTCACGCAAAATGCGGACGACCCTCTGCAGCATCACTTCCGGACCGAACGGCAGCATGGCCTTAGCCCGCCCCATCCGGCTGCTCCGCCCGCCGCAGAGAACAATCCCGCCGATGCGCATCGTTGGTGTCCCGGCTTCAGCCGGCCGCGTACGACGCGCTACATACGCCACGCGATGAGGCCGGATCATCGCGTCCTCTCGTTCGGTCCGCCTGAAGGCGGTACACCAGCTTATCCCCCGTCTCCCCAGCGTTTGGTCAGATCGACCGACACCCCCAGTTGGTCGCAAATGCGGCTGACGATGAAGTCAATGAGATCATGGATCGTCAGCGGACTGTGGTAGAAGCCGGGCATCGCTGGCAGGACGACGGCCCCGGCTTCGACCAGGCGCCGCATGTTGTCGAGTTGCACGAGTCCCAGGGGCGTCTCGCGGGGGACGACGATCAGCTTGCGGCGCTCCTTGAGGTGCACGTCGGCGGCCCGCTGGATGAGATTCGTGGAGAGTCCGCCGGAGATTGCGGCGAGGGTTCCCATCGAACAGGGGCAGACCACCATTCCCCCCGTGCGGAATGACCCGCTGGCGATGCCCGCGTTGTAGTCACGATAGTGGTGATAGACGATCCGCCCGAAGCGGGAATCGCTCTCGCTGAAGATCGAACTGCCGCCTTGCGCCCGGATCAGGTTGAGCTTGCTGTCCTGTGCCGCGGGGTCGTCCGGCGGAAGCAGCTGCGCCGGCTCGAACTGGTCCAGATCGACGTTTAGGCCCAGTTCGTGATGCAGCACCTGAGTGGCCGCCGGACTGAGCGTCAGATGGACCGTCCGCCCCGTCGCCAGCAGCACGTGCAGCAGCCGCACTCCATAGATGGAGCCGCTCGCGCCGGTCATGGCCAGAACGAAATCTGACATGAATTTTGCTGTGTCTCGATGTGCCGTGGAATCAGGATGAGCGGGCGAGATGTTGGAAAGGGTCGTCTCGGAGCGTGGATTTCGGATTTCAGATCTGAGTTATGGCATTTCAGATTTGAGATTTCAGATTTGAGATCTCAGATTCCCGGCCCCTGCCGGCGTCTATTCGACCTGCGCATCAATCCTTCTCCTCAACCTCTTTCCGACCTCCGACCTCCGACCTCTGACCTCTGACCTCTGTCCTCACCGATGCCCCACCAGTTCGGCTATCGAGGCAAACTCGTCCTTCAGGTGGCCGTACAGCCGCTGATAGATCGGATACGCGGCATTGTACAGTTTTTTGTCAGCTGCGTTTGGTGCGGTCGACTCGACGGGCCGAATCGTGGCGGTGCAGGCTTCGACGACGTCTTTGTAGGCGCCGGTTCCCGCGGCGGCCAGCAGGGCGACGCCGTACGCGGGGCCTTCGTGCGCGTTGGTGACGACCACCTTGTGTCCGTACAGGTCCGCCTGCAGTTGTCGCCAGAACTTGCTGCGCGCCCCGCCCCCCGAGAGCCGCACTTCGCGCACCGGGATGTTCATCTCCTTGATGATCTCCAGGCTGTCCCGCATCGCATACGTGGCGCCCTCAATGACTGACCGCGCGAGGTGCGCCTTGCCATGCCGTCGCGAAAGGCCGATCCATGCTCCGCGGGCGTAGGGGTCGGCGTGTGGAGTCCGTTCCCCGGTGAGGTAAGGCAGAAAGAACAGTCCTTCACTGCCGACAGGGGCGGCCGCCGCGTGGGCGGTGATCAATTCATACGGGTCGACGCGTCGCATTGCGGCTTCGTCAATCTCAGGGCGACAGAGTTCGTCCCGGTACCATTGCAGGCTGCCGCCGGCGGAGAGCACGACTCCCATCACGTGCCACTTCCCGCGCACTGCATGGCAGAACGTGTGCAGTCGGCCCTGCGGATCGATCTGCACTTCGTCGCTGTGGGCGAAGACGACGCCGCTGGTCCCCATCGTGGCCGACACGACGCCGCGCTTCACGATGCCGTTCCCGACGGCGCCGGCCGCCTGGTCGCCGCCCCCTCCTACGACGGGCACCCCCGCCGCAAGCCCCAACTCGTCCGCTACTGCATGCGTTACCTGCCCGCTGACTTCCTCCGACTCGAAGACCGGCGGCAGCAGGCCGGGGTCGAGATCCAGCTTCTTCAACAACGGCTGCGACCAGGCCCGCTTCTTCACGTCCAGCAGCAGGGTCCCTGAGGCGTCGCTGACCTCGGTGGCGAATTCTCCCGTCAGCCGGAAGCGGACGTAGTCCTTCGGCAGCAGCACCTGCACGACGCGGTCGAAGTTTCGCTTCTCGTGGTTCCGTAGCCAGAGGATCTTGGGCGCGGTGAAGCCGGTGAGGGCCGGGTTGGCCACCATGCGAATCAGCTTCTTCCGCCCGCCGGCGCGTTCCTCGATCTCATCGCATTCGGCCTTGGTGCGCTGGTCGTTCCACAGCAGGGCCGGACGGACGACATCGTACGTCTTGTCGAGGAACACGCTGCCGTGCATCTGGCCGGAAAGCCCGATGCCGCGGACGTCGCCGCGCTTCAAACCCGCCTCATGCACTACCTGCTGCACACTCTTGACGGTCGCCCGCCACCAGTCCTCCGGGCTCTGCTCCGACCACCCGGGCCGCGGGTTGAACAGCGGATAAGTCTCGGTGGCGGAGGCCAGGATCTTTCCGTCCTCGCGGATGGCGAGGGTCTTGGTGCCGCTGGTGCCGATGTCGATGCCGAGATAGACGCTCATTGACGCGGGGGGCGGGGGTGGGGGTCAGAGGTCAGAGGTCGGAGGTCGGAGGTCGGAGGTCGGAGGTGCAGGTTGGGAGGCTGATTAGATAACGGGAAGGGCCGCAGTGTAACATGCAGTCCGGCTGCTCGACATTCTTCGTGGCCCTCCCGACACCGCGCCGCTCATGCCGACGACACCGCAACGTACGACCGCCGCATCCCCCCAGAACGGCGCGCCGGAGATCGATCCGACGCAGGGGCGCGAGCGGATCTTCGAAGCGACGCTCGACTACTTCCTCGGCCCTATTCGCGAGCACCTGCACGACGACTCCGTGACCGAAATCATGGTCAACGGGTTCCGCGAGGTTTACATCGAACGGGCCGGGCGGCTGGTTCGCACTGACAGCCGGTTCGCCTCGGAGGACGCACTGCGATCGGCCATCCATAACGTGGCCCAGTACGTCGGCCGCGAGATCGACGAGGACCGGCCGATCCTCGACGCCCGGCTGCCGGACGGCTCGCGCGTGCACGCGGTGATCCCTCCCAGCGCCCGGCAGGGGACGTACCTCACGATCCGGCGTTTCAAGCGGGATATCTACTCGCTGGAGGACTTTCATCGGCTCGGGAGCATCTCGGAATCGGCGATCGAGTTCCTGCAGTTCTGCGTGCGGTTGCGGAAGAACGTCGTGGTCGCGGGGGGGACCGGCACCGGCAAGACGACGTTCCTCAACGGGCTTTCCACGGCCATCCCGGCCGACGAGCGGATCGTCGTCATCGAGGACAGCTCCGAACTCAAGCTGGGGCAACCGCACTCGCTGTATCTCGAATCGCAGCAGGCCGACGCATACGGCCGCGGCTCCGTGACCATTCGCGACCTGTTCAAGGCGTCGCTGCGGATGCGGCCCGACCGCATCATCGTCGGCGAAGTCCGCGGGGGCGAAGCGCTCGACATGGTGCAGTCGATGATCAGCGGCCACAGCGGCAGCATGACGACCGTGCATGCCACCTCCCCGCGGGACGCCATGGTGCGGTTGGAGACGCTCTCGCTGATGTCGGACGTCGAGCTGCCGGTTTACGTCGCCCGGGCGCAGTGTGCATCGGCCATCAACATCGTCGTGCAGCTGACCCGCTTCGTGGAGGACGGCTCGCGCAAGGTGACGCGGATCACCGAGCAACTCGGCCTTGATGACGACAACCGCTACCAGTTCCGCGACCTGTTCGTCTCACGACTGAAGGGGCGCACCAAGGATGACCGGCTGATTTCCGAACTGGAGCCGGTTGGCGAGCGGCCGTCCTTCGCCAGCGAGCCGTACGAGCACGGGATGGAGGCGGCCATCAAGCGCACGAAAGCGCTGTGGACTCCCCGGCCGTAGCAGGTGCAAGCGATGTCCGTTCCAAAGATGTTGGGAGTCGACCCGCTGACTGCTTTCTGGCGTGCAGTACGACTGTTGTTTCTGATGTCGTTCGGCGCGCTGTTCGGAATGATGGTTTGCGGCATGACCCCGGCGGGTGATCTGCTCGGAGGACTGCTGGGCTCAATGATCGGCGTCGTTGTTCACATGAACACGCGACGAATCCTGTGGGGAGTTTATCGGGCGCTGCGTGAATGGTAGTGTCGTCGCCGCAGTTGCCGTTTCCGATTGAGTCCAGCAACACTCCTCCTCGATCGAGCCCATGCCGTCCGCACTCGCCTGGCAGGACCACTTCGTCATCGTCGGCTATTGTGCGGCGGTGCTGCTGCTGGGGGCGTGGTTCTCGCGGCGGCAGGAGACCGATGAGGATTACTTTCTGGGCGGCCGGCGGATGCCGTGGTTCGCGGTCGGCATCAGCGTCATCGCTTCGCTCGTCTCCAGCCTGACGTATCTCTCGGAACCGGGCGAGGTGTGGAACTCCGGCGTCACTCATATGGCGGGGAAGCTGCTCGCCATCCCTCTTGAGATGGCGTTCGTGTTCCTCGTGTGCGTCCCGTTCCTGATGCGGTTCGGCTACACCTCGGCCTACGAGTACCTCGGGGAGAGGTTCGGCCCGGGAACGCGGCTGCTGGGCGTCGTGCTGTTTATCGCCAACGTGGTGATGTGGATGGGATTCGTCGTGCTCGCATCGTCGCGGGCGCTGGCCCAGGTGAGCGGGATTCCGCTGTGGGTGATCGTCGCGACGGTCGGCGTCATCGCCACGATCTACACCATGCTGGGCGGCCTGCGCGCCGTGATCTGGACCGATGTGGCTCAGGTCTGCATCCTCATCGGCGGCGGCCTGGTGACAATCGCGTACGTTGCGTTCACCACCGACACGTCGCTGCCCGACTGGCTGGCCGACTCGCGGCGGCAGCTGGCGGAGTCCGGCGACACGCACGCGATGCCGCTGATGAGTTTCGATCCCACCGTCCGCGCAACCGTGCTTACCGTGGCGCTGCATATGTTTGTATGGCACGTCTGCACGCACACCGGCAACCAGATGACGGTGCAGCGCTACTTCTCGACCACCAGCCTGCGCGCCGCCCTCCGCAGTTTCGTGACGGGTTCGATCTTCGGCGTGGGGATCAACCTGCTGCTGCTCGTCGTGGGACTGGCGCTGGTCTCGTACTACACGCAGCGAGACGTCGGAGAGGACCTGGGGCTCGACATCTCGAAAGTGCAGCAGAGGGACCTCGTGTTTCCGACGTTCGCCGTCCATCGCATGCCGCCGGGCATCGGCGGCGCGATCCTGGCGGCGATGATGGCGGCGGCCATGTCGAGCATCGACTCGGGGATCAATTCGATGGCCACCGTCGTCTCAATCGAGTGGGACCGGCGGCGGCAATCGGGCGACAGACGCTCACCCGGTGGCCACGTGTCGCGCGGACGATGGCTGACGTTCGTGTTCGGCGCATTCATCACGGTCGCCGCCTTCGGACTGAACTTCCTGCCCGAGAATCTCGGGATCGTCGCCGCCATGCCGCGAACGTTTAACGCGATCACGGGACCGCTCGGAGGACTGTTCTTCATCGGCATGTTTCTGCGGCGGGCCGATGCGCGGGCCGCAATCGTCGGCGCGCTCGCGGGCCTCGTCACCAGCATCGGCGTAGGCTACTCCGAGCCGATCGGCGGCTGGCTGCACGGCGCGGGCCTGATTTCCAGCCCGTGGCCGCAGTTGAGCTTCACCTGGGTCATGCCCTGCTCGCTCGCCATGACGCTGCTGACGGCGTTCGCCGTGTCAGCCGTTTGCCCCCGGCGCAAGGACATCGCAGACGGACTATTCTGGCGATCGCGCAAGGCGCCGGAAGCCCAGGCATAGAATCGAATGCCACGCGGCCCTGCATCGCCGCGGCAACGCCCGTGCTACCGCTCCGGCCCCATGTCCGGCAGCGGGAACAGCGGGCCGTGATCGAACTCGGGAAGCGGGTCCTCGGCCTCGGGAGGCTCGTCCCGGCCGGTGACGAGGTTTCGCCATCCGCCCAGCGTCACCTCAATCTGCAGCATCTGGCCGTAGCGGTCGATCTGCAGAGTGACGTCCTCGCTGGGATTTCGATTGAGCAGTTCGGTCACGAGATCGTTGAACGAGTCGACGGGCGTGTCGTCCAGGCGACGAATGATGTCCCCACGGAGGATCCCCGCGCGTTCGGCCGCTCCTTCCGGCACGACTTCCATGACCTGGCAGGGATCGAGTGCATGGCATTGGATCCCCAGGCTGGCGCCGCGCTCCAGAATACGGACGCGCGGCAGGCGCGCCGCCAGAGCCTGGACGTCCTCGGATTTCAGGCCGTTGCCGCGGACGTTGGTGATTTCCATCCCCCAGACCCGCGCGCTCCAACTGTCCTCCAGCCGGCCGACGTGCCACAGCCCGTCCACGCCGCCGGTCCAGTCCTCCAGCAGCCAGACGCGAATGACGGCGGGGGGCAGACCCGGAATCTCGATTCCGTCGCCGGGCGCTCCGAAGAAGATGTTGCCCTGCGTATGTCGGACGTCGTCGAAGTCCACTTTCCCGCCGAGTTCCCGGATGGCGGCAATCGCCCGTTGTTGCCGCAGCTGCTGGTTCCCGACGAGCACGTTGCGGGCGCGGCTGCTGGCATCGGGGTCATCAGCGGCGGAGATGCGCTCCAGCGTCCGCTCCGCCTCGTCCGCCAGATCCGGGCAGCCGGCGACGAACATCTGCTCCAGCAGCGCGATGATCTGGGCCGACACGTCCGTTTCACTGTCGACCGCCGCCGCCTCGAGCAGCGGCAGGGCGGCTCGGCCAATCTCCCGCAGCCGGCGCACCGCCTGCTGCCGCACCGCAAACTCTTCCGCAGACAGTTGATGAATGATGCGGCGGGTTGCGTCCGCATCGATCTGCCGGCCGCCCGGCCGCAGGTCAGTCTTGGATTGTGCCCACCCCGGTGCGCTCGCCAGGAGCGACAGGCAGAAGGCGATCGACCGCATCCAGGATGTCATCCGCGAAAGTTGCATGAATCAGGCTGCAGGCCAGGTGCGCGGGGGCGGGCGCGGTAATTCGACGGAATCAATCTTGGCACATTGACGGCGCGTCCGCCAGACCAATGACGTGCCGTCGGAGCGGGCCGCCGGAGCGGTCGTTCCGCACCTCCGGTCGACTCCGGACCCCTTCCGTCCCGTACCGAGCGACATCCATACCAGGGCTTTCGCTTAGTTCCGATAGCCGAGTTTGGTGAACAGTCGCAAGGGAT
>JBGTSJ010000013.1:0-202876 GCA_041940305.1 Planctomycetaceae bacterium
CGCGGACGGTGGGCGTTACCCACCACCGTGTCCTGTGGAGCCCGGACTTTCCTCCCCGGCGGCGTCCAAAGTGGCCTGCCGCCGCAGCGGCCGCTTGCCCCACTCCGGCATAGAGCATCATACGGGAAGAGCAGGGGCGACGGCCAGAGGTTGCCGTGCGAATCGGTGAGTGAGTGGATGGCGGTAGGGCGCAGCGAAACACCCCGGCTGCGGGAGTGCGGCCGGGGTGTTTGACGATTCGATTAGGCTTGTGATCCTGCCGTTACGGAGTGAACGGCGGATTGGGGAGGATCACCGGAGCCTGCCAGGTGAAGGTGGTGTCAAACACGAAGCCAGCTCGCAATCCACTGCCGCCGGGCAGAGGAATCGCGGTTGAGAAGTCGCTGATGAGGGTGTCGCGGATCGTGTTGTTGGTCAGCACGCTCGCATCCTCAGCCCGGAAGGTCGAGGGCCCCAGTCCGGCCTGATCCAGCGCATCCAGGCGGAAGTCGTCCCCGGCCGCGGGGGCTGCACCAAACGCCGCATTGACAGTGATCAGTCGGGCGGCCGTGTAAGCGGTGACGGTGCGGCTCGCGCCGACATTGGCTCCGTTCAGGAATGTGAGGAGGTTGTTGACGTAGAACCCGGCGGCCGCGGATCCGAGCGAGCCGTCGTCCGTGAACGTCGTCGTCGTCGGAGCGGGTGCGGCAGCGACCTGGCCGATGTCCACGAAGACATCCACATTCTCCCGCTGTGCGTTGCGCTGGCGGGTGGGCGAGGTGAAGACCGAGTTCTGGGACTGGAACGGATCGCTGTTGGAGAAGAAGGCACCGACTCGGGTCACGTCCGCTTCATCCATCGAGTTGCCACGGAGGCGAAGATCGAGGCGAGCGAGCGGATCGCTGGCACCGGCCGCCGGCGTGGGAGCCGGAGCGGAGACAAACGATTCGGTCACGAAGTCGATGTTGAGGTTACCGGCGAACCAGTTGTTCTCGATGATGGCGTCCATGTCGCCGGTGGAGCTGGTGCCGGCCCGGAGATACAGGCCGTTACCGTCGTCCGGATTAACGGCCAACTGCCCGTTGCCGCGGATCGTCGTGTTAGTGACGTAGATATCCAGATCATTGTCCGTGCCGGCGACGCCTGCGGCGTTCTCGACGAGAATGCCCTGCAGGCCGTTGTCTTCGACGAGGTTGACCGGATTGACTCCCATGCCAGGCACAGGATTCACCGTGCCGTTGATCTCCACGACCATGTCGGCGTTGCCGGTGTTGAGGACATGGATGCCGCGGCCGTCATTGAAGCGATAGAAGTTGTCGGTGGCGACGACTTCCACGTCGGCATCGCCGGCGGCGTTCACAAACATACCGTTGCGTTCGTTGTTCTCCATGCGGCTGTTGGTCAGCGTCACGTCGAGCTCGGTGATCGTGAGCGGGAACTCGACGTCAGGATCGGAGCCGCCATCGGCGAAGAAGTGCGCCCCGTCCCGGCCGTTGCCGGAGAATTGGTTCATGTCGGCGGTGGCCACAATCTGCGAGAAACCGTGCTGTTCAAGGTGCAGGCCGTCGCGACCGCTGGTAAACACGTCGTTGTTGTCAACAACAACACCGACCAACGTCCGATCCAGGGTCGCGGGGACGACGCCGGTGGCGTTGACGTGAATGCCGTCCGTCTCGCTAAGGCTGATATCGTTGTTGAGGATGGCGACCATGGCGGTGCTGGAGTCGCTGGCATAGTTGCTGGCGAAGAGGGAGACGCCGTGGCGGCCGCTGTTGGAAATGATGTTGCCGTCGGCAGGGGTGAGTCCGCCGATCGTCACGTCCATGAATCCGGCCTGCGTGAGCGTCATACGAATCGCATCCTGATCGTTGCCGTCCATTGTGTTTCGCGACCAGGTGCCGGTGAGAGCGGCGAAGAATGCGGCGGACGCCTGGATGCCGTCCAGTTCGTTGTCGGAGATCTCGTTGTTCTGGATGTCGAGGTTGAGTTCGACGTTCGCAGTCGCGGCGGCACGGATGCCGCTGGCGCCGTTGCCGATGATCATGTTGCGGTCAGCGGCAGTCGGGCCGCCGATCAGGAAGTCGATGATGAGGGCGCCGTCGCCGTCCATCATCAGGTCGATGCCCTGCTGTTCGTTCCCTTCGATCGTGTTGCCGGCGATCGTGACATCATCGAGGATGGCGTCGGCAAAGCGATGATAGACGAGTCCCTGGTTGTTGCCCGAGATGGTGTTGTTGGTGATGAGGTGCCCGGTTGAGACGGTGTCCTGGGTCATGCGGATGAAGAGGCCGCGTCCGGCATTGCCGTTGCCGACTTCGCCGAAGGTGTTGCCGTCCGCCTCGAAGTTGTTGAGCTGGGCGGTGTCGAACAGGCGAATGCTGACGCCGTCGCCGTTCAGGTTGGGATTTGGTCCATTGACCGTGCCGGTAATGATGTTGTCGAACAGCTGCAGGTCGGTGACAGACGTCCCGCCCGTGGTGAGGGCGATTCCGGCGTCGGTGTTCGCGTCCATCGTGTTGCCGGTGAAGTCGAGGTCGAGGGTGAGCGCATTGGCTGTGGGAGTGACGGGAGTGGCAATGTTCACGCCAGGTCCGCCATTGTTGCTGATCGTATTGTCGGTGAAGTTGGCGATGAAGTCGGCCGTTGCGTCGACGACTCCGTCGTCTTCGATCTGGTTGTCAAGCTGAATGTTGATACCCGCCCCGGCAAGGTTTCCGGTGATCGTATTGTCCGTGAAGTCCATGGCGATTGGGGTTCCACCGGTATTTGGATTGACCAGACGGATGCCGTCACCATTGACTTGGTTAGTGATGTCGTTGCCGGAGATTGTGGCAGCGGGATTGATGGTGCCATCGGGCAGCGTGCTGCCATCGGCGATGATCTCGATGCCGTGCTGGCCGTTGCCGTCGATAAGGTTGTCGTCGATGGTCAGAGCGGCGATATCCGAACCGTTGGTGGCGTTGATGCGGATGCCGTTCAGGCCGTTGCCCGAGATGCCGGGGACGACCGCGCCGAAGGCCTGGACGATGTTGAGACCGCCGGCGGTGAAGACGCCGGTGGCGGTGCGTCCGTCGTCAAGCGTGACAGTGCCGATGGATCCCGCGAGCGTATTGCCGCCGAGCAAGGAATTGTTGCCGATGAGCGTGTGGGCGAGGTTGTAGTGCAGCTGCTCACCCGGATTGAAGTCCGTGAAGTCGAGCGTGAGCACCTGTGAATTGATGGGGACACCGCCGTTGAGGAGAATCAACATGCCGGCGTCCTGCAGCGGATCGGTGCCGGCGATAACGGGCGTGCCGTTGACGGCCGCGAGTCCAACCGGGACGTCCGACAGGTTCTGGGGCTGGAAGCCCTCGGTGACGAACGGTGTGAGGTCCGGCCGCCAGCCCTGGTTGACGGGAGAGATGTCGATAGTGACGGACGCGATATCGAAGGTCGACCCCCCATTGTTGTCCATGAAGGTCGTCCAGATCAGGTTGTCGAAGCTGAAGTCGAGCGTGCCAGCCTGGAAGGCGTTGCCCTGATCGTTGCCGGTGATCATCAGGTCAGCGATCGCGGAGTTGTTGAGTTCAAAGTTGATGCCGTGGCCGGCGACGTTGTCGGAGACGGCGTTGAAGCTGACCTCGAACGCGCCGGTGACGGGGCTGTCGGTGAGGTCGAACAGCAGTCCGTCGCCTCCCTGGTTGTTGGTGATCAGGTTGCGGGTGACCAGGATGTCGGTGATCGGGGAGTTGGTGGACCGGACGATGACTCCGGCATCGCCATTGTTGTCCACGGCGACGTCGGTGATTGTGACCAGCTGCACGCCGCCGACTCCGCCGCTGTTGAGGATGTCGATCAGGATGCCGTCCAGCACGTTGTTGCTGACGGTGACTTCTTCCGGCACCGCGGTTCCCGCCACGCCAATGCGTGTGATGGTGCCCACCGTGTCGGCATCGATCCGGACGCCGCCGGCCCCGTTGTTCGAGGCGCCGCCGACGACGGCATCGAGAGTGGCGATGCCCGTGGCGTCGATGAAGATGCCGTAGCCGGTATCGACCGGGAGCGGGACCTGGAGTCCGTTGCCGTCGAACTGGTTGGCACCGGTCATATCGACATTGATGACAGTGTTCGCACCGGTGGCGGTGAGAAAGAACCCGGTGAGCTGGTTGTTAGAGCCGGAGACGCCGCCAGTGATATCGAGATCGAGCGTGCCGTCATTGGCGACGACGATGTTGAAGCCGTGACCATCGCCCAGGGCGGCGGACGTGCCATTGCCGTCGGCGGCGAAGTCCTCCATGGCGATCGTGGCCTGGCTGGCGTCCACGTTGAGGACGAAGCCGTCTTCGCCGTTGCCGGAGGCGGAGTTCTGACCGTTGACGCCGGTGAAGGCGGAGTTCAGGACCGCGCCGCCGGTGACGGCGATGTCAAAGCCGTCCTCGTCGTTATTGTCCGCGACGAGGGCGTCGCCGTTGAGAGTGGCGGTGGTGCCGGCTCCGTCGGCGGTGAGCTGCACGCCGTCGGCGCCATTGCCGGATGCCGAAGTTTCGGTGAGATCAGCCGTGAGCGAGGAGGCGAGGTCCACGTGCAGGTCGAGGCCGCTGCCATTGACGTTGTTGCCGAAGGTGGAGCCCTCGGCGGTGAGCATGGCGGTCGTGCCGCCGATGGCATTGGTGTCGGTGACCGTGAGAGCGAGACCGTTCTGGTCGTTGCCGTCGAAGGAGGAGTCGGCGATGTCTCCGGTGAAGCTCGCGCCGTCGTCCACGGTGATGTCGGCGCCGCTGCCGTTGAGGTTGCCGTCCACGTTGGAATTCTCGACGGTGAGGCTGGCGAAAGTACCCGCGTCGGCGATGTCGTAAAGAATGCCGTGGTCGGCGCTGCCGGAGACGGAGCCGTTGAGCACGCTGACGTCGAGCGTGGAGGCGGTGTTGACCGTGAGGTTCATGCCGCTGCCGGCTCCTGCGGCGCCGCTGTTGTCGATGGGAGAGGCGTCGAACAGGATGCTGGCCGCGGCGCCGTTCTGGACAATGCCGAGTATGCCGTCCGCCTGGGCTCCGGAGAATGAGCTGTTCCGCATGGCAACGCCGCCGGTATCGATGGCGTCGAAGTTGAAGGTCGCGGCATCGACGAAGAAGTCGAGTGCGTTCTCGTGGAGGCCGCCGCCGGCAATCGTGTTGTCCACTTGGGTGTCGAACAAGTCGAGATCGACGATCGTGCCGGCATCGATGGCCACGACGTGGATGCCGTCAAAGGCGCCGCCGGACAGATTGTTGTCGATGAAGCTGCTGTTGCTGATGCCGTTCAGTGGCGGCACGGCGAGGGCGTTGACCGGCGTGGTGAAGCTGGACGCACCGGAGGCCTCGATCAGCAGGCCGTGCTCATTGGACCGGTTGACAGTGGTGTTGGTCATGTTGAACTCGACCACGGCGCCGCCGGTGAGCGTGGCGTAGATGCCGTTGCCGGCGCCATTGATGCCGGCCTGGCCGCTGCCGTCGATGGTGGAGTCGATGATGTTGTGGATGATGGTGCCGTTGTTGGCGATGATGCGGACGCCGTCCTCGCCGGAGTTGGAGAGGTTGGAGGGGTTGATGAGGATGTCGAGCGTGGAGCCGCCGGAGACGTCCTCGAAGACGGCGCTGCCGGCGTTGTTCTGCAGGCTGCCGTTGCGGAACTCGACGTCGAAGAACGTGTTGTTGGTGAGCACGATGTGGAGGCCGTCGTTATCGACGGGGTCGCCGAAGGTTCCGTTCTGGTCCACGACGGCGCGGAAGAAGTGGAGTTCGTTGGCGCCGGGGGAGTTATTGGCGACGAGGTTGACGCCGTTGAGCCCGTTGCCGGAGAAGGAGCTGCCGCCGGGGACGGTGGAGTTGACGTTGCCGTCGAAGAATGAGCTTTCGAGGTTGATGTTGAGGCCGTGGCCGTTGACGGAGCCGTCGGCGGTGACGTCGTTGAGGGAGAAGAGGATGTTGGAGTTGTCTCCGGTGACGGTCATGCCGTCGCCGACCTGAGCGTTGTCGAAGGAGCCCTGATCGATGGTGACGTCGAGGTTGGCTCCGTTGAGCGCGGTGAGGACGGCGCCAGTGCCGCTGCCAGTGTTAAAGAAGTCGTTGATGGTGGCGGTGATGTCGGAGCCGTCGGCGAGGAGTTCGAGGCCGATCTGTCCGCCGACGACGTTGGGCTGCAGGGCGGGATTGGTGGTGCCGTTGGCAGTGAGGGTGAGAGGCGCGACGCCGGTGTTCTGGATGCGGAGTCCGCCGCCGGCGTTGTTGAGCATGGCGAAGTTGTCGACCAGGCCGATGCCGCTGGCGTTGGTAAGGAAGATGCCGGCTCCGGCGTTGCCGGTGAAGGTGAGATCGCGGAGGTCGAAGTCGGTGATGCCGGTGCCGGTGATGCCGTGACCGCCGGAGTTGACGATGTTGAAGCTGCGGACCTCGTTGTTGCTGGCGAGGGTGACGACGTCGCCGCCCGGATTGCTGAGGGTCGGCCGCTGTCCGTTGACGCCCCAGGTGGGAACGAGGTCGTCGATGGCATAGGCGCCGGCTCCGCCGGCGCCGAACCTGGTTCCGGCGACGTCGATGAAGAAGCGGAAGCCTTCGCCGTAGAGGCGCTGGCCGTCTTCGAGCGTGATGCCGCCGAGGACGGGGTTGGCGGGGCTGCTGGGGCCCTGCCAGACGAGGATGTAGTCGGCTCCCGGCGCGTTGGCGGGCATGGCCTCGAACGGATCTTCAAAGGTGCCGTTGCCCGGAGGCGCGTTGCCGTTGTTCACCCAGACGAAGTCGAGCTCGTTGCCGCCGGCGTCGAGCGCGGGTGTGCTGAAGTCGTCGACGTAGGTTTCGGCGGCGATGCGGTAGTTGCGGACGACGGGGAGGTAGAGCTTGGCTTCGTTGGAGGGGGTTTTGTTGTTGAGTCCGGGGAGGCTGCGGGACCAGCCGCGAATGTCGAGCGAGGCCGTGGCCATGCCGCCGTTGACGTCGTCGTGGTAGAACGCGGCGCCGAGAGTGACGTGCTCATTGACATGCGATTCCAGCCGGACGCGGACGCCGGCGGGATTCTTCTCTTCGGAGTCGTAGACGTACCCGCCGAAGTAGGTACGGAGGCGTCCGAAGGCGGAGGGGTCGAGGAGGGGGAAGCCCCACTCGACGTCGGCCCCGGGCATGGGCTTTTCGAAGAAGGCGGTGCCGAGGAAGACGAGGTTGTTCCCCTGGAAGACGGGGTTGCCTCCGAGCGTGCGGATGCCCTCGAAGTGGGCGTCGTCGTCGAGCGGGAAATAGCCGTTCAGGCGGAAGTCCCACATCTGTCCCAGGGTCTCCACGCCCAAGGTAATCTGCTCGTAGCGGTTGTCACGGGCGGATTCGTCGAAGTCGAGGAAGCCGTACGCGCCGAAGACGCGATTACTGGAATCGACGAACGTTCGCCAGCCGCCGCCGAGATTGCCGCCGACGTCCCCGTCGTCCGTGACGAAGATCTGCCCCTGGCCGAAAAAGCCGTTGGCGCCCATCACCTCGAACGGCTGGAACCAGCCGACGCTCGAGTAGCCGTCGTCGTAGCCGATGGCGTTATCGAAGTCCTTGCGGAAGAACAGGTAACCGCCGGCATTGCCGACGGGAGCGGCGCCGGTGTAGACGGCCGAGCCGTCGTACGTGGCGGTGCCGGCGTCCTCGTAGGGCACGAAGACTTCCTGCGCCATGGCCGGCAGGACCGGCGAGATGGTCATGGATGCCAGACAGAGCAGCGCCGCCCACTTACTTCTCATGACAGGCTCCTGGTCGCACTCCAAGGGGAGTCCGGAACAGGACGCGCAACGGGGGCGTAAATCCAGCACGGCCCGTACACGTCCATGCGCCGGGAAAGCGACGGTGATGGTTCCTCTCTGTTTTCGGAAGAAATGGGTGATGCGGTTGAGACGAATCGTGCGGGAGGTGGGGATTGTGAGGGTTGTGGCGGTGGGATTGGTTATCGCGGTGATGCGGACAGGATGAGCAAGCGGGGCTTGAGGACGGGGGATAGAGAATTGAGGATAGACGCGCATTCCGGAGGGCGATCTTCAATCCTCCATCCTCGATCCTCGGCTGCCGGAGCGCTATAATCCCCGCGGAGAGACGCTGGGCGCATCGGGACGGCAGGACGGAAGTTCAAGCAGCATGGCAGCTTCGGACATCGTGATACGCGGGGCGCGGGAGCATAACCTGCGCGATGTCGACCTCGTTCTGCCGCGGAACAAGCTGATCGTGATGACGGGGGTCAGCGGCTCCGGCAAGAGTTCGCTGGCGTTCGACACGCTCTACGCCGAGGGGCAGCGGCGGTACGTGGAATCCCTCTCGACGTACGCTCGGCAGTTCCTCGGGCAGATGCCCAAGCCGGAGGTGGACACCATCACCGGGCTGGCACCGTCGATCTCCATCCAGCAGAAGGCCACGTCCCGCAACCCGCGGAGCACGGTGGGGACGATCACCGAGATCTACGACTACCTGCGGGTGCTGTACGCCCGGGTCGGGCAGGGGCACTGCGTGAAGTGCGGGGGGTCGATCACCGCTCAGTCGACCGACCAGATCCTCGAAAGCATCGCAGCCCTCCCCGACGGGACCCGCTTCCAGGTGCTGGCGCCGCTGGTGCAGCAGCAGAAGGGGGAGTTCCGGGACCTGTTCGCCGACCTGCTGAAGCAGGGGTTCCTGCGGGCGCGGGTGGACGGCGAGATCGTCTCGCTGTCGGATGACCTGCAGCTCAAGAAACATTTCAAGCACACGATCGAGGTGGTCATCGATCGGCTGGTCGCGGGGCCGGGGGTGCGGTCGCGTTTGGCGGAAGCGGTGGAAACGGCGCTGCGGTTGAGCGGCGGGACGCTGTTGGTGAGCAGTGAAGCGCGGGGCGGGGAGTCGACGGGGCGCGAGTCGGAGGGGACCAGAGGTCAGAGGTCAGAGGTCAGAGGTCAGAGGTCGGAATCGGGATCACAGGGATTCGATGAACCGCGCGAGTCACCAGTCAGCGCCCATACGCCGACGGAGCGGATGTACTCGGCCAAGTATGCTTGCCCGTCGTGCGGGATCAGCTATGAGCCTCCGTCGCCGCAGCTGTTCAGCTTTAACAGTCCGCTGGGGATGTGTCCGGACTGCACCGGGCTGGGAATGCGGCATGAGTTTCTGATCGAGAGGCTGGTGCCGGACGGCTCGAAGTCGCTCGCCAAGGGGGCCATTGAACTGCTCGGGCGGCTGCGCGAGGTCGGGCGGTGGCGGCGGCACCTCATCCAGGGAGCGGCGCGGGCCATCGAGCAGGACTGCGGGCTGCCGGAGGACTCGTTCCTGAAGACGCCATGGGACGAGCTGCCGGACGAGGCGCGGCGGATGTTCCTGCATGGCATGGGGGAGCGGCACATCACGTTCGCGTGGAGGCATTCCGGGGGGACGTGGAAGCACGGCGGGAAGTGGGCGGGGTTCGTCAACGACCTGCTCGACGACTACCGCAAGGCACGGAATCCCATGCGGCGACGGCAGCTTGAGAAATACATGGAGACGGTGCGCTGCTCGAGCTGTGGGGGGGCGCGGTTGAATTCCCAGGCGCGGAACGTACGACTGACGTCGAGTGTCGATGGTACGTCGACTAGCCGCGCCCGTCAGGAAGCGGTTGGGAAACGACGTGCGAAGCGGGGCCGCTCCCTGCCGGTCGCGGCTCTTGAACCTACATCGCTCTCGTTGCCCGAGATCTGTGCGCTGCCGGTCACTGAGGCGGCGCGTTTTTTTGAGTCGCTTGTCCTGGATGACACGCAGCGGGTAATTGCGGAGGAGGCGCTGAAGGAGATCCGCGGCCGCATCGGGTTCCTGCTGCGGTGCGGGCTGGATTACCTGTCGCTGGAGCGGAGCGCGCCGACGCTGTCGGGAGGCGAATCGCAGCGGATCCGGCTGGCGGGACAGATCGGCTGCGGGCTCGTCGGAGTCGTCTACATCCTCGATGAGCCGTCGATCGGACTGCATCCGCGCGACAACACGATGCTGCTCGACAGTTTGTGCGAGCTGCGCGACATGGGGAACACCGTCATCGTCGTCGAGCACGACGAGGAGACGATGCGCGCGGCCGATCACATCGTCGACTTCGGTCCGGGGCCAGGCGTGCGCGGCGGCGAGGTCGTGGTGGAGGGGGACGTCGACACCATCCTGGAGTCGGAGCGGAGCGTCACCGGGGCGTTTCTGTCCGGGAGGCGCGAGATTCCGGTGCCGAAGCAACGGCGGCCGCGGGGCAAGGACGTGCTCAAGGTAGTTGGCGCGCGGCACAACAATCTGCAGAGCGTGGACGTGGAGTTCCCGCTGGGGCAGTTCATCTGCGTCACTGGGGTGAGCGGCAGCGGGAAGAGTTCGCTGGTCAACGACATCCTGTGGGAAGTCTTGAATCGGGACGTGAATGGCGGGATCGGCAATCCGGGGACACATACGCGCGTCAACGGGCTGACGAAGGTGGACAAGGCGATCGACATCGACCAGTCGCCGATCGGACGGACGCCGCGCTCCAACCCGGCGACGTACGTCAAGCTGTTTGACGAGATCCGCACACTGTACACGCAGCTGCCGCAGTCGAAGATGCGGGGCTATAAGCCGGGGCGGTTCAGCTTCAACGTGCCGGGCGGCCGCTGCGAGGCGTGTGAAGGGCACGGGGCGACGAAGCTGGAGATGGACTTCCTGGCCGATATCTGGGTGCCGTGCGCCGTGTGCGAGGGGCGGCGATTCAATCACGAGACGCTGGAGGTGAAGTACAAGGACAAGAGCATCGCCGAGGTGCTCGACATGGACGTGCAGGAGGCGCTGGAGCACTTCAGAAATCATCCGAAGATCGCGAAGCTTTTGCAGACGCTGCACGACGTTGGTCTCGACTACATGAAGCTCGGCCAGCCGTCGCCGACGCTCTCCGGCGGCGAGGCGCAGCGGGTGAAGCTGGCGCGCGAGCTGGGGAAGCGGTCGACCGGAAAGACGGTCTATCTCTTGGACGAGCCGACGACCGGTCTGCACTTCGCCGACGTCGACATGCTGCTCAAGGTGCTGCACGGCTTCGCCGACGCCGGCAACACGGTGATCGTCGTCGAGCACAATCTCGACGTGCTGAAGACGGCCGACTGGCTCATCGATCTCGGCCCGGAGGGAGGATCCGGCGGCGGTCAGATCGTCGCCACCGGCACGCCGGAGGAAGTGGCACAGTGTGAACAGTCGCATACGGGACGGGCCCTGCGTGCGACTCTCAAGGGGGCCGCGACTAGCCGCGCCCGTCAGGAAGCGGTTGGCAAGCGGAATCGATCAACGGACCGCTCCCTCACGGTCGCGGCTAGTAAGGCGCGCGCTGTTCCATCGAGCATCGACCATCGACCATCGAACGACGCCATCACCATCCGGGGCGCTGCTCAGCATAACCTGCAGCATATTGACGTCACGATTCCGCGTGACCGGATGAGCGTGTTCTGCGGGCCGAGCGGGAGTGGGAAGACGTCGCTGGCGATGGATACGCTCTATGCTGAGGGGCAGCGGCGGTATGTGGAGTCGCTGTCAGCGTACGCCAGGCAGTTCCTGGGGCAGATGCCCAAGCCGCGGGTCGAGCATATCCACGGGCTGTCGCCGGCGATCGCGATCGAGCAGAAGACGGTCGGCAATACGCCCCGTTCGACCGTCGGAACGGTCACGGAGATCTACGACTACCTGCGCGTGCTCTTCGCCCGATTGGGGCAGCCTTAT
The DNA here is from genome assembly GCA_041940305.1 of Planctomycetaceae bacterium. GTDB lineage: Bacteria > Planctomycetota > Planctomycetia > Planctomycetales > Planctomycetaceae > JBGTSJ01. The sequence goes on from JBGTSJ010000013.1 coordinate 11,661, forward strand.
TGTCCGGACTGCGGCGAGCCGGTGCAGCGGCAGACGACCGACGAGATCGTGGACCGGGTGCTGGCGCTGTCGGAAGGGACGCGGCTGGTGCTGGCCGCGCCGATCGAACCGGCCCCGAACCAGTCGTATGAAGCCCTGTGGCAGCGGGTCGCCTCGCAGGGCTACATGCGCGTCCGCGTTGACGGCGTGACGCATCTCGTCGAAGAAGTGCCGGAGATTGACCAGAAGCGGAAGCATTCGGCCGAAGCCGTGGTCGACCGGATCAAAGTGGACCCGAAGTCGCGCGGCCGAATCGCCGATTCCATTGAGACGGCGCTCGACCTGGGGCGCGGGGTGGTGCATCTGCTGCACAGCGACGCTGACATGCCGGAGGAGCAGTGGCGCGTCGACCGGCTCAGCCTGCATTACTCCTGCCGCAACTGCCCGGCCGAGTCGCAGCGGGTGTTCGAGGAGCTGACGCCGCAGCACTTCTCGTTCAACAGCCCGCTGGGATGGTGCCCCGCCTGCGAAGGCCTGGGAACCGAACGCGGCACCAATCTCGCGACGCTGATCCCGAATCCGAACCTCACCCTTCGCGAGGGAGCCGTCGCCGCGTGGCCCGACCCGGCGGGTAACGCGCTGTTCATGGCGATCCTCGAGGCCCTGCATGCCGAGGCGGGCCTGCCGCTGGATGTGCCGTATTACCAGCTCGATCCGCGACAGCAGCGGATGGTGTTGTATGGGACGGGGGAGCGGTGGATCAGCGTTCAGAGGCCAGAGGTCAGAGGTCAGAGGTCAGACGGGTCGCTGAGCGGGGAGCCGGATGCGAACCTCCGCATTCAGTACAAGGGGCTGTATCCTGCGATTGAGGAGGCGTCGCACGTCTCGTATTCGGCGCGTCAGCGGCTGATGGACCTGGTCGGCGAGACGGTCTGCTCCGTCTGTCAGGGGGACCGGATCCGGGATGATGCGGCGGCGGTGCGGTTGGTCACGGGTGAGATGGCGAAACGCAGCGGCGGTCCGCTCCCTGCCGGTCGCGGCTCTTCGGGAGACTCCTATACCCTCCCGCAGCTGTGCCGGTTGCCGTTGTCGGAATCGATGGCCGTGCTGCAATCTTTGAAGCTGGGGGCACGCGAAAAGAAGATCGCAGGCGATCTGCTGCATGAGGCGACGCATCGGCTGTCCTTCCTGATCGACGTCGGCCTGCATTATCTCACGCTCGACCGGACGATGCCCACGCTCTCCGGCGGCGAGTCGCAGCGCATCCGCCTCGCAGGACAGATCGGCCGGGCCCTCACCGGCGTGCTGTACGTGCTGGATGAACCGACGATCGGGCTGCATCCGAAAGACAATACGCGGCTCATCGGAGCGCTGACCAAGCTGCGCGATTTGGGGAACACCGTCGTGCTGGTCGAGCACGACCGCGAAGTGATTGAGGCGTCCGACCGGCTGTATGACTTCGGTCCCGGCGCCGGCCGGTTCGGCGGGACCGTCACCGCGGAAGGCTCTCCCCGCGAGATCGTCACGAATGGAAACGGCTCGTTGACGGGCGCGTACCTGTCGGGCGCGAAGGGGATCCCGGTGCCGAGCCGGCGGCGGATGCAGCGGACGGAGGACGGCGGGCAGGGGACGGAGGTCAGAGGGCAGAGGTCAGAGGACGGACAAGAAGGGGGAGGGGAACCGCGAAAGGGGCGAAAGAAGCGGAAGGGGGGTGCGAAGTCGGGAAGCGAACTCGCGGACGGGAAACGGGACTTGCGGCAGGGATCTGAGATTTCAGATTTCAGATCTCAGATCTCGGATCATTCGACGACGGTGACTTCGATTTCAGAGCGCTACAACGCGCCCGGCGGCACTTGGCTAGAGCTCACGGGCTGCAGGCAGCACAACCTGCGCAGCGTCGATCTCCGCATTCCGCTGGGAACGCTGACGTGTATTACGGGCGTCTCCGGGTCGGGGAAGAGTTCGCTGGTGATGGAGACGCTCGCGCGGGCCGTCGCGCGGAAGATGCGGTTGAGCGGGGAGGCACCGGGGCCGTTCGATGTGCTGCGCGGCGTGGAACAGCTCAACAAGGTGATCGTCGTCGATCAGCAGCCGCTGGGATCCACACCTGCCTCCAACCCGGCGACGTACACCGGGGTGTTCGACCTGATTCGTGAACTGTTCGCGCGCGTGCCCGATGCCAAGGTCCGCGGCTATCGCCCCGGGCGGTTCAGTTTCAACCGCGCCGGCGGGCGGTGCGAAGACTGCGAGGGGATGGGGCAGAAGAAGATCGAGATGCACTTCCTCCCTGATGTGTGGGTGGAGTGTACGACCTGCCGGGGGAAGCGGTTCAACCAGGAGACGCTGGCGGTCAAGTTCCGCGGGCGGTCGATCGCCGACGTGCTCGAAATGTCGATCGGCGACGCACTGCAGCTGTTCGAGAACATCCCGGCGATTCGGGCTCACCTCGCTACGCTCTGCGCCATCGGGCTCGATTACCTCACGCTCGGCCAGTCCGCACCGACGCTCTCCGGGGGCGAAGCGCAGCGGGTGAAGCTCGCGGCCGAACTCGCTCGGCCCCACGGCGGTAAGACGCTCTATCTGCTCGATGAGCCGACCACCGGCCTGCACTTCGACGACATCGCCAAGCTGCTCAAGGTGCTCAACAGCCTCGTCGAGCAGGGGAACACCGTCGTGATCGTCGAGCATAACCTCGATGTGATCAAGACGGCGGACTGGATCGTGGACCTCGGTCCCGAAGCCGGCGCGGAAGGGGGGTACATTGTTGCGGAGGGGACGCCGGAGGATGTGGTGGCGGAAGCGGAGAGGTCGGAGGCCGGAGGTCGGAGGACAGAGGTCAGAGGTCAGAGGTCAGAAGTCGGCGGCGGCGATGAACTTGGCCGTTTATCGGGGAGCCAGCGACGATCCTTCCGCTCTTACACCGGTGAACTGCTGAAGCCGATCCTGGAGAGTGATCCTCGCGGGGAGATTGAGACGTTCAGTGCCGAAGAGGCCGCGAAGAAGCGCAAGGGGGACCTGGATCTGCGGCAGGTGGGCAAGGACGCAGCTGCGCCTTGGCAGGTGGACGGACGGAAGTGGCATACGGTTGATCGCCTCTCCCACAGCGGCCGGGCGGTGCGCTGGGAGGGGGATGCACTGGCGGTGGTGATTGATGCGCTGGCCGAGTGCGAAGACCTGTCGGCACCGAACTGGAACCATCGCAGCATTGTGGAGGTGATGTCGGCCGAGAAGAGCGGCGGCTGGTTTCTGCATGCCCAGACCGGCGACGAGTGGCTGCTCACGCTCAAGTTCCGCGTGAAGAAGGGGACGTTCGACGAGGACGCACTGTCCCGCAAGTTGAATCTGCCGTCGCTCGATGAACTCGACGAACTGCCGGTCTACGGCCGCGGGGCGCGGGTCAAGGTGAAGAATCTGAAGGGGCCGTACCAGGAGGTGACGATCAACGTCCACTGGCGGCGGGAGGTGGAGACGCCGGAGTTCGCCGACTTCCTGCAGACGGCCATCCGCGGGTACTGCAAGCAGATCGAAACCGCGTCGATCAAGCCGGACGACGTGACCCCCTGGAAGGTGCTCGGCCGCAAGTGGCATCTCTCGCGGAAGGGATTCCCATCGAACAAGCGGGTGGCGTGGGACCTGGAGGTGCTGGACGAACTGGTGCAGACGCTCGAAGCCGCGTGCCCGGAGGGACGCTTCGACTGGACGAATAAGCAGGTCGTGTACGTGTTCCCCAACGGGGCCGAACAGCCCTGGGCCGAGTTGCACACCAAGCGGCGGTCCGGTGTGGACCTGACGTTGCTGAGTGAACCGGGGAAGGTCGCGCTGGGACGGATCGCGGCCTTTGGAGCGGAGCGGGAGATTGCGCCGCATCGCACCGGGCGCGAGGCCGTGAAGATTCGGGTCGACTCGCTGGATCAGGTCCGGTCCGCGGGCTTGCGCCAATTCCTGCGGGAGTCCGCAGAGGGGGCGGGAGCATAGCGCTGACGTCGGCGACGTCAGTAGGGATGCTGTCCCGCAGCCCGCTGAATGCCGTGAGGTGAAGCCATCATCCCTTTGTGGGCTGCGCGTTTCGAGCGCCAGAAGTTGGCCCAGCGTTCGCGCCCTGGCGCCGGCCGGATCGGTGTGAGTGCGAGGGCATGGGCGATCTGTGCGGCGACGTGCTGTGAGAAGTACCGCGGGCTGCAGGTGGCGACCGATGCGGAAGCGAGGATCACTTCGTCGGCCGGATTGCCGACGACGCAGTCGCCGTTGCTGAACGGAATGTCCTCATCGGCATAGCGGAGCGTGTCGATGCGGGCCAGCGTGGTGCGATCCCAGACACTGACGACTTCGATCGAGAGCCCCAGTTGTAAGGGCGGGTAGGGATTGTAGGTGGAGACGGTCGTGTACACGAAGGCGTCGGCCTGCATCTGCCGGGCCAGCTCCAGCAGTTCGTCTTCGGTCGGAGCCCGCACGCCGGGGGGGCCGCACTCGGGGCAGGAGACGGGGGGAGGGAGCAAGACGTCAAAGGGGCCGACGGTCTGCAGCTCGCTCAGCAGCGCGTCGGAAACGATCGTCGCGGCGACGGGATCGGATTCCAGTCCGGTGACGGGCAGAAAGAGCAGCCGGCGGCAGGTCGTCGGGTCGTAGCCCGGCGAAAGCTCCACGCGATACGGGCGTGGCGCCGGAGTCGGCGGAAGGACGCATCCGGCGAGCAGCACCGTCATCGCAGCGGCGGCCAGCATTCCCGAAAGTGATTTCAGCTCGCGCGCGGCCGCCCCCCGCACCGCGCGCGAGCGTTGATTCCTGTGATCGATGCTTCGGTCGTTGATGCGTTCCCGGCTCATTGGCGCGTGCCTCCGCGCAAATCGGGCTGGGCGGCCACGTCCGGCGGAATGGTTGGGACCGTCGGCCTGAAGTCGAAGTCGCCCGCTTCGGCTCCGAGAATCTGCCGCAGCGTCTCGTTCACCTGGTCGAGCATCTGCAGATCGGCCGCCTGCTGCTCCCGCAGCGCGACCCGCACCTGCGCCAGTTCCCGCCGCCACGCGTCCATTTCCGACGCGAGCGACTCGGCGGCTTCCCGTGCGGCGGCGGATTCCCTTCGGGCCGACTGCAGGTCCGCCTCCTGCGACCTCAATTCCTGCTCCAGATCATCAATGCGGATGCGGAGGTCCTCCAGCAGCTGCTGCGTTTCGAGATCCGGTTCCGGATCGGCGGGAGGGGCCGGAGGCGGGAGCACAGGCGCCGGCACCGAGGCGGGCGCCGACGAGACAACCGGGCCGGGTGGAGCGGGGAACGGTTGGGACTGTCGCGGCGACATCGGGTGCATCGCCTGCTCGTAAACAACCGGAGGCGCCGCTGCGACCGTCGTCGGGGCCATCCACGTTGGCGGCAGCAGCGACGTATTCGGATCGCGCGCCAGAGACGTGCAGCCTGCCAGCCAGACCGCGGCCAGTACGACCGGCGCGGCGCATGGCGGCAGCAGGCGGGTTGAGCGACTTGAGTCGTGACGTGGCATCATGGCGACGCTTTCTGCCGGGACTGCAACTAGGCTGCGGCGGAGTTGTAATCGCAGTCGAGAACCAGCGTCTCGCCGCAGCTGCAGGTGATGCGGATGGAGCGGACGACGTCCCCGTCGCGGACAAGCTCGACCTGCGGCTCGCGCGTGCTGCCGGCGAACGTCCCCACGGGCACGCATTTCTCGGCGATATGCACGCGCCGTCGGGGGATCATCGCGGCGGGGGGACGGGGTGTGGTGCTTTCTGCGAGCATGCGTGGTTGGCGGAATGAGTGTGTTGAGATGGATGGACTAACTAAGGACGTATGTTGGCCTAGAACACGTCAGCAGCCTGGTCGACGAGTTGCCGGAGGCGGTTCTCCGCACGGGTCAGGATGCGGGAGATGCGGGATTCGGACAGGCCGAGTGCTTCGCCGATCTCGCGGAGCCGGAGGTCTTCAAGGTAGTAGAGAGTGACAACGAGGCGCTCGCGCTCCGGGAGTTGCTCAATGGCGTCGGCGAGACGTCCCTTGGCCTCTTCGATCTCGGCTGCGGCGCCGGCGTGATGCTCGCCGTCGGTGCGATCGGCCAGGTGGAGGGAGAGGTCTTCGTTCCAGGGTTCGGTGCGCGTGATGCTGGCGGCTTCGAGGCACTCTTCGACTTCGGTCGTCGTCAGCCCGGTGAAATGGGCAACGGCCTGCGAGGTCGCGGGACCGTCGATGCGGAGATACGCCTGCTTCACTTTGGCGAGCCGTTTGAGCATGCGCTGCGGGAGCGGGCAGTTGCGGCGGAGTTCGTCGAGGATGGCGCCGCGGATGCGGACACGTGCGAACGCGCCGAACTCGACGCCGCGCGCGGGGTCGAACTGACCGGCGGCTTCGACGAGTCCAAGGACGCCGGCGGATTCGAGGTTCTGGCGATCGACGCTGCCAGGGAGGCGCGCGGCGACCTTGCCGAGGATGTGGCGGACATCCGGCAGATGGTCGAGGATCAGTCGCTCGCGTTCATCGCGGGCGGCGACCTGTCGGTATGTTTTGAGTCCGGCTTCCATGCCGCGTGAGTTGACTCGTGGTTTCGGTGCGGTCGTGCGATGGCCTTCCGAGGCCGTGGAGCGAATGGATGCAGAGTTGACGTGGGGTGGCGCCGTCATTCCTCGGTCGGGAGGTGACCGATCACGCTGGTGACAAACGAGACGATCACGCCGACTGCCACACCGGCAATCACGGCCCGCAGCAGGATGACGTCAGGATCAAGCTCCCGCGCCATGCCGACGGTGATGGCCCCGCACGCGGCCAGCAGTCCGCACAGTCGGCCCCAGGGTTGGCGAGTTTTCTGTTCCATGGTGGGGTCTTCAGACGGGTGTGGATCGAATGAGATGCGGGATCAGTCGAGATGGCAGCGTCAGGCCGGGACGAGTTCGGCCGTGCGGGCTGCGGCGGTTTTCGCGGCGTCGGCCGGATCGAAGACGTCTTCGGCCCGGACCATGTCAATCGGTTCGATGAAGATGTCGCCCGGGACTTCGCCGTAGCTGATGACCCCGAGGTCGGGCAGGGCGCGGACGACGGCCTGGCGCAGCGGGCGGCGGAGCGTGCGGTCGGTGAGGACGGCGATCTCCATCCGCTGCCGCATGGCCGACTGCCAATGCTGCGAGAGTGCGGCCAGCATCCGCTCGAGCGGCGCCGGGCCGAGCAGCAGCCGGCGGTCGCGGACGGACTCGCGCAGCTGCACCTCCAGCCGGGGATCGAGGATCAGCACGCGGAGCTTTCCGGATTCGTCGCGGAAGCGGTCGCAGATGGTGCGTCCCAGGTCCTCGCGGACGCGGACGATCAGTTCTTCGGGATCCTTGACCTGTCCGGCGTGATTGACGATGGACTCGAGGATCGCTGCCAGATCGGCGATCGACACTCGCTCCGAGATCAACTGCACGAGCACCTGGTGCAGGGCCCCCATGCGGATGACGTCGGGTTTGAGTTCGTCAACGACGGTCGGTGCGAAGGCCCGCACTTTGTCGAGCATCTTCTTGAGGTCTTCGCGCGTGAGGAGTTCGTGCGCATGCTTGCGGAGGACTTCCCCCAGATGCGTCGTGAGGACGCTCAGCGCATCGACGACGGTGTAGCCGGCCACTTCGGCGCGGCGGCGGACTTCCTGCGCGATCCAGACCGCGGGCAGGTCGAACGCCGGATCGCGCGTCGGCTCCCCTTCGATCGGGAACGAGACGGTTCCGGGATTCACGGCGAGCAGCGATTCCGTGCGCAGGTTGCCGCGGGCGATCTCGCGTCCCGAGATGAGGATGCGATACGCGTCCGGCTCCAGCTGCAGGTTGTCGCGGATGCGGACCGGCGGAATCCAGAGGCCGTTGGTTCGCGCGAAGTCGCGGCGCAGCGAGCCGATGCGCTCGGCGATGCCCTTGTTCCGCTGCGAGTGGACATGGGGGATCAGCTTGGCGCCGATTTCGAGTCCGACGCGATCGGCGAGCAGGAATTCATCCAACTGCTCTTCTTCAGTCGGCAGGGCCGGCTTGGCTTCGGCGGTTTCGGGATCGGCTGGAGGGGGCGCGGCGGCCTTGCGGGCTTCCCGCCGGACGTACCAGCCGAGACCGCCGGCCAGCGCGATGAACGGAATCTTGGGAAGTCCCGGGGTGAGGGCCAGCAGTCCGAGGACGGCGGCGCCGATCCCGAGCACCTTGTGATTCGAGAACAACTGCCGGCCGATCTCATCCCCCAGGCTGTCCTCGGAGGTTGTCTTGGTGGTGAGAATACCGGCGGTGATCGCGATGATCAGGGCCGGGATCTGTGAGATGAGGCCGTCGCCGACCGTGAGAACCGAGTACGTCTGCAGGGATGTGCCCAGTGACAGCCCGTGCGTGACGCCCATCAGCACGCCGCCGAGCAGATTGATGGCCGTGATGATCAGTCCGGCGATGGCGTCGCCGCGGACGAACTTGCTGGCACCGTCCATGGCTCCGTAGAACTCGGCCTCGCGGGCGAGCATCTGGCGGCGCTTGCGGGCTTCGCCTTCGTTGAGGATGCCGGCGTTGAGTTCGGCGTCGATCGCCATCTGCTTGCCGGGCATGGCGTCGAGGGTGAAGCGGGCCGCGACTTCCGAGATGCGGCCGGCGCCCTTGGTGATCACGATGAACTGGATGATGACCAGGATCAGAAACACGACGAGCCCGACGATCAGATTGCCGCCGACCACCATGCCGCCGAACGTCGAGACGATCTTGCCTGCGTTGCCGTCGAGAAGGATGAGCCGCGTCGTCGCGATGTTGAGCGACAGGCGGTAGAGCGTGAGCAGCAGGAGCAGCGAAGGGAATACAGAGAGGTCGAGGGCCTGGCGGGCGTTGAGCGTGACCAGCAGCAGGAGGACCGTGAGCGCGAGGTTGGTCGCCAGCAGCATGTCCAGCAGGATCGGCGGCAGCGGCACGAGCATCACCGCCAACACAACGATCAGCCCCGCCGACAGCAGCACTTCGGACTGCTGCAGCAACGAGGTGTTGCCGTTGGGGATGGCGGGACGGGGGGGCATGGTCGGGTAGTGGGTAGTGGGTAGTGAGTGGTGAGTGGTGGGTGGTGGGTGGTGAGTGGTCGGTTGTCGGTGGTCGGTGCGAAGGGCTGTTGGATCTGAGATTTGAGATCTGAAATTTCAGATTTCAGATTTCGAGTATGACACTCGCTCTGTGGGCAGCCTCTGACCTCTGATCTCTGACTTCTGACCTCTGACTTCTGACTTCCGATCTCTGACTTCTGATCTCTGACTTCTGACTTCTGACTTCTGATCTCCTGCGGGCGCGTGTTGCTAACCGAAACTCATGGCGAGCGCGCGCATAATCAGTTCCCAGCCGTCGACGAGGACGAAGAGGAGGATCTTGAGCGGTGTTGAGACGACGACGGGGGGCATCATCATCATGCCCAGGGACATCAGCACGACGGAGACGACGAGGTCCACGAGCAGGAACGGGATGTAGATGCAGAAGCCCATGATGAATGAAGTCTTGAGCTCGCTGGTGATGAAGGCCGGAACGAGAATGCGGGCGGGGGTGTCGTCGGGCGTGGGGATCGAGGACACTTCCGCGAGTTCCATGAACAGCGCCACGTCCTGCTTGCGGGTCTGCCGCAGCATGAACTGTCGCAGTTCACCCCAGCCGGCCTCCCATGCCTGGAGGCCGGTGATCTGCTGCTGCATGTAGGGCGTGACGGCCTGCTGCTCGACCCGCTCGAAGGTCGGACCCATCGTGAACATCGTCAGGAACAAAGCCATCCCGATGATCACCGGGTTGGGCGGAATCTCCTGCGTCGACAGCGCCCGGCGCACGAACGACAGCACGATCACGATCCGGGTGAACGACGTGAGCGTGACCAGCAGCGACGACAGCAGCACCATGCCGCCGAGGAACAGCGCAACCTGCATCGGCGGAGCCAGGGTCTGAAACCCCTCCGTGCGGGTCACGTTGTCCACGAGTGTGGCGGCGTCGTTCATGTTGGTTCGGTATCGCCTCAGGCGAAGGTGGTTGCGGCGACGGCGGCTGTCCGACGTGCCGGGGGATCGACTGCGTCGCCGTCCCCCTGCAATTCGACCAGTGAATCAAAGCTGTCCGGCAGGACGGTGACTCCCTTGAGACCCCCCGCATCCATCGCCACCAGCACGCGCTTTCCCTGAACGTCGAGAAGATGCACCTGGCAGCGCTGCGGCAGGGCGAGCGATTCGATGCGTCGCAGATTGTGTCCGGAACCTGCGGGCTGGCTCCGTTTGACCAGCCAGTGCCGCAGTCCCCACAGGCCGACGACGCAGACGGCCAGCACCAGTCCGGCCCCTTCGGCGAGTCCGCGGAGAGTGGCGCCGGCATCGACGCTCCCATCCGGCTCCGGCCATTCCAGTCGCGAGAGCGGTTCCGTGTCGGCGGACACTTCGCCGTCATTCGATGTCGCGTCCGCCGACTCGGCCGGTGTTTCCCAACTCGCGAGCTGCACGCCGGACGAACTGGAATCGGAGTAGAACGTCCGATCCGTCACCGAGAGCAACTCGGCCGGCTCACGGACCCGGAACGACCCGGCTGAGCCATCCTGCGCCAACGGGGCCAGCGGTCGTGCCGATTCCCGCCAGGGTTCGGGCTGTTGTCCCGGGATCGATTGCCCGGCGCGGAGAACCGTCCGCGCAGAATCGTCTGCTCCGCTCGGCGCAGCCAGCAACGGAATGCAGGCCACGCAGGCCACCGTCCAGAGGGACCGGCGGCAAACGCGGCGACATCGTGCCGGGATGGGATTGCGGAGGGGACGCATGAGACGTGTATCGGAGGGGCGGCGTTACTTCTGAGGCTTGGCGGGGGCGGGAGGAGGCTTCTTGCTGGTCGATCGTGCGTCGGGAGAAGCCGGGACGTCGGCCCCTTCAATGGCATCGATGCGGATGGCGTAGCGATCGTTCACGACGACGACTTCGCCCCGCGCCAGCCGCACGCCCTGGGCGACGAGTTCCACGGGCTGACTGATCAGGCGGTCCAGTTCCACGACCGCGCCCTTGTGCAGCTTGACGAGTTCTCCGATGGGGAGCGTCGCGCGGCCCAGCTCCACGCTGACGTTGACGGTGACGTCGAAGAAGCGCTGCAACGAGGCCATGCCTGCGGGGAGCGGGCTGACCTCCATCGCCGGAAAGTCGGCGCGATGGGCGACGACTTCATCAGCCGACGCAGCCGCTTCGTCGTGCTCGACGATCGACTGCAGTTGATCGGCCTGCGTTTCTTCCATGACTTCGGACATGTCGCACCGTCGTGATTCGTGGGACGCTCAATCGCGCTCGCTGGGGGCGCGGCGAAACGCGCTGGACTATGCGTCGAGGACTTCGTGCACCTGGAACGATTGACGCGGGCCGATGCGGCCAGGGAATCCAAGGAACTTCGCTTCGCCGCAGACTTCGCCCACGATGGGGCGGTTAATCGGCTGATCGAGCACGATGACGTCTCCCACCTGCAGATCGGCGAGCTGCGACATCGGCAGCTGCGCCCCACCCAGGCGGATGTTGAGCGTCATGGCGAGCGTCCCGGCGAGTTGTTCCAGGTGCTCCGTGACGACCGTCACCGGTGTGGCCGCATCGCCGTCGGGCCATTCGTCGGTGACGAGCCGCGTGATGGCATCCTGCGGGACCAGCCAGATGCACTCGCTGGTCCCGTTCGGCCCCGTCAACCGGAAGCGTGAGACGAAGGCCGTGTCTCCCGGAGCGAACACGCGGCTGCGGGCGGGACGACGCTCCAGTTCTCCGACGCGGCAGGGGATCGATTCGCGTCCCGGCCAGGCCTCGCCGATGGCCCAGGCCAGTTCGGCGACCAGCAGTTGAGCCATCGACTCTTCAATGATCGTGAGGGGACGTGGTTCCTCGGGCGCTTCTTCGGTCATGCCGAGCATATCGGCCACGAGCGCGAGAAGGTGCGATTGCTCGAACACCCACAGAGTGGTCGCGGCGGGCTCGCCGAGCGCGAGCGTCATCCCGAATCCCGGGTCGGGCAGTTCCGCAATGACCTCCGCGAACGAGCAGACCTCGCAGGGCGCCGCCGACCACGTGACGGCATTCGCGAGGTACTTGCCCCAGCATTCGCCGGCGAGGGTGCCGATGCGGTCGTGCCACTGCGCAACGGGGCGCGGCACCGACGGCACGGCGTGCCGCGGCTTGCGAAAGTCCACCGGACGTACGTCCCGTGTCCCGGTCATTGGATATTGAATTCCTGGAAGAGCACTTCGTGAATGCGGTCGTACCCGTCGGGAAACAGGACGGTGTTAAAGTGGTCCTGAATCTCACGGCGGAGGCGGTTCTGTCCGGCGGCGCCGCGGATCTCTTCCATGTCCTTGTCGGACAGGTAGCTGAGCAGCCAGCTCTTGAGGACGGCGCGGCTGGCGTCGACTTTCTGCGAAATCTCGAGCTGCTGGAGTTCATCCACCTGCAGCGTCATGCTCACGCGGAGGTACCGGTTCAGCCGCCCCTCATCGAGGTTCACGACGACTTCGCCGAATTCGATGTACGCCGGACGCGACTGGGCGGCCCGGAGCGGCACGGCCGATTCGGGCGGCGCCTCCTCGACTTTCGGGGCCGGGCGCATGCTCTCCGGCAGGATGTACGGGGTGGCAAAGCCGACTCCGCCCGCAACCAGACCGACGCCGATCCACGCGAGCTTGCCCCCTTTCTTGGGGGCTGCTGCCTCGTCGTCGGGCGTTGTTTTGTCTTCCGCCATCTTTCGCATTCCTCCCGGTCTCACGGCGCGCAATTCCCTGCGCCCGCGACACAGACGCTCATCGTTTAGGTTCGGCTGGAAGCTGTGCCGATCTTGAGGAATGATCCGATTTCGGGGACTGGAGAAGCGGGACTGAGTTTGCGGGCGGCGCTAACGGTCCTCATTCACTGCAGAATTCTCCCCGCTCCCGCACGAACTGCTGCAAATGCTGAAACAGCGAGATTGCGGGAGGTGGGTGGGTGGTGAGGGGCACATCAAAGCGTTGTTACAGCCCCTCATCCGGCCTATCGGCCACCTTCTCCCCGCTGGCACGCCGGTTGACATACGGGCGCTGCGCGCGGGGAGAAGGGCGCAAATGAACGCCTCGTGACCATTCGCCCTCCACCATGTGTCGGGCGCCGCCCACTTTCCGGCCGTTGGCGGCATTCCCCTGAGTCGATTGACCGGCAACAATTGCCGTAGCGTGAGGGCCCCCTACATCCGTCGAGGACTGTGACACCGATGCCGACCGAATCCTGTGCGGGCCTGAACCGCTGCTTTCTCGCGTCCTTCATGTGCATGCTGATCTGGGGTACGGCGGGCGTTGCCAACGCCGACGATGCCGTCGATGGAGAGCACGCCGCACGCGACACGCTCGCGCCGTCTCCGGACGAGAACGCCGATGCCCAGGCCTGCATCGACGTCCTGGCGTGGGAGCCGGGCGAGTTCACGGTCACCGTGCAGTCGCGGACGGACGCCGATTACGACGCCCTCGTCTCATTCCCCAGTCCACGCCCCAGCGGCGATGAACTTAACGACCGAGTGACGATGGAGTGGTACGCTGCGCATGATGCGGGCCGCCCCGATGATGATCCGACCACGGATCGGGACGGCCCCGTCATTCGGGCCCCCGCCGTGCTGGTGATTCACGAATCCGGCTCGCGCATGGAAGCCGGACGAATGTTCGCCAAGTCGCTTCGCGGCAAGGGACTGCACACGTTCCTGATTCACCTCCCCTGGTACGGCGAGCGGCGCGGTAATCGACCGCGTCCCAAGAGCGCCGACTTCACCGCACTCATGCGGCAGGGCATCGCCGACGCGCGCCGCGCGCGGGACGCCATCGCAGCCGTGCCGCAGGTGGACGCCGACCTCATCGGCGTGCAGGGCACGAGCCTTGGGGGCTTCGTCGCCACGCCCGCCGCCAGTCTCGACGGCTGCTTCGACCGCGTGTTCATCATGCTGGCCGGCGCCGACCTCTATGACATCATCCAGAACGGCGAAAAGGACACCGCCAAGCTGCGCGAGGAACTGGCGGAACTGGGAATTGAAGGGGAACAGTTGCGCGAATTGCTGCAGGTGGTCGAGCCGACCCGCATCGCCCACCGCCTCGACCCCGAGACGACGTGGATGTACATCGCCCGCGACGACGAGGTCGTTCCGCTCAAGAACGCCCGTCTGCTCGCGGAGACCGCCGGTCTCGACGCGTCCCACCGCGTCGAGACACCCGGCACCCATTACTCCGTGGTCATCTACTTCCCGTTCATCATCGACCACATGTCTAACCAGATGCAGCCGGTGATTCCGGAAGACAAGTAGCCGGGAACCGCCGTCAGAACCTGTAGACGGCGGTCTGTGACCCGGTCCACACCAGCCGGGTCGTCGAGCTTTCGCACGCTCGCCCGGCCTCACAGAGGCCGGCTACAGAGGCCCGGCGTCACAGAGGCCGGCTGCAGAGGTTTGGCGGAACTTCGGGTCATCCCGTGACCGAGACAGGGCGCTCAAGGCCCTGCGCACGTCTTGACCTGTCCCGCCGATCCGGCTACACAGCCCCTCCCCTCTCGACCCATCCCTCCCGCCGCGCACGGACCGCGCTGATGCTGCGCCGCTCGCTGAGCCTTTGCCCGCTCGCTGTCGCCCTCGCTGCGGCGATCGCGAACGTCGTGGCCGCCGCCGACCGCTCCGGATTGGAGGATCCGTTTCTAGCGAGTGAAGCGTACGACTCTCCGACCGCCGTCGTTCCGGTGGAGTATCAGATCGAAGAGCCGCGCCCGTCGGCCGCTCCGCGACAGTTGGAACCGGCAGGAACTGCCGAACTCGGCACCGGCGACTTCGGGTCGCCGGAGCGTCAGGTCACTATCGAGACTTCGCATCCCAGTCTCTTCCCGGACGGCCGGCCCTACGCCGGATCGCCGCCGACCTATCCCGACGGCACCGTTCCCACGCAGTACCCGCTCGACGACAAAGCCTATCGCGGACTTCCGGAGGCGTATCCCGGCCCGTCGATGCCCCCTTCGGTGTGGGGGCCGCCGGTCGTCGCCGCGACGCCCGCCTATCCGTGCGACGGCCCCGATTGCCCTCCGACCGTTGGCTGGAAGTCCGCCAAAGCCTCGCTGACCGGCGTCTTCGGCACCGGCGACTCGCTGGGCTTCTACACGCTCGACGTCCGCGGCACGCTCGAATCGGGACGACTGCCCGGCGTATTCGTCACGCCGCAGTTCGGCGTGCACTTCGTGGCCGGCCCCGACTCCACCGACCTCCCGTCACAGCTTTATGACGGGACTGTCGATCTCTCGCTCTACCGTCCCATCGGCGATGCATGGCTGCTCAATTTCGCCGTGACGCCGGGCGTCTTCACGGACGGTGACAACCTCAGCTCCGATGCGTTCCGCCTCCTCGGCCGGCTCATGGGTTACTACACCTATTCACCGACCTGCCAGTGGGCGCTCGGGATCGTCTACCTGGGCCGTGAGGACCTCCCCGTGCTGCCGGCGTTCGGAGTGGTTCTCACGCCGCGTGAAGACCTGCGGTTCGAACTGATGTTCCCCAAGCCGCGGCTCGCCTGGCGGCAGTACGCCAGTCCCGTCTACGAGCAGTGGGTCTACGTGACCGGTGAATTGGGTGGCCAGTCGTGGGCCATCGAGCGGAACAACGGCGCGGAGGACGTCGCCACCTATCGCGACCTGCGGTTTGTTCTCGGCTGGGAGCGCAAGCGGACCAGCGGGCGATCTTTGTACGTCGAAGGGGGCTACGTCTTCGGCCGCGAACTTGAGTACGACTCCAACGTTGGCAAGCTGTCCCCCGACGACACGGCTTTCCTTCGAGTCGGCGGCGCGTTCTGAGGTTGGAGTACAGGCTTTAGCCAGCCGTCGAGGCAGGCGTTCTCGACGGCGATCCGCGATGCGAACAGGCTGCGCGTGCAGCCTGAAGGCTGGACACTAACTTACGGCGACACCAGCTCCACTCCGGGCCGCCAGGCGCGCATCAATCGCCGAAACCGGGACTCATCCACTTCGCGCGTCTGATACGTTTGCAGGTACTCCCGGTACTCCGGCGAATCGGGCGCTGCCTCGGGATGGTACGGATACTCTCCCATCGCCCGGAATGGCAGCGGCTCCGAGGTCTGCCCGTAGATCGTGTGCAGGTCGGCGTCCTTGTCCCAGCCGGTCGTATGCAGCAGGAAGTCGCGCGTCCAGCCGGGGGGCGGATCAGGAAGGGCGTCGAACTCCACGGTCATCTCGTCCCCGCTGGTGGTCACGACCAGCAGATCGTCGGCGTCCCGCGCCAGCGACAACACGTCGCCGTACCGCGTGTACATCCCTCCCATCGGCGCCCAGGCCGGCTCGGTGCGGACCTGCTCATAGTCGAAGTCCGGCGGCGCGGGATACTCACGCGGCACCCGCAGCGAAAAACCTCGATAGTGCAGGTCTGCCGCGACCGGCTGCAGCGGCTGGAGCGTGAACTCTGCAGGTTCCTCCCCCGACGTAAAGAAGATCTCGTCCCAGTACAGTTCCATGCTGGTATCGATCCGGATGCGATGGTCCCCTTCCGCCAGCCTGCCGGAGAGATCCACGACGATTGTTTTGGTTTTGCCGCCGGGGAATCCCATGAAGGGAACGGCCTCTCGCCATCCGCCATTGCCGTCCGGCACGCGGATCGACGGCGGCTGCGGTCCCGGCAGGAAAGGCTCTTCGGCCAGGCCCACGTTGATGGTGGTATCCGTCGGGAAGATCCAGCCGGTCAGGAACAGCTTGACGTTGGCCGGATCCACAACGTCGCCGAGGTCCAGCTCGATGAAAGTGTCTTCAGTATAGCCCTGCATCAACTGGTGATCGAAGGGGCGGGAATAGACGCCGTCGCGCTCGTTCAGCTCCGGCAGGAGATCGCGGCCACTGTGATTGCGGGCGCTCAGCGGTCTGCGTCGCTCGCGCGCCATATGGACCTGGAACGCATTGATGTCGGGCGGCCCGACCTTCTCGTTGGAGTAGACCTCGACGTCGGCCGGGTGATCGACGGCGATGAGTTCGACCTCGTCGAAGTAGTCCGCTTCCCACAGCTCTGCTGTGATCTGCAGCACATAGCGGCCGTCGCGCGGGTGCAGCTGATCGCCGGTGACCAGGATGTACTCGTCGTTGATGAACGGCATGACGCCGCCGCTCACCGTCTGCAGCCCCAGCGGAGCCGCCCAGCAGAGATCGGTCACGAACACGAACCGCTCGCCGTTCCACGTATACAGAAACGGACAGGACGTCTTGAGCGTCTCGACTTCGCAGACCTGCTGCCGCGTTTCCGGATGCATGATGTTCTGCGGGAAGCCGTTGGTCCACATGACGCGGACTGCGTCCGCCTGCTCCCGGTCTGCGAGACCGAAATGAGTCAGCTGCCGATCAACCACCTGTGCCTGATAGCGGGCGCCGGACCGCAGCTCCAGCGTGCTGCCGACGGCGTAATGATTGACGCGGTGAGACGAAGTCCCCTGCTTCTCGCGAGAAAACTGCGCCGCCAACTGCACGTCGATCCAGCCGTTTTCGCTCCCCCCTTCATTCGACAGCACCCGAACGTCCGACTCACCCGCGATCAGCAGATCCAGATCGCCGTCGCCGTCGAAATCGCCCATATCACAGGTCACGATCACGTCCGGGAGCGCATCGGCCGGTACAAGGTCCGTAGCCGTCGCGAACTTCCCTCCCGGCAGACCTCGAAGCACTTCGACGGCCGAACTCGACCAGCACAGCAAATCCGTGTACCCGTCATTGTCGTAGTCCCAACCTCGCACATTCGTTGCCGACTGCTCGCTCACCTGCCGGCTCCCGCTGATCGTCACCTCCCCCGTGTGGGGCGTCCGTGTAAGTGCCAGGCTGACGCCGCTTTCGCTCGCGCCGGCCACGTCCCACGAGACATTTCCGTCCGCCTCCAGCACCTCGAGTGACTGCACACCCTCCCACTCCAGCCCCTCCAGCGCCCGCCAGCGAAACGTCAGATGCCGCAGGTCCTCCAGCAGCCAGACCCCGTCCCCCTCCGTCGCCACCAGCACGTCAAGATCCACGTCCCGGTCCCAGTCCACTGCCGCGGCCGCCACGATCCCGCCATGCGCCTCCGCGTTCTCAAATCGCTGCGTGACGTCCTCGAACAGAAACCGCGTCCGGTTGGACCACGCGCGAAACCCGCTCTCCGTCCCGAGCAGCAGATCGAGGTCGCCGTCCACGTTCAGGTCCGCCGCAATCACCGTCCGCACGGCCCCGATTTCCGGCAATGCAAGTGAGGCCTCGGCGCCCGAATCTCCTTCGGGCTTCGGAGCCTCGGGCACTACCCACATACGGGTATTGCTCTCCGGATCGAGCCGGTTCTCCAGAATCGCCACTCCTGCCGCCCCGTAGAGCACGATGTCCAGATCCGCCATGTTGCAGGCCGAGCCCTGGTCGGAGCCGGCGGCTGCATTGCCACTGTTCCCCGGCGCAATCACCGGCGACTGGGCGTCGTCGTCAAGGTCATACATCACGAACCGCGACAAGCCCGGATCCACGTTGGCCGCGGCGATGATTTCCCAACCTCCCGCGTCCCCGGCCGAACGCCACGACGTCAACCGCCCCTCGCGCAGCACGGTCACATCCGGACGGCCGTCGAGGTCCACGTCCCCCGCCCGCACGTCCAGCACCGCTCCCGCTTCTTCACCGGCCACCTGCCCCGCCACATTAAACGACAACGGTATTCCCGGCGCCGGCTTGGCCGCGTTCGCCGCGATCTGTTCTTCCACCTTGTCAGAGTACTGGAACAGGACGAAATCGAGCGGATGCAATTCAATCTGGTAGATGCGGTCGCTGCGCGTCGCGTCATTCGGCTTCACAATATTGCTGATCACGCGAGCCGTCTGTTGGGCCGTCGGCCAGTCCCCGGATTCGACCGCCGCCAGGCACCGCTCATAGAGTTCCATCACATCCTGCCGGGCGAAGGCCTGGATGCTCGGCGCGAGAAACTCCAGCTCATCTCGCTTCGATGTCAGCGTCTCCGCCAGCGTCGCATCCTGCTCCTGAGCCTGAATCGTAATCCAGTTCGCCCACAGAAAGAGGTTGTCCGGCGCGAGCGTCACCGCCTTCCGCAGCGCATCTTCGCCTCCGCTGCGCACTTCATCGAGCGACGAAGCCAGCGATGCCGAGTACGCCGCGAAGTACAGCCCGGCAGCCAGATGGGCCGTCTGCTCGTCGGCCTCCGCGGCACTCCCTGCAGCATTGAAACTCAAGAACGCTTCAGCCGCGTCTCCGCCCGCCTCAGCCACTCGCCCCCGCAGGTAATGAACTGTCGCGTTTTCGTATTCGACCTTCGCCAGATCGGCGATCGCCGCACTCGCGGCGGCGACTCGCGACTCGGCCGTCTCCTGCAAAGGATCGGCCCCCGCCGCCGGTTGATCCAGCATAAGGACGCGGCTGACGGCCAGATTTCGCCACCCCAACCCTTCCTGCGGCGCCAGTTCAACGATCCCCTGCAGCGCTTCGATCGCCTGCGGCAGTTCCTGGTTCTCCAGGTGCCCCAGCCCCGCATTCCGCCTCTCGGCCAGCTGCGCCGCCGCAACGGGGGTCAGCTCCGCAGTATCGTCGTCCGGCACTTCGCCGTTCTCGCGCTCAATCTGCGGCTGATCGGCCACATCCTCCACCTGCCGCGGCCTAAGGATCAGCCACACCGCAACGCCGACGATGACGAGGATCGTCAACGCAATCAATAATCGCTTCATGACCAACGCTCCTTCGCCGCCTCGCGATGCACGCCTCGCCTGCAAAGGCACATGCAAGGCAGGTCGTGGATGAGAACTCGAAACACAAGAGTGGGGACGCCCAAAAATGATAAGCCCTGACCGGCAGAATTGCAGGTCGCTCACCGGTCCCAACGCACACCGGGAGAGTACGACTGGTAAGTGGAGGTCCGCTGGACTGAAGCCTCGGAAATGCGCTCGACTCCAGCGACCCTTCCTCCGCAGCAAGGCCCGCACAACTCCGGGTCGCCGGGGAGTCGCCCCCACAAATCGGGGGTTGCATTTCCCCCATTCGCCTGCAAGAATCCCACCGCGATCGAAGGCAACTTGCGCCCCGCGTCCGGCTCCTGACCCGGCGGGACGCCTAACCGATCCACTCCTTCCCCTGTAGCTCAATCGGTAGAGCGAGCGGCTGTTAACCGCTAGGTTCAAGGTTCGAGTCCTTGCGGGGGAGCCTTGATTTCGGGGACGAAATAACGTCCCCGTCTGGTTAACGCAAAACGCCGAGTGATTCACCGCTCGGTGTTTTGTCATGCGCGGTCGCAAATCCCAAGCCCGTCAAAGACTTTGCGACAATCGTGAGTGGTCGATTCGCCCACCCGCGAATCTCACTTGTTTCGAGATCGAGACACGGGCACCGAGAGGAAACGTCACGTTTCTTCACGGACCCCGCAAGCATCCCGCCATAACTCTCGGTCTCTCTGTTGAACACCCCCCGCTTGTTTAACGCCACGTTCTCACACGGGTCACCGCTGCGTGACCACGAACTCGCCGGACAGGTTAACAGGACGATCGCAATGGCGACGGCCGATCGATACGTGGAAGCCATGCACGAAAACACCCATGATCCGATTGCTCGGACCAGGGGTGTCGATTGGCATCAGCCGATTACGTTTGTGACGACGACGAGCTTTCGGACTCTATGCGACCACAAACGTCGTCGTTGACAGATTGGGATAGGGGACTGACAGCCCATTCATCTGGCGTCTAATCGGCGGAATCAATCGAGTCCTGATTGCTCCAAACGGTCGTCGTTCTACCACTTCACGATGCCGCGAGTGACTCGGATTCCGCCGACAATTGTGGAGCCGCCGTAGTCTTTGGCGAGGCGGAGCAACGATTTGTGGAAACCTTCGTTGGGAAATGCGGCTTCCACTGCCGCAACATTTCTCCGGCTCATTCCTTTTCGTAACCAACCCATGCTGGCGTCGATCCAGTCGGCCTTGCGGCAGGCTTCGATGACGCGTTCGTGAGGTCCTCGATAGCGGAAGATCTTGTGATGCCAGTGGATGATCCCTCGTAACAAATCTGGATCAAGACCCCAGCCATGCTTCTCGTTGTCAGCGACGACAACGGCCTCGGACGGTTCGAGGTACGCCAACTCGCGATCTGTCCAGAGACCGATATCGTGGTAGGCCATCGCCGTCTCAACGGCAGGCTCGACGTCTAAGTTCTCGTCGAGGAAGTGCATCGCGTAGGTCACCGCCCTGAAGACGTGATTTCGATAACCGGCATAGTCATCGTCGATCACGTCGCGGTAGGGTGCGAGCAACTCCTCAATTCGTGGACGCTCCGTCTTGATTTCAATTGTTGAGTTCGACATCGCTCGCATTACGCCTCACCGCGGCCGGGATAATCGTTTTGGATGATGTAGCTGAAGCCGCCAATCAGTTCGTCGATTGAGGGACGCGTGAACGGCATGGTCTGGATCGAAGCAGCATACAATTCCATGTTCGGGCGAAGGATGAACAAACCCGGCTCGCTGAAGAGTTCTGGCTCGTCCGGCTTGATGCCTTTGGAAACGTAAAGTCCCCATTGGCGAGCATCTTCGATGGACAGGCCGTAGCCGATCGTGAGATTCTGGATTCTCCATTCGTCCTCACTGCGTCTCGCACGTTCTTCAGTATCGCTGCTGATGGCAACCGCGTTGATGCCCATTGATGACAATTCGTCGAGCTTGCGATCGATGCTGCCCAGGTACTTGCGGCAGATCGGGCAGTGATAGCCGCGATAGAAGAACAGGAACGTGAAGTTCTCCGGCGATTGATCGCTGAGTGTCCAATCCGATCCGCCGACAGTTTTTACCGTAAGGTCTGGAACCTGTTGTTGTGGTTTGAGCATTGATCTTCTCTTTTGAAATCTGAATTGAGAATCATCAGTCCCGATCAAGCACGATGCGAAAGCGAGCTTTGCCACTGCGAAGATGTTCAAAGGCGTCGTTGACCTTGCTCATGGGGAAGTGCTCGTTAACCGGTGCGATGTCGTGCCGGGCAGCAAAGTCGAGCATCTGGCGAATGACGACGGGCGCTCCAACAGGGGACGAGCCCACTGAAAGCTGCTTGAACATCATGTCGGGCAGCACGTTAATGTCGAGCGGTTCTGTCACCGCTCCGGGCATCATCAGGCGACCGCGTGGCTTCAATGTCGAAAGGACTGCGTTCCAGTCGAGCGGGACATTCACCGTCGACAATACAAGGTCGAATCGACCGGCTGCGGCTTTGATCGCCTCCGGGTCACGGGAGTTGATCGTGTCGTGAGCGCCGATATCAATCGCTTCCTGCCGCTTCGAATCGGAAGTAAACGCCGTGACATGACAGCCCCATGCCGCCGCAAACTTAAGCCCCAAATGACCGAGCCCGCCGATGCCAATCACTCCAACGCTGTCAGTCGGCGACAAACCGGCTTGAACCATCGGGTTGAACATCGCAATGCCGCCACAGAGCAGCGGGCCCGCTTCACTTGCATTCAGCCCGTCAGGAATCTTTATGACGCTGGGCGCTTTCGCTCGGACGGTATCGGCGAAACCACCGTGCCGTCCCGCAATCGTCGGTTCAGCGCTTGAACAGAGGTTGTGATCGCCGCTCATGCATTGGTCACACATCATGCAGTAGCCCGCGTGCCAGCCCAGCCCGACGCGATCGCCAACCTTCACGTGAGTGACATGATCACCCACAGCCGACACTTTCCCCACGACCTCGTGTCCGGGCACGAGCGGGAACTGCGCCATGCCCCACTCATCGTCCACCATGCTCAAATCGCTGTGGCAGATGCCGCAGGATTCAACGCTGATATCAACTTCGTACGGGTCGATGTCTGCGAGTTCGAACTCGAACGGCTCGAAGTCACCCTTGGCTTTTGTGACGGCATAGGCTTTGACGGTCATTGGGAATATCTCCTTGTTGGTGTTTCTGTCAGGTAATGAAGTTGCGAGACGAACGCTAGAAGACGTGATCCTTGTCGAAGACGCAGATTAGCTTCTGATTCACGAACTCCATGATGCCGAGGTCCGCCAGTTCGCGACCGTAGCCCGACTTCTTGACGCCCCCCATCGGCATGCTGGCGTAAGTCCACGAGATCTGATTGACGAAGCAGGTGCCCGATTCGATGCGTTCTGCCACGCGACGACCACGTTGGAGGTCATTAGTGTGGACGGAGCCACCGAGTCCGAAGTCACTATCGTTTGCAATACGGATCGCGTCCTCTTCATCCTTCGCGATATGGATCAGGGCGACTGGGCCGAACAACTCTTCACAATCAGCCGGCGATCCTTTCGGAATGTCGGTCATGATGGTGGGTTGGATGAACGCCCCGTCTCGTTTGCCGCCGACCAGAAGCTTTGCCCCCGCCGCAACGGATTCATTGATCTGCTGTTCGAGCTGAATCGCAGCCTTCTCATTACAAACAGGACCGTAGCCGGTGGACTCGTCCAGCGGATCACCGGGTTCGAGACTGGCGAACAGCCTGGTCGCACGGTCGAGGAATTCCTGAGCGATCGACTCGACGAGAATAATCCGCTTGGCGGCAATGCAGATCTGGCCGGTGGCATGCAGTTTGCCGAACTTGAATCGCTCGATTGTCGCATCCATGTCGGCGTCTTCGAGCACGATGAATGGGTCAACTCCGCCAAGTTCCATGACGGTCTTCTTCACGTTGCGGCCTGCTTGCTCCGCAACCGCTGCCCCGCCTTTGTTGCTGCCCGTGAATGCCACACCCTGCACACGATCGTCGTCGATGATGCTTCCCGCGTTCCGTGCCGACAGTTGCAGGTTGGTGTGGACACCTTCAGGAACACCAGCGTCCTTGAGAAGCTGGTCGAATGCTTCTGCACACTGCGGCACGTTCGAGGCGTGTTTGGTGAGCACCACGTTGCCCGCCATGATCTGTGGAGCAGCCACACGAGATGGTTGATAGAACGGAAAGTTCCATGGCTGGATGCCATAAACGATTCCAACCGGCTGGTTGACCAGCGAACCCTTTCCTTCCGGTGTGTCGTATTCTTTCGGAGCGAGAATGCTGGCTCCGTTGTCGGCGTAGTAGTCGAAGATCGTGGCACACAGATCAATCTCCGGGCGTGCGTCTTCAATCTTCTTGCCCATCTCCAGCGTCATGATGGTTGCGAGTTCTTCACGACGCTCCCGTAGCAATTCGGCGGTACGCCGCAGAATTGCTGCACGGTGCTCGAAAGTAGTCTCTCGCCACTGACGGAACGCTTCGTCCGCCTTCGCGATTGCAGAATCGACGTCTGCAGGCGACATCTCGTCGAAGGTCTTCAGGACCTCACCGTTGTAGGGGTTGATGGATTTCAAAACGGCTGTCTTTGCGACTGCAGTGCTCATGTTTGGGCTCCTTAATCTGATGAAATGCGTGGTTTTTCGACACAAACCCACCTACCGATCGGTAGGATACGGAGGCTTCGCTTGCTTGTCAACCGATCGGTCGGTAGGATAATGGCATGAAAGAAAAGATTCTCGATGCTGCCGAAAAGATGGTGCAGGACCGGGGCCTGAATGCTGTCAGTTTTCAGGATCTCGCGCACGCGGTTGGATTGCGCAAAGCCAGCATCTTTCACCACTTTCCGAACAAGGAAGCGGTTGCCCGAGCTCTTATTGAAAGATGCAGCTCGAAGCATGGTCCGGAATATGCCGCCGTCGTTGAAAGCACGGCCTCAGCGCCGGACAAACTGCGTGGACTCGCGGGGATCTTCGAGAAGGGGCTGCAGAACCAGCGACCCTGCCTGCTAGCAGCACTGGGAAGCGGTGTGAACACGCTGCCGGAAGTCGCTGTTCAGGAACTTGGCGAGACAGCCCGTGGTGCCGTTTCCAGATTCGCTTTGGTCTTTCAGCAGGGAAGAGATGAAGGCACTCTTCAATTCAGTGGAGAGCCCATTGATGCAGCAACCGGATTCTTCGCAATGCTGCAGGGACTACAGGTGCTGGTAAGAGCGAGCGGAGATACGTCCGCATTTCAATCGGCTGCTGACGCGTACATCGATTCGATCACGTTGTCATGATGGCGAGAGACAGGAAACACTAATGCCCACACGCTTCAGGCTACCGACAACGACGCCCGCGATGTTCGCCGCTGCGCTGGCCCTCGCGACCCTGGTTCTCGAAGGCTGGTGTAACGGCCTGTGCACGCCGTGACCGCGATCCGGCAGTCAGCCCCGCACCGACGGCAGCCATCCCTGTCAGAAAGTCACGTCTGCCAATCCGATTCATCCTCGTTCTTTCTCGCTTTGCCAAGAGGTGTGGAGCCTCTCAATCCAGTTCACTCACACTGGTCTCCTGAAACGCAAGTTCAACCTGCCTACTCTTCATGTGCACCTTGAGTGTAGCGTCAACACTCGCTACGAACGACTCGAGGGAGGCCGCTGGAACACCGCGTCGGCATCCGAACAACAAAACACCCTTGGTCCGATGGTTCGAACCAGGGGTGTCGATCTTCACCGTCAACGACCGCTACAGCAGGTTGACCACCTTGTCGGCCAGGCCCCGTCTCGCCGAGGAAGATATTGAGCTTGCCGGCAGCGGCGATCTTTTCCAGGACTTCCAGTTCCCGCAGCCGCATCAGGACGCGCGATGTCGCGCGCCGTTAACCTGCGCCGCTTGCCTACCGCGCCGCTGTTAACCTGGTCGAGTTTCTTCCGTGAACTGTTCGGTAGTTACGACCCACCATTCGGGACGCTGAAAATCGTAACTACCACCTTCCATTGAGGTTCCGGATTCCGGGTGCGCGCGAGTCGTACGAAGAGGGTTTGGAATGGGGAGATCAGCTCGTTCTTGGTGCAGCGGGCCAGCAGGAACAGCAGCGGGTGGAAAACGCGTCCCATCGCGGCATGATCCTCGCGCCTTGAGGCGCTCCAGACGGTGTGGAGTACTATTGGTACACCGCCTGGTTCAGCGATTTCACGCGGGAATCCGGCTGTTCGGAATGGTCTCCAGTATGCTCAGACGTTCCAGCGGCACAGTTCGCGCAGGGGCCCCTCTCCTCTTTATCCGCCCGCGCCTGGTAACCCGCCGTGCGCGCGATGTCGCGCCGCGTTAACCTGGCCGCTTGCCTATCGCGCCGCTGTTAACCTGGTCGAGTTTCTTCCGTGAACTGTTCGGTAGTTACGACTCACCATTCGGGACGCTGAAAACCGTAACTGCCACCTTCCATTGAGGTTCCGGATTCAGGGTGCGCGCGAGTCGTTACGAAGAGGGTTTGGAGTTGGGAGCCTTTGTTCAGTAGTGAAATTTAGTATCCCATCTGGTTGACGGCCACGCCGGGCGCGAGAGTGCTCGGCGTGTTTGCGTATATCCCAAGTCCGCAAAGGGATTTGGCGTATCGGGCGGTAGAGCGTGACCGCTCTCGGTTTGCACCGGTTGGGTGTGGGGTGCGAGACGAACACCCACATTTGGGCACGGGCTCCTCTCCGTACCGCGAAAACTCTCTGACTCTCTGAATAACAACCCCTGCCAGGTTAACGGCACTGTTCGGTACGGTCCCCCGTTCTGACCGGAGTATCGGCATGGCCGGCACCGCGAACATCGCGATTCCATCTGACGCCCTGCGGCGTTCTGTCGGAAGTGGAGAGTTCGAGAGCTCTTGCTCTTTGGCTCCGTACTGCGCGACGACTTCGGTCCGGACAGTCACATCGACGTGATGGTCTCGTTCGACGATGATGCCCCGTGGAGCCTGTGGGATCTGGTCGCCATGCAGGATCAACTGGCCGAGATAGTCGGCCATAGTTGATCTCGTCGAACGGGAGGACCTGCGGAGGCCATTCCGTCGTCAGCGGATTATAGAAGGCAGGTAAGGGCTCTCTACTTTCTTGCCGAGCTGATGAATCCCATCACGGCGGCAGCGATGAGGAGAAAGACCGCCAATGTGAGCAGCACACAGCCGGCGATCATCGATCGGAGGCCCTGATCGTGCTCCACGTAGGAGGCCGTGCTTTCCACCAGCAGGACTGTCCCGGTAATGCCCAGTCCGAACGACGCGACGAACGTCACGACAATGGCGAACTTTCCCATGGCGGCTGCTCCAGAGGGGGATGGAGGCTACGGTATCGCTGGGACGGCTTCGATTCAAACCGCAACGCACGCGAACGCTCTAGGGCCGGAGGCGGTCGTGGTCCATGAGCCGCAATCGGAGCAAACCTGAAAAGACCGCACGGGTGCTTCTTCTCAAGAGAGTCCGTCACCGTTCACTGCCTGAGGGCAGCGAGCACGATTGAGCGCCGCGAGTCACGCATCAGTAGACGAGCTTCGTCTGCCGGCCGTGTGTCCCGATTGACTCGAACGCCTGAAGCAGCTGCAGATGATCGCTGCTACCGTCGGGAACGTGGTAGTAGTACGTCTGCTGGTCGTCATCAGGAGGAGATGCCACCTCCGCCATCAGGGAGTCGTTGGCTTCGTCGCTGACTGTGACAACGTACAGCTGGATACCGCGTGCCTTGAGCGTGTTGGACCAGCGGCGAACTGCCTCACGCCGGTCATATTCCGTGGTATACGGAGCCTGCGGGGGAATGCCAGTGGGACCGTCATTGGGGGTCGGATAGGGTTCGGCCTCGTTGACACGCCCATCGGTCAGCAGCACAACAACACGCCTGAGACGTTCTCGTTCCAATTCAGTACGAGGCTGGACATCGCTTCGAAACACGTCGAGGGCAGCACGAAGTCCGCCGCCGATATTGGTTCCGCTTCCATATTCTCCGTCCGTGAGCGATTCGATCCGTGTCCGGACCAGGGAGTGATCAAAAGTCAGCGAACGCTCGATGGTGCCTGTCTTCTGGTACGTATTCCGGCTCCGATCCCGCCACGAGAATACGCATAGCGCGCTACGATCCTGGCTCGTGAGAGAGTTAATCAACCGCATGGCCGCTTGCCGGGTGTTATGGATGCGAGTTCGGCCGTTGCCCATCGTGTTGCCCATCGATGTGGAACAGTCGATGACGACGATCACATCCCGGGGTGGTCCGGCTCCTCGTCCCGCGATTGCCTGTGCATCCACTTCATAGTGTGTATGTCCCAGTGCCGTTCCGAAGAAAGCCGGAACACGGCGATCCCTCACAGAAACCTGCAGGGCATCTGCATCACGAAACGTGCTTGCAGTGAAAGACCGCGTGTTCGTGTCCCACTTTCCGAACGTCGGGGTAACAATGATGTCGGGATTCGAGGGATCGACATCATTCAGTTGCAGCATCGCCTCGACAGAAGCCCGGACAGCCGATTCCCCTTCTGGAAAATCCATGGCGGCGCCCAGCGCGCTCGCATCGGCCGCGTTCTGCAGGCGGGCTTTCTGCAGGGAAATGAATCCGATGTCGGTGACAAACGCTGTGAACGCCACTGCCACGATCAGGAACACCGCGGCCAGCACCAGAATCGCCGCACGACGGCGACTCTCCTCGTTGACGAACCTGCGGATCGTCGGGTGACGTTGCATTGGAGCGAGGCGGGATTGGGGCGGTGGAATGTGGGGGGCGGTCCAAAGTGTGGCCGGTCGCCATGAGAGTGTAGCTCTCACTGGCCGGCGACGTCGGGACAGTGAGTGCGGCAAAGGTGACGGATCGTGCGGCCCCATTGATCGTGTCAGCCATGCGGACTGTTTCAGATTTAACGTTGAGGCGGTGCACATCCGGAACGAATGAGCGGAGAGCGCCTGTTGTCGATAGCTGTCAGATGCGGGCAGCGCGCGATCCTCTTCTGCAGAGCGACGTTATGGCATGGTGGAACAGCCTCTCGATCCTGTCGAAATTCGTCGTGTTCATCGTTGTGGCGATCGTTCTGGCGGGGGCTTCCGCGAACCGGACTGCGGGCTCGCAGGGAAGCGGATTCTTCAAACTCGGTCTAATCGCAGCTGTCGCCGCGCTGGCATGGCTGATGCGGCGCCATCTGCTTGATTACTTCCAATCCTGACGATTGCAGCGTTTCTGCCGACGGAACGGTTCGACCCGATCTCGGAAATCCATGCAGCTGTCAGGTGCCTACGCATTCTCAGAATCCCGCGGACTATGTTCTCTGGTATCGCTGTCCAGAGTTCGCGAGCCAATTCTGAGGACGTCGATGAGCGAGTGTGAGTTGCGAGTCTCCCAGCGCGTGCGCGCCGCTACGCGGCTGCAGGTCATCTGGATTGATGCGCTTAATCCAACCAGCGAACCACGGATCGGACAGGGGTGGTCCGAAGATGT
Organism: Planctomycetaceae bacterium; assembly: GCA_041940305.1. GTDB lineage: Bacteria > Planctomycetota > Planctomycetia > Planctomycetales > Planctomycetaceae > JBGTSJ01. The sequence goes on from JBGTSJ010000013.1 coordinate 40,780, forward strand.
GTCCCTGTCCGGTGCCAGGCTCCTGGTGCCGGCCGAACTAACGGCGGATCGGTTCTGGCTGAGGCTGTGGTACGAAGACGCCGAAGAGTCCTTCATCGAGTGCGTGATCCGGTGGGAGGGCCCCCCTACGACAGCGAGTGCCGGGCTGCGTGGCTGCGGCGTCGAGTTTGGCCGGACGCTGACACGGGCTGAATTCGATCGCTGGCTGGCCCGTGCTCGTCGGAGTCGCCAGCAGCCAGTCCATGTTGAACTGGAGTGAGGTCATGTTCGACTCACCCAAGTCTGGGGCTGCCCTGATCGCGATCATTCTGGGCATCTGCTTCATAGCAGCAGTCGCAATCATTGTGCTGCTCAAACAGCTCACCACGCTTACGATCTGACTCGTAGGCCTTCGTAATAAGCTCTCGCCTCGTTGGCACGCTCGGGCATCGCGAGAAATCCATCGAACGTGGTGGTCAAACTGTGGACGAGGCGGATGGTCACCCTGCTCGCATCGACGTGGAACTCAACCTCCTGCACGATCTGCGGCAGCAGTTGCGATTGAGACCGCTCGTCGAGCTGGCGCCAGCGACCACGAAACTGCTCAAGCGTTTCGGCCTGCTCCGGGGTGGCGCCCTGCCAGTCTGCCTCAGTGATCTGAGCAAGTACGAACTTCTCGATCTCGTACGCCGAGATGCAGATTCCTTCACATGGCGGACGCCTCCCAGCCGACGATCGACAGCGGTAGTATCGGTATTCGAGGTTCCCATGATCGGAAACGCTCGGGCTCATGGGCCGACCGCAGCGACCGCACTTGAGCAGGCCGCGCAGGTGCCACTGTACCGTCGGCTCGAACCGGCCAGGTGTCCTGGACCTTCGCGACTCGATGGTTTCGCGGACTTGTTCGAAGAGGCTGGCCGGCACGATCGCCTCATGCTGCCCAGGCAGCGCTTCCTTTCCGTTCCGGATCGACCCCGTGTCGATGGGATTGGAAAGCATCTTCAGCACCCGCCGCGCCGTCCAGCTGCCTGCGCCGCCGTCCCAGCCGGCCGCACTCGCAAACTCGGCGATGTCCTTCGGACGCCGGCCGGCGGCCGCCATCTCGAACATCTGCCGCACGTGATGGGCCGCTTCTGGATTCACTCTTAACTGCCGTGTGCTGGGGTCCGACACGTAGCCGTAGGGCAATCGCCGCGGCCACGCACGCGGCGTCCTTTCTGTTTCAAGACTGCTCTGCTCTCAGCCGTTCGCTCGCGTGTGAGGTCCTGCTGGAACTCGCTGGCAATCGCGACGATGTTCGTCATCAGCCGGTTACGGGCGGTGTCCCCGTAATGCGGGTCCAGCACGAAGCTCAGCTCGACCCCGTGGTCCTGGAAGATCTCCAGCAGCTTCGACAGGTCGAGCAGCCGGCGGGTCAGGCGATCAATGTGGGTGACGACGACACGATCGACCTGCCCGGCCTCAATCGCCTTCAGCAAGCGCTAAGGGCGGGGCGGTCCAGCGTCTCACTGGATTGCCCCTCGTCGTCGTACGGCTCGTCGATCACGAGCCAGCCACGAGCAGTGATGAACTCTACGCACATGTCGCGCTGGACCTGGCAGGACGAGAGCGAAACGTTCGTGGTCCTCGACTGCCGGGTGCAAATTGCGCAGCGGAACGGTTCCGCCGGGTTGGGACGAGGAGTGAATCTGTTGGGCTGTCGGGGCTTGCGAGGCATATCGCCAGTCTGTCGCGCGAGCAGGCCGAGACGCAATTGACGACATTGCACGGGCACCCGCACGGCGGGGCCCTGCGATTGTTCAGTCCTGGGCGAGAGGCTGCAGCTCGACCTCATTCACCACAACGCGGGCGCCGTCCACATCGATCGTTGAGCCAGGGGCGACCTCACCGTAGCTCTTGCCATCAACCGTCAGCACCCCCTCGTCCATTTTGACGGTCACCCCGTCATGCAGGACGACGAACTCGGCAGCGCATCCGACGGAGTCCCCGTTGCGCCCGTGTATCGTGTAGGTGTAACCGCTGGAGCCATCGCCCGTGGCGATGGACAACGAACAACCAGCAGCTGAAGCAGAAAGCCAGGCGGCGAGGATCAACGTCCGGTACATGGTCGGCATCTCCAGGTGGGTTTCAGATGGTACGCACCTCCCGAAGCGCATTGACGAGGTCACCGCAACATGGAAACCGCTTGGAGCAGCACGGAATTCCACGTTTTGTTGGGGGCTATTGAGCACCCCCCCCGGCCGAGCTGGTCGCGGTGCCAGCAGGTTCCCCTTCGCCTGAAGCGGTCGCTCATGGTGGTAGTAGTCGACATACTCGCGGACCAGGTAGTCGACGTGAGCCTCGCCGCACAGGATGAAATGATCCAGGCACTTCTGCCCGAGCGACTGGATGAACCGCTCCAAGTACGCCTGCAGGTTCGGTGAGCGGTAACACGTCTGCCGCACTTGGATCCCGGCTCCCTTCAGCACGTCGTCGAACGACTGCTTCCTTTAGTTCCGGTCCCGATCCCGCATCACGATCGCTGTCGGAATCTGCTCCGTCTTCACGTGCTGTGCGAACGCCTCCGCCGGCTGCTGCATCCAGGCCGCCGTCGGGTGAAGCGTGCACGGGCTGGCGAATACCCGCCGGCTGCCGACGTGGATGAATACCAGCACGAAAAACTGCCGCATTCCCTGAGGCGTCCACAGCAGCCGGGAGAAGAAGTCCGCCTGCCACAGCGTGTCGGCGTGGAACTTCAGGAACTCGTTCCAGGTCCCACATCCCCCCTTGGGATCAGGGCCGAGCTTGTTCACCGTGAGAATCCGCTGCACGGTTGAGCGTGACGGCGGCTTGATCCCCCGCTTTTTCATCTCTCCCATCACACGGGTGTAGCCCCACCCCGTCTCCGTCCCGATCCGCGCCACCAAAGCGCGCAGTGCCTCCGCTGTTCGCGGCCGGCCGATCTTCTTCGGGACTCGCTGCTTGTCCGCTTCGCGCAGCCAGGTCAGGTCGGTCTCGTACCTCATGACGGTGATCAGCTGCCTCAGCACCGGACGGAGTCCCTCCGCGAGCTTCATCAGCCGCGCCTTCTCCGCCGGCTTCACACGCACGAACCGTCCCGGCACCCGGCTCCTGAGGATCTGGTTCTCTGCCTTCAGGAACTCGATCTGGCGGATCAGTTGGTTCTTGGTGCAGTTGGCCAGCAGGAACAGCAGCGGGTGGAAAACGCGTCCCATCGCGGAATGATCCTCGCGCCTTGAGGTGCTCCAGACGGTGTGGAGTACTTTTGGTACACCGCGGGTTCAGCAATTTCACGCGGGAATCAGGCTGTTCGGAGTGGTCTCCGCTTTTCTCCGGCGGTCCAGCGGCACAGTTAGCGCAGGGTGCCTCTCCTCTCACTGTGCGCAGTTACTGATACTCAGATTGAGGATTGCGCGTTTGCAAATTGAATTTGAACGGAAGCTTGAGATGCTGCAGCATGATCTCAAGTCCGCCGGGATTCCTTACGTTGATCCCGACGGACACTACGCCGACTTTCATGCCTTGCGGAATACTATCATTACCAATCTGATGAAGAACGGCGTCAATCCGAAGACGCCCCAGTCACTGGCCCGCCATTCGACGATCGAGCTGACACTGAATGTCTACACCTCGTTGACCGTGCATGACCAAGCAGCAGCGTTGGCATCACTCCCCGCACCGCCGGTCTTCTTGGCGGAGGCCGTACTCAAGGCAACGGGGACGGACGGTCCGAGAATGGCTCGCATCGGCCCCGCAGGATCTCGCACCAGATTGCACTCAGAATGGCCGCCGGCAGCGACCGCGGAGAAGTTCACAATCATCAAGCAAGCGTGGGAAAAAGGCCAGTTCTCGCAGCTCGACGCAGCAGTCTGCATCGAGTTGCGAAGCGGAGAGGGCGAGATTCGAACTCGCGGCACCCGTGAGGGCACTCCGGTTTTCAAGACCGGAGCAAGATTCACGCAAGGGTAAAACGGGACAAGAGATACAAAAAGAGGCGCCGGCCGAGGTGCCAGCCATGGTGCCAAGTTTTGAGTCTGTTGACGACCGAGCCATCGACTCAGCGGAACTCACCCGCATACTCAACGAGGTCCCCGACGAGGTCCGTGTTGCGATCCTCGGAGTCGTCAGACTGGCTCGTGCCGCATGTACTGCCACCTCTCACCCGCAAGATTGAATCCGCTGTTTAAAGTCGGAAGACAGTCGCCACACTTAGCGACGCTGTTCGCCCAAGAGCAGGCACACGTCGGTCGCTGCACAGCACGCAGTATCGTCGACACCGCCGCGCCGGCCGGAAGGCTGATGTTCCAGTGATTCGCACTCTGGTGGTGTCAGGCAGTCCTGATCAGGACTGCCCAATTGTGAACTTGCTGGCCGGCGATGGGGTCGGGATCTGACTGACGCGGATTCCGAGTGTCGAGTGGCGTTTCAGATCGCCCGCGTGGGTTCCCGCGGAGGCATTCTCATTGACAATTGGGATGTCATTCCACGCTTGGCTTGGCGCGCGTGGCGGGTCATTCGGTAAATGAATCCAAGACATGGCGCAAGAATAGTGGACTGCGACTGTCGGCACTTCAACTGCCTGCCGGGAGGCCGGTAGAATCACCGTCCGTGCTCCCCGCGTTCCACGAGCGTCCCTCCCAGGTGATCAGGTCGCATGCCTGCACAGGATGACGTCACTGCATCGACGCTTCGGTTCTGCGCTTCGACTCCAGATGGCTCGATTGCACCTGTCTGGAGCGACGCGCACGAAGCCCACCTGGATGCGAGCTTTGCCGTCGGCGGGACTGTGGCCGATCGGTACCTTCTGCAGCGGAAGCTCGGGAATGGTTCGATGGGGCGCGTCTTTCTCGCCACCGACCTGAGGCTCGATCGGAGCGTGGCCGTGAAGGTCGTGCTTCACCGCGACCGCGTAATCCCCGAGCTGGAGTCGATCCTCAAGCGGGAGGCGAGACTCGGAGCCAGCCTCAATCACCGGGGCATTGCCGCGGTCTACGACTTTGGCCTCCACGAGGACAAGTCGTATACGGTCTTCGAATTCATCGAAGGCGAAACGCTGCGCAAGCTGCTGCTGCGCCGCGGCCGTCTGCCGCTGGAGGAACTACGGCCGATCGTGCGCGAACTGGCGGCGGCCTTGGACTTCGCGCACGCCCACGGAGTCGTTCATCGCGACCTCAAACCGGAGAACATCTGCCTGACGAAAGGCGGTGAGTTCAAGATCCTCGATTTCGGGCTCGCGCACGACACTCGCCGGGCCGATCAGGCGGGCGCGTACTGCGGCACGCCCGCTTACTCATCGCCGGAACAGGCGGACTGCCGTCCAGTCGATGGAAAGTCGGATCAATATGCCCTCGCCCTGCTCGTGTTCGAGATGCTCACTGGCGCGCAGGCGTTCGCCGATGTGACACCGCAGGCGCTTCTGCGCAAGCAGATCGAAGTCGATCCTCCAGCACTCGGCACAATCATTCCCGACGTACCGGAGTCGGTCGAGCGGACGATCCGGCGTGCCCTCAGCAAACATCCCGACCAGCGATTCCCCAGCTGCCAGGACTTCGCGCGCGAGCTGGGAGGGAGTCGCCGCAGGTTGCCCCGTCATCTCGTTTCGACTCCCTCCGAGGCGCGCCTCGGCTTCTACATCAGCCATGTGGCCGATGAATCTGTGCTGGCCCGCAAATTGGGCCAGCATCTGGAACGGCAGCGCTACTCCTGCTGGTATTACGGTCGGGATGCCGTCCCCGGCGTCCCGTTCGGAGTTCAGATGACGGCCGCCATCGAGCGCTCTCAGGCCGTCCTGCTGCTCATTTCGCGGACGGCCATCGGCACGACCGACTTCGAGCGCGAGATCGAACACGCCCATCGCCTTGGCAGTCCGATCGTCCCTGTCCTGATCGATCTGTCGCGCGAGGAATTTGAGACACTGACTCCTGCGTGGGTCCGGCTGCTGGGCGCCTCACCGCTGATCGAGTTTCGCCGCACCGATTCACTGACCGAGTTGCTGCCCCGCCTGCTGGATTCCGCCGAGCGACTGGACATCGCCATCGACGAATCCCTCGCGGCGCCGCCGGATGAGCAGCCGCGATCGCTCAACGGGCCTTCCTGGGCGACCGATGCCAATCAGATCGACATCCTCGACCTGAACCAGATCCTCTTCCGCAACGATACGATCGACGACTTCCTCACGCGCCGGCACCGGCACTTCATCTCCGCTACCAAGGGGTTCGGTAAGACCCTCCTGCTCACGTGCAAGCGGCAACTATTGACGCAGTCCGACGCTGCGAGATCGCACGCGCTGACCCTCGTTCCTGAGGGCCGGCCGTTTCTGGACTTCATGAGCGAGATGCGTTCGCTCTCCGAGCGGTACGAGAAGCCGTTGTCGAGCCTGTCAACGACGAAGCGGCTATGGGGCGCGGCCCTGCGGATTTCGGCCATTTCGCATCACTCCGGAGTCATTGATGAGGCGGAGCAGTCGGAGCTGGAAGAATTCCCGGAGCGTGTGCGGCGCTGGCTGCAGGGGACCCGCGTGCAGCCGACGGTCGTCTTTAAGGAGTTAACGTCCGTGCGGGTCAGCGAGTTAAACCAGCTGATCGACCGCTCCGAGAACTTCCTCGACCAGAAACTGCGACAAATTCACGGCGGCACGTACTTCTTCATCGACAAGGTCGACCAGGCGATTCGCCACTTGTCGCGCGATGCGTGGATCGCCGTTCAGGCCGGACTGGTCGAAGCGGCCTGGGAAACGATGAACGCCAACAGCCACCTGAAGATCTACGCCTCCATCCGCCAGGAGGCGTTCACGAACTACCAGTCGGACATCAAGTCGAACCTGTTCGCGGCCACCACCAATCTCGACTACTCGGATGAAGACCTGCAGCGACTGCTGGACCAACTTGCCCGCTCATACGAGGGGTGCAGTTCGTTCGCCGATTTCCTCGGTTTGAACGTGATCCGACACGGTCGCCGCCCCGCTCCGGAAGACAGCTTCCGCTACGTACGGCGGCATACGTGCGGCCGGCCGCGTGACCTCGTGGCCATCGCCTCGGAACTCTCCCCCCGCCGCGCCACGTTGAACGAGAAGCGGCTGCGCGAGATCGTGCAGCAGACCAGTTCCACCCTGCTGGTCTCCAACATCTTCGACGAGATTCGCGTGTTCCTGAATTGCCTGGGAGACGTGGATGCGCGATTCCGGTTCCTCGCCGAACTCCCCGGCAACATCCTGGACAAGTCAGCCGCCGTGCGAGTCTGCGAGCGGTTCAACGGACTTGAGCCAGGAACGTTGCAGCACTTTGGAGAGGACTCCAGCGACATTCACCATCCCTTCCGCGACCTGTACCTGGCAGGGCTGATGGGTGTGCTCGTCAGCGATCCGGAGCGGGGCCGGATCGTGCAGCGGTTCCGCCGGCCAAATGATCTATTGGTCCAGTCGGCCACAGAGATCCCGGAATCCTCTGTGTTCCTGATCCACCCGGCGCTCGACACGTTCATCCGCTCGCAACGGACCCGCAGTCCATTCCTGCAGTACCAGCACATCACGGTCGGTGAAGATCTCCCATGGGAACCGTATTTCCCGATCGTGATGCAGATCGAGCAGCACCTGCGCGGCTGCGAGGCCCCGGGATTCGTCGAACAGGCCCACCAGATCATCAAGCGGATCCAGTCGGCCCTGAACAGCGGTAAAGTCCCCTACGCGCGGATGGAGATCGAGAATAGCCGCGACTGGCGAGAACTGTGGGCCCGCGAAATGCGGCCGGACTGCTCTGAACCGCTGCTCTGGCTGCAGGAGCTGATCAACGAGCTGTCGGGACTGCAATGAGGGGAGCGACACGCCCAGTTAGGCTTATCGCTGTGCGCACGTCTCCGATCCCGAATTCGATGCCACACAGCGTCCGCGACGTGCATTAATGAACAATCGATGGCAACCACTCGCCCGCTGTGGCATCGTCTTCATCGAAGGCAGTGACAGGAGCGTAGAGTCTGGGCGAAGTGATTCGAGTGTCCGCTTTGGTCCTGAACCGATTGCCGCTCATCAGCAGGATCTCAACAGGAGCGGCATTCGATTCCGGACTGCGCTCGTCGCGCGGCTGAGGGGAGGGCGGGGTGGGGGAAGGCGGAGTATCGGATGCTGGCGAGGGGAAATATGGCTCGAGCGGTTCTGTCGTCGCAGGCGGGACGTCCGGCGCTATCGGTGATGCGCCGGTCGCAGGAACTGAGTACAGCGGCACCGTTGTCGTCAGGCCGGGGGGGGCGATGGGATACTGCCAGTTGCACGACTCCGGGAACACCCTCCATTGCGTCGTGTGGTAGCCGAATGTGTCTGACCAGTGCGGTGGACACGGCGGATAATAGAGATCGTAGTGGGCGTTCTGCGCCTTATAATAGAGGTGCCGTCGCTTGTCGCGGCGATGACGGTGATATGCCTCATGCCAATTCCGGAAGGCATCGATGATCCCCGCCTCGTCGTCACAATCCTTCTTGTGCAGGTCGTCGGCGTGAGCATTCTCGCAGTACATGCAGTATCCCGGAGAGTCCCCGCCCGGCGCTTGCCGGATCGGACCACCGATGACACTCATGATTACCCCCGCTGCAGAGGCTGCAGCCAGACGCCTCGCAAAAACCTGCACTGTGTTCGCGCTAGCCATCCTTGGCTCCTGTTTCGCTCCGCCAGAATCGGAAGCCGCTCGGCGCACTTGCGGCCTGCCCGACTCCCGGCGTGCCCCTTATCGGCGAGATTGCGGAAAGTATCCGCCCGTGTTCAGAAACGTCGTGCTGTGCCCCGTCGTCCGCATGTCCGTCATTGAGCCGTCCGGCAGCAGTTGCGGCTGATTCAGCGTGCTCTCAACAGATTGCAGCCGCTGATTCAGCCGTGACGTATAGTTGCGCCACTCCTGCTCCGGTCGCACGAGCCGGTAGTAGTCCAGCGCGAAGTTCTGACGCTGATCATTTCGCAGCAGATTCAGATAGGGGCTCGTCGTGGGACGGGAGATCCGCGGCGGCTCAATTCCAGGAGGCCCCTGCGCCACTGCCGTGGCCACCATCGACAGCACCAGCGCAGCCGCTGCGAAATCCCTGAGCGCTCCGACGAGATGCCTCATGGTCATCGTCTCCAGTGCAGTTGTTCCCTGACAGACGGACTCCCGGCCGCGGATATCCTAGGTCACGCGTCAAGGTCCGTTTTGCCCCTGTTGGCTGTAGAAGTCAATGGACTGGGCCGTACCCGTGCCCAGCAGGACCACTCCGAGGAGCCGTTCGACAGGTGCGAACAGCTTGCCTAGCAGATTGTCGGTGGCAATCAGGTGGTCCGCCTTCACGTAGATGCGATCGCCGGGAAAGATTTGGTAGTTGGTCGTGGTGATTCCCTCGGCGGCGATAGCTTCCCAGTGCACATCGAGGATCTGAGCGTGCCCATACGCCGAAGGCGCCGGCCTGGCGATCCAGATCTTTTTCGACGAGACCTGCGACAGACCCTGCACCTGAGCGATTGCGTCGAGCACCGTCTCGTTGCCCGTGCAGGGGAGCCGGATCACTGTCTCGCCGTAACCGCCACCGTCCATAATCACATAATACACCTTGCTGTTGTACGCCAGCACGTCTACCTGGACCTCCGGCGCGTGCATATGCTGGGCCAGATGGCTCTGCACAAGGTACTTGATTTCGAGCAGAGTGTGCCCGGCGACCGGGACCTCTCCATAGATTCCCAGCGACACCGTACCGTCAGGACGCACGAGATGCTCTCCGCTGATCGCCTGCTTGCCCGACATGTCCGGCAGGAACAGAGTCAGCTTCGGATCCAGTAGTGCTACGTCTTCCCGCAGGTGCCGTTCAACGGCTTCACGGGCTTCGTCCACGGTCAGACCCTCGACCGGCACCGCGCCATACACCGGTCCTAAGTCCACCTTTCCGTCCGCCCCAACCACGTACTCGCCATTGATGATTTTCAGGCCGATCTCCTGATCGAGTTCCAGTTGGTACTCGAGCGGATTCAGTTGCGGGTCGGCCTCGACCAGGATGGGCATTCCTCCCTGCAGACGCACCGTCAGCGTATCGCCGGCCTGCAACGGCGCATGGGCCGGGCGAATATTATTGACGGCGTCGATCAACAGGATGTCGGGCGGCTCCACCCGGTACCTAGGATGCGAGACCTTCTCGAGCTCGCGCGGCATGTCGTTAAACGCAATCCGCGCAACTTCACGGTCGATCGCATGCGACGCACAGCCCTGCAGAGCGCAGAGCGAGATCAGCACAACGCAACAGCGCCAGCTTGGGTGCCATCCGTCCATGGATGCTGCTTCCCCAGAATAGCGGTCCCGAACTCATCGAGGCGCACGGACATACCGACGCCCCCTTGCACTTCATCGGCTGATCGCGACGGTATTCCCAAGCGGAAGAACTCGAACGATCCGGATTCTCGGAGCTTTGAGATTCACCAGCGCAAGACAAACTGCCGGCAAAGTCGGCGCAACCCGCAGCCCTGGCGCCACCGGCGGATCCTGCCGAGTTCAAAGCTGCAGCACTGCGAAAGCCAGGATCCACTATGCCAGGACGCAGCCCATCCGTCGCGTCCCGAATGCGAGCACACCCATGCAGCCGAGGAGCATCAGCTGTGACAGGGGCATCACGCTCCGATCGCTCCTGGGATCCTCTGCGTGTCCATGCAGGACAGTGGTCCCGCGTTCTGACACCAATCAAGCTTTGTTCGGGCCCAGCCTGCGGCGCCAATGAAGCCGGCGTCGTTCCCCAGTTTTGCAAAGTCAATCAGCGTCCGTTCGGCTGGAATGGGAAACGCATGCGCGCGGGCCGTCTGTCGGATTCGGTTAAGGAAACTCCTCCCCACGGCATTTGCGGCCCCGCCGAACGTCATCGCGCCCCCAATCAGCACCATCTCCGGATTCAGTGCATTCATCAGGCTGGCCGTTCCGTAGCCCAGGTATTCCGCGCTCTCGTGAATCAGTTCAGCGGACAGTTCATCCCCCCGCTCCGCCGCATGCGCCAACATGCACGGAGTAATCTCGGCGCCGTTCGCAGCCAGTTGTGTGATCAGAGACTGACGCCCCCCCGCGAGCGCCTCGCGGCACCGCTGCACGAGTGCCTTACCGCCTGCGTAGCATTCCAGCGAACCATGCATTCCGAAGGGCGACCGACGCCCTCCCTGCATCTGCAGAATGATGTGGCCGCATTCTCCGCCGTGCGAATGTGCGCCCTCAATCAATTGCCCGTTGATGATGATGCCCCCTCCCACTCCCGTGCCCAGCGTCCAGAACAGCAGGCTCGATGCGTCGCGCGCTCCGCCGACCCAGTACTCCCCGTACGCGGCCGCGTTCGCATCGTTCTGCAGAACCGTCGGGACCTGCAGCCGGTCCTGCACAAGGTCGCGCAACGACAGATCTTCCCACCCCGGCAGATTGTACGGGTGGAACACGATGCCCGCTTCGATGTCCATCGTACCGGGGGACGCCACTCCGGCCGCCGCCACCGCCGAACGGGGAGATGCCGCGCTCCACAACTCGTCGACCGTCTCGAAGACCGTCGCGAGACCGGATTCGAGTCCGGCCGACGGATCAAGCGGCGACCGCGCGCGCGCACGCACGGTCCCCGCCTCGTCCACCAGCCCGGCCTTCACACTGCTGCCGCCGATATCGATGCCAATATAGGACTTCGTGAGCATAGCCCGCTCTACAGTTTAGTCTTCGGCGCAAGTGCGACCGCAACTCGCCAACGGGAGACGTCGTCAGCGCAAAGTTGCAGTCGAGCCCGCAGGGAGGATGGCATGCAGCGATCAAGTGGACCGCTATGCCGCAGCGACGCCACCGTCGATCTGCGAGTCACATCAACATCGTGTCCTCGCGCGGGTCCGAGTCCGCATCACACAACTGGGACTTCAGTTCCTGAAAGCGGCGGCGCAGACGCCGGTACTCCTCGACGAGTGTGGCGCTGCGATCAATCCATTCCGGACTGACTCCCGCATCCGCCAGGCCTTCTGCATCCTTCAGCAATCGCAATGACTCACGCAAGGCCGCACGTTGCCCGCGGCTGACCATATCGCTGTCCCTTCACGTGGGGGGATTCTCACGGAGACCCGGAAGGAGCGCACAACCCCCTCCTGTCTCGGATCCTGGTGGCCAAGGAGCCTTAAAACGCCTCCACCTCGATGTTTAAGGTAGCCCCATTGTGGGCCATCGATACGGGCAAACGCAACCTGCAGAACGCAAAACTTTGCCTGTTCATCAGGATCTCACAGGGTACTGTACATACCATCGGTTCTCGTTCCGTTCGGGAGTCTCAATTTGCGACGGCGAACTCGTAGCGAATCCTGCGCAGGGTTGCCACGAATCGCCCGAGTACCAATTGACACCTGCCCACTGTCACCCCAGAATACGGTGTCGGAGGCTGCGAAACGTGTGGGAGGATCATGATGCGATGCCCGGAATGCGGCGGCTCGCGACTGCGACTCGGTGTCGTGCTGACAGGTGAGGTCTCCTGTGAGTTTCAGGCAGGGGGGATCCCCGAAGTCATCGAAACGTCGCCGCTGGATTCGCATTGGGACGATGATTCGTCCTGCCACTGCCTAAACTGCACATGGACCGGGCGCGTCCGCGACCTGCTCGACCGGATCCCGGACAAGAATGCTCCCCGCCCCCATCTTCCCGATGCCGAATTGGAGGCGATCGAACGGAGCGTCCTGACCGGGGACTGTCCGCCGCAAATCCGTGACGACGTCAAACGACTCACCGCCCTGATCCGCGACCTCCATAAGCAGGTCCGAATCCTGGAAACCGTGGCCCGGGCGAATACCCGCGGCCGCGGTCGGGGCGGACAGGATACCGAAGTTCTGTAATTCAGGGGTTGCCGTGCATCCCCCAGCGCGTCACCATTGACTTCGCAAGCCGGGAAGAACGAAGATCCATTTCAGCGTTTTTTTCATCCCATCGGACTGCGGACGACATCACTGACCGTCAATTCAACCGGCCGAGGCTGTTCCCGCCTCGGATTCAAAAACGGTATCGGCGTTGACTGGGTCCGTCGTGGCCGGCTCGACGCATTTGACATCGACTCCTTCAAGAGATCGCGTTTGCTGCGTCTCGCAGAGGGGGTGCGGGCCCAATAGATCGCAAATCCTTAGGTGAGTATGGCAATCCTCGACTGGGAGCCGACTCTCTGGCCGGAAGACCTCCTCACAGACCCCCAGCGCAGCGCCCAGAGTGCCGATGCCCGATGGTGGGCGCTGCATGTGCGCCCCCGCACCGAGAAGATGCTCGCCCGCAAGCTGCGCGTTGAGCGAGTCGGCTACTATCTCCCCCTCCACGAACGTCGCAAAAAGTACCAGCGACGGGTCGTCACATCCCACGTCCCCCTGTTTCCCGGCTACCTGTTCGCATTCGGTCCTGAGTCCGAAACGCAGTTCCTGTGGGATGCGCGGGAGGTCGCCAATGTCCTCCCCGTCCAGGAACAGGACCTGCTTTACTCGCAATTGTGCGATGTCCGGCGACTGCTCGACTCTGGCGCGCCCGTCACTGCGGAAGAACGGCTGGAAGCCGGCATGCCTGCCCGTATCGTGCGCGGGCCTCTCGCCGGAATGTCAGGACGCGTCGTCCACAACAAACGCGGAATGAAGTTTGTCCTCCAGGTACAATTCATTCAGCGGGCCGCTTCCATCGAGATCGACGGCTCAATGGTCGAGGCCGTGTGATTCGCCTCCCGGGCTTCGTCCGCCTGGGCCCTTCGCCTCCCTCCACTCTCTCGGCCGGTGACCCATTCCGGCCTTGGCACCCGCCCCGATTCGGTGGAGCCTGCATTCCGGTGCAGTGCCTCTGTATCGGCAGAAATGCTGGTGAGTGCAGCGCCTCACAGTCGATGTAATCGGCAAAGTCGCACCAGTCTGACTCCTTTCCGACGCAGACTGCGCAAACCAGGAGTTCTGGCAAGGCCTGGCCGCCCGGTCTTGGCTTTCCAAGGTAAGTCTCCCTTGGAACGTGTTACATCTCCTTACTTTCCCATCCCACATGGATTGTGGCGACTCTGCGCGATTCGCTCGCAGAAAGGCGCCTGTTGTGAGCCCGACAACTCAGGATCGTCCGGGACAGCACCAGCTGATCGGCCTCGGCTGCAAGGTGGCCGCTGCGCTGGACGAATGGTGCGCGGCCTTCTCGCTCATCTATGACTGCTATCGGCGCGAGGGTCTTTCTGAGGACTGCCCCAGCGGGATGCGCGTCACTCCGCACCATCTGCTCCCAACGACCAGCACCATCATCGCCCGGTTTCAGGATTCGATCATCGGAACGCTCACCCTGATTCGTGACTCGCAGGACGGTTTGCCCATTGAGTCCGTTTACGGGGCCGAAGTCGCCGCAATGCGCCGCGAGGGGCACGTTCTGGCCGAGGTCTCCTGTCTCGCCACCGAACCTCTCTCCCGCACCGAATACCCGTACGTCTGCATGCGACTGATGCGGTTTCTCGGACAGCATGCCCGGTTCCTCGGAGTCGAGCGGCTGCTCATCGCAACCCATCCTCGCCATTTCCCCTTCTATCGGCACACGATGGGCTTCCGGGGCTTCGGGCGGGAGACCAGCTATCCGACGGTGGCCGGCGCACCAGCCGTCGCCGCTCTCATGGACTTTTGCGACGTCGATGTCCAGCGCCCTCGACTGTATGAGGAGTGTTTCGGCAAACCCATTCATCGGGAAGCTCTGCTCCCGTGCCCCATGCCGCCGCACATCGTCGACGAACTCCGCCCGCTCACCTCTGATCTCGCCGAGAACGAGTTCGCCTCCTGCTGGCGAAACTATTCCAGCGACATCTCCATTGACATCCCTGCAGAACCGCTCATGCCGGAACTGGTCTAGCACCGCAGCTCGCCCCCAGGCTGCCGCAGCAATCGGATCCATGCGCCGCTCACACAGCACGAAGCCACCGCCGCAGGTCAGGGATGTTCTGGTTCGCCTGGAAGACTTGGATCGCTGACCGCGGCAAGGCCTTGGCCGCGCTGGTGGGCGTCGTCTTCTCGCTAGTGCTGGTTAACATTCAGGGAGGGCTGTACCTCGGACTGATCGGCAAAGCGAGCCTCCTCGTGGACCACTGCGACGCCGATCTCTGGGTCGGACGCTACGGCGTCGAAAACGTGGATCTGCCCGAGTCGATTCCGATCGCCTGGATCAATCGCATCCGCGGCATTCGCGGCGTCACGCAGGTCGAACCCTATCTGCTGGCCAGCGCCGCCATGACGCTCCCCAATGGCGAGTACGAACCCGTGTGGATCGTCGGCTCCGATCGCACGACGCTGCTCGGTTCTGCCTGGAACCTCCCGCAACATTCGGTTGCGGAACTGCGCAGGCCCGACGCCGTCATTATTGACTCCACCGATGACGCGAAGCTCGGGGCGCCATCCGTCGAAGAGGTCGTCGAGATCAACGGCCGGCGGGCGCGCGTCGTCGCCAAGACCACCGGCATTCAGAACTTCATCACCACCCCCGTTGTCTTTACAACGATCGATGCCGCCCGCCGCTACTCCCGCATCGAGCCCGATCGCTGCTCTTACTTCCTCATCCGGATCGACCCCCGCGTCGATCGCCGGCAGATCGCCGGCCAGATCTCCCGCCTGGTTCCCGATGCCGCCGTCCATACGGCGGATCAGTTTCGCGATATCTCACAACACTATTGGGTTCGCCGCACCGGCATCGGGCTCAGCTTCGGGATGGCGACCATGCTCGGACTGCTCGTCGGGATGTTGATGGTTATGCAAAGCCTCTATTCCCTCGTGCACGATCATCTGCCGGAGTATGCCGCGCTCAAGGCGATCGGGGCGGGCAACACCCAGATTGCGGCCATCGTCTGCCGGCAGGCCGTGACCATCGCCGCCATTGGCTCCGCCTGCGGAGTCGTCGCCGCACTGGGATTGCAGCGCATCATTTCGTCCCCCACGGCCACGATCGTGATTCCCCCGCAGTTGTTCGCCGCCAGTATCGCCGTCGTGTTCCTGATCTGCGTCGCTTCGGCGCTTCCGCCGCTTGTCCGCCTCGGGCGGCTGGATCCCGCCGTTGTCCTCCAGGGCTGAAGGAAGCCGGACATGACGCACAGTGCAGTGACATGCTCGCAGTTGCACAAGTCGTATCGCACGGGACGGTGCGTCACGCCCGTGCTGCGCGGCATCGACCTGCAAGTACAGCCCGGAAAGTGCGTCTTCCTCGTCGGCCCCTCCGGCAGCGGAAAGACGACGCTGCTCTCCATCATCGGAGGCGTCCTGCGGCCCGATTCCGGCCAACTCCATCTGCTCGGCCGCTGCCTCGACGCGATGTCCGCCCCTGAGCGGTCCGAGTTCCGCCTGAGGAGGATCGGCTTCATCTTTCAGCGATTTCACCTGTTCGAGCGCCTCACCGCCGCAGAGAACATTCGCGTCGTGTGCAGCCTCCTCGGGCTCCCGCGACGACTCGCCCGGCTCCGCGCGCTTGATTTGCTGTCCCAGGTCGGCCTCGCGGACCGCACCGGGCAGAAGGTGATGGAGCTCAGCATGGGACAGCGGCAGCGCGTGGCCATCGCCCGCGCCCTCGTCGCCGATCCGGACCTGATCCTTGCCGACGAACCGACCGCCTCGTTGGATGCCGATTCCGGGATGAGCGCCATGCGCCTCCTTAAGGAGCTGTGCAGCCAGTTAAATAAAACGGCGATCGTGGTCACCCATGATGAACGGATTCGCCCGCTCGCCGATTGCGTGCTGACGATGCAGGATGGACGCATCGCGGCCGGAAACACCCCGCCGATACTCCCCCGGACTCCCAATCCGGAAGGGCGCTCGCTGCCCCGCCCGGGCATGCTCTCACCTCGACAATGCGTGGAGGTGTGACGTGAAATCCATGCTGGGAATTACAGCCGCCCTCGCCTGCCTCGCGTTCGCATATCTCCGAGTGCCGGACGCGCTCAGATCGATTGATCCCCCCTCGCAGCCCGAGTATGCGGCAGGCATCAGCCGATCCATCTTTGCCGCCGGCGTCGTCGAAGGGAGCCATCGCGAACGAGAGCTGGGATTCGAACTGCAGGGGCGCATCGCGTCGATCTCCGTTGTTGAGGGTCAATCCGTCCGGACGGGTGACGTGCTCGCGGCGCTTGACGATGCGCTCATCCGGCAGCAGTTCGCCGAAGCGGAAGCACAGCTTCACCTGGCCATGGCGGAACGTGACCGCCTGATCAACGGGACTCGCCGGGAAACTCTCGATATCGCCCGAGCCTCCGTGGCTCGGGCGCGCGTCGCGATCGAACAGGCAACCTCCAGCCTTGATCGCGCCGAAAGGCTGTATGAACAACGTGCCTTTCCCGCTCAGGAACTCCAGGTCTATCGATACGAGTATGCTGCCGCCGTCGCCCGATTCGATGAAGCGTCGGCGCAACTCGAAGAACTGCAGGCTCCCGCGCGTCCGGACGAAGTCGCTATCGCAAACGTACGAGTGCGACTCGCCGAAGCCGCCGTCCGCCGCGCGGAAATCACGCTCGACCGCTGCCGCCTGCGCGCGCCTCACGACGGCGTCGTACTCCGTATCGCATCCGAGCCGGGGGAGCTGGCCAGTCCCGAGCATCCGCGTTCCGTCCTTACGATGGCCAATCTTGACGAGCTGCGCGTTCGCGCCTTCGTGGAGGAGCTCGACGCACTTTCCATCGCTCCCGGCCAGTGCGTCACCGTGCGTGCCGATGGCCGGCCCCATGCGCCGTTCTCGGGAGTCATCATCTGGATGGCCCCCGTTCTGGCCCCCAAGAGTCGCCGGCACGATCGCCCGGACGAGCATTTCGACGTGGATGTCCGCGAGATTCTGATAGCGCTCGACGATCCGAGGGATCTCGTGGTGGGGCTTCCTGTCGAGGTTTTCATTGATCCGGCCGCGCATTCTCAGCCGGCCGAGCCGGTCGCTCTTCAGCAGGCGCCAATCGCTGCCGCTCGCGGCCGGGATTCGGAACAGCACTCTCCATCCGGTTACTTTGACGCCCATCCCGTGCAGGTTCCCAACCAGTCAGCGCAGTGATGCCGGTTGCAGCAGACACATCGCGAACTGCTCTCGAGTCCCACGGCCGATCCGCGGATTGGGCGTCGATCGCCCCGGCGCTTGAGGCGTGGACCGGATCGCTCGGCCAACAGCGTGTCCTTGTTCAGCCGCACGCGATCGAACCTTATCGACAGAATACGTCCGGCGTCGCCCGCCGCATCACAGCCGTCCTTCAGGTGCGGGACGCCCGGCAGGTGCAGGACGTTGTCCGCATCGCGCGGCGATTTCGCATCCCGCTCTACCCCGTGAGCACAGGCCGGAACTGGGGATATGGAACCGCCAATCCCTGTCTGGACGGATGCGCTGTTCTCGACCTCTCCGACATGAACCGCATCCTCGAGTTCGACGAGTCGTCGGGCGTCGTTACTTTGGAACCCGGTGTCACTCAACAGCAGCTCTGGGAATTCCTCACCGCCGGGGACCATCAGTTCTGCGTCCCAACTCACGGCGGAGGGCCCGACTGCAGCCTTCTCGGCAATGCACTGGAACGGGGCTACGGGCTTACGCCCCACGCAGATCATTTCGCCGCCGTCACCAGCCTGGAAGCCATACTCCCGGATGGATCGGTCTATCGCTCACCGCTGCGGGAAATGGGTGCGGGGCTCGTGGACGCCTCGTTCAAGTGGTCAATCGGCCCCTATCTGGACGGTCTGTTCTCACAGGGGAACCTCGGAATCGTCACGCGGGCCTCCATTGCCCTCGCCCCAAGGCCGCGCCACGTCGAGGCATTCTTCTTCTCCGCCAGATCCGACCAGGACCTCGAGGGACTTGTCACCGCCGTGCAGACGATCAGCCGGCGCCTGGGCAGTTTGTCGACTTCGATCAATCTGATGAATCGGCTCCGCGTCCTGTCGATGACGGCGCCCTATCCGCAGGCGGCCGCCCGGCCCGGCACATCTCTCCCGGATGATGTCGTCTGCCGGCTTGCCGACCAACGGGGAATCGCCGCCTGGACCGGCGCCGGCGCGCTCTGGGGCGAGCCATCCACCGTTCGCGCCGCTCGCAGAATCGTGCGGCAGATCCTCAAACCCTGGATCCGGCGCTGCGTCTTCATGGACCTCGCTCGTCTCAATCGGAGTCGCACTCTGCTCCGACTGCTTCCCCGGAAGGCCTTCCCAGGGCTCCGATCCCAACTGTCAGCCAGCGCCGCGTTCCTCAACCTCGTCTCCGGCCGCCCCGGACGCATCGCGCTCCCGCTGGCCTATTGGAAGTCAGGAAGCACACCCGGCGACAACCCGGCAGCCGATGGCTGCGGACTGCGCTGGTACTCTCCCCTCGTCTCCATGCGGCCGCAGGCAGTCCGCGAATACGTGCAGATGGTCGCCTCCATCTGCCATGAGCATGGCTTCGATCCCCTGCTGACGCTGACCAGTCTCTCTGATCGCTGTTTCGACAGCACCGTCCCGCTCCTTTACGATCCGCGCGACGAGCACGATCGTGACCGCGTCATGCGTTGCCATCGCAGCCTGTTCGATGCCGGCAAACTGATCGGCGTTGTCCCCTACCGCGTGGGCGTCGACCAGATGGACTGGATCGTGGACCGGACGCATCCCTGTTGGCAACTCGTCCAGACAATCAAACAGGCCGTTGATCCCGCCTCCATCATTGCGCCGGGACGCTACTCGCCGACCGGCCCGACATCTCGCGACAAGACCCCTTCACGGAACTAGACGGCGCGACTCGCTCTCGTTGATCGCCCGCCGGATCTGTTCACGCCCTCGGCTGACGCCCGCCTGAATGTCCGGTTGACGGACCCGCTCCAGCGCCGCACATAAGTCTTTGCCGCGCCACGCGCCGGGACGGAGTTGGACCCCCCAGGTCAACGCCTCCACCCGATCCAGATTCAGTTCCTGGTCGTGAAACGTCGGAATGCCGACCACCGGCACACCTTCGCTGACCGCCTGGTACACCGTCAGCGACCCTCCGTGGCAGACAACCGCGTCGCTCCGCCTCAGCAGTTCCGAACCGCGTGCATAGGGGACGGCATAGACTCCGGCCGGCGCCGCGTGCACGTGCCGGCCGGTTGTGGTCATCACCTGCCAGTCGCCTCGCAGCAGCGACAGGACCCGCTCAAAGTCGCGCTCCGCGCCAGTGCTTCCCATCGTCACGTAGACCGTCGGCCGCTCAGGATCGAGTCGATCGAGCCATTCCGGCGTATTGACGCGCGGCTCCCAGAGCAGGGGACCCACGTACTCAAACTCCCGCGGAAGGTCCGCACACGGCGCGTATTCGGGCAGATCCGCGATCAGGTTGCGGTGCCGGGACGCGATCGCATCGAAGACGTCGCGGATTGGACGCAGTCCCAGCTTGCGACGGTACCTGTTGAACTGCCGGGCGAAGGCCCTCAGCGTTTGCCGCTTCAGCAACGGAAACAGGAGTCGGCTAACGCGCTGGCCGAGCAGCCTGACGATCGGGAACGTCTCGGGGGGCGTCTCCGGAGCCGAGTAGTATCGCGTCATGTAGCCGCTCACGATGCTCCAGTGCTCCACCCCCGCCAGCTCCGCCGAGATGTTAAGACTCAGCCGGAAGTCGCCGATGATCAGCTCCGGGTTGACGTGCCCGATGAGCGACAGATCGGAATCCACGTACCGCCGGACTGTGTCGTAGTCAAAGATATGCGACCCTCGGCGGATAGCTGCCAGTGCCGCCTCGGGACGAACGCAGTCGATTTCGTGCGGCTCAAATCCCTCCTGCCGGGCCAACTCCTGATGCACCGCCCCCGTGGCGAACTCAACCCGATGCCCCTCCTCCTGCAGCCGACGCGCGACAACCATTGCGCGCGCCACATGAGCGATGCTCATACTGTCGCCGATCACCAGGACCGATCGGCCGCCGGTCGTCCTCGAGTTTCCACCTCCTGCGGAGTCGTTGGCCATGACAGGATGCATAGCGGAGGCTGACCGGACCGGGATCGATCATCGGCCCGCGGCCGACGCAGCAACTCAGAAAGTCTGCGTGCCCGCAGAATTGAATGCGCAGCGCGCCGGCAGACATCAGCGCGCGGCCACTTCGATCTCGCTCAGCAGTTCCGAGATCGTCTCCTTCAATGGAAACTCCGGATCGAGCATCAGGCATCCCGAAAGGTGGTGATGCGCCTCTGCCGCCTGGCCGTCGTGCATCAGCAGCCGGCCATAGGCGAATCGTACCCACGGCTCCTGCGGCATGCGACGCACCAGGCTCTTCAGCAGCGGCCTCGCGTCCCCATACTGGCCTGCCGCCGCCAGCGCGCAGGCCCGTGTGCTCATTACTTCCGGAACGTCCGGAAGCTGCCGCGCCGCGACGTCGGCGTACTGCAACGCCTCGTCGGCATCCCGTCCCATCTGCAGACACAGCATCGCCAGGTTATTGTTGACGACCGGATTCGTCGGATCCGACTTCAGCGCCAGCAGATACCGCTGATGTGCCGACTCGTACTTTCTCTCCACCTCATCGAGCTGGGCGAGCGCGATCAGTGAGCCGAAATGCGTCTCCCGATCGAGGACCGACGTCAGCACCCGCCGGGCTTCATCGCGGCGGCCCAGTGCCATCTCCGTCTGCGCCAGACGCAGGTGCACATCGGGGCTCTCCGTCTGTTCCGCCGCGAGCCGCAGCCAGCGGCGCCCCCCGACCAGGTCGTTGATCTGCAGATAGAACTGCCCCAGTGCGGCCGCCGCCACGGGCTGATCCGCGTCGGCCTGGTGCGCCTGCGTCAACGCCTGCAGCGAGTTTTCGATCTGATCCTGATTGAACTCCGCAAGCGCCAGCAGGAACCACCCCTCCGGTCGATGCGGCGCCAGCTGCGTCCCCAGTTGGAATCGCGCTACCGCCTCCTCCATTCGACCCGACAGCTGCAGAAAGCGCCCCCAGGCCAGCTGCGCGACATAGGACTGTGGCGCCAGCTCCGCCCCCTTCTGAAACGCCGCCTGGGCCGCCTCCAGGTCTCCCTGCTGGACGGCCACGCTCCCCCGGGCGATCTCAACGTGAAAGCTCCCCGCATGATTGGACGCCGCTCGCGTCAATGCGGCCCGCGCCGACGACGCTTCCCCCCGATCGAGCAGCGCGTACACAATCTCAACGTCGGCCGGCGCCAGGTTCGGCTCCTGCGCAGCCGCCTCGTCCCACAGTTCCCGCGCCTCGCGAATCTGCCCCCGCTCGTACAGCACACCCGCCAGTTCGTTCTGCACGTACGGCTTCTGACTGCTCGTCTCCAGCTTGTTCCGCAACTCCGCTTCGCGCGACTTCAGCGATGAGTCCGTTGCCGCCGCGCTCGGATCCAGTGGATCAATCCGGTTCAGGTCGCCGCCCAGGAACGGCCCTCCCGTTGCGGACCCGCACAGCGCGGCCAGCAGTATCGTCACAGTGATCAATCGCATGGCGTTTACTCGCTTCGATGACTGAACTCTGGTCCCGATGGCCCGCTCCCCGGCGCATCCTCCACGGCGAGAATTGTCGCCAGCGTCTCCACCCGATCGGGACAACCCACGTACTTCCGTCCGGAGACGATCAATGTCGGCACCTGGCTGATTCCCAGATCGATCGCCAGGTTGATGTCCTGCTGCAACTGTTTGTCCGCTTCCTCAGTCAGCGCCGCCGGCCAGTCCTGCTCCGGTCCGTAGCGCTGCTCCATCCATGCCCGGGCTGACTCCAGACGACTCCCGACGGCGTCTCCGGTCAGCAGGCCGCGAAACGCTGGAAACTCCGCCGGCGCGACGTATCCAATCATCCGGCCGTAGACCGAGAGCCGGCAGGACCCTCGATGATCTTCGACGTCCGTCGACCCGGGCGGCACAGCCGGATTGCAGGCCGGCTCCAGGGGAAAGAAATGCAGCCGCACGGTGATCGGCGGCGGACCTTGGCCCAGCAGGTCATCCAGCATGCTCAGCAATCGATGGCATTCATCGCACGTCGGATCGATGAACAGGTCCGCCTCGGCGCCCTCCCCTTTGACGAGAAGCAGTTCGCCCGATTCCGACCGGGCCAGCGCCTCCAGCTCGGTCGCTGAGAGCGGCGACTCCAGTGTCCCGCCCCCCCCTCCGTGCAGAGTAAACCAGACCAGCCCGCCGGCCAGCACCCCGCTGCCGAATGTCCAGCGCCAGCCGCGTCGTCCCGGCAACTGCCCGTCGTTTCTGCTCCGGTGGCGGGACGGCAGTGACGTGATCAACGCCGCGATCATCAGTGCATTCACGGCATGCACCAGCAGGCACAGCGGACACCACTGGTCCAGCCGCATCATCAGCCCGATCAACCACAGGCTGGATGCCGCACCCACTCCAGACAGTGCGCTCAACAGGAGCGTGGACTCCCGCGCCCGCCGCGACACGCCCGGCACCGCGCCGACCGCAAAGTAGATCAGGCCCCACGCCGACAAAGGAATCCCCAGCAGCCGGGACGCCGGCGACGACAGCAATTCAGCGCACCCTGCCCCCGCCCCGCATCCAACCAGTGGCTCGTTGCCGGCAGTCCCGGCCCACATCCAGATGCAGACGGCTACCCCCATGGCGGCGGCCGCGGCCGCTGTTTTTGATGCCCGACTACTCATGCGCCCGCGTCACACTCGCAACCCTATTGCCGGGAGCGAATCCCGATGGACTGCCACGAAACAAGATGCCTCCGGCATTCGGCCAGCTTTCGGTCTCAGCAGCCATACCAGCGAGGATCTTGCTTTGAACCGACAGTTTCATCATCCCAAAAACAGACCGGCCGACCAACACCTCTGGCGAATGCCGGGTAGCTGATCGACCGGTGAGTCAGTGCCGCCCAACCGGGCGGTTCAATTACGCGACGGAAACATCCTGTCCCAGCTTGCGGCGCCGCCGCAACCGCGGCAGCAGCAGTCCGCCGGCGCCCATCGCCAGCAGCGCCAAGCTCGCCGGTTCAGGCACGTTCGAAGCCTGCAGCGTCATCGTCAGGCTTCCCACGTCGGTGAGACCGCCGGTGTCCCGAACTCGGACCTGTGCGATGTACGTCCCCGGCGCCGAACCGGTCGTGTCCCACGTGAACAATTGCAGCGCTCCGTTCCAGACCGGCGAAATTGCCGGCGTCGCCCCGATGAAGGCGAACAACACATTGTCCCACATCAGCTGCGATGGAGTGTCCTCGGCATCCGTTGCCGTGAACGTGTGGCTGACTGTCTGTCCCACCGTAGCTGAAGTGGCTGCGTTCTGCACGGTCGGCGCCGTATTCGTGGCCCCGTCGACGCCGTCAAACATCCAGTCGAATTCCACGAAACTTCCGTTGCTGGCGATGATGTTGCCGCTAAACGCCGCATCCGCCCCCGCGTTCTGAGACTGATGATGATCGGCGTAGTCCGCCGCGCCGGGCGAACCGGCAGCAATCGTCAACTCGCCCGTCGTCGTGTTAATGGAGAATCCCGGCGCCTGAGAATTGATGTTGTCGTTGAGATTCTGGTTGTAGGTCAGCGTGAGTCCATCGGGCGATACTGCCCCCAGGTTATCGGAGTACGAACCGTTCCGGTTCACCTCCGGCTGAATCGCCCCGAAACTGAAGTCAATCGGCTTCGTGGCGCTGCCGTTGTACACGATGCGGGAGTTCATCGTCCAACTGGACTCAGTCCAATTGGCGACTCCGCCTTCGTCCACGCGGCAGCAGCTGCTGTAAGTCATGTCAATCGTGCCGGTATTGGCCGAGGTCAATTGCCTCGTGAACACGGTGGTCCGGCGATCGTAGCGGGGATCGCTCGTGTCGACAGTGTTCGACGCCGTCGACATGCCGCCGGTTGCCGCTCCGGACAGAGTGACGAATGGAACGCTGGTCGCCCCCTTCCGCCAGAAGGTCGTCACCGTCACCGTGAGCAGTCCGCTGCTGTTGATCTCGGGGACCATCGCCGCACCGCGAAAGTGCGACGCCTCGCTCTTCCCCGTCGCCGACAGCAGCACCGCCGCTGCAATTGCGATTGCGAATTTGTTCATTGTGAATTGCCCGTCTTGAAAGTGAATGCGAATGAGTCAGCCGCAGTGAACGCCTCGCTGCGACCCGCTCCTATCCTGCGAACTCCTCGCAGGCCGTCCCCTTGCGGCGACGCAACACCGGCACGACGCCGCAGGCGCCCAACAGCGCCAGCAAGGCCGTTCCCGGCTCCGGCTGTGGATACACATGCGCCGGATCGCTGCTGGCCCCCGGCCACGGTGAATTCCCATTGTTGAACGCGTTGTTGACGAACGCGTTCCCCGTCCCCACCAGGTCGAACGCGACCGGTGTCAGGGACGCCGGGATGAACACCGTGAACCCGTAGTTGTCGTCCAGCGACGTCCCCACCGGGCTCACGCCGGCAATTGCCAGCTCGGGGTTGTACAGCGGAACCGGACCTCCGCCGGTGGTGGCGATCGGTCCCGACAGCGCTTCCAGCCCGTAATAGAACGAGTTGCTCGGACTCGACTGACCCGGCGGCAGGATCCCGGGGCCGTATTCCAGACGCCCCACCCAGTACCCGTTGCCGGCGGCACCCCAGTCCGACACAGCGGAGGCCGAGGTGAAGCCGAATGAGCCAAGGTGGCTCCCGTCCGACGCTTCGCCGATATCGCTCGCCTGCGTCTCACCGGCGCCGGCGAACACCAGCGGCGTGCCCCCCTGGAACAGGGCGATCGCAGTCCCGGTGGGAATCACCGACGACCCCAGAACTCCCTGCAGTCCTGCCACCGTCGATCCGTCTCCCAGCACGGTCGTTCCTGTGCCCAGCAGGCCGTCATCGAGCGTTCCGGTATTCAGGTTCGTGGCTGCGAACAAAGCGAAGGCCTCGCCTTCGTACCCAGCCAGATCGGCGTCCGAGAGCACGTCGCCCGCCGTGTACCCACTGTCGTTCGATCCGGCAATGATGTAATTCACCGTCAGATCAAAGACACCCGTCAGTTCCGGAGTAACGACCGGCCCCTCAAACCCCTGACTCGACGTGATTCCCGTGGCGTCAAAAATGCCGTAGAACCGATCTCCGTTACGCAATGTCGTCGATCGCGTCGCCGTCGAGGTGACGGCCGAATCGCGCGTCTTGACCGCGTCGTTGCGGTCAAAGAAGTTGATGTCATTCAGGCTGTTGAACACCAGCCCTGCCTCGGCGACGCCTGCGGCAAGCAGGAAGCCCCCCATGGCCAGCGCAGGCAACAGCCTGTGAAAAATGTTACGCATGACTTTTCCTCAGGATGAAGCGCGCTGACATGGCAAGCCGTCGCAGCGCGTGTTTAGTCGAAGCTCATCAGCAGCAAGCAAAACGGCGCGCACGATGGGCGCCGGAGCTTCAGACGGCCCGAGGAGGCCGGAGAATACCATCCAGTTCGGGATGACGCGGTATCTCTTCAGATTCCGGAACGGGAACAGCAGTTGTCGCCGGACGCGGGAATTCCACCGCGCCGCTGCACATCCCCGCGACCGCAATACTCAAGACCGAACCGGTTGACGACGGCGACTGCATCCCGCTCTCAGCCGGTGGCTGCCCCATTGTCTTCAACAGGCGCTGCAGCAGCCAGTCCGTACGCGAGGAACGCGGCGAATCCGATTGAGGGGCTGGCGACGCAGCCTGAATCGACGGCTGCGTCTCGGACACGGCCACGAAGCCCGCATCGGCCTGCGACGCGGAGATTCCCCACGTCCAGCAAAGTCCGATTAAGATGGGCAGCAAACGGGGTCGCATGATCACCTGGCTCGCTTGGGTGTCATCGATCAGTGTGCAGCCTACGAGCAGCCGCATCGCGTCGCAAGGGCCGGTCCGCCTGATTTTGGGGATTATACCGAATTGACGGATTCCGGCATCACCCCGCTGGAAACAGCGACTCCAGCCGCTGGTGAACCTTCTGGTCCAGCGGGTGCAGAGCATCGCCTCCTTTGTCCATTTCCCGGTACTCCTGGAAGGCCGCCTCGGCGCCGGCCATGTCGCCGGCAGCCCGCCGCGCGTCCGCCAGATGCAGCAGCACACTCGCGCTACGCGACTGCCGCGCAGCGTCCATCAGCACTTGCACGGCCGCCTCGGACTGACCCGCATGCATCAGGGCCACCCCCTGCGTGTCGAGCAGTTCCGGATAGGGGCCCGCTCGCTCAATGGCCCGGTTGATCAGTTCCAGACCGCTCACCGGATCGCCGCGGCAGGCAAGGATCCACGCCAGATTGTTCAGTGCCACGATGTGATTCTCGTCCAGCAGCAGCATCTGCAGGTACACCTCGCGCGCATCGTCGTATCGCTGCTGCAGGTCGTAGACGTCGGCCAACAGCCGGAGCAGTTCCAGTCTGGCCGCCGTTTCGTCCGCAGTCGCGATTGCTGCTTCAATCCGTCCCGACACCTCCGCAATCCGCGCGGCAGGCAGACGGCCGATTCGCAGCAGCCCCACCGACGTCGTCGCCACAGTCTCCGGAACAATCTCGTCCCAATGCTGAAGGCAGATGTCAATCGCGTCGTCAAACCGCTCCTGTCGCCCGAAGAACCTCGCGAGAGCCAGCGGAGCATCCGCCCGGCGGGATGCCTGCACATACTCCCGATACAGGCTCTCGGCCACCGACAGCTGCTCGAATCCCTCCAGCAGCGTCGCCGCGCTTCTGAGCATTTCGGTTCGAACCTCTCCCACCAGCCACTGAGCCTGCGCCAATTGACGCAGTTCCGCCGTCGCTTCCTCTCTCTGTCCCTGAGACATCTGCCCGCGGATCCGGTCCAGAATTGCCAGCGTCTCGTCATCCTGCTGCTGTTCGGCGACCTGCGTCAGGTTCGCCATAACTTCCATCACCTGATTGTCGCTCAACTGCTCCAGCAGGTCCTCCGCCGGAAGCTCCGACAGCCTCCGGTGCACGAACGAGACCAGTCGCTCGCCCGCACCCTCTCCGTCTCCACTGGCCGCCATGACTTTGGATTCCAGCACCACGGTGCGATACGAATCCGGTTCCAGAATCTGCAGGTCGTCCAAGTAGTTCCGCGCCTCGGTCAGCTCGCGGTCCGATGGATTGTGCCGCACGATCCCGTCGATCAGCACTGCCAGCAGGAGCCGGTTTTGGGGCAGGTCCCGCAGCAGTTCTTCGTATTCCGACCGGGCCAGCGGCCAGTTCTGCTGCAACCGGTCGTGCAGCCCGGCCAGCGTGAACCGCTCCCGCGACGTCGCTTGCTCGGACGCCACGATCTTTTCCAGCACCTCGATCAGTTCCTCCGCGTCGTCCGGATGATTTCGCTGGTCGAGCAGCGCAGCCAGGGTTCGCCAGACGTGCACCTGCCACACTGCGTCCTTCGGCGCGGCTTCGCGCAGCAGCGTCAAAGCCGCCGCTACGTCACTCGGAATGCCCGTCGTGGCCAGCCCCAGCGCTTTGACGATCAGCGCGCGAGACTGCTCCGCATCCGACGCGGTCGTCGCCTGCGACAACAGCTGGTCCGCGAGTGCGATGGCCTGCTGCGGACGCTGGCTCCCCAGGTAGAACAATGCTGCCGAATACATCACGCTGGCGTCGTCCGGAGCCGCCGCCAGCGCCTGTTCGTATTCGTTCGTCGCCAGATCAAGGTACGCTTGCCACTGCTCCACCGTCAGCTCCCGCGCCAGCGTCAGCGTCTGATGGCATCGCGCCAGGGTCAGCGGAATGACATGCGCCGGCTCCGCGGGCAGCGCCCCCGCGGCTTCCTGCGCTGCGGCCTCCGCCTCGGCGATGTGATTCAGGTTCGTCAGGAACTGCACCAGCGCCAGCCAGCCGTTCGGCCACTCCGGATGGTCCCGGGTGATCTCGCGGAACTGTTCCTCCACTGCGGCCAGCTTCCGCTCCCGCTCTTGGGGATCCTGCTCCTCCCGGATGATCGTCTCAGCGCGCGTGTATGCCAGCGCCAGTTTGTCCTGCGGCTGCTGCGTCGTCTCATAAAGCTGCTCCGCGATGCCGATCGCCCGTTCGAGGTCACCCTGATCGAACAGCGCCCGCTGCGCCAGCCGCCCGACGTTGCCGTACATTAGCGCCGGGTTGTCCTGCCTCACCGCGGCCATCAGCGTAGCCAGCATGGAGGCGGCCGCATCCCGTGTGATGCGATGCGTTGAATTCACCTTGGTCTGGTACTCGGCAATCAGCGGGCTGATCACCTCGGCACTTCGATCGCCGCGCCGAAACGCCTCTTCGAAATAGATGAGCGCAAATCCCTGTTCGCCGAACAGTGCCTCAATCTGTCCCCGCAGCCGCGGAATCAATGCCCAGCTCGGCCGCTGACGATCAGCCGCCTGCAGTACCCGCCGCATGGTTGACAGCCGCGCCGTGTCCCCCAGCACTTCAGCGTCAATCTCAACGTCATGCAGCAGCCGGTGTGCCAGGCATATGGCTGCAAAAGGCCCGACCTGTCCGGGGTCAAACTGCAACTCTCCTTCGCTGTCAGCAGAGACGTCGACACCGCTCTCGATTCGCACCAGTTCCCGGAAGTGATCGGTCCAGGCAGTCGCATCCACGCCGCTCTCCGGATCGTCGGCCGCCGCTTCCAGCAGCAGCAGCAGGGTCGCGACGTGCGGCCGGTGATCGTTGGGATGCAGCAGGCCGGCGGAGTTCCAGGCGTCCATCGCCGCTTCCCAGTTCCCCAGCGTGGCATGCCCTCTCGCCAGCGCGAGCAGCAGCTCGAATCGATCTTCGATCCGGACGCTCTCCACGTCCGTGCTCAACTGGACGATCAGTTCCACTGCAACGTCGGGCGGCTGGCCCAACGCCACGCCGATGGCCGAGATGCGCAGTTCCAGGCTGTCGGGGAATCGCTGTCCCGCTTCATTGAGGATCGCTTGCGCTGCCGACAGTCGCGCCGCCGGATCCGCGTCGAAGCGGCTGCCCGCGAATGCCCCGAGCACTCCCCAAGCCCGCGGATCGTTCGGACGGCTGTCCCGCAACGCGGTCAGCACCTGTTCGGCTTCGTCCAGCAGAACGCTTGCGGCGTTCTTTTCAGCGGGATCGTTCGCGGATTCCCCGCGCGCCCACCGCGCCGCTGCCTGCATCCGCAGCGTTTCGGCCAGCAGCACGGCCGCCTCGTGCGAGTCAGGGGCACTGGAGAGTGTCTCGGCGCGTCGGGAGGGATCGAGTCCCAGCAGCGCTTCCACTGGTTTCCAGTCCCGGCGTTCGATAAGCTCCCGCGACTGCTTCCGCAGGTGCAGCGTCGCCACGCTTTCGACAATGAGCGGGACGCCTCCCAGCCCCTCGTGGACTGCGATTGCGTTGTAATACGCTGCCAGAGCGTCATCCAGTCGATTCATCTCCGCCAAGGCCGCAGCCTGCCCAAGCTGCCACGGTAGGGATTCAGGCGTCTCCTGCAGTGCGGCACGGTACAGTTCGAGTTTCGCTTCCGGCCGCCCCAACTGGTCGAAGCAGGCGGCCAGCAACGCAATGCAATCGTCGCGCAATCGACTCTCAGGCCGAATCGCCAACTGCAGCCGCTGAGCTTCGGCCAGCGCCGCATGGGCATTCCCGGTTACCAGCAGTTGCCGCGCTTTCAGCAGCCCAATACGTTCCCGCGCCTGCACGATACGGGCCTGCGGGAGCGCCTCAAGTTCCTCCATCGCTTCGCTGGCCGGCAGCAGCGTCGCGTCGGCTTCTGCAGAGACCAACTGCACGCCGTCCTCCAGAGAGTGCTTCGTCAGCCGTACAAGGACGTACAGGTAATGCAGGTCAAAGCGCAACCCCGGCAGCGATGCCGTTTCATTGCCAAACTCCGGATTCCACGGATCGATCGGGACGAATTCCGGCGCCCCCTCCTCGGACGCGGCGATCTGGGACGACATCACGATCCCGTCTTCCAGTGATTCCTCTGCAAGCTGCAGATGCTCCAGTTGCTGCTCCGAGCTCATCCTTTCCAGCATGTTCAGCTTCTGCAGCTCAAGCTCCGCGGCCGACAGATGGAACCGCGGATCCTGAAACTCCGCACGTCCCAGCTCGGCCAATCGTCTCGCCTCCGCCAGGAACGCATGCGCGTCCGCCTCAATCGGAGGTTCGTGGCCTGCGTCACTCCCGTTGACAAGACCCGGATTCGGCATCGAGTCGAGCTCGATCAACTTGGCCAGCCCCCTGTTCAGGGTAATCGCCAGCCATAACCCGTCAGGCTCAACAGACTCGCCGTTCGACGTCTGGGCATCGGCTGCGGACAAGGCGGCGTGCCGCGCCTCAATCAGCCGGCCGTATCCGTCCCCACGACGAATCCGCTCCGTCAGCTCGGTGTGGGAGATCGTCCCGTCATGATTCAAATCGGAGAACCGGGGCAATCCGAGGCTGATCCGCCGTGCCGCACTCAGACCAGCGTCTTGTGCCGTGCCGGCGGAAGCAAAGACTGCGTCCGCCTGCTGGCGGGCGTCTGCCAACGACGTTCCTTCACGTTCCCGCAGAGGCGCAAATTGGACCAGGAATTGCGCGCGATCCAGCAGGCAGCGATCGCGCGGAGTGGCCTCCTCGACCATCGCATCGATGATGCGATACGCCGCCTCGACTTCGGCATCCGCCACGGCCGCCACCTCGTCCCCCATCGGAAAGTCAAGCCGGGGCCGCAATGCGTCGACCTGGCGCGCCGCATCAAGATCCATGACCTCGGGATGCTGCATCCACAATCCAGCCAGCATCATGTAGCTGTGGCGCGACGAGGGATTCCACGCAATCGAATTCAGCAGATTCCTCTGCGCGTCGTTCAAGTGATCCCGCGCATCTCCCATCTGCAAATGACACTGACTGATCAGCCATGCTGTCGTCGCATCGTCGGCCGTCGCCGGGTTCCCATCGGCAGGCAGCAGCGACTCCAGGTGCGTCAGTGCGTCCCGATAACGAGGCAGTTGCAGGGCGATGGCAACGGCGCTGCGTCGCGCACTGACCCGATCCGGATCTCGGGCGAGGACTTCCTCATACGTCCGGTAAGCCTGCACCAGCCGGGCGCCCGCCTCCTCCTCGCCGCCACCCCGATACAGCAGGTCCGCCACCCGCTCCATGATGTCGGTGACGGTCTGGGGCCCGTTGACTTTCTCCGCATCTTCCCCGGGAGTTTCCGCCGGCTGTGTTTCGTCCTCGAATCCCTTCAACTGCAGGTACTGCGTATACCAGCGAATCGCGTCATTCACCTTGCCGGCATTGTCCGCCTGCCAGGCGCGATGCAGCAGCTGATCCGCGTTCTGCCGCACGGCGTATCCATGGGCGAAGTGAATCCCCACGGCCAGGCACGTAATGATCGCCAGCGTCGCCAGCAGGAACCGCTTGTTCAGTCGCGTCTGCTGATAGGTTTTCCGCCCGGCCGAAGACGCGTTCGTGCCCCCCCCTGCTCGCGACGAATCGCGCGCGGGCTCAGGCGCCTCCGTGGCACTCATCCGCGGGAGGGAGTTCTTTCGAGAGCGGGATTTACGCGACATGGTCAGCCTCCAGTTCAGTTCGGCGATCGCCCGGCGATCGCGTGCATCACAACGTCAGTCTCGATGGCGGCTACCGCAATTTCATTTCGTCGATGTGGGGGGGGTCCGTGTGAGCCCCCAGTCCGCCGTTGATGATCCGCGACTCGACAGCAAGCGCGGCACGGTTGCACCGCATAGCCCGCCAGCGGTCGCCAGCAGGACGTCGGTGACATCCGGATAACGCGATGGAACGAAGATCTGCCCGGCTTCAATGGACGCCGCCAGCATCAGGATTACGGCCGCGACGCGAAGCCAGTACCACCCGCTGGACTCCGCGTCTTCCGCCGGCAGAAACGCCGCTCCCAGAAGTGCACCCAGTGGTGCATACAGCAGCACTCGTTCAATAAGCTGGCTCAGGCCCGACATCGGGGATGCCTGTTCCAGACTGGAAAACGGCAGACTCCACAGCCCCTCCAGTCTCCTCTGGATCAGCTCCGCATCAGTTGTGAACTCGAACGGCCACCACATCGTGCAGATCGGCAGGATCGCATAGGCACCGCAAAGGCCCAGCCAGAACCAGCGGCCTGTGGACTCCCCGTGACCCTCACCCCGATCAAAGCGCTGCAGCAGCGGACTTCCCATTGCCGCGCCGGCCAGCACTCCCGTAGCTCCCGCCAAGACATCGCTGATCTCGGTAAACCGGCTGAACACAAAAAGCTGCCCCGCCTCTATTAACAGCACGAAACCGGACCCCACCGCGAACGCTCCCGAAATGCTCCGTCGGAATGGAGCAGTCCGCCTCCCCCACGTCAGGGCCAGCGTGCCCACCGGAAAGAACAGCAAGGCTGTCCCTCCCAAATCAAACAGCTCGTCCGCCGTCAACCCTGTCTCAATCTGCACCCCGATCCCGATCCGGCCTGACCGGTACTTCTCGACCAGGTCGCCAGGATGAATCGTAAGGTCAAACGGGATCCACGAAATGACTGCCAGTACGACCAGGTATCCTCTCAGAGCGTAGCCAAGCTTCGTGCCGGGACGGCCGGACTCCTGCAGATGCTGCCACCATCTCTCCAGTGCGGTCCCACCCAGCATCCACAGGGTCCACCCGCACATCGCTCCCATCAGTTGTGCCGCCGCATCGGACGCGGAGCCGACTCGCCCGGGGATGCACGTCTGCGCCATCTCGACGCCCAGGCTCACCCCACCGCACGCCACAAGCGTCAGCACCAATCCTCCCACCGCGCCGATGGGCTGCCGCCAGTGCACGCCGCGAGCCCCCGCCAGCCCGAATCCCGCTGGTACAAGCAGCAGCACGTTGACGGCAAAATCGATGCGCCCGCGTCCCTCCCACGGCCACGATTGAGTCGACCGAAACTCCTCCCAAGCAGACTGAATCGACATCGCCTCGAAGCGAAACGGCAATAGCGACCCGTAGATTGCGAACCCCAGAGTCAGTATCGCCACGCCGAGCAGCAGCCGCCGCAGCCGTTCCGCTCCCGCGCGGCGCGAGGTCCTCATCGACGTCGACCACCCATCAGCCAGACACCTGACACGGCGAGCAGCACTCCGCCCGCATTGGCCAGCACGTCAAGCCAGTCAAACTCCCGGTGGGGCACGAACATCTGTCCGCACTCCATCAGCAGACCGTGACCGGCGGCCGCCGCCCCGATGCTCCGGTCCCGTCCCGGTGCGCCAAAGCCCAACAGCAGCAGCACTGTCCAGATCGTGTAAGCCGTCAAGTGCTGGACGAATCCCGTCAACATAGTGTCGGCCGTTCGCTCCAGTCCTCCCCCCGCAGTACCCAGAAACGACAGCGGCGATGGAGACAGGAGCAGGTACGTCAGCAGCATGCCGCAGCCCACTGCTGCACTCTGCGCCGGCACTCGCCACCCGGGAATTCGCCCGTCGTGTCCCGCCATCAATGGCGACCTCCGGGTGGAAATCGAATCATCCACTGCCACGACAAACCCTCGACGACTCAATCCAGCGCTTCTGGGAAACCGTCCCGCCGTGGCGCACGCCCCACAACCTCGATCTCATTGCAAATCCGATCTACACCCGCCGCCGCCGCAGCTGCAACCTGCGCGATCTGCTTCTGATAGTAAGTCGATGCATGGCCCCGCAGCTCCAGCACGCCGTCTCGAAACCTCCACAGAATCTCGCAGCCCCCGAGCTCAGGAAACTGGGAGAGTGTGCGGGCGACCCGCTCCGCGACCGCTCCAGTTGTCCCGGCCGTGTCGTTATGTCCTCCTTCGATCTTTGCCCGCAGCCGCGTCCGTACCCGCCGCCGACGTTCGCCCCCGGAAACCGCCAAAGCCATCGAACTACCCGGCGTCATGCGACCCCCGCCGGGACCCTGGGTTGCCGCTGTGCGTCGACCACGTCCTGGCAGATCTCCTCAAACTGGCGTGCCACGACCTCCGACGAATACCGGCTGACCACGTGCTCATGCGCCCGTCCGGCGATCGCTTCCCTCAGGTCGGGGGTCTCCATTAGTTCCACGACCCGCGCCGCAAACTCCTCCGCTGCGCCCGCCAGCACAATGTCCTCCCCGTCCGAGACCTGCAGCCCTTCCGCACCGAGCGGTGTACTCACGACCGCCTTCCGCATCGCCATCGCTTCATAGATCTTCATGCGCGTCCCGCCCCCCACCAGCAGCGGCACGACAATGACGCATGCCCCTCGCACGTACGGACGCACGTCCGGCACCGTTCCCACAATCTCCACTCCTGGGCGCGATGATAATCGCTGGATTGACCTGGAAGGATTTCGTCCCACCGCCTGAAATCGTGCCCCCGGCCGTCGCGCAAGAATCAGCGGCCAGATCTCCTCCACGAAGTACTGCACTCCATCTTCGTTGGGCAGCCAGTCCAGTGATCCCACAAAAACCACCCGCTCTTCCGCTTCCACATCCGGCATCGGTCGGAAGTAGCTTGTGTCCACAGCCGTATCGATTACCCGCACGTGCCGCCAGCCGTACTCCTTCTCGAATGTGCCGCGATCCTGTTCGCTGACCGCGATCACTCCGTTAAACCATCTCCCCGCTGCGCCCTCAAATCGCTTCATCTTCCGCGCCTGCAACCCCATGTACTGCCGGCGCAGCCATCCACTGTCCTCGCGCGCGTGCCGCTCGAAGATCTGTGCTTCCACGTTGTGCTGGAACAGCAGGCTCGCCCGCGCCGGCAGACCGATTGCGTTTCTTGCCATCTGCACGAAGTCGCAAATCACCAGGTCAAACTCGTCATCGGCCAGCAGTCGCTGAGCTTCCCCACGCAGACGCCGGTCGTAATCCTTGTTCACATTAAACGGGAATCGCGACGCCAGGTTGCATGCCAGGTCGAAGTAAAACCGCGGGCTTCGTCGCGACGCCTCCCGCCACATGACCGACTTCACCGACAGCCCGATTTCTTCCATCCGCGCCAGGTCCGATCCCTCATGCTCCTGCACGTTGCACAGGTACGTCACGTCATGCCATCGCGCCAGATGCCGCAGCACGTTCAGCGTGCGGATCTGCCCTCCTGTCATCGGAGGAAACAGTGGTCGCTTCTGGAGGAACAGGATCCGCATGAATGATGTCGCGCTTAGTACGCCATCCGGAGCACCGTCCGG
The DNA here is from genome assembly GCA_041940305.1 of Planctomycetaceae bacterium. Taxonomy (GTDB): domain Bacteria; phylum Planctomycetota; class Planctomycetia; order Planctomycetales; family Planctomycetaceae; genus JBGTSJ01. Next base: position 76,652 of record JBGTSJ010000013.1, read on the forward strand.
ACGATCAGCCCCAGGTCCAGCAGCAGGGATTGCCGTGCGATGTACTCCTGACCCAGCCGGATCTTGTCTGGCAGGATCTCCTGCACGTAGGTTGCCTCCGGATCCGCCGATTCACCCAGAAGCGCGGACTCATGGCGATACTTCAATGAAGCCGGATCCGTGATCCCCGGCCGCACCGTCAGCAGCCGCTCGTACTCCTCCCGGTACAGTTCGACGTACTTCGGCACTTCCGGCCGCGGCCCTACAAAGCTCATCTCTCCCCTTAACACGTTGATCAATTGCGGCAACTCGTCGATCTTCGTCTTCCGCAGTATGCTTCCCACTCGCGTGATCCGCGGATCGCGCCCCGCCGTCAGCGGCCCTCCCTTCCGTTCGGCATCGGCCGCCATCGTCCGGAATTTGCAGATCTGAAACGGCCGAAATCCGCGCCCCATCCGTTCCTGCCGGAACAGCACCGGACCTCGCGATGTCAGCTTGATCAGCGCCGCCGTCAGTAGCAGGAGCGGACTCAAAATCGTCAGCCCGGCTGCCGAGATTACAAGGTCAAACACCCGCTTCATTCGCAGCGATGCTCCTCAACGATGCTCCGCACGACCTCACAGACCGCCTTCACCTCACTGTCCTGCATTCGCGGATAGATCGGCAGCGACACGATGCGATCATGCAGCCGCCATGCCACGGGCAGGTCATCCGGATCGTAGCTATACCGGACTCGATACAAGGGATGCTGATGCAGCGGCAGATAATGCACGCTCGCTCCAATCCCCGCCGCGTTCAGCTTGCTAATAAATCCAGCCCGATCAATCGTCAGCCGCTCCAACTCCAATTGCACCACGTACAGATGCCACGCATGCTGCACGTCGTCGGCCACGCAAGGCGTCACGATCTGGGGCACGTCGGCGAAAGCCGCGTTATACCGCGCCGCAATCTCTTGCCGCCGCAGCCAGAAGTCCTCGCATCGCGTCAGCTGGCACAACCCCAGCGCCGCCGCGATGTCCGTCATATTCGACTTGTAGCCCGGCTCCAGAATCTCGTAGTACCACGACCCCTCCGCGCTGAACCGCTTCCACGCATCTTTGCTGATCCCGTGCAGCGACATCAGCCGCACGCGGTCCGCCAGCTCCCGGCTATTGGTGGTCACCATCCCACCCTCGCCCGTCGTGATCGTTTTGTTCGCATAGAACGAAAAACAGGTCAGGTCGCTGATCCCTCCGATCGACACGCCCCGGTACCGCGCCGGCAGCGCATGCGCCGCATCTTCGACCACCGCGACGCCATGGCGCACCGCAATCTCCGCCAGACGGTCCATGTCACATGGCTGTCCGGCGTAATGCACCGGCACGATGGCCTTCGGCCGATGCCGTTCGATCAGATCCTCCAGGCCGTCCATGTCCATCCCGTACGTGTCCCCCCGCACATCCGCCAGCACGGGAGTGGCGCCAAGATGGATCACGACCTCCGCCGTGGACGCAAACGTCAGCGTGGGCACGACTACTCGGTCGCCCGGCCGGACTCCGACTGCCTCCAGCGCCAGATGCAACGCGGCCGTGCACGAGCTCACCGCCACCGCATGCTCCGCCCCCACGTGCGCGGCGAATTGCTCCTCGAACGCCCGCACTTTGGGGCCCGTCGTCAACCATCCGGAGCGCAGCGTACCCACGACCGATTCAATCTCCTCCTCGCCGATTGCCGGTCGAAAGAAGGGAATTTTGTGTTGCTTTAGCGCCGTTGCAGTCGCGGTGGCCAAATGGATTTCCCCAATGGAAGTCTGTGTGACGCTTTTGCCCCCGGCGCCCGTCCCGATGCGCCGGCCCGAACGAATCGCTCAAGTGGCCGCCGTCTCCATCTTCGTGCTCGATTTCCGCGCTGTATGCAGATGTTGCGACCAGTCGTCATCCACCCGGATGACGTCGATTCCTCCGCTCAGCGTCAGGTGCTTCACGTTGCTGTACCGCGAGTCCTTGTAGTCCACGACGTTGCCAGCCGCGATCGCTTCCAATACCTGGTCCACCCCTTCCTCCACTGTCCAGGCCGGGGCATATCCCAGCACGCGATCAATCTTGTCGAAGCTCACGCGGTAGTTCCGCTTGTCCTTCGAGTTCAGGTCCTGGATCAGCTCGGCTCCCAGCACCCGCTCCTGGATCAGCTCCCCGATCTGCGAGATCGTGTAGTTCTGCGCATTCGACCCGACGTTAAAGATCTCCTTCCCCACCTGCGGCAGCGCGGCCTGCAGCACCGTCAGCACTCCCAGGGCTGCGTCGTCCACGTGCACGAACGGCCGCCACTGGTCGCCGCCGTTGATCGTGATGATTCCCTCCGTCTTGGCCTTTGCGGCGAGCAGGTTCACCACCAGATCGAACCGGGTTCGTCCCGACAGGCCGTAGATCGTCGCGAACCGCAGAATCGTCGGTCGGAATGTATCGTCCGCCATCTGCAGCAGACCCCGCTCCGCGGCCAGCTTCGTATGTCCGTACAGCGAAATGGGCTGCACTTCCGAATGCTCGTCCAGCAGATCGTCGCATGCCCCGTAGACTGAACACGTGCTGGCGAAGATGAACCGCGGTATTCCGCTCGCCTTGGCCACGTTGGCAATCATCTCGGTCGCCGAGAGGTTCACGTCCAGCGTCACCTTCTCATCAATGTCGCACGCCGGATCCCCCACGATGGCTCCCAGGTGAATCACCGCGTCCATGTCCCGCATGGAGGAGACCACCTTGTGCACATGCCGGAAATCACCCTCCACCAGTTCCAGCCGAGGGTGCCGCAGCACCCCCGCGATCGGCTCCGTTCCGTACAGGAACATGTCCAGCACCCGCACGCGATATCCGTGGTTTAGCAACTTCGGCAGCAGTGCCGATCCGATGTATCCCGCACCGCCGATCACCAGCACGTTCTTGCCGGATTCGCTGCGAGGCCTCGGCTTGCTCTCCCGCTCCGGTCGCACCACAGCTTCCCACAGGAACGTCCACGTCCGTGACGCCAGGCAGATCCCCAGGTTCAGCGCGAAGGCCAGCACCAGCGCGCCGCGCGGCATCTCGTTCCAGCCGAACCGGTCCCATGACAGATACGTCAGGCATCCGTACAGCAGGTAGCTGTACGTCACGGCCTGCACGATGATCAGCGCCTTGTACTTCCCCTGGTACGACCGGCCGTACGTGTAGAAGCCGCTCAGTGAATACACCGCCAGGCACAGCGCCGTCAGCAGCGGCGCATTCCACAGGAACAGGCCCACGTGGTCCCAGAACCGGCCCGTCAGCGAAGCGCCGGTCGGCGCCTTGTCGAACGCGGCGTCCAGGGCCAGTCGAATCGCCAGCGCACCGGCCAGCGACACGATCGTCATCGCGGCATCCGCCAGCATCCGTACCAGCGTTCCGCGCGTCATCGAAATCCTCGGCATTCTGCTCATGTCAGTCGGCTCCGCATCAGGGACGTGCTTCGACACGAACGGGGGCGCTCCGCAGACGGCGCGCAGCGCTTCCCCGTTCCACTCCGTTCACGTCGTTCACACAGCGATTTGGCAACGCAATTCGGCCCGCCGCCTCAGGCCTCCGGGCTATACCGTCGAGGCCTCGGCTACCAGTTCCGCGCGCAACTTGGCGCGCTGTACTTTCCCGCTCGCGGTTCGCGGCAGCTCATCCACGATCCGCACCTCCCGCGGCTGCTTGTAACGCGGCAACCCGTCCCGGCAGCGCGCCCATACACGCTGGTCCAGGTCCACGTCCCCATCCACGGCCGGCACGACAAACGCCACTGCCCGTTCTCCCCAGATCTCATCCGTCCCGCCGGCGACCGCGCACTCACCTACGCCCGACACCGCCGCAATGACGTCTTCAATTTCCTGCGGATTGATCCGGTACGCGCCGCTCTTGATCATGTCGTTGTTGCGCCCCACGATGTACACGAACCCCTCATCGTCCACGCGCGCCAGGTCTCCGGTCCGCAATCCCTCCGGCTTCAGCACGCGTGCCGTCGCGGCCGGGTCGCGCCAATAGCCTTCCATCACGTTTTCGCCCCGCGCCACAATCTCCCCCACGTCCCCGGGGACTGTCGGCTGCCCTTCGTCGTCGAGCACTCGCAATTCCACTCCGGCGATTCCGCGGCCGATTGACCCCCCCTTCCGATCCAGGTCTTCCGGCAGCAACGTCGAGAGCCGCGCCGTGCCTTCCGTCTGCCCGTACATCAGGAACAGTTGAGCTGCGGGCAGGGTGGCCCGCAGGGCCTGTGTGTGCGCCGGTGGCAGCGCGCCGCCCGCGCAGGTCACGTACCGCAGCCGCGGAAAAGTTCGCCGTTTCAGGTTCGATCGATGCAGCAGGAGCGCATACGTCGCCGGCACGCCGGCGAAACCGGTCACTTCCTGCTGCTCCATCCAGTCGAGCACCGAGTTCCAGAACACGAACTCGCTCCCCAACACCAGCCGTCCCCCCACGGCCAGGTGGGTGAACAGCAGCGAGTTTCCATACGAATAGAAGAACGGCAGGACCGCCAGCACGCTGTCCGCCGGCGTCAACTGCAGGTACTCCACGATCGAACCGCAGTTCGCCGCGATGTTCCGATGGCTCAGCATCACTCCCTTGGGCCGCCCCGTCGTGCCCGACGTGTAAATGATCTGCGCCAGTCCATTTCCTGATGCTTCGCGCCTCGCGTCGTTGAACCGTCCGACCGCCTCGTCGAAGGCAACCTCAAAGAAGCCTCCGTTTGGCCGCGGATGGATTCCGTCGTCCAGTCTCACGACGGCCCGCACCGACCCCGGAAGACCCAGTGCCGCAATCTCATCCAGCAGTCTCCCCCCCTTCGCATGCACGACCAGCACTGTCGGCTCGGCGTGCCGGAGCAGTCCGTTCAGCTCCGCCGTCGTCGTCTGCGGGTTGAGTCCCACCACGACTCCGCCCGCCTGCTGCGTCCCGATGTAGCAGACCACGTATTCCCAGCAGTTGGGGAGCAGCAGCAGCACCCGCTCTCCCCCCGCCACTCCCACCGACTGCAGCCAGCCGGCGAACGTGCGAGCCCGCTCAGCCAGCTCACCATAAGTGTGGTCGAACCCGCGGTGATGCACCGCCACGCGCTCCGGATGCGCCTCGGCACGTGCTGCAAACTGCTCCACCAGTGTTTGTCTCATCAACTCCAGTCAACCCCGTCCGTCGCGCACGATCTGCAGTGGACCGCACGGGAACACCCCCACTCGCGCATCCTCCGGCAATCGTCGCCCGAGTTCCGCCATCAATTCCTCGCCGTCGCGAAACACCGGATAGCCCTCCCAGTACAACTCATGGACGTCGTCGGCCGGAACGCTGGGCGTGTACAGCCACAATTCCCGTCCCCTGAGCCACCGCTTCGGTTGTGGACGTCGGTAGCTCACCCCGCCCGGCTCAAACAACCCGTGTCGTCCCCTGCCCCCCGGCGCCGCACATGTCAGTACGACGATTCCCCCTTCCTTGACCACCGGCGCCTTCACGGACTTCCACGCGGTAAACGCGCTTTCCGCCTGGATCAGATCCACGTCCTTGGGGAACGCATTCACGATCGCACAGTCATACGTTCTGGTGAGTTCCGCCGAGAACTCGGCCTCCCCGCAGCGGCACGCCTGCCGGTGCGCCTTCACGAAGTCCCCGGCGCACAACCCCACTGTCTCGCGGTGAATATTCGGTACCACGCACAGGGCGTAATCCAGGCCCAGTTCCCGGACAATCCGCTCCGCCTCTTTGCGAAATCCGTTGGCATTTGGGTCCGCTCCCCCGCGCAACCCCATCTGCACGAACTGATGGCTTCGCTGAATCGAATTCAGGTCGGCCAGGCCCGGCAGCACCAGTTTCGCCCCTCCGCTGAACCCCGCGAACGGATGCGGCAGCACCGAACCGATGACGACCCGCACTTCGGACTGCATATATGTCCGATTGATCCGCAATTCTGCATCGCCGTATTGGATTCCCGTTGGCGCCAGTTCGCCCCGGCAGTCGTGCGATTCCACGGCGCATCGGGCCCGGATGTCCGCTCCCACTTTCCAGTTAAGCTCGTCGTCGGTCAGCGCCCGGTGTGATCCGACCGCCGCCACGATCCGGACATCCGCTGCGTCAATTCCCCCCTCCGCCAGTCGCGCCAACACGATCGGCAGCAGTTCGGCCGTCCGTGTCGGTCGCGCCGCGTCGTCGATTACGATGCACGCGGATTTCCTGCCTCGCACCACTTCGGGCAGCCCCCGGCTCCCCGCAGGCTCGTCGATCCGCCCCCGAAGCTCTGACGGCTCCAGCGGTCGGGACGAGCCCGGACCAATCCGGTCAATCCGCCATGATCCCACCGGCTTGAGACGATGCACGGTATCGGCGTGCCACGCGCTCCATGGCAGTTCAATCTCAGCCAGGCCGCCTTCCGGCAATGTCGCCTCCAGGGGCTCGCGTCGCTCAGCCACGCTTCTCTTCAATATAGCGCACAATCGACGAAACGCTCTGGAAGTTTTCCGGCGTCATGTCGTCCTCGTCCACGGCGATGTGGTACCGCGACTCGATGTGCGCAATCAGATCGACCATCGCCACCGAGTCGATGATCCCGGCCTCCAGCAGCGAATCGTCGTCGGCGAACTCGCCAGCCGCTCCTGATGCCGAGTTATTCGACAGGAATGCTCGTATGTCTTCACGCATGGTTGCTTGTTTCAATCAATCCTGACTCAGACGTCACGGTCCCCCACGGTGACTCGCCACGCGCGCGGATCATACACCGCTGCTGCCCAGGGCTGTTGCGCCGGACAGTAGCCAAACATGGGCGAACGTTCCTCGCGCTGCCGATACCCCAATGATCGCAGCAGCGGCAGCAGCGGGTTTGACTCCAGCAGCGACATGCTGATCGATCGCCGCCGCTCCGTGTATCCGATCTCCCCCAGCCGCTGCAGGAGGGCTCTCGCCGCCCGCTCATTGTCCATCGGATACACGTCCTTGACATGCACTTCGTCTCCCTCAATCACGTATGCCAGATACCCCTCCAGCCGGTCACCGTCGTCGGCCGCCAGCATCCGCGTCCGGTATAGCGGATTCGTTCCGTATCGCCATCTCAGGTAGTCTCGATCGCGCACTCCCACGGTCAGGCGGCCATCATGCTCCGTGCTCCGCCGGAACAGCTCGTCGAACGAGTTGTCCACATCCATCGGGTCCATGATCCGCACCCGCAGACCCGTGTGCCGCCCACTGTCCCACCAGCTCCGCACCGGATCAATCACCGCCCCCGCCGCCGCTCCCAGACGTGCCGATGATGTCCTTTCCGCAATAATTGCTCTTACACATAACGGCTTGGCCACCCGTATCATCGTGCCGATTTCTCGATGGCCGACCCGCGCATGGATCACCGCCATCCGCTCGTTCGGATGGGAATACAGGAACTCCACCTGTCCTTCATCGATCGCCTCCTTCGCAGCACGACGCAGTTTCAGCGCCAAACCCAAAGTCCGATACTCCGGAAGGATGGAGAAGTCCGCCCCCACCCAGCACATGCGTGCCACTCCCTGCACCCGCATCCGCCGCGGCAGTGCCGCAGTGAAGCCAACGGCCTCACCCTGTGCGTTGCGCACCATCCACACGACTGCCTCACCGTCGGGGTTTTGTCTGTAAAGCCACTCGAAGCGCGACGCCTCCGCCGGTCGACGGCGTGTGGCGCTCAGCAGCCGCACGCAGTCTCCCAGCGCCGTCGCTGGCGACTCCACGGTGATCTCGAATTGGGAGCACGTCGCAATCAAATAAGGTGACTCCGCTCAACTCGCTTGAAAAACCGGCTCCGCGGGATCAGCGGCGGCTCCGGATCGCTCGGTCCGGTTCGGCCAGGCTGCCGCGAATCCGCTCAGCGTGTCTGCCATCAATCCGTGCTGCTGCAGCGAATACGTGCAGGTCTCCTCAATCCGCCGCAGAAAATGATCCCGCTCGGCCGCGGAGCGCACATACGGAGAGCTCCCCGGCAGCAGTGACGAACTGTGGAACATCATCACCAGCGCGGGCGCCCGCTGGTCCACCAGTCGGTCCACCAGCCGATTCATCCGGGCGGCGCTCGACTGTTCCGGACTCAGCTTGATCTGCTGCAACAGGCCGGTCCGATCGAGCATCCCTTCGATCCGCATCGATCGCATCCACCTCCGTCGTCGAATGCCGCTCAGCACTCGCTGTCCCGTGTCAAACCGCCGGCAGCTGTACCCCACCGACACCGGCGCCTCTACCATCCCTCCCTGCGGGTCTTCGCGCCGCAGTTCCTCGCCGACCCGATACGCCCGCCACGGTGCATCGCTGAAATCCGGCCCCCCCTGCGACGAATAGTCCAGAAACGGAATCACGCTCGAATCCACCACGTATCCCAGTTCGTGCAACACCGCGAGGCCCTCATTACTCAGTCCATATCGTCCCGCACGAAACGATGTCGGCCGTCGCTCGATTCGCTCCTCAATGTGATCCGTCAGCCACGCGATCTTCGCCCGCTGCTCCGCCGCAGGCAGATTGCACAGATAAGTCTCCCGCGTGTCTCTCAGTTCCGTCAGCGGTGGATTGCACCACGGATGCACGTGTGCACCGATCTCGCTGCGACCGTCTGCGGCAAGCTCGCGCAGAATCGATGCCGCGCGATCGTCCTCGACCACCGGCGCGTCCGCCAGATATGTCGGCCTCACTCCCAGCCGATCACATAACTCCTGAAATCGCGGCAACTCCTCCACGTTACGCACCGTGTTCCCGCTGCTGGGATATCGCCCCCCCCACAGCCCTTCCTCTTCAGTATCAACAGTGACGATGAGCCGTGGTTTCACAGTGCAACCGCTTCCTCTGCTGAGGGCGTGACCAGATCGCGCCGCAGATCGAGCACTTCTCCCGCGTAGCCCGCTTCCAGATCCAGCGTGTCCGCGATGCCGTTGCCCAGCACCAGCAGTTCGGCGTGCTCGAACAGCGACTGAGGATCGTCCACCAGCAGCGAAGACAGATGCGGCAGGTGCTCGTCCACGTAGTGTCGATTGCTCCCCACCAGGTTCACCATCCGCACTCCCGGATCGTAGATCTGCAGCGCATACCCCCGTCCCAGCAGCGTCTCCGCCACTGTCACCAAAGGACTCTCCCGCAGATCGTCCGTTCCGCTCTTGAAGCTCAGTCCTGCAATTCCGATCCGACGCGCTCCTGATCGTTGGATCCGACGCACCGCGCGGGCGATATGTGCCTCATTCGAAGGCAGAATCGCCCCCAGTACCTGTGCCGCAATGGCACGTTCCTGCGAAAGGCGCGTCAACGCCCGCACATCCTTAGGCAGGCACGATCCGCCAAACGCAAAACCCGGCCGCAGGTAGGCCGGCGAGATGTTCAGCGAGGTATCGCGACACAGTATCTCCATCACCCGCTGACCGTCCGCCTCGAGCGCCTGGGCGATCGTTCCCATTTCATTCGCAAACGCCACCTTCAGGGCATGGAACGCGTTGCACCCGTACTTCACCAGTGCCGCCGTCCGCGTGTCCGTCACGATCGACTCCGCATCGATTCCTTCGTACAGACCGAGCACCCGCGCCGCCGCCTCCGGATCAGCCGCCCCCACCAGGACAAACGGTGGATTCTGGTAGTCGCGGATCGCCGTCGTCTCCCGCAGAAACTCCGGATTGTTGCACAACTGCACTCGCGTTCCCGATTCGCTCCCCAGTACTTCATCCAGAATCGGGGCCAGCCGCTCCTCCAGCACCCCCGGCATCAGTGTCGAGCGGATCACAATCACCAACTCACTGCTGCATCCCCGCAGCGCCTCCGCAATCTGGCGCACCACTGTCTCCACGGCCCGCGAATCCACGCTCCCGTCCGCTCGCGACGGAGTCCCTACGGCCACCAGAGCCAGTTCCGACTCCCGCACGGCGTCCCGAATCGCACTCGTGGCCCGCAACCGGCCCGATTCCACACCCTCTGCGAGCAGCGCATCCAGGCCCGGTTCGGCGACCGGAGCACGACCGCTGTTGATCAGGTCCACTTTGTCCGCGCTGATGTCCACTCCTATGACGGTATGTCCGTCACGGCAAAGGCAACCCGCCGTCGCACATCCGACATAACCCAATCCGAAGACCGCGACCCGCGCCACGCACCACCTCCTTCAATCGGAACCACAGTTTTGAGCACGACCGCGCCGCACCCGGTGCTCGCAATCCACCTACGGTAAGCCGGCGATCAGCCGCGGACCGATCCGCCGCGTCACGCACACTGGCAGCCGGCGCCACAGCCGCGGGCCCCATCCCAGCCGCTCCCCCGGCGGAGCCGCCGCGGCTGCCGCCTGCGCCGGATCGCGCGCGAGGAAGTACCAGTACAACGGCGCTTCCTCCGCACCCCATTGCGATTTGAAGTGGTGCTGGCCGGAGCCCCGCGTGCTCCGCCCGAAGTGGAAACTCTCATATCCCTCGTCGCACGCCCGCGCCAGAAGGTTCCAGTACAGCCAGTGATTCACGCACAGGGAATTGTGCGACTTCAGACTCGACGCCCACGGAATCTCGAGCGTCCCCCCGTTCGCCAGCGTCAAACCGCCACCCACCGCCCGGCCGCCCGACCGCACAATGTGAACCCGCGCCTCAGCCCGAAATGCCCCCAGGACTCCTCTAAAGAACGCCCGACTGTGCGATGGACTCCCGAGGTCCCGCATGTTGCGCGAGTACACTCTAAAGAACTCGCCCAGCAACTCGTTGCCGCCGCTCACGAACTTCAGTCCGCTTTTCTCCCCCTTCCGCACCTGATTCCGCACCTTCCCTTTCAATCGGTCCCACAGCGTCCCCGCACTCGACTCCAGACTTAAGCGCATCAGCACTTTGTCCGTCCGCACCGCGGGCGACAAGTCGGCCGCCGCATCCTGACGCAGTTGCACGAAGTCCGCTCCCGCCCGCTCCGCCGCGTCAATCGCCGCGTCCGCCAGGCACCGCGCCGCTTCGTCGTCATCCGCCACGATTCCCGCCGCATCGAACCACGGCAAAGCGACCAACTGGTTCCCCGTCACGCGGCTGCGCTGTTCAACCAGCCGCAAGAATCCCACGACCTCGCCGCCGCGCCGCGCCGCCAATCGATGGCACCGCAGCCCGTACACCCGCCACACCTCGTCCCAGCCCGAGCGGTAGTACAATGGCTCCGCGCACCGCGCGGCCGCCATCTCATCCCACTCCTCTGCATTGAGGCACTCCTTGACGCGGACTCCTCTCGGCGCCGGCGCTCCCGGCACAGCCGCGACTGATTTGAGTCGTTCCGGCATCGATTCGAATCGTCTCGTCAACTCTCCGGTGCTCGCCGCCGCTACTGAGCAACCCCGACGCTCATCGACGACGTCGCCGCCGTCTCCTCCGACGGGACGCCCTCACCCGAATTCGGCCGCGGCGTCCGCTTCCAGATCCCCGACGGCCGCGTGAACACGCCCTTCACCAGGCCGATCATCATCGCCACGTGGCTCATCGTGAAATAGAACGGAATCCCCCCCAGCCGCGTGTTGCGAAACCACAGCGAAAATCCCGCCACCGCCGCCAGCCCGTAGCACGCCCCCTGCGCGATGACCATCGCGCGATACACCGCCCCCTCACGCCACAGCAGGCACGAGCACACCAGCACCGCCAGCAGCCACACCGGCTGCGCCCAGCGGATCAGCTTGTGCGACACGTACTGCCACAACTCCACCGGTCGTGTGACCGGCGGCCATTGCCGCCGTTTGATCGACTGCACCGCACCCACCATCACCCGTACGCGGCGGCGAAACTCGTCCTGCCAGCTCGGCGTCCCACTCTCCAGGGCGATCGCCTCCGGCACATACACGATCCGTCGCCCCTGTTGCGATACATTCATCGACGTCACGAAGTCGTCCAGAATCGTGTCCGACGGCAGTTGCCGGAACAGAGCCTTTCGGATGACGTACAGCCCCCCGTCCACTCCCATCACCGACCCCACCCGCGACTCGCCCAGCTGCACAGCCCGCTCCAGTTGGTAGTACAGCGATTCACCGGCGCCGAAATCCGATTGCTCGCTCTGCAGCCGCACGTCCGCCGTCACCGCTCCGATTTGCGGATCACGCAGCGGCTCCACCAGCCGCTTCAGAGTGTCAAATCCCAGCATCACGTTCGCGTCCGTCGGGCACAGCACTTCTCCCGTGCTCACCGCCGCCGCGTCGTTCACCGCGCTCGCCTTCCCCCGTTTCGGCGGCAGGTCCAGCGCCCGCACTCCACGATTCTCGTACTCCCGCGCGATCGCCAGTGTCCGGTCCGTGCTCCCCCCGCTCGCGATAATCACTTCCAGCCTGTCCGCCGGATAATCCAGCTGCAGCGAGTTCTCGATCTTCTCCCGAATCACCGACTCCTCGTTATACGCCGCCACGATCAGCGACACCGGCGGCCACTCCGGCTCCGCCCGCGGCGCCGCCGCCCGCCGCCGGCTCGCCAGCCACATCAGCACCGGATACACGACCAACGAGTACCCGACGATCGCCAGCGTCCCCCAGAAGATGATCAACGTTGTCATGAGAATTGCCCGTCATTGAGTCACGGAATCTGCTCTGCAGTCGACCGCTTCGCTTCCCCAATCACGCCGATACGGGGACGTCCGCAGTCCGCCGTGGGCGAACTCCGGAGTGGAAGTCCCCCAGTCGCGAAGAAAAGAACTCGATCGTTGATCGCGCCACGGCGTCCCAGGTCCAGTCGGAGCCGCCCGATATGCTGTTTCGCTCATACTCCCCTCGGAGGATTCGGCACAGCCCCTCCGCCAGAGCCTTCGGATCATCCGCCGGAACGACGATCCCGCGGTCCGGAGTCACGTATCGCGAGTTGTCTCCCACATCGGTCACCACCACCGGCAATCCACACGCCACCGCTTCAAGTACCACGTTGCAGCAACCTTCACGGCGGCTGGCCAGGGCGAACACGTCCGCCGCTCTCATCCAGTCCCCCACGGATTCCGGCGGGATCCGACCCACGAATCGCACCGCCGACTGCACGCCCAACTTCGTCGCCATTCGCTTCAGCCGCGGCACGTAACGCGGCTCGCTATACGTCTCACCTCCGACCAGCACGAGTTCCGCGTCCGCACAGGCTTCCCGCGCCTTGGCAAACGCTTTGATGAGCCGATGAGCCCCTTTTCGCTCGTTGAGATGCCCCACAGAGAGCACGACCCGCCCCTTCGCCGGCAACCCAACTTTCCGGCGGGCCTCGCACTGGTCCCCCGCGCAGAACAGGCTCTCATCGACCGCGTTCGGAATCACGCACACCTGGTCTGCCGGAACCCCCTGTGCAACGACGGCCTCTTTCAGCGACTCGCTCACCGCAATCACCCCCGCACATTCCGTCAGCGCCTCCTTCAATTGCGGACCGATCCGCCGGTCCCGGATCTCGTCCGATTCAACTCCCCGAATCGTGATGAACACCGGCACTCCCAGCCGCCGCCCCGCCCGATAACATCCCACCCCTGTCGGGTATCCAAAGTGCGCGTCGATCAGCGACAATCCGCGCACTTGCTGGATTCGTCGCAACCACGGTTCGACGGCCCGCTCGCTCCAGAAGCCGTCGAGGTGCTTGAAGATCGCCGGAATGTAGAACATTCGCATCGACCGTACTTCTCGACATTCAGCGCAACCTGTCACGTCCCTATATGATCGACGCAGTAGTGGAAACCAGGGCAGAGTATGCAAGACCGATACGTCGGCATGAGACGCCACTGACATCACACGCCGCTTCACAAACACACCCGATTCCGGCTCGTCTTTCTGCGGCCACATCGGTGATACAGCCGCGACAATCAGGTCATCCACGAAGCATTCCTGGTCAGGCACATCATTCGCTATAGACCCAGGCAGTTATGCGAACGATAAAACACGGACGATGTCCACCCTTCCACGCAGCGGGGTCCCATTCCCCGAAACTCCAGCTGGCGGAACCCCAGCCGTTGCAGAAACAAGAATCCCTCTGAGTACTGGGCACGATCTGTATTATCCCACACGATTACGCCGTCCGGCGTCAGCGCACCCACGCTGTGCCTTGCACAATTGATCCTGTCACGCGCATCAATCATTACGATCTCATATCGCCGGTCATCGATAGTCGCTGCACGGCAATATGATCCGTCATTGTTGTCATGCGGAACGAACCTCGGTGTCACGTTTCCTGGCAACCTTTCTATTAATGCATCGTACCAGTCGCGATTGTGTTCGACCGTCACGACATGGCCGACACGTGCCGCCCACCATAACGTGGAGCCTCCTGATCCAAACTCGAACACCGACATGTGCTTGGTCAGCCGCTGCTCAAGGAAGTGAATGCACGGATATGTGATCCAGGGCAACGGCTCACTGCCCGGACCAATGACCTTTTCGGTATCAAAGCTGCGATACCAATGCATGCTCCGGAGATACCCATACCGGCGCAGGTAGTACATCGAATACAGACCTGCGGAACGCATTACAATCCGCGGCAATACTGTGACGACGCGCTTAATCCAATGTTGCCTCTCCGCCACGGCCACCTCAGGCAGTCGTTTCGTCCGTGCAATGCACGAACTCGCTCTGTGGACGAACTGCGGGCATCTGCAAGTCGTCGACAATGCATCGTGCCACCGCTCGGTAGTATTCTGTCTCAAATCGATGTCGACCTATAAAATGCAGAAACGAAGACGAGCGAGTATCGTTCGCAGGCGTGACGTTGGCGTATCTACGGATGGGAAGTACGCACGCGCGCGGTGAATTGGCGACGAAGAAATTCGACGAAACCTGATAACTGCCCCGCTCCAACGACTTCTCCCCGATCGCCTCCGTCACTCCCTCGTAATAGTCTTCAACGTCGCATCGCGTGAATGCGCCCCGCGCAAACCCCGCCAGCCCGGAGTTGCCGCGAACATATCTGAGCCTGTCGTAGTGCGGCAGCCTGTGGAAGTTGCGCTCGATCACCTTCTGCACGTGGGTGCTGTCGGTATGCTTCATCATTTCGCTGATGTCGCGAATCGGCGTGATCGTGAAATCCTCCCGGCTCGTCAGTGTAAACGAGCAATTCTCCTTCACCGCTTCCACCACTTCGGGGATTGGTCCCCGCGTCACAGTGTCCGAATCCAGTTGCACCACGAAGTGATCGTCCAGCCGGTCGGCGATTGCCAGCATGATTCCCCACCGCACTCCCTTTCGCCCCCCCCGGTATGGCACTTCGTCCAGCAGCAGCACTTCCCGCGGAGCAACGTGCTTCTCAAGAAGTCGCAGGTCCGAGGGTGTCAAAGTTCCATCGTTCAGGATGACCGCCGCGCCCTCCCCGAAGTACCGCACGAACGACTTGATCGCCACCAGGTACATCAGCAGGTCCAGGTGCGACACCGAGCTGACGATCAGCACACGGTCATTGCGCGGGACAAGCGGCGACGATGAAAGAATCCCTTCCACCGCTCGCGCAAAGCGGAAGCGGTTCCAGCGTTCTCGTACCCGATAGAACATCTGTCTGACTCGTCAGTGGCGAACCAGTTGCATCAACACGGAGTTGCATCGCCACAACCCGCGACCCGGCGAATCCGCTTCGGCTGCGTCGAGTGCATGTAGCCGCCGTGCCCACCGGATCGCTCGCTGCTCACATCCCGGCACAACTGCCGCCGCTACCGCCCACTTCGAATGCCCCAGGAATCCCTGCACCGCCGATATCTCAAAGTACTTTGAGATCGTCTTGAGGTCCTCTCGCGTGAACGGCCAATTCCATGCAGCGTCCGACCGCAGGGGCCGCGTCAGCCCGCGCACCACGTGCATCGAGACGCAAGTCTGCAGCGGATCCATCAGGACGATTCGCGCGCCCGGCGCTGTCCGCTCCCGAAGCGGTCCGAGGATCCGGTCCAGCGGATGGAAGTGGTGAATGACGCTGTTCGCGTACACCACGTCAAACGGCTCGTAAGGAAACGCGGGCGACAGAAAGTCACCCGCTGTTGTGCCCGCCCGCTGCAGTCCGACAGCATCCAGTTTGCGTCGCAGTTCCGCGATGGCCGGCGCGCTCAGGTCAAATGCCAGATACTCGGTCGCATTCCGTGCCAACTCGATGCTGATTCGGTTCCCCGATCCGCACCCAAGGTCCAGCACCCGCTTCCCCGCGACGTCCCCCAGCGTCCGACGCTGCCAGTTCAGAATGAAATCCTTGATTCCCGCTTCCTTCCGGATTCGTTCGGAGATCCCCCGCAGGCGCCCCCACATCCGCGTCGGCAGGTTTCCGCGATCATTCAGGTGCGTCGTATGCTGGCCCGAGTACCACTCTTCCGGTCTCGTTACTGTTGCATTCGTGTGTGTGGTAGTCGTCATGGTGTCTGCCCTGCCAGCACCGACTGTGCAGGCATCGGCCGTCGATGCAGGGGCTGCCTCGGTTGACGGTGACGGCTGGCCTCTCTGCGAGGTGCCGGGTTCTGGTACAGCCGGTGGTAGCAGGCGGCCATTGCCGCCACCCAGTACCCCCACTCGTTGTCGAGATGGTCGCCGAATACGGAAGTCGTTAAGAACGCCGCCAGACCGGCGAGCAGCGCCGCACCGATCAGTGTCGCATTGACATCCCCGGATCGCACCGCAGTTCGGATGCCCCCGAGCAGGCATGCTCCGATCAGGCCCAGGAATCCCATCCGCAGTGCAAGGCCTTGAATCCCCCACTGGCAGGCTTCATTGATGTAGCCGTTATGCACTGACCGATTCCCGCGGTCGGAAATGAGTTCCGACGGCAGATACTGTCGAGCATACTGCCGCTTGAATGCATCGCCCCCTTTCCCCAGCGGATGGTCCTTGATCATCGCCAGGCCTCCCTTCCAGTAAGTCACTCGGTTCGATGCCGACGCATCTCGCTCTTCCTTATCAGTAAAGGTCGTCACGAATCGCTCGACAATCTTCGGATCCCGCGCCAGCGCAATCGTTCCGAACCCACCCAGCAGCAGGACCACAAAGGCGGTCCGGCGGGCTCGCTTCGGAGAGCAAACCAGAAACACGACTGCCGACCCGATCGCTCCCAGAAACGCTCCCCGGCTATTGCACAGCAGCACTACGTTCAGAATCATCGGCATCAGCAACAGCGCAAGCAGCTTCTCCTTCCTCTTCCCGGCAATGAACAACCACCCCCCCAGCGGCATGATCGTGACGAACAGCGATGCCAGCGCATTCGCGTTCGAGGCGGACGAAGTCCCCACCCCCTCCAGCCGCCCTCCCGCTCCGCGATCGTTGATTGTGACTTCGTAGCCGATGTACCCGGCCCCGATGATCAATATCAGCACCAGCAGCCGCAGGTCGTCCCGCGTCCGCACAGCGCTCACCATCACCAGGAACAGAATCAGGAACTTCAGAAACAACTCGAACTGCTTCTGGCTGACCGGCAGCGAATCGGCCAGCGCAAAATGAACGAACAGCACGTTCGCCGCCATCAGGCCGGTAATCGCCAGCATTGCTCGCGTATATCGGGTGGCGCTCCGCGACGACAGCCCTCCCGCCCCATGCATCAGCGACGCCGCGAGCACAATCAGGGCGCTCGTGATACTCCAGCGCAGGTCCCCGACCGGAGCCCCCCACCACCACCGTGAGGGTTCCGCGAAGTACGTCAGCATGTACAGCCCGACCCCCCAGATCGGCCGCACAAATGCCGCCACCGCGAGTGCGCAGAATGCCACAAACCATAGCAGCAGCGTCAGACTCACTTGGACGCGCCTCCGCTCCCACACAGACGCGGCAGCAACTCGTCGCAACGCCTCCTTAGAGCGGATCGTTTGCCGCCGGCTCTGCCGGCGCGCTCCATCAGCCCGAAATAGTAGTTCTCATAAGTCGCCAGCATTGGCGGCAGCCCATAGTGAGAGCTGTGCCGCGCCTGGCTCGCCTCCCCGCATCGCTCCCGTCTGTGGCGATCGTGAACGAGTGCACTCAACGCCCTTGCGAGCGCAGTGGCATCGCCGGACGGCACGATCGCACCGCACTCGCCGCTCGCGCCGACCACGATGGGGCTGTCACCCACGTCCGTCACCACCAGCGGCAGACCCGCGGCCATTGCCTCCACCAGCGACTGGCTCATCCCTTCGCTCAAGCTGCAGTTGAAATACACGTCCATGGCCGCCAGCCACCGGCCGATGTCGTCCTGATGTCCCGCCAGGTGCACTCGTTCGAGAAGTCCCCACTCGTCCGCCTGTTTTTGCAGGGATGCATGCTCCGGTCCGTCCCCCACCAGCAGCAAGTGCGCGTCGACTCCCTGCTCGATCAATTGACGCACCGCCTCAATCGCCATCCCGAAGTTCTTCACCGCGACCAGCCGGCCAATGCTTCCCATGACTGTCGCGCGATCGCCGATCATCAGTTCCTGCCGGATCTCACGCCGGGACCGTTCAGCATCATCCACGGCCGGTCGCTCCACTCCGTTCGTGATCACCTGGAGCCGACTCGCCGGGAATCTGCTGAGCTCCTCCACTCGCCGTGCTGTCGCCGTCGAGTTGCTGACCACTCCATCCGCACGATTCAGCGCCCAGCGCATCGCCATACCGCGCAGCCAACGTCGTCCGCCCGAAACACTTAGCCCCCCCAGCACTGTTCCCCGCTCCGCATGCACATGCACCGGCGTCCCTGCCCAGCGCCGAGCCAGCGATGTCTCCACCAGGGTCCCCCAGTTGTGTGAGTGCACCACATCGATTCGCCGTCCTCGCAACTCCTTCGCCAGCCTCCAAACGGCGGATACATCATTCCCGGACCGCTTTCGCAGCTCCACAATGTCCACGCCGGACCCGTCAATCCACCGCGCCGCTGTGCCGCTCCGGTTCAGGCAGATGACGGAGGTCTCCCACCGAGCCCCGTCCAGCCCTTCCACCAGCCGTGCCACGCACCGCTCAATGCCCCCCGCATCAAAGGTATGTACAACATACGCCACGCGCAGCCGATCCGCTGTGGTGCTCACCTCCGTCATCCGCCACTGACCTCTTCACTCGCGGCTGCCGCGAATCGTCGATCGCCCGCCATCTCAGTGCACCCCGCGATCCCGTCCAGCACGCCCGCCAGCTCCCCGGCCAGGCTCCGACCGTCGAAGTCCCGGGCCGCTCGCTCCAGCCCTGCACTCAATGTCGCCGTGCCCCGCATCCGCCACGCCCGTTCGATCCCCTGCGCGATTTCCCCTCCGTCGTTTCCGTTTACCACCGCTCCCAGCCCGTACTCCGTGATAATGTCCGACGTCGCACCCGCATCTGCCAGCGCCACGATTGGCTTGTCGTACGCCAGCATCTCGAACAGCTTGCCCGGCACCTGCAGGTCCGTGCCCGGCTGCACCAGCAGCAGCATGTCCGCGTCAGCCATCCTCTGTAGCACCTCTCCATGCGCCACCGGCGGTTCGATGGTCACCCACTTCCGCATCCCCCGCCTGCGTGCGTACTCCGCCAGGCCGAACTCCGCCTCGCAATGCCCCACCTGCTCCAGCGCCACCCGCAGGCCCCGTTCATGCAGCAGCACCAGCCCATCCACAATCGGTCGCGGATCCCGCTGGCGATAGAGCGACCCCGGATGCAGCACCCGGATCACACCGTCCCGCTCTCCCGAACTCCGCTCACTCTCCGCACACAACTCTCGCACTCGCTCCAGCAGTTCCGGATCACATCCGTTCGGGATCGCCACGAACCGCTCCGCCGGCATCGCCGCATACCAGTTGCGAAACTCCGCGGCCATCCGCGGAGTATTCAGCACCACCGCGTCCGCGCTTCGCACGCAGCGCGACTCAAACCACCACAGCGCTCGCTGACCCCACGGGTTCGACGCTTTGTATCCCCACGGCTTACGCGCCCACGGATCGCGAAAGTCCATTACCCACGGAATCCCCAGCTTCCCACGCACACGCCGGCCCAGCAGATGCAGGCTGTGCGGCGGCCCGCTCGTGTACACCGCCTCCACGGCGCACTCCCTCGCCAGCCGGCAGGCCGCCTCCGTTGCTGACGCCGCCCACGCCGCATCGCCGTCCGGAGTCCGCTGCAGCAGGTCCCGTGCGTTCCGTCCCCAATCCTTCAGCCACTCCCATCTCGCGATTCGGCGCTTCTCACGAAATCCCGCATTGCTTGAACTCGCCGCTCCCCCGAACCCCGTTCCCGACTCGCGTTCCCTCTTCGCTCGCCGCTCCACACGCAATCCGCGCACCCACTTCGGAACCGCCTCGCCGTCCGCCCCCGTCTGCGTCAGCACCACCGGCTCCCAGCCAAACTCCGGCAGCATTCGCGCGAACCGCGCCGTCCGATGCACTCCCGCGCTGTTCGACGGCGGAAACGCTGCCGCAATCATCAGCACCCGGCGTTCGGATTTGCCCCGTTGGAGTCCAGCCTTCAGGCTGCTTTCCAACTCGGCAACGCTCACTGCATCACCTCCGCCAGATGCCCTGCAATCCGCTCCGCCGCCTTTCCGTCCCACAACGCCGGCGCCCTTCCACTCCGTTCCGGTCCCCGCAGCACCTCCGCCGCCGCGGCTGTGATCGCTTCCGTCCGCCAACCCACCAGCCGGTTGCTCCCCTCCAAAATCGTGATCGGCCGCTCCGTGTTCTCCCGCAGCGTCAGGCATGGCACCCCCAGCGCCGTCGTCTCCTCCTGCAGTCCCCCCGAATCCGTCAGCACCAGCCGAGCTCCGTCCACGAGCCCCAGCATGTCCAGATACCCCAGCGGCTCCGTCGCCCGATACCCGTTCAGTTCGCTCCGCCCCGCAAGCTCGAATGACTCCAGCCGCGACCGCGTCCGCGGATGCACCGGAAACACCACCGGCATCTCCGCCGACACCGCGTGCACTCCCCGCAGAATCGACTCCAGCCGCTCCCGGTCATCCACATTCGACGGCCGGTGCAGGGTCAGCATCGCGTACTTTCCACGCTCCAGTTCCCACCGCCGCTGCGCCTCCACGCTACGCTCCCGCGCCGCCGGCAGATGCCAACGCAGCGTGTCGATCATCACGTTCCCCACGGGGATAACCCGCTCCGCCGGAATTCCCTCCCGCGACAGATTCTCATCCGCCTCCGGCTCCGACGTATACAGCCAGTCCGCAATCCCGTCCGTCAACACCCGGTTGATCTCCTCCGGCATCGACCGGTCCCCGCTCCGCAGCCCCGCCTCCACGTGCGCCACCGCGATCCCCAGCTTGTTCGCCGTCAACGCCGCCGCCAGCGTCGAGTTCACGTCCCCCACCACCACCACCACTCGCGGCCGATGCTCCATAAACTCCCCCTCCAGCTTCCGCATCACCTCCGCCAGTTGAGCCACGTGCGACCCCGATCCCACCCCCAGGTTCGCATCCGGCTCCGGAATCCCCAACTCCTCAAAAAACCCCCCGCTCATCGCCCGGTCATAATGCTGACCCGTATGCACAATCCGCCGCGAAATCCCCGCCCCATCAAACGCGCACACCAGCGGCGCAATCTTCATGAAATTGGGACGCGCTCCGGCGATCAGTGTGGCGTGCATTCTCGCTTCAACACGTATTCAGGATCGGCCGCTAGCTTGGACAGCATGTAATCGCGGAAGGCTCTCCCTTCAATGAGCAGCGATCGAGCCTGCCCCACCGTGCCCCGCCTTAGCACTCCGTTCTCCGCCAGCTCTTCTTCCAACTCGTCGAACCGGCACTTCCTGGCCGGCGCATGCATCCGCACTGGTACCCGGCGAACCCCACCCTCCGCATCCGTGATCGAGAACTCCTCCGGCTCGCTCCTCATCAGATACGGAACGCCCGCCAGCGCCTCCACCGCATGAAAACACGTGTTCCGTCGCAGTCCCACCCCAAGCAGCAGAACCTGTCCCCCGCGATCCATCAGTCGCGAGTAAGGCGTCTCGTTCCCACACGGCGTGCTCGCCAGCTCGTGGTCAGCAATCAACTCCTCAGCGGCAGGTCCGATCGCCGCGACCGAGTGCGTCGGATGCAGACTCCGGACAACCCCCGGCCTCCGCCGTAAGGTTTCGGATAATACCCCCACCTGCGACGCGCTCGTCCGCACGTCAAAATCCCGCCGTCCTCGATTCACCTCGCCGAATGTGAGAGTCGGCAGCACCAGCGTCCCCTGGCCGACCGCTTCGATCAGCCCCACCAGCACCGTCTCGACGCCACCATGCACGTACCCCAGCGAACTTATGGAACTGTGAACCAGCAGCGTTCCGCCGCGTTCGACCCCCAGCCGTCCCAGGTCAGTGACCAGCGAATCTCTAGAGACCCACTGCTGCGTCAGCGGCCGCAGAACCGACTTGGCAAACCGCCTCACCTCGACAACCGTCACGCTCCAGCCTCGTTCATTAAAGCTGCTCCCGCCCTGATCTGACACCGGCTGTGCGCGAATGACGTCGCTGCAACACCGCATGACGCTCGTAATTCAGGCTCGCGATTGTGATCAGGGAATCCGGCAGACCACACGCTCGACGCTTTCACCCGCAGGCTCAATCGCCTGCGACTCCTCGCCTGATCCCCCGCCCAGTGCATCACGCTCATCGCACTCGCCTTCCCTGTCCCAGAGACCTCGGAGGCGTGAAACGAGCGCCAATGTGGCCTTTCCGAGTCTCGCCGGTCCGGCATGATCACGAAGAAACTGCTCTCGTATGGCGTCGCATCCTGTTGGCACGGTCGACAGCGCGATATCCACCGCCTCCCGCAGCTGCTCGGGCGATCGTGCTGGCAGAGCGGGGCCCTCCGTCGCGTAGGGATACCGATCCGGTTCCTGTGAGAAATTGACACAGATTGTCCGCTTCGCCCGCAGTATTGCTTCCAGCACTGTCGTCGATGATGCGCTGATCAGGATGTCGCATGCCGCAAGCAACTCGTCGAAGCGATCAGTGAAGAACCGGACCTGCGAGATCCCGACTTCGCTGGCCATCGCCTCCAGACTGGCAATGCTCGCCGCGTTGGGACTGGGATGCGTCTTCACGCACACAACGCAGTTCGCTTGGTTTCTCACGGATTCCAGCACCACCCGCACCGCGGTCGAGAACCAGTGATACGTCTGCGTCGTCACCAGCACGATCACGGACTCTTCTGGAAGCGATAACGCGGCGCGGCAGTCCGACTTCGATATGGGATTGTTTACGAGATCATCCAGCCGAGACGGGCCGGTAACCCATACCCTCTCTCGCGGATATGCTCCGAGGTCGCTGACGACTGACTTTGCATATGATCCGTATGCCGCAAAATAGTCCGGAATCGGTGCCCCCTCGATGTGCCCGCGCGGCACGGTGTACACGTAGTGGGCTGGCATGATCGTTCCATGCTGCACGCCGACCGTCGGTATCCCCAACTCACGCGCAGCCGCCAGTTCCGCCATTGCGGGCCTATAGAACTCCTCTCCGACCAGCAATGCGACGACGTTCCCCGCGGATTGAATGGCCCGTCCTGCGTCGGCTACCTGCTGCGACCATTCAGCGATCGAACAGATACTGCGATGCAGCGAGTGCCGGTACATTTCATACACATCCGCCCCCGCGAACCGAAACGAACTGCGAAACGTCGCCGTCCCCATTAATCGGTGATATCTCCAGATTGCCGCAACCTCGCGCGGAAGGGAGCGCAGGTACGCAGACACGCCGCGATGCCACTCCGCGACCACGACAGGCGAGTTTGTCTTTCTGACCAGGGACTCAAACCGTCGAGGCTCACGCTCCCCCTCGACCGCGCCTTCCCCCTTTCGCAGCAGAAACCGCTGTGCCACGTCAGGGCAGAGTGCCCGTAAGCCCTTACTCGGCCCGCTCCAGATGAGCGGCCGCAGGCCGTTCGAGTCGAGCTCCACATATCGGAACGCCCTTGAAGCGAACAGCACGCATGGCTTCTTGTCCTCCCGATATCGACCTCTGAACCACCGGGATCGCCATCGACCAAGCACACTCTGTGCCCACAGCCTTAACGGCTTCCACAATGCCCTCGCGACATCCGTCGGAAGTGACTCAGCATTGTTGGACAGTGCCGGCTTCTTATCCGTTTCCTCCAGCCACGAACACGGCACGTTCGCCGAGTCACACCGTGATCTCACACAACTCGCCAGTACTGCATCCCGCGACGATACGACGACGCTGGCGGGCGACACGCTCTTCAACACGCGATCCAGAATCCAAAGGCTCCGTAACGCCGGAATCGCCCCGCGCATCGGGCTTCGGTAGGCTCCGGGACCGCACCACCAAACCGAGTACCCCCCCCGTAACCGAAACAAATCGTCAAAGCAGTTTTCCCCCTTCAGCGGCCGCGATGGCCAATCCTCCAGAAACTGCATCAGATCTTCACGAAAGAGATCGGCATCGAAAAACTGATCGACTGGCAACCGCTCCCATCCCACCGGACACGTGCAGTCCGACTGCTCCTCGGAGAGGTCCAGCCACCGCACCCGGCGCCCATCGCTCTTTGGCCATTGACCGGCTGGAACGCCTCCTGCCGTCACGACTATTTGATCAGCTGTCATCCTGGGAACGCTGGCTCGCTTCCTCAGACGCGACCGGCCTCTGCCAGCAGCCTGTCATATTGCGCAACCTCATCTCCATTGCCCGTCCGGTTGCTGTCATGCATCCGGTACCGATACAACGGAAACGGCAAGTGACAGATCTTGTACTTCCGGGTGAATCGCTGCAGCAATTCATGCCCCTCACGCATCTGGAACTGATCGTTGTAGAATCGCAGATTGCACAGCGACTCGTAGGTAAACATCACACCACACGCGATTGGCTCATCCGCAAACCGGTGGGTGCTGATCCGCACGCCGACCTCATTGACTCGGCGGTAGTCGCAAGTGACCGCCTGATAATCGGCGTTCGTCTCCAGGAACAGCGATAGTACGTACAGAAAATGCCGCGACACGTAGTCGTCGGCGTCCACGCGCACGAAGTACTGACCACGCGCGACCTGAAGAATGCGATTCAGCGAGGCAGGCAATCCCATATTCCGAGGATTATTGAGCAGTCGCAGATTCAATGCGCTGTCCGCTTCGAAGCAGTCGCAAATGTCCGACAGGTCATCGGCGGGATCGTCATTGACGATGATCACCTCGAAATCATTCCGCGCCACCGTCTGGCTCGCCAGACTTCGCAGGCACCGCGACAGCCACTCTCTTTGTTTGTAACAGCAGACTCCGACAGTCACTTTGTACATCGCAGTGCTCCAGGCTCAGTCGTCGGCGCGATCCAGCGGCTGCTCGACGTCAACTTGCGCCTTCAAAGTCGTCCCAGCGCAGTCGCTCACACGCCTTCTTGTCTCTCACCAGCTTCTTGCCCAGCACCTGATCGTACTGCCGTGCGTCGATACCCTCGCGCGGACGCAGCGTCGTCAGGCACTCCTCATCGGCAATCTCGCCGGCCTTCATGTCCCGACTGAAGTAGACGGCGCGACGAAACTCCCAAATGCGGCGCGGCGTCTCGACTTCCCCGACGGGTGTCCTCAACCCCGACCCCAGCATCAGTTCGCGCCGCCGACAGAAGTCGACGAAGTCGGCCAGCGTCTCCTTCGTATGGGCGAAGTGATGGTCCCGAAAATCGCGCGATGTATCGTCGGTAAAATGTGTCTCGATCACCTGCGCGCCCATGCAGACCGCCACCTTCACCGCCACGTTGCCCATCGTATGATCTGAGTAACCGATCACCACGGCCTGGTCGAGCTCCCGTCGCAATGTCTCAAGGCATCTGAGGTTCGCATACTCATCCCGTGGATTGCCGTACATCGCCACACAATGCATCACGCACAGCTTGCCTTCGGGAATGAACTCTTCATCCACTGACGCGATGTACTCGACCGCCTGCTGCACCTCATGCAGTTCTGACATCGCAGTCGCGATGCACAGCGGCTTGTTGCGGCCAACGAGGTTCTTCAGCAGTCGGAAGTTCGTCAGATCGCCTGATCCGACTTTGTGCACCGCGATGTACGGGTCCAGCACGTCGATCGACTCGCGATCCCAGATCGACGACATGAACTGCACTCCGCGCTCCCGGCACGCCGTTGCCAGGGCCACGTAATCGTCCATCCTCAGCGCAAACCGGCCGAAGTGCTTGTGCCGTTCCGGCGACTCGACTTTGCTGACAATCCGGTCCGGCGTGTAGGTCTGAAACTTCACCGCGTCGGCCCCGGCCTGTACGGCGTCGTCCAGCAGTTTGAACGCATAATCCAGCTGTCCTTCGTGGTTGCCGCCGATCTCGGCAATCACGAACGGACGCGACAGCGAATGAAATGAGTGCATTACAGTGCTATCTGCCCACCGGTTTCGGAGAGTTCGTCAATTAACAGAACGCGGCACAGCGATGCGGACACGGCGTCGATCTTCAGGGGCGCCGCCAGCAGCGTGTAATGACCGGTTGCGACCTGCCTTGAATCGATGACCAGCGGAGCAAGCAGGAGAGTTCCCGGTTCCGCCTCAAACAGCTTCGTCACGGCCCCGTACGGAGACCGCTGATTGTCAATCGCCGGCACGTCTACCCCCAGCAGATGGAGCCGCCGCTCACACAGCCACGCCACCAGATCTTCCGTGAAGTAGGGGCTTCCATTCACATAGTGAGACTCACGATGCTGCTTTCCCCACCCAACGCTCAACAGCAGGCTGTCTCCTGCCGCAACGTCAATTCCGGCGGCGCACAACGCATGCTGCACCTCCTCACGACGGACGGCCTCGCTCGGCCGCTTCTCGGGCAGAATGAGCAGCTTGCAGGTCCTGAAAAAGTCCGTGGGCTGGAGCTGACTGAGCGGACGCTCTGTCCTCAGCTTGTGCTGGCTCGTCTCGATATACGTTCCCGCATGTGAGCACAGATCGAAGCGGTAGACCGTGCTCGGATCACCTGCCTCCGTGTCGCTCAATGTCCGGATCGAAGATTCCCAGCCAGCACGGTACCGCCACATTCCATTGAAAATGGGCATCGTGACATCATGTACGGTCCGCTTTCCGCCCTCGCCGTTTCCATTAAGACGATTGGGCAATGCTTGCTCCTGCTGGGTCGGAGGAGCGGGTCGACTCCTGACTCCTGAGAGTCCTGCACAGCGATACCCAGTCCTGCAGATCGAACTCAGTATGGGTCACTTCCTTCCCTCGCAGCATCGCTGTCGCCAGAGCAAAATCTTCGGCCGTATCAATGGCCAGGGCCATTCCGGCGGCTTCAGGGCAATCGCGATTTCGGTATTCTCTGCGGCTGCCTGTGTTCGGGTTATCGTAGAAATAGGACGTGACGTGCTCCCTCTGCTCCGCAGTAAACAGGTGGTGCCACTTGCGCAGAAACGCGGTTCGCACAATCTCCACACTCATTCCCGTGGGGAATGTCCTCCCGGGCACATTCGTTATCAGATCTGCCCGGCTATCGGTGGCAAGCGTCAGCATCGAGCGCAGTATCTGCGGACTCATAAAGACGTTGTCGCCGTTGATGCGAACTGCATAGTCAAACTCAGATCTCTCGGCGCAGTCCAGAAAACGCGAGGCGACGTCGTCGAGCGATCCGCGATAGCACTCGACGCCTCGCAGACTGCAATACGACGCGATCTCGTCGTCGGCGCTCTGCACCGAAGTTGCAACGACGAGCGGTACCGGAGCAGCACAACGGATGCGCTCAATGATGTACTCGATGAGGGGCTTGCCGTGCAGAGGCAGCAAAGCCTTTCGAGGCAGGCGGCGTGAAGATGCTCTGCAGAGCAGAATGACGCCCACTCTCATCGCTCACCGATCTTCCGGGCAGGTACTCCGCCGACAATCTCGTACGCGCCGACATCTTCTGTCACCACGGCGCCGGCTGCGATCACAGCGCCGCTTGCGATGTTGACGCCCCGCAACACGACCGCGCGGACGCCAATCCACACGTCGTCGCCAATCGTGATCGGACTGGCAATGTTGTTCTGTGCATTGATCCTGCGTGTCCGGTCGATTCCATGGTCACTGTCGACGAGATAGGCGAACGGAGCGATCAGGCAGTCCTGTCCGATGGTGATCGACTCCGTTGCAAAGATGTATCCGTGGTAGCCGACTGTGGTGCGATCGCCGATTCGAATTGAAGCATCGCGATTGCACGCACAGAGCGTGGCGCCATCCTTCAGCACCACGTGGTCGCCGATGAGTATTCGCGCCGGATGCCGCATAAGACCAACATGAGAACCGATGTGCACTCGACGTCCCAGACGCACTTGGCGGAGTCTGTGTCTTGCAGCACGAAAGTACTGGGACAAGCCGTATCGCAGGTGGCGACGGAACTGGCTCGGATGTGGATCGGCTGCCCCGGTACGCGCCACTCGCGGCATATCATTCATCGTGGTGAAGGAGAGCATCTACTGTACATGAAGGACATCGCGTGCGACCACGTCCTCGCTATCTGCGCCAAGATAGGCGTGCATCGGAGTTGCATCTAATAATACATCTGCCAATCGGCGATTGCTTTCTTCGTAACTTCTCAGCAACGAGGCCTTCGCCTCTCGCGAAAGGAGACTCCCGCAACTGGTTTCATTCTTTGAAAACTCTGCTTGAAGGAATCGCCTCAACCTTGACTGCTGGGGTTTGTCGAGGAACTGATTGCACCGCCTCGCAATCTCCAATCCCTGAAGGCTGAGCGCCGCATTTCTGCGAACGGTGGGCTCACGAAGATATCGAAGCGAAGGCAACGCACTGTGAAACAGTTGCCTAACCAATGACCGCCCACCGGGGAAGATTGATTCAAACGGCCACACATGGACGTTGTTGACGCCAAACACACGCTGATACTTCTGTAACAGGGTATCCCAGCTCAGGGCGCCACGAGGAATTGTGCCGAGGAAGTCCTCCCATGAAGCACTGCTTCCCTCCTTGACAGATTGTTGGTACAGGGACTCCAGAAAATCGGCCTGGTTTCGAACACATGCGACGATCCTGACCGGCCATCTATCGAGGATGGCCCTCAAGTCTTTGGCGATGTGTTCGATATTCGCGTATCCAGAATATGGATTGCCAAAGAATCCCTCGCTGCTCCATATCACCTGACGCGTTCCGAGAGACTGAAACCGAGCAGCTACCTCATTTCGTAGAGCGTCGACCTCCGAGCGCGGGAGAGGGGACTCCTTCATCAGCCGCTTGCCCAGTCCGTATGCGCACCGATCAAAGCTTGTTGACTGGATCCGGAGGAGCCAAGGCTGTGTCTTTAGCGCATTTTGTATACTCGTGGTACCAGTCTTATGCGCACCGATGTGCACGCATACAAGTGTTCTGCGATCCGGGAGCTTCATGGCATCGTTAGGTGCTGCTATGCCACCGGTGAGGTAGCGCCACTAGTGGCCGCTGCTTCGCAAGCTTTACCTGACGTCCGCGGAGATACCCAAACTGAACATCAAAGTAGGCTGCACCATCGAGGCGGTCTTCACGAACGCCATTGCGAAAGAGTGTCGCATCGACGCGATAACGGCCCGGCATGAGGAGCATCTCCGGCAACTCGCAGACTAATGTGCCGACGGCAGCTGAGAAACGCGGCTCGTCGACGGCGCGCAAACGAGTATCACACGTAAAGACCAGGGTATCGTCTTCGTCGAATACTCTAAAGCTGCAGTCGACGTCGCAACGTGGCCGTGAGAGCCGAAACGTGACGTACGCGGGCATTCCCAAGGTAATGCCGCTGGCACCGTCCGTGTTGGCAATTTCAACCGAAGCGAAGCGGACATCTCCACGTCCTTGGCGGTCCGATCGGAGGCTGAGTGGCGTATGAGCGGCTAGATGTATGCGGCCAAGGTAGGTGGCCAACACCTCCTCTAATGGCGCTGCAAGCGAAACTGTGCCGAACTCAAGGAGGACACCCTTGTCGCAAAGAGACCTTAGTGCTGCTGTATTATGGCTGACGAACAGGACGGTTCGTCCGCTTTGTGCCACCGAATGCATTCTGCCTATGCACTTCCTCTGAAACTCTGTGTCTCCAACGGCCAATACCTCGTCGATGATCAGAATCTCCGGCTCGAGATGCGCAGCAACTGAGAACGCGAGGCGGACTTTCATACCTGATGAATATCGCTTGATCGGCGTGTCGAGGAACTGTTCGACCCCCGAGAAGTCCACGATCTCGTCGAACTTGCGGTCGATCTCCCGCTTCCGCATCCCCAGGATCGTGCCGTTCATATAGACGTTTTCACGTCCCGACAGTTCCGGGTGGAAGCCTGTCCCCACCTCCAGCAGGCTCGACACCCGGCCCCGGATCACGGCCCGGCCGCTCGTCGGCTCCGTAATCCGGCTCAGGATCTTCAGCAGCGTTGATTTCCCCGCCCCGTTCCGCCCGATGATCCCCAGCACCTCGCCTTCCTGAACCTCGAACGACACATCCTTAAGCGCCCACATCAGGTCGGAAGGAGTTGATGGAAGAGTTGACAGTTGACGGTTTTCAGTTGTCAGTGAAGAGGTGTGGCTGTGGCCGTTCTCGTTCCCGCCGTCCTCCGGCCTCTGACCTCTGACCTCTGACCTCTGACCTCCGGCCGCCTCCGCATACGTATTCAGCCCCCGCAGCCGCCGCCAATTCCGCAGCGGCGATTTCAGCACCCCTGTGACTGCCCCCACGATCGTGTCTGGAATCTCTTCCTTCAGACCGATCCGGTAGGCCTTCGACAGGTTCTCAACGCTGATGGCAGCTCGCGACACGGGTTAGTCTTCAGTTGTCAGTTAACAGTAGTCGGTATTCAGTTATGTGACCGGTAATCAGCTCTCAGCGCGCCTCAATCCTCGATCTTCAATCCTCGCTCCCGCCCTTCGTTCCCTCCGTGACCTTCTGTAAGTCCCCTCGTGCCCTGCCGTGACTGCGCAACCCATCGACATCGGGTAGCAGCCTGCACCACGCCTGATAGCTCGATGTCACGCAATCGCAACTTGGCAGTAACCTGGACGCATCTTGGGCCTTCTTTCCCCCAAGATGGCCTTGGGGTGGGGCGCGGAAAGTTGCCATCTTCCCATCTTCCCTCTTTCCAAACCGACAACCGACAACTGACAACTCCTCACGCCACATCGGCGAACAGCCGCTCCTTCGACCGGAAGTACAGCGCCCCGGACACGAACAGCGCGGCTGCCGACAGGCAGCCGATACCGATGAAGTCCCAGGGCATCGCCCGCGTCCCCAGCAAAGCACTGCGGAATCCCTCGATCACCCCCACCATCGGATTGATCGCATACAGCAACTGGGGATTGATCACTCCACCTTGCCACAGTTCGTACCGCGTCGGAATCAGGCTCGTCCCATACACCACGGGGGCCGCATACATCAGCAGCTGCACCACGAAGCTCATGGCGTGCTTCACGTCCCGGTACTGAATCGCCAGCGCCGTCAGCCACATCCCCAGCCCGGCCGCCGTCGCCATCATCAGCACGATCAGCAGCGGCAGCGCCAGCAGGCCCCAACTGAAAGTGAACGTCCATGGCTCGGAGACAGCGTCGCCGATGACCGCAGATTCCGTCGCTCTGCCCGTCTCGGCGGCCACCTTGTACGTCGAGTTTCCCGCGGCGTCGGCGGGACTGTCTGCCGGCGAATTTGCGGGGGTGATCGCCTGCGTTGCGGCAGCCTCCTGATCGATCTCCTCCACTGGAGGGGGTACGAAGTGGAACCAGGTGATGAGCCCGAACAGGATGGTCATGGCGATGGAGAAGTCCACCAGCTTCGCCATCACCGCCGACAGCGGCAGGATCAGCCGCGGAAAGTAGACCTTGCTGATCATGTTGGAATTGGAAACCAGGCTGTTGGTCCCCTCAGTCACCGCATTGGCGAAGTACGTCCACGGCACCAGGGCCGCGAAGCTGAAGATCGGATACGGGACCCCGTCCGAGCCCACCTTCGCCAGTTTCCCGAACACCACGCTGAACACCAGCATCGAGAACACCGGCTGGATCACGGCCCAACCGACGCCGATTGCCGTCTGGGCATACAACACCTTGATCCCGCGCCATACCAGGAACCGGAACAGGTCCCGGAACTCGTACAGCTCTTTGATATCAATGAGCCGCCAGCCGCTGCGCGGCTCAATCACCAGGACCGGCACATCGGGATCGGCCTCTCCGTTCCGACCGGCGCCGTCACCCTGCGCGGTCGCGAGTTCCCGAGGTTCGTCCAGTGTGATCGTTTCAGCAGACATTAATCAGTTTGTGCCTTGAGATTCCCGGCCACTAGGAAGCGACAGCCACCGCTGACGGACGCCCCACGGCAGTTTCCGCCCGGGCCGCTCCAACGTTCTGCCGGATTACGTCCCGCAGCGTCCCGAAGCGGAATTCGCCCAGCAGCCGCTCCAGCCGCGGCTGCACGAATCGCCGGTTCAGCCCCTGCGTCAGCCGAATCTTCGCCGGCACCCGCTGCTCAATCTCCCGCAGCTCGGCCGCGTCGACTTCATATGGGTGCAGATACACGATCCCCGGATGCCCCTCATCCTCCAGCTGCCGCATTGCGGCCCGCGTCACGGCGTATGGATACAGCCTCAGATACCCCCCGCCCGCTGCCGGCCAGCGGCGGCCGCCCCACATCACCGTGGACATCGGCGCTTCAATCAATCCATTTGACAGCCGGTGAATCCGCCGCGGAAATCCAGCAATGCCGTACCGCCGCAGCTTCATCGGGAAGATACTGGAGTCGTACTTGAGTTGATGCTTGGCCAGGATATCCAGCGCCCACAGCGATCGCTCCGTGATCGAAAAGTCCGGCGCCCGATACCCGTGGACCTGCTCACCCGTGAGGTCTTCCAGAAGTGCAACCGAGCGGAGCAGTTCGTTTTCGAAGACATCCGCCCCGATCTCAAACACCGGCTTGTGCGAATACCCGTGGCTGCCGACTTCGTGCCCTTCGGTCGCAATCTCCTGAACCAGTCGCGGGAACTTCTCTGCCAGCAACCCCAGGACGAAGAACGTCCCCTTGACGTTCCGTTCGCTGAGGATGCCCAGCAACTGGTGCGTGTTCTGCACTGCGCGCTCGGTGATGGGCAGCGAGTGGTCGAGCGTGGACTGCGGCCAGTCCTCGACGTCGACCGTCAGCGCGTGCAGCATGCCTCCCTGATCCCTCATTGATGCGGAGTGCTCTCCTCAATGGGCTTCGCCGCTGACAGCGGCAGCACGTCCAGAAACGTCGAGATAAACTCCACAGCGGCCGGATGGACATCGGGAGCGTCGCCGTGCCGGTCTGTCACCGGGACGAGAAAGTAGATCTTGTAGAGATAATCTTCCCCCGCATAGGCGCGCCGTGGATCCGGCGGCACCTCCCATTTCCGCGAGTTCGTGCTCCAGGACCAGTACGTTCGCCAGGTTGTGCCCGCCAGTCCGGCTTCCTGGAAGTCCGATACCATGAACTCATGCTCCCCGCTGCCGCTCGTTACGCTGGTCAACTCCTCTGTCTGCCGCTGTTGCATACCCGCGTTGACGAAGCAGACGGTCGGCTCATGCAGAGCAATCGGCCCCGGGCGACCGCAGACGATCATGACCTGGGTCATGGCGCCGTCTTCCGGTGCATCGCCACCGAACTGATAGGCCCGTGAGAGGTATCCTTCAGCGCCGGCGGCGAGCAGCTGCTTGTCCGAAATCGGAAGCTCCGTGGAGGACCACTCCTCGATCTGAATAGGAACAGCCTGCAGCCGTTCTGCAGTTTGGACGACGTTCTGCGGCACGCCCCAACGGTCGGTCAGTCGTCCATGAACGACACCCATCCCGATGATCAGTCCCAGGCCCACCACGGCTTTGATCAGTACCTGCATGACTCGGTCTCTCGATGTACCAAGGGCGATTCCGCCGTCACATGAGCTACCTGGGCACGCCCGCGGAAGGTGAGTCTCCGGCGACCACCGGCTCTTCGTCACCGGCATCCGGATCGACACCATACGCGTAGTTCTGGTACCGGTAGCGAGATCCATAGATGCCCTCGGTCAGCCCGATGGCCACTGCACCCAGCAGCGGGGCGCCCAGCATCCCCAACTTCTGTACGGCAGCCTCAACCTTCGAGACGCGGCTGACATCCCGTCGAACGGACAACAGGATGCCATCGACGTGCTGGGCGAACAGCAGTGCATCCGTGACCGGCAGAATGGGGGACGTGTCGACGACAATGAAATCGAACTGGTCGCCGAGCCCGTTCAGGATCTCCGAGATGTTCCGCTGGGCGAGATGACCGAGCACCTTACTGTTAACGTTGCCGGCCGGCAGAATCGATAGTCCCTCCTGCGCCACCTCCTGAATCACCTCGTCCGGCGACAGGCCTCGTGTGAGGACCTCGCAGAAACCAGGGCTGTTCTGCAGCCCGTAGACCCAATGAATGCTGGGACGCCGGATGTCGCAATCCATCAGCAGAACGCGGCGGCCCGCCCGAGCCAGGCTCATCGCCAGGTGACAGGACACGGAAGTCTTGCCCTCACCACCAGTCGCGCTGGCAATCATCACCGTCTTCATCCCGGATGCGTGCGCGTGCCGCAGCAGCATCGTGCGCGTCGAGTCGATCGACTCGCTGAGCACACTGTGCCAGTACGCCGATCGTCCCTGCGCATCCGAGCCGTGGCTGCTGTTCATTGCTGAGCGAGGCAGAGTCGGCACGCTGCCGATCAGCGGGAGATGGAGGTCCTGTTCGACGTCCCGAATCCGGCTGACACGGCGCGTCAGCAACTCGATCCAGATGATGATCGCGGCGATCACGCCGAACGCAGCAGCGGCCGCAGCGCCCGACATTTTGATCTGCCGCGCCTGATCGGGCTCCGTCGGTTTTTCGGCCCAGGTGATTCCCTTCTCGCTCACAGGGGGTGTAGCGTAGTCCAATTCGATTTGTCGCATCTCGACGACCTCGTCCAAGTCGCGAACACGCTCTTTGAGTTCGCCCACTTTTTCCGCCAATCGCTCCCGTTCGATCAGTTTGGCGGAAAGATCGGCCTCCGCCACCTTGTAGGCTTCCAGCTCAGCCTGCAACTTCTCCTGAGTGGAGAGCAGGACTGCGATCTGAGCGTCAATCAACGCCGGGTCAATTCCACCCGGAGCATCGCGCACCAGCTCGCGCAGTTTCTCGCGGACCAGCGGCAGATTCTCGCTGCGATAGAGGTCGGCCCGGGCCTCCAGTTCGGCGAGCTTCTGCTCTTCCTCCGCAATTCGCTCAGCCCCAATTGGGTTCTCCAGATCCAGCCTGAGGCGACAGTCGGCCAGAAACTGCTCCTGCCGACGGGCGGACGCATATAGAGCCTGGAACTCCGGATCATCCGCAAGAGCCGCGTCAACAACTTCATCCGGAATTGTGATCTCGTCGACGGCGTCAGAAGGCAGGTCGTCCAGGACGGCCCGCTGGACCTGCAGCTGGATGGTCTGCATCTTGACCTCACCCAACTCCTGTCGCACCTGCATCCAGAGCGCCCGCTGATCCTGCAGCTTCTGGTCGCCCTGTTCCCGGTTGGCGGCCTGGATCGTACGGTCATGACTGTCAAGATTCGCCTGCGCCGCAACCAGCTCGTCCCGCTTCAACTGTGCGAGTTTGACTAGCTTGTTCTGGGCTGCGCGACGATCCGCCTGTTCCTTGTCGATGAATTCCTGCTTCAACGCCTCGACGATCGCATTGACGAACTGGGCCAGTTCGTCCTGGTGTGGTCCCGTCATCGAAACCCGGATCAGTTCAGCGCCGTTGTCATCGACGTTGATCTGCTTCTCGAGCCAGCGCCCCTTGTCCCGAACGCCCGACAGCGTTTGACTGTCGTACAATTCGGGGTGCAATCTCAGGGCAGCCAGCACAACCATCGGTTCGCGTGCCTGGATCCGCAGGCTCCGCTTGTACTCCGCGAAGTCGGGACGTTCCTCTCCGGTCTGGCGCGGTGAATAGAAGAAGGTCGTGCTGGGATTGACGCGCAACAGCACTTCGGCTGTGTAGGGTGTCGGCATCCCGAACCAGACTGCGGCCCCCACTCCTCCGCCAGCCGCGAGCCCGGCGAAGGCGATCAACAGCCAGCGACGACGCAGCGCATCAAGGACGTGGCGAGGCTGTATGCCGCTCCCCATCCCGTCAGCGGCATCTGCTGCCTGACGGCCAGTGGCATCGAATTGTTCCGATCGTGCGTCCATAGAATCGTTATTGTTCGTCCCTGCGGGCCGCGGTCGGCCTGATGGCCGTTGACGCTGAAATACGGAGCAGCACGTCTACGAAACAGCTTCCTGCAATGGCGCCGGCTCCCGTTTCACGTCCGGAGTTCGCGCCTTCGCCACTCCCAACGGGCGTACATCCTCGATCAACACCAGATGGTCGAGGAACCATAGCAGCACGCCCAGCATCATCAGGCCGATCGGCATCATCAGCCAGCCGGCCAGATCATGGAAAGCCAGATCGGCAAGGTGGTCCCAGCCTGCCAGGTGCAGGACTCCCGTTGAGAAGATCCGCAAAAAATTGGAGGCGAGGGCGATTGGAACGGCGGCGAGAAGGATGATGCCGCGCTGCCACCAGGGTCTGGCGGTCAGCAGCGCGACTGCCGATGACAGCGCGAAGAACACCATCAGCATCCGCAGACCGCTGCACGCTTCAACAACGCCGATGCGAATCTCGTTCGGCACATGCGCGGGCAGCGCCGACGCATCGCCGGCGGCGATTTCCTGGGCGGGCTCGCTGCGAGGAATGACGATCACGTGGCCTTCAGCGAACGCAGGGATTCCCACCGTCTGCATAGCATAGGTTGTGACTTCCGTTCCGATTCGCCGCAACGGGTCCCGCATTGCCACTTCCAGCGTATACGGCAGCGGCACCATGAACGTCAGAAACAGCAATCCCGGCCATGCTTGACGAATCAAAGTGCGACCACCGGCCAGCAGCGCCGCGGCGAATGCAACCGCGATCAACGACAATCGATCGAACCACTCGAAGTAATGATACGCTCCGTAAATCCGGAACCCGACGGCAGCCCCTAACAGGGCAACTCCAACCACGGCGCCCCCGGAGGACTGCAGCGGGACGCATTCCGAGATGATCAGCGACGCTCCAGCGACACCCAGCGCGGCGCAGGCCGCAGACAACCACGGCACGCGATCGCTCGCGACAAACAACCCGGCCAAGGACAGCAGCAGCAATGCGCTGCCGATTCTGCTGAGCCGCATCGTCCGGGATTCCCGCCGGTCCCGACGAACCCAGACCAATGCGAGCGCGATGAACGGCACCAGCCATCCGTGATTGTATTCGGCGTCGCGGTCCCACTGAGCCGCCATATCGGACAGCGTGGTCCAGTAAGCCCAGAGGATCGCGAGCCCCATCGCGCACAATAGGAGCGCGCGAGGAAGCCGGTCATCGAACGACCATTTCATAGGAGCTCTCTTTCACGCTGCGCGGCGATGCCGTGTCAGCATTGTGGCCCGAGTAGCGGCGTCGGCGACTGGATCGCACGACTGCCTCAGCACGTCTGGAGGAACGTGCCAACAGGAACGATGCTCGCGCTGCGCACAGCTTCGCCCCGTGGATTATGCAATCCGTTCCTTCGCCCGGCGGTCCGCAGACTCGCCTCGCTTATGATGTAACCTGGAGTCCATCCCGATGGTTCGCCCGGAAACTGACCGATTGACGAATCCGATTCGCAACAGCCGTCCTGCCGTTGCTGGCTCATTCTCGTTTGAGCGAACAAGAGCCCGCCCAATAGCCTTGAGCTTCCCTTAAACGAGAGCGTCAACACCGCCCTCGGAAACCTGAGAGCCTTACGCGACGAATGCCCACGCGTCCCGTCTCAATCGCCATCGCCGAAGCGCGGGCGAACCGACCACACCGAACAACCCGAGCACCGCAAGTGCGGCGGAGCCTGGTTCCGGAACAATTGTCGCGTCGCCATCGGCGTCATGCGAAAAGGGAGCAAACTTCGATTTCCCGTGATTCTTTGCATACACGGTGTCGTACAGATCGAAGTGAATCGTGAACGGGTGCTGACCGAAGTCGCCGGTCACAGATACCTCGTACACGTTGATCTGCGCAGCGAGATTGGAACTGGGCGTGGGGAACCCGCCGATAAAATCGCCGATCTGCGAGTTCGCCGTTGTAAAGTTTCCCAGCGCGAACTCCTGCCAGACTCGACCGGACCCGTACTCGCCGTGACTGGGCAGCGACTTGCCGTCGCCGAGGATCGGTACTGTCCCTGCGGTGCCAGTTGGACCCTGCACCAGCACCGGCGTTGATGGAAGACTCGCATCGGTAAAACCGCCGTATGCCCCGGCCCCCCCCATCAAAGCAGGCGTGAGGTTGATCGTGATGTCTCCCACCGATTGATCGTACACGGCAGCGAGCCGGACGTTGTAAATCGACCCGGCACCACCGGGACCGCTGATGTTGCCGATCGTCCAGATGCGGAATGGAGCACCGCTCGACGATCCTGCCGGCGTGATCTCCCACGACTCCGTCACCGGATTGTAGACACCCCCCTCCATGTAAAGCTGCAGGATGGGGACCGCCTCTGCTGATCGCGCTGCCGACAGAAGCACCAGCGCAACCGCCAAACCAGCGGCTGCTCTTGAAATGCCCATAGCAAATGCCCTTCCCGGTTGTGCTGGCCATGTGAGCGTCGAGGTCCTCTCGCCGACTCACGCATCAACTCCGCCTCGCACCAAGGCGAGGTCTACCCTAGCTGCCCGCCAAAACCCGCGTCAAGCGCCTGGTGGACGAATCGTCCAGTTTCGCCCGATTCTCGCAATCCGCCCGTTCGCCCGACTCCACACAATTGCTCACCGATGATGACCGGAGCTTGGACCTCCTCCTCCCACCAGTTGAAACAGTCGCTTCCAGCGACTGCTTCGTTCGCGTTCCAGTTCGCTGATCCGTTGTGACACCCACGTGTGAGTCGATACCCCGTGCCGCGTTTCACGACCGGCTCTGTGAATCGGAACCTCCTGGGTCGCATCGCCGGCGACGGGTTCTTCCGCCGCCGGCGGCGTGGTATCAGTCGATGGACTGCTGCCCGGCTGGTGAACCTCGGAGTCAGCAGGTGGCTGCGTACGACTCTCAACAGCCGGTGCGCCGCCGTCAGTGTCCGTTTCGGGCTCGGTTCCGGCAGTCTCGTTGATCGAGACCTCTGCGCGAGGAGCCGCAGCAGTTACACGAACCTCCGTATCGGCGGCCGCCTCCGGGGCGGGTGCGATCTGCGGGGGTGCCGGCTGCGTGCGGAGTCGCCCCAACTCGGCGGTGATCGCTTGGATGCTGCTCAACTGCTCCAGCACCGCGTCGTGTTGTCCTTTGTGCAGTGTCCCGAACAACTCAGCCAGCATTGTCATCTGCTGTTGAGTATGCGAGAGCAGCTGCTGCTGCATCTCGGAGAACTGATTCATCATCGCCAGCAGCAGCGTCTCCGAGACGCCGCCCTTGACGTCGGGATTCAGCAGAGGAGCCTTAGGAGGAGCGGGCACCTGTCTTTTCAGGGCCTGCTGGGCCCGAATCAACTCGCCAGGCGGCAGGCCGGCCTCCGCTCGGGACCAGCCCTCCTCCGCAGGCACCGATCCTTCCGGCTCGTTCGATTGCGCCCCGAGCACTTCGCGCCGGTCCTGGCCAGCACGCTGAGTCTCAATCACCGGGGGATCCTCGTGAAAAACCGCCTCGTCGCGCGTCAGATCCTTGAGCCGCATCCGGAATCGCCCCACAGACAGCGATTCGTCCGGTGTCAGTCTTGCGACTCGAATGGGGCGATCCTTCAATTTCGTCCCATTGCGGCCGAGCAGATCAACGACCCAGAAGCCGAAGTCCGTATGCACAATGCTGCAATGCGCCTTCGAAACGCTGGCGTCTGACAACTTCAGGTGCGAGCGGCCGCTCCGCCCGAGCAGCGTGATCTGGCGGCGAACCGGGCGCAACGGACTGTGCGAGCTGCGCCCACCCGCGTTCTCGAACCACAGCCGTGTGTTCTCCAGCGGCTCGTTTTCGAGTTCCCAGTCCTCGGATGACGGCTCGAGACCCTGCGTGAACGCAGGAGCCCGGGACAGGCGGATCGAGTACGGACCGATCTGGAGATTCGTCTCGAACGTCACGACCCCCTCGCGACGCACGCTCCTCCCCCAGGATGTGCCATGTTCGCTGTCGAGATCGAATCCGTACAACCGTCCCTGGATGACCTGCAGATACGCGTGGCGATAGCACACCTCGGGATGCGCCAGCCGGAGATCGCACCCCCGCGCCTGGCCGATCAGCACAAACGGCCCCGGAACGTCGATCTTCTCGGTTCGCCCGGTCTCGACGTTGTCCACCAGGAATCGGAGCGGACCCCGCAAACCGCATTCAGCGGCAAAGCGCTCCATCAGCGATGAGGGTGGCGAACGACGATCGCCAGCTTGACGAGTGAGCATCTTTATCGGCCCGCAATCCCGGACTTTATCGCTTTTGCCGTTCCGTGGCAGCGGTCGACCGCTCATATGCTTCATACGATCGGCCGTCATTATGCGCAAGCGCCCGAATGGATCGCAAGCAATCCCGATCAGACCTGCAGCCTACCTGACTCTCTGGCAGCCGGCAGCGGCAGCAGTCCGATGATCGACGCTACATCCCCTCCCCTCCTAAAGGAGCGTCACCAATGAAGATTGGTCCGAGCCGCACGGGAGGGTCGTCATCACTGAGTCCGGGTGCGCAGAAATCGGTGCGGTCGACGAATTGCGATCCCGCCGCGGTCCCGCAGTCGGTGACCACAGGCGCGTACGAGTAGCTGTGGTTCATATCCAGCAGGGCCGTGGCCACGTCACCCAATTCTGTAGCGATGGTGTCTCGAATCGTCACCAGCCCTGTCAGGCTCCCCAGAACGAGCAACGTTCCCAGCAAGACAAACTCGCTGCTGATGACATTCCCCGCTTCGTCTCGCCAGAGTTGGCGCGCCAGTCGTCCTCCGCTTCGCATGCCACACCGTTCTGTTAAGGCTGTGCTATCAGACGTCAGTCGAGCGACACCGTGTCAAACAGTCGCAACCGGTGTGCCGACCGGAGCGCTCGACCTGGGAGTCAATGTTCACCGAGCCAGCGTGGCTGTGAGGATGCTCCCCCGGGGGCAACTGCTGCTCTCCGGATTCAGGGGGCAACGTTGGGCGCTAACCGGCGGAAACATGAACCGCCGCCGCCATCAGCATTGTGAATGCATCCGATGCGACCCTGATGCGCGTGTCACTTCAAGTCGACCCCGCACCGTCGTCGACGTCGCCGCAGGGCGAGTCCCAATAAAGCCCCACTCGCTGCGAGGATGCTGGAGGACGGTTCTGGCACGATGGTCGTGGATTGCTGCGCAACCACTAGGTTGTCGAATCCGAAGCGATCCGGTCGCTGCCCCACATTTGCGAACGCCACATTCACGACCGGAGAAGTCGATCGGACACCGAAAAACATCAATGCCGCATTCAGCGAGTTGGCGACCTCTCCGGTTGTGCCGCTGCGGGAATGCGGCACATCGATGACCGCCTGGCTCATGTCGGCGTGGGTCACGGTCACGCGAATCAGTCCGTCAAAGTCGCCGGCATCAGTCCCGAAGAAGCCGAACGCATCCACTGGGGACGAAAAGTTGATGGAGAAACCGAGAGAGGCAAAATTGGTGTCGAAATATTGATCACCCCCGAGGGGAACGGAGACGGGAAACCGCCCGGCAGAATTCTTATTGGCATCCAGGATCTCCGCGACTTGGCCGACACCGTTTAACTTCGCCGTCAGCGGCAGAAACCCGGACGAAGTCACCCGCTCGAAC
Source organism: Planctomycetaceae bacterium (assembly GCA_041940305.1). Lineage (GTDB taxonomy): Bacteria > Planctomycetota > Planctomycetia > Planctomycetales > Planctomycetaceae > JBGTSJ01. The sequence continues at coordinate 118,141 of JBGTSJ010000013.1, forward strand.
TCTAAGAGCAGGGCGATCGTGCTCGCCGCGCTGCCCGATGGTGAATTGCCGGTGAAGCGTTCGAAGTTCTCGATCCCGTAATCAGCCCCAATCCCCAGATCGGTGATGAATCGGGCGTACTCCGCACCGGAAAGTGTCGAAGGAGCCCTGCCCGTGTTACCCGCGCCATTGGCCCCGCCAATCAGATCCTCCGCGAAGTAGGTGACGAAGCCCGCTTCCAGCGAAGTCGCAGCGCCCATCACTGGGAGCGCAATGAGCAGCCACGAACCTTGAATGAGTGACGAAAAACGCGTTCTGATGTACATAGATCAATTCTGTGGCTCAACAAAATGTCGGTGATCGCAATTCCTCGGCGCAGGCGGCAATAATCGTGCCTGTGGGAGGGTAAACCGGCCTGCGCAGACTCACCAACCCTCCAAGTAACTCGTGTGTTCGTCGGGAAGATGTCCGATTCGCGGAACTGAGAGCTGCCGCAGCGGAGTATCTCTCCGAAATGACGGCAGCTGCCCGGCAACCCGATAGCACGTCTTGGTTGCGTGGGGTCGGATATTCGCACACAATCCTATTGTCCCGACGGTGCCAGGTGCCTGTCGCGGCAGAAGGTTCTGTTGAGGCGCAGTTGCTTCAGGGCGGCCGCGCAGGGATCTTTCCAGGGATCCCGGGAGGTTGCGGGCCATGCCTGATACGCCGCGCGCACCGATCGCCGACGACGCTCAGATCGACCGGCCAATTACCCTGGTCATTGAGTCCGTCGATCGCCAGGAGTTGCATGAGATCGCGGCGGATTGCCGGTTCGTGCTGGTCGGGCGCGCTCCCGACTGCGACTTGCAAATTGACCATCCGGATGTCAGCCGTCGCCACGCACTGCTCGTCCGCTGGCAGAACGCGCTCTACTGCATCGATCTGGCGAGTCGCACCGGGACCCGCATCGGCCCGGCCGGCCCGATGTTTGGGTGGGTCACCCCTGTGTCGGCCGCATCGATCGGTCCCGTTCGATTCTGGCAGACTGCGGCCCATGTCGGGTCGAGGTCGCGATCCGACGTCCCGCCCGAGGCGCTGCTGCATGCGACCGTACGCGATGCGGAGATCGAGGGCTTCCCGCGACTGAAATTCCTCACTCCCGGGATCAACCCCGCCACCTACCAGTTGAAACGACCGCTCACGCTGGTGGGGCGATCGCCGCGCTGCAAGATTCAATTGAGATTACCGACCATCTCTTGGGTGCACGCCGCGATTCTGGCGACGGCCGACGGGGTGTATGTACGGGATTTGTCCACAAGAGGGGGGCTGACCGTTGACGGCGCCGTGATGCAGACGGGGTGCCTTGCGCCTGGGGCCGAACTCGGACTGGCGGATGTGCGGATCCGCCTGGAGAGGGCCCAACCCGCGCCACCCACCTGGGAAACGGAGACTGACGACACGCTCGGCATGCATACCGAACTGTGGAAACCGCCGCGTTCCGCGGGGCAGTTATCCAGGGATCTTCTGCCGGCTGGAACGGGCAGCGAACGCGAAGAAGCAGACAGGAAGGTCTCTGCTCCGGCCGAGGAAACACACGATGCTCCTCCGCCGAACCAGTTTCCGTTGGGGCGCCAGATCGGCGGACGCTATCGCCTGATTGCACCGCTGGCCCGCGGTGGAATGGGAGTGGTCTTCAAAGGGCATGACGTTCTGCTGCACCGGCCCGTGGCAGTCAAACTGGTGCGTAATCCGGGCCGGAAAGGGGAGGCTGCCCGGCAGCGGCTGCTCCGCGAAGCGACGCTCTGCGCTCAACTTGACCATCCTCACATCGTGCATGTGATTGATGTGGACCGCCATGGACGCTTTGCCGTCTTTGAATTCGTCGAGGGTGAGTCGCTCGGCCGCCATGTGCACGGTTCGGGAACGATCGTCCTTGCTGACGCGCTGCGCTGGACGGCAGAGATAGCCGACGCGCTCGCATACATGTCGGCGCGCGGCGTCGTCCATCGCGATGTCAAACCGGCGAATGTACTCCTGACATCCTCTCGCTCGGCGAGGCTGATTGACTTTGGCCTCGCTCGACAGCAGTCACACTCGCCCGGTGGCAAGTCCCGAACGCTGGATGCCGCGCAGTGCCTGATCCGCCGCGGCGTCGCGGTCGGCTCCGTGATGTATATTTCCCCGGAGCAGCTGCTTGACTCGGCAGCAGCGGACGCGCGCAGCGATATCTACAGCCTCGGATGCACCCTCTACACCCTCCTTGCCGGGCATCCTCCGTTTTCGGGTGAGTCGACGGACGCCGTGATCCATCAGCATTTTGATGCGGATCCGCTTCCCATACCGAGCGTCGACTCCGCGGTGATGACGGTCATTGAGAGAGCGCTCCAGAAGGAGCCCCAGGACCGTTACCAAGACGCAGGCGAACTGGCGGCAGATCTGCGGTTGTTGCTGGGGGCGCATGCGGCGGCGGCGGAGAACAAACTATCTGGCTGAGCGTCCCCACCGGTTTCGTGGCCGCAGACGCCAGCGCCGTACCTGGTGGAACGGGGCAGAGGCTCGCTGTGATCACTGCTCCGGTTTCGGCGCGGACACAGCTTCCGCCTGCTGGACAGCCCTCATTTCCCACGTCGCACACACGAAGACGAAGATACCCAGCAGCACCAGAACCCAATGCCGTTGCTGGATCGCCAGGACTGCGAACAGGACGGCCATGCCTTGACCGATCCTCGCAGCGATTCGCGTGGATCGATGGTACGAGAAACGGAGGGCCAGCAGAGCTCGCAACACTCGCCCGCCATCCATCGGAAACGCGGGCAGCAGATTGAACCCGGCGAGCAGTGAGTTCACCATCAGCAGTTTGATCAGGAAGGCTCCGTGCAGCAGGGACCACCGATCCAGGCGCACTCCCTGTCGGGTCAGCAGGATCGCACCAACCAGGACAACTACGATCACGATGTTCACAGCCGGCCCCGCCAGGGCGACGACGATTTCCTGGCAGGGCGCTCTCGGAATTCGCTCCATGCGAGCCAATCCCCCGATCGGCAGCAGGGTAATGTCAAGTGTCGCTATTCCGAACTGCCGCGCCGCCAATGCATGTCCCAACTCGTGGAGCACTATGCAGCCAAAGACCGCCAGTACGAAGCCCAGCTCTCGCCCGATGTTCTGCCACTGCGCTCCCGCCGAGTGCAGATCGAATGCCAGCCAGCCCAACAGCATAAAAAGGGGCGCGTGCAGGTACACTCGAATCCCGGCGATTCGGCCGATTGGAATGGACCACTCCATGACGCTCCACGTTCTCGATCCCGCAGTCAATCCGGCTGCGGTCGGTCGCGCCGGCGTCGCGGCCTCGGTCGAGTGGGCCGCACTCCCCACTTCTCGCTCAATGCACAATAGCGTCTGCTGGCCGGCCACGCATACAGTGATCTCCAGGCGCCGTCGGCCGCACTTGGGTGCGTCTCAGCCAACACGGCGCGGCTGACAGCCATCTAATCTTCGGGCTCGCCATGCGCAAACCGCTCTACTCCATCGTACTTGCGGCCGGCAAAGGCCGCCGCATGCGGAATCAGACGCTGCACAAGGTCTGTTTTACGATCGGTGGCGTTCCGGCCATCATTCGCGAGCTGGATGCCTACAATCGCGCCGGCGTTGTTCGCAACGTCGTGGTCGTCGGCGATCTGGCCGGGCAAGTGGTTGAGACGGTCGGCAAGCAGTTTCAGAACGCCGTGTTTGCGTTCCAGCCGGATGCACGCGGCACCGGCGATGCCGCCCGCTGCGGAATCCAGGCGCTCGCCGACATCGATCCCGACTCCCGAATTCTCATCACGGCGGGCGACAAGATCATCGACAACTCGGCCCTCGCCCGGCTCGTCCGCACCTGCGAAGAGACCGACTCAGACCTCACGCTCCTCGTGTCTCCCGCGGAGTGGGGCGGGGCCTCCGCCGGCCGCGTGCTGTTCGGTCGGGACGGCGCGCCGCGAGCCATTGTCGAGATGGCCGACCTGAAACGCCTCGCCGCCCGCGCCGAACTCGGCCAGATTCTCGGCAAGTCCCCCGAACAGCTTTCCGGCGCAGACCTCGAGGCCATCGCCCGCAGGCATCTCGGCTCCGCTGCGAACATCGAACAACTGCTCGGCGGCTCAGTGGCAGCTCTGTCCGACGGCAGTCTCGACGTTCGTCAACTGCAACGACAATTGGATTCCCTCCCGGCCAACGTCGATCTTGGTGGCGAGACGCTCAAGCCCACAGCCGCCATCGATGCCCCCTTCCGGAACGAGTCCGTCTACCTCGTCCGCAAGCGGGCGATCGACTACGGCCTTGAGCGGATGGCGGCCGACAACGCGCAGGGGGAGTTCTATCTCACTGACGCGATCAGCGCGATTTTCCGCGCCCGCGGTGATCAGGGACCCCGCTTCCGCGTCACGCATGTTGCCACCCAGTCAGCAGCTGACGTAATGTCTTACAACAATCCCGAAGAACTCCTCCGCATCGAGGACCACTTTCACGGGCAGCGGCGTCAGTCCCTCGAAGACCTGTATCAACGCCTGGGCTCCGAACGGCTCAAGCCGATCCGCGACTGGTTGTCGCTGTTCCCCGACGACGGCGATCTGCCCGACTCCACTCGTGCGGCCTTCAGCGAGTACTACGGTGACTCGGCCGAACTCCACGGTGAGAAGGCAGCCGCCTACCGCTCCGCCCTGCTCTGTTTCCGCCAACACTTCGGCGGCGACCGGCCGGTGTTCATCGTCCGCTCCCCCGGCCGCATCAACCTGATGGGCCGCCACGTGGACTGGCAGGGAGGCCGCTGCAACCTGATGGCGGTCACTCAGGAAGTGATCATGGTGGTTGCTCCCCGCTCCGACGATCGCATCGAGGCTCGCAACGTCGATCCGCAATTGTTCCCCGATGTCTCGACTTCCATCGGTCGCCTTGTCAGCCAGCTCAACTGGGACGACTGGTTGAGTGTCGTCAACTCCAGCGGACTCGTCCGCCATCTCCGCGAATCGGCAGGCAACTGGAGCCTGTACCTCGAGGCCGCCATGCTCCGCCTCCAGATGGCCCACCAGGACCGCCAGCTGCGCGGCATGGACCTCGCCGTCACCGGGAGCATCCCGGTCGCGGCCGGACTGAGCTCCTCGTCGGCCCTCGTGGTCGCCACCGCCGAGTCGGCCCTCGCCCTGCACGACCTCGATATCGCCCCCCAGCAGTTCGTCAACTTCTGCGGCGAGGGGGAATGGTTCGTCGGCACGCGCGGCGGCAGCGCCGACCACGCCGCCATGAAGTACGGCCGCAAAGGGACCATCAACCATGTCGCGTTTCACGATTTTCAGTTGCTCGAACAGCTCGCGTTCCCCGACTCTCACGCGCTGGTCGTCTGCAATTCGTACGTGCAGGCGAAAAAAGCGGGAGGCGCCCGTGAAGCGTTCAATGCCCGCGTGGGCTCGTACCTCGTCGGCGTCCAGTTGGTGAAGAAGCAATTCCCGCAGTACGCCCCGCTCATCCGGTTCGTCCGCGACATCTCCTGCGAGACCCTGCAGGTCCCGCCTTCGCGAATCTACGAGATCCTGATGACACTCCCCCACTCCATGACGGCCGCCGAGGTCCGTAACACGTTCCGCGACGATCTGGCCGCGTGGCCTCCGCTGGAGCCGCACTTCGCGCGCGTTCCCGACGAGACTGAGTATCCGGTCCGCGGCGTCCTGATGTTCGGAATCACCGAGTGCGCCCGCTCCCGGCGGGCAGCCGACTGTCTCCGCCGGCAGGACATGGCGGAACTGGGCGGACTGATGAACATCTCCCACGACGGCGAGCGGTGCTTCACGACAAGCCCTGGCGCCGACCCGCGACCCTTCGCCGTCGATGTTTCCGATGCCGCCATTGCCCGGTGCATCCGGGATCTCGCCAGCGAGGACCTCACCCGCACCCAGCGGGCCCAGCTCTTCAATCAGCCCGGTGCCTATCGCTGCAGCACCCAGGAGATCGACACCCTCGTTGATATCGCCCTTCGCTGCGAAGGGGTCGCCGGCGCCCAGATCGCCGGTGCCGGCCTCGGCGGCTGCGCCATGATCCTCACCCGCCGGGAAGCCATTCCGGACCTGGAATCCCGACTTAATCGCGAATACTTCGAATTCCGCGGCCTCCCCTCGGGCATCCTTCACTGCACCCCCTCTGCCGGCAGCGGAGTGGTTGCCATCAATTCTTGATTGAGCTCAGTCTGCCCCGTCCTTGTAGGCCTGAACCTGTCCAGTATCGATGCAATTCGTTTCAACTGAGATTCCAGAAGTGGTTCTCGTGACCTCCCCCGTTTACGAGGACGAGCGCGGCTCTTTCCGTAAGGTGTTTCATGCGCAGAAGTTTGCGGCGGTTGGACTTCCCGGGGAGTTCGTCCAGGACAACCACTCTCGGTCCTCTCGCGGCGTGCTCCGCGGGCTGCACTATCAGATTCAACACGCTCAGGGGAAACTGGTGAGCGTCGTCCGGGGCGAGATCGTCGACGTGGCTGTCGATCTCCGACGAAGCAGTCCGACATTCGGAACATGGGTCGGCCGATACCTCAGCGAGTCGAACAATCACTTACTGTATATCCCGCCCGGCTTCGCCCACGGTTTTCGCGTCGTCAGCGATGACTACGGCCGCTACCTGACTAGCCTGCTGGAATCTCAATCACTTGGTTAACGGCCCTTTCCGACCGGGACGATGCGCAGTCAATGACATCCAACTGAGAAGTAAGCATGAGCACTGCCTCAAACTCCCTGGGACCGAACGGTGGGAAGAATCCTCGCCGAGTTGCGGCGGGACGCCGCAACCGACGGTTAAGAAAGGGGCTGTCGGACGAAGGCCGCGAGCGACTACGTCAATCGGCACTGGCACATGCACCCTGGCGGCATTCGACCGGCCCGCGGTCCGCCGAGGGCAAGGCACAGGCCCGGCGGAACGGCAAACGGCGCCAAATCGGCGACATCTCAGTCCGTGAGTTGAGTGCTGAACTTGCCGACGTCAACGACGTGATTCGGACGCTGGCAGGAATCAGGGACTTGCTGTCGCCGCCAGCCGCCGGCGAAAGGACTCAGACTGCCAACGAGTGAACCCGTGCCCCCGTCCAATCCTTTCAAGGGGTGGCAACAGGCGCCTCAACGAGCGCCACCTGTTGATCCCCGGCGGCGACATTCTGCTGACGCACTACTGTCAGCTGCTGCGGTCTGCTGGGGGCTCGATACTCCCGCACCGCGAGCAGCAACTTGCGAAACTCAGACATCAGTTTCGCTGCCGCAGCATTCAGTTTGACGGCTGTGTCGGGATTCTGGGCAGTGGAGGATTGCCCTTGAAGCTGCCCTATCCGAAAGTGGCACCATGCCAATTGCTCGATGGCCATTCGAGCCAGGGGATCTTTGGGATCGCCAGCCTCCTTGAGTAAGCTGTCGCGAAACGCCTGAAAGTCCGCCGGACTGATTCGCCTCGTAAAGTCGGCTGCACAAATGTGACGGAGGAAAGTGGCACCAGCCATATTCTGCAGCACGGCGCCGCCACCGTGCGGCGAGCCATTATCCGTCAGTTGCAACAGCTCGCTTTGACGGGCCTTCGAAGTTGCCGTGAGGTCGGTCGATTGCCTGCCGACCTGGCGAGGCGTTCCGGAGGCGGCCGCGACGTGAGTGACGGTCGCCTCACGAGGCGGCGGCTGCACCGCCGCAATGCCATTTTCCGGCGGACTCTGGGAAGGCATTGCAGCGGTCGCTCGTTGAAGGCGCTCGAAAGGGCCTGGGGCATTGCGGTCGCCAAGGTACATTGAAACCTCCGGGTCGATTACAGCAAGTGTTGGAAGAGGCCGGCTGCAGCAGGCAAAGCCTGTGACAACTGCAACGTCACCCGATCTGCATCGCACCATGCGACGGATTGGATTGCGGCTCCATGAGTCGTGTGATCCGGACACCATCCGGTCCGACGCAACTGAATATGACCCAACTGGAAGGAGCAGCCGGTACGCAGGACCTGTTGGACTTCAATGCGAGTCATCTCGCAATCGTCCTGCTGCAGACGGCAGGTTGAGGTAAGGCGTGACGTGGACAGTGTTGCGTGCAGTTCAGTTTGACTGGTCAGAAAGCACAATAGCTGCAACACCCGATCGATGAGCTCCAGTTGCCAAAGTCGTCCAGAAACGGCTTGGAATTCTTCGCGATCCAATGGGGTCCAGTCTCGGCCTGGGCGCTGGAGACGCTGCAGATGTTCCTTGAGGATCTCCTCCATCCGCTTCCTCGAACAAGGATCCATCCACAAGACGGGGAACGGCGATGAGAGCGACAGCAAATCCCATGCGTCGCGAGATTGGTTCCGCACCTGAAGCTAGAATTCAATGCCGGACTCATCGCGCAGCAGGCAGGCATTATCACTGGATAGGACTGCGTCGATCGCGGGTAGAGCGGCCGATGCGAATCGCCCGAAACCCAATCGACCGCTCTTGAGGTGCCGACCCCCTGCGTTCCGCCAAGTGATCAGACCTCGGCGTCGCAGCAGATCGGCAGACGCCTGTTCGAGTCGTTCGTCCAACCAGGAGAGTCGGCCAGACGCTTCATCGGTTTGAGCGACGCTGGTGGAGCCGCCGCTCGTCATTCGCGTCGCACGACGACATTTCGACGCCGGGGACCGATTAGTGTGCGGCGCGGATGTGGCAAGCAGCACGAGAATGCTCCCTCCTTGGAACGCCTGGATTCTATGGGCCGAATCGCGCCGGAGTATACAGTACGCGCTGAGTTTTTCGTGCAGATTTCAATCTATCGCGGGTGTGCGGTATGCGGAGGCATTGCCGCGGCGCCTGTCGGTGCAGATCGATGCTTATCAATGCCGTTCAGCTTGGAGGATCAGCCGCCCGTGAAAACACCGTCCCCGCCTGGGACACCCCAAAGCGGGGACGGCAGAGTCCGGCTCGTTGCGAGTCGGCTCTTGCGGTCGGCGCGGAGCGCCCGCTGACAAACCCCCTCCTCCTCATGGAAACAACTGCCACTTGGTGCAAGGCCGACTGGCGATGGTTCTCCCAATGCCTGGCCGCTTGGGTCATCCAGCCTCGGATGTCGGAAGCATGTCCGAGCTCCCAATGGCCGGACTCATGGGCAGTTCTCAGGATACGGTGGAGGACGTTGTCGCGCTCCTCGCCCTCGAAGGCAGCCAAATGGCCGGATATCCAACCCCTCACTATCTGCAGCGCAGTGCCTGGTTCAGGCTCAATATGGGCCCGTTCCAAGCGGAGGCGAAGACTGTCCCAGGCTGTCCTACCCAGTCGGATCGTCACCCTGCCATCAATCAGTTGCAGTCGATGCCCAAGTACCTCCGCAGAGGCGCCCACGCGCTGCAGGTTGATGATTGAGATTTGGGCGGATCCTTTCAGGTGGTAGCCGGCCTGTTCCAGAACTCCTTCCATTGCCGCATAGAGGCGGCGGCCTTCGGAATGGCTGCGACATGCCGCGGTCAGGTCATCTGCATAGCGGAAGAATCGCAGCTGATTGCCTTGGTATGCGGCTGAAAGCGGCATATCAAGTGCGTGGTGCAGGGAGAAGTTGAGCGCCAGCGCGCTCATCGAGCATCCCTGGTGGATCCCAATTTCAGTTGGTTGATCACCTCCTCTCAGTACATGGCCAATCAACGTGTTGACCCGTTCGTCGGCAACGTGCTGGCGGAACAGGTCTACGGTGTGGGCTCGGTGCACGTGCCCAAATGCATCGGTAACGTCGTCGACGACGACGAAAGTGGCGTCGTGCGCCTCAATGTACGCGATTAGCGATGCCAGCATCCTTCCAACGCTCCTACCAGGTCGAAAGCCCCAGGAGCAATCCGCGAAATGCGGATCAATGATCGGGGTTAGTGCCCTCAACAGTGTGCGTGAGACCATGCGATCAAGCACGTTTCTCAAGTGGAGCTGACGAGTGCCTCCCTTCAGCTTGGGAATCTGCACCGGGCGCGACGCGTGCGGTCGATAAGTGCCGTCGAGCAGGCACTTGCTCAGCTTTCGGCAAGCGGCCGCAGCGTCGCTCCGTGACAGATCGGAATAGCGGATGCCATCTGGGCCAGGAGCTTGGCCAACATTCCGGCTATCGTCGAACGTCGCCAGCAGCCGCTCCGGATCGGCGATCGCCTCCAACGAAAGCTCGGTGGCGGGTGCTTCAGGCCGCGGACGAGACCTTCGCCACGGCTTCCCATGCCGAAGAAAACAATAACTGCGACCGAAAGTACTCATGATCGCATTCGCTCCTGGCGCTGGAGGAACAGACGAATGCGAGCATTCGTCGGATCCTCCCCCCAGCGGGGATACCCTGCTTGATCCAACTGCCTTTCGCGCACTCCGCTCCAGCGGCGGACCAGCGGGTGGTGCCGATCTCGAACGTCGAGGAACAAGAGGTACCTCGGTCCCTGGCCGTTCCCGTGTGTTTCTCGGACCCAGCAGGGTAGCTGTGGTACATGCGGCCCGCCACCAGCCCAAATGATCGCATCGATCCGTGTTGGCAACATGGCATGGAGGCCGGTCGCCGTTGCAATCAGCCCTGGTGTGTTTGGAACCTCACTTCCGGGCCGAATGAGCCGCAATCGGGCAGCTCGCGGCGGCAAAGCGTCGCACTCGCCGATCGCAACCGGCCAATCGCGTAAGGCGCGGCCGAGCGTCATTGCGTGGTCCAGTGTCCCAGTAAGTAGGAGGGTGCGCAGCGAAGCCTGCGGAACATCTGAAGTCTCGAATCGGAACAATTTCAGGCGTTCGTGCGCTTCCGCGAGTCGACCGCACGAAATCAGCCTCGCCAGCCGACTCAGAATGCTGTTCCTGTTGCCGTGCCCCCAGATGCCGTCCTTTAATACCGCGAAGTCAGTCCCCGCGCACCGAATGGCTGGTCCATCGAATGACACGACGTCCCTGAAGACTGTCACCCGCTGGAAGCCATGCCGTGGCACGGAGCAGTGCAAAAAACCAAACGTCGACAGCAGCGAATCGATTTCAATGCGCGAGAGACGTAGGTCATCCATCAAGAGCCCGTACAGCCTGAACCGGGCGTCGACGCATGCGAGCGCGAGCGATCCTTCGGGCGTAAGGGCGATCCGCGCGTCGTCGACGACGAGGATTGAGCGGTGATTCAGCTCGTATTCGCCTGGCCAAAGAGATCCCGGCATGCCCACCACGATTCGACCGACATCGCCAGGAGCAATACCGTTGATTGCCTGCGAGGCTGAGTGGCCCAGTGAGCGCAGCCGATCCACGATGTGCCACGTTCGTCGCTTGCGGCGACACATTACCGCGATCGGAACGTCAAAGGCGGCTACAATCTGCTCGATGAGACGGTCCGCCGAAACTGTCGGGCCTGTCCGAATCAGACCAGTGTGCTGTTCGAGCAGGAAATCGATCATCGCTTGATCGCAGTGGTGCCCGACCGGCTCTGGCAACTCGTGGAAGTGAGGCGGCTCAATCAGTCGGAGTTGAGCTCCGTCGCGATACGCCTGCGTGGCAACGGCATCAACGAGTCCGTAGTTCGATTGGGCGGAACATAGTGACGTCGGCACCTCGAGCAGCTTGTGACGCTGCCGCTCGAGCCGCACGTTCCCACTTTCGTCGACGGTGCTTCTGACATGCTCCGAGAACAGCTCAGCGCATTCATCCTGGGCCACCATGTGCCGGTCGCGACACCGTAAGGCCCGGCTGTGTGCTGTAGATTCTGACATTGCTGCGCGAATTTCTAACAAATGGGTTCTGCCCATTGGACAGCTCAGCATCGCGACCTGGGAATTGAGCCATCAGGTCGGTGCCGGCATCTCCCGCCTCCTCGGGCGACGGCAGTTGCGTGTCAGCACGGCCTGTTCGGCGACTTGCGTCGAGCGACGTGCGGCAGGCACCGTAGCAGCGGAGCGTGACGTAATGACGTCACGCTCCGTTACATTTTGGAGTGTGCCTGCAGTTTGACGGGATAACCGTGCGAAAGCGTCACCCCCAGGCACTTTAGCCTATCGGCAGCGCGGCGCTTTGCTTGTCGCATTGCATTGGATTCGACCGAGCCCGGGTACCCATTTCGAATCTGCGCTGCCGTGGCGCCCAACTCACCTGCCAGAAACGTCGTCTTCACCCAGTGCCACTGCGCGCTGTCAGCCCGGAACTCGGCAGTCTGACGATATCCATCACGACTCATCTCGCAGCGTTCTTCATCCATGTGCAAACCAAGAAACGACGACGGCGCGGGTTCATCCCGCGGCTCCTGCAAACGAGGTTCGGCGCAAATACGCAGTGCTCGTAGATCGCGGAGGAAACCGTCGATGGCCGCTGCCGTCGTCTCGCGGCGCTGTTCAGACCGCTGTCTGTCTGCCGCACGTCGATGCTCCTGCTTCTCCGGGTGCAAAAACCGTGCGAAATCATGGGGACCTGCCGGCGGAAGGATCCCCCACTCGTCAGGGGAGGGTTTGTACGCTTCGATCGCCGCCAGGACCCACGATGCGGCGTCCTGATCGAGGAGGGCGCCAGTGTCAAGGGACCAGCGGATCAGATGGCTAATGATTACTCGCAACTTGCCGGCTGCGTCTGGGAGTTCGGCGTTTCCGCCGATGGCGCTGCGGACCTCTCCCAAACGCTCGATCGCCAGCGTTAGCAACTCGCTCGCACGATCATCTGAAATTGCCATGTCATCCCCTATCTGGAGTTCCGGCGTCCGCACTCTGTCGAACAAAGCGATCGCTGCGGAATCTGCCGGCCCACCGTAGGCCCTCGAAGACGCACACACTGCCTCCTGCGTCCAGGGACGTGTGCCGGATTATACCCGCTCCCTTAAGATGCGGTGACGCCGGTGACCTTCAAACGAGCTTGTTTTAGGGCACATTCTGATGAGCGAGGAGACCTTGCGGTCAGCAAGCAGCCATAGGCCCGTGGCACCTGCTGATCCGAGGCGTCAGGTCATCGTGTGATTGCTTGATCGCGCACTACCGCCGTCCCCGCGCGGATCGCTGTTGCGCTCGCTACACGGGCGACGGTCCCTGGAGCAGGTTTGGCCTGTCTCGCTGCCGCATTCTCTCAACAGCCTGAACCAGTCCCCTTAACTCCTTCGGACCACACGATCGGCATATCGCAGGAATGCCGCAGAGGAATATTGGCTTCGAGCCTGATACTCATGGCCGGATGCGGACAGCCGACGCGGGTTGCTGGCGAACGACCTCAAGGTCTCAGCAATCGACGATGCCGTTACCCGGGTCACACTCATTTTCGACTTTGGGCGGGATCGCCGCTCGCGCGGACCTCGCCTCAGCAAGGAACACACCCACAATGTTTGCATTGATCGCCGGCCTCGTGCTGGCCCTGCTGCTGGCCGTGTTTGCACTCGTGCGCGAAGTGCGATTGCGGCAGGCGCTGCAGGAACTTCTGCATCGATTGCTCGCGCACTGGAGGAGCCGATGTGCGGCACACACGCCCGCTACTGAACCTGATTCTGCCGACCCTGACATTGATCACCGGCTGTGATTCATCCGACCAGCGGCTGGTCGATCTCGCCGAGCATTCGGTCGAGCAGCAGGCCGCGCAGAACGAAGAGGTCGTGCGGCTCAACCGGGAGGTCGCCCAGGCGACGAGCCGGCTCGTTGAGGCCGATGCGGCCGCCCGCAAGCAGCTGCTTGAGGCCCAGCGCGACCTGCAGCGCCAGCAGCAGGAGCTGGCTGCCCAGCGGGACGCTCTCGAGCAGGAACGTCAGGAATGGGCCCGACAGCGGCGGACCGAATCGGCCCTGGTTCCCATCCTGTCGACGCTCGGCATGACATTCCTGGCGCTGCTGCCCCTAGTCATCTGCGGCTACCTGCTGCATGGCCTATCCCGGTCGCCCGAGGCGGCCGTTGGCGACCTGCTGATCCAAGAACTGGCGAGCGAGCCGCCGCTCTTATCGATGCCGCGTCCTGCTGCGATTGAGCATCGCGCCGCGGCTGATTCGGACACCGCGTAGGCCAGGCCATCGAGGCCAGCAACTCGCCGATTCGCGGCCGACAACCCCACCAGAACCCCACCGCCAAGGAGCCGTCAGCGTGTCCCACATCGTCACCGTTGAGACACAGATTCGCGATCCAGTCGCCCTCACGGCAGCCTGTCTGCGGCTGCAGTTGCCGCCGCCGCAACGGCGGACCGTGCGGCTCTACAGCGGCACCGCCAGCGGTCTTGCCGTCGAACTGCCGGGCTGGAAATACCCCGTCGTCTGCGACGTCACTCAAGGCCGACTGCGCTTCGACAACTACGGCGGACAGTGGGGCAACCAGTCCGAGCTGGACCGCCTGTTGCAGGCCTACGCCATCGAGAAAGTACGCGTCGAAGCCCGCCGCCGAGGCCACACGATCATGGAGCAGTCGTTGTCGGACGGCTCGATCCGGATCACTCTCCAGGTCGGAGGCTAACCGTATGCAAATCATCGAGATCACCGTCACTCCGGCTGGCCAGACGACCGTCGAGACCCGCGGGTTCAGCGGCGCATCGTGCCGGCAGGCCAGCGAGTTTCTGGAGCGGGCTCTCGGCCAGCGGACCGGTGAGCAACTCACAAGCGAGTTCTTCCAGACCCAATCCGCGCACCAGCATCAACAGGAGAGCGCCCATTGAGCACCACCCGTCGACAAGTCCTGAGGCCGCCACGCCCTGCGGTTCCCGATCCGCGGCGGGAGCGGCAGGTCCGCAGGGCGCGCGAGCAACTAGAGGCCGAGCGCGCCAAGCTGGATCGCTGGATGACCCGCCTCAAGCGGGCGTTTCACGCAATGGAGAAACAGCAGCAACGGATCGCGGGATTGCAGCGGAAGTTGCGCAAGCTAGAGCCGGTGTAACGGCCGGCCCTGTCCCGCAGAGTTCCCAATTGCACTCCATCACTGGCGCCTGTGGCTGGCCTTAAGCTCACTCCACTCGAGTTAGCTATCAGCGGCCTGCTGCGCCGGCATCTGCGCACGTGCGGCGGGCTGACGGGCCGCTGTGCCTTTTCCATTTCAACAGGAGATCCGCGTATGTCGCTCAACGAGCGGCTTGGGGAATTCGTCCGCGCGTGCTTCACCGGCCTGTGGGTGCAGACCCACGAACAGGATGACGCGTTGGCGGAGATTGCCCGGCTGTGCCACCAGCAGCAGTGGACTCTGGCCAGCTGGGATATCGACCAGGGGGTGCGGCTGGCGGGTGGCCAACCGGTGGAGAGCAATGCGGCCGACCCTCTGGCGGCGATCCGCTCACTCCCCTCGTTCGCCACTCCGGGAGGCACTGCGCTGCTCGTCCTCCAGAACTTCCATCGATTCGTGCAGTCGGCCGAGATCGTCCAGGCACTGGTCCGGCAGATCACGGACGGCAAGCAGACCCGGACGTTCATCGTGGTGCTGTCCCCCGTCGTCCAGATCCCGGTCGAGCTGGAGAAACTGTTCGTGGTGATCGAACACGACCTGCCCGGCCGCGAGCAACTGGAGGAGATCGCCCGCGGAATCGGGACTGAGGCCGGAGAGCTGCCCGACGGTCCCGAACTGCAGACCCTGCTGGATGCGGCGTCGGGCCTGACCCGGCACGAAGCCGAGGCGGCATTCAGCCTGTCGCTGGTGCGGCATGCCCGGATCACCTCCGATGCAGTCTGGGAGCTCAAGACCCAGACCCTCAAGAACAGCGGCCTGCTGTCCCTCTATCGGGGGAACGAGTCGTTCGACAGCCTCGGCGGACTCGCCGCGCTTAAGGCGTTCTGCAAACGCTCGCTGCTCAGTCCGGCCCGCGCGCATTCGCTCAGCCGGGCCCGTGGTGTGCTGCTGCTGGGGGTCGCCGGCACGGGGAAGTCCGCGTTTGCCAAGGCACTGGGCAACGAGACTGATCGGCCCACCTTGGTGCTGGACATTGGCTCGCTTATGGGGTCACTCGTCGGCCAGACCGAACACAACATTCGGCAGGCGCTGAAGATCGCCGACGCCATGGCCCCCTGCATCCTGTTTGCCGATGAGATCGAGAAGGCGCTCGGCGGCGTCAGTTCGGGAGCAGCCGGCGACTCCGGCGTCTCGGCGCGGCTGTTCGGTACGCTGCTGAGTTGGATGAACGACCACACCAGCGACGTGTACGTCATCGCCACCGCTAACGATGTCAGCCGGCTACCGCCCGAATTCTCCCGGGCCGAGCGGTTCGACGGGATCTTCTTTCTCAATCTGCCGGGTGCCGAACAGCGGCAAGCAATCTGGCGAATGTACATCCAGCAGTTCGAACTCGCAGCCGACCAGCGGCTGCCCAGTGACGAGCAGTGGACCGGGGCCGAGATCCGGGCCTGCTGCCGGCTGGCCGCGCTGCTGGATGTGCCGCTGGTCCAGGCCGCGCACAACGTCGTGCCGGTCGCGGTCACAGCGGCCGAATCGGTCGAACGGCTCAGGACCTGGGCCAGCGGCCGCTGTCTGTCGGCCGATCAACCCGGGATCTATCGCTGCGAGTCAGCTCCGAGATCGTCACGGCGACGGGTCAGCCGCGATCCGTCGAACAATTGACCATCACACACGGAGTCGGCGTTGTGATCCGTTCCGTTCCCTATCTGGTGGAGACTGCCTATGACGACAGTAGCTGACCGACCCCGTACGCGCCGTGTTTCGACTGCCCCCGCCCAGCGGTTGCGGGACTCGATGGCGGCGGTCCGGGTCTCGTTCGAATGGTTCGGCCTGCGGAAGTCCCTCTCGGCCGAACAGAAGGCGCAAGCAGCCGAGAGCTTTGGTGCTGAAGGCCAGTTCTTGACCGCCGGCAAGAAGCTCCTGGATTCGCGTCATCCTGCGTATAAGGACGTGACGTCCGTCCGCAGCCGGATCCAGTCCTGCTGGCGGGATGTCACCCTGCCATTCCCCGAACCGGGGATCCGGCTGATCCGGCAGCGCGACGTCTCGTCTTTCAACCAACGGCTGACTGCGCTGCGCGATGAGTTGGACATCGCAGTCGCCAACCTGGATGAGCATTATTCTGAACTCCGAATCGCGGCCCGCGAGCGTCTCGGTGAGCTCTACTCCGACAGCGACTATCCCCTCTCACTGCGAGGACTGTTCGCCGTGTCGTGGGACTGGCCGAGCGTCGAGCCGCCGGACTACTTGCGGGAGCTGAGTCCCGAGCTTTACGAACAGGAGTCGGCACGGGTCCGCGCTCGGTTCGAGGAGGCAGTCCAGCTGACCGAGCACGCGTTTCTGGAGGAACTCAGCCGCCTCGTGTCACACCTCACCGAGCGGCTCAGCGGGACCGATGACGGCCGGCCGAAGGTGTTCCGCGACTCGGCGGTGGAGAACCTCTCCGAGTTCTTCGAGCGGTTCCGCCGGCTCAACATCGGCTCAGATGAGCAGCTCGATCAGCTCGTTGAGCAGGCGCAGCAGCTGCTGCGCGGAGTGGAGCCGCAGCAGCTGCGGACCGCCGCCACACTGCGGACCGACGTGGCCCGCGGCCTCTCGGGGGTCCAAGCCGCGTTGGATGGTCTGCTCGTGAACCGTCCGCGGCGGCAGGTACTCCGGCCGCCGCGGCAACCATTGTTCGTTCACCCTGACCAGGAGCCGCTATGAGCGATCTGGAGTTCCTGGAGCGACTGCAGCAGGAGCTGATCACGAGTCCGCACTGGACCGACATCCGGGGTGTGCACACTCCGGCCAACGATCCCTCGCTGTCCGAGAATGAGCTGCGGGTGTTTCCCGTCTCCGCACCGGATCCTGTGGGCCGGGTCGATGTGTTTCGAGTGATTGTCGAGTGGGAGACCGGTGCGGACCGAGCATTCCCGCCGCGCCCAGGCATTCAGAGAGGATCCGCGTCATGAGTTCCGCACCGATCATGGATTTGATCATCACCCCCAACGGACACCTGCGCTGCGTTTATGACGAGGCCATCGATCTCACGGCGCTCGGCAGTCCGCAGATTCTGCGAGCCAGCCATGTGGAGCCGGCCGTCAGCGGCGGCTGGACGGCCGATCTCCGGCCGATCGTTGGACCCGTGCTGGGTCCGTTCGCACTTCGTAGTGCGGCGCTCACCGCCGAGCGCGAGTGGCTAACGCAGCACTGGCTGCTGCCTGGTACCCACTCCGACTGAACAGCGCACCCAACGTAAGCGTTCTCTCACAGCGGCTCCCGGGCGTCGGGGGCCGCTTTTCGTTTTTGATGCACCACTTTCCGTAACCACAGGAGACATTCGATGACTCAGCGTGATCTCAACCGGGCCGTGGCGTCGGCCACCGGCGAGTCGGTCCGTGCCATCGCTCACCAGGGGTTCAGCCTGCTGACTGCCGGTCCGGTGGAGCGGGAGGCAGCGCGCGAACCGCTCGACTGGGACGACTTCGACGACGGCCGGATCGGCGTCCTGTTCCCGCGCCGCCGCACCCCGGCCGCGGCGTTCTGACCGGCATGGCTGCAGCACCGCAGTTCTTTCCATCTCCCCAATCCTCCCAGGAGCAGCGGCATGCGGATCCTCTACATCAACAACGACGGCGGCGGGTTTGCCGACTACATCGAGATCGAAGGAGGCACGAGCGTCCAGGAGCTGTTCAACGAGCGGTTCCCGCACGGCCGCGCGAGCGACTATCTGATTCGCGTCAACCGGCAACCGGTCGCCGCGGACTACGTCCTGCAGGACGGCGATCGAATCAGCATCTGCCCAACCAAGATCGAAGGGGCCGTCGGCTGATCGGTGGCCCGCCGACGTGCACTCACCGGCCTGCGCGGCGGTCCGCGCAGGCCGGTGTTCGGTTCACCTCGCTTCATCCGGAGGCAGCCCATGACCACGTTCTCCCGCCTGCTGGTCCGCGCGGCCGCCCGGATCCAGGCCCACTACTCAGAGTCCTCGCGGCCACTCCCTCCACTGCCCGACTATGCCTGGAACGAATGCCAGCGGCTGACCCGGCTGGTGCGGCACGCCCAGCGGCACGGCTGGACGATGGCGGCCCGGCGTCTCGAACCATCTCTCCAACGCGCTCTCGGCCGACTGTCCGACGAACTTGGGCAGATCACCGGCCAGTTCGCGACGCATCCAGCTCCCACTGTTCCAACATTGCGCGAGCTCTACGACGAACTCGTGGCCCTCCATGAGGAGTTCGAGCACGTCCGGATCGAGCTGCGGCACTCCCTGCTGATCGTTCAGACCGACCCGATCGTGCTGGACGATGTCGATCTGGGTCGATTCGAGATCCGGCTGCAGTGGGACCGGCTGCAGCGGGCGTCTCCCTACTGGATCAAGGCCCTCGATCCCCGGCCGGCGGCCGTCGACGCCAGTCTGTATCACCCCCATGTCCGCGATGAGGTCCTTTGCGAAGGCGAAGGCAAACAAGCGATCCGCAACACGCTCTCCCGCGGGTTCCTCAGCGAGTTCTTCCTGATCGTCAGCCGGATCCTGGGTACCTACAACGGCGGCTCGGCGTACGCCTCGCTGGCCAACTGGGAGGGCCGGATTTGTACCGACTGCGGCGACGTGGCGGACGAGGAAAACAGCCGCGAATGCGGCCGCTGCCACGATCTCCTCTGCTCCGACTGCAGCCAGACCTGTGTCGGCTGTGACCGGGTTTATTGCAGCGAGTGCGTGTGCCGTTGCGAGGGATGTGAGGAGCGCTGCTGTAACGGTTGCCTCAATTCCTGTTCCGCATGTGAAGGACACTACTGTGACGAATGCCTCTCTGACGGACGCTGTGAAATCTGCGCCACCGAAGCGACCGAGACTCAGACACCAACCGAGCCAGCTGACTCGGCCGGAGTGGCTGCGCTCGCCCCGGCGGCGGCGGTCTGACGGCCGGGATGTCCAGGTGCCGGCGCTGAGGTTTTCCCCGGCAGCCTGGGCCAAGCTGCTCTACTGGCGTGACGCCGGGCCAACCGAGATCGGCGGGTTCGCCATCACCCGCGCGGACGATCCGCTGTGCGTAGACGACATCGGCCTGATCCGTCAGAACTGCACGGCGGTATCGGTTCAGTTCGAGGACGATGCGGTCGCCGATTGGTTCGATGAGCAGGTGGACCTGGGGCGCCGGCCGGCGGAGTTCGCGCGCATCTGGATCCATACCCATCCGGGGGACTCGCCCTGGCCCAGCAGCATTGATGAGCAGACGTTTGCACGGGTGTTCAGTGGCTGCGACTCGGCCGTGATGTTCATCCTGGCCCGCGGCGGCGACGTGTATGCGCGGCTACAGTTGCGGATCGGCGCCGGAGGACCGCAGGTCACACTGCGGCTGCCGGTGCGGATCGACTGGGACCGGCCGCTGGCGTCCGGCGATCCGCTGGTGTGGGAGGCCGAATATGCCGCCTGCGTAAGGTCCGAGGAATGGCCGCCGCCAGCCGGACATGAGTTCGATCTCCCGATGGCCGACTGGCGGCTGCCGGACGACGGCCTCGCCTGGCTCCCGGAGGGGGGTCTTTGAACGACAACGGCAGTCTATCCCGCCGGGAGTGGTTCAGCCGGGCCATGGCGCCGCTGGCGGGGGGCGTCTCTGCTGCCGGAGACCAGCCTGGCACCGCGTGGATCATCGTTGCACTCGACTGGGAGTTCAACGACGAGTTCTCGTACCCCACAGACGGGTTCCATCCACGGCCGCAGGTGTATCTCGACCGCGGCCCGGCCGATGCCGAGTGCCGCAGGCTGTGTGACGAGTTCTTCCGAGAGACTTACCCCACTCCACGGGAGTTCGAGCCGGACTGGGAGCTGTATGACTGCGATCCCGCCACCGCCACCTGGGACGAACTCCGCGCGGCGGGGTTCCCCGACCCCTACCTCGTACAGGAGTTGACGCTGTGAGCAACCCGCTCGTGCATGCCGAGCGTTCCGCCCGGCAGTGGGGCGGAACGGCCGACGACTACCTCCCGCTGCACCAGTGGTTTGATGCGACGAAGGGACACGTGGCTGACCAGCGGCACCGAATGGTGCTGCATAATGCGTTCGGGATCCTGCTGGCCGAACAGGTGTTCGGGCCGACGCTCGTCAACAGCGCCGGCCGCCGGGTGTTCACGCGGGACATCGGCCTGCAGCACGTCCGTGAGGACCTGGGGTTCGTCCCGTCATTGGCGGAGTGCCTGGCGGAGCTGCCGGTCCGTCCGTGGATGGCGGGAGCGCGCCGTCGGTCCACCCGACCGATCACTTCCGCAGCCGGGTGCTCAACTCGGTCGTGTCCCGCGTGCGGATGCGACGGAGGCGTGGAGTGCTGCGATCCCATCACGTTCCTCATACCACAGGAGCCGATCAGTATGTCGGACCGATTTCAGAGGCAGGCCGAACTGGTGCCGCAGGAACGGCTGGAGAACCTGACTGTTGATGTGATCGGCGTCGGCGCCATCGGCCGGCAATTGGCGCTGCAACTGGCGTCGCTGGGTGCCCGTCGGCTGCGGTTGTTCGACCCCGATCACGTCGAACCGACCAACGTCACGACTCAGGGTTACTCGCTGGTGACCGACATCGGTCAGCCGAAAGTGCTGGCCTGCCAGAAAGCCATCGCGCTGATCGATTCGGAGGTGATCGTCGAACTGATTACGGACCGCTATCGCTCCCGATACGGTGCCTCGCCGGCGGTGTTCTGCTGCGTCGACACGATCTCCGCGCGGGAGGCGATCTGGCGCTCAGTTGGTCCGAATTGCCGGTTCTGGTGCGATGGCCGGATGCTGGGGGAAGTCATTCGGATCCTGGGGGTCGCCGATGGTGTGGGCAGCGATGCCTACCACGAAACGCTGTTTACCCAGGACCAGGCCCAAGCCGGCCGCTGCACGGCTCGAAGCACCATCTATACGGCAGCACTGGCGGCAGGGCTGATGCTGCACCAGCTAACGCGCTGGTTGCGCGGCATCCCAATCCAGGCCGATTCGATGGTCGATCTGCTGGCGGGGGAGTGGACGGGAATGTAAAAGGAGTGCTGCCTGACGACCAACGTCCTGTCGGGCCGCCGAGTGGGGCGGCCCGACAGGGGCTTTTCTTTAGCTATCAAGATGGGCTGTTAACCGCTGGGTTGAAGGATCGAGTTCTTTTGGGAGAGAGGAGCCCGAGCCCAGATGTGGGTGTTCGCCTCGCACCCCACACCGAACCGGTGCCGTTCGACGAAGCTGCGCCGTGGAGCCTGTGGGATCCGGTCGCAATGCATTACTCCAATCCATTCCGCCCAGCCCATCCCGACGTAGCTTGGTGAAGGGCTTGCGGTGAAGGACGCTGATGGTGAATCTGCCGACGGACTGGTTTCGCGGGGGCGTGCGGATCGGCCTGGAAGACGTCGTCGATATCTTGATTGCGTCGGTGCTGATCTACTGCGTGGTGCGGCTCGCCCAGGTGACGCGGCATCGGGCCCCCCTGACCGGAGGCGCCTTTCTGCTGCTGCTGTACTTTGCGGCCCGATTCTTTGGACTGTTTCTGACGGAGATGCTGTTGCGCGGGGCGGCATTCGTGCTCGTTGTCGTGTTCGCCATCGCATTTCACGAGGATATCCGCCGCACGGTGGCCCGCTTCCGCGGCTGGCGGTGGAGCAGTTTTCGAGGACACCAGCGGTCCGGCGATGAGTTGGATCCCGTCGTCGAATTTGCCTTCGAGTCTGCGGCCGCAAGGATCGGCGCCCTGATCGTCCTCCGGGGCCGGGACCCGCTGGACGGTCTGCTGCAGGGCGGCATCGAGTTGAACGCGCCGGTGCACCCCGTGCTATTGCAGAGCGTTTTCGATCCGCATACGCCGGGACATGACGGGGCGATCGTGATCGCCGAGGGGCGCATCCAGCAGATGTGCGTCCACCTTCCGCTCTCGGGTGATCATCGCGAACTGGGCAGCCGCGGGACACGGCACAGCGCCGGTCTAGGGCTTTCCGAGCGGTCGGATGCCCTGGTGATCATCGTTTCGGAAGAGCGAGGAGCCGTGAGCGTGGCGACCAGGGGCAAACTGGCGGCAATGAGCAGCCCGGTCGAACTCAAAGAGGCGCTCGAGAGATTCACCGAACGCAAGTTTCCGGCGGCGCCCGCAGGCCGACACCACCGACGGGTATTTCAGAGGTCCGGCTGGAAGGCCGCGTCTCTGGCCATCGCGATCGTCGGCTGGCTGTTGTTTGCCTCGCATCCGGATACCGTCGAGCGGACCTTCATTGTCCCCGTTGAGTACCGCAGCGTACCGGAGCGACTGCGGGTCGATGCGGCTCCCGCTGAGGCACGCCTGACGCTGGCGGGGCCGGAGCCCGCTTTCACTTTGCTGGCCCCGAGCGTGTTGCGGATCTCGGTCAGCGTTGGCAGCCGCGAGCCAGGGCCAGTCGAAATTCATCTGACGGAGAACAACTGCATTCATCCCCCCAGCCTGGACGTGTACGGCGTCGAACCGCGCGTCCTGCGTTTCCGCCTCGTCCAACGCGAGCCGCTCCCGGCTTCGCGGAGTCGATGATGATGCGCCGATTTGACCTTCAGAACAGGACTGGACCAATCCAGCCCCGAAGCTGCGTGGTGGCGCCCGGGTACGGCGGGATCAATTGTGGCCGTATCTGTTACGCTCCGCGGTGCGGTCGTGCGGCAGCGAGATCATCGGCGGAGCTGTGCGCTGCTGACCCGGGCCAGGTATCACGCCATCAGATCGAGGAACGCTTCGTCGGCCTCCGCACGCCGTGATTCCGCTTCGATGAATTTTCGGATCGCATTGAACCCCTACAGCGTCTTGATGCGATGGGTCAACCGCGCCTCATCCCGCTGGAGCATCCCCTCCCGGCAGGGCGGCTCGCGTGGGTCGTGTTCCGACTGGATGACGGGACCCATTTCGGCCTCCACATCGGCTGGCAGTCCTTCAGGGCGCCCCGGCCGATTCGCCGGAGCAGCCTCGCTGCATGCTCGCGGCCTGACTCATCTGCCCAGTTGCACCGGAGTGCCGCAGGTGAAGAATCGGCGGCCCGACTCGCCCCGGCATCACTGCACAGTTTGGGACAGTCGTCGTGCCGTCAGATTCTCTGCAATGGGGACTGGCAGGGCGCACAGACTGATCCACGCAGCCGCCGCGCGGCAGGACTTGGAAAGTCAGGACGAGCGTGTACGGGGCTTGGTCCGTTGACAGTGCGACCGCGCGCGGCGAGTGGCCGGGCTGCGAGTAACGGCGCTATTACAGCATCGAGGTCGCATATCGCCTGATGCTGCTCGTTCACTCTGAGCCCGGTCGTTAGCGCCGGGATGCCTTGGGCGGGAGCAGCGAGACCACCCCACCGGCACATCGGACGCGGACTTCGGCACAACTCACACACATTCTCGGGATTCGCCGCTTGCAGAGCTGAGTTCCGCAGATAGAACTCGGAAAGAATCCAGTTCGATCGCAAGGACACTGCGCGCAAGGGTCGGAATGGAGCAGGGCGAATCGATTCGTCGACCGTGGCGGTTGTTGCTCACTCGTGTGAGGGAAGCTGAAGCCGTTCAGCATCTTAGATTCATTGTCAATACCGGCGATACAGCCTTTTTGCTGCAGCCGTCCGGACTCGGGCCTGACGACGGCTGAGGCAAGCCCGCTCGACGACGGTGAGAACGACCTCGGACGACTTCCAGTTCCCGATTGATTCCAGTGATCTCGGCATCTGAGGAGCTGCGATGCTTACGCGTCGAACAGTATTGAGCGGCCTGATCGGCACGGGAGCGGCCGTGGCGGGGGGGATCGTTGCGATTCCTGCGCTGCTCACCTCGCTGTTTCCCGCCTTTCAGCGGCGGCAGGGCAACATGTGGCGCGCTGTCGGACGCCTCAGTGAGTTTCCAGTGGGGGAGGTGCGCCTGGCTGTCGCGGCTTCACCGCGGAACCAGTGGCCGCGGCCGGTGGCGAATGAGGCCGTCTTTGTCTGGCGATCGGGTGACGAGGAGATTGTCGTTTTCTCACGCAAATGCACTGATCTTGCGTGTCCCCTCAATTACGATTCCGGCAGCGCCTGTTATTTCTGCCCATGCCATGGCGGGATCTTTGCAGAGGATGGAACGGTGATGGCCGGTCCGCCTCCCCGACCGATGCGGAGGTACGTGACCCGGGTGCGTGACGGTGTGCTCGAGATCGATCTGGCCTCTCTCTCCCCTGTTCCCTGAGGCGGCAGCGCGGTGTCATCAAGCGTGCGGAACTGGATCGTCAACCGCTTCGGCCTGGGGCCGATCTGGGATCATTTCCTGAACCGTGAGGTCCCCAAGGACCCGTGGTATCACGGGGACGGGATGGCGCTGCTGCTGTTGCTGTCGATCCAGGTCTTCACGGGAGTGATCCTCGCGCTCACGTACACGCCGTCCACGGCCGAGGCGTACGAGAGCGTCGATTACATCACGCACCGGCAGTGGCTCGGGTGGTTCATCC
Source organism: Planctomycetaceae bacterium (assembly GCA_041940305.1). Lineage (GTDB taxonomy): Bacteria > Planctomycetota > Planctomycetia > Planctomycetales > Planctomycetaceae > JBGTSJ01. The sequence continues at coordinate 143,318 of JBGTSJ010000013.1, forward strand.
GCGGACTGCACTACTGGTCCGCCGGGCTGATGGTGGTGATGCTGCTCGTGCACGTCTGCCGGCAGGTCGCCCTCGGCGGCTACAAGCCGCCGCGCGAGGGGACCTGGCTGGTGGGGATCCTGCTGCTCGTGCTGGTCGTGATTCTGTCCTTTCTGGGCTACGTGTTGCGCTGGGACGATCGCGGCATTACGGGGCTGCAGGTCGCGATGTCGATCCTGCAGCGCGTGCCGGCGATCGGAGACGAACTGGTCGCGCTGGTGCTGGGCGGACCGGAGATGAACACGCTGACCCTGACGCGCGTGTTCGCGCTGCATGCGATCCTGCTGCCGATGCTCCTTCTCCCGGTGGTGGCCTACCACGTGTATCTCGTGGTCATTCACGGGACGACGATCAAAGCCGAACAGCGGCAGCCGGTTGAGACCGCCGAGGAACAGCGGGAGATCTATGAGAGGGAGAAGGAACACCCGGCGCGCAGCGAACCGTTCTTTCCCATGGCCATTCTGAAGATGTCGCCGTGGTCGCTCGTGGTCTTCACGACGGTGGTTGGCCTGACGCTCACGCTGGGCGCGCCCGCACTGCTGCCGCACCTGGACCTGTCCGGCACAGCGGCTCCCAGCGAAGAGTGGTGGTTTGCGTGGTACAGCGCGCTGGTGGCGCTGCTGCCCCCTTCCATCGCCCCCGCGTTTCAGGTGATTTTCCCGATCGGCCTGTTTCTGCTGCTGGTGCTGCTCCCGTTTGTCGACCGGTCTCCTCACCGGGGTTGGCGCAATCGTCCCATTGCGACCGGGATCTGCGCACTGACCATCACCGCAATCGTCGTGCTCAGCGGCATGCGCATTCAGTCGGAGTGGACGGGATGGCCGGGCAGCGAGGCTCCCGAGATACCGCCGCACGTGGAACTGACCGCGGAAGCGGAGTACGGGCGGATGCTGTTCAGCAAGTATGGATGCACGAGCTGCCATCAGGTCGCCGGGTCCGGGACGTCCAAGGTCGGCACGGACCTGGCGCATCTGAAGCACCGGTATTCCCAGGAAGAGCTGCGGCAATACATTCTGCATCCGCCCGAAGGTGTCGCCATGCCCGGCTATGCGGGACGACTGAGTGACGAGGACCTGGACGCGATTGTCGATTTCGTGCTGGTCGCAGAGACGTTTCCGCGCACGCCGGAGTAGCCCATGATTCACCGCCGCACATCGCCGAGCGGCCGCTGGATCGCGGCGATAATCGCGTGTCTGGCATCCGGCTGCACCGCCGGCGTCCGCCAGTCGGCGCTGCATCCCGCGGGACCCGCGGCCGCGGAAATGGCGTGGCTGTGGTGGGTCATGTGCGGAGCTTTCACCGCAGTCTTCCTGCTGGTCCTGGTCCTGGTGTGGATGGCCCTCGTGCGGCGCGCGCCGTCAGGTAACGCGGAGACCGGCTTCCAGGGTTCGGTCCCTCCTCTCGGTCGCAACGGCTTCGTGGTTGCCGGCGGCATCGTGTTGCCGGTCATCGTTCTGGTCCCGCTGCTGTTCCTCTCGCTGGAGTCGTCGGCCAAGCTCAGGCAGCCTCAGGAAGCCCTCACCATCCGCGTGGTCGGCAAGATGTGGTGGTGGGAAGTGAGCTACCCCGAACAAGGCATCGTCACGGCGAACGAGATTCATATCCCGGCCGGGGAGCAGGTGCGGCTGGAACTGGAGAGCACCGACGTCGTGCACAGCCTGTGGGTCCCCAATCTGAACGGAAAGCGGGACATGATACCGGGCATTACCAATGAGTTCTGGCTGCAGGCGGATGAACCCGGGGTCTACCGCGGCCAATGCGCCGAATACTGCGGACTGCAGCACGCGAACATGGTGCTGAACGTCGTGGCGCATCCGCCCGATGAATTCGAGGAATGGATGGCGGAGCGACAGCCGGCGGATGCGATGCCGGCGGACGCCGACCTCGTCAGAGGACACGACGTCTTTCAATCGTCCGGCTGCGCGGCGTGTCATGCCGTCCGTGGAACGGCAGCGGCCGGCAAGGCGGGGCCCGACCTGACGCACTTCGGCAGCCGCCTCACGGTGGCCGGCGTCGTCCCGAACAATCGCGGCAACGTGGCCGGCTGGATTGCCGATCCGCATGCGATCAAGCCGGGCGTTAAGATGCCCCGCACCTATCTGCATGCGGATGATCTCCTGGCGCTCACGAGCTACCTGGAGAGCCTGAAGTGACTGAGCCGACAGCGCACGCCGATGACTCCGCACGCCAAGACCGCGAGCGGTTTCTCGAGACCTGGAACGAACCGTCGGGCTTCCCGGGCGGGCTCGCGACCGTCGACAACATCCTGATCGGCGTGCGGTACATGGTCACGGCGTTCAGCTTTTTCCTCGTGTCGGGAGTGTTCGCACTCCTCATGCGGGTGCAGCTGGCGGTGCCGGAGAACACGTTCCTCGGTCCGGAGGTGTACAACCGGCTGTTCACGATGCACGGCACGACGATGATGTATCTCTTCGCCGTGCCGTTCATGGAGGGAATGGCGGCGCTGTTTCTGCCGTTCATGCTGGGAACGCGCGACCTGGCTTATCCGCGGCTGACGGCGCTGAGCTACTGGGTCTTCCTGTTCAGCGGGCTGACGTTCTATTCCGGCTTTCTGTTCGACATGGTCGCGGACATCGGCTGGTTCGCGTACACGCCGCTCTCCGCGCCGGCGTTCGCCCAGCCCGGCATCGACTTCTGGCTGGTCGGCCTGGGGGCGGCCGAACTGGCGGGCATCGCCGCGGGGGCCGAACTGACGATCTCCATCCTGCGGCTGCGCGCACCGGGCATGTCGCTCAGCCGCCTGCCGCTGTATGCGTGGGCGTGGCTGGTGACGGCCGTGATGATCGTGTTCGCCTTCACGACGCTGTTCATCGCGACCGTCCTGCTGGAGTGCGACCACGCGATCGGCACGCATTTCTTCAACGACAACAAGGGGGGCAACCATCTCCTCTGGCAGCACCTGTTCTGGTTCTTCGGCCATCCGGAGGTCTACATCATCTTCCTGCCGGCGACCGGGATCGTGTCGATGGTCGTCGCTGCGTTTTCGCGGCGGATCATCGGCTACACGCTGATCGTGGTGGCCATCATTCTGACCGGGTTCCTCAGCTTCGGACTGTGGGTGCACCACATGTACACGACCGGCCTGCCGGAACTGTCGATGTACTTCTTCGCCGGGGCGAGCCTGATGATCGCCCTTGCGAGCGGCACGCAGATCTTTGCCTGGATCGGCAGTCTGTGGGGCCAGCGTGCGGAGTTGCGACCGCCGCTGCTGTACGTGCTGGGTTTCATCTTCATCTTCGTCCTCGGCGGCCTGACCGGCGTGATGATCGCCATCGTTCCGTTCGACTGGCAGGTCCACGACACGTATTTCCTCGTCGCCCATTTTCATTACGTGCTGATCGGCGGGGCCGTGTTCCCCATGCTGGCCGGCCTGCACTACTGGGTTCCCAAGCTGATCGGCCGCATGTTGAACGAACGGCTGGGGAAGCTGGAGTTCTGGCTCTCGTTCATCGGGTTTAACGTGACGTTCTTCCCGATGCACATCATGGGTCTGCTCGGGATGCCCCGCCGTGTCTACACGTACTCCAGTGAACTCGGGCTCGAAGGCTACAACATTGTTGCGACCGTCGGCGCGTTCGTGCTCGCCCTGGGATTCGTCCTGTTCGTCGTGAACGTGTTCTGGAGCATGGTCTACGGCGACCGGGCCGCACAGAACCCCTGGGGCAGCGACTCGCTCGAATGGTCGTTTTACTCCGCGCCGCAGGTGCTCTTTCCGAAGATTCCCGTGGTCTACAGCCGTCATCCACTGTGGGACGACGGCAGCCGCAAGCGAGACTCGATTCACGCTGAGTCGGCCCGTGAGGGAGCGAACCCGCCACTTGACGCCGAGCGGATCGTCGAAATCCTCGACCATCGGCCGACGCGGTGGCGGGCGACGCTCCTGGTCGATCCGATCACCGGGGCGCCGCAGTCCATCGCGCGGCTTGCCACTCCGTCGTTCACCCCCCTGGTGACGGCCGTCGGCATCATGCTGGCCACCGTGGGGACGATTGTCCGCTCTTACCTGCTGGTCCCATTCGGCATCCTTGTCACCGTGGGGGCGATCATCGCGTGGCTGTGGCCGGACCGGAAGGAACTGGAGCTGATGCGGACCAGCACGCTGCCTAGGGAGACCGGGCTGCCGATTCTGACCACAGGCAGCCGATCACTCGGCTGGCTGGGGATGCTCTTCCTGCTCGCCGTGCTCGGATGGTGCCTGAGTACGCTCGTGTATTCGTATTTCTATCTGCGACTGTATTCGGCGGAGTGGCCGCAGGAGGGACTGTCGCGGCCGTCTCTGTCGGTCGAGGGACTTTCCTACGCCCTGATTCCCGTGGCGGCGGTGTTCGCGGGCTGGAGCTGGCGGGCGTTGCGGCAAGGTGCGAGGACACGTTACCTCGTCGCGCAGAGCACCGCGGTGCTGATCGCCGCACTCTTCTTCGGACTGCACATGTGGGAGTTGACCCGGCTCCCCTTCTCCCCTTCGACGAACGCGTATGGCTCCGCGTACTACATCCTCAGTTGGTCGATCGACACCGTCGTGCTCATCGGGCTTGGGATGGGAGGGACCGCGTGTCTGCGGGCCATTCGGGAACCGGCCCACTGGGAACTCTTCCAGGCGCTGCACGCCCAGATGACGGCCCACTTCTGGTACTTCGCAACGGTCGCGGCCGTAGTTGTCTATGGAACGCTGTACGTGTCCCCTTACCTGCTTTGACGGGAGTCACCGTGAGTTCCGCCACCTCTTCAACTGTGCCTCGCCAGGAATCGGCCGTTTCCCGGCGCTCACTCTGGATCGGCCTGTTCGGCGGGGGCGGCGCCTGGCTCGTGCATCTGGTGGCGGCCTACGCCATTGCCGAATTCGGCTGCGTGGGACGGCTGCGGCAACATTCCTTCGCCGGATTGAACGCCGTCGCCTGGCTGATCATCGCCGCGAGCGTGCTGACACTGCTGGCGGCCGTTGTCAGCACCTGGCTGCCGTATCGGAGCGAGCAGCGGCTGCGCGCCGGTCCCGGCACGGATGAGCCGGTGTCAGTCGCCGAGACAGAGGTTGCCCGTACCGGCTGGATCACGAGCGGATTGTTTGCACTCGTGATTCTCGTCGAAAGCCTGCCGATCTTCTATTACCTGCAGGACTGCTGAGGCTCACATGACTCGCGCGGCATGGCGATCAACAGGCAGAGCGTTCGTCGCCGCCGCGGTGATCTGCTGCTCCGCGCGCACCGTGCACGCAGATGTCGGTGGGGCGATCGGGCCGGGTGACGCGTGGCGGGAGTGGAACTGGGACCCGGTCCTCCTCCTCAATCTCGGCGTTCTATGGTGGCTCTACGGGCGGGGGCTCGGGCGGCTCTGGTCACGCACCGGAGTTGGAAACGGCGTCAGCGTGGGGCGGCCGCTCGCGTTTCTGGGAGGGATCGCCGTCGTCTTTGCCGCCCTGGTGTCGCCTCTGGACGCCCTCAGCGGGCAACTGGCGTCGGCGCACATGGTGCAGCATCTGCTGCTGATGATGGTCGCGGCGCCGCTGTTCGTCGTGGGGGCGCCGTCACAAGTGCTGCTGCGGGGATTGTCTCCACTGTGGCAGCGTGCGATCGGCGCCGGCCGGCGGCGCCTCAACCGCCTCGGATTCCGCGGCCTCTGGCAGCCGCAGGTGGCGTGGGTCATGTATGCCGCCGTGATGTGGCTCTGGCATCTCCCGTCACTGTACGACGCAGCGCTGCGGAATCCCGTCCTCCACGATGTGCAGCATCTGAGCTTCTTCGGGGCGGCCATTTTGTTCTGGCGACCGCTGCTCGAACCTGCGCGTCGCCGGCGGCTGCATCCTGCGGCGGCCGTGCTGTATCTGTTCACAACATCGTTGCAGGCATCGGCTCTCGGCATCTTTCTCACGTTCGCCCCGCGGGCGTGGTATTCCTACGCCGGCACAACGGCTGCCTGGGGCTTCACCCCCTTGGAAGATCAACAGCTCGCCGGTCTGATCATGTGGATGCCGGCCTGCCTCGTCTACGCCCTGGCGGCAATCGCCGTCTTCGGCGTCTGGCTCGCGCGCCAGGCGGAACCGGGCGATTGTGAACCGGTCATCCGTCCGTGGGAAAACCCGCAGCGTGCGGCGACGCACTGATTCAGGAGCCCCTCATGGAAAACGAGTCCGACTCGGGCAATGAGTCTGTTTTGACTCCCTCACTGTTCTTCCAGATGACGGTGCTGCTGGTGATCCTGAGCGCGGCGTCGGGCGCCGACCTGCTGTTCCGCGGGCTGCGGCGACATCCCGTGCCGACCCAGGCGCCGGTCTGGTCAATTCCCGGCGGGGTTGCCGAGCGAGGCGAACAGGCGATCGACCGCTACGGATGCGCCGCCTGTCACACGTTTCCCGATCGGCAGCCGGCCGAAGGCCGCGCCGGTCCCGGACTCGAAGACTTCCGCAACCGCGTCTTCATCGCCGGCGTGCTCCCGAATACACCCGAGCACCTGATGCAATGGATCCAGAATCCGCGGGAGATCGACCCGGATACGGCGATGCCCGATCTCGACGTCACGGACGCCGACGCCCGCGACATCGCCGCCTACCTGTACGCAGACCGCTAACCGGCCTGACCCGCCAGCTGATCCACCCATGAAGCGCTTCTACTGGATTCCATCGGCTGTGCTGTTCACGGTGGTCCTGCTGCTCTACGTGCAGACGCGGTTCCTCCAGCCAGATCGCAGCCACGGATCATCGGCACTGGCGCTTCCCATGCCGACCCCCGTCTCACAGGCAGAGCAGCAGGAACTGTATTTCACTCCGGCAGGCCTGTACTCCAGCGCCGACATCGCGGCCAACGGCAACATGACGGCCGCAGTCCGGTTTCAAGATTTCCGCGCGCAGCACGACGCCGATCCCCAACCCGGCGACCGCCTCTGCCCGGTGACGCGCACCAAGGCCAATCCCGAGTGCCGCTGGATCATCGGCGGCCGCGAATACCACTTTTGCTGCCCCCCGTGCATCGACGAGTTCGTGAGCACTGCGAAAGTCGACCCGCAGCGGATCCAGTCGCCGGAGGAGTACGTCAAGCGTTAAGGCACGACGCCATGCAACGTGTGGCCTCGTACTCCACATCACCGTATCCGTGGCGATGTCGATCGTGTGACCGCGGCCGGCACGAGCCAAGGCCCTCTGCAGGGCGGGGACAATGTCGTGATCCTCGCATCTGACTGTGGGAGCACGTAAGTTCGATAGCTCCCGGTCCACGTTGAAGAAGTCCCACGGAGTGGCGGCCGTCAACTCAGCTTTCTTGACGACGTCGACGACAGCTTCGGTGTTGCGTGCGAGGTCGCCGGCCCAGGTGCGGTACTCCGCGTCCTCCGTGCTTCCAGCCAGAAAGCCCGCCAAGGGAATCGGCGTCGTGGCCTTGATCCGTACCGCACGCCTCTTCATCCGCAAGCGATAGAGGTTCGCCGGAGCAGTGGCCCATATCGGCAACCTCCTGACGTCGCTCCGAATCAACGCGCGGCCAGCAGTCCCTGCACGATATTCCCGTGGACGTCCGTCAATCGGTAGTCACGTCCCTGGTGGCGGAATGTGAAGCGGGTGTGTTCGATCCCCAGCAGATGCAGGATGGTCGCGTTCAGGTCGTGGATATGCACGGGGTCCTTGACGATGTTGTACGAGTAGTCGTCGGTCTCGCCATAGACAGCGCCGGAATTGACTCCGGCGCCCGCCAGCCACATTGAGTAACAGCGCGGATGGTGGTCCCGTCCGTACTCGGTGGCCGTCATCGTCCCCTGGGAGTACACCGTTCGTCCGAACTCGCCGCCCCACACGATCAGCGTGTCCTCCAGCAGGCCCCGCTGGGCCAGGTCCTCCACAAGCGCGGCGGACGGCTGGTCCGTGTCGTAGCACTGGGTCTTGATGCCACCCGGCAGGCCGCCGTGCTGGTCCCAGCCGCGATGGTACAGCTGGATGAATCGCACGCCCCGTTCGGCGAGGCGCCGCGCCATGATGCAATGCCGCGCGAACGTGCCGGGCTTCTCGGATTCCGGACCATAGGCCGCAAACACCGAGGCCGGCTCGTTCGAGAGGTCCGTCAGCTCGGGGACGGAGCTCTGCATTCGGAACGCCATTTCGTATTGATCGATGCGAGTCTGGATCTCAGGATCGTGATTGTCCCCCATGCGAATCCCGTTCAGGGCGGCGATGTCGTCGAGCATGGCACGCCGCCGCGCCGCCGTCATCCCCGGCGGGTTCGCCAGGTACAGCACCGGTTCGTTCCCCGAGTTGAACCGGACTCCCTGATAGCTGGGCGGCAGAAAGCCGGAACCCCACATCCGCTCGTGCAGCGGCTGGGCATTGGTGGAGCCGCTGGGCAGCGAAATCATCACCACGAACGCCGGCAGGTTCTCGTTCTCCGATCCCAGGCCGTACGACAGCCATGCGCCCAGCGACGGTCGGCCGGCGATCTGGTGCCCTGACTGCAGCAGCATCATCGCCGGATCGTGGTTGATCGCTTCCGTATGCATCGAGCGGACGACGCAGATGCGATCCGCGATCCGCGCCGTATGCGGCAGCAGTTCGCTCAACCAGGTTCCCGACTCCCCATGCTGCGCAAACTTGTAGATGGACGGGCACACCGGAAAACGGGCCTGGCCCGCCGTCATCCCGGTCAGCCGCTGCCCCTGCCGCACCGACTCCGGCAGGTCCTTGTCGAACTGGTCCTGCAGGTTCGGCTTGTAATCAAAGAGTTCCAGTTGCGATGGCGCGCCCGCCTGCGTGAGGTAAATCACCCGGCGGGCCTTGGGAGCAAAATGCGGCAGTGCGGTCGATGCACCCCGTGCCGGTTCCGGCCGCGCCAGCAATGACGCCAACGCCGCGATCCCGATACCCGTGGACGAACGACCGACGAACTGGCGCCGCGAGACATCAGTCAGCAGATCAGAACGCATCGAGCCTACTCCCGCATGAGCGCTTCATCGAGATTCAACAGCGTGCCCGCAATCGTGGTCATCGCGGCCAGTTGCGCGGTCTCCAGCTCGGCGGGAGAGCGGGTCGCGCCGACTTCCAGCAGTTGCTCGGCGGCGGCGGCGTCCGTCTGAAAGTCAGCCACGGCCCGCTGATACGCGTTCGTCAATACGCTCAGCTCGTCGGGAGTGGGGGATCGGGCCAACACCAGGCGGAATCCCAGGTCCAGTTGCGATGCGGGTTCCGTGCCCCCTTCGGTGAGCATTCGTCCCGCCAGGAAACGCGCCGCTTCCACATACGTGGGATCGTTGAGCATGTTGAGAGCCTGCAGCGGCGTATTCGTCCGCGACCGTCGCAAAGTACACGACTCCCGGAACGTTGCGTCGAAGACCAGCATCGCCGGGTGGGGGACGGATCGCTTCCAGTACGTGTACAGGCTCCGCCGGTAGAGATCCCTCCCCGTCCCCTCGACGTACACGTTGGTGCCATTGCCGGCAGTGACTTGCTCGTACAGTCCCGGAGGATGGTAGGGCTTCACCGAGGGACCGCCGACCTCCGGCACGAGCAGTCCGCTCGTAAACAACGCCTGGTCGCGCAGAAACTCCGCCTGCAGCCGGAACCGCGGCCCGCGCGCCAGCAGCACGTTCGCGGGATCGCGCTCAAGCAGCTTAAGCGTGACGGCAGAGGACTGGCGATACGTCGCACTGCCGACCATCAGCCGCAGCATGTGCTGGATGTCCCAGCCGCTCTCGACGAACTCGACCGCCAGCCAGTCCAGCAGTTCCGGATGGCTGGGGGCCGCGCCCTGTGTGCCGAAGTCTTCCGCAGTCCGCACGAGTCCCGTACCGAACAGCGACTGCCACAGCCGATTCACGGTCACCCGCGCCGTCAGCGGATTGGCGGGGTCCGTCAGCCACTGCGCCAGTCCCAGCCGGTTCCGCGGCCACTCCGCAGCCATTGGGGGCAGGTTGGCCGGGGTGGCCGCCGTCACTTCTTCTCCAGGCTGGCTGTAATCGCCCCGGACCAGGATATGGGTCACTCGCGGCTGCGGCAGTTCCTCCATCACCAGGGTCGTGGGTATCGCCGCTTCGGTTTCCTGGATCTGACTGGTCAGCGCCGCGACTTCATCGGCCAGGACCTTTCTGTCCGCATCCGATGACTGCTGATACGCCGTCAGTTGCTGGACGTCCGCCTCTGATCGCTCACCGGCCGCCTTGGCCAGGACAGCCACGACCTCGGCCGGAACGGCCGGTTCCAACGCGACCCCCTGCTGCTCGGCTGCGGCCAGTTTCTCCCGCAGTTGTGCTTCCCATTCCGGCTGCTCTGTTCGCAACTGCTCATCGAGCTGCGTCAACCGCTGCTGCGCGTCCGTTTGACGGCCGCGCAGGTCCGCGAGAGCCGCCTCGATCTCCGGAGTCCGCAGTTCCAGGAACGGCGGCGCACTGCGGCGATACGCGGCCCCATAGTTGCCCAGTCCGCTCTCGGAGACGTTGTGAAAGAAGGCATACAGGCCGTAATAGTCCCGCTGCGTGAAGTCGTCGAACTTGTGATCGTGACAGCGCGCGCACAGCAGCGTCTGCCCCAGCCACACGGCGGCGGTGGTCTCGACACGGTCGGCACAGTACTCCGCCAGAAATTCCGCCGGAATCACACCCCCTTCCTCATTGAGCATGTGATTCCGCTGAAAGCCCGTCGCAATCCGCTGCGATTGCGTGGCGTCCGGCAGCAGATCGCCGGCGATCTGCTCAATCGTGAACCGGTCGAACGGCATGTTCGCATTGAACGCGCCGATGACCCAGTCCCGCCACGCATACATCTCACGGTCACGATCCACCTGGTAGCCGTTGGTGTCGGCAAAGCGGGCGGCATCCAGCCAATCCACGGCCATCCGTTCTCCGTAGTGCGGCGAACTCAGGTAACGATCGACCCAGCAAAGATAGACGGCGTCCCGCGCCGGCCCGCCGCCTTCTGCGCTGGCGGCGGACATCTCGTCGACGAACGACTGCACATCCCGCGGCTCAGGCGGCAGTCCGGTCAGATCCAAAGACAGCCGGCGAATGAGCGTCGGCCATTCCGCCGCCGGTGAGGGCTGCAGCCCTTCCGCTTCCAGTCGGGACAGAATGAAGGCGTCGATCTCATTGCTGATCCAGTCCACATTCCGGACCGCCGGCGGGTGCGGACACTCGGGCGCTATCCACGACCAGTGCGGCTCGTACTCCGCTCCCTCAGTGATCCACCGCTGCAGCAGCGCAATCTGATCGGCAGTCAGCGGCTTCCCTGTCTCGGGAGGCGGCATCTGAAACTCTGGATCATCCGAAAGAATCCGCTCCATGAGCTGACTCTCATCGGGCCGGCCGGGAACGATCGGATAACCGCCTGATTCCGTGGCCGCCGTTGCTGACTCGCGCCGATCGAAACGCAGTTCGGAAGGACGAGCCTGACTGTCGGGACCATGACACGCCAGGCAGTGATCGGCCAGAAGCGGACGGATATCGCGGTTAAACTGCACCCGCTCATCCACCCCGGCGGGGCCTGTCTGAGCAAATGAATTCTGCATCAGACAGGCGAGCGCAAAGCCCGCCATCACCAGCGAACTGGATCTCGGAGCGTGCATCAGGTCGGCTGACAGAACCTGCGTGAACTCGCAGAGTGCAAGAGAACAGCATAGTCCTGGATGTCCCTCACCGCCATGCGCTGAGGGGAATGTCGGTGCTCTTCGTAAGCGGCCTCCAGCCGCGGACTCGGCGAACTGGTGCCGGCATCCCAGGCGGAATACGCAATGCTCGACAGCTCGCCAGAGCGCTCACACAACTGAAGGCGGTCACCCGCAGCGTAGTACACTCGCGGTCTGGAGTGCGGCCGCGAAGTCGATCGGTGCAAGTCTGGAAGGCGGGATGCTTGCTGTCGTATTCGCGTCAGTGCCACCCATGAGATGCCAGATCCCGGATTCGTTCTGATCGACTCGCTCTAATTTAGCGGCTCAGTTTGGCAGCGAGCCGCTCGTACTCCTCCCGCACTGCCTCTTCGCCGTACTGACGTTCGAGCTTCCGAACGGTGAAGTGAGCTTCGGCCGTGTCCTGGAAATGGTCCATAAAGACGACATTCACCAGTCCGCCACCGATGGCTCCGACAATGGGCACTGCCTGTGCTGCCGCCTTCTCAGATACGGCCAGCCCGAACCGCGCTGCGAGCTTCGAGATGAGCTTCGCCACGACGGAACTGCCTTCGGCGCTTCCCGCGTTGGTGAGTGAGCGCACGGCGACCGTCACTTGCTGGGCCAGTGCCGCACGCGTGGCGAAATAACTCGCGCGCAGCAGAGATTCCTCGGCTTCCGTTTCTTCGGCCGCGCGCTCGACCAGATCGTCGGGGGCATCCTCGCCGGAGACGCCAAGGGCGAACACTTCCAGGCAGGCGAGTCGTACGGCCGGATCGGAGAGATCCTCCCCCTTTGAGCGAGCGATGTCCGCGATCGATCGGAGCATGATCGTCGTGGTCACGGGCAATTCCGCCAACAATGCCGGGGCCCCAAACATGCCCCCGGTGACGCCGGTGAGCGTCACGGCGATCTTGTGGGTCGCGTTCCAGGGAGAGTCCGCCGGACCGTCGTCGAGCGTCTTGAGAGCGACTTTGAGCGCCTTCTGCAGTGCCGACTCGGCGGCCTTGTTGACATGCCCCTGGACGGACTCAGGGAGCCGACCCATCAACGAGGCCAACGGGACTCCCACAACGTCGGCCAGCTTGCGGGCTAACCCAGGCGTCTCCAGCTGCCGGACCGCATTCTCCAGGGACAGAAGTTCTGACTCGGTCAAACTTGGCATTCTGTGCGGTCCATTCGATGGAAGTCGTATCAGTCCCAGAACGGACGGACTTGGACCATCCGCATCTGCTGCCGCTGGAATACGAGAATATCACCGGCCACTGCGTGTGATCAATTTCCCCGCAGATGGGATGAATTCTGGTTTTCTCGCGAACATTTCCGTTCGGTCGCGCATCTATTGAGTGCTGGCGATGAGCGTCATCGCCGTCGACCAACGATTCAGGATGAACGATCTTCACAGGTCTCACGGATCATGTCGCTTTCATTGCTGATGTCCGAACGCAAGCAGTGCGATGCGAGGAGTTTCCACCTTGCCGCGCAGCCCGTGCGCCCCCAACCCGGCATTCAAATACCGGGTAATGCGGGTTGCATCGGTTTGCGTAGCCGGGAACCCGCGTATCCCCTGCGCACGTGACATCGGCCCTAAGCCTCCGCGAGCTCTTAGAGCCCGGTGTCACACAAGATGACACCGGGCTTTCTCGTTTGAATGGGCTGGTAGCTGAGATGGTTTAGCGCCTGGCTGAAGACCAGGAGAGAAGGATTCGAGCGCCTTCCAGCCCACCTCGATGCGGGACCGTATGAACCGGTTGACCGACGCGGTGCGCGCATGACGCGGCTCGTTCGTCTATTGGCGAAGGATACCGCCCTTTCAAGGCGGAGAGACGGGTTCGATTCCCGTACGGGCTACTGACAGGAACAACTCGGGATGTAGGGGAGCGGCACCCCACGTGCCTTGGGAGCACGCGATCGTCGGTTCGAGTCCGGCCATCCCGACTGCGACACATCAACACAGCCCGGTCGTCCAACGGTTGAAGACGCCGCTCTGATAAGGCGGAAACGAAGGTTCGACTCCTTCTCGGGCTACTGACAGGAGAACACAGATGTTCGCACCGCAGCGGCTGAAACGGATACCGCGACCACACACGGGGTCGTGGTGTAACGGCAGCACAGCGAGCTTTTAACTCGCACGGTGGGGGTTCGAATCCCTCCGGCCTCAATGACCAGAACTACAGGCCTGTAGCTCAACGGTCAGAGCCGGCTCCTTATAAGGGCCCGACGATGGTTCGACTCCATCCAGGCCTACTGAAGACACGACACGGGATCGAGGTGTTAGCGGCAGCATACCCGGCTCTTAACCGGGTTGGTGACGGTTCGAGTCCGTCCGATCCCACTGAAGAGACAAGCACTGGTCATCCAGCGGCGAGGATACCGCACCCGTAATGCGGCAACGTGGGTTCGAGTCCCACCTGGTGCTCTGACGGTTTGATCTTTGACAACTCGGTTCGTCATTCAGCGCCCATGATGTAGCGGTAGCGTGCTGCTCTGCCAGGGCAGATGTGCGGGTTCAACTCCCGCTGGGCGCTCTGTCTCCGCCTCAAATGGCGGAGCAACCAATGCGGCAGCGTGTGGGAAAGTCTGGGAATCCGCGTGCCTCGGGCGCACGAGATCGTCGGTTCAAATCCGACCACGCTGATTATGGAGCGACAGAGGACGGAGATCAGAGGCCAGATACGTAGTGACTGCGTCCGGGGGCATCCATCTGTTCTCTGGCCGCTGTCCTCTGATTGCGGTGGGTCCCGTGCTGGTACGGGAAGGCGACTGTTAATCGCCCCGACGCAGGTTCGATTCCTGCCGCCGCAGCTGACAACGAATGGGAGTCATCCGGCTGGAAGCAAGGCCCGGCCGCCGACCGATGAGGGAGGAAAGAGGTCCGGGCCGCGGTAGAGAGAAACAGCTCGAAAACAGGTGCGGGTCATACCGTTGCGGGTTCGAGTCCCACGGCTTCCGCCTTCAGTGATTACACACGTGCCCTTGGCCGAGCGGCAAAGGTGCCAGCCTTCCAAGCTGGACAGGCGGGTTCAACTCCCGCAGGGCACTTCGGGTCGGTAGCTCAGCGGCAGAGCAGGTGCCCGTTAAGCACCAGTGCCTGGGTTCGAGTCCCACCCGTCCCTTCAGACTGCGGGGTAGTTTCTGCTGGTAGAAATCCGTCGCTTTGAACGACGGGTCCGCAGGTTCGATTCCTGCCCCCGCAACTCGCGAACCTGAGGCAATGCAGTTCGGTCCTGAAGACACACTGCGGGATAGTTGCTGCTGGCAGTGACACTGGGCTCTGAACCCGGAGGCGCTGGTTCGATTCCAGCTCCCGCAGCTTGAGAACGGAAGTCATCCGGCCGGATGAGGAACCTGTCTTGAAAACAGGCGGCGAGTGAACCTCGCTTGTGGGTTCGAGTCCCACGGCTTCCGCTGACTGCAGTACGAATGGGCTCATGGTCCAACAGGAAGACATCGGTCCTGCAAACCGAGGATCCGGGTGCGATTCCCGGTGAGTCCACTTTTCCAACTGATCCCGTGGTCCAGCGGCGACGACTTCTGGCCTACACCCAGACAACGATGGTTCGAGTCCATCCGGGATCACTTGTAGCGAGTCCAGGTACGCCAACTGGCTGAGCGGTTCGGCTTAAACCCGCGCGATTGCGGGTTCGACTCCCGCCCTGGACATGAGCGTTCAAGTCGAGAGGAGGTTGTTCGAAGAAACAGACGCCCTGCCGGAGGCACAATCCGGCCATGCCGGTCCTCGTGGAGCAGTCCGGAGTGCTCGCCACCCTGTCACGGTGGAGATCAGGGGTTCAAATCCCCTCGGGGACGCTTTGATGACGCGGTACGCAATCTGGCAAAGCGGCGAAGCTCAAACCTTCGTGGTCTGTGGGTTCGACTCCCACCCGCGTCAGTACGACGCACGCGTCGGCTGGGCATTGGCGAGCCCAAGTGGCTGTAACCCACCCGCTTTCAGGCTGTGGCGGTTCAACTCCGTCCCGACGCACTGGAAGGCTTTCAGCCGTCAGGTTTCAGCGATCAGCAAACGTTCCTTCCTGACCGCTGAAGGCTGAATGCTGATAGCTCTAATCGGCCCGTTCTTCTAGCGGTTCAGGATGCTGGCCCCTCAAGCCGGCAACGCGGGTTCGAATCCCGCACGGGTCACTGATTTACGGCCAAGTGGTGCAACTGGCAGACACGCGGCGCTCAGAACGCCGTGCCCGCAAGGGCTTGGGAGTTCGACTCTCCCCTTGGTCACTCCGATTCTGATCCGACGCTTTGAATCACAAATCTCCTTAGGGGCGGGTCCGAGCGATAGCTCGAACAATCCGCCCGTGGCGGTGCAGGTGGGCAGGCGCCCGACTGGCTCTCATAAGGCCGGTTCGCCCGGATCGTTACCGGGACCTGCAATCGAAGACACAACGCCGGTGGGCCAGAGCCCAGCGGAGCCTCATACGCTCCGACCGCCAGGTGCGACACCTGGACCGGCCATTTCCGCCTTTTGGCGGAATGCCGAAAAACGCACGGCCGAGTACGCAAACCCCGGCAAAGCGGCCAGGTCGAGAGCTTGGTGAATTTGTGGGTTCGACTCCCACCTCGGTCACTGACAAGGATCCCGTGGTCCAACGGCGACGATGCCTGCGTGACATGCAGGAGACGATGGTTCAACTCCATCCGGGATCAATCACTGGTCTGTAGGTGTTTCAGGCGGCACACCGCCGTGGTAAGGCGGAAGACCGGGTTCAACTCCCGGACGGACCTCTCAAACACGGGCTCATAGTCCAAGGGGACGACACCGCTATGGCATGGCGGCCACTTTGACCGGGAAAAAGGGCGGGTTCGATTCCCGGTGAGTCCAGTCATACGGAAGGTAGCCGGATATGGTTGGCCGGGCCGCTCTGCTAAGGCGGTTCTCTACCCGAGATGAGGGTTCGAATCCCTTGCCTTCCGCTCGATGACGAACCGCCCTGATGGTGAAACGGAGATCATCCCCCGCTTCTAACGGGGTGTTCCGGGTTCGACTCCTGGTCGGGGCAATACGGAGCAACGGAAGGGCTACCCGAATGGCGACGGGAACCGGTTGGAAGCCGGTCGAGCACGAGCAGTGTCTTGCGGGTTCGACTCCCGCTCCTTCCGCTCTCGGATAGTGAAACGGAAATCACGTTCCGGTCCTAACGGGCTGTATCGCGCCTTTTTGAGGCCGGGTTCGACTCCTGGTCCGAGAATGACATGGTGTCCGTGGTGTAGTGGTCCTGCACATCGGTCAGTGAATCCGAAGGTGACGGTTCAATCCCGTTCGGACACCCTTGATTGGAGAGTTCCCATGGTCACTGCAGTCCTCCAGCGCCCGACGCTCGTGCTCAATCGCAACTGGCAGCCGGTTGGCGTCAACACCGTCGCCCGGTCGCTGGTGAAGGTCTGGAACGAGACCGCACGGATCGTCGATGCGATCGACTTCCGGCAGTACACCTGGGACGACTGGACCAGGCTGCAGCCGGAGAGCGATGAAGCCGTCATCCACACCCGCACGCAGCGGCTGCGGGTGCCGGAGGTCATCGTTCTCACGAACTACGATCGGCTGCCGTCGAATGCGGTGACATTCAGCCGGCGAAACATCTTCAAGCGCGACCGGTACACCTGCCAATACTGCGGGCGGCAACCGGGGAGCGAGGAGTTGACCGTCGACCATGTGCAGCCACGTGCGCAAGGAGGCACGTCCACGTGGGACAACTGCGTGCTGGCGTGCATCGACTGCAACGCGCGGAAGGCAGACCGGACTCCGGAGCAGGCGCGCATGCCCCTGCGGCGGAAGCCGGTGCGCCCGCACTGGAAGCCGCTGTACGCCGCGCACGGACACCGGATCGACAGCTGGTCCAAGTTCGTGAGCGAAGCGTACTGGACGGTGGAACTGGATGAGTAATCAGTTGTCAGTTTTCGGTTGTCAGTGATCAGTGTGAGGCTTGTCCTTGCTGTGAACTGACAACTGCTAACTGACAACTCTTCACACGAGTGTGCTCCTGGGAGAGCAGTCAGCCTCCAAAACTGACGCATGGGGTTCAAATCCTCACACTCGTGCTGCACGTGCCGACGTGGCTCGACTGAGAAAGGCATCCGCCTTGTAAGCGGACCCATGCTGGTGCGAATCCAGTCGTCGGCCCTGATTGATTGTCCCGATGGTTTAGCGGATTGCATTGGACTCTCCGAAGCGACCAACCGGCTTGCGCCGGTCGGTGCCCGGGCCCTTGGTTCGAGTCCAGGTCGGGATACTCGCCCTGCGGGTGTGATGGTCGCATGACGGTCTTCGAAGCCGTCGGACGGGGTTCGACTCCTCGGCGGGGTATTCACAATCTGTTTCCGGAGTGTGCCGGATCGCACGCGAGCCCGCGAAGCTCGTAGACCAGGTTCGATTCCTGGCGGGAACACTCAACGACGCTGGAGTCCACACGGCGTGGCGGCGGCCTGCAAAACCGTCCTCAGTGGGTTCGACTCCCACCGGCGTCTTACATGCAATCAAGTGGTTCTGGTGGTGCGCTGAGTCCTGGATGGCGCTGTCGAAGTCGGACGTCGACCACTCATGAGTATCCACGTGGACATAGACGCGTTCTACCCCTCGGTCGAGGAACGTGATTCCCCGGAGCTGGTTGGAACAGTGCATGTCCGCAACCTGGAGCCAGATGCTTGCGCAGCTGCAGCAGACGGAATGATTGGCATCGAGCAGGAATCGCCAGAATCGTGTCTATTTCGTGACATTCCCTGCCACTCTCATTACTCTGTAGAGAGTCTCTCTCAATGCGATTCCCTTCTCCGCTGCGGACCCGGAGATGCCGCTTTCCGTTGAGCAGTTCATTCAGGAACTGGCCGACAGTGGCTTGATGTCGCATGCCGCCATCAACGCCGTGCGGGAGATGCCGTGCGCCACGACAGAGTCGGTTACGGACTTGGCCGAGTCACTCGTCAACCGGATCGCGGGGAATGTCGTCTGACCACCTCACGCATTCCCATTCGAGCTGTTCTCGGCCGACATCCGCATGACTGGTCGCAGCAGACAAACACTGATCGGATGAAAGACCCTCATTTCTGCCACGCGTACGTTGTGAGCGCATTCAGCTCGCGGATAAATAGCTGGTCACCGCAGACGGCGAGATGCGCCCAGGTCGGATCGTCGCTCACATTGCGTTGATCGAGCTCTTCGTAGCTTTCCGGGGTGGCGCGGATCAGCCTCAGTTCTCCACGTTCGTCGAGCGACAATATTCGATCTCCGTTGGCGACCAAGCTCCAGTACTTGCCGAATGGCTGCGTCGTCGAACGGGACTCGCCCGACGCTACGTTAATGCAGGTGAATCTCTGGTTCTGAAGGTGCAGGTAAACATGGCCGTCAATAACGACGGGTGACGACATATATCCGGTGACGTTACTCGACCACTCTTCCGATGCGGTGATCGTGCCGTCCTGGTTTGACAGCTTGAACGACAGCGATTCTCCGCCATAGGCCGACGTGAAGACGCTGTTGTCAAAGATCGTTGGAGTCAGAATATTCATGCCTCGGAAGGCAGGAATCGGCTGGGCCCACAGCTCTTCACCTGATTCGGGATCAAGCCCTGCCAGCCGCTCTCGCGTCTGCACGAGCAATTGTGTCCGATTCGCCAGTGTGCCGAGGATTGGAGACGAGAACGCGCTCCCCGACATGCCGCCGTCGTCCTTCAGTACTCGCCACAGGATCTGCCCCGTTCGCTTATCGAGCTTGCAACACCCCGCACCCGCCTGAACATACACGAAGTCATCATCGACGAGCGGCGAGCAAACAAATCCAAACGATGGCAGTGGCGAATTCAATTGCTCCGCGAAGTCTGTTCGCCACTGCTCCTCACCAGTCAGAGCATCGAGGCAAACGAGAACGTCGCGCATCCCGGCCACATAGAGATTGTGACCATCGTAAGCAGGAGTAGATCGAATCCAGTCTCCGTTCGCCTTGGCGAAGAATGGCACGGAGAGTCCCCCATCCCACTCGACCTTCCATCGCTGCTCGCCCGTGTCGCGATCAAACGCGCGCACTGTCTCGCGTTGCTCATCCCGGGTCTCCGTAGTAAACACAAGCGACTCGGAAACAATCGGCCCCGAATAGCTTGGGCCGAGCTGCACGCTCCAAACTGGCCGCATCGCGTCTCCTGCAAGAGTCTCAGGCCACTCGGAGTCGCCTTCGACCTGCCCGTCGCGGGTTGGCCCGCGCCACTGTGGCCAGATGGCGGCGGGATCGGCGGCCACCGCCATGGTGACAGAGCTGAGCCACATCGCGAAAAGACACTTGATTGGACCGATCTTCGTCATACCGTCGCTCCATCTGCCGTTGGAACTTACCCCTCTATAGCAATCCACGCTCAGCACGCACTCGGATGCTGATCTCACAACCCATTGAAGTAAGGCTACTACTGGCGCGGGTCATGCAGGAACTCCTCGACCAAGCGGGACATGTCAAACGAGTTTTCTCCCTGCACTGGCGATCGTCAGCCAACGTCTGGAGACGTATGAGTCGCCCGATAGGCTCGATGGACTACGAGACCTTCTGCATCAATCGCTCACGAATGGAGAGCGGCAGACTGGTGCGGATGTTCACACCAGTCCACAGTGTCACAGAAACCCCCAGTGTTCTAGACCGCAGACACAGTTTGGCAACGCGCGGAATCACTCTCTTAGATTACCAGGCGGAAGAACGCTTTCGGTTACGGCCTGTGGGTCGCCATCCGTCATCCGCCGAATTTCCATGGCTGCTTTGGCGACAATGTCTGCCAATGCGATGAATGGCGACCGCTGTGGCGATTCCGGGAAGACAATCGACTTGCTCCGGAGTATCGATTAGGTTGAGTGGCTGCTCGGCAGGACACGCGACGCGTGAAGCCTGTTCTCTCCTGCTTGTCGGAGGACCGCGATGCAAGGCTCCAAGGTTGCACGCGATGTCATGGTTCGCGACCTGATTACGCTGACTCCGCAGATGGACCTGTTTGATGCCATCGACCTGTTGCTGCGCCACCAGATCTCGGGGGCGCCGGTCGTTGACGAATCACACAGATTGCTGGGCGTCTTCAGCGAAAAGGATTGCCTGCGCGTGCTGGTCAACGCGGCGTATGAGCAGCTTCCGACGACTCGCATCAATGCGTTCCTGCAGGCGGACTGCCAGACCGTGCAGGAAGATACGGATCTGCTGACCATCGCGCAACTGTTTCTCAACAATTCGTATCGACGCTTGCCGGTTGTGCGTGACGGTAAGCTGGTTGGTCAGATCAGTCGACGCGATGTCCTCAGGGCTGTGACCTCGGTCGAAGTCCCGCCCGGCGAGCCGCGACATGCGAGGCTGCTCTACCTGAGCTCCCTGGTGCCGATTGACGACGCTCCGTTCAGCTGACGCGTCCGTCGTCTGTATCGCTCAGCGGTTCGCCCTGGCAGGTCGGCGACGGATTGGTGCAGGCATCGCAGAGGGTGTCGCCGTGCTCGTCCTTCAGTCCGGCGAGTCCGCCGCAGCTGCCCCGCAGGCGTCGACCATTGACGACCACGCCAATCGACATCGCCAGGAGGGCGATGCCGAAGATGACGGCCGACATTACGAACAGTCCGGTGAAGCTGCTTTGCGGCTGCGATTCGTCAGGCGCGGCGACTCGCTGCGCTGGAAAGTGCGCAGTGCGAACGTGCTCGATGCCGTTCTCGGTCCTGGACAGGAACAACGCATCGACGTCGTGCTGTTCGGCCCAGATGGAACCTTCCTCCCTTCCGAGCACGAGCAGCGCGGTCGCCAGAGCATCGGCGGTTGTGCAGTTTGCAGCCACGACGCTGACGGCGGACAGGTCATGCTCCACGGGCCAGCCGGTCCGGGGATCGATGGTGTGCGAGTACCGCTTCCCGCGGTACTCGTGAAAGTTGCGATAGTCGCCCGAAGAGGCAAGGGCCTGGTCCTGCAGCGGAATGAGCGTCTCGAGCCGCCGCGTTTCCGGGTCCGGGGCTTCAATACCGATCTGCCATGGACGGCCATCGGGACGGACTCCGGCCGCACTCACTTCGCCGCCGATCTCCACCATGAAGTCCGTGACGCCCCGGGCCTGAATCACTTCTGCAACCTGGTCGACCGCATATCCTTTGGCGATCGCCGAGAGGTCGATCTGCACACCATCGACACGCTTGCGGAGCGCTGCGGGATCCGACCGGACCTCGAGCTTGTCGAAGCCCACGATGGCGAGAGCGGCCTGCACATCAGCGGGAGCGGGGGGCACGAAGTCGCCAGCTTGTACTCCTGCCCCGAAGCTCCACAGGCGGACCAGGGGAGCGACCGTCATGTCGAAGGCGCCCTCCGATTGACGGGCAATCGCCTGCCCGAGTTCGACCACACTCAGCGTTTCAGCGGAGACCGCGAACCACTCGCCGGCAGGCGTTCGATTGAACCGCGACACCTCCGAGTCCTCGACGTACGTGGACATCAGCCCGTTGATCTCGTCGAGCCGCCGGTCAATTCGCTGCTGCAGCTCGTCCGGATCGCCAACGTCCACGCCCTTCACGTGATAGGTCGTCCCCATCGTGCGACCGCGCAACTCGACGATCTCCGCTGCGGGCGCGGCAGCGGTGACGAGCACCAGTGTCACAAAAGAGCTCACGAACAGCCAGCCGCGTGTCGTCTGCGCCATGGTGCGCGTCCCCCGAATCCCCACACGACTAGCCGCCGAAGTCGTCGAAGGCAATGTTCTCCGGCTCGACTCCCAGGTCATCGAGCATCTTGAAGACCGCCGCGTTCATCATCGGCGGACCACAGATGTAATACTCGATGTCTTCCGGCGCAGGATGGTCTTTCAGATAGTTGTCGTGCAGGACCTGGTGAATGAATCCGGTGTAGCCGGTCCATTCATCTTGGGCGAGCGGATCGGACAGTGCGATATTGAAAGTGAAGTTCGGAAACTCCTTTTCGATCTCGCGGAATTCCTCGACGTAGAACAATTCGCGGAGACTGCGTCCCCCGTACCAGAAGCTGACTTTGCGGCTTGTTTTTCGATTCTTGAACAGCTCGAAGATGTGACTGCGTAACGGCGCCATCCCCGCTCCGCCGCCGATGTACACCATCTCGGCGTCGGTCTCCTTGATGAAGAACTCTCCGTACGGCCCGGAAATCGTGACCTCGTCTCCCGGTTTGCAATTGAAGATGTACGATGACACCTTGCCGGGCGGGATGGTCGCGGGCGCACGAGGGGGCGGCGAAGCGATCCGGACGTTGAGCATGATGATCCCCTGCTCGCCCGGATAGTTTGCCATCGAGTAGGCACGCACGACGGGTTCCTTGACGATGGATCTGTACCGCCAGACGTCGAACTTGTCCCAGTCCTCGTGGAACTTCTTCTCAATGTTGAAGTTCCTGTACTCCAGCTCGTGGGGCGGCACTTTGATCTGGATGTAGCCCCCCGGGCGGAAATCGACCTGCTCACCTTCCGGCAATTCGAGCACGAACTCCTTGATGAACGTCGCC
Source organism: Planctomycetaceae bacterium (assembly GCA_041940305.1). Taxonomy (GTDB): domain Bacteria; phylum Planctomycetota; class Planctomycetia; order Planctomycetales; family Planctomycetaceae; genus JBGTSJ01. Next base: position 166,415 of record JBGTSJ010000013.1, read on the forward strand.
ACGTTACGGTTCGAACGCACGGTGCATTTCCACTCCTTTGTCTCCAGCGCCTCGGTCGGCACCTCGACCTTCATGTCGCGTTTGACCGCAACCTGGCAGGACAGGCGGTAGCCGTCACGCGCCTCGCGCTTGCTGATGTGGGCCCGCTCGGTCGGCAGGATCTCGCCCCCGCCATCGAGCACTTTCACCACGCACTGTGCACACGTGCCGCCCCCGCCGCAGGCGGACGAGACGAAGATCCCCTGGTCGGAGAGCGCATTGAGCAGCTTTCCCCCAGCGGGAACCTCCATGGTCAGCTGTTCGTTGATGTCGAGCGCGACGTTGCCGGACGGAACCAGACCTCGCTTGGCGACGAGGATAACGGCGACCAGGGCCAGCACGACCGATGTGAACATTGCAACGCCAAGCAGAACCTCCGTCATGCGCAGTTCCCTCCTACATCCCGCCGAACGACATAAAGGACATCGCCATGAGACCAACCACGATGAAGGTGATTCCCAGCCCGCGCAGCCCGGGGGGGATGTCGCTGTATTTCATCTTCTCGCGGATTCCAGCCAGTGCCATGATGGCCAGCGCCCAACCGAAACCGGCACTCAGCCCGTACGTGACGCTCTGAGCCAGGTTGTAGTCGCGTTCGACCATGAACAGCGATCCGCCGAGAATGGCGCAGTTGACGGTGATCAGGGGCAGGAAGACGCCAAGCGCGTGATACAGCGGCGGGAAGAACCGGTCGAGCGTCATCTCCAGGATCTGCACCATGGCCGCGATCACGCCGATGTAGCTGATCAGGCCGAGATAGGTGAGGTCGTACGCGGCGAGTGAAGGGTAGACCAGGCGCGCGATGCTCTGCTCGCCCCCTTTCAGCAGATACTGATAGATGAGGTTGTTCGCGGGGATGGTGATCCCCATCACGACGATCACGGCGATACCCAGGCCGGTCGCCGTCTTGACGCTTTTCGACACCGCGAGAAATGTGCACATGCCCAGAAAGTAGGCGAGTGCCAGATTCTCGCTAAACATCGATTTCAGCGCGATTTCCAGATGGCTGTCCATCGTCAGTCACTTTCGACTTGCTCGGGCTTCCAGGTGCGAATAACCCAGATCGTCAGGGCGATAATGAAGAACGCACTGGGGGGCAGCAGCATCAGGCCGTTCGGCACGTACCATCCATTATTGGTGACGGCGTCCGTTCCGGCGACAAAGTTGGGAAGGACTTCATGTCCGAACAGCGAGCCGGATCCAAACAGCTCGCGGGAGAAGCCCACGATGATCAGGATCACACTGTAGCCGAGACCGTTGCCGATCCCGTCCAGCATGCTGGGCGCGGGGGGGTGCTTCATGGCGTACGCTTCGGCCCGCCCCATCACGATGCAGTTGGTGATGATCAGGCCGACGAACACCGACATCGTCGTGCTCATCTCATAAGCGAAGGCCTTCAGGATCTGTTCGACACAGATGACGAGCGTGGCGATGATCGTCATCTGGACAATGATCCGGATGCTGGACGGTATGAACCTGCGAATCAGGCTGACCGCGGCGTTCGAGAACATCATGACGCTGATCACGGCGATGCACATCGTGAGCGATGTCGACATCTTCGTGGTGACGGCCAGCGCGGAACAGATGCCCAACACCTGCAACGCGATCGGGTTATTGTCGAAGATCGGCCCGAACAGAATGTCTTTTGCGCTTTGATTGGCCATCACAGCTGCTCCAGATACGTGCCGAACCCCTCGTCGGACATCCAGTACTGCACAAGATTCGAAACGCCGTTGCTCGTGATCGTCGCTCCGGACAAGCCGTCGATCTGATACTCGGCTGAATCACTCGTGGGGTCGACGGACCCCTTGACGACTTCGATTGCGATCCCCTGGTCGTTGGAGATCTTCTTGCCGATCCACTTCGCCTTCCAGATCGGGTTGTCGACTTCCCCGCCGAGGCCGGGTGTCTCCTTGTGCTCGTAGAACGTCAGCCCCGCGATCGTGTTCTTGTCGCTCTCGAGAGCGATGTAGCCGTACAGGGTCGACCAGAGGCCCTTGCCGTAGACCGGCAGAATGATCTTCGAGAGCTCGCCGTTCTCTCTCAACAGATAGACCCGACTGTACTTCTCGCGTCGTTGAAAGCCTGCCAGGCCCTGGGTGGGGACGGACAGATCGGGAGTCCGGGCAGCCTCCTTCTGGTCGTAATCGGCCGGGTCGATTTCTTCGTTCGGCTCGCCCGTGTCGAGGTTGATGACCTGGGTCTCAATGTCCTCGAACAACTGATTGATCTTCTCCGTCGACACCTCATCTCCGGCAGGGATCAAACCGGCTGCAATGAGGATGTTCTTGTGCTGAAAGAGCTGTTTGTTGGCCTCCTGGCGCGCACGGAGGCCGACGGCCATCGCTGAAACCAGGACCGAGCAGACGATGCAGAGACCGACGGCCACAGCCACCGTGCCGAGCACGCTATCCCGCTTCATAGCGCACCTTTCTCCGACGGATGTTTGCCTGGATCACGTAATGGTCGATCAGCGGCGCCATCGTATTACCGAACAGAATCGCCAGCATGATGCCTTCCGGATACGCGGGATTGATAACGCGGATGAGGATGGTGACCACACCAATCAGGATGCCGTAAAACCACTGGCCGGTATGCGTGGACGCGGAGGAGACCGGATCGGTCGCCATGAACACGGCGCCGAACGCGAGGCTGCCGATGACCAGGTGCCACCAGGGGGGCAGGTGCAGGAGCGGACCACCTGAGTGCGGAACGAGCCAGAAGACGCCCGACATGGCGACCGCCCCCAGAATGACGGCGCTCATGGTCCGCCACGAGCCGATGCCGGTGATGATCAGCACAGCTGCGCCGAACAGGCACGCGAGGACCGACGTCTCGCCCATCGACCCCTGCATGTCGCCGATAAACGCCTGCATCCAGGTGACGTTGACGACGCTCATGCCCTCCTCAACGGACGCGTCGGCCAGCGCGCCCAGCGGCGTCGCGGCGCTGAACCCGTCGGCCGCCGTCCAGATCGTGTTGCCGGTGATGTAGGCCGGGTAGGCGAAGTACAGGAACGCGCGGGCGGTCAGCGCCGGGTTCCAGATGTTCTTGCCCGTGCCCCCAAACACCTCTTTGCCGATGATGACGCCGAACGCAATCCCGAGCGACACCTGCCACAGGGGGATGGTCGGGGGCAACGTCAGCGGAAACAGCATCCCCGTGACCAGAAAACCTTCGTTGATCTCGTGCTTGCGGATGACGGCAAACACCAGCTCACAAGCGCCACCGACTGCCATGGTGACCAGGTAGACTGGCAGGAAATACAGCCCGCCGTGGATGAAATTGTCGAAGAAGTTCGACGGGTCGTAACCCAATCCCAGCAGCTCGAGCAACGACGTCCGCCAGCCCTCGATCGGCACGACCTCGTTCGAGGCCGCGATCGCCAGATTGGCCTGGCGGCCCGTGTTGTAGAAGGCCAGGAAGATGCACGGCCCCAGGGCGACGAGCACCAGGCTCATCATCCGCTTCAGGTCGAGCGAATCGCGAATGTGGGGTGCGGTCCTCGTCGTCTCGCCCGGCGTGTAGAGGAACGTGTCGATCGCTTCGTAGAGCGGGTACAGCTTCTTTAGGCGCCCTTCTGAAAAGGCCGGCTCGACACGATCGAGTGTTCTGCGAAGGAACTTCATTGGTCCATTCAGCCCTCGCGCTCGATGGTTTGGAGGCACTGCCGCAAGAGCGGACCATAGTCCGTCTTGCCGGGGCAGACGAAGCTGCACAGTGCGAGATCTTCCTCGTCCAGCTCCAGGCACCCGAGGGCCTGCGCCGAGTCGGTGTCCTGGCTGAGGAGCGCTTTGAGCAGGGGGGTGGCCAGCAGGTCGAGGGGCATCACGCGTTCATAGACGCCGATCGGCACGATCGCGCGGACGCTGCCTTCCGTGGAGGTCGTGAACTGACGGCTCGCGTGGGCCCGCTTCCCGAACGCAGCCGCAAAGGCGCGGGTCACCGAGAACTTGCTGAAACCGGGCACGGCCCAGCCGAGCAGTTCCCTTTCGACACCTTCACGCAGCAGCGAAACCTGGAGGTGATACCGGCCGAGGTAGTCCTGACGCTCCGCGGCCGATCGCCCGGCCAGCACGGAACCGGAGATCACACGGAACTCCGCCTGGTCGGACTCCGGGATCAGGTCGGCCAGTGAGGCTCCAAGCCGGGTCCGGACCAGTCGCGGACGATCCATGGCTGGACCCGCCAGTGAGATAATGCGGTCCGCCATCAACTCGCCGGTGAGAAACAGGCAGCCGACTGCGACCACGTCCTGATAGCCGATATGCCAGACCGCTTTCGCTTGGCTGACCGGGTCGAGAAAGTGAATGTGAGTTCCGGGTAATCCGACCGGATGCGGGCCTTGAAACTCGGCGACAGTGACGCCGTCCACATCCTGACCCGGCACAGTGCTTCCGGCCGAAACGCAGAGATAGACTGCACCCGCGGTCAGCGTGGTCAGAACCAGCAATCCTTGTGTGAAGAATCGTTCGAATTCGGGCTGCTGCAGCACGACGTCCGGGTCGGCCGCCAGCGGATTCGAATCGATCGCCGTGACAAAGATCGACTTCGGCATACCGTCCGGAGACGGAATGCGGCTGAACGGCCGCGTCCGAAACGCGGGCCACAATCCCGATCGGAGCAGATTGTCGACGACCTGTTCGCGAGGCAGACTCCCCAGGTAGGAATCGGCGAAGCTCGAAAACTTAACCGATTCTTCACGGTCCGGATCCGCCTTCCCGTCCCTCTCGATGACGAGCGACTCGAATCGTCGCTTCGCGCCGCGGTTGACGGCCCTCACGCGACCCGCGGCTGGAGCCGTAAAGACGACTCCGGGCGACTTCCTGTTCTCAAACAGCACCTGCCCCCGTTTAACGACGTCCCCCTCGGCAACGGCCATGGTGGGCTTCATGCCGATGTAGTCGTCTCCCAGCAGCGCCACCGACCGGACCTCGACCTGATGGTCGATGACTTGCGCTGGCGGTCCGGCGACCGGAATCGTCAATCCTCTTGAGATACTGAACTTCTTCCGCACGCTCCTCACCATCATTTCGAGTCTTCACGAAATGCCGTAACGGAGGTTATCAACATCGGTAAACTCGTGCGAGTGGCGCGTCGCAATGCTGATTCGCTGGTACGTGGGGATAGTCCGTAACACCGCGAGACCGCGTCGGTCAGGCACATCGGTAAAGGCCCGTTGAGTTCGAGTCACTCTGATGGTTCCCTCTAAACTCGGACCCGCGTCCGCCGTGAACAGGCGATACTCCACGTACGACCACTCGAGACACTAACCGGAGAACCGCCGTGGATTGGCTGAATTACCATCACCTGCTGTACTTCTGGATGGTCGCGAAAGAAGGGGGTATGTCTCGAGCCGCCAGGCAACTGCATCTGAGTCAGCCGACATTGAGTGGACAGATCAAGAAACTGGAAACGGCGATGGGCGTCAAGCTGTTCGATCGTTCCGGGAGATCTTTGGTGCTGACCGACGCCGGTCAACTGGTCTACCGCTATGCCGACGAGATCTTTTCCCTGGGCCGCGAGCTGGTTGACACGTTGAAAGGCCGTCCTGTCGGCGATCGCCTGCGGCTGACCGTCGGCGTCCAGCTGGTCAGCTTCGCCCAGCGATTCAGCGTGAGTTCCTAAGATCTTGGAGATTCTTTCATCTCTCCAGACGGCTTCTGCGTATTGAAGGGAGGTCGGTTATACGCCGTGCGGGTTTGAGGGACTGCGCCGAGTTTCCCGTCAATTGCCGTTCCATGGACACGATCGCTCCGACAATCCGAGACCGGGCGACGATCGCTCTTCGTCACTACGAATCGTGCCGGCTGTGCGAGCACCGCTGTGACGTGCGGAGGAGCGGTGGCGAACGGGGGATCTGCAAGGCAGATGCGACGGCCCGCGTCTATCGGCATCGGGTGGAATACGGAGAGGAACTGCAGCTGGTGCCGTCACATCTGTTCTATCTTTCCGGCTGCGATCTGCGCTGCGCATTCTGCATTGCGGAAGCGAATGCGTTTGATCCATCGAGGGGCCGCGAACTTACGCGAGAGTTGTTCCGAGATGCCGTCGAGTGGGGACGCAGCCAGGGGGCTCGTAACGTGCAATGGGTGGGGGGCGAGCCGACGATTCACATCCCCGCCATTCTCAATGCCATGTCGGGTTGTGAGCGGCTGCCTCCGATCGTCTGGAAATCTGATTTCTACGGCACGCCGGGCGCATTTGCTTTGCTCGACGGGATCGTCGAGACCTACGTCGCGGACTTCAAGTTCGGCAACGACGCGTGTGCGCTTCGCATCGCCAGCGTGAAGAACTACGTCGAGGTTGTCACGCGCAATCTGCGGACCGCAATCGGTCAGGGTTCGCTGATCGTGCGGCACCTGCTGCTACCAGGGCATTTTGACTGCTGCTATCGCCCGATCGTCCGCTGGATGCAGGAGCATCTGCCGGAAGCCACATTCAGCTTGCGGGACGGGTACCTGCCGAAGTGGCGCGCACCGCATTTTGTGGAGCTGGCGGGCCGCATCTCACGCGAAACGGCCGAGCGTGCCGCGGACGTCGCGCGACTCGCGGGACTCAATCTTGTGATCTGAAGCCGCTATGGAAGCGTTTCCCGAAAGTGACGTGACCGACATCGAGATCGCTCCCGACGGGCGATTGTTCATTTTCGGTGCGTCACGCGAGGTGCTGGAACTACTGGCGGGGATTGGTTTCGGGCAGGCGCATCGCCGTTTGGGCACGCTCCAAGCTGATACGACGTGCAAGGAACAACCCACAATCGCAGTTCAGCAGGAGTGACATGACTGAAGCGAACGGGACAACGGCGATCAAGGCTACGGCAGCGGCAAAGCCCGCGCGCAGCCGGGAACCCTGCGCGCGCAGGATGACGGCCGAGCAGGAGCTTGAGGTCCTGATCCGGGCGCGCTACCCGATCATCTACGTCACGACCTGGGAGGAGGAACGGGTCGAGGAACAGTTGCGGCAGGTTGCCGAGAAACGGGAGAAGAAGCTGTTTGTCTGGACGATCACGCAGGGGGTCGTCAAGGCCGGGGCGGAGCCGCAGCGCAGCAAGTCAGGCGGGAAGACGACCGATCCCATCCAGGCACTGGACGCGGTGATCGACCAGGTCGATCCCGCGATATTTCTTTTCAAGGACTTCCATCCATTTACGGCCGGCGATCGCGGCAACATCGCCATCCTCCGCCGCCTGCGGGATGCCGCATATCATCTGCGTGACACGTACAAGACGATTGTGGTCGTGGCGCCGGTACTGCAGATTGCGCCCGAGCTGCAGAAAGATGTGACCGTTGTCGACTTCCCGCTTCCCGGGCCGGAAGACTTCAACCGGCTGCTCAATCGCATCATCGATGACGTCAAAGAGAACAGCCAGATCCAGATCGAACTCGGCGAGTCGAGCCGCGAGAAGCTGCTGCACGCCGCGCGGGGGCTGACGCTGAAGGAGGCTGAGAACGTCTTTGCCAAGACGATTGTCGTCGACGGCAAGCTGTCGGCGGACGACGTCGACATGGTCTACAGCGAGAAACAGCAGGTCATCCGCAAGAGCGGACTGCTGGAGTACTACGAGTCGGACGAACGGCTGTCGCAGGTGGCGGGACTCGACAACCTCAAGGAGTGGTTTCGCAAGCGGTCCATCGCGTTCACCGAGCGGGCGGCTCGTTTTGGACTGCCGGCCCCGCGCGGCGTGCTGCTGCTCGGTGTGCAGGGGTGTGGGAAGAGCCTGTGCGCCAAAGCCGTTTCGGCTCTGTGGAAGCTGCCGCTGCTGCGGTTCGACGTCGGCCGGATGTTCAGCGGCCTGGTGGGATCGAGCGAAGAGAACATCCGGCGTGCAATCCAGACAGCCGAGAGCGTCGCGCCGGTCATCCTGTGGATCGACGAGATCGACAAAGCGCTCGCAGGCTCGACCAGCGGCTCCGGCAGCGACGGCGGCACCGCTTCGCGGGTGTTCGGCACACTGTTGACGTGGCTTTCTGAGAAGTCCAGCCCGGTCTTCGTCATCGCCACCGCCAACGACATCAGCCACCTGCCCCCAGAACTACTGAGGAAAGGGCGGCTGGACGAGATCTTCTTTGTGGACCTGCCGTCGGCCGAGGAGCGGCGGGACATCTTTCGCATCCATATCACCAAGCGGGGCCGGGATCCGCAGCCCTTCGATCTCGACGCTCTCGCTCAGGCCAGCGACGGGTTCAGCGGTGCCGAGATTGAAGAGGCAGTCATCTCGGCACTGTTTGACGCCTTCAGCCGCAAGAGCGAACTCAACACCGCCATCATCCGCAACAGTCTGGCGGAGACGGTGCCGCTGTCCCGCACCATGAGTGAAGAACTGAGCCGGCTGCGGAGCTGGGCGTCGGGCCGGGCGCGTCCGGCCACAGGCATTGAGTCCGTCGCCAGAACCGAAGTCCGGCGGAAGATCGAGATCTGAGTCGCACAGCGAGGAACGCACCGATGAGTACTGTGATCGTCGTCGCGCCGGTCATCATTGCAAGCTGGCCCGCCATCACGGCTGCCGTGACGGCGGCCGTGGGAACGATGGGGTTTGCCCTGGCCCGCCAGGACGACGCCGTCGGCGCAGAAGGACAATCCACGCTCGGCCGCGCGGAAATCGAGATCGAAAACAGCGAGATCCTCGGCGGCGCCGCCACCGGAGCCCAGGAGATCGTCGTCCAGCGCGACGGCATCGCCGCGAAGTTCACGCGGGATGCGCGGGGCGCCCTCAAGGTCTGCGTCGAAGGAGGAGGGCTCTCCAAGGGTCAGTTGCGGGCGATCGGCGAGGACCTGATCGGCCGTGTGACGCAGCAGTATGTCTACCACCGCATCGTGACCGAAATGAAGGACCGCAACATGGCTGTGGTGCAGGAGGAAGTGGACGAGGACCGCACCGTGCGGATTCGCGTTCGCAACTGGTGACGGGACGACGGCATGAACCCGGGAGTCGAGCGATGGCGAAAGAAGAGCTGGAGATCGAAATCAGTCCGGACGGCAAGGTGACGGTGCGGACAATCGGCATCAAGGGGCCGCGATGCATCGACGTGGCCGAGATGCTGGCGCGGATCATCGGCCACGAGGAGCAGCGCGATCTGACGAGCGAATACTACGAGACCGAGCAGCAGATCAATCAGCACCAGCAGGTCGACATCTGGCGGGCGCTGTAGTTTCACCCGCGACTGGAACCGGCAAGGCCGTTTGGAAGTCCTGTCCGTCATGCAGTGCGCGAGCTGTCAGTTCGAGAACATGCCGGGCGTCTCCGTCTGCGGACGATGCGGCGGGATGGTGCATGCCGGTTCCGTTGCCATCGACGTGCACCCGCCCCGCGCCTCGGCACGCGCCAAACGCTGGCGGCGCCACTGGCAGCCCCTGCGGGCCTGGAAGCCGGCCCTCGCCCAGGCCGCGCATCGCCTCGAGCGTTCGTTTCTGGGAAGCTGGGATCCGGGCGATGTGTCGGAATCCGCCGTCATCCAGCGGATGGTCATTCCCGGCTGGCCTCAGATCTATTGCGGTCGGGTTCTTCGCGGCCGCATTCTGCTCGGCGTCTGGTCCATGCTGCTGGGTGGGGGACTTCTGTACGCCGGGACTTCCCTGGGGAGCCTGCTGCTGGGCATGGCAGTGTCCGTTCACGTCGCGTCCGCTCTGGAACTGGCGCTCGACGAAGGCGCATCGGCGATGGAGCGCCTCGTCCGCGCCGCGCTGACGCTGGTCCTCATCGTCTGCCTGGTGTATCTCCCCGCGGTCTGGCTCATCGGCCGCGTCGCCACGCCGCGCCAACTGCTGGCCGACTCCGGACCGTTGAACATCGGCGACGTCGTGCTGGTCAATAGATCTATGTATGCAGTCGCCGAACCGGAGATCGGAGACCTTGTGCTCTACGAGATCCCGGAGGCCGACCTGACGGGCCGCACCGACGCGGGGTACAACGCCCGGTTCCTGATTCGCGGCCCGCGAATGGACCGCATCCTCGCACAGGCAGGGCAGCAAATCACATACGACCAAGGCCGGCTGACCGTCAACGGAGTCGCCTCCTCATTGCGTCCGCTGAATCCCGGGCATCTGCCTGCCTCTCTCAGCCTCACTGTGCCGGCGGATTCTTATCTCATCCTCCCCAGCTCCGATCACAATCTCACGGAGCAGGTGATCCGGGAAGTGTGCATCGTTCCCCGGTCGCGGATCGAAGGCCAGGTGTATTGGCAGACCCAGCCATTGTCGGCATTTGGGGTGATCCGCTGATGAGAGCATCACGTTCATAGCACAACGACCGGGACGTCTCGAAAGGAACCTCGGTCGCCATGAAACTTCGGATGAATACGGAACAGGCCGCCACCCGTCCATGCCCCGATTCACAAAGCTGGAACTCCAGACGTCCGTCTCAGCCGAGGCGGCATCGAATCTGACACCGCGCGTCGAGACCGGATCGACCGCCTGGATGCAGCGCGCAGACCAGTCGCGGCGTTCCGGCAGTTACGAAGGGGCGCTGCAGTTCTTCTCGCGCGCCCTGGAAGACGACAAGACGCTGGTGCGCGCCTGGGTCGGGCAGGTGCAGATGCTGATCATGCTCGGGGAACACCCTGAAGCGGAGGTCTGGAGTCGCAAGGCGCTCGAGCTGTTCCCCGCCGAGGGGGACCTCCACGCGGCCCGGGCTCAGGCGCTTGTCCGCCTGCAACGGACCAAGGAGGCATTCGCGTCCGTCGACGCGGCGATGAGTCAGCCGGGACAGTCTGCGTATCGCTGGACCGTTCGCGGCGAACTGCTGCTCGCCGGACGGCAAAGCACCGAGCGGCATTGCTTCGACAAGGCACTTCAGACCGACGGCGACTGGCTGGTGCCGGTCAATATCGCGCTCATCTACCTGGAATACCGGCAGCCCAGCAATGCGCTCAACCGCGCGCGGACAGGAACTGAGAGGGATCCCGGAGCCGCCTACGCCTGGTACGTCCAGGGCGTCTGCCAGGCCGAACTCGGTCTCGATGGGCCGTCGGCGAAAAGTTTGCGAACGTGCCTGGAACTCAGTCCGGGTCATCGCGACGCGGAGGACCGCCTGCAGGCTCTTCGGCAGGGAGGCTCGTTGTGGAAACGTGTGCGCGGCGTCTGGAGCCGGTAGAGCAAAGGTACGACAATGGGCTGGACGGTCGATCGCATATTGAAGGGGGCCCGCTCGCTGCATGCCAGTGACGTCCACCTGGTGCGCGGCGTCGCGCCGGCGTTGCGCATTAACGGCGAGATCCGCCCGATCGAAGGCGAACCGCTCGATCCCGACACACTCCAGCGGCTGATCGGAGAACTCCTCACGGAAAAACAGCAGCGCCAGCTCGTCGAGACGTGGCAAGTCTGTTTTTCGCGATTCTGGGACGGAGTCGGCCGGTTCCGCGCCAGTGCGTACATGCACGCCGGAGTCCCCGAGCTGGCGATCCGCATCTGCGAGACGCGCGTTCGCAACCGTGAGGAACTGGGACTGCCGCAGGGAGTGGAAGAACTCACGCGCCGCCCTCACGGCCTGATTCTCGTCACCGGCCCCACCGGCGTCGGCAAGACCACCACGCTGAACTACATGGTCGACGTGATCAACCAGGAGCGGCGCGCCAAGATTGTCAGCATCGAGGACCCAATTGAGTACGTACACGAGAACCGTCGCAGCATCGTGATCCAGCAGGAAGTCATGACGGACGTGCACTCGTTCCGTGACGCACTCGTCCACGTGTTGCGGCAGGATCCCGACGTCATCGTGATCGGCGAGATGCGCGAAATCGAAACGATCGAGACTGCTCTCATCGCTGCCGAGACCGGTCACCTCGTGCTCGCCACACTCCACACACCCGACGCAGTGCAGACGGTGCAGCGCATCTACAGCGTGTTCCCGGCAAGTCAGCAGAATTCGATCACCGTTCAGCTCTCCAACAGTCTGCAGGCGATCGTCGCACAGAAGCTCCTGCCCCGCGCGGATGGCAAGGGACGTATCCTCGCCAGCGAGATCTGCATCGCGACCCCGGCTGTCCGCAACCACATTCGCGAACAGCAGCCGCACAAGTTGTACAGCGAAATGCAGACCGGCCAGAAGCACCACATGCGCACCATGGACCAGTCGCTGCTGTCCCTCTACCAGGTGGGGGAGATCACCTACGACGTCGCCGTCTCAAACGCGCGCGAACCGGGAGCGATTCGACATAAAGTGGGCGCATGATCGACTATGCCGTAGACCGCCGGCTGCAGGGTGCCCGCGGAGGCGACGGAGACAACAGCACGTTATCGAATAATCACGGTTCGGCGAGGGAATACAACCCGTGTCCCGCGCTCTTGAGCTTGCCCTGCCGTACGAGCTCATCCCAGATAGAGCGAGGGAATTGATTGGGAGGCGCAATCGCAGTAATCGAGCCTTTCGACCCACTGCTGAAGGGGCCGCCTCCGAGCTTCGAGTCTGCATCCAGCCGCGTCACTTTAAGTCGCTTCTTGAATGCCTTCAAAGCGAGTTTCAGCTCTTGAGGCGAAGGACCGCCCACCGGCGATGCGGATTCAGGAGTGTTCATCGTTTGGACTTTGGCTATGCCGCACGACGCGAATATGAACTCAGCAGCCCTCTCAAACGCGACGTGCAGACCACGTCAACGGGGTCGTCTGAGCCAATGGCCATTCGATCCATTGTGTGCTCCGGCGGCAAGTGATCAATCGCCGAGTGCGGCCTTTCACGATTGTAATGCAGCTTCCACTCCCGGCAGACATGGTTCAGGTGCGCGGTGGCCTTTGAGACCCAAATCCGCCAGCTCTGAATGTGGATGAACACCACCAAGTACATGTCGACTCGCCCGCCGAGCGTCCAGACGTGCCTCGTCAGAAAGTCGCACGCCCAGAGCGTCTTCGCATGCGTTCCATAAAGTCCCGCCACGAACCTGGTCCCCGCTTCGGCGCCGGATCGATGCCCTGTTCCCGAAAAATGTTCAGGAACGCGGTGCGGCTGATCTTGCGAATACCGAGCCGCCGCAGTTCACCCTGGATGCGGCTGTAGTCCCAGCCGGTCTCACTGGCCAGCTTCGTGATGAGCTGCCGGATCTCGGCGGCCGTCGGGCGCCGCCCGCTCTTCTTGGGGGCAGTCCGGCCCGTGTTCTTCTCAGCGCTGAGCCAGCGCGCGAACGTCCTCGGGGAGAAAATGCCGATCAGTTCCTTGATCGCCGCTCCGACCGGTTTTCCGAACTTGAGCAGCCTCCGTCGCTCCCGGGCCGTGACGATGATCGTATGGGGAATCCGATAGCCAATCCACCCTGTGACCTGGCAATGGACTAATCCGATTGCGTAAACAGGTCAAACACATGTGGCAGCATTTCGGGTGGCGTTCGCGTACTTCATCTAACTGCCTGCTCTCGCGCTGCGTGAAGCATGGTCGCATCTCGCGCAGAGACCATTTCGTCCCGTTCGTGGCTGCCTATGGCGGTTCGATGCAGACGACAGGTCGTTCGGCCTCCGATCTGGCGTTCAGCAAGACCTGAACTCGTTTCCTGCGGAGTGACAACGCTGTCGAGACAGCATGGGCGGGGCCATTCGAGTACTGCGACGATTGGACAACGCCGCCCGCGACATGAGATAATTGCGAGCAAAGTACGGCCTCTGAATCTCACGGTGGCGAACGACGCCCCTGAGTCGAAGCGGCCGTCAGATCGCCTGTCGGGCCGTCCCTTGCCGCCGTCGCTTCAGCAGTTCGTCGAACGTCTGGCCGCCTCCAGGCTGTTTTCCCAAGCGGATCTGGACGCGCTTCTGACTTCCTGGCAGGCCGCGTCATCCCCGACGGATGCCGATCTATTTGCGCGCTGGCTGGTGAAGCAGAAAAAGCTCACGGCCTACCAGGCGCAGCAGGTCTACGCCGGGAAGGTCAATTCGCTTGAACTCGGCAACTACACGGTGCTCGATAAGCTCGGTGAAGGGGGCACGGGGATGGTGCTCAAGGCCGAGCACCGCCGAATGGAGCGAGTCGTCGCGCTGAAAGTGCTTTCTTCCAAGGTCACATTGTCTCCTGATGCCGTCAAGCGATTTCAGCGCGACCGCGCAACCTGAAGCACCCCATGGTGCCTGAAACGGTGGTGGCTTCGATCGCTCTTGAGCAGCTCGCCGTTGCTTTTTCAACAGATGAAGGTCCTGACATCGAGAAAGACTGCCCCCATGGGAGGCACTCATCCGCTTCATGATTGAACGCACTGCAATCCCACAAACTCCCGAAGGATGGATCAATGAATGTCTCGCATTTCAACACCAACAGCCTGTACTGGCGAATGTGTGTGCAACTACTGATGATCGGCCTGCTCACGGGCACGCTCGCCGCGGCGGAGTATTCTGTTCTGGCAATCGGCGTCAACAACTACCAATCGACCTCGCTGGTTCCGTTGAATGGATGCGTGAATGATGCCGATGCCATCGCCAGGGTGTTCGGAAAGGGCGGGAAGCCGCTGATTTTGCGCGATGCAGAGGCCACCAAGGCCAACATTGAGGCTGCCTTTGAGCAGCTGGAACGGGTCGTGCCGGACCAGGGAAAGGTTGTGCTTTACATGAGCGGTCATGGCAATCGGTTGGGGCGGGACTGGTATTTTACTCCCCATGATTTCGATCCAGCCAACCCGGATCAGTCCGCCCTTAAAGGAGGGGCGATTTCCCAGTTCGTTGGGCGCCTCACCACGCGCGGCTGCCTGGTGTTACTGATTCTCGATGCATGCCATGCAGGCGAGATTGCCCGCAACTGCGAGGTGCAACTCAATACATTGCGCCAGCCAGGCGGAGGCGGTCTCGTGATTCTGGCTTCGTCCATCGGGAGTCAGAGCAGTAAGGACGGGATCCCGAACAGCCTGTTCACCGAACAACTGTTGAAAGCTCTGGCAGCACCGGTGGATCGCGCTTCAGGTCCACTCGAGGCAGACGCCATCGTCACCCTGGCGGAAGTTCGCGGGATTCTGAGACGAGAACTGCCGAAGAGGCTAGAGCGACTCCCCAAGAGTCCGGGCTTGGCCTGGGAGGAGCAGGTTTATGTTACGGAATGGTCTTTGTCGGTTGCGGATTCGCTGCCGCTCATCGAATACGAATCAACAGCCGGTTGGGAGCCGTTTGAGCTTCACGAGATGCGCGGCGGACTTGCCGTCGGAGTTCCGAATTTCAGGCACTCCCTGGTCGGTCTTTGGAAGTGCGCGCAACCTGTCCTGCTTCAACCTGCCCAGGAAAACCCTGACGGCACGACGACGCCGGACATCTTTCTGACGGACGTTGAGGGGCAGACTGTCGAACGGACGCTGGCCCTGTACTTTGACCATTCCGGCCATTACCTGGCCATGGAACTGTTCGGCTCGGAAGAGCGCTCCACGGCAGGTCGATATGAGTTCATCCCCGGACGGCGGTTCTCATTGAAGTATGAAAACGGGATCGACGAACTCGGATTGGTATCACTGACTGCGGACGAACTGGTCATTCAGTTTGATTCAGTGCCGGGACTCTTCAATGGGACGCGGGTTCGGCCACCGACAGAATACGTCTTTCGGCGCGTTGCTGAGCAGCAGTAATGCGACTGCTGCCATCATTCACCGCGGGGGTGGTTCAGAACCTGCACAGCCCATGCTGATGAATTCGATGGCGTTCTTTCTGGAAAGTGTGCCAATCGTGATGGCGGTTTCGAGATAGGCCTTCTTTCGGTGGCTGTCATGGTGCAGGTCCAACCACACGACCATCTGCTCTTCTCGCTTTATCGACGGGCCGTGCTGGAGGGAACAGCTCCCAGCCGCGATTACCTGCTGAGCTACCATCCCGACTCGGCCTCAGCACTTGAGATGCTGCTGACATCCAGCTCCGTCGTTCGCACCTGCAAGTGCTGCCCAGCAGAGGGAAACGCCAATGCAGAGAGGCTCGCGCGATTCGATCAGGCAGTGGCGTCCTTGTCTGATGAGCACTTTCAGATTTTGTCCCTCCGGCTGCTCCATGGCCAAACGCGGGAGCAGATCGCAGAGAAGTTCGGGCACAGTCTCTCTACGATTCATCGAATCTTGCAGCGAATTCGGGCAACCGAAGGACTCCAATCATTAGTGGACTAGCACAGACGGACACGCTGGTACGCCATCTGTCCGCTCCAGGAAGGACAATGCATCATGTGGCAGTTCACAGATCCTGTGTGCCGGACGGAGGCGCCCGCAGAATCGCGGACGCTGACGAGTTGGACTCATGGTCCCCGGCCGCAGATGGCCGAGAAGTATCGACCCTGGGCGATTTCCAACATTGTGAAACACCCTTTGCGCACGTATCGGTTTTGCGGCTTGCTGCTCCTCGCCCTCTCAGCGTGCCAGCAGAATGGCCCGTCAATCGAAGACGCAGCCTCTGGTCGCGACGGGATTCAAACAGACTCTGCCACAGCCGTTGTGCATTCAGTCGAAGTCGTTGCGCGGGCGGAAGGAGTGCCTCCGGCCGATATGCTGACGCGCGTGACGATACCGCTGGAGGATGCATGCAGGTCGATCAAAGACATCGCCCGCATCCGCTCCGTCACGCGAGCCAACGAATGCATCGTCCGTCTGGACGCGGACTCATCCGCCGCAGTCGGAACACTTCGCAATGCAGTGGAGCAGGCGGTACGAGAGCACCGCGACGCGCAGGACGCACCGGGCTATCCGACCGAGTTCAGAGTACTTCCCGAACGGGACGCCACCTTCATCATCGTTTACCTGGAGTCGTCCGAGTTCAGTGCGGCAGAGACGGCGAAGCTGTTGAGTCACTTTGTGCAGTCCCGCCTGACAGAACTGCCGTCTATTGCCGGCGTCGAGAGTGCAGGAATCGGAATTGAGCGGATCGCCATCGTGTGTGATCCCGATCAGTGCGAGCGATTCGGAGTGTCAGTGGCCGGGCTGCACGCCCGATTGACGGAAGAGGACGCCGCATCAATCAGGACCATTGCTGGCCTGGAGCAGTTGAGCATCGGCGGGACTCCCGGGCGTGACGTTCAACTGCGAGATCTGGCGTCGGTTCGTCAGGCGGTGGCGCCGAACCGGACAACATTCACCAGTCAAGCGGGTACGGAGGCGCATCCTTCCGCGTTTCTTGCTGTCTATCCCAGGCCTGGACAAGTGCCGAGTGTCGTCAGATCCCTTCAGGACCTTGCCTTGGAACTTGGCGACGCGGTACCGCAGCGCGTTCAGATCAAGCCTTTGTCGTTTGCGTCGACGGACATTGAGGCGACGTTGCAGATGCCGGCGGGTACACCGCGCGAGACGCTGTCCCGGATGCTTGAAGTCGTAGTCAATGCAACGAGCCCGCTGGCTGGTGACCACGCATCGTGCGTCTACACTGCGGATGACGCCGGTGAAATCCGCGTTCTACTCTCAGTGCCGGAAAGCGATCGTGGTCAGCAGGCCCAGCAACTGCGGGAAATCCTGGCACAGATTCCGGGCGTTGGCGTCCGTGTCGATGCTCCTCAACGCATTCGGCATCGATGGCCTGCAGATCGACGAGACATCTCGATCGTCGTGCTCGCTCAAGATGCCGAGGCGATGATCACATCGGCCGCACAGCTGGTGGATCAACTGCAGAATCTTGCGGAAGTGGTCGACATCAGCCAGGACGCGGAGTTTGTGAATGAGCTGCGGATTGATGCCGACCGCTGTCGAGAACTGGGCGTTGCCGAATCGGAAGCTCAGCTCGTGCTGACTGCGCTGGACCGCGGCATCCCTGTTGCAGGGCTGAGCATTGAGGAACTGCCGGTCGTTCTCCGGCTCAGCGACGATGCCGTGGAATCTCGCAGTGCTGTGCTGCGGCACAGCGAGACGGTGCGGATTCCGGACGCACAGGGAGGGCGCGTTTTCCTACAAGAAGTGCTGACGGAAGATCGCATGCTGACGGCCGTCTATCGGGATGGCGAACGCACGGGTGTGCTGGTGACGTGCCAGGTCGTCGGTGGCGACCCGACCGCAGTCCGACTGAAGATTCAGGCCATCGCTGAGTCATTGTCGACCAATGACGTCGTCATCGAAGTTGAGTGAGAAGCCACGGCCGCGACCTTCGCGGGGCGTCCGGTAACTGGCCGACGGAACGGGATCGAGGAGGCAGCTGAGTCGATCCTGGGGTGCGATTCGGAGAATCTGGCAGAAATTTCTGCCCCCGCACGCCGCGTTCGGCCGCCTCGGGGATAGACGAGTGATCGACGCGGCTGCGAAGTTCGAGGAGTATCGACTTCGATCGCGTGCCCACAACAATCCCTGAGGTGTCTGATGAAAGCGTCTGTGCTGACCGCGGTTGCAATTCTCATTGCGGGTGCCTGCGAGGTGGCGGCTGCGGCCGATCCGCAGATCGCGTGGAGCCGGAATCTGTACGAGTCGTTCGTGGAGTCGACCCGCTCCGGCAAGCCGCTCGTCGTGTACTTCACGGCGACGGACTGTGGCTTCTGCAAGCAGTTGGAGCGGGGTGTGTTCAATGAGCCGGAAATGGCGGTGCTGGCCGGCCAGGCGGAGTTCGTCTGGGCCGACACGCAGGATGAGGACGACAAGGGCAATTATGCCCAGTTGAGACGCGACTTGAAGATTGACAAGCTGCCTTCGGTCGTCGTGATCGAGACTTCGTCCGAGCATATCCAGGAGATGGGGCGGATCGTCGGATACTTTCCGCTGGAAGAATTCATCAGTAATCTCCAACAGATTCTGGATCCCCGACCCGCGGACGTTCCCGTGCAACCGACCCTGTAGTGGCTGGTCGCCACTCAGACGTGAATGGTTGTCCGGTGCGAGTGGTCTTCGCGAAGGCGGCAATCGACTTATGTCGGTTGCCGCCTTGCTTCGTGCGACAGACACCGACATGGGACAGGGGAGCCACATCCCTCAGCGGCCGCCCATCTGAGCGATTCTGCTATTTCTCTACCGATAGAGTCTGCCATGAGTACTGACGATCAACTGGCGGATTTGTATCTGCGCTGGAAGGCCAGTGCGCAGGCCGGAGCGCCCCTCTCTGCCGATGAAGTCTGCTTGGAGTGTCCGGAGCTATTGCAGGATTTCCGCAACGGATTGCCCGCCTGGCAGGCTGTCGATGCCCTGTTCGACGCGGACGAATCGAAAAGCGGAGACGCGACGGCCAGTTTCGACGTTTCAGGGTATCGCTCCCTGACGTTCCATCGCCAGGGGGGGTTGGGAGTGGTGTTGCTCGGCGAAGAAGTGGAGCTGCGCCGCCCAGTCGCCATCAAGCGTCTGAAGCCGCGTTCCCCGGCGGATGGTTCCGCGGATGTTCGATTGATTGCCGAGGCAGAGATCACCGCGCGACTGGACCACCCCGGAGTAGTCCCGATTTACCGGGCCGGCCGCGACAGGCAAGGCCAGCCCTACTACGCCATGAGGTTCGTCCAGGGCGAGACATTCGCGGAAGCAATCAGCAGATACCACGAGCAGACTGCTGCCCCGGACTCTGCGGCAGGCAATCTCGAGTTCCGCCGGCTGGTGCGATGTCTGATCGCCGTCTGCCAGACGGTCGCCTATGCTCACTCCCGAGGCGTCATCCATCGGGATCTCAAGCCCGACAACATCATTCTGGGAGCGTTCGGCGAGGTCGTTGTTCTGGATTGGGGCCTCGCCAAGCGTGTCTACGACCAGCATGATCAGCGCGGCGATGATACGAGCTCGGCATCGGCTCCGACATCGCATATGGCCGCGAATCATTCCGTTGCCGGCATCGCCAAGGGAGCTCCGGCCTTCATGAGCCCCGAGCAGGCGCGGGGCGACTGGGAGAGCGTTGGGCCGGAAAGCGATATCTACGGCCTGGGCGCCACGTTGTATGTCCTGCTCAGCGGTGAGCTGCCTTATTCCGGCGGCACTGCAGTGGAGGTCATCGGCAAAGTTCTCAGTGCCCCACCCGACTCACCATCGTTGCGGAATCCGGCCGCCCCCCGGTCGCTCGCCGCCGTCTGTCACAAAGCGATGGCTCGCCAACCGGCCGATCGCTACCGGACCGCTCAGGATCTGGCGAGCGATCTCGAGCGCTGGCTCGCCGACGAAGGAGTCAGCGTGATGCGTGACTCACTGCTGACTCAAGCACAGCGCTGGATGCGCCGCAATCGGTCGATCGTCGCCGGTGGATTCGCGGCCGTCAGCGTGCTGGTCGTGGCTTCGGTGGCGATGGCGATCCAGGAACGACGCAGTGCCGATCGCGAACGGGCCGCGAAGGAGCGTCTGTCGGTGGCGTATACGCGGCTGCGACAAGCGAGCGTGGTATTCCTCGGCCATGCTGTGAGCGAGCCATCGTCGCCACAGATGCACCAGGCACTGGCAGACATTCGACAGCACTTTGTCGAACTCAACGATGGAGAGATCAGCGACCTGTTCGAACTGGGCGCAATCGACAATGTTGAGGGAGCGCTGTATTTGCGGAGCGGCAAACCTGACCTCGCGACGCGATACTTTGAGAGTGCCGAGGCGTTGCTGTCACGAGCGAGCGATCAGGCGCCGGATGACCCGGACGTCGCGGAGGCCCTGGCCACGACGTGGCTGAACCTCGGGTCCGCACTCGATGCACAGAATGAGCCGGTCGCGGCGTTACAGCTCTTCGAGCAAGCGTTGGTACTGACTGACAAGTTGCAGAAGGCGACCGAGGACGCTGACCGCTATCAGTCGCTCCGACGGAAGCTCGAGCAGGCGGCTGGACGAGCGTGCTGGCGATGGGCCAACTTTCGTTGGGTCGCTGGCGATGCTGCTGAGGCCGCACTGCACTTCGATCGAGCCCAATCATTCTTGGGCCCGCTGGCGGCATTGGAGCCGGAACTTCCCGGCATTCGTGAAGACTACAGATTGAATCTGCTCAGCTGGGGACAGTTCCTCCAGAACCAGGGAATTCAGGCATTTCAAGATGAACGGTTCGCTGATGCCGTAGACGAGTTTGAGAACGGGGTCCGTGTCTGGGAGGAACTGGCCGGCTTTGATCCGGACGATGCGGTGGTCGCTCGCCATTATCGAAATGCGTGCGCCGGGTTGGCCTCTGCCTGTCAGAGAAGGGCGGACCAGTTAAAGGCGGAACGTGACGACGAAGCCATCGAGCTGGAGAGGGTTCTCCGGCTCGGAATCTCTGCAATTGATCGATTGCCGCCGTTCCTGCGGGAGACACAGGAATTGTTGCCCCTCAGGTCGGAGCTTCAACGGCAGTTGGAACTCTTCATGAACTCACAATGACATGGTGCCACAATCTGATTCCGCTCCACCGGGACATTCGATCTCGGACCTGCTGCGGGACATCGTCCCGCAGAATCGCTCCGAGCAGTTCGCCCTTGATCTCTATGCGCGCGAGTTCGAGCGGCTGCGGCTGCGCGTTGTCCGCATCCTTCGTATGGGGCAGAATTGTGTTGTTTTCGAGTTATGCGACGGCAACATCCTCAAGTTGACGAACACCCGCCGCCTCGCCCCCGGTATGGGGGAACGTCCGTTCGAGATACCGATCCTGACCAGGCGGAAATGGCCCCGCCCCTATGGCCAGGACATCATCTACTTCATTCAGCCGCGTGCGGAGACGCCCATCTCGGATGAGCAGTTTGCAGCATTCACAGCCGAACTCGCCCGATGGAACTACCGGTTCAGCGATCCTCGTCGTGAGAATGTGGGGATCTATCGTGGCCGACTGACACTCCTCGATCCCTGGGCTGTCTGCTGTCCGCGGCCGCTGTCGGAACTGCTCCGGGAAGTGACCGATCGCGACATCCGCGACGCGCACGATCTCGAAGGTTATGCCGAGGCATTTGCGAACAGCCCGTTTCGCGCGTGGCGGATCATCTGGGCCGGCGCCGATTCCGTGACGTTCGAACTCACTGACGGCAACGTCCTGAAAGTCACCGGGAACCGGACGTTCCGCGATGACTTCGGCAAACGCCCGTTTGATCTGCCAATCCTTCAACAGGGAATCCAGAGATTCCCCGCTGCTAAAGTATCTCGGGGACGGAAGCATCGTCGGCGATACGTCCGCTCGCCCCAGGCGTGCGTCGAACACGGCCTGCTCTACTTCATTCAACCGCGCGTCGAGACACCTGTGTCGAAGGAACAGATGGCCGAATTCTGGAATCGCGTTAATGCCAGCGGATACCGCTTCACCGATCCGGCTCCCAATAACCTCGGGATCTACCAGGGACAAGTGATGCTGATCGACCCCTGGGCCGTCAGCAGGTAGCCCGGGGGGGGGCGCACATCGGTCATTGGGCGTGTGAGGCTGCATCACCAGGACTCCGGGGCGCGGTGCGTCCAATC
The DNA here is from genome assembly GCA_041940305.1 of Planctomycetaceae bacterium. Classification (GTDB taxonomy): domain Bacteria; phylum Planctomycetota; class Planctomycetia; order Planctomycetales; family Planctomycetaceae; genus JBGTSJ01. The sequence continues at coordinate 188,653 of JBGTSJ010000013.1, forward strand.
CGTTGTGTCCAGCTGTCCCGGAGAAAGCTGGTTCGGCTGTTTCCACTCACGGATCGGACCAAGCAAGAACTGTGCGTACGCCAGGTCGCGGGAGGTGCCACGATAGACATTCGCGGTCAAGTCCTCCCGCACGGCGAGCAACTCCTGCTCGTCAATCGTTCGGAACTGCCAATCGTTCTCCAGACGGACGACGGTCAGCGGGACGTAATCGAGCCGCTCCGAGTGTTCTGGCGAATCAGCCAACGCGAGGTAAGTCCGTCCACCGGTCAACAGCAACCCCTCGATGACAAATCCCGCTTCGCGTTCGTCCTGACGGCAGGCGAGCAGCAGTGTGCCGATGCACTGGTACAGATCAACAATGTCCACAAGCTGATGCGGCGGGACGCCATGCAGGCTGACGCCGAACTCAGACGTCAGACGCACCTCCCAGTCCCTGGGGCGGCTCGAGCTGACTCGCCTCAGCAGTTTCTCATGCAGCCAGGCCTCGATCTGAGGGGGGGATAGCCGCTCCGCCGGATTGGTCTTAGTCAGCGCCAAAGTGAATCGGCCGCGCTCCGAGTCAGGATCGAGCTGTCGAGTCTGGAAAGGAGTCGCGTCGTTCCCCGTCTGACCCGAAGTCCCGTGCGGACAGGTCGTCAGCAGGAACTGCAGCACTGCTCCCAGCGAGAACAAATCGCCTGCCTGTGTCGGCAGCTCCCCTGCTCGAATCTCGGGGGCAGAGAAGTGATGAGCGGCCGGGGGGAGAGGTTGACTGCTCGGCTCGGGCGCATCGCCGTTTAACTGAGAAACTCCGAATGGTCGTACCCACCAGAGGTCCGACAGCACGAGCGATTCGCCGTCCACGTAATACGCGTTAGGGCAGATTGGACCGTGCACGAGCCTCGCTCGATGCATGCAGGATACGGCACGATACAGCATCGCGGCGACCGGCCAGAACTCCTGCTCGTCAGGGGGAGTAAAGTCCGAATGCCTCACAAACGAGGCCAGCGTGCGAGCCTGCGGTGAAAGATCCCACACGGCTGCAAAGTGTTGATCGTCGATCCACTCGGTCGCAAGGGCTGAGCCGACCCCCCGCGATTGGGGAATGCCGCCCAACCGTGTCAACTGATCACATTGTGCGTCGACAATAGGATCCTGGACTTCAACGACGTCCGCGATGCGGCCGTAAATCGGTGCGCCTGGCTGCTGATGAACCAGACGCACCGACCAGCGTTGGCCGATCAATCCCGGTCCAAGGTCGGCGTCCAGTCGCATGCCGCAACGTTCGAGCACCAGGCCGGTGGAAATCGCTCGCATGCCGTCCTCGTTGTCCGGGAACTGATATTGCACACTCTGTTAGGGGCCATACTGCCCCACGGCCATGGAAATCGTGCTTTGAATTGAGTTAAGCCAGACCGCCGAGAGGCTTTACGCAGCCGGAACAGCCTTGAGCCGTTCTCGAAGCCGTGTCAGTCGGGAGCAGAACTCGCTCCGCGTGAGTATGGTATCGCGCGGGCTCTTCTTCCCCTTGGAATGCAACAGGGTGCTGTTTCCGGTCGCGAGCAGGGCCTTCCGCGCCGAGGTGTTGGTTGTATACATCGCCTCGAACGCCCGGTCGAGCAGCTGTTGATACTCTTCGGAGAAGCGGTCGATTTCGCTTCCCTGCCAGTGCAGAATACCGTGCCGCTGCCAGTTTTTGCCCTGCCCCTTGCTCTTGGCAGCGCGGCCGACCAGCGTGCACACGTGCTTCTGCATCTCGGGATTGCTGAACTTCAGGCTCTGCAGGAACCCCTCCATGGAGGCGATTGCGACGCCGTCCAGGACGAAGGGATGCGGAGCGAAATTCGACAACGCCGATGCCGGATACGAACTGCCGCTGCTGATGTCCATGTCGACCTCGCGAATTGTGTTGAGACCCAGGGGGCGGATGAAGAGAGGGCAATCGTTCCAATTGCACCTGGCTGAACGGCGCTCGGTGTGAGTGACTGTCCGATCAAGCACAGCTCGCCACGACCCTTTGAGCGGCGGACACACCGAAACAGGGGCAGCAGTTCGACGCAAAACGCTGTGCAGGGTTCAGTCGCCGAGATGCGGAATGTTGGCTGCCACGTGCTCCGGCCGGAATTGGCAGCGTCTGCCGACCAGGATCTTGCGGAAGTTTCGGATTGTCCGCCCCTCAAGCGGGTCCCGCTCCGCTTTCTCAGTCGTTCGCAGAACTCACCCGTCATTCAGGACGAACCCAATGAGCCAGCAAAGAACCAGAACCACCGTCGGCACGGCCCTCCGCGACCTGTTGCTGGTCCTACTCGCGGTGATCGCCATTTCGACGATCGGCAAGGCGCTGACACAGGCCTCACTGCGGTCGCTGAACGAAAGCGGCCAGGCTGACTTCACGCGGCTGCTTGATGAGCGCTGGCGATAATGCTGCCTCAAGAGCGGACGCGCGTCAGAGGAACGGCTCCAGCCTCTTCGCAAGCTTGATGCACGCCTTACCCCAATACCGATCGACCGTGTCCTTGTGAACGCCCAGCATGTCGGCAATCTCTGGATGCGTGTGTCCGGCCAGCTTGAGCCACACCGTCTCCGCTTCGTTTTCGGGCAGCGCACCGATTCCCTCAAGCAGATCGATCATGAGCAAGCGGTGCTGCTCCTCGTCGCGGGGATCGGCGGGTTCGCGAACCTCGCCTCCGGCTTCAGAGTCATTGTTGAACAACGACTGCGGCCTCGGACCGCGATTGCCGTCGCGTCCTCCGAGGGACCGGATGCGGTCCAACAGCACGCGCTGCATTTGCAGCCGGGCCAATCCCAAGAACTGCGGCACCGATCCCGGCTGAAGTTCATCCAGCGCCCGGGCGATCCGAGGATAAGCCTCGTTACAGACCTCGACACTCCACATCTCAACCCGAGCCTCACCTCCAAAGCTCTTCAACAGGCGGCGAGAAATCCGGGTCAGCCGATCGAACGCCAGAGCGATCAACTGTTCCTTCGCAGCGGCATCGCCCTCGCGAAAGCGCTGCAGCAACCGGTCGAGAACCAGTGTCGTCGAAGACGGTTCCATAGCGTCACCTTGAGACTTGCCAGACCACTCTATGTGCTTTTGAGGCGGATTCAATGTACGAGGGGACTGTGAGGTACTTCAGGCAGAGCGGAGAGTCCAACCTTTTGTTGCCGGACGGCTGGCTACACCTCGTAACTCAGCGACAAATTGCGGGGAATCACGTTGCCACGCCAAAAACCAGTGCATGGAACGCGGCTTGGGATCTATCTGACCCACTGGTTAACGCAGAAAGCCGAGGTGAGGCGTCTCGGCTTTTCGCGTTGATACGCAACAACTTGCGACGACGGGGTCTCTCCGCGGGTGAGACCGTTTCACTGCCGTCTACCAGTATTAGAAGCCGTCGGGCCTGATCCGGCCAAAGTCTCAGAGTCTCTGACTGGGGCGAATTACCCCCGGGTGAATGCGGCGTTGGCTCCGCTAGAGCGAATCGGAATGTGGGGTCTGGAGCGCTTATCGCTCCCGACGGTCTTCGAAACGCGAGACTTTGAGATCGGACGGCTGATTCTCGCGCCGTCGCCGTTTCACTCCGATGAGACCGCACAACGTCGAGCCAACTCCGAGCAGTGCGAGCGACGACGGTTCCGGGACCGCACTCATCCGGCTCAACGTGAGTTGCACCTCGCCATATCCCTGTGCCGCCGGTTCTCCGAATGACACTGCTCGAATCCACAACTCGTATCGGTGACCAGCGAGCAATGTTCCTTCCGTCATCCCGTTGAGGTAAGTGAGATTCGCCGCCGGGTTCCCTGCGACAGTGTATAACCCGGGGGGACCTTACTCGTGCCTGCTCGCAAACGGCGCGTTGGCGGTGAGGATATCCTGCAGTACGACCTGGAACTCGGTGCTGCCAGCAGAGTTGTAGGCGAACCCAGAGAGTGAGTAGGCCACACCAGCGGGATCGTCCACCGTGAACTGTACTCGCGCGTGCCACCATGCACTGGTGCCGTAAGGGGTATCGCCTGCTCTCTCGAAAGACCAAGTGTTCTTCAGGGAGATCGAATCAGAAGTCGTCATGCTATAGACGCTCGTTGCCGTCGACGTCGAGACCGTCCCGGCAATATTCGCTGTCGTCCCGTAGGGAGATTCGTCGAAGGCAATGTCCCAATGCTGGGTAGAGCCTGCTGTCCACGAGAGGTTGTCGCTCGCGTACTCGCCGACGGCGACCCAGTGTCCAGCATCGCCGGTGTTCGTGATCATGCCCGCAGTTGAATTATGGCAATCAGCAAACGAACACATCAGCACGGCGAGAGTCGCAATCAGGCGTCGATGCCTGGACTCTATCGGTGATGACATCGGCCGTTGTTCCTCGCGCCCGGAGTGGCTGTTGGTCAAGTGTCCCCCGCAGCACCGGGACATGGACTCCCGCCGTTAATCTCGCAGTAGCCCCTAAGTGAAAGGGCGAAGATTTGCAGCCTCGCGAGCGCACTTCTTCTCCAACATGATGGTTTTTGTGAAAGTCGTGCGTCGTTGCTGTTCGGCTGGGGAGTCGGCGTCCAAAATGCTGTTCCAGGAACTGGTTACTGTCGGCCATCTTGCGACCGAGCTGCACCCTCGCGTGTCGCAGATCGCGCTCGACCGCCGTGGATTGCCAAGCACCGCGGCCAAAGCCCGCCAATCGCAGCGTCTGAGCGCTGATGGCCTGTAGGGTCAAGAGCGCTTCCCGTCCGGCAACTTTCAGCCATCTCAACAGCAGGCGTCCAACACGGGCGGAGCGCGGTGTCGCCGTCAAGTCCCGTGTCAAGGGGCGGGGGCAGCGGTGGTTCCGGATGGAGATCGGATTGCCTAAAGGAAGCATTCGGATCCTGAGGTCGCGGGGTTAGGGCATGTCCCCCGATCTTCTCGGCGAACAATCCCCCCACCGAAGAAGCAGCGACAGAAGTCGATGAATTGCTGCGCCGGACGCGGTCCTGCGGCGCGATCTGACCCCTGCGGGCGAGCTCCTTCAGCTGCTGGCCCCCAACCGGTCCGAACTCCCGCTCACCCCTCTTGTAGTAGTACTCGGAAGCCACGAGCCCGCTCCTTACCGAAGCGGATCAGCCGCGGCCGAGTCGAGTTCTGACGTTACCGATGCCCGGACCGCATACACCAGATGCCCGCACATGCGGACTATATCAGAGTCCTGGTTGCGTGACGCAACTGCGAAGATCGGCGCAGGGGGCAACCGCGTCGATCGATGCGTCCCCTAAAACTCGCCAATGACTTGGCCGTCGGCAATCGATCCCAGATTCTGATAAAGTTGGGCATTGATGTTTTCGCTAATGAAGCGAACCGAGCCGTCGCCAAGCAGAAAGTGGGCGCCCCCTTCATGGGAACTGGCGAATGTGGCCCAGGGCTGAAAGGGATGATTCATATAGGCAGATAGCCGGTCCTGGAGACGCGTGACAGAAAAAGCCGACGCGAACAGCGATGGTGAACTCGTCGACGAAAAGTCATGCCCTCTCATCCAGCACGACGCCGGAGCGACGTACTCCCAGCCGCCTGAGGTATTCGGTCGTGGCCCGCCAGTCTCTCCCACAACGGTCGCATTCGATGACCCGTCGAGCATGTCCCGGAGGGACACGCTGGAAGCCGGACCGAATGTGCCTCGTATCCGGGCTGAGGAATTCCACGACGTCAGCAGGTTATGGCCGGCATTGGTGCCCTGGCAGCCGGCATAGTTCGACTTTCGATAGCCCGTGTCGCCAGTGTTGTAGTGTCCTCCTCCCCAGTCAGTCGTATCCGGCGACGAATCTGAAGGGCACAGGTAAGCCGGCAGCAAGATGTCATGGATTCCGGCGACGGGATCCTGCGCCGCTGGTGGCGGCGGAGTCGGGTTCGACCCCACGCGCAGGGCGTCATACAGTGGCGCCTGGTCGAGCATTGGCAGGAGCAGCACGCTCCAGGCCCATCCCGATGCCAGACTAGATCGGTCAGCCGGATGCGACGGAGGCTGATGAATTGGGACCCAGCCCGGAGGAAAGACGCGGTGTGTATCGTGGTAGTTGTGCAGGGCAATGCCGATCTGCTTCAGATTGTTTTTGCACTGCGTTCGCCGCGCGGCCTCGCGCGCCTGTTGGACCGCGGGCAGCAGCAGTGAGACGAGAACGGCGATGATCGCGATCACCACCAGCAGTTCGATCAATGTGAACGCCCGACGTGCAGCCAGTTTCATGGTGAATGGTCCTTCAATCTTGGTTGTCACATCCGAGTGTTTCGACCAGCGCTCTCAGCGGTTTACCAGGGAGGTTTCGACCGAGCTTCGCGAGCTTCATGAGTCCACCGCCTCGGCTGCAATGCGTGACTTAGAACTCGCCGATGACCTCGCCGTCCGCGATTGACCCCAAGTGCTCGAACAGGAGGGGATTGACATTTTCGCTGATGAACCGGACAGCACCGTCGGCTAGAAGAAACTGAGCTCCGCCTTCATGCTGGCTGCCGAATCTCTCGTACGGGTGGGTCGAGCTGTTCATCGGCGGCGAAAGAAAGCTCCACTGCATGCGCACAACGGCGTCCGATGAAAGGATGTTGTTCGGCGCTGCCAGGCTCGAGAGCCACTGGGCCCGCATCCAGCACGTCGCCGGGGCGACATCCGGCGATCCACCGCTCTTCGCCTTCGGACCACCGGTCTCGCCGACGATTGTGGAACTGCTGAACCCGTCCGTCAGATCCCGGAACCGGGTGCTGGATGCGGGACCGAAGGTGCCACGCGACTTCCCATAGAATGGATTGTTCCATCCGGTGAGTGTCAGGTGGCCGACGGCTCCCATGCATCCGCCGTAGTTCGACTTGTGATAACCGGATTCCGTGGTGGCGAAGTTGGTGCCTCCCCAGTCCGTCCTGTCCGGAGAAGCGTCCGAGGGACAGACGAACGCCGGGAGCGCGACATCGTTGACGCCAGCGACCGGGTTGACCGCGGAAGGCGGAGGAGGGATTGATGTCGATCCGACGCGGAGTGCATCGTAGAGTGGGGCCTGGTCCAGCATCGGCAGGAGAAACACGCTCCAGGCCCAGGAGGAAGCCGCCGTGGAGGATTCCAAGGGGTTCGGCGGTTGAGGCAGCGGTACCCAGCCGGGCGGGAGAACGCGGTGGGTATCGTGGTAGTTGTGCAGCGCGACGCCGATCTGCTTGAGGTTGTTCTTGCACTGCGTCCGCCGCGCGGCCTCGCGCGCCTGCTGCACCGCCGGCAGCAGCAGCGAGATCAGGATCGCGATGATCGCGATTACGACCAGCAACTCGATCAACGTGAAACCGAGTCGACGCTTGCTCATGATTGAATCGGTTGTGCACCGCGGCCGTCCGAGAGTGTGGTCGGCCGCGCAGTACGGGGTGACTTAGAACTCGCCGACCACGCCGCCGTCGCTCTTGTGAATCAGGCGCTCGAAAGTCCCGTTTACGACGACCGGCTGGTAGCTGGGCGCGGCACCGACGGTGTGCTGCAGGGAATGAATGTTCTCGGACAGGAACTGAACGCGACCGTCGCCGAACAGAAAGTGGGCGCCGCCGTCGTGGTCGCTGCTGTATCCGACCTGCGAATTGGTGCAGTGATTGATCCCCATTCGGGATGGCGAGCCGGCGGGATACTGCCCGATTCCGAGGTTGGCCGGCGGATTGAAGATATTGTCCCCTGTTCCGTACCAGACTGAGGCCGCCGGATGGCCGCAGGCCCAGGGTTGCGGTGTCGGGAAGCTCAACTCCCACGTCCGCTCGCCGGCGAAGATCGTCGCGCTCATGCCATCGGTCACATCCCGAAAGCGGACTGCCCCATGTTGCGGGCTCGCTCCCTCCAGGAACACGTATCCCACGCGCTGACTGCTGCTCGGTGCGAAGAGTCCGCCATTGCCAACGTAATTGCTGACGCCGAGGTTGTTGTAGTGCCGATCGGTGCTCGGGTTGTAATCGGGAGCCGTGGATGATGCGCAGCGAAAAGCGGGGAGCGACGTCTGGAGGAGTGGCTTGAGCGTCGTCAGGGGCAACTGACCGTCGGGATTGATCTGGTTATAGAGGGGCGCCTGATCCACGAACGGCAGCACGTACGTTCCCCAGCCCGGCGCTGAGAGCATCCGGCCTGGCGGAGGGAACGAAATCCCGATGGGGGGCCGGGGAATGACGGTTCCGGGGGGCAGCAGGCCGTGCGTATCGTGATAGTTGTGCATGGCCAACCCCAACTGCTTGAGGTTGTTCACGCATTGCGTCCGTCGCGCCGCCTCACGAGCCTTCTGGACTGCCGGCAGCAGGATGCCAATGAGAATCGCGATGATCGCAATTACGACCAGCAGTTCGATCAGGGTGAAGCCGCGTCGAGTGATCCGAGGCATAACGCTCATGAGTGACCACGAGGGGTGATCAGAATTCGCCGACCACCTGACCGTCGGCGATTGAGCCGAGGTTTTGATAGAGGCTGGGGTTGATGTTCTCACTGATGAATCGCACGGCGCCATCGCCGAGGAGGAAGTGTGCACCACCTTCGTGAGAACTGTTGAAAGTGAGATGCGGCCAAAGTCGATGGTTCATCTGCCGGTCATTGGGATAGGTAGCATTGCGTTGCGAACGAGTCACCGCGAAGAAGGCAACCGTCGGAGACGGAGTGCTTGACGAAGGAAAGAATTCCTGAGCGCGGATCCAACACGCCACGGGATACAGGACCGTGGACGGCGTCGGCACGGGCGTCCCTGCTTCACCGACGATCGTGGAATTTGATGATCCATCCAGGAAATCCCGCATCCGTACACTCGACGCCGGACCGAAGGTGCCGCGTTCCTTCTGCAACGACGGGTTATTCCAGGCCGTCAGCGTGTCCGCCTCAATTCCTCCCATCGACCCAGCGTAATTTGACTTGCGGTAACCGGAATTCTCCGTCAGGTAATTCGTTCCGCCGAAGTCGGTGGGTTCCGGCGAGAAATCGGTGGGACAGGTATAAACCGGCAGCAGAATGTCATTTCGGCCTGCAGCAGGGTCTTGTGCCGCCGGCGGAGGCGGCGTCGAAACTGATCCAACACGCAGCGCGTCATATAGAGGTGCCTGATCCAGCATCGGCAGCACTAAAGCTCCCCACGCCCAGGAGGAAGCGAGTCGCGACTGCTCAGTTGGGTGGGTGGGGGGCTGGTGCATTGGAATCCAGCCGGGGGGGAGCACGCGGTGCGTATCGTGGTAGTTATGCAGCGCGATCCCGATCTGCTTGAGATTGTTCCGGCACTGTGTCCGACGCGCCGCTTCGCGCGCCTGCTGTACGGCTGGCAGCAAGAGCGAGACCAAGATCGCAATGATCGCGATGACAACCAGCAGCTCGATGAGCGTGAAACCGCAGCGTCGGCGCGAATCCATCAGTACGGCCCGGACAGGGGTATTGCCTTCCTCGGCTGAGCCCGCTTTGCAAATGGGCTCACTCCCTACCGAAGGCGGAGATTCCAGCCCGCGAGAGCGCGATTTTCCGCAACTTGCTGCATCTCGACGTCAAATTGGATCGGTCTTCTGCCGCCGCATCGCCATAGCCCCTAGAGCGGCAATGACTTGCATAGTGTTGCCGCCTGCCAATAGTGTTGCCGCCTGCCAATAATGCATTCGTGGGTCGAGGTCTGAACTCATTGATATGGCGGAACTTCCTGACGACTTCTTGTCTGACTCCAGCGGGCTGGAGAAGTACCGGTCTTATCTGCGGCTGCGCAGCCGGCTGGATCTGGACCCACGGCTGCACGGCAAACTTGACGTTTCCGGTGTTGTGCAGCTGACTCTCTTCGAGGCACACCAGTCGTTGGCCGAGTTCCGAGGGAGTACCGAGGCGGAACTTATCGCCTGGCTGCAGCAGATTCTCCTGCGCAACCTGCTGGACGAACTGAGGCGGCTGCGTCGGGTCAAGTATGACGCTGCGCTCGAATGCTCACTGGGTGAGATCTCCGGCCGCGTGAGTCTCAAGCTTGTCGACGGTCGCACGTCCCCATTTACGCGAGCGGTCCGGCATGAGGAGCTGCTCCAACTGGCCGCCGCTTTGGAGGAATTGCCCGAGGACCAGCAAACCGCCGTGGTGCTCCATCATCTGCGGGGATTGCCCCTCCGGGACGTTGCCCGCCAGATGAATCGCACCAAGCCTGCCGTGGCCGGCCTCCTCCACCGCGGTCTGACGAGATTGCGCGATACCCTGCTGCTTCGAGCAGGCCCGCTGGACAAAGAGGCGAAGAAGAGCTGAGATCGCGATGCGTCCCGGCCTGTCTATGTTCGATCAGCGGCCAAATTCGGTCGATTGTGCGCTTTCTAACTTCCATTTTTTACGCCTGATCGATGCCGATCACTGATCGTTGACCCGCGACTGTATGTGACATGTTCTCGGCTTAACACGGTGCGAACGCCCCATGGAGCGCTGCCTGACCAATCCCGAGGCGGAAGACGAAGGCCTCTACGCTTCGCTGGCTGAGCGACTCGACCAGGTTTCTCAGACTGGCAGCGAGGCTGCCTGGGCGGGCCACACGCGTCCGCTTGATCCGCAGATTGCCGCGGGTATCGACGATTATTTCGATGCGGTCCGCACCGTGGAACGGTTCATCGGCCCGCTCCGTAAGCTGGTTCCCACGTATGAACAGGAGCCGCCCCCCACTTCTCTGGGGGAGTATGAACTGATGAATGAGATCGGGCAGGGCGGGTCCTCAATTGTCTATCGTGCACGACAACGGGGGCTGAAGCGGCAGGTAGCCATCAAGTTGGCTCGCTTTGGAGCCGTTGCCTCGCCGCACGAGGCGGAACGCCTGCGATTCGAAGCTGAAGCAGTCGCCCAGCTAGAGCATCCCGGCATCGTTCCGATCTACGAGGTCGGCGATCATCATGGGCGACCGTACTTCAGCATGAAATTGTATGAGGCGGGGAGCCTGGACGCTCGGCTGCAGGACTTTCCGAGTCGTCCCGAGGACGCCGCCGAAATCGTCGAGTCCATTGCCCGAGCCGTACACCATGCGCATCAGTCGGGCATTTTGCATCGCGACTTGAAGCCGTCCAACATCCTGATCGATAGCGAAGGTCGGCCACATGTCGCCGACTTTGGCCTAGCGAAGCGAATCGAGACTGATCAGAACCTCACTTCCTCTGCAGAGCTGATCGGCACTCCCGTGTATATTGCTCCCGAGCGCGTCCCCGGGTCCGAGTTCTTCGGACCTGCGACAGTGGCGGGGGATGTATACGGAGTGGGCGCGATTCTCTACGCGCTGCTGGCCGGCCGGCCACCGTTCAGTGGACGCTCCCCGCTGGAAGCACTTCTGGCCGTCACCACTGAGGACGCTCCCGCTCTGCACTCTCATAATCCCGGGATTGATCGGGACCTGCAGACCATCTGTTTGAAGTGCCTCGAACGGAACCCTGCGCTGCGGTACGCATCCGCCCTCGACGTGGCCGACGAACTGCAGCGCTGGAGCTCCGGCGAACCGATCTCCGCCCGATCAATTGGGCGGCTGGAAAGGCTCCGCCGCTGGTCGCGACGGCATCCAGTGAGAGCCACCGCGGCCGGAGCAATATTCCTCCTCGTGACCATCGGGGTGCTGGGGCTGATGACCGGATACTTTCTTCTCAGCCGCGCTCGAGGTGTAGCGGACTTTCACCGTTCAGAAGCGGAACGGCATGCAGAGAGCCTGGAGCAGAGGCTGTATGCGTCACAGATCACACTCGCGTTCCGGAATGCCGAGCGGGGCAACCTCGAGGACGCGGCGGCAAACCTCGCCCAGTTTGGTCACGCGGAGCACCTGCAGGGCTTTGAATTCGATTGGCTGGCGCGGCGCATTCAGCTGAGGCCGGAGGCGATGGTCACATTCACTGGGCATGGGAATATCGTATACGGTGCGGCACTGTCCCCCGACGGGATCACGGCTGCGACGTGCGGGGCTGACGCGACAGTTCAGCTGTGGGATCGGCGGAGCGGCGAAGTGCACCTTGTCCTGAGACCTCCGGCGGGCACCTCCGAGAGCGGACTGCCACTTGACGAGAATTGCGTCACCTTTTCTCCCGATGGGCGCTGGCTCGCTTCCTCCTGCGAAGACGGCAGCGTGAGAGTCTGGTCGGTCCACGACGGCGCCCGACGCGATCTAGAACCGAAGCCTTCGGGAGAGACCTTATCCGTTCGATTTTCGCACGACGGCCGTTTACTGGTTGCCGCATCCCAGGACGGTAAGGTCCGCGTGTGGGACCTCGCACAGGAGGAACTTGTGCACGAGTTCAGCGGTCACCCCGCACCTCCGCGATGGGCCGATTTCTCGCCGAATGGTAGTGAAGTGGCATCGGTTGACGACCTTGGGAACATTGTGGTTTGGGACCTATCCACCGGCACACCCCGCCTTCATATGGAGGCGCTGGTAAAGACTTATGCTGTCGCCTGGTCACCGGACGGAGAATGGCTAGCATCGGAAGGAGCGCACGACCAGCTGATCGTCTGGAATGCGTCGACCGGCGACCAGATGCGTTCGCTGCCGGCCCAGAACGGGATTCGCGCAATCGACTTCTCGGAGGACGGTGCGAGTCTCGCTGCCGCCGGGGCGGACGGATGCGTGCGGGTCTGGTCCGTGCCTGATAGCAGACTTCAGCGGTTCTTCCAGGCCCATTCCGACAAGATCTGGAGTCTTGACTTCGCTCGGGATGACTCGTCGATCTTGACTGCCGGGGCCGATCACGTTGCGAAAGTCTGGGCTCTCCCACGGGGGCCGTCGATCGACCAGCCTGCGTCGCTCACAACCCCTCTGCACCAAGTGGTGCTGAGCCATGACGGACGTCGCTGCGCTGTGATCACCAACGATAACGAAGTTTGGATCGGCCGCCTCCCAGGCGATCAGTGGGAGATTGTGCCGGTTCGAGCGAACCGCGAAGGATCGCTCGTGTTCTCTCCCGACGGACGGGAACTCGCGTTCGTGGGAATAGAAGGCTCCATCGAACGTTGGCAATGCGAAGTTGGACGACTGCAGCCGGGATTCCACCCTCCACCTCCGCCACCCGGATCACCAGCATGGAAGAAAGGGAACTGCCGGATCGCCTATCTGGATAATTCCCGACCGATCGTATTGGCCTCTGACGGTTCGTTGCTGATCTGCGAAGACGAGCAATGGAGGGAATGCTGTCCGGAACGAACCAGTTCAGGACGCGTCGTATTCTTCGATGTTTTTCGGGATACCGGACGCATTGCGATTTGCGACCGATCACCAGATCTTATTGAAATCTGGGACCTTCGAGGAGAGCGCCAGGTCGGCACCCATGACTGTCAGGGGATCATCGGGACAGCGGCCATTTCGTCGGACGGAAACTGGTTGGCGTACAGCAATCCCACCGGGACGATCGAGATGGCCCGGTTATCCGACGGTATACGAAGAAAGCTGGACGGACATCGAGGCGAGGTGACATGCCTTGCCTTTTCCTCTGACGGACGGACCCTCGCCAGCTGTGGACGTGATGGAGCCGCCCGGCTTTGGCATGTCGCAACAGGCGACGAATTGTTCACGATTGAGACTCGCCGTCCACATATCGCCGCACTGGCGTTTTCTGCAGATGGGCAATGGCTCGCGGTGGCCGGGGAGCCTCCACGTCCAGAGGGAGGAACCTTATCGCTCTACCGGGCGCACCGGCATTGACGGCACCGCCGAGTCCCCGCCATTCGATGGAACGTCTTTAAACACCACGCTGGTGCCGCGGCACGATGCGCGCGAATCGGCAATGCCGTCCTAGTCTGGATGATCAACCTGCACGCTGCCCGCCGCTCGTAGTGCTTGAGCAGCCGACCCAACCGCTCGTGGCACACAATGTTGTCCAGCTGCACTGAGTCCGATGCGGGCGGAGTTCCGCTCGCCGCGGGCGGCATGTTTTGCAGCGCCTGCTGCGGCCGGCACTCGTGATAAAGCCGCACGAACTCGGAGACGATGTGGTTCAGGTGCCGCTCGGCGACGATCGTGAACCGGTCGAGGCACTCGATCTTCGGAGTGGTCTCCGATTTTCTCCGGCGGCCGCGCGGCACAGTTCGCGTAGGCGCCTCTCCTCTTTACCCGCCCGCGCCTGTTAACCCGCCGTGCGCGCGATGTCGCGCGCCGTTAACCTGCGCCGCTTGCCGTCGCAATACCGACGCGACGACTGCCGATCTCGGTTCGCTTACCGTGATGCTGCCAGGCCGAGCGGCGGCTGCACAAGGCCGAGTAGTGGCAGCACAGGGCAATCGCCAAGTACCCCTTGACCGGCGTGCGTAGAATGGAGGTGAGTTTG
>JBGTSJ010000014.1:0-194295 GCA_041940305.1 Planctomycetaceae bacterium
CCGGCTGGTTCGGATGGGGTCACAGACCCCGTCTACAGGTTTTGACGGAGGTTCAGGTCAGTTACCCCGGAAAGTCGCAGGCACACTCCGCTGTGCCGTCTGCTGGACTCGCTGAGAATGCCGGCGAACTCCGGGACCACGTCGGCCTCTGCGCCTCGACCACCTGCTGCACTCCCAGGGCGTTTCCCCCACGCAACTGGTTCCCCGGCCGAGACCCGACTGCTACCATTCCGGCAGCGTCGGCTGCACTCCCGTTACGTCTCGGTACTTCGAACAAGGCCGTTCACATGTCTGCGCGTCGCATTGTTGGCACTCTTCTCACTGCAGGGATCGCTATGCTCACAGCCGCTCCGGTCGAGGCCGCTCCGCCCGAGTTTGTCACCGCCGTGGAAGGCATCGCCGAATTCCGGCTGGAGAACGGCGTCCGCGTGCTGCTGTTCCCCGATCCCTCGAAGCCGCAGGTGACTGTCAACATGACGGTGCTCGTCGGGTCGCGGCACGAGGGCTATGGCGAGACCGGCATGGCACACCTGCTGGAGCACATGCTCTTCAAAGGGACGCCCGACCATCCGAACATCCCCAAGGTGCTCAAGGACCACGGCGCCGATTACAACGGCACCACCTGGCTCGACCGCACCAACTATTACGAGACGCTCCCGGCCAGCGAGGAGAACCTGGAGTTCGCCATCCGGCTGGAGGCGGACCGGCTCGTCAACAGCCACGTCAAGGCGGAGGACCTGGAATCGGAGATGACGGTCGTCCGCAACGAGTTCGAACAGGGGGAGAACTCCCCCAGCCGCGTGCTGTTTCAACGAATGATGGCGACCGCCTACGAGTGGCATAACTACGGCAAGTCCACGATCGGCAACCGCGCGGACATCGAGCGCGTGCCCATCGAGAACCTGCAGCGGTTCTACAAGAAGTACTACCAGCCGGATAACACGATTCTCACCATCGCCGGACAGTTCGAGCCGGAGCAGGCGTTGGCGCTGGTCGAGGAATACTTCGGCTCGATTCCCCGTCCGGAACGCACGCTCGACCAGACGTATACCGAAGAACCGGCGCAGGATGGCGAGCGGCTGGTGACGCTCCGCCGCGTCGGTGACGTCGCCAGCGTTGGGCTGGTCTACCACATCTGCGCCGGCCCGCATCCCGACTACGTCTCGGTGGACGTCCTGGAGCACATCCTCACGGGGTCCCCTTCAGGACGGCTCTACAAGGCGCTGGTCGACACCAAGCGCGCCGCCAGCATCACCGGCGCCGCCTTCGCCCTGCACGATCCGGGAGTCATCCGCTTCATCTGCGAGGTCGCACCCGGCAACGATCCGCAGGACGTGCTGACCACGATGACCGAGATCATCGAAACAATCGCAGAGGACGGCGTCACGCAGGAGGAAGTGGACCGCTCGAAGCAGCACTGGATGAAGGAATGGCAACTGGCGATGTCCAACTCCGCCAGCGTCGCCATCCAGCTCAGCGAATGGGCCTCGCAGGGAGACTGGCGGCTGATGTTCCTCTACCGCGACCGGTTGGAGCAGGTGACTCCCGAGAGCGTGCAGGATGTGGCGAAGAAGTACCTGCAGCGGAACAACCGCACCGTCGGCATGTTCATTCCGGCGAAGGAATCTCAACGGGCCACGATCCCCCCCACCCCGGACCTGGCCGAGATGATCGGCGATTACCAGGGACGCGAGGGGATCGCCCTGGGTGAGGCGTTCGACGTCTCGCCGGAGAACATCGAGGCCCGCACCGAGCGCACCGAACTTGAAAGCGGACTGCCGGTCGCATTTCTCCCGAAGAAGACGCGCGGCGAATCCGTCCAACTGCGGCTCACGCTACGCTACGGGAACCTGGAGAACCTCAGCGGCAAGACGACCGCCTGCGAAGTGCTCCCCTATCTGATGATGCGCGGCACGCAGAACCTGACGCGGCAGCAGATCCAGGACGAATTGAGCAAGCACTTCAGCCGGATCGCGCCGAGCGCGTCCGCCGGCGAACTCACATTCGCCGTCGAAAGCCGCAGGTCCGAACTGCCGGCCGTCCTGGAAATCCTGCGTCAGATCCTGCGCGAGGCGACTCTTCCACAGGAAGAGCTGGAGATCCTTCGGACGCAGTACCTGGCGCTGAACGAAAAGCAGCTCACCGATCCCACGGCCCTCGCCCAGAAGGCGATCTCGCAGATCATCAACCCTTACCCGGCCGATGATCCCCGCTACGTCCCGTCCATCGCCGAGAACATGGAACGCTGGCGGGCTCTGCAGCACGCCGACGTCGCCGCTCTGTACGGCGAATACCTGGGCGGCGCGAACGGTGAACTGTCGATCGTCGGAGACTTCGATCCCGCGGAGATCCGCCCGCTGCTCGACAAGACATTCGCTGACTGGACTCCCGCCCGGGAGTACGCCCGCATCCCCAAGGAAGGCCGCATCGAACTCAAGAACAGGCGGCAGGAGATCGTCACGCCCGACAAGGAGAACGCCGTCTATTTCGCGGCGACCGTCATGCCGGTCAGCGACGCCGATCCCGACTACGCCGAACTGGTCATCGGGGCCGACATCTTCGGCGGCAGCGGCCTCTCATCGCGGCTCGGCGATCGCGTGCGGCAGGAAGAAGGACTCTCCTATGGCGTCGGCGCCTTCATGACGGCCCAGACGCTCGACGAGCGCACCACCTTCGGCATGTACGCCATCACCAACCCGGCCAATATCCTCAAGGTGGAGGAGGCGATTGCTCAGGAACTCCAGCGCCTGCTCGCCGAGGGGATCACCGAGGACGAACTCGCCGCCGCCCAGAACGGCTTCCTCGAGCGACAGAAGATCGAGCGCTCCGACGACGCGAACCTGGCGGTCGTGCTCAACAACACCCTGCAGGCCGAACGCGACATGAGCTACCACGCCGACCTGCGGGAACAGATCCTCGCGCTCACGGTCGACGAGGTGAACCAGGTCCTCCGCAGGCAGATCGATCCGAAGCGCATCCCGCTCGTCGTCGCCGGAGACTTCAACAAAACCCCGGCCGGGAACTGATCGATGCGCTGACGTCTGGAGTGGTCCGCCGCGGGTCGCTGCAAAGTTGCGGTCGACCCGTTCGGACGCCCTCGATCCCAACCGCTGCGGAACTACTCGCGGGCCGGTTCTTCGGCGGAAGCAGCCCGCACGCCGCTTTCTGCGGTCACCTGGGCGACCTGCGCGGCGAGGTTCTCGATCGGCGCCGGTGCGGCGACGACGCGGCCCTCCGCATCGGCCAGCCAGTACGTGGGCACCACATGCACGCCGTAGTACCGGGCCACGGGATTCCGCCCTCCCCGCTTGTCCGGCTCGGAGAAAAAGATCTGCCGCCAGCCGATGCCGCTGGATTCCAGGAACGCATCGACGGCGAACTCATCCTCATCCAGGTTGACTCCCACCACCGTCAGCTTGTCCTCGCCGTAGGCCGCGGTGAGTTCCTTGAGGACGGTCAGGTCGCGGCGAAACGTCTCTGAGTTTGAGGACCAGAACACGACGAGCGTGGGCTTGCCGGCGAAGTCGTCCAGCTTGAAGAAGCCGCCGTCAATGGTCGGTCCGGCCAGGTCGAGCGGCTGTCCGTGCATCCGCAGTCTGCGGAGAATGCCGGCGATCTGCGCGGTGAACGCACTGTCCGGATACAACTGCTCGACGAGGAGGTAACACTGCTTCGCGTCGTTGTGCAGGTGGAACTGTTCGCACTTGCGGCCGGCCGCAATCAGGCTGACCGCCGTGCGTCCCTGCTCCTGCGGGAATCGTTCGGCAAACAGGCGCGACTGATTCGCGTAGGCCGTCACCCAGTCACGATTCTGGGCGCCGTGCCGGGCCGCCATCGAATCGGCCAGCTGTACGACCTTGTACCCGGACTCGACGGCGGCGAACGACGTGGCGTCGCGGTCGAAGAGGGCCTGCGCGTCTTCGGCCAGCAACTGCGCCTGATCGTCCTGACCCAGCAGAGCCAGCTGCATGCGCGCGTCCGTGAGGTAGTGCACGGCATTATTGAACAGCTGCTCGCGGGCCGGATCGGCATGCACTTCCTTGATGGCCGAGCCCGCCAGTTCAATGATCCGGTTCAGCCGACGTTCCTGCTCGGCGGCGATCTCGGCATCGGTCGGCGCGCGGGCCGCCCCTTCCTGGCGTTGTCCGTTCTCGTAGCGCACCTCGATCACGGTGTCCGGGAGCGTCCGCAGCCGTGCGATCTCGGCAATCATCGCGGCGGCGCCCTGAGGCTCGGCATCGGCAGTGGCGGGACGTTCGATGCTCGCCTCAGGCGGCGTCGGTGCGGCCGTGGACTGGGCGCTCTGCGACGGCGTGTCCGACTTGCCGCCGCAACCCGGCAGCACCAGCCAGGCGCCGGCCGCCACGAGAGTAAACGTCATCCGCCCGAGAGCTGCGGCCGTACGGAAACCGGAGTTGTTGCCTCGCATCAGCCTGCCGTCCTTTGCGTGAGATCGGGTCCATCCGAACTGGGCCGGCGCGTCGCGTCAGACGCGCGCGGGCTTCCCTTCCCGGCGAGAGAGGGGACGGGTTTGTATCGGATCGGCAGAAATGGCCGCAAGACCGGTTTGACGCCGGTGTCTTTGTCCCGCCACGGCGCCCCACTAGAATAGCCGCACGCGGGGCCTGCCGGCTCGATTACCCGGAATCGGCGGCGAGGCCACGGCCGACAGACTGCAATTCAAACGACGATGGCTTCCCCTCGAGTGTGCGTTCTGCGGGCCCCCGGCACCAATTGCGATGCCGAGACAGCCCACGCCTTCGACAGTTGCGGCGGGCAGGCGGAACGCGTGCATCTGTTCCGGCTGCTGGAGCGCCCCGACGTCCTCAACGAGGCTCAGATTCTCTGCATTCCGGGGGGCTTCAGTTACGGCGACGACATCGGCGCCGGTGTGGTGTTCGGGACACAGCTCCGCAGCCGGCTGGGAGAGACGATCAAAGACTTTCTTCAGGCTGACAAGCTGGTACTGGGCATCTGCAACGGGTTCCAGGTGCTGATCAAGGCGGGGATCCTGCCCGGGGGGAGCGAGTCATTTCCTCCGGACCTGGCCCAGCCCAGGGACGCCACCCTGACCTGGAATGAGAACGGCAAGTACACCGCCCTGTGGGTGCACCTGCAGACGGCCTCAACCCGCTGCGCATTTCTCCGCGACATCGACCGGATCGAATTGCCGATCGCCCATGCCGAAGGACGGCTGGTCGCCCACGACCAGGGCGTGATTGCAGGCTGGCGCGAAAGAGACCAGATTGCGCTGGTGTACCGCGATCCGAACGGCGGTTCCGCTTCGGCCGACATGACCGCGGCGCAGCTCTCCTATCCCCTCAACCCGAATGGTTCGACGGCGAACATCGCAGGGCTCTGCGACCCCACCGGGCGTGTGCTGGGGCTCATGCCGCATCCCGAACGGTACCTCTTCGCGACGCAGCATCCCCAATGGACGCGCCGCAGCGAACGCGGAAACGGAGCCGGAGCGGGGCTGCAGATCTTCCGCAACGCAGTGGAATACTTCCGGGCGTCATGAAGCGGAACGGTCATTCACGGCGAACGACGCGCCGCAGCCGTTAGACGACCACTCGAAGACCTGGGACCGAAGGCGCTCTCATGATTGTCGGCGTTCCGCGCGAGATCAAACAGGACGAATACCGGGTCGGGATGCTGCCGGTCGGCGCCGAGGAACTCACCCGCGCAGGACATCAGGTGCTCGTGGAGCGCGGGGCGGGGCTCGGAAGCGGCATCTTTGATGAACAGTATTCGGACGGCGGAGCGGAGATCGTGGACTCCGCAGCCGACGTCTGGTCGCAGGCGGACCTCGTCGTGAAGGTGAAGGAGCCGCTCGCCGCGGAATGGCCGCAACTGCGCCCCGGCCAACTGGTCTTCACCTACTTCCACTTCGCCGCCGACGAAGAGCTGACGCGAAAGGTATTGGAATCCGGCGCGACGGCGGTCGCATACGAGACGCTGCGCGGCGCGCGCGGCGATCTCCCCTGCCTGACGCCGATGAGCGAAGTCGCCGGCCGCATGAGCGTGCAGGAAGGAGCGAAGTACCTGGAGCGCCCGCAGGAAGGGCGCGGAATCCTGCTCGGCGGCGTGCCGGGCGTCGCGCCGGCGCACATTACCGTCCTCGGCGGCGGCGTCGTCGGCAAGAATGCCGCTCGGATCGCCGCCGGCTTTCAGGCGGACGTCGTCATCATGGACGTCAACACGGAACGCCTGCGCCAGCTGGACGACGTCCTCCCGGCCAACGTCAACACCATCTTCAGCGACCGCCACAACATCCGCGAACAGCTTCGCCTCGCCGACCTTGTCATCGGCTCCGTGCTGATCCCCGGCGCCCGCGCCCCGCGGCTGGTGACGCGCGACGACCTGCGGCTGATGAAGCCCGGCGCGGTGGTCATCGACGTCGCCATCGACCAGGGAGGCTGCTTCGAAACCAGCCGCCCGACCACGCACTCAGAGCCAACCTACATCGTGGACGGCATCGTCCACTACTGCGTCACCAACATGCCCGGCGCCGTCGGCCGCACAAGCACCTACGCCCTCTGCAATGTCACGTTTCCCTACGCACTACTCATCGCGAACCGCGGACTGCAAGCAGCCTGCCAGAAGGAACCGGGCTTGCGCGAGGCCGTGAATCTGCATGCCGGCAAGGTGACTAATCAGGCAGTCGCGGAGACGTTTGGAATGGAGTATTGCACTTACGACGGTTAGGATCGTGGCTACCGCCGTGCTCGGCCCGTCCCGGATGTTCCCGCATAGTCGAGGCACACCGCCATGTCTTTCCCTGTTTGGCGTCGCGACACTCTGCGATGGCCCGTTTCGCTCGCAGCCGTCCTGCTCTGCTGGTCGCATCAATGCCGCGGGGTTGAGCTTTCTCCACTCAAGATCGATGTCGGTGAAGTCAAGACCGGCGCGATCGCAGAAGCGGGGATTCGTGTCTATTGGGGCAATGTGATCGCTCGCAGCGAGGCCGCGACGGTTGACTTGCCCGAGTGGGTGAAACTCCTGGAATCGTCGAACGGCGTTCAGGAATTCAATGCCGGGAACAAGGACTACACTGAGTTGATTCTCTCGATCGACACGACTGCGCAAGGTGAGTTCAGCGGAGAGATCAAGGTCTTATACGGTGCGCAGGAAGCCGTTGTGCCGGTGTCTGCAGCCGTCGTGGCGCACAATCCGCAACGCAAGAACCTTCGAGTCCTATTGGCAGGATCACCGTTTGAACCATTCGCGACCCGCGAAGACTCGTACTTTGATCCGTGGCGCGAACTAGTCCGCGAGTCGGGTGCTGACGTCAGCTATCGCTATGTGGCACAGAATGGATCCGTCCTTGGAGAGACGGACATTTCCCAGTACGACGTCATTCTCCTGGCCATCGGAGGAATTCTGAACCTGAGTGATGCGGAGACCGAAAAGCTTGATCTGTTCGTGGTGCAGGGCGGGAGGTTAATCCTCGCCCCGCAGCGCTTCATGGTTGGCACCGTTGACAGGGTGAACACGCTTGTGGAGCCGCTCGGCATTACGGTCTTCGACACCGAGGCGCGCGGAGGATATCACAACGATGTGGTCACGGGAGCAGGCATCGCCCAATCGTATTTGACAGCGGGAGTGGACCGCTTGAAATTCTTTAGAGGCTCGCCGGTAGCGATTACAGACGCGACGACGGCTTCCATACTGGCTTTCGATCCGTCAGGCACGGGCGGATTTCTGGCGAGAACGGTACATGGCTCAGGAGAGGTGATCGTCATCGCACAATCGCTGATCTGCAGGTGGGTGGGAGATAGCCCGGGAAATGGCAAGCTCATGCAGAATCTGCTGACGCTACCGGTTTCGAATGAATGATCGAGCGTCGGTGCCCGGGACCGATTCGAAAGATGACGCCAAGAACTCGCATTGGAATTATCACCGTCTCCGACCGCGCCAGCCGTGGTGAATACGAGGACCGCGGCGGGCCGGCGATCCGGGAATACTTCGCCGAAGTTCTGTCTTCACCGTGGGAAGCGGTGCCGCGCGTGATTCCCGATGAGCGGGGGACGATCGAACAGACGCTCGGGGAACTCTGCGACGCGGAGAAGTGCTGTCTGGTTGTTACGACGGGGGGAACCGGGCCGGCGCGGCGCGATGTGACGCCGGAGGCCACCGAGGCCGTCTGTGAGAAGATGATGCCGGGGTTCGGCGAACTGATGCGGAAGGTCTCGCTGGAGAAGGTGCCGACGGCCATCCTCTCCCGGCAGACGGCCGGCATCCGCGGCGGCAGCCTGATCGTGAACCTCCCGGGCCAGCCCAAGGCGATCCGGGAATGCCTCGACGCCGTCATGCCGGCGATTCCCTACTGCATCGATCTGCTGGAAGGCCCGTACCTGGAGACGAATCCCGACCGCATCGTCGCCTTCCGGCCGAAATCGGCGGGCGCCAAGCCGCCGAGTTGAGCAGGGAAGTCTGACGCAAAGCCGCGAAGCCGCCAAGACGCGCAAAGAGGTAACGGGCCATCATTCACCTGCCGGATGCGCAATTCTCGTATGGACGCGCACAATACAACCTGAGTCCGGCTTTGCGTTTCCTCTGCGGCTTGGCGACTTTGCGTCGAAAAATCAGCATCCGTGATCGCTTGCATAAACGGGAGCCGGTCCCCATAATCCCCGGTTCGCAATTCCGGCCGTTTGTTTGAGTCACAGAACCGTATGGCTGCCTACACCAAACAGGACATTCGCAAGATCCGCCGCAAGCGGGCCCGGCTGAAGAAGAAGCTGAAGTGCCGCTTCTGCCCGGGAGGCGAAATCCCGCGTCCCGTCTACGTCGACTACAAGGACGTGCGGACGCTGCGGACCCTCATCGACCGTGAAAACCGGATCATGCCGCGTCGCCGCACCGGAACGTCGGCCATCTTCCAGCGCGCCGTCCGCCGGGCCGTCCTCCGCGCCCGCTTCATCGGGCTGCTGCCGTACATCGGCGAGGACTGAACGGTCTTCGCGTTCGTCGTACAATGCAGAAACCCGGTTTCTCTCATGGAGCCGGGTTTCTTCTATTTGGTCAGCGCATCATGTCGCCGGTCGCTTCGCGGCTGCTGGAAAACGTGAGGAATGTCGAGGATCGGAGTGCGACTGCCTGTGTCCGGGCCGTCGGCGAGAAGCGGACGGTTCCCCAGCTGGTCGCGGTGACGAAGTATGCCGATCTGGCGTGGGTCCGGGAGCTGGTTGCAATCGGGCACACCGTTCTGGGCGAGAGCCGCCCTCAGCAGCTCATCCAGCGAGCCGAGTTGCTGGGACCGGGCGTCGAGTGGCACCTCATCGGAACGCTGCAACGGAACAAGGTCCGCGCTGTCCTGCCACACGTGGCGCTGATCCACTCCGTCGATTCGTGGCGGTTGCTGGAGCGGATCGATTCGACCGCCGCTGAACTCGGGCTGAGACCGCGGGTCCTGTTGCAGGTCAATATCTCGGGCGAAGCCAGCAAGCATGGATTCACAGTGGACGATCTGATCGCCAGTTGGGACCAGGTCGACTTGCTTCAGCACGTGCAGATCGGCGGACTGATGACAATGGCGCCGCTGGCGGACAATCCTGACGACGCTCGTCCAACCTTTCGCGGACTGCGCGAGCTCCGCGACCGGCTCCGCACCAGGAATCGGGAAGGCGAATCGCTGCCGGAGTTGTCCATGGGGATGAGCCATGATTTCGAGGTGGCGATTGAAGAAGGGGCCACGCTGTACCGGATCGGCAGCTTGCTCTTCGACGGACTGAATGACGTGGACTCAATGCGAGCTTGAGTGCCAGGCGGTTGCCGGCGAATCCGCGTCCGATCCGCTGCCGCGGCGTCGATTGCGATCGCGAGGAGTGTTGCCGCTTACCGAGCCTGCCCTTTCATCGCAAACATCACGGGCGCAAAGGTTTCAGTGCTTGGCAGGACTTTGTTAAATCGGCCCCGATTGAGTTGTGCGGCGGATTCCTGCTCGGGTACTCTGCGGAAGTCGCGGACGCGTCACCGATAGGTCTCTGCAGATGAGGCAGAGTAAAGCATGCCGCGACACCGGCTGTCGGGCGGTGGGAGCCGTCCGCGGAAGGACACGGAGCCGTCTCGTGGAACGCAAGGCGGCTTGCGGCCTCGCCGTACGGAATTATCCAGAATGGCAGTCGAATTGAAGGCCCCGATGAGAGCCCCTGTGCGGCAATTGTCCCGTCACGTGCCGCCCGAAGAGTTCCTCAGCTATGCCATCGGCCGGCGGAGATGGGAGCGCCTGTCGGACTCACAGCACGGACTGACCGGTCTTGTCGATCCCGACAGCGGCGAGTTCGTGTACGTCGACTCGGTAGAACTAGACCGGTTCCGGCTGCTGTCACGCTAGCCGACCGTCCATACCGGCCCGCATCCGACGCCGGACGTTCTGCCTTCAAAAATGCTTATGGCCTCGAACGTTCGAGATGTTGATGCGCCCCGCGCACAGTCGAATCAGTCGCGCCTGAGGCCGGACGCCGCTCAGATTCGCGAGCGCAACGATCAACTCGAGTCGGAGATCGCTGATCTCCTTCAGCGGCAGGTCGCCAGGCTCTGCAAGCGGCTTAAGAAGTGCGCCCAGGACGTTCAGCGGGTCAAGGCCGTCCATAAGTTGCGAACGGCCACCCGCCGCGTGGACGCCGCTCTGCGGCTGCTCGCCCCCATGCTGCCGGACGGGCGCTGCCGGCGTCTGCGAAGGAAGGTGCGAAAGGTCCGCCGCGCGGCCGGGACGCCGCGAGATCTGGATGTCCTCGTCGCGCGCCTGGCTCAGGACGCTCACACGAAGCTGGATCCACTTCCGCTCCTGGCCGAGTTGCGAAGCCGACGCGCATCAGCCGCTGACCATCTGCTCGACGTTATCGGATCGGTGGACTCGGCCACGGTGAAGAAACAGGGACGACGGCTGGCTCACCGTGTTCGTTGGCCGTCCGAAACGAGTTCCGGGGCGCCGCAGTCGGTCGCCGACCTGCTCCGGCCGCTGCTGGAGGACTTCCGATCGGCATCCGCTGAGGACCTTTCGTCAGCCGACAAGCTCCATGAATTCCGGAAGACCGGCAAGCGGTTGAGATATGCGATGGAGTTGTTGGGCGATGTCGAGCCCGCTGCGATTCCGGAAGGTCTGCTGGAGTCACTGACGGATCTGCAGGACCAGCTGGGATTGATCAACGATTATTCCACCGCCATCGGGGTGCTCACCGAAGCGGCGTCTGACGCCTCTGACAAAAACGCCGCCGACGGGGCCAAGGCGGCCGCCGAAGCGGAGCAGCAGGCGTTTGAGGCCGGTCGTCACCAGTTTCTCAAATGGTGGGAATCGCGCGGCCGGGCGCAATTGGAGAGGCGATTCCGGGAGCTCCCGCCGTCAGGCGCTGCGGCCGCGTCCTGAAGGCTTGGGGCTGCTTCGAGCCAGCGCGAGCGTCACGGAATCGGGATATCGATGTCGTTTGATCCGCTCTCGACGACGTGAGTGTCATTATTCCCGTAGCCGTATTTCGTCTGAGCGGGCACCCGTTCCCTGCCGTCCGGGCCAATCAACGTCACCCAGACTCGGTTCTTCCCGACGACCGCCCCGCGGACTCCTTCGGTATACATCAGGTCGTATGATCCATCTTCGCCGGTGATGGCTGTCGCCGTGCTGGCCTTCACATCCATGGGCTCGAACATGACCTGCGCGCCGGCCAGAGGCTCGCCCCCCTTGGTGACGACGCCTCGCACTCGCGCCAGGTCCGGCAGATCGAGACCGCCGCCGGCCATATAGTTCGAGAATGCGTAGAGGACCACGATGAGCACGACAGCGCCCCCCATCGCTGGACCAAATCGCAACAGCAGTTCCTTGAATTCCTGCTTCCAGTCGATGCCCGGCTCGGCCCGATCTTCCGGCATCTGAGCGGCGCGAACGCGGCTCTCCTCCATCGTTTTGGTGAGCAGATCTTTTGCGTTGGCGGACGCATCCACGCGCAGCATGGCGTCCGCCGTTTGCGCGGCCGATCCGGCGTCTGCTTTACTGAGTCGTGTCTTGCGCGGCGGTGGCGGAGGCGGATCGTCCTCTTCGTCGGCTTCCGGCTCCACGGGCGCCCGCTTCCGCACGACGGGCTTCGGCGATGCGGCAGGTTCAGCGGCCGCTGGCGGAGACGCCGTGGCTTTTCGCGGCTTTCCGCCGTCATCCATAAGGAATGCGACAGGATCGAACTCGGCATCGTCCGCTGTTTCGGCAGAGGTCTCCGAAGGCCCTGCCGCCGCGTCACTGACACTCTCCGGCTCCGGGGGCGGCACCACAAACTCCGTCTTGCATTTGGGGCAGCGACCGTCGGTGCCGGCCAGGGCGTCCTTGATCTTGAGGACGGACCCGCACGTCTCGCATTTGTAACGAATGGTCATGGCGACAAAACTGATGATCGGAAAGAGCTCAGACGACTGCCGGCTGCGACAGGCGATCGATTCCGTCGGCAATGCACTTCCAGTCTCGCCGATGAACGACCGCGCGTAAAGAAACCCGGTTCCCGTGGAGGAACCGGGCTTCGGCGTGCGACCGCGGCAGCAATCTAGAAGTCCACCGGCGCCCCCTGGGAGATGTTGCCGAGATTCCTCCAGGTCCGGAGGTCGATGTTGATGCTGATGCCTTCGACTCGGCCGTCTGCCATGCAGACATGAACAGTGTTCACGTGGGGGCTGGCTGCCTCGTCATAATGCAGTCCCTTCTGCGGCGCCGAGCGCGTGCTGAACAGCGTCGCCGGGCCTCCCCAGCACCACCCGTCGCTGCTGGTCGTCACATCGGTGATCGCCTGTTTGAACAACCTCCGTTCCGCAACCAGGATCACGTTCGAGCTGCCGTCCGAAATCGTGCTGATGCCGGTAGACGAGTTCACGCCAAACACGCCGCTGTGAAAATTGTGCTGCGTGTACGGCGACACGCCGTTGACCACGGTGGCCTGCAGCTGCGTCGGATTCAGGAAGTAAGTCTGCCGCACCTGTGGATCAGCGTTGAGTGTAAAGACGATGCCGGAACCCGCGCAGCCGGCGTAATCATTGCCCCCCTGAGTCCAGGTCGGATCCACGCGGTTGGTCGAATGCTCGTTGACCGCCATCGCACTGCGGCGCGACGGGCAGTAGAACGACTTGAGCTCCGTCTTCGCGGGAAACGCCGGATACAGGTCCGCCGTCAGCAGGTGCCCGGCGTCGCCGTTGACCCGGACGTTCGCCCGGAAGTCCCACAGATTGAAGGTCGTCTGCTGGTCCATCTCCGGCAGAATATGGAGCATCCAGCTGGTGCCGTGCAGGCCTTGCGGGTTCTGTGGAATGCCGTTGTTGATATTCAGTACGACGCGGGCCTCCGTCGGATCGCAGTAATTGCCCACGGTATCGGACAGAAAGCGGTTGGCAATCTGACCGGGCGGAAAGACCTTGTGCGAGTCGTGGTAATTATGCAGCGCGAGACCCAGCTGCTTCAGGTTGTTCTGGCACTGGGCGCGACGGGCTGCTTCGCGCGCTCGCTGCACCGCCGGGAGCAGCAGGGCGATCAGGATCGCGATGATCGCGATGACCACCAGCAACTCAATCAGGGTGAATCCACGGGTGCGACGGCTGCGAGTCATGACTCACTCCACTTCACGGGGACGGTACCGGGATAGGAACGACGATCGAATCGTAGCACAGCAAATGCACTCGGTGCGGACGGGCCCGATCTGCCCGCGTCGTCGTTTTCTCTCCTACGTCGCGCGTCGCAAGCGTCGGAGTTGGGTTGGAGCGGCTTCAGGCCTTAGCCGGCGGCGTCGCCAACGTGCGACCTCCGCTGCCCGGCGCGCAAGGCATCCAACTCAATCTATGATGCGGCCACGCGGGGGATGGTGTCAAGCCGAATGCGATTGCGGCTGACATCATTTCCTCGCAGATTCTCCGTACTCAACTCAATCACGACGCACCCCGTCGGAGTCTTTCGCGGCAGGCGAATGCGCATGTTCCGGACGGGATGCACCATTCGATCCCGACCGCAGCAGACCCTCGGGGATCGTGCGGACGTGCAAATCCCGCTGCGGGAAGGGGATTTCGATCCCGGACTTTGCCAGCTCGCGATGTATGGCCGAGTTCAGATCGTGCGTCGTCGGCAACCGCTTGTCGAGGCTCGGCAGGTACACGAAGATCATGTAGTTCAGCGAGCTGTCCCCGAAGCCCTCGAACGTGATCACCGGCGGCGGGTCGTCCAGCACGGCCGGGTGCTCCCGCAGCACGCGCCTGAGAATCTCGGTGACCTGCTCGGTATCCGAACCGTACGCCACTCCGACGCGGATCGTCAGCCGGGTCAGAGTGTCTGAGAGCGTCCAGTTCAGCAGTTTGCCGGTAATGAACTCCTTGTTCGGCACCACGTAGTCCTTGCGGTCCCAGTCGGTGATGGTCGTGGCGCGGATCCGAATGCGGCTGACGACGCCGCTGACGTTGTCGATCGTCACCACGTCTCCCACGCGCACCGGCTGCTCGAACAGGATGATCAGACCCGACACGAAGTTGGCGAAGATTTCCTGCAGGCCGAAGCCCAGGCCGACGGTGAGGGCTGCGGCCAGCCATTGCACTTTGGACCAGCCGATGCCGATCGCCTGCGCGGCCAGAATGATGCCGAACAGCACGATCAGGTATCTCGTGACGGACGACACCGCATAGCGATAGGAGGCATCCAGCGGCAGCCGCTGCAGAATCGAGATTTCCAGCAGGCCGGGCAGGTTCCGCGCTGCGGTGAACGTCAGGAACACGAGCAGCAGCGACCACAACACGTTGACCGCGGTGATCGTCCGGACGCGCGTGACCTCGCGGACTTCCGTGCTGCCGTCTTCCAGCTCGCGGGACTCCTGGACCGTTTCGTAGGTGTCCCAGCCCCAGCGGTCGAGGTAATTGAGCGCGGGCAGTACGTCGACCCAGATCAGCCACAGGCCGGTGATCGACAGGATCAGCAGCGTCGTGTTCACCAGCCGCTGCGTCTGGCGGCTGATGATCGAAAGGTCCGCCTCCTCTTCGACGGCGACTTCCGGAATGTCGGACGGACCCTCGTCGTCCTCTGACTCGGCGGCCGCCTCCTGCGCGGCGGCCTGGCGCTGCCGCAACTGATCAATCCGCAGCCGGCGATGCCGCAGCATCAGCCAGCGGTACAGCATCGCCCGAATCAACAGCGCCGTCAGCAGAAGGCACGCGGTGACTTCAACTTTGAAAATCAACTGCTGTGCCGTGTAGTAGTAGCCGATCGCCGTCATCACGATCAGCGAGATGGGGACCGCCACGCCGGCCAGCCAGATCGCGCCGCGGAGCCGGTCGATCCATCCGCCGGATGCGTACGCGGCATGGTCGCGAAGCACGCCGGTCGAGGGCCGGAGCAGCCGCTGAACGCAGATGAGCGTCACGAGCACCGCGGCGATGAACAGCAGCATCTCCAGCGCATCGGTCTCTCCGCCGGAGCCGCGTTCGCGGGAGGCGAACATCCCCAGCAGGATCCCGAGCGGCACGCCGATCAGGATCAGCACCCGGAATGTGCTTCTGAGCAGCCCGACGCTGTGTCCGGACCACTCGAAGTGCGCCTCGGCGAGCCCGTGCCTCCGCCACGTTTGGCGGAAGCATTCAAAAATCAGGTAAGCGACGCCGAGCCCGGCCAGGTGCCGGCCGAACTCCGCCACCTCGAGCGTCGCGAACTCGGAATTCGCCAGCCGCCAACTGAAGAACAGCATCAGCCCGGGCCAGGGAATGGAGATCAGCAGGCTCAGCCACCAGGCATGCAGCGTGGGACCGAAGTGGGTTTGCCCGCGCGCCTGGGCGGTTTTCGCCAGCTCCCGGATGCGGCGGCGGATTTTTCCGCCACGGACCATCAGCAGCAGCCATGCGACGGCGAACAGTCCCCACCAGATGGAATGCGTCGGAATGTCGAGTTCGAGGGTCGCACCGATCTCGCGCGGCAGCCGCATGCTCAGCAGCCACAGCAGGGCCAGCTTGTCTCCCTTGAGGCCGGTCCAGGTCAGGGGGCGATGGCTGCGGATCCAGAGAATATGTTCGTCGATGAAAGCGGCATACTTTTCGTTCTCCAGAACCAACTGCCGCTCGATGCCGTCAAGTTCGTCCAGCGTCTCGGTATATCCTTCGAGGGCCTGCACCGCATCCGTCAGATAGGTTCGTCGCCGTTCCAGCTCCTGGCGGATGAGCGCGGGATCGACCTCCGCATTCTGCGGGAATAGATCGAGGGTCTGCTCGATTTCGGTCTCGAGATCGGGGAGCGAATTGAGCTGGTCATTGAGGTCGAGATAGTCCAGCTGCGCCTGTTCGAAGACGGCGAAGCGTGCATCCATCCGCCGCTGAATCACCCGGATGTCTTCCAGTTCCTGCCGTTGCTGGCGTAAGCGAAGTCCCAGCGACGGAGTCAGCCCGACGAGTTCGACACGGGTGCTGGCCTGCTCGTACTGCTTCTCGACGTCCTGCAACGTCTGCCGCACGACGTCCAGCCGGTCCACATATTTCTGCCGCTCCTGGCGGACGTCGAACTCCTTGCGTGCGTGCAGCAGGGATTGCTCGACGATCGGCTCCAGGACGGAGCGCACCGACTGCGGGAGCGCATCGAGCGCCGTCTGCGCCTGCTTCACGCGGTCCGCTGCGATCGCCCGGCGACGCTTCGCCAGTTCCTGTTCGAGCGCCTCGACGAATTTCTTCTGCCGCCCGATCTTTGTGTCCAGCAGCTCCCGGCGCAGCCGCGGCAGCTCCAGGGGATCCTCGGCGTCATACAGCGCCAGTTCGGCTTCGGCGAGATCCTCCTGCCGTTCCAGCGCCTCTTTCCGCGCCTGTTGCTGCAATTGAACAGCGTTCACGACCATCGCCGGATCCCCGTTGGTCGGGGGTGACTGCAACTGCTGCGTCAGGACGGCGATCTCGCCCGGCAGCGCACGCAGCTGCTCGCGCAACGCCTTGCGCCGAGCGCTGCGCGCCTGCGGGTCTGACAGCTTGGATTTCTCCGCGTTGAGTCCGGCGAGTTCCTGCTGCGCCTGCGCGAGCGCCGGCTCCAGCCCCTGTCCACCTGGAATCCGCGACGGAGGTTGCTCCCGAAGATTCGCCAGCTCCGTCGTCAACTCGCGGGCCTTAGACTCGACCTGTGCGGCCCGCTCCATGTATTGAGCGGTGAGCAGCTCTGAGTCCGTGGCCGACTTCAGGTCCGCCTGTGCCGCGCGAAGGGCCTGCTCGATCTTGGTCCGGACGTCCTCCGAGAGATCGGTGGCGCCGGCCAGCTGCTGCTCCAGGTCGGTCACCTGCTGCCGCAGAGTATCCCCATTGCCGGCCGCCGGGCCGGCGTCTGGGACGGTTCCATTGGAGGGGGGCGCCTGCTGTGCAGTCGCCATCGCGCACGCGGCGAGCACGATCCATCCCGCCACGAACCGCGCGCGCGGGCTCCCTCCCGGGCGAGTCCTGAGCATCGAATCCCTTCCTTCCGCAATTCCCTGTCAGCGCTGCAATCTCCGGCGCGCCGCCGGGCGCGACGCATGATAGCGAATCGCCCCCGATTCCCGCGGCAATGCCCGGCAATTCCTGAAGTTTTCGTCGATTTCTCGATCGTTCCTCGGCATGGCTGTGCAACGCGTGCAGCCAGTCATCCGTACAGTTGATACGCCTCCGCGCTCTTCAGCTTGCGGGCCCGGATGCGGTCATCCGGAAGCTTTTCGCCGTTCGGGTCCAGATACACGCGCCCAGTTTTCTTCCCGTCGACCACGTTCATCACGTGGATGTTGAAGATGAAGGCCGTCTCGCTGGTTGCGGTGAACCAGTGGACGTTATCCTTCTCATCAGACACCGTCGAGCACTCGCCGACGGTGAAGGCTCGATCGATGGTCGGGCGGATGATCATGTGTTCGCGGGCATCCTCCAGCCGGTCGTAGTGGCGTCCCTGAAAGTCTCCTTTGAGAATCAGGAACGCCGTCGCCATGTTGTCGTGCCCGTGCGGGACAACCGACCGTCCTTTCGAGAGCGCGAACACCTGGTGTCCAAAAACCAGTTCGGTCGGCAGACCATCCACCTGCGGCAGCGTCGCCTTCAATGAACGCTCTCCCTGCTCCCGGAACTCCACATCGGCCGTCAGCTTCTCGAAGTCGATGAACTTCAGCAGGTCCGGCAGCTCGACCTGTCCAAAGAGTTCCTCAACCTGCTTCTGCCATTCCAGCGCGGTGAGCTGTTCCTGCTTCAGGTCCCGCCCCATCGCATCCAGCTTCGCCAGCCAGGCGGCTGCGGTTGGTTTGACCTCCTCCGCGAGTGCATCGCGCGAGAAGACAGTCTCCAGCAGCGAGAACGTGAGCAGCGAACCGAGCATGTCCTGCGTAAACGCACGGCGTGAGAGCTGACGCATGGGATCTGGTCCTGTCTGGAGTTGAAAGCGGCGGAAACCTTCGCCGACCGCCGAAGCGGCGCCCGCAGTGTACCGCCCGCCGGGCCGCGCGTGCACAGTCAGTCGTCGGTTCAAAATGTCTTCGGACGGCCCGCGGGGCCGAACAGGTCGTCCTGCTTCCAGAGACTTACGACTCGGCGGCTTGCAGATGTCGCCGAACGATCGTCAGCATCGATTCGTGGAGTGCGGCGTTGGATGCCAGCACGTGCGACTTCGCCAGCGGCAGGGCGTCCCCAGCGCAGGTGGTGACACGGCCTCCCGCCTCCTCCACGAACAGCCGGCCGGCGGCGAAGTCCCAGGGGGACAGCTGGTACTCGAAGAAGGCGCCGTACAGACCGGTCCCCACATGGCACAAGTCGAGGGCCGCCGTGCCGAATCGCCGGATGCCGTGGATCTGCTGCCGGAACAGGTCGGCGATCGCCGCCAGCGTCGCCTCCATCATGGCTCCGCGATCGTAATAAAACCCGACCCCCACGAGCACGTCGCTCAACTGCGCGGCCTGCGACACACTGACCCGCTCTCCATTGTGCCATGCCCCCTGCCCGGCCGAGGCCTCATACCAGTCGTCGCGGATCGGATTCCAGACAACTCCACACTGCGGAGCCCCCTGCCGGTAGTAGGCGATCGACACCGCGAAGTGCGGGACCTGGTGCGCGAAGTTGGTCGTCCCGTCCAGCGGATCGACAATCCACAGATCGTCCGCCGACAGGTCGGCGGTCTGCCCTTCCTCTCCCAGGATCTCGTGGTTGGGAAAGGTCCGCCGGATGAGAGCGACGATCGCCGCTTCCGACGCCAGATCGGCGTCGGTCACCAGTTCGACCGTGTGTTTGGTGCGGACCGCAATCGCTCGACGGAACTGATCTCGCAGGATCTCCCCGCCGCACCGCGCCGCCTCACGCGCGATCTCCAGTTCGCGTGTCGCCGCAATCGCCGCCATGCTCCCGTTCCTGTCGGACAACTGAATTATTCTCTCAGCACGATATCGTACAGTCGCCACGGCGGGCAGGTCTCCGCGAACAGATCAACCGGCGCGACGCGGCACCCCCGTTTCGTTAGACTCCACCCGACAGCACCCCGGAGCACCATGCAGCCTGTTTCCCCCAATCCGGCGTCGGTCGCGCTCTTCACCGATCCCCTGTTTGAAGAGCACGACACCGGTGCGCACCCGGAGTGCGCGGACCGGCTGCGCGCGATCCGTCTGTATCTGGCAGCCACAGGCCTGCAGGACCGCTGCCGACTGAGCCCGATCGCCCCCGCCACGGCGGACCAGCTGCAGCTCATCCATCCGGGACGGTACGTCCAGGCGGTCGAACAGTTCGCCGCCCGCGGCGGAGGATGGCTCGATCCGGACACCGTCGTCTGTCCCGCCTCTTACAACGTGGCCCTGCATGCGGCGGGCGTCGCCTGCAGTGCGGTCGACCAAGTGCTGCAGGGTGAGGCGCATCGCGCGCTATGCCTCGCGCGACCGCCGGGGCACCACGCACTCGTGCAGCGGGCGATGGGATTCTGTCTGTTCAATAATGCCGCCGTCGCGGCCGCTCACGCGCGGCATGTGCACGGCCTCGATCGCGTCCTGATCGTGGACTGGGACGTGCATCACGGAAACGGCACGCAGGACATCTTCTACACCGACGGCCACGTCTACTTCCTGTCGCTGCACCGCTATCCGTTTTACCCCGGCACCGGCGCGGCCGATGAGACCGGCTCCGGAGCAGGACTCGGAACGACGATGAACATCCCCCTCCGGTTCGGTATCTCCCGCCGGAACTATCGGGACGTGTTCGCACGCACGCTTGAGGAGATCGCCGGCCGCTGCCGGCCCGAGCTGGTTCTCGTCAGCGCCGGCTTCGATGCGCACGCTCTCGATCCCGTCGGCTCGCTGGGCCTGGAAGCCGAAGACTTCATCGATCTCACGCGCGGCGTGATTGATGTCGCCCGACAGTTTGCGGAGGGTCGCATCGTCAGTCTGCTGGAAGGAGGGTATCACCTGCAGGCGCTGCCCGAATCGGTAGCCGCGCATCTCACCACGCTGCTGGAGGAGCCCGTATGACCTCCGGCCGGAAGCCGTTCAATCCGTTCTGGATCCTGCTCACCGCCTCCGCGACGCTGTTCTGCATTTCGTCGTTGGCTTGGATCGCCGCCGGCTTCGGCAACCGCGCTTCCCCGCTCGCCGAATTCATGAACGAGCACGGCGGGACGATCATCGGGATCGAAGCCGCCGTGACGGTCGCGTTGGGGCTGCTGGCGCTGATTCTCGACAGTCGCCAATCCCGCCGGACGAAGCCCTGAAGGCCGCAAGAGGACACCCGCGCTCCGGCCTCATGTGCCACAATGGCACTGACGCCCATCTCGGAACCTACGACCAACCTGCGCACTTATGGCAGTAGTCGGAAGTAATGGCGAGACTGAACTGATTGTTGGCCGCCAAGCACCAATTCTTTCGTACGCCTTTATTTGCGGTTAATCGCACGCACGGCGATATCCACTGGTGACATATTGGCACGACTGTTGCTACTCAAAAGGTCCCCAGATTCTGGAACCTGCCTCTATGGCAGACATCAGGTCAACGCCTGGAGGAATCGATATCTCGGTATCCAAACGGCGGCTCACTTCCAGAGGAGACCCTCACATGTTGCATCAACTCACTGTTCCGCGTTGGGTGGTTCGCGGCACCGATCCCTTCGAGCTGGCCCGCCGCGAATTTCAGAAGGCTTTCGGAGACGGCAGCAATGGCCAGCGGCTCGTCGCGCGCGGCTATGCCCCGCTGTCGGTCTGGGAGGACCAGCACCAGTTGCACATCGAAGTCGATGTTCCGGGACTGCAGCCGGGGGATGTGGACGTCACGGTCGAGGACGGCAAGCTGTCGATTCGCGGCGAGCGCAAGCCGACCGCAGCCGCTCAGGGCCGTTACGAGGAGCGGGCGTTCGGCCGGTTTGAGCGGGTGATCGCTCTGGCCGACACGATCGACGCGACGTCTGTCGAAGCCCAGTTGCGGGACGGCATTCTCAGCGTGGCCCTCAACAAGAAGCCGGAGAGCCAGCCGCAGAAGGTGGTGGTTCGCTACGAGGCACCGCAAGCCGTGGAACAGTCGCCGCCGGCCCAGGAAGCGTCGGCCAACTGATCGGAAATCGTGGAAGGATAGGAGACGCGGCGGTGAAGGCCGTCGCTGAAGGACAACAGGGGAGCCAAACTCCCCGCATCGGAAATGGAGGTGTGACCATGAGTACTGCGTTGACTCCTTTTGGCACCCGGTTCGGAATGCTGGCGGACTTTCGCAATGAGTTCGACCAGATGCTGAGCCGGTTCTTCGACGACTCGGAGCCCCGTTCCCTTTCGCAGTGGACGCCTCGCGTCAACCTGGCCGAAACCGACCAGAGCTATGAGGTGACGGTGGATCTGCCGGGGATGCAGCCGAAGGACTTCGAGGTGGAACTGCGCCACGGAGACCTGTGGATCAGCGGCCATCGCGAGGAGGAACTGCAGCAGGAAGGGAGAACCTGGCATCGGATGGAGCGGCACTATGGTCAGTTCCGCCGTGTCATCCGGCTCGGGGACGATGTGGATGTGGACTCGATCAACGCCGAATACAGGGACGGCGTGTTGCGTGTGTCCGTAACGAAGACGGAACGAGCCCGCACACGGAAGATCGAAGTGAAGGGCTGACGTCGTATTCCGGTTCCGCGGCCCGGTTGGACGCAGCGAGCGCCGACCGGGCCGTCTTCGTTGCTGAACAACGCATGGATTCCGGCTCTGCCGACAGCCAGTTTCAGAACCGTCTCACGACCCTGACGCGCAGGCTTTGGTCGTTCGCTGCGGGCTGCTTGAGGAGGGTGATTGCAAAGCTCTATTGCAATACAGGTGCGGATTTCGACCGGTGTCTGCAGCCGAGGCGTTTGAACAGACGTTCGCTGAGTGACTGCTCCACCCGGTCCACTGTTTGGTGATTGATCCGTGTGAAGTCGGCGCCCGTGGGAAAGAAATCTCGGATGGGCTCGTTCGCATTTTCGTTGGCGACGCGTTGCCCTCACTCCCGCGTGATGAACTCATCCAGGTTCATGATGATGCGTGCCGTGGCGGTCCAGGCGGCGGCTTCGGGGGGCGTGATCTCCGGCGGCAGGTCTTTGCCGGCGAACTCCGCGGCTTCGTCGGCGTGGTCGCGATAATAGTCGCGAGATGCGTGGAGCAGATCGAGAAACGCGTTCACTTCGCCGTCGCTCGGCGGGCGGGAGATGCACAGGCGGACCATGCGGCTGATGCGCTCGGCGTCGTTGGTGTTCACTTCGGCGAGGACGCGGCGCGTCATCCCGCGGGCGGCCTCGACGAACACGTCGTTGTTCAGCGTGATCAGCGCCTGCAGCGGCGTGTTCGATGTTGAGCGTGAGACGGCGGTGACGTTGGCGTCCGGGCAGTCGAACGTCGTCAGGTTGGGATGCGGCGCGGTGCGCTTGAAAAACGTGTACATCCCGCGGCGATAGATGTCGTCCTGCGGCGGGGTCTCAAACGGCCGGTCGGGACGCGAATTCCACTCGCTGGCTCCCCACTTGAAGTTGTTCGCGTAGCTCAGTTCGGCGATGCCCGGCGGCAGCGGCGGGAAGACGCTCGGGCCGCCGACGCGCCGCTCCAGCAGTCCGCTCGCCGCCAGATGCAGGTCGCGGACGACTTCCGCCTCGACGCGGAATCGATTCTGCCGGTAGAGCAGCACGTTTTCGGGATCGATCTCCGCCAGTTCCGGGCGATGCACGGATGATTGCCGGTAGGTGTGCGACATCACGATCGTCTTGATCAGCGCCTTGCGGCTCCAGCCGAGGCGGACGAACTCGTCTGCCAGCCAGTCGAGCAGTTCCGGATGGGAGGGCTGTTCGCCGCGCGTACCGAAGTCATTGACGGTTTCGACCAGTCCCCGGCCGAACAGATGCTGCCAGATGTGATTGACGACGACGCGCGGCGTCAACGGGTTCTCCGGCGAAACAGCCCAGCGGGCCAGGTCCAGCCGGTCGCCGCCGTGCTCGGCGCCGCGCAGCGACAGCTCGTGCAGGACGTCGAGCGTTCCGGGCTCGACAGGATCGAGCGGGTCAAGGAACTCGCCTCGTTTGAGCATGCGGGTAACGCGGCGTTCGTTCGTTCGCTCGCGGATGACGGGAATCGTCATCTCGGGCTTGAACGGCTCCTGCTTGCGAAACTCGTCCACCTTCGCCTGCAGCTGCTGGTATTCCGGATCGAGACCGGCGAAGTAAGTCAGCAGTTCGTCCTGCTGCTTGGGGGAGCGTTGATCGGCCGCGACGGCGAGCGCGTCCCGCACGTTATCGGGCAGTCCGAGCGACGCGGGGTCCTCCCCGGTCACGGCCGACAGCCGGAACTTGCCGATCGTGTGCGGGTTAGTCGTGTACTGCTGGCTGAGTCGGACGGTGAGCACCTGCGGCTCCGTCCTGCCCGCGAGTTCGGCGGCTGATTCGGGAGCGAGAAAGAAGAACGCGTGGTGGTCCTTTCCCAGCCCGCCTCCGACGGCCCAGCCGGTGGCGTCCTCTTTGCCATCGATCGCTTTATCTGGAGTGAACTCGTTCTGCGAGTAGTCCGACCTCGCGCCGGTGAACCGCAGCAGCATCTCCTCGGCATCGTCGCGGTCGGCAGCGCGAACGGCGGCGGTGATCTCGCTCAGCACAAAGTTGCCATGGTCGGCGCGCCCCGGACCGTTGCCGGGCAGCGCGGAGTCGGCGAAGACCTCCAACTTAAGCCCCGTCAGCGGCAATGCATCGAGACGGCACTCAAGGAGATAGACGTCCGTTGTCGGGCGGGGACCTGCGGCGAGCCACGTACCGTCTTCCTGCCGCGACAGCTCGGCTCCTTCCTGCGACGAAGCCGCCGTCTCCAGCTGATGGAACTGCTGCGGATCGGCGGACAGTGCGGCGATGCGGGTCTCCTGCTCGGCCGCCCACTCGGGAAGCATCTCCGCCAGTTCGGTCCGGCGGGAGTTGAGCGGCGCCTGCAGCTCGGCCAGCCGGGCGTCGAAGCCGGCCTTCTTCTCAGCGTACTCGGCCATCGCCGTCTCGTTGCTGACGACGGTCGCGTTCGCTTCGTCTCCGTTGTTGAAGAACGCGAACAGCCGGTAGTACTCGCGCTGCGTGATGGGGTCGTACTTGTGCGTGTGACACCGCGCGCAGCCGACTGTCAAGCCGAGCCAGGCGGTGCCGAATGTCTCGACTCGATCGAAGACCGCCTCCACACGAAACTGCTCCTGGTCGGTCCCCCCTTCGGTATTGGTGAGCGTCTGCCGGTTGAAACCGGTGGCGAGCAGTTGTTGAGGCGACGGATCCGGCAGAAGGTCTCCGGCGAGCTGTTCGATCGTGAACCGGTCGAACGGCAAATCGCTGTTGATGGCGTCGATCACCCAGTCGCGGTATTTCCAGGCGTTGTAGCGGGGATTGTCCTTTTCGTAGCCGTCGGAGTCGGCGTAGCGGGCCGTATCGAGCCAGTGGCGTCCCCAGCGCTCGCCGAAGTGCGGCGACTGGAGGAGCTCGTCAACCAGTTGTTCGTAGCGGTTCGGCGATCCATCAGCCGCGTACAGATCAACGCGTTCCGGTTCCGGAGGCAGTCCCAGCAGGTCGTAATACAGCCGCTTGACCAGCGTTGACGCGTCGGCCTCTTCGGATGGCTCGATCCCCCGCTCGACCAGACGCGCCTGAACGAAGGCGTCGATCGCGTTGCGGAGGCGGGATTGATCCTGCAGGGGCGGAGGCTCGTGCCGCGCGATGGGCCGGAATGCCCAGTGCGCCGATCCGTCGGCCTCCGCATCGGCGGTGACCGGCCAGTCGGCTCCCTGCTCGATCCAGCGGCGCAGCGTCAGGACGTCGCTGTCGTTCAGCCCTTCCGATTCCGGCGGCATGGTTGCTTCCGGATCGTCCCCACTCACGAGCCGGAGCAATCGGCTCTCATTCGGCTTGCCCGGGACAATGACGCGTCCGGAATCACCCCCAGCAAGTGCGTCGCGTCCGCGATCCAGCCGCAGCCCTCCCTCCCGTGCGTCCCCCGCATGGCAGTCGAAGCAGTGAGCGGCGAAGATCGGCCGGACATCCGCTTCGAAGTCCACGGGCTCGGATGCAGCGATCGGGTCGGTCTGGGCGTCGCAGGGATCCGGCGCGCTGAATCCGGACAGCGACGTCAGCAGCAGGGCGCAACAGCGGAGCGACGCTCGCATGGGGAGATCTCGCGAAAAGGCGGGCGTTCATCGGCGGGACCGTGCCCCTGATTCTAGCGACCATGATGACAGATCGCACGGTTCAGTCATTCAGCCGGCCGGATCGCCAGCTTGGGACGAGACCGTTGTGCGCAATAAAAAAGGCCTGCTTCCGCGGAAGCAGGCCTTCAATGCGATTGGGGTTCGCTATCGGGAAGCGGTCCGCTCCTGAGTGCGATCCGGGCGCTGCGGCTGATCGGCATCGGCTTCCTCGGACCGACGCTGAGCTTCCGCCAGGATTGCCTGTGCGGCATAGAGGTGGGTCGGAGCGAAGTACGGGACGTCGGGAGCTCCGACGCGGTTGTACTTCTTCGCCGCGAGTTGCTGCCACGTCATCTCATCGGTCAGGTGCCAGGTCGCGGCCTGGGCCGACTGCTGGTCGAGCTTGCCGGTGCCGACGAGCTTGATCAGTTCCTGCAGTTGGCCGTTCTCGGTGTACTTCTCCACTGGAACGAGCGTGTACTGCGCTCGCGGATGCGGCTCCGGCTTCCCGTGCTCCAGACAGACCGACTTGTAGGGGATTCGGACGACGCGTTCGGCCGGGATCGAAAAGAATCCGCCGCCGCCGCCGAAACCGCCGCCGCCGAAGCCTCCCCCACCGCCGAAGCCGCCGCCGCCGCCGAAGCCGCCGCCGAACTGCTGGTTCTGACCGCCGCTGTCGCTATCGCCGGAGCCGGAATCGAACCCAAAGCCGCCGCCGCCGCCGGGCATCTGAGCCAGGACGCCGACGAACGCCTCAGGCAACTCGACGGTCAGCGGCTGATCGGTCTTGTTTTCGATCAGGACGTTGCCGCCTGTCTCGTCCTTGGCGATCACTTTGACACTGAGAACCTCCTGCTCCATTCCCTCGAAAAGACCGATATGCGCGGCCTCCGGGTCATAGCCGGGCTTGGTGATAGGGCGCTTGTCGCGGGCGGCCGCCATCGAAACG
Organism: Planctomycetaceae bacterium; assembly: GCA_041940305.1. Lineage (GTDB taxonomy): Bacteria > Planctomycetota > Planctomycetia > Planctomycetales > Planctomycetaceae > JBGTSJ01. The sequence continues at coordinate 26,539 of JBGTSJ010000014.1, forward strand.
GAACTCAGAGCCAGCACACCGCACAGAGACCAGACGAAGCCGCGGGGGGTCAGGACTTGCTTCCGGAGCATGTGACGTTTTCCTTGGGCAGAAGCACGCACCACGGCGGTGGCCGTTCGAACGGGGAAAACCACGCGCTGCCGCGAACGGGCTGCGCGGAACATCAACTGGTCACTCGGGACCAGACCAGCGGCGGCAGCGCCTGAACGCCAGCGCGCAGCCGGAACCGGTTCAGTCATGGTATCGTCCCGCTTCCTCGGCATGCAACGAAATCTTTTCGACGGGCGGCAGAAACGGGAAAACGGCTGCAATTGTCGCATCAGGCGGGTGCGGGTGTCGCCGCCTGTAGGGATCGTGCGGCGGGATGGGGCGGATGAAGCGAGGGACGACGGAGTGGAACCCCGCCGCTCGTGGGGTCAGCGACCCGCGACGGCTCTCAATTGCTGGGCGATGAGCACCTGCAGGCCGAAGCAGATCGCCAGGATGCCGACGCCGTAGATTCCCATGCCGATGATCGCGCCGATGTACTCCGCGCCGGCCCAGTCGGAAACGGCCCCGATGAGCATCACGGGAAGCGTGAGAATCGGCATGATGAAGCAGGTGCCGACCTGCATCGTCAGATAGGCCAGCAGCACGCCCGCCCAGGCGTTCAGCAGAATCGAGTACAGCGTGGTCAGATGCAGAAAGATCAGGAACACGGTGAAGTAGTATCCGTACATCACCACGAACATGAATCCCTCTCCTGACGCGCCTCCCAGTGCGGAGCCGACCGACTCCGGCGAAAGCAGGGCGCCGACCAGCAGCAGCACCAGCGCGGGCACGAGCCCGAGCAGACTGCCGGCGACCTTGGAGTACGCGATCTGCGAGATCGAGACGGGTAGCGCGGCCAGATTGCCCCAGGTGCCGTCCTTGATCTCGGCCCGGAACAACCGCGCGGCCAGCATCGTCAGTTCGACGGGAATCGCGCCGAACAGCACCACCATCATCAGCGCTTCTCCTACCCGGTTGCGGAGCGCCGCATTCCAGGAGAAGTTGTTCATCGACAGCCCGACGATCAGGATCAGCGGGACAAAGGCCAGCAGCCGCATGCCCCACCAGGTCGGTCCGCCGGCGACGAGGTAGAAGTCCTTCCAGGCGATCGCCCAGCGCCATGAGCGACGGGAACCCCGCTTGAACCGGATGCCGCGCTGCAGCACCGTCACGGTTTCCGTCGTCGATTCGGCCGAGCGGTTGAACAGCCCGAACAACAGCCAGCCGGCGACGAACAGCGCGGCGCTGATTCCGAGATTGCTGAGGACCTGCAAGCTGAAGGCGCCTTCGTCGAAGCCGGTGGCGAGGATGCGATTGATCCGCACGAAGGCGGACGATTCGATCCCGACCTGGCCGATGCGATCGAGCCAGCCAGCGAGTTCGCCGCTCATGTTGGTGGCGAGCGGGACGAGCAGCACCCCTGTCAGCGGCGGTCCGGCAAAGAACATGAGTTGTCCCAGGAGCGTCAGGGCGATCGCCGGGCCGGACTTGCGGCAGATGATCGAACAGAACAGGCCGATGCTTCCCATCGCGACGACGTGCGCCAGCAGCAGCCAGTAGGCGGCCCACACCTGCTCCCACGTCACGCCGCCGAGCGTGATAGCGAGCAGCGTGAACGGGAACAGGATCGTCAGGATCAGCAGGGCGCTCGCCATCCGGGGGAGGAACTTCCCGAGGATCAGGGCGAGGGGGCGGATGTTGGCGAGAGTCAGCAGTCCAAGCGTCTGCTCCTCTTTCTCTTCGGTGATGCAGGTCGCGAAGAAGGTGGAGCCGGCCAGCGTGCTGAACAGCAGCGTGGTCCAGCAGATCCAGGTGAAGAAACCCAGACCCGGAGCCCCCACTGTGAACGACGTGATGTGGGCCATGAACAGCGCCATCGCCACGAGAAGCACCATGCCCAGCCTGAGCAGATGCAGGCGGAACAGGCGGGCATCCAGCCGCAGTCCCCGCTCCAGGAGTGCCAGGATCTTGGTGAGCATGCGATGGCCGACGGATGAAGGGAATTGACGAAGTCGATGATATCGAAGCGTCTGGCCCGCGGCCTGCCAGCGGCAGTGTCGCTATTCCGCTCCCATCGCCGACAACCGCACTCCGATCCAGACATGCACCGCGAAAATCAGGCTGCACGCCACGAAGGACAGCACGAGCATGACCGGCGCGACGCCGGCCGGCCCCATCCCCCCGGGCGCCGTCTCCAGGCAGGCGATCAGCATGAAGTTCCCCATGATGACGAAGAACCCCGCAAAGAAGATCGATACCGGCCACGCCGCCCACGACCAGGTGACCGACAGCAGCGTGGTCACGTGAAAGAACAGGATGAACTGCGTGAGCACATACAGCAGAATGAAGAAGCCCTCGTCGTCGAGCACAACATCCTCAATAAACTCAACGATTGTCCCCGGGGCGAACAGGGCGCCCATCAGGAAGAAAACACAGACCGGCGTCAGTCCCAGGAATCCACCCAGCAGCTTCGTGTAGGCCAGTTCCGGGACCGACTGCGGCAGCATCATCAGCGACGGCCATGTGTGTCCGCGCTGCTCGTGTCGAAACGTCCTCGCCGCGATCAAAGCAAGTTCGAACATCAGGACCCATAGCGACAGGCCCATCGTCAGGTTCCCGAAATCTTCGGCGTCGAGGCGCTGCCCCCACGATGACAGGATGACCGCCGTGAAGAGCGCCAGCAGGAATCCATAGATGATCACTTTGGCGACGATGACGCGACTGCCTCCCGCGACGAAGTAGAAGTCCTTCCACGCCAGAGCGGGCTGCCAGACACGGCGGGAGCCTTCACGGCCCGCCCGCAGCAAGCGGCCCACCCATTGCGGCCCCCCTTCCACAGCCGCCGTCTCGTTCCGGGTGCAGACGTCAAACAGCAGCCATGCGGCGAGGAACAGCAGGCTCGCGAGGCCGACGTTGGAGATAACCTGGCTTCCGATCGCCGGCTCGTTAAAGCCGGTCTGCATGATCTCATCCAGGCGAAACAGCGCCGTGAGTTGCCCCGCTTCCGCCGCAACAGGGGACAGCATGTCGCGCGAGCCGTTGGGGATGATCCAGAACGCGACCAGCAGCGCGGAAATGACATCAATGAAGAACGGCGCCGCAAACAGCATGAGGAGCATGACGCCGGCCAGTACGCACGCTCCCGCCGACCGGGCCGCGACGACCGACGCCAGCAGCCCGACCGTGCTGACCAGGAGCAGGTGCGCCACCAGTGCGCAATACGCGGCCAGCGCCTGGTCGAGCAGGATGCCCCCCAGCGTGATCGCCAGCAGCGTGAACGGGAACTGGACGGACAGCAGCAGCACCGCGCCGACCACCCGAGGCAGCCACTTCCCCAGCAGCAGCGAGGCAGGGCCGATGCCCGCGATCCGCAGCAGCCCCAGCGTCAGCTCTTCCTTTTCCTCCGTGATGGGGGTGGCGAAGAATGTGGCGCCGGCGAAGGTGATGAACCAGAAGTTCCAGTATTGCAGCCAGGAGAAGAACTCGAGGCCGGGCGACGACGCCCAGGTGCTCTCGTGGGCGTTCCAGAGCAGCAGCAGAACGACGGCGATCAGTCCGCCGCGGAACAGGTGCGTCCGCAGCAGTCGGACATCCGTCCGCAGCGACCGGTGCAGGAGTGCAAGCGTCTTCTGCATAGTGCTAGTCGCCGTCAGACGCGGACGCTGCGCGATGCGGAGTGATCGCCACAGATTCTTTGCAGGGGACGCCGATGATTCGGCCGCTTACCTGCCTGTGCGGCTTCCTCCGGTTCAATTCCCCTACTCCGCCGGACACCACTTGAAGACCGGGTTCCTGCCGGCCGCAACTTCGTCGGGCCGCGTGATTGGCGTCGAGTGCGGTGCGGCGTGAAGGAGGTCGGGGTCTTCCGCCATGATCTCATGCAGGACGGCGGCGAACCGGTCGAGAGTTTCCTGGGATTCCGTCTCGGTCGGCTCGATCATAATGGCTTCAGGGACGACCAGCGGAAAATAGACGGTGGGGGCGTGGAAGCCGTGGTCGAGGAGCCGCTTGGCGACGTCCATGGCGGTGATGCCTCGCTCGTCTTTGAGCCTCTTTGCGGAGGCCACAAACTCGTGCATGCACCGCTGGCCATGCGGGACCGGGAGGATCCCCTTCAGTTTCTCGCGCAGGTAGTTGGCGTTGAGGACGGCGTGGGCCGACATGTCGGCCAGGCCCGCCGGGCCGAGCGTGCGGAGATAGTAATAGCCTCGCAGCAGGATGCCGACGTTGCCGAAGAAGGAGCGGACGCGGCCGATGGACTTGGGGGGTGTGTGAAGGGTGAGTGGCGAGGGGTGAGGGGTGGGAGATGCATCGTCACCCGGTTCGGCTGCTGAACTCTGGAGTCCGGCCTCTGATGTCGCACGCTTGATGACCGGTCCGGGCAGATAGTCTGCCAGAAAATCCCGCACTGCGATCGGTCCCGCCCCTGGCCCCCCCGCGCCGTGCGGGCCGGTGAAGGTCTTGTGGACGTTGTAGTGCATCATGTCGCCGCCGAAGTCGCCGGGGCGCGTCTGGCCGACGATGGCGTTCATGTTGGCGCCGTCGATGTACACCAGCGCGCCGTGGTCGTGCAGCATCCGGCTGACCTCGGCGATCTGCGGCTCGAACAGGCCGAGTGTGTTCGGATTCGTCACCATGAACACGGCGGTCGAGGCATCGACTTTCGATTCCAGTTCCTTGAGGTCGATCAGCCCGTTGACCGTCCTCGGCAACTGAATGCACTCAAATCCCGCGAGCGCCGCGCTGGCCGGATTGGTGCCGTGAGCGCTCGCCGGAAAAATCACCTTCGTCCGCTTCTCCCCCCGGTCGCGGAAGTACGCCGCTGCGACCAGCAGGGCGGTGAACTCTCCCTGGGCGCCGGCCGCCGGCTGCAGCGAAACGGCCGGCAGCCCGGCGATCTCCGCCAGCATCTCCTGCAGCTCGTACAGGATGGCGAGCATCCCCTGGCTGTCGTCCGGCCGCGCGTGCGGATGCAGATCGCCGATGCCGTGCTTGCGGGCCAGCCGCTCGTGCCGCTTGGGGTTGTACTTCATCGTACAGCTGCCGAGCGGATAGAAGTGGGTGTCGACGCTCATGTTGAGCGTGGAGAGATTGACAAAGTGGCGGATTACGTCCGGCTCCGCCAGCTCCGGCAGCGGCGGGGGGATGGCGGCGAGGTGCGAGGACGGGATCAACTCGCCCAGCGGCTTCTCGGGCACGTCCGATGGGGGAAATACGGCCGCGCGGCGACCGGGAATGGAGAGTTCAAACAGCGACTGCGTCGCGAGTCGATTGCGCATGAAGTATCCAACACTTTCCTCTTCGTGCCCTTCGTGTCTTTGTGGTTTCCTCTTGCGAAAGTCGTGATAACCACAAAGACACGAAGGGCACCAAGAAGTGCTCAGGTCTGATCACCGTGTATGAAGGATGAACCGGCCGACCAGAATGGTTTCGGTCAATCCCGGGCGTCGGCGAGCCGTTTGACGAAGGCCTGATGCTCGTCGCTCGCGAGCCCTTTGTCGAGCGTGGCGAGGAGCTGAGCCGCGTTGCGGGCGAACAGTGCCCGGCTGTCGAGCCAGAGGCCGGGGAATTGCGCCGACCGCCACACGCCCTCTTTGTCGAGCGGCGATCTCGCATAGGCTTCGTCTTCGAGCCGGAACGCCCGCAGTTCCTGTTCCTCGATCAGCACAACGAGGTATTCACGGACGCCGGCCTGTTCGTATGAGTCGCGCCTTCCGTGCAGATCGATGGATACGCTGGAGTAGGCCACTTCGACGTGCAGCTCGGGAGAACCTTCAATATATCCGGCCTCGTTGACGCGCGACGCGCCGCCGCAAGACTCGTCGATGCGCAGGATGGCATCGGGCTGCGGCTCGTTTTCGTCATCGAGGATCACTGTGCCGTTATCACCACCCTGAACACCCGGCGTTCTGGACTGGTAATGGAACAGCCAACCCGTGATGTCATATTGGTAGACCGCATGCCCGTTGGTGACGGGCGAGGGCAGGTGAACCACTCCTCCAATCAGTTCCGCGCGGAGCGTATCCGAGGTCGCCCGGTGACGCTCGTGAAACGTCGGCTGGTCCAGAACATCCCCGTTGCGCAGAGGGAGCACACCGGTCTTGTGTAGCGGCGGATGTTCGAGAACGCTCGACATGATCGGACTTCGTCAGTTGCCGTGCACTCGCTGCATTCTACCGCAGCGCGGCCGCGAGGGCATCGATCTCGTGGCGAGTCCGCTTCTCTGTCACCGCGATGAGCAGTCCGTCGGGGGCGGCCGGCTCACACCCGCCGACGCGCGCCAGGTCGGGACCAATCTCGAATCCCGCCGCCGCCGCCTTCTTGATCACGGCGGAGCCGTCTCGCGCCCCGAGCGTGAACTCCTTGAAGAATGGACGGTCGAACGCCATTTCAAGGCCGGCCACGTCCCGCAACTGCTCGGCCGCATAGTGGGCCTTGCGGCAGGAAAGTTCCGCGACCTCGCGCAGTCCCTGCGGCCCCAGCAGCGAGAGATACACCGTCGCCCGCAACGCCAGCAGCCCCTGGTTGGTGCAGATGTTGCTCGTCGCCTTTTCGCGGCGAATGTGCTGTTCGCGCGTCTGCAGGCCAAGGACGTAGCAGCGGCGGCCGTCCCGGTCGCGGGCCTCGCTTACAATCCTTCCCGGCATCTTGCGGACATATTCCTGTCGGCAGGCCATCACGCCCAGATAAGGACCGCCATACTGCAGCGGGGTCCCCAACGACTGCCCCTCAGCGACCGCAATATCTGCACCGTAATCCCCGGGACGCTGCAGCAGGCCCAGGCTGATCGGATCAAAGGAGACGACCGACAATGCACCGTGCTGCCGCGCAAGCTCGCACAGCGCACGCGCGTCCTCCAGGCAGCCGTAGAAGTTCGGGTGCTGCACGATGAGGCATGCCGTGTGGTCGTTCAGTACCTCGGCCACCCGGTCGAGATCGGCTGTGCCGTCCGGAGTCGACACGGTGACAATCTCGCAGTCCAGATTGCCCACGTACGTGCTCAGGATCTGCCGGAACTCGGGATTCACCGACCCGAGCACGACGATCCGGCCGTGCCGCTCGGTGACGCGCATCGCCATGAAGGCCGCTTCGCTGACGGCTGTACCCCCTTCGTACAGGCTCGCGTTCGAGACATCCATGCCGGTCAGCCGGCAGATGAGCGACTGGTATTCAAAGAACGCCTGCAGCGATCCCTGGCTCGCCTCGGGCTGATACGGCGTGTAAGCGGTATAAAACTCTCCGCGGCCGGCGATTTCATCGACGACTGCCGGAATGAAGTGGTCGTACGCTCCGCCCCCCATGAAACACACCCGGCCGGCTGCCTGATTCTGACCGGCCCGTCGTTCCACCTCCGCTTCCAGCTCGATCTCAGTCAGCGCCGGCGGAAGTTTCAGCGGACGGTTCAACCGGACGTCCGATGGAATCTGGTCGAACAACTCGTCGATGGATGCGGCCCCGAGCGATTTCAGCATGTCCTGCTGCTGCTCGGGCGTGCTGAAGAGGTAGGCCACGGGCTTTGGAAGGTAGGAGGTGTGCTGCAAAGAACGAGCAACGTCGAGTCGAACCGGGCGGAAGCGCCGCTCGGCTACTGTGATTCGGCTTCGCAGAATCTCTGATAAGCCTCGTAGTCCATCAGGCTGGCAATGCGCGACGGATCCGCCACTTTCAGCCGGATGATCCAGCCCTCTCCAAAAGCGTCGTCCGACAGCGGGGCAAGATCGTTCACCAGCTTCAAGTTGACCGCCGTGACTTCACCGGCCAGCGGCGCGTACAGGTCGCTCACAGCCTTGACGCTTTCCACTTCGCCGAACGCCTCCCCTTCATTCAGCTGGCGCCCCACGTCCGGCAACTGGATGAAAACCAGGTCTGTCAACTCGCGGACCGCGAAGTCGCTGATGCCGATCGTGGCCGCATCGCCGTCCAGGTGCACCCATTCGTGGGAACTGGCAAACCGAAGCTGTCGGGGATCCATGCCTCTGCGCGTCCTTTCCGGCGATCTCGGGTCCAGGGACTCTTCAGGCTTCGGTGACTGCGGCCGTCTCTCCGCCCGCGGCCAGTTCGCCCTCAATCTGCTCGATCTTCTCCAGCCGCCGCTGATGGCGGCCTCCCTCGAAGGGAGTTTTCAGCCAGATCTCGACGATCCGCCCGAGCAGACGTTCACCGAGGAGATCGGCGGAGAGGCACATGACATTGGCGTCGTTGTGGCGGCGGCTCATTTCGGCCGTGACGTCGTCGTGGCACGTAACCGCGCGGACCCCTGCAAACTTGTTCGCGGCGATGCACATCCCCATCCCCGTTCCGCAGATCAGGATGCCGCGCTCGGCTTCCCCCGAGGCGACGCAGCGCGCCACCTTGGCCGCGAAATCCGGATAGTCCACGCTGGCTGAGTCCGCAGGTCCGCAGTCGATGCCCGTATGCCCAAGCTCGGCAAGCTGCGACAGGATCTGCTCCTTCACGCGCACGCCGCGGTGATCACTGGCAACGGCAACCTTCATGCTGGTTCGCTTCTTTCTCTGACGGCTGCTGAATTCACTCGTGCTGCGATGTCCGCCTGCCGTCCGATCCCCGGGCTGCTGCGCCGGCCGCAAACGGCGGACCGCCTTCATCCTTACGGAATTCCGGGAATCGACTCCACTACAGTTTGCAGGTATTTGCGGATCTGCGCGGCGCAGCGTCGATACTCCTCCGGGCCGAGGCCGATGGGATCGGACACATCCGTCCCGTCGGGAGCCAGCGTCTGCACGCGCTTCACCATCTCCGGATACTGCTGGAGGATCGCCATTCGATGGGCGACGGTCATCGTGTAAACATGGTCGGACTGGGTGAGCAGGGCGGGCGTCAGCGGACGGCTGGCATGGGCAGCCAGGCTCGCCCCTTGCTCCTCAAGGAGTTCCACTGCCTCCGGGCTGGCCGGCATCCCCCGGGATGCGGACAAGCCGGCCGACAGCACGCGATACCCTCGTTGTTCCAGTTCCTCCTCCCGGCATTGTAAGCGTCCGGCGAGCAGTTTGCGAAAGAGCGCCGCGGCCATCGGACTGCGGCAGGTGTTCCCGGTGCAGACGAACAGATACGTCTGGCAGGCGGCGCCGTTGACGTCGGCCGCCGTCACGACACCTTCCCTCTCCATCAGCGTCCGGTCTGGCAGCAGGCGGACGGTCGAAGGACTTCCGGGCTGCGCAGTCGGACCCGCGTCGAGCAGCAGGTCCACGACCTCCAAGAGCCGCGGCGGGCGACTAGCCGTCTCCTCCCGCGTCTCTTCCAGGCGAACCATCAGCGGCGCCGGCAGCAGTCGCAGCACGTCGATTGCGACCGGCGCATCGGTCGCCATGATGCGGAGTTCGTCTCCGTCGGCGAGCGCATTGCGCACATTGTCTGGCAGACGCGCCGACAACCCCGCGCTGCGTGAGCCGGGAACTCGCAGGACGACCGGTCCCGGCCAGAGACGCCCTGCCAGACGCATCTGGAAATCGCTCAACGGGGGCAGATAATCGCGTGCGGCGTCAATCGACGGGACCAGCAGGAACTCCGGCGGCCCCGTGACTTTCGCTTTCCGCAGGGCGTCGACTGCCTGAGCATCGATCGCCACGGCGGCAGCGGCATATCCAGTTTCCAGCGGCAGTCCGACGAGTTTTCCCTCCGCCAGCGCCTGCACGCCGCGATGGATATCGTCGCGCGGATCGGTCGAGTTCAGGAGATCGAGGATCGTGGTCATGAGCGGACCGGAAGAACACTGCACGCATCCGCCACGCGATCGCACCGGTAGGCAGCGCTGACGTTGCCGTGCCGCAAAAGGTTGAAATGAGAGCGGCCGCAGCGAGTATAAAGGTGCTCTATGACCCCATCAAGGAGCGCCGCGACGTTCCGGCAGGGCACGCTCAGCCGGCTTCCAGCGGCAGTCTCTCGTACTGACCGGACAGCCGATCCAGCGCGTCATGCGCATCCATGTTAAACAGGGCACGACCGCCGGTGCCCCAGCGGCCGCCGGACCAGTGGAACAATGCGCAGGCGTCGCGGATCGTGCCGACCGCCGCGACCTCTTCCATGTCGCTCCCCTCCTCAGCCTCAAAGTGGATCTCCACGGATACAAACGCGGTCAACAGTCCTGTTTTCGTATCGCGTCCGAATGTCACGGCATCCTGCCAGTCGCACTCCAGCCAGCGAAGCCCCTTTGGCTTTCCGCTTTGTGCCGCCAGATCAAAAAACTTTGCTTCGAGCATCTCGCGAACGGTGCGGAAGTCCCGGATCGCGCGCCGGATCTTCTGCCGGCGTCGCGAGCGCCGCCACTTCAGCGCCAGCGGCACGCCGGCGATCAGCAGCGCGCACACAGTCCCGATCGCGACAAAGGGCTCCATCATACTTTGCTCCTCAACTCATCCTAGGCGCAACAGCGACGCAGCGACAAGCGGCAGACTGACACACTTTCGGTCTGCGTCCCGAGTCCGCACTCTGCGGCGCATTCCTGTAACGGGTGGTGAGCGGCGACTCGGCTGGTGCGGCGATCGAGCGTCGACTCATGCTCGGCATGCCGCATTCTGCCGGAACCCGTGGAGACCGGAATTAACCGACGAGCTGTCGGACGGGCTCGGCGTCCCGCAACCGGACGGCGACGTCGTTCCCGTCGGCCGTGCGATCCGCTTCGATGCGCAGCGCACTCAACATCGTGGCGAACAGCTCCGGGAGCGAGACGGGCTGTTCCGCGGGACATTCTCCCCGCGCGTCGCTGGCGCCGATGATCTGGCCCCCCGGTACGTTGGCTCCGGCGACCAGCGCCGACCAGCAGTTAGGCCAGTGATCCCGCCCGGCGGCGGCATTGACCTGCGGACTTCGGCCAAACTCCCCCGTGGCCACGACCAGCGTGTCTTGCAGCAGACCGGAATCGTGGAGATCGTCCAGCAACGACGCGCAGGCTCGATCGAACTGCGGTCCGATCGTATCCCGATAATCGAACACCGTGGCCGGCGCGGCAGACCGATGCCCATGCGCATCGAAAGTCACCTCGCCGTGCAGTCGCGGACACAGATTGACAATCACGACCCGCGCGCCGGATTCGACCATCCGTTCGGCCTGCCACAGCAGACGGCCGAAACGCGACTCGCCGTAGCGCTCCCGGACAGAGAGCGGTTCGCTCGTAAACGCTTCATGGATCGACTGGTCCGCTCGGGCGATGCCGTCTGGCTCACTTCCCGCAGCAACGTCATCCTCGCCGTCGTCCACGACAAACGGGGCGTATTCATCACCCAGCCAGCCGCAACCCATGCCGGTGTCGGCACACGTGCCGGTCCGCGAGACGTCGCCCGGCACGAGCGCATAGGCGGGGGCGCGTCCTCGAGGACCCAGCATGCGTGAGGCGATGGCGCCGAGACTGGCGGTCCGTGCTGTTCGTGACGTCAGTCGTCCGGAGCAGAGCAACTGCAGTCCCGCCTCGTGAGTGGGCGCGGCCTCGTGATACAGCGACCGAATCACGGAGAATCGGTCGGCGCGTCCCGCGAGCAGCGGCAAACCCTCACCAAAGCAAACTCCCGGGACGGCGGTCTGGATCGCGCGCAGAGGACCGCGGATGAAGTTGGGGGCGCCCGGCTTCGGGTCAAACGTCTCCAGTTGGCTGGGGCCGCCGTTCATGACGACCAGGATGACCGATCGCGGTCCGCTTCGCTCCTGGGCCCGCAGCACCGCCGCGCGCTCGGCCACCGAGAGTCCGACCATTGTCAGGCTGCCGGCGGCGAGAAAATCCCGCCGCGACACCCACCTGCGGCCGCGACCGTCGTTCTTTGAGTCAGTGACCATGCAGATGATCAATATACAAAACAAAACCGGGACGGCCCACGTCGGCGGACTGTCCCGGTCGCGATGATGCCGAGCGGACCTCCGGGTCCGCAGTGATTCCGCTCCATCCTCCCGACAGATTCGGCAGGCCGTTCAGGCGTCGGTGTCGCCCGGCGCGAAGAACGTCGGGCCGAATTCGGTCGGCTCCGCCGGCGGCTCCTCGGTCGCAGCGCCCGGCTGCTCCTCTTCCATCACCGGTTCCTCATCGGCCGGAGTGGGCAGCGGATCCTTGCGGGTCTCGATCGTGGTGGAGTCCGACTCCGGCTCAACCGGATTCTGCGTCTCGTAGGTCTGGTTCGGAAGCTCGCTGGGAGTTGTCACGCCGCACGAACTGCAGGACGAAGACGTCTGGCAGTTGCCGTCGGTGCAACAGACCTCCACCGGAACCAGCCGGCAGACTTCGTACTCGACCTGGCGCGGGACGCAGGTGGCGACCATCTTGGTATAGGTGTACGGCTCCTCGCGGGTCACGCACCGCGCCACCTTGTGGGTCACCGTGTAGGGCAGCTGACGAGTCACGCAGTGCGGCACTTTGCAGGTCCGCGTTTCGCAGACCATCTTGCAGGTCCGCACCGGGATCCGGCAGGTGCGCGTCTCACACTCCATCCGGCACACGCGGTAAGGAATCTGCTGCGTCCGGGTCTCATTGACCCACTGACAGGTGCGGTACGGCACCTTCTCGCAGACGACTTCCGGGACGATCCGGCAGACCTGCACCGGCACGCGCTCGACGATCGTCTCCGGCACGTGGCGGCACACCTGCACCGGGCACACCTGCCTCACCACCTGCGGCTGATAGGTCGTGCAGGGGACCTGGCACTCCACGACCTGCGGGCACCACTGCCTGTGGCAGGTCGTGAAGCCCGGGCACTGCACCATGCACCACTGCGGGCGGCCGCACGGATCGCACACCAGCCGCGGCACCGTCGGGCCGGGGTGATACACCTGCCGCGTCGTCCACTGCCCGGTGACCTTCTTGACGGTGCGGTATGTCGTCACAGGCCGCATGACCGTGTAGCAGCGCTCCTGGTTGACAGTTTCAACCACCTGCCGCACGACGGTCCGCCGGCACTCCCGCTCGATCGTTTCGGTGACAGGACGATAGACCGTGCGCTTCACTTCCCGTTCGCAGTCGGTCCACACCGGCCGCGACACCTGATAGGAGCACTCGCGATAAGCCGTCTCCCACACCGGCCGCTGCACCTGGTACTGCTCCTCGCGGAAACTCTCCTCCCAGACGGGCCGCTGCACCTGGTACTGCACTTCGCGCTCGGCCGTCTCGACGACCGTGCGATAGCACGTTCGCTCGACGTCTTCGTACACGGTGTCATACACCGTTCGCGAACACGTGACTTCCTGCGGCTGATAGCAGGTCTCATACACCGTGCGGTAGCACGTCTCGCGTTCGACGCGGCAGGCGGTGTAGCACGACGTGGGGGCGCAGCACTGCGTCGGGCAACAGTTGTAACTGCTCGCGCAGCAACCCCAGTTGGCCGACGCCGTGCCACCCAGGCACAGCAGGGCCGCCCCCAACAGGGCGGCAGTCGTCACAGGTCTCATGGGCGCGTCTCCTGGTTTCTAACTCAAAGTCGGTGCATCAAGGTTGTCTGGTGCTGCCCCCACATCCCGAACGATCGATCATGCTGTCATGAGCGCTCTAAGGAGGCAAACAAAAACCAGTCGCAATCGCATCACATGGAGCAATCCAAATTCGACAATGCGTGTTATCCCTCAAACATAGACCGCGCGACCGGCGGAACTAAGGCAGACAGGGGGGACCTTGCCGTTTGGCGAGAGATTGACGGCCACGCTCCCGAACAATCGGCAGCGTTTAACAGGTCCGGCAGCGTGAGGATGGTCAACGTCGCGCATCTGCCGGCCGATAATCTCGCCCTGGTTCATCCTTCCACCCACTCACCCAGACATCCCCGATCCCGGCGCAGGCGGGAAAATCATCAAATCCATCAGTCCGCCGCACGAACAACAAGCAGCGACTCTGATACGCTTCAAGCACCCGGCATGCCGCAGGCCCCACGATGTCCGCAACCGTTTCCGCACCCCGCTCCTCCGACACCCACAGCCTCATCGTGGGATACCTCTGCTGGATCTTCGGCTTCCTCGGGATGCACCGCTTCTACTACGGCAAGCAGATCACCGGCACCATCTGGTTCTTCACCGGCGGCCTGCTGCTCGTCGGCTGGATCGTCGACCTCTTCCTGATGCCGCGGCTGCTGGCCCAGGCTGAGCGCCGCTTCGTCCCCGGCCCCATCGATTACACCGTCGCGTGGCTGCTGCTCACGTTCCTCGGCCTCTTCGGCATTCACCGGTTCTATCTTGGCAAGTGGATCACCGGCCTCATCTGGCTCGTCACCGGCGGCCTGTTCGGCATCGGCTGGCTCTACGACCTCTGGACCATGAACGAGCAGGTCAGCGACCTCAACCAGCAGATCGGCACGGCCGGTGCGCCGGGTCTGCGCGGCTGAAGGTGCGGTTCGATCCGGCGCCCCAGTTTTCTGAGGCAGCGTCACCGGCCAGACAGCTCGCTGCGATGCTCGGGCGTCAGAGCGGCGATCTCCCGCTACACTGAGCACCTGACCGCGAAACGTGACGCGGTCGCGCCACTGCGGATGGAACTCCATCGAGCGATGATGACCCGAACACTCACGACGCGAACTGCTGGTGGTTCACTTTCCTTAGTGCTGAGCCTGCTGCTCGTCTGCGATGTTGCACGCCCTGCCGACATTCAAGCCGATCAGAATCAGCCGATCCTGATCGAAGCCGCCGACGGGGCGGCGCTCCAGGCGGTCATGGACGCGCATGCCGAAAGCGGCGGCCTCCTGCGCCTCCGCGAACCCGTCGAGCTGACATGCCTGGCGCTCGAGGCACAACTGGGCGATGAGGTCTCTAGGCACGCCCTCCTCATCCCCGAAGGGGTCGAACTCGACCTTAACGGCAGCACGCTCCTGCTCGATCTGCGCGACAACGCCTACGGCGTCCGCCTGTCCAACCGCTCGGCCATCCGCAACGGCACCATCCGCATCGTCCGCAGCGAGAACAAAGGTTCGCAGGCCATCTGGCACGCCGGCATCAGCATCGGAGCCGCGTACGACGAGGGGGGCACGCCGGAGCAACCCGGCCGCTTCAGCAAGGTCTCCCACTGGAAAGTCGAGGACCTCACGATCGACCAGCCGTTCGCAGCGGCCGCCATCCAGCTGATGTCCGAAGCCTGCCACGGCGAGATCCGACGGGTGAAGATTCTGGACTCGGACAAGGCGCTCCTCGGCATCGGCATGGACTGGGGCAGCGTCGGCAAGATCACCGCGGCCGACGAGACCATCCCCCACGTCCGCACACTCTGGGAGCAGGGCGAACTCTACTCCACCCATCCGCACGACATCCTCATCGAGGACATCCACGTCGGCCGCCTCACGCGCAACGTCGACTGCAACGACGCCGGGGTCCGCTGCTCCGCCTGCTACAACATCACCATCCGCAACGTGCATGTGGAGGCGGCAGCCTGCGCGGTTGCAATCTTCGGCGGAGACTGCGGCTTCGAGTTTGCCCCCGAGGAACTCCGCCCGCTCGCTCACACCAACTATCGCGTCGAGAACGTCGTCATCGACACCGCCTTCCGCTGCGGTTTCGCCCTCAATGGCCAGGCCGACAACGTCTACCGCTCCACCAAATCGCACGGCTACCAGACCATGCTGGACCCCTCCGTCCCCGGCCTCAACGGCCTCGTCATTTCCGACTGCCGCATCAACGGCGATCGCTCGGAGCATTCCATCGGCATGTTCATCACGGCCGTCTCCAACGTGGAAGTCACCGACGTGGTCCTGCGGAACTTCCGCATCGGCGCCCGCATCAAGGACTGGATCAACGGCCTCCACTTCGAGAACACCGACCTCTCGGACAACGACCAGCCACGCTCCATCTCCGCCGCCAGCGCCGAGCCCACCGACCTCCGGTTCGACTGACCGGCGATCCGATGCGACAAACAAAGTAGCCCTACCACTCCGTGGCCGGGAACCCGCGCGGCACTGCACCAACGCGTCCCAACTCCCCCAAGCGTCCACCTCCTCCCCCAGCAGCACGACTCAACTTCCCGACGAGCAAAACCCTCACTGCTGAACAGGGCGACCGACCATGCACCTCACCCGCCGAATCTGGCTCAAACTCGCCGCCCTCAGTTCCCTCGTCGGACCATCGAGATCCGCCCCGGCCCAGCGAACGGCCGAGCCCGCGCACCCCTTCGGCGACGAGTTCCCCAATCTCGACTCCCTCGCCGTCGGCGAATGGTGGAACCGGCCCCCGCCGCGCGGCCCCAATGCCCCGCCGCCGATGGACGTCCCCCGCGTGGATGTCGTCGCGTTCGCCCTCTACACGCACGACGGCGGAATCCTCAAGCTCTCCGCGCAGCTCTACCCCCTCAAGCCCGATGAACCGCGCGTCGCCCGTCTCGAATTCCAGCGGGACGGCGAGTGGCAACAGGCCGCCGAGACCGATGTCATCTATCCCGGCTGGAGCGCCCACTTCCGCATCGAAGATTGGGATGCTTCGCAAAACGTCCCCTATCGCGTGCGTCACGGCGAGCACGCCATCTTTGAAGGCCTCATCCGCCGTGATCCGCGGCACAAGGACGCCATCACCGTCGCCAGCATGTCCTGCAACTCCAGCCGCACCACCGGCGGCCGTCCGGAGATTGTCGAGAACCTCATCAAGCAGGACCCCGACCTTCTCTTCTTCGCCGGCGACCAGACCTACCGCCATACTGAGCACACCGCCGGCTGGATCGAGTTCGGACTGCAGTTCCGCGACGTCATCCGCGACCGACCCACCGTCTGCATCCCCGACGACCACGACGTCGGCCACCCCAACCTCTGGGGCGAGAACGGCAAACGCTCCTATACCAAGGGGAACACCGACGGCGGATACTTCTACCCCGCCGCATACGTCAACATGGTCCAGCGGCAGCAGACCTGGCATCTCCCCGATCCCGTCGATCCCGAGCCGGTCGAGCAGGGCATCACCGTCTACTTCACCCGCCTCCGCGTCGGCGGCGTCGACTTCGCCATCCTCGAGGACCGCAAGTTCAAGTCGGGACCCGAAGGCAAAATCCCCCCGCAGGGACCCCGGCCCGACCACATCAACGACCCGAACTACGATCCCGCCACCGTGGACCTCCCCGGCCTGCAGCTGCTGGGTGACCGCCAGCTGCGCTTCCTCGAAGACTGGTCCCAGGACCGCACTGGCTCGGAGATGAAGGCAGTCCTCTCGCAGACCGCCTTCTGCGGAGCCGTCCACCTCCACGGTCAGCCCTCCAACCGCCTCCTCGCCGATCTCGACTGCAACGGCTGGCCCCAATCCGGACGCAACGCCGCGCTCCGCCTCATCCGCCAGGCCCGCGCCGTCCACCTCTGCGGCGACCAGCACCTCGCCGTCGTCGTCCGGCACGGCATCGAAGAGTTCGGCGACGGCCCGTACGCCTTCACCAGCCCCGCCCTCGTCAACACCATCTACGGCCGCTGGTGGCACCCCCTGGATGAGCAGCCCGGCCCCAATCCCGTCGAGAACTCCCCACTCCCCTGGACCGGCGACTACCGCGACGGCCTCGGCAACCGCATCACCATGCTCGCCTACGCCAACCCGCCCGACATCAACGACGAGCGCCAACGCGCCGACGGCTACGGCATCGCCCGCTTCCACAAACCCACCGCCCAGGTCACCTTCGAATGCTGGCCCCGCTTCGCCAAAGTAGAAGACGGCAACGCCGCCCAGTTCTCAGGCTGGCCCATCACCATCAGCGTCGCCGCCGGTGACTCCCCCTGATCGCCAAGTGTGAACAAGAGCCGCGCCCCGCAGGAAGCGGCCCGGTGCCATCCCCCCATCACGTCAGCAGGGCGGACATACTGAACGTTGCCAGACGGTGATCACACCAAGCGGCGCTCGGCCTTCTCCGAGTCCACGCTGTGCGAACGCCAGACATCTGCTCCGCCACTCCTCCCCCATCAATCGGCTCTGCCGCCCCGAGTCGCGCGGACCTGATCCAACCCCTTACAACCTCACTGGATCCCACCGGCCGCGGCCCCCAAAGCCGCGGCGGGTTTCCTTTGTCCATCAACAATCAACCATTTGCCCCCTGCCCTCGGACCCCTGACAACTTGACATCCCCCCGCCGGTTCGTGATCCTGAACATCAGCGATCATGGATGGATCGATGCCCACCTGAATCCACGGCGACGCGCTGCCCCGCGCGTCGCTCCCTCCTGACGACTGCCTCACTGCGACGAGGTTCTCTGATGCCGCTTTGCCGGATCGCGTTCTCTCTTGTCACCCTGTTCGTGTTGACTGCACGCCTCGACGCGCAGGAGGCCCCGGCCGCCGACGCGCCGCAGGAGACCCCTGAGCAGGCCCTCCAGCGCGCCCAGGAACTTCAGCCGGCTGTCGAAGCCGCCGCCGCTCAGAAAAGCGAGGCGGCCGCCCGCGTCACCGCCGCCGAGACGAAGATCACCGAGCTGCAGCAGATGCTGCTCAAGCTGCAGCGCGACCTGCAGCAGGCGCAGACGCAGCTCAAGGAGAACGAAGCCGCTCTCCCCACCCAGCAGGAAGCCGCCCAGAAAGCGGCTGTGGCGAAGCAGGAAGCCGACAAAGCCGCCTCCGATGCGGCCGCCGTGCTGGCCGACGCTCAGAAGAAGGCCGACGAGGCGAAGGTCAATGCCGACAACGCCACCAAGGCGGCCGATGACGCCGCCGCAGTTGTCACGAAGACCGAGGAAACGCTCGCCGCCGTCAAGCAGACCATCGCCGCTACCGAAACCGGGCTCGCCCAGGCGACCGAACAGGTCGCCGCCACCCAGACCGAACTGGCAGCAGCCAGTGAGTCGTTGGCCACGATCGCCGCTGACTGGCTTGCCAAGGCTGAGGCTGTGGAGAACGCGCTGGACGCCGGCGGACAGTGGGTCTCCTTCGCCGAGGAGGTCGCGCCGATCTTCTACCAGCGGTGCCTTGCCTGTCACAACGCCCGCATGGCCAAGGGGCGTTTCAACATGGAGTCGTATGCGGCCATCATGAAGGGGGGCGAATCGGGCGAGGCTGTCGAACCCGGTGATGGCGAACTCTCGAACCTCTGCATCCAGATTGAAGACGGCTCAATGCCCAAGGACGCCGATCCGCTCACGCCGGAGCAGATCGCCCTGGTCAAGGAGTGGGTCGCGCTCGGCGCCAAGCTCGACGCCCGCGCCGCGCCGGAAGCACAGCTGCTGGACATCATGCCCAAGTTCCCCCAGCCGTCGCCGCCGGAAGCCTACCCGGTCGCCATCCCTGTCACGGCGCTCGCCTTCAGCCCCGACGGCCAGCTGCTCGCCAGCTCCGGTTATCACGAGGTGATCCTCTGGAACGTCGCGGACCACGCCATCGTCCGCCGCATCACCAACGTCGCCGAGCGGGTGTATGACGTCGTCTTTCATCCCGACGGGGCCCGCATCGCCATCGCCTCCGGCACCCCCGGACAGATTGGCGAAGTAAAGATCTTCAGCATCGCCGACGGCGCACTGCTCGCCGATCTCGTGACGGTCGAGGATGCCATGTTTGGCGTAGCTTTCAGTCCCGACGGCACAAAACTCGCCGCCTGCGGGGCCGACCGCTCGATCCGCGTCTTCGACATTGCGGCTGGAACCGAGATCGTCCACGTCGAAGACCACGCCGACTGGGTGATGGACATCGCCTGGTCCCCCGACGGCAGCAAGCTGGTCTCCGCCAGCCGCGACAAGACGTCCAAGGTGTTCGACGCCGCGACCGGAGACGCGCTCGTGACGTTCAACGGGCACGGCGAAGCGGTCAACAGCGCGGCGTTCCTCGCCGACGGCGGCAGCATCGCCAGTGCCGGACGCAACAAGCAGATCCACATCTGGCAGGTCGCCGACGCCAAGGAGGTCCGCAAGATCGGCGGCTTCGGCGACGACGTGCTCCGTGTCGAACTCCTGCCCGACAATCGCCTGTTCTCCGTGAGCGCGGACAAGAACGCCCGTTCTCACAATGCCGCCGACGGCGCCGCGCAAAAGACGTTCACCGGCCACGCCGACTGGATCTACGCCCTCGCCGTCCACCCCGCGACCGGCGTCCTGGCAACCGGCAGCTACGACGGCGAGATCCGGCTGTGGAAGATCGACGACGCAACGATGACGTCGAACTGGATCGCCGCACCCGGCTACACGCCTCCGGCGCAATAGGCGAGTCGCATCGCGCGACAACCATCCCCGTTTAGCCCCGGCCCAACGGGCCGGGCGCTCGGTCATCGGCACGGCCTCAATCGAACTCCGGCGGGGTTGAACCCCGCCGCTCGTCCTGTTTACGCATCGCGCCACACCGGCTCCTCGTCCTCGCCGACGTAGCGCTCCAGGATCTGGTGCGGCACGTAGTCCGCCTTGTACGCCATGCTCGGGCACTCGGCGATCCAGTACCCGGCGTACCACCAGCGCCGTCCTGTGCTGCGGCAGTACTCGATCTCCTGCAGAGCCGAGAACACTCCGGGTCCCAGCGTCCGCCACTGGGGATCGTGAAAGAAGTAGACGCTGGAGAGGCCATCGCTCAGGAGATCGACGAGACCGACGCCGATGAGCTGATCCTCTCGAAAGTACAGCATCTCCCGCGCGAACTCGGCACGACCGGCCAGGAAGCCCTGGGCGTAGTCCTCGATATCGGTCACGGCGGGCCGCCAGCCGCGACGCGACGCCATATCGAGATGCCACATGTTGTACAGCCGCACGTGCTCCTCGCTCACCGTCGGCCGCTGCATCACAACGGAGACGCCCTCGTTCCGCCGCACACACCGTCTCTGGCTCTTGGATGGGGCGAAGCGTTCCACGTCCACGCGCAGGCTGCGGCATTTCACACAGTGCGGGCACGCGGGCCGGAAGACCTGCATCCCATGCCGCCGCCAACCCCGCCGCAGCAGTTCCCGATACTCCTCCCCACTGAGGCCCGTCACGACGCGGTACTCCAGCGAGGCCGTTTCGTCCGGCAGATAGGAGCAGCGACGCTCCGGTTCGACCAGTCGCAGGTGCTCAATCGCGGCCATATCAGGAACGGGCGGGCGATTGGCCCGCACTCAGCAAGGATCGACGCCCGGGTGTGAATCTCGATTGTATCGCGCAGTGGCGACATCGCCGCACCGTCGACGCGCACTCCGGCGGATTGGCCCGCGTCGTCTTCGCGAGATCGCCGGGTCAGTCACGAATCCCGACCCGGTGGGAATTCGCCTTCGTTGAATTGAAAGGCATGCATACAATGCCCTGCCGCTGCGCTGAGTGTTCGATAGTTTGGATGTGGGCGTTTCTTGCCGATTTGAAGCACGCCATGCCGCGATCCATTGACCACGATCTGAAGCGTTTCAACGAGATCGTCCGCGGACGAATCCGAAAGGACCTGCGCAAATACATCAACCACGGCGAGATGCTCGGCCGCAAGGGTCGGGAGACCGTTTCAATCCCCGTTCCCAGCATTGATATTCCCCACTTCATCCACGGCCAGAAAGGCTCCGGCGGCACCGGCCAGGGAGAGGGCGAGGTCGGCCAGCCGATCGGCCGCGGGCAGGACGATGGCGACGGGCAGGGGCAGGCCGGCAGCGAGCCGGGCCAGCACATCCGCGAAGTCGAAGTGTCGCTCGAGGAACTCGCGCAGATGCTCGGGGATGAGTTGGAACTCCCGAACATCGAGCCGAAGGGGAAGGATGCAATCAAGTCGCAGAAGGACAAGTACAACACGATCAGCCGCGTCGGTCCCGATTCGCTCCGCCACTTCAAGCGGACGTACAAGGAGGCGCTCAAGCGGCAGATCGCAAGCGGACAGTACGATCCGCGGCGGCCGGTCATCATTCCCACGGGCGAGGACGAGCGGTTCCGCAGTTGGAAGAGCGTCCCCGAGCCGCAGGCGAACGCCGCCATCATTTATGTGATGGACGTCTCCGGTTCGATGACGGACGACCAGAAGGAGATCGTCCGGACCGAGGCGTTCTGGATCGATACCTGGCTGACCAGCCAGTATGACGGCGTCGCCCGCCGGTACATCGTCCACGACGCCATCGCCCACGAAGTGGATGAGGACACGTTCTACCGGGTCCGAGAGAGCGGCGGCACGCGGATCTCGTCCGCCTACAAAAAGATCAAGGCCGTCCTCGACCGGGATTTTCCGGCCAACGAATGGAACATCTACTGCTTCCAGTTCTCCGACGGCGACAACTGGGGCGAGGACAACCGCGACTGCCTCAAATACCTCGCCGAACACATCCTGCCCGTGAGCAATCTCTTCTGCTACGGCCAGGTCGAAAGCCCCTACGGCAGCGGCGACTTCATCCGCGAGCTGCGTAAGATCAACGACGCTTTCGAGAACCTGATCCTGTCTGAGATCGACAGCAAGGAGGCGATCTACGACTCGATCAAAACGTTCCTGGGGCGAGGACGATAGCGGCGTGGTTCAGTTCGAACCGTCTCGCCACGCCAACGGATCGGGGACTCCTGCGGGGCGTGGTCGATCCCTGCGCCGCTGCACCCGGTCACTGGCATAGAGGCCGGGTACGCATGCACCCATGCACGAATTGGCCGATCTCTCCGCGCTCCACCTCCTCCGCCGATTCGACCGGTTTCTCGAATTCCGGAGCTTTTCCGCGCCCGGCGCCGGCAATTGGCCGCACTATACTGGCGGAATGCTCGAAACACCGGCGGCGAACGGGGACACGGGGGGCTCAGCGGCGGTCTCGGACCGTGAGCTGTTGAGCGAGTTCGTGTATCGCCGGGACGCGAGGGCGTTTGAGACGATCGTCAGGCGTCACGGCGGGATGGTGTACGGCGTGTGCCGCCGCCTCCTGCGGGACCCGCATGCCTGTGACGACGCATTCCAGGCGACCTTCCTGGTGCTGGCCCGCTCGGCCGGGCGGATCCGCAAACGGCATTCGCTCGCGAGTTGGCTGCATGGGGTCGCCCACCGGATTTCCCGGCGGGCGCTGGCGGAGCGGTATCGACGGCAGGAGCAGACGGTCCCGATGGAACAGGTCATCGCCGAACCGGAACTGCGGGACGTCGAAACCCGCTACGAGCAGCAGATGCTCGACGCGGAACTGCAGTCCCTTCCCGAGCGATACCGAGAGCCGCTGGTGCTGCACTACCTGGAAGGCCTCTCCAGCCGCGAACTGGCGGAACGACTGGGGCTGAGCGTCTCGGCAGTGGAAGGTCGGCTCAAGCGTGGCCGCAAAGAACTGCGGATGCGGCTCACGCGGCACGGGGTGGAACTGGCTTCGGTCGTACTGCTGCTGCAGGCTGCTCAGCCGGCGGCGGCCGGAGCCTTGCTGGAATCGTTGATCACCGTCGCGGCGAAGACCGGCGCCGCGGCCACCGCGGGAACACTTCCGACACACCTCTCAACGTCACAGGCCGCCGCTCTGGCGGGAAAGGAACTGGCGATGATGACGTTCTCCACGAAGATGGCCGCACTCATGGCCGCATCCCTCGCGGCTGTGGCGTTCATCGGACTCTCGACCGGGGACAGCACCCGCGCTGGAGGCCGCATTGATTTGTCGGCCCATTCAACGATCACGACGCTGGCCGGCTTGAATCAGCCGGCCGATGCCGAACCCATGCCACAGAGTTCGGCGAACGCGGCTCCGTCCACAAACATAGGGGTCGCGGCAGCCGTCCCCGATAGCGTTGCATCAGAGAGCGAGCCGGCGAACTCTAGTTTCGATTCAACAATAGCTTCAGGCGACTATCACGTACGAGATGCGCAGACGTTCAAGATTGAGTCTGCGCTCAAATCCGAGACGACGCTGGAGTTTCCGGGCAACTCGCTCCGCGACGTGATTGAGTATCTGTCCCATGCGCATGAGATGCCGATCATTCTCGACGAGACGGCGCTGTCCGACCAGGGCATCTCCTCTGACGAAGAGATGAGCTTCGTGCTGAGCGGCGTCACGCTGCAGAACGCGCTGGAGCTGATCCTTGAGAATGTTGCGGGCGTGCCGCTGGACTACGTCGTGCAGAACCAGGTGCTGAAGATTACGACGCGGGAGGTCGCGGACCAGATGCTGGAGACCCGCGTCTACAATGTGCGTGATTTCAGTTCCGAATTCGACGAGGTCATGCTGGCCAACGTCATCCGTAAATCAGTGCAGCCGCGCAGCTGGATGAACGTCACAATCGAAGAAGCACTCGACCCGGGAATGGGCGATGGAATGATGCCCGGATCCACTGGGGGTCTGACTGGTATGCCAGGCGGGATGGGAATGTACCCCGCCGCGATCCCCGGCATGACGATCCATGCGGACTCCGACGGCAACGGGACGATCGACACCCTGCCCGGCTGCCTGATCATCACCCAGTCGCAGCGGATTCACCGCGAGATCGTCGCCCTGCTGGACCAGTTGCGGCGGCACGCAGCGAGCCCGCAGCCGGAGCCGGCCACCTTTCAGGACTCGTTCAATTCGACCGGCGATTATCCGGCCGGGACTCCGTCCAACACGCCCACGTCCGTCGACCTCCGTCGATAGCGGAGATACAGCCACCGTCGATGTTTCGAGAGTTCCTTCGTCGATGCGCCCGACGGGAGGATTCGTGCACGCGGTCTCGCCGAGGCCGGCGGGAGCTGTTCGCGTCTCACCGATGCGCGATCGGTGTGCCCGGAGGGGCATCAGTCGGCGCCCCGTCTGTCAGCGGCCTCGCCCTTACGCCTGACCCAGCCGCCGATAGCGCTGCAGCTTGTTGCGGAGTGTGCGGGATGTCACGCCCAGTTCGGCCGCGGCCGCCGTCTTGTTGCCCCCGCAGCGGCGCAGTCGCGACAGGATAACCTGCCGTTCAATCTCATCGAGACGCAGCGCGCCGAACTGGTCCGGATCAGCGGCCGGCGCGGTGGGTGGATCGGGGAGCTTCGGCAGTTCCTCGATCGCCAGCAGCGGCTCATCGGCCAGCACGCAGGCCCGCTGGACGATATTTCGCAATTCCCGGATGTTGCCCGGCCAGTCGTGATCGCAAAGCCGCTGCATGCTCTGTTTCGTCACACCCCGGATCGCCACCACCCCATCACCCCGAAACCGCGTCACGAAGTGCTGCACGAGCGGCGGGATGTCCTCACGGCGCTCGCGGAGCGGCGGCACGTGGAGCCGGAGCACATTCAAGCGGTAATACAGATCGGTGCGAAATCGCCTGTGTCGGACACCACGTCCGAGATCGCGATTGGAGGCCGCGATCACCCGGGCGTCCAGTCGGCGGGTGTCGCTGCTTCCAACGCGCTCGTATTCTTCCTCCTCCAGGACGCGCAGCAGCTTGGCCTGGACGCGTTTCGATACCTCGCTGATCTCATCGAGAAACAGCGTGCCCCCTGCGGCCGCTTCCAGTCGCCCCCGGCGTGCTTCAAGCGCTCCCGTGAAGGCGCCTCGCTCGTGGCCGAACAGCTCGCTTTCCACCAGGCCGTCGGACAAGGCCGCGCAGTTCACCCGCACGTACGGCTGATCCCTGCGCGGGCTCTGGTCGTGCAGGTAGCGCGCCAGCAGTTCCTTGCCGGTGCCGCTCTCTCCCGTGATCAGCACCGTCGCCGAACTGCGCGCATACCGCCGCGCCTGCTCGATCAGCCGCATCATCGACTGCGATTGAAACACCAGCGACGTTCCCATGCGTCCCCCTTCAAGAATGTCGTCCGGCGACCCCATAAGCGGCGCGCATCTGACTCCCGCGCGCCGCCGCGTCGAGCTGCGGAGCCAGTCGCTCCCTGATTCCGGCGGCATCCGCCTGGATCTCGCCGATCAACGTCATGAGCGACTCGAGTACGGATTGCTGCTCCGCCAGTTCGGCCCGCAATGCCTCGCCCGGCTGACCTCCGCAGGCATGCCATTCGGCCCGTAGCGCGCTAATGACTGCGTCAGCGGCGTCGACCTGCCGCAACAGCGCCTGCAGATCCGCGCAGACGTCCGGCAGCGTCTCACCGGCGTGCAGTCGGGAGCGGAGCGACTGCAGTGCGGCGTGCGAGCCTCGATCGGCGACCGTCTTCTCACGCAGGCCGGCGCAGAGTCGGAGTTCCAGCTCAGCGTGCGGTTGCGGCATGAATCTGCTGCTCCATGGTCTGGATGGTGTTGGTCACGCGCTGCAGGTCCGCTTCCAGCGATTTCCTCGTCGTAATCGCATCCAGCCACCAGCGCGACTGGCTCGCGTACCATCCGCCATCAGTCATTCCGGCGAGGCGTCGATATCGCTGCTCCGCCTCGGCGAAGTTCCCCAATCGCCGGTAGCATCCGGCGATCTGATAGGTGATCCACTGCTGGTCTTCCGGCGCGACGGACTCGGGTTCGATCTGTTCGTACATCTGCAGCGCCAGTTCCGCATCCTTCGTGGCAAACAGACTGTCCGCCAGAGAAAGCCGGTCGATCGGCCCTTCGACAATCGGTTGCGGAAACAGCTCGGCCGGAGCAGCCGGCATGGGAGGCGACGATGGCTGGGCGCTCGGCAGGGGCGCCGGAGCCTCCGGCGGAGGCGTTGACGGAACGGCCGGCTCCGGCGCGGCCGGCTGTGTTTCGGCCTCGGTCTGCCGACGCTGCTGCAGCACCTGTTGCAGTTGGCGCAGCTGCGTCTGCAGTTCCTGCAACCGCCTCGATTTGTCCGATTCGAGGTCTTCAATCTCTCCCAACAGATCATGCGGCGCCACTCGTTGCTCGGTCGGGACCGGCAGCGGCTCCTGTGGTGAGGGAGTCTCGAGGAACACCTCACCGCCACAGACGATCGCGCTGGCGCCGAGCACCGCACAGCCGGCGAGCAGGATACGCAGCGCTCGCGTGCTGCGGCGCTGGCGCCGAGCCGGCCGGAACTGCGAATTGAGGTCGCGTTTCGCAGTCATTCGCCGGCGTCTCCTTCGTTGTTCGGCGAATTCGCCGCCGGATCGCGACCGGAATAGCACAGCGCCGCCGACGTATGGTCGCCTGCTCGCTGATAAGCGGCGCCCATCAGGCGAAGCAGTTCCCGCTTGTCGGCGTCGCTGTCACACGACGCCAGCCGTTCGCGACAGCGCAGAACGGCCGTCTGCGGCTCGCCGTTGGCGACATCGAACTCAAGCATCCTGATCCGGGCGCGGCTCGCCCAGTCGGATGACCCTTCCTCCGCAAGCTGCGTGAGCAGCTGCATCGCCTCCTGCGATCGCGCGCGAGCGATCAGCCACTCTGCCTGGGAAAGCGTCATCGCATCATGAAACGCGGGGGGCGGAGTGAGTTTCAGCGCCGCCCCCCTCAGTTCGGCGGCCCTCTCATCGAGCCCCAGGACTTCGAACGAGCCGCTGAGCAGATGCCAACCGTAGCTGCCGAAGAATGACGCCGGTTCAATCTGTCCCAGAGACGCCAGCAGGTTCTGCGCTTCCCGAGCACGGAGCCCGTCCTGTTGCGCGGCGTCATGCCGGGCCGCGGCCCCGAGATAGGCCGCTGCGTTGCAGTACGGCCCACTCACCAGATCCTGCCGATGCTCCATCAGCACCAGGTCGGCGCCGGCCGGATTCTCCGAGAGCAGAAATGCAGCCGACAGTCCCAGCACCGACAGTGACCGGACATGCCGGTTCCGAGCGAGGACGCTTGACCGCATGTACGCGCTAGCGGCCCTCCGTGCGTCGCCCGATTCCAGAATCAGACGTCCGATATACAGGTACGCGGTTGCCTCGACCGGATGGCCGGAGCCGCCGTCCACAACGTGGTAGAAGGCGTCCAGGGCCTGCCCGGTCTGCCCCGCAGCCAACTGCGCCTTCGCCAGGTTGAACCACGCCTCGATCTTCACATCCGCGCGTGGGAACTGACGCAGCAATTGCTGGTAGTATGAGGCGGCCTCCGCCGGACGATCGTCGAGCATCGTCAGGTTTCCCAGCGCCAGGTAGCCACGCGGAGAGTGCCTGGTGTCCGCATGCTGCAGGATCGCATGTGTGACGACCCGCGCAGCCGCACGCCGTTCGCGCTCCGCGAGAACTTCCGGACTCACCTCCGCACGGCCGACGAATTGAATTGCGCCGTCAACGCTCGTCCACGAGAGTCCGGTCCCCGCCGTCATCAGATCCAGACACACGCCGAGATTCGCGATGCGCACTGTGGGCTGAACTGTGCGTCCTAAAGTCGACTGTCGCGCCGCCGGAGTCCATGTCACGCTGAAACCGGCATGGCCGCACAGCGACTCGATCGCAGTTTCCAGCGGCAGTCGCGTCAGATTGAGGCGCAGGAAGACGCCCTCCGGCTCTGACAGGCTCTTCTGGGCGATCTGCACTCCCGGGGGAATCGGCGGCATCTCGTTCGACTCCGCCGCCGGGTTCATCAGGGTGAGCCACGTTGTAACGTCCCCCGCTTGCCAGGCCGGAAGCAACAGCCCCCCGTCTGACCATTCCGGCTCGCTGTCCCGCACACAATCTCGAACACACGTATCAGCCAGCGCGTAGACGCATTCGCGTGCCGCCGCTGCCGAATGATCCCATTCACCGCTGGTCAGCCACAGGCTGCTCAACAGGGAGCGCGCTTCCTGCCGCTTCCCCAGACCGACCCACACGCGGGCCTGTCCCATCAGCGCAGCAACGCGTCTCGCGTCATCGCGCGCCGCGGACGCCGCCAGACGGTACTCGACGAGAGCCCGGTCGAAATCTCCCAGATGCTCGGAGCTCAGGCCCATTCGGAAGTGCACGTCCGGACGGCCTTCCAGCTCTCCGTGCCGGAACGCCCATTCATACTCGCGCCAGGCTGCGGCGGCGTTTCCCTCCAGCAGCAACTGGTCGCCAACATCGATCGCCGAAGCGAACTGCTCCGCGGTTGCTCCCGTGGACCGGTTCAGGGGTTCGGATTCCGTTTCGAGGAGATTCGCCGGTTCCACGACCGATGCTGATTCGCCGACAAGCTCGTCGGAGGCGTCTGTCCCGACGTTCTCTGTACGCCCGCTTAGAAATCGGGCGCTGGCCGCCAATGCGCTGAATCCGATCACCGCGGACAGGAGACAGACGGTCGCCGCGCGCAGTCCGGCCCACGGCCGGCTCGTCTCGACGACGGCCGACTCCTCGGAAACCGGTTCCGCTGGGATATCGGACATGCAGTGAAAACACTCGGAAACGAGTGGATTCCAGGCCCTCGCAACCTTTGCGCAGCCGGAAACCTCGCCCCAATCGTCACAGTCTCATCGTCTCGCGACGCCCCCCGGCTTGATTTGGAAATTCCATGCAAGCCGTTGTTGATCCGTTCGATGGTCTGATTGACTCGTACACCTCGGGAGCATCGCGCCTTGTATATCGGCCCCGCCCAGCAGCCCGGCCCCCTCGGTCCTCATTCTGCCGCCTCTCACAAGGCGGCCGGAACGCGGGACGGGTCCGGCGTGGCCGCCCAAAGTGCCAGCTCCCCGTCGTCCAGCGACGTCGACCTCTCCGCCGCCGTCTCCTCAGACGTGTCGGCGCTTCTCGAACGGCTGCGAACCCTCCCCGAAGTTCGCGCCGAGCGGGTGGCAGACGTCGCCGGCCGATTGGCACGAGGCGAGTATTTGACGCGTCAGGCGGCCGAACAGACCGCCGCAACACTGGTGGGGAGCCGCACGAACTGACATCTCCCGCCCGGACGCCCCGCAGCGGCCGGATCGCGAATGACAGCCCGTCGGGCCCTGTGACATGTCCCTCGGTAAACGCCTGAATCTCCTTCCGCACAGTGGAATGGGGGCCGGCACAGTCCACTTCGGAGACCCTGAACTATGAGTCTGGTGATTGCCAACAACGTCACGTCGCTGAACGCACAGAACAACCTGAACCGTGCGACCAGCGGACTGGCCCGTTCGATCGAGCGGTTGTCCTCCGGTTTGAAGGTCAACCGCGGCGCCGACGGCGCGGCGGCCCTCGTCATTTCCGAGAAGCAGCGCGCCCAGATCGCCGGCCTGAAGCAGGCCGTCGACAACACCGAGAAGGCCGTGGCCCTCGTGCAGACCGCTGAAGGCGCGCTGAACGAAATCAACAGCCTGCTCGTGAAGGTCCGCAGCCTGGCCCTTGATTCGGCCAACTCCGGCGTGAACGACGACGACGCCCTGGCCGCCAACCAGGCCGAAATCGACAATGCCCTCGACACCATCAACCGAATCGCGAACAACACGCAGTTCGGCACCAAGAAGCTGCTCGACGGCTCGGCCGGCCTGAGCGTGACGACGACCGACAGCGACGTCACCTACATCAGCTCGACCTCGCAGACCACCGGCGGCTCGTACGCTGTGGCCATCACGACCGCCGCGGAGCGGGCCAACGTCCAGAACGGCACGGCCCAGACGGGCAACCTCGCCGCGAACGAGACGCTGACGATTAACGGCGTCGCCGTCACCCTGAACGCCGGCCTCTCACAGGCGCAGGTGATCAGCCGCATCAATGAGTTCACCGGCCAGACCGGCGTCGTCGCTGAAGACAACGGCGGCAATACGCGGCTGTACACCCAGCAGTTCGGATCGGCTGCTTCGATCTCCGTCCAGTCGGACGTCGCTGCCGCCGCCACGAGCTCGGGCTTCGGCACGACGGCCGTGACTGACTCCGGCGTCAACGTCGCCGGTACGATCGGCGGCGCCGCGGCGACGGGTGTCGGCAACGTGCTGACTTCGTCGACCGGTCCGGCTACCGGCCTGAAGGTGCAGATCGCCAACGCCACCACGATTGCCTCCGCCACCGGCGCGCAGGGCAACGCCAACGTGACGGACCAGGCGCTGGTGTTCCAGATTGGAGCCAACCAGAACCAGACGGCCCGCGTCGCCATCGCCCGCGTCAACCCGACGTCGCTGGGTGTCGGTGTCGCCGGAAACCAGTTCACCAACCTGAACGAGATCAGCGTGACAAACGCCTCTTCGGCTCAGGACGCCATCGGCGTCATCGACGCCGCCGTCGACCAGATCACCAACATCCGCGGTGAACTGGGCGCCTTCCAGGGCAACACCCTGGAAAGCACCGCCAACAACCTGCGGACGACCCTGGAAAACACGATCAACGCCGAGTCGGTCATTCGTGACACCGACTTCGCGGAAGAGATCGCGAACTTCACTAAGCAGCAGGTGCTCGTGCAGGCCGGTACGTCCGTCCTCTCGAACGCCAACCAGACCTCGCAGCTCGTCCTCTCGCTGCTGCGATAAACAGCGACCCCAGCGAGCGGCGGGGTTTAACCCCGCCGCTCATTTTCAGATTCAACCCGCGGAGAATGCCGGTTCGCCTGCATTCTCCGCGTTCGTTTGGAATGGCGAAGGGCCGAGGGTTCAGGGCTGAGGGAAAGCCCGCAATCCTGTCTTCCTTAGCCCTTGACTCTCAGCCCGTAACCCTTTTGCCATGCCCACCATCGACGGCCTGGTTTCCGGCATCGACACCACCACCATCATCGATGGTCTGCTGTCGATCCGTAAGCAGCAGATCGACAATCTCGAGTTCCGCCGGCAGACCGTCCTCGCTCAGAAGACCGCCTTCCAGGGTATCGAAGCCCGGCTGCTCGCCTTTCGCTCCACCGCCGGCCAGCTCGGCCGCAGTCAGAACTCCGTTTTCGACTCCCGCACCGCCACCGTCAGCAACGAGTCGTTCCTGGCCGCATCGGCGACCTCCCGGGCAGCCCCCGGCGTGTACAACCTCCGCGTCAATTCCCTGGCGCGGGCCCATCAGGTCGCCGCCCAGGGCTTCGCCGACGCCGACAGTGAGATCACCCAGGGAACGATTGATATCCGCGTCGGCGCGGGCGCGGTCACCTCCTTCACCATCGACGGCACTAACAACACCCTGCAGGGTCTCGCCGACACCATCAATTCATCCACGGCCGACGTGACCGCCTCGATCATCCAGGACGGTTCCGGAGGCGCGACCCCCTACCGGCTACTGCTGACCTCCAAGAAGACCGGCGCGTCCAACGAGATCTCGATCTCCAACAATCTCGCGGCGTCCAGCGGCGGGGCGGTCCAGCCGATGTTCGATTTCGGCAATCCGGTCCAGGCGGGAACCGACGCCTCCGTCTCGCTCGGCTCCGGTCCCGGCGCGATCACCGTCACCAACTCCACGAACCGGATCAGCAATCTGGTCGACGGAGTGACGATCGACCTGCTGAAGGCCGATCCCGCACAGGAACTCTCGCTCTCGGTCCAGGCGAACACCGAGGCCTCCCGGGCGGCCGTCGAGGACTTCGTCGAGTCGTTCAACGACCTGATGACGTTCATCGACCAGCAGGTCCGGTACGACGCGGCGACCGATCGGGCCGGCTTGCTGCTGGGCAATCGCTCCGCCATCCAGGTCCAGGATCAGATTCGCCGCGCCGTCACCGACGTTGTTCCGGGTGTCGCCCAGGCCGCCAACCGGCTGAGCGCCATCGGGGTCACCGTCACCGACAAGGGGCACCTGCAGATCAATTCGGCCCGCCTGGATGATGTCCTCAACGGCCGCGTCGCCGGCGTCACCTCGCAGGATGTAACCCGTCTGTTCGCCCTCTCCGGGCAAACCAGTCATCCGCAGGTGCAGTTCATCCTCGGCAGTTCCAACACGAAAACGAGCACCGCGCCTTACGAGATCGATATCACGCAAGCCGCCGAACGGGCGACTCTAACCGCCGGCACCGCCCTCGCCGACTCCATCGTCATCGACGGCTCCAATAAGCTGCTTTCGCTCAGCATCGACGGCGCGTCGCTGACGGACCTCGCCCTCGCCGAGGGGACCTACGCGCGCGAAGAACTCGTGCAGCATCTGCAGTCGGTCATTAACGCCGCACCCGGACTCACCGGCCGCTCCGTCTCCGTGGGTCTCGAAGGAACCAGCCTGCGGATTTCGTCGGATGCGTACGGAGTGGCCTCGAAAGTCTCCATCGACGGAGGAACGGCGCTCGCCGCACTCGGCTTCGCGGGAGGCGAGAACGCCCAGGGCGTCGACGTCGCCGGCACATTCATTGTCGACGGGCAGGTTGAGTCCGCTGTCGGCCGCGGGCGCGTGCTATCGGGAAATGCAGACAATGCCAACACCGCCGACCTGCAGGTCCGCATCGCGCTCAGTCCGGCACAGGTCGTCGCCGGCAGCGAGGCGACCGTGACGGTTACGCGAGGTGTGGCGTCGCGGCTGGACCAGCTTCTGGGGTCGATGCTCGATTCGGTCACCGGGACTATCAAGCAGGTGGACGATCGGTTCGATCAGACCGCTGACGACATTCAGAAGTCGATCGACCGTCAGAACGCCCGCTTTGAGGCCGCGCAGGAATCGCTCATCAAGCAGTTCACGGCCCTCGAGAGCGTGCTGAACCAGCTGCAGACGACCAGCAGCTTCGTCTCTTCACAGCTGGCCGGCATCCGGGCGCCATCGAGCACCCAGCGCTCGTAGCGGACGGTCACGACAGGGAACTGAGGATGGAGACTTGAAGTTCGAGGTTCGCGATCAGCCCTGACGCCCCTCAATCCTCTCTTCACTTCTCGATCCTCGATCTTCTCCGGCCCGCCCTCCCCGACGCACACCTCCGCATGGCCCCGCATCACACTTACCGCCAGAGCGCCGCCGCCGCCTGGACTCGCATCGACCTGCTCCTGACGGTGTACGACGTCGGCATCCAGACCGCCCGCCGCGCCCGCGAAGCCGCCGCCATCGGGGATGCCGCCGAACTCGCCCGCATGCAGCTCAAACTGCAGCAGGTGGTGGTCACCATTCTTGACGGCCTCGACCCCGATCGCCGCGAGCAGGTCGAGCCCATCCAGCGTCTCTGCCTGTTCATCCTCGATCGCTCCCGGCAGGCCGCCCCGTCCGACTGGGACGCGATCCTCAAGGTCCTCACCACCCTCCAGGAAGGCTTCGTCGGCATCCGCGACCAGGCCGCCGAACTGGAAGCCCGCGGCCAGATCCCCGCCGTCGACGCCCAGGCATACGTCAGCGCCATCGCCTGACCGCAGGCGCAGAGGATCGAGGATAGAAGATCGAGGATCGCACTAACCGCCGCGAGTTCCTCGATCCTCTATTCTCTATTCTCATCTCCCCCGCTTTCAGC
This sequence comes from Planctomycetaceae bacterium, assembly GCA_041940305.1. Classification (GTDB taxonomy): domain Bacteria; phylum Planctomycetota; class Planctomycetia; order Planctomycetales; family Planctomycetaceae; genus JBGTSJ01. Next base: position 60,373 of record JBGTSJ010000014.1, read on the forward strand.
AACGTACTGCACATACGCCGCGGCCGGCTCATACCCTGCCCCCGGCCGCTCGTCGTGAATTACGACCCGGTACCGCAGGCGGAACTCGGCGCCCGGCTCCACAACCACCCGGCTCGGCTCGCCTCCCGTAAACGCCTTTCGCCCGAATGGGTTCGCGGCCACGAACCCGTAATCGCGCGCGTGCCACCAGCTGCGGCGAAAGTTTTTTGGGTGGGCCATGATCGTCACACCCACGGGCTGTCCGTCGACGACACCGCTGTAATCGCACCACGCCGCCTGCTTCCCCCACACCTCGGCAGCCGTCCGCTGCGATTCGCTGTCGGTCAGCAATCCGCCGGCGTTCTGATTCTCGGCGATCGGCGTCGCCAGCCGCACGCCCAGTCCCATCTCCTCCTGATCGCCGAACGTGAACGCCGAATCGGATGAGAACCGGGAGTCCATCGTCAGTAGATAACTCGGATCGCTGCGGACCAGTGTCCACCGGCAGACTTCGTCACAAACACTCTCGCCGCCGTCCGCTCCCGTGTAACGATTCCGCACGGTGAACGTCACGGCTCCCGCATCGACGCGCGGCCCTTCGACGAACTCCACGTGCTCGACCCGCGCCTTGAGGCGCCACGAGTCCGCACCGCTCAGGTCGCCGAACGCCACCCAGATCCCCGGGTGAAACGTGGCATGGTCCGCCAGGTCCTGCTGGTCCGGTGGATGACTGCGCGTGACCGGCACACCGCACGGCGCCCGCATCTGGCAGAAGTACGGCCGCGGAATCTCCTCATCCCGATATCGGTACTCCCCAATCGTCCGGTCCCCGTCCCGAATGACGATTCGATCGGCCGATTCGTCGATGGACAGTCCTTCTGCGGACAGCGGAGTTGTTGCACCCGCAACAATCAGACAAAACAAGAATCGATTCAATCGTGTCATAGAATCATTGGCCCGGTGAATGACCGGCAAGCTTTCACTCGCTCTCAAAACCGCCCGCTGCGGGACTCAAAGTGCGTCGGCTTCCCCAGCAGTTCGCCGCCGTGCGTGAGCCAGTCGGCGATCCAGGGCAGCATCCGTTCGACGGTGACGGACGGTGGGCCGTAACAACGATGCGCGGCTGACCCGTCGTTGAGCAAAGCGTCCGCCCCTTCATCTCCTTGAAGCGTCACCTCCCTGTCCAGCAGCCGACCGAACCGCAACGCGACATCGCGGACGCTCAGCACCTCCGGTCCCGCGATGTTGAGGACTCGCGCCGGCACGGTTCCATCTGGCAGCGATGCCAGCGTCAGAGCACACGCGTCCCCCTGCCAGATCACGTTGACGTATCCCATCGACACGTCCACGGGCTCGCCGCGCAGCACCTGCTGCGCAATGTCCACCAGGACACCGTAGCGCAGTTCCGTGGCGTAGTTCAGACGCAGCAGCGTTGTCGGGGCCGCGTGTCGCTCGCAGAAGTACTCGAAGATCCGCTCGCGCCCCAGACAGCTCATCGCATATTCACCGACCGGCGCCGGCGGATCGGTCTCGACGGAACCCCGATCATGGACTGCGGTCAGCCCATAGACGTTTCCCGTCGAGAACGCCGCGATGCGAGCCGTGGGATAGCGCTCGCACACGAGTGCCGGCAAATGCGTGTTCATCCCCCAGGTCAACGGCTCCTGCCCGCTGCTCCCGAATTTCATCCCCGCCATGAAGATCACGTTCGCCGCATCGGGCAGCGTCGCGAGGAAACTGCGGTCGAGCAGATCGCCCGCAATGCATTCGATGCCGCACTGCTCCAGTTGCTTCGGCAGCGCGCGATCAGAAAACCGGCTGACTCCGTAGACGCGCCGCGGTGGACCGGTTTCGTCGGCGGCCCGCCGCGCCATCCACGCCAGCGTGGGCCCCATCTTCCCGCCGACCCCGAGGATGATCATGTCACCCGGCGAACGACGCAGCCCCTCCACAGCCGCGGGAGTCGGCCGCGTCATGAACTCATCGAGTTCTCCGACGTCGCGAAACGCGGCAGGCCACATGCGTTCGCTCGCCCTATCCGGCGCTCGGCTCGCTGGCCGGCGAATCCCCCTCGGGAACGGCCGGCGGAGCGGTCACGGCAGGCGCGGCCGCCAGGTGCGGCTGCACGAATCGAGACAGTTCCCCCAGCGACTGCCCGCCAATCGTCCGATCGACTTCCTCACCATTGATGAACAGCACCAGCGCCGGGATGCCCGAAATGTCATACTGCGCGGCCAGCGCCTCCGATTCATCCACGTCCAGCTTCCCCACCTTCAGCCGTCCCTGATAATCGAGCGACAACTGTGCAACGACCGGCTCCATTTGCCGGCAGGGACCACACCACGTTGCGCCGAAGTCCACCAGCACCGGTACGGGACTCTCCAGCACTTCCGACTGAAAATTCGATGAGTTGAGTTCGACTTCCACTCCCTGCACATGCGGGATCGGCTCGGGACAGCCGGCTGCCAGTACACCGATCAATGCCGCCGCCGCCAGGTATCTGAACATGAATCTGCTCGCTCTCCTGTATCGACTGATCGCGCGTCAGTCCCGCACCGGCATCAGCATGCGGAACGCCCGCCATGTGTACTCGACGCCGCTATAGACCGTAACGGCGATCGTGCTCCACAGGATCACGTCGCGCGTCCGGAAAAACGCTCCCTCGTCAACAAACGACCCCAGCCACGAGCCCGCCAGCCATTCCAGGAACTCGCCGCTTAATGACATCAGGCAGAAGGGCACTGCCACACACTGCACGATCATCTTGATCTTCCCGCTCCACTGCGCCGAGAAGTCCTTTCCCCGCTGCTCCAGGAAGCTCCGCAGGCTGGTGATGAACATCTCCCGGGCCAAGATGATGAAGGTCATCCAGGCCGTCACCCCGCTCTCCGGCCACTTCTGCAGAAAAATGAACGACCCGCAGATGATGATTTTGTCCACGAATGGATCCAGCACGCGCCCGAGCATCGTCACCTGCCCGTAACGCCGCGCCAGCCATCCGTCCAGAAAGTCGGTCGCCGCCGCCACCACAAACACCACCGTCGCCGTCCGCCACCACCCGCTCACGTCAATCAGCACGAACAGCACGATCGACAGCAGAAACCGGCTGAGCGTGATCAGGTTCGGCGCGTTCAGCGACCGGCGATCCAGCGGCGCGGGGAGCGAGTCGTGCGGACGACGCGGCTCGACGGATTGCGGTGCGACGGCCATTGCGCTGCGGCGAATCCGCCATAAGCGGATTCGTCCTGTCTACGAGTGCGTCCCGATGCGGTAGTGACCAGACTACGATGGCGTGCCCACCAGATCATACTCCTGCCGTGCAGCGATCTCCACAGGAATCAGGCTCCCCACGGTCAGCGGCTCGTCGCTCTGCACGTACACCGTTCCGTCGATCTCCGGCGCATCGGCGTAGATCCGCCCCGCCCACAGCCCCTCCTCGATCGGTTCATCGATCAGGCAGTCCAGTTCATAACCGATCAGCGAATCTCCGAACTCGAATGCGATATCCTGCTGCACCGCCATCAACTCCTCGCGGCGAGCTTCCTTCACATCGTCCGGCAAATGTCCCTCCAGCTTCATCGCCGGCGTGCCCGGCTCCGGGGAGTACGTGAAGACCCCCATCCTCTCAAACCGGGCGTCAGCCACGAACGCGCGCAACTCGGAAAACTCAGCGTCCGTCTCGCCCGGAAAGCCCGTGATGAACGTCGTCCGCAGCACCAGGTTCGGAATCCGCTCCCGCAGCTTCTCCACCAGTTCGATGGTCTTCTCCCGGTTCACGCGGCGCTGCATCCGCTTGAGCATCCGGCTGTTGATGTGCTGCAACGGCATGTCGAGGTACGGCAGGATCCGCTCCGACTCCGCGATCGCATCAATCAGCCGGTCGGTGAAGTTCACCGGGTACATGTACATCAGCCGGATCCAGTCGATCCCCTCCACCTGCTCCAGTTCCGACAGCAGTTCCACCAGCCGCACTTCCCCGTACAGGTCCATTCCGTAGTACGTCGTGTCCTGGGCCACCAGCACCAGCTCGCGCACGCCGTCCTCGACGAGTTCGCGCGCTTCGGCCACCACCTGCTCGATCGGCTTGGTGACATGCTTTCCGCGCATCTTCGGGATCGCGCAGAACGTGCACGTCCGGTCGCATCCTTCGGAGATCTTCAGATAGGCGAAATGCTGCGGCGTGATTCGCAGCCGCGCCCGGTCGTCCATCGCTCGGATCGGCGCCGGCCGGAACAGCTCCCGCTGCTCCCGCATACCCCCCACCAGCCGGTCCGCCACGCGATTGATCTCGTCCCGCCCCCACACGCCCACGACGTGGTCGATCTCCGGCAGTTCCTCCAGCAGCGCCCCGCCCAATCGCTCCGGCAGGCACCCCGCCACAATCACTCCCTTCGTGCGTCCCTCGCGCTTCAGTCCCAGCATCTCGCGAATGACGGCCTTCGACTCCGCCCGCGACTGCTCGATGAACCCGCACGTATTCACGATTACAAAGTCCGCCCCGTCCGGCTCCGAGACGAGCGTGTACCCGTCGAGCGCCAGTGTCCCCAGCATCTTCTCGCTGTCCACCAGGTTCTTGGGACACCCCAGCGAGACAAAAGCGTACGTCCCCTTACTAAACTCGTCGGCATCCCTCTCGGGAGTCGGCTCGGGCGCGTTGACAATGGGTAATGCGGCGATGGACACGGTGGTAGTCTTGCGGTGAGAGTCCGAATGCGGTGATGATCGGGTCGAGCCTGCAGTCTCCGGCGGCCGACCTGTCACGAAAGTCGTGATCCGAACACCCGCAGTTCGCGTTCCGCCATCTTAGAGAAGCCGCCGCAGCGTTGCGACGGATTGACCTGCCGCCGGCCTGTCACCGGGCCAGTGCATCGCGTTCTACATCGGGGCAAAGGCGTCATGCGACCCACTCCCCTCACGGTGATCTGCATTATCGGGCTCTGCCTCGCCGTCATGGGTGCGTTCACCATCCTCAGCAGTTGCGGCGGACTCGCCATGCAACCCCTGATGGACGACCTGATGTCGAGCTTTCAGCGGAGCATGCCCCCCAACCCGCAGATGCAGCAGCAGATGGACGCCCAGATGGCCATGCAGCGGGAGATGATGGCCGCCCAGCGCCCCTGGATCATTCCCGGCCTGATCCTCCAGTTGGTATCGGTGACCCTCCTGTTCATCGGCTGTATTCGAGGGCTCGCCCTCAAGCCCCGCGCCCATCGCTGGCTCCTGGCTGCTTTGATCGTCGGCATCTTCCAATCCGTCGCCCAGATTGGGCTCACGTGGGGGATGCAGGAGCAAATGATGGCGATCACCTCGCGGCACATGCCCAATTTGATGCGCCCCCCGCCAGGAACCCCCATGCCCCCCGGCATGAATCAGTTTATGTCCGCCTGGATGAATTTTGTGATGTCGATTTCCATCCTCTTCGTCGCTCTCTGGGGGCTCGCCAAGATCGGCTACTTCGCCTGGAGCATCTGGTACGTCTCCACCCCGGGCGTACGGCGCTTGTTCATCGGAGACGGTGGCTCAGCCGGCGAGGCCCACCAGACACCTGCTCCGTCTGCAGCCGCAGGTCTCCAGTCTCCCGGAGACCCCGCCCCAAGCTGAGCCGCTCGCGGCATTTCCGCATCCGCCCCAAAACTGCTCTTGTCACATATGGACGCCCGTGGATAATTCATCCGGCTGGTGATCCCAGCCTGCGCAGCTGCCCCGGATGACGGCTGCGCGGGTCGAAACCGGGACCGTCCCGAACTCCCGGACTCGACTCCTACCCGTTCCTTTGGCAACCCGGTGCCTGGCCATGGAAGGTCGAGCGTTCCGCATTTCCGCCGTGGGTCTTTCCCTTACCCTCATCAGGGGCTGGAGCATGCGCCCCGCGCTGCCGTTTTGTGCTGCGCGGACTGAACCTCGACGATGGCCCGGTTCCGGAGATCGTTACAGCGACAACGACGCGCGGCTGCGGCCGCGGCTAAACGGATTGTGACCGTTTAATCGCGGTACAGTGGCGGCGCGCAATCGCGACGGACGACCGCCCAACGGATCGAACCACAACCTCGGGATCGAAGGACGTGGCTCCGTGAATACCGCCCAAGCACTGCTGGAACGCTTCTCCTCCACCCAGAGCCCCGAGGCTTATCGCCACGAGCACTGGCAGGGCTCGTTCGCCGAGTACCTCGACATCGTCAGGACCACGCCCAAGGTCACCCGCACCGCCTACCAGCGGCTCTACGACATGATCCTCGCCGACGGCAGCTACCCTGTCGAAGGCACCAAGGATCTCGTCCGCTTCCGCTTTTTCGACGACCCGCACAACGGCGGCCAGGACGCCATCTTCGGTCTCACCAAGCCGCTGATGGAACTCGTCAACGTCTTCAAAAGCGCCGCCCTCAAGTATGGCACCGAGCGGCGCGTCCTCCTGCTGCACGGCCCCGTCGGCAGCTCGAAATCCACCATTGCCCGCCTCCTCAAACGCGGGCTCGAACGCTATGCCCGCCAGCCTGAAGGCGCCCTGTACACCTTCGGCTGGAAGGAAGAGGACGGCTCCATCACCTGGGACCCCATGAACAGCGAGCCGCTGCAGCTCGTCCCGGTCGAGCACCGCGAAGCCATCTGCGAGTACCTCAACGAAGGCCGCGGCGAGCACGACTTCCACGTCGAGATCAGCGGAGACGTCTGCCCCTTGAGCCGCTACTACTTTAAACAGCGGTTGGAGAAGCACGCCGGCGACTGGACCAAGGTCGTTCAGGACATCGTCGTCAAGCGGATGTTCCTCTCCGAGCAGGACCGCATCGGCATCGGCACGTTCCAGCCCAAGGACGAGAAGAACCAGGACTCCACCGAGCTCACCGGCGACATCAACTACCGCAAGATCGCCGAGTACGGCACGGAATCCGATCCGCGCGCGTTCAACTTCGACGGCGAGTTCAACGTCGCCAACCGCGGCATGATCGAGTTCATCGAAGTCCTCAAGCTCGACGTCGCCTTCCTGTATGACCTGCTCGGCGCATCGCAGGAGCACAAGATCAAGCCGAAGAAGTTCGCCCAGACCGACATCGACACCGTCATCATCGGCCACACCAACGAGCCCGAGTACCGCAAGCTGCAGTCCAACGAATTCATGGAGGCGCTGCGGGACCGCACCATCAAGATCGACGTCCCCTACGTCACGACGCTCAACGAAGAGATCAAGATCTACCACAAGGACTACAACCCCAAGCGCGTCCGGGGCAAGCACATCGCCCCGCACACGCTCGAAATCGCCGCCATGTGGGCCGTCCTCACGCGGCTGGAAGAGCCCAAGCATCACGGCCTCACACTGATGCAGAAGCTCAAGCTCTACAACGGCAAGTCGCTCGCCGGATTTACGCAGGAGAACGTCAAGCAGCTCCGCAAGGAGGGCCGCCACGAAGGCATGCTCGGCATCAGCCCGCGCTACGTGCAGGACAAGATCTCCAACGCCCTCGTCGTCAACACCGATGCCAGTTCGCTCAACCCCTTCATGGTCCTCAACGAACTCGAGGGGGGCCTCAAGCACCACTCGCTCATCCACAACGACGAGCTGCGCGAGCATTACCGCCAGCTGGTCGCGGTGGTAAAGGGGGAGTACACCGACATCGTCAAGAACGAAGTCCAGCGCGCCATCGCCGCCGATGAAGAGGCCCTCACCCGCCTCTGCGGCAACTACATCGACAACGTCAAAGCCTACACCCAGAAGGAGAAGGTCAAGAACAAGTTTACCGGCGAATACGAGGAGCCGGACGAACGGCTGATGCGCTCCATTGAGGAGAAAATCGAGATCCCCGATTCGCGCAAGGACGACTTCCGCCGCGAGATCATGAACTACATCGGCGCCCTCGCCATCGACGGCAAGACCTTCAACTACCGCACCAACGAGCGGCTCCAGAAGGCGCTGGAGATGAAGCTCTTCGAGGATCAGAAGGACACGATTAAGCTCACCAGCCTCGTCTCCCAGGTCGTTGACAAGGACACCCAGGAAAAGATCGACATCGTCAAAGGCCGCCTCATCCGCGACTACGGCTACAACGAAGAGTCCGCCACCGACGTCCTCCAGTACGTCGCCAGCATCTTCGCCCGCGGCGACGCCAAGAAGGATGAGAAGTAACCCGGCACAAAACGTCGTTTAGCCGCGACTCGCCAGAGGAGCGCGCCCCGGGCGCGGCCCTCAATCAACTCCAATCCGCATGCAAACGGGTGGGCAATCCCCACCCGTTTGCTGCATAATGGGTGTAGGACAAACTCCCGGCCGATCATCAACGAGGCGGAGTGCCGCATGAGCACCACGCACATTTCCCCCCCCACGGCTGCCGACGAAGCGGCGCTGCCGCACTCGCCCCCAGGCGCCCCCGTTTGGGCTGTCGCATCGCTCTACCCTGTCCAGGGCGCATGGGACGAACACGACTATCTCTCGCTCGAGACCAATCACCTCGTCGAGTTCGAAGATGGCTGCGTGGAGTTCCTGTCGACGCCAACGAAGTCGCACCAGTTGCTCTCGCGCCACGTCTTCCGGGAGCTCGATCAGTTCGTCTCGTCCAGAAGGGGCGGCGCGGTGTTCTACGCCCCGTATCGGGTGCGCATCCGGCGGGGCAAATACCGCGAACCGGATGTGTTCTTTGCCTCGACGAGTCGCCGCCTGGAGGAACGCTTCGCCGATGGTGCCGACCTCGTCGTGGAGGTTGTTTCGCAAGGCGATGTCAGCCGCGATCGCGACCTCATCGAAAAACGCGCCGAGTACGCCGCCGCCGGCATCCCCGAATACTGGATCGTCGATCCGGAGCAGCAGACCATCACCGTCCTCACCCTCGACGGTCAGCAGTACCGCACCCACGGCGAGTTCAAGCCCGGCGACACCGCGGCCTCCGTCCTCCTCCCCGGCTTCACAGTCGACGTCGCCGCCTGCATCGCCGCCGTGGCCAATTAGCTGCAACTGCCGTTAGCCCTCGACTCGGCACGGGACCGGCGACGCGACTTCAGTTGACACAAGGCGGGTCGTCTCGCATATTGGCTTACATCTGTCTCACATCCGGTCGTTCCTTTCACGAAGCGGATCCCATGCCAGTCTCCGTCCGCTGCCGCACCTGCGGCGCTTCGCTCAGCGTCAAGGAATCCTTCGTCGGTCGACGAATCAATTGCCGTGAATGCGGCAGCCCGATCGACGTCACGCGCTCCGGTTCCTCGCCGCGACGGGTCGCCCGATCGCGCAGTTCGGGCGGTGGCGGCAAGGGACTGTTGATCGGCGGCTTGATCGCGGGCGGAGTACTGCTCGTCGCCGCCGTGGGCGTCGGCGCCATGATGGTCTTCAATCGCATCTCCGCCGCGCGGCCCCAGGCGGACGATCCTGTCTTCGCTCCCAACGGCCAGACCGTCGACGCCTCCCCCAATACGTCGCCGACGGAAACCTCGCCGTCACGATTTGATCTGCCCACGCAGACCGGGGGCGATTCTCCATTGTCGGCGCCGGAACAGTCTGGTCCGCCCAATCCGCATGCCGGGGTTGGCCTCGGAGACGTGATCGGAGTCACCAATTACTGGAGAGATCGCCGCGGCGCTTCGCATGACCCCGAGGCAGAGTTTGAGCTATTCAGCCAGGAGCCCGACGCTATCCCTCCGGACCTGTGGAATGTCGAGGTCGACGCGCCGGCCGAGCCGCTGGCGTTTGCGCCCGAACGAAAGAACGTTCGCGTGAAAGTGCCAATCGGCTCCCAGCGGGCGACGACCGAGGACATCATCTTTCCGGTCGTCCCCAGTCCGTTCGTCGCCGTCGGCCAGAACGAGAAGAAGGCCGACAAGCGCGAGGTCTGGGACATCACCAAGCCCGAGAAACTCGGGACCATCACCGATCTGGGCGTTGAGACGGAAATGAATGCGCTCAGCCCGGACGGCCGTTACTTCGCAGGGAAGACCGGGGGATTCGATGCGGTCGCCGGAGTGTGGGACGTGCTGGAGAAGAAGCCGCTCGTCAATATTCCGATCGACTTTCGCGTCGTGAATCTGCTCGCCCTGCCGCAGCCGGATCTGCTGTTGATCGGCACCGGCTTTGGCGGCCCCAGCGACGACCACTTCGCCGCATACGACCTGCCCTCGGGGGAGAAGCGTTACAGCTTCAGTACCGGCTGGTCGCATTGGGACCGGAAACAGGTCTCCTTCAGTCCCGGCGGCCGATACATGTTGCTGCCCTACCGCGGCGACGGCGACTGGGACGCGACGATCGGCGTGTTCGATCTCAACGACGGTACCCTCGCCGGACAGATCAGGCTCCCGATCTACGCCACCTCGACCCCCTGGCGGCTCGACATCCAGGGCTTGGCCGTCTCGCCGGAAGGGACCGAACTGGCGGCCCTGTTCGATGGCTCGCACACGTCGAAAGTCATCATCTGGTCGATCGAGACCGGGGAAATCGTCGATCACATGACGTTCCCCAAGAAGCTGACGCAGATCGCCTTCGGAGAAAGGTCATTCGGCGACAAAGGCACCCCGCTCGTCTGGTTCCCGGGCGGCAAGCGACTGCTGGCCTATGAAACCGTATTGCTCGACCGCGAACTCGGGACGAACGTCTATCAGATTCCCGGCGGCGATGTGCGCGAGGCGTTCCCCGGTCTCCGCTGGCCGCTGGACGAGCATCATCTCACCGTGCTCAACGTCGACGGCCGCGACGGCTACGTCGTGGCGTACGAGATCCCCGAGGACAAACTCGAACAGGCGACGCAGCGCGTCGCCGAAAGCATCCAGAAGGAGCCGGAAGTCCCCGTCACCGTCGTGGACCAGCGAGGTCCGAGCGAGGCGAGGCACGTCGGCATGCAGTGGGTGCGCCGGCAGGAAGCTTCCTGGATCATGCAGCCCGACCCGCTCCCCGGCAGCGGCGGGGAGGCGCACAGCGTGGAACTGGCGATGAACAGGGGGACGATCCGACAAGCCGGCTTGTCGCGCACCGGCCCGCCGCGCGCGGTCGCATTGCGCTCAGCCACGCACGATCCATTCGGCCGCATCCCCTCCGGCAATGTCGAACCGCGCAGTCTGAGCAGTTGGCGCTGGCATGGCCGGCCCTCTGACCGAGCCGATGAATTCTCGGCGGCCGGCGCCGCCGCCGCCGCCACCTGGCTCGATGTTTACGACCTCATCGAAGGGAAGCGCGTGCACGAGTACCGCTTCACCTACGCCGGAGACATGCTTGCCGTCAGCCCCACCGCGTCCCGCTGCGTGATCCTCGAAAACTCCGAGGACAACCGGATCGACGTCTACGATCTGGAGGACGGCGCCAACATCGCCGGCTGGCGACCGTACTCGTCGGAGACCGATGAACTCGCCGCCCTGGTCGTCTCGGCGGCGATGCCTTCCGAAAACGTAGTCGTCACGTTGAGCGGCGCCGGAAAGCTGATCGCCTGGCAGTTGCCGGAGGAAGAGCGCGGCCGCGTGCAGGCGATCAGCGGCGCGGACAATGCCTCGCTGCCCGCGTTCTCTCCGGGTGGACGGTACTTCAGCTACTCCGACGGGCGGGCCTACTACTTCGTCGAGATCGAAACGGGGACGCTGGTCGGCCGTGTCGCCGACGTCGGTGACATGCAGGCGGCCGCCTACCATCCGGACGGCACGCGCGTCGCTCTGCTGTCCGAGCACAAGGGGGGGTATTACCTGTTCACCGTCGATCTGACGACCGGAGAGACAGCCGCGCCGTTCCCGGTCCCGGTCATCTCGCCGCACATGCAGTGGCACGGCGATCGCTATCTGCTCCTCGACAAGCAGAAGCTGGTGGACGTGGAACAGAAGTCGGTCGCCTGGTCGTACGCGCTGGCGGACGGCGACCACCTCCCCATGTCGCCCGATGATCAGCACTGGTACATCGCCGACGTCAACGACAAGCCGGTCCTCGCTGCCACCGCTCTGCCCGATCGCTCCGCGTCGCTCAAGCTCGCCGATGCGTCCCTCTCGCCGGAGTTCGTCCTGCAGCCGGGCGAGTCCTGCAGTCTGTCGCTGCAGCTCAATCATCCGGCGATCGACGCGTCAACGCGCCAGAGCATCGAAAGCGCGATCCGCGGCCAGTTGACGACGAACAAGATCACCGTGGCCGATGGACAGCCGGTGACGCTGCAGGTCACGGCGACCGAAACGCACGGCGAGTCGATCACGCGGGAGTACAACAGCTTCGGATTCGGCAGCAGCGGCAGCCAGTCCGTCACGTTTAATCTCAAGACCGCCACGTTTCGCGTCGCTTTCGTCTCCGGCGGCCAGACCGTGTGGGAATGGTCCTCCAGCACCAGCAACGACAGCTGGTTCGTTTCGCACAAGGAGGGGGAATCGATCGCCCAGGCGCTGGAGAAAAGCTATCAGACCTCAGTGAAGTCCGGCTTCAGCGGCGTCGAATTGCCGCCGTACGTCTTCGCACCCCAATCCGCCAACGGCCTCGGCACAACACACCTCGCAGCCGTCTCGCCACGGTGAGCGCGATCCAGCGTCGCGGCTACCTTGCGCGCTCCGGCTCGTTCGCCGCCGGTGCAGCCGCTGCGCGCTTCATCTCGTCCATGGGCGGGATGACCTCGTCCACGTGATCGTTGAACAGGTCGCCGATCAGCAGGTCGGTGAGGTGACCTTTCAGATGCGGGTGCGCCTTTACGAACCGGCCGAAGCTGAAGCCGTCGTAATACTCGCACACCAGCCGCCGCATCCGGTCCATCCCCTGGCGGAAATCGGGCTCCCACTTCCCCAGTTGCGCGGCCGACGTATCGCCGTTCCGCAGTCCCTCCACGATCGCATCCGCCGCGAGCTGTCCCGATTTCAGTGCCAGCAACACTCCGGATGAATACAGCGGGTCGAGAAATCCGAACGCATCTCCAACCAGCACCCATCCCTCCCCGGCGGCCTGCTTCGATTTGTACGAGTACTCCTTCGCCGCTTTGAACTCGCTCACCCGCTCGGCCTCGGCGATGCGCTCCTTCACTCCGGGACAGTGCGCGACCTCATCGAAGTAGATCGTCTCGAAGTCCTTTGTGTCCCGGTTCTTGAACAGATAGTCGAAGGGGGCGACGACGCCCACGCTCGTCACGTCGTCGTGCAGCGGGATGAACCAGAACCAGCCGAGCTTGCTCTCCGTCTGGATGACGAGCGTCGCCCCGGCGTCTTTTCCCGCTTCGCGCACAGCGCCTTTCCAGTAAGCCCAGACGGCCGCTTTCTTCAGTTCCGGGTCCCACTCGCGCAGTCCCAGCCGGCTCATGATCATGCTGCTCTGGCCGCTGGCGTCCACCACCACTTTCGCCAGCACCTCCTGCGATTCGCCGTCCTCCCGTTGAATCCGCACACCGACGGCCCGCGACCCCTCGAACAGCACCTCCAGCACGCGGATCCCCTCGTACGCCCGCACTCCCTGCTCGCGGGCGTTCGTGAGCATCATCACGTCAAACTCGGAGCGGTCCACCTGCCACGTCTGCGAGCACTCGTGCGGCTTGTGCTCCATGAAGTAGAACGGCTCCGACAGCTTCCCCCGCCGGTTCACGAACTGCACGCTGTACTTCTTCACGAAGTGGCTGTTGCGCAGCTTCGGCAGCATCTTGAGCCGCTCGAGCACCCAGTAGGTCTCGGGGATCAGCGACTCGCCGATGTGATACCGCGGAAACCGCTCCCGCTCGAAGAGCTGGACGTCGAACCCCTGCTGGGCGATCAGCGTGGAGACCGTCGCCCCACCGGGTCCGCCGCCGATCACGATGACGTCGCAGGAATCCGAAATCCGCGGAGTGCCGTTCGCTTCTGACTGCATCGAATCCGTCAATCTGGTAAGAGCGGTGAGGGTCAGCGCGCCGTGCGTTGCGGCTCGAGGCGCGCAGTCGCTCCCTGCTGCGGAACCGCAGAAATCCACCGGCGTTCACCACAAATCCAAAACGGTTGATGAATCGGTGGAGCGCCTGTCGGGCCGCTGCTATGCTGGGTTTCTCACCGAGCCGGCGCCGCAACAGCCATTGTAGGCGTCCCGCCTCTCATCGCCAGCGATTCAGGAGACCCGCCATGTTCTTGACGCGACGTCACTTCCTCAAAACGTCAGCCGCCGCGGCCTCGGTCGCCGCCGCCAGCAAAGTGGAATGGGTCTTCGCCGACGATGAGCCGCAGAGCAAGAGTTCGAATGAAAAGCTCGGCTTTGCCGTGATCGGCGTGAACGGCCGCGGAGGAGACCACATCAACGGCGTGCTGGAGCGGGCCGACTGCGAAATCCTGCACGTGTGCGACGTCGATGACGCCGTCGGCGGCCGTCGCGCCGAGGAGATCGGCCGCCGCCAGGAGCGCACGCCCAAGGTCGTCCGCGACTTCCGCGAGGCTCTCGAAGACCCGAACGTCGACTGCATCACCTGCGCGACCCCCAATCATTGGCACTCGCTGTGTGCGATCCTCGCCATGCAGGCCGGTAAGGACGTTTACGTCGAGAAGCCGGTCTCGCACAACGTCTGGGAAGGTCGTCAGGCGGTGATGTGGGCCCGCAAGCTGGGCCGCATCTGCCAGTCAGGTACGCAGTCGCGATCGAGCCCCAGCCTCACGGAAGCCGTCGCCTGGGTGCAGGCCGGCAACCTCGGCAAGATCCAGTACGCCGTCGGCACCTGCTACAAGCCGCGCACCAGCATCGGCAAGCTGGATGAACCGCTCAAGATCCCCGACAGCATCGACTACGACATGTGGTGCGGTCCCGCCGCGAAGGTCGACCTCTATCGTCCCAAGCTGCATTACGATTGGCACTGGGACTGGAACACCGGCAACGGCGACATGGGGAACCAGGGCATCCACCAGATGGACATCGCCCGCTGGTTCCTGGGCGAGGACGAGCTTTCGCCCCGCATCCTCAGCATTGGCGGACGGCTCGGCTACGACGACGCCGGCAACACGCCCAACACGCAGGTCGTCATCCACGAGTACGCCAACGCACCGCTGATCTTCGAGACCCGCGGCCTCCCGAAGGACAAGGCCTCGCAGGGGGACGGTCTGTGGGGCAAGAACATGGACGAGTACCGCGGCTCGCGGATCGGCGTCATCGTCCAGTGCGAGCAGGGTTACGTCGTCATCCCGTCGTACTCGGCCTGCGCGGCGTACGATAACGACGGCAACCAGGTGAAGTCCTGGAGCGGCGGCGGCAATCACTACGCCAACTTCGTGGCGGCCGTCCGGTCCCGCAATCACGAGGATCTCAACGCCGACATTCTCGACGGTCACCTGTCGAGCGCCCTCTGCCACACCGGCGGCGTCTCGCACGTCCTCGGCCGGAAGGCGACCGTCGCCCAGATCGAGGAAGCGATCGGCAACAGCCAGCCGCTGCTCGCCGATTCCTTCGCCCGGATGGCGTCCCACCTGCGGGCCAACGAAGTGGACATCGACAAGGAAGCCGCGCTGACGCTCGGCCCCTGGCTCGAGATGGACCCGGCCACCGAGACGTTCACCGGCAACAGCGACGCGACGCCGCTGCTGACGCGCGAATACCGCGCCGGCTACGTCGTGCCCGAATGCCCGGGCGAAGTGACCTGATCTGCGACGAACCTCGGGCGGCGCGCTCCTCCGGGAGTGCGCCGCCGTCGCGCGCGGATCATGCTTTCGCTCCCGGACGCCGCACGTCGGACAGGCTCGAATCTCCCTCTCCTCTGCGGACGACGCTGAACGAACCGTCCGTCTCGAGCACCACTGCTTCCGCCTCTTCCAGCGTCGCCAGTCCGGCGGAGCGCACGGCCGCGCGGACTTCGTCCTCGGTCACCCGCGCGATCCGCATCGCCGACGGCAGCCTTTCGCCCCGATAGAGCAGCAGCGCGGGCTCTCCTGTCACGGTTCGTCTCACCCACCCCCAGCGGACGCTTGACCAGGTGATCACGAACTGCAGCCCGATCAGCAGAGCGAACGCCACGGTCCCCTCAGCCCATGCCACGTCCTTGTTCAGCAGGATGCTCGCGAGCGTCGATCCCAGCGCCACCGTGACGACCAGATCGAATGCATTCATCTTTGACAACGTCCGCTTGCCGGACGCTCGCAGCAGCAGAATCAGCGTGAAATAGGCCAGGACGCCGATGACGGCCGTGCGGATCACCGCCGACCAGTTGTTGAAGAAGATGTGCTCCATCAGATGCACTTTCCTCCGGCCGCAACATTGCAGCGGACGGCTGAGTATTCTCGCAGCGAGCGTTCATTCTATGCTCTGCAGCAGGATGGACGGAGATGATCAGACTGCTATCAGGGAAACCACCGGATGTCCGACTTTGACTGGTCCCGCTGGCGTTCCGCCTGGTCGATTCCCGACGGCGTAACGTACCTCAACCACGGCTCGTTCGGACCGGCGCCCGACGCCGTCATCGAGGCGCGGCATCGCTGGTTCGTCGAACTCGAACGCCAGCCAATGAACTTCCTCGTGCGCCGCCTTGAACCCGTCCTGGATGAGGCCTCCGCGGTGCTCGCGAAATTCGTCGGCTGCCGGGGGGACGATCTGATCTTCGTCCCCAATGCCACCACGGGGATGAACATCGTCGTCGAGAACATCGGCCTGCAGGCCGGCGACGAAGTGCTGCTCACCGATCACGAGTATGGAGCCGTCGTCCGCATCTGGGGCCGCGCCTGCGCCCGCGTCGGAGCGAAGACCGTCACCGCTCGCCTCCCCTTTCCGCAGTCGTCACACGAGGAGCTGGTGGACCGGATCTTCGAGCGCGTCACCGATCGCACGCGGCTGATTGTCGTCAGCCACGTCACGTCGCAGACCGCCACCATCTTCCCGCTTGCCGAGATTGGCCGCCGCGCCCGCGAACGCAGCATTCCCGTCTGCGTCGACGGCCCGCACGCCGTCGCACAGGTGCCGCTGAACCTTTCCGAACTCGGCTGCGACTTCTACGCGGCCAGCTGCCACAAGTGGTTGAGCGCCCCGCTCGGCACCGGTTTTCTATACGTGAGGGGGCGGCACAAGTCGGGACTGCAGCCGGTCGTCACCAGCTGGGGCCGCAGCCTGTCCGGCCGTGGCAGCTCCTGGAAGGACGAGTTCCAGTGGTCCGGAACTTACGACCCCAGTTCCTATCTGGCCGTCGCCGACGCCATTCGGTTTCTGGAGCAGGTCGGCATCGACTCCTTCCGTGAACAGACGCACGCCCTCGCCCGCATCGCCCGCCAGCACATCGCGGACGCCACCGGCGGCGAACCGCTGACGCCGGACTCCACAGACTGGTACGGCTCGATGGTCACGATCACCCTGCCGAACATCCCCCGTTCGGAAGCCTGGCCCGGCCAACCGCACCCGCTGCAGATCGCCCTCTGGGAGCAACACGGCATCGAAGTCCCGGTCTTCGAATGGCAGGACCGCCTCTGCCTCCGGGTCTCCTGTCACCTCTACAATTCGCCCGAAGACATCGAACGCCTCGCCGCAGCGTTACGTGCTTACGAGCGGCGGGGTTAATCCCCGCCGCCCCGCCCGCTCATCGCGACCGGTCCGCTGGCAACGACACGCTCACTCGCTACCATGACGTCGCGGCTCATTCTTGTGAACATCGCGGGCCCCCCGCACAATCTGAGGTGACTATGTCGGCACGGACTCTGGCGATCCTGTTCGCCCTCGCAACGGCCTGTTTCTGGGGACTCTACGGCCCCGCTCTGGGCAACGCCCGCACCACGCTCAAACCCGCTGATGGAGGCTGGAGCGCCTACAAGCCCTACGTGTTCATCGGCCTGGCGTACCTCGTCTGGGGCTGTCTGGGAGGCATGCTGGCCATGAAGGCCTTCGGTGACAACTTCTCCTTCTCCGGGACGCAGAAGCCCGCCGCCACCTGGGGATTCCTCGCCGGCTCGCTGGGCGCCTTCGGAGCGCTGACGCTGACGTTTGCCATGATGAAGGCCCGCGGCAATGCCGGTCTCGTCATGCCGATCGTCTTCGGCGGCGCGGTAACGGTCACCGCGATCACCAACCTCGTCATTCTCCGCGGACAGGCGCACGCCAATCCTCTGCTGTGGGTCGGCATGTTGTTCGTCGCCATCGGCATCATCATGGTGGCCACGTTTACCCCCCACGGCTCCCACGCTCCGGCTAAACCGGGTGAACCGGCGCATGCCTCGCACCTTCCCGAAGCGACGCCCGCGACGGCCGATCAGTCCGGGTGACGGGCGTCCGAGCGCTGAACTCACTGGCTGGTTCGACTGCCCGCCCGCCTGATCCCGATATACTGTCCCATGACTGACGAAGCCCGCGCCGACATCGGCGCCGTCCTTGGCCGCACCCCCAGCGGTCTGTTCATTCTCACCGCCTGCGGTCCCGACGGTCGGCAGACCGGGATGCTCGCCAGCTGGGTGCAGCAGGCGTCGTTCGATCCGCCGGCCCTCACCGTCGCCGTCAACAAGAAGCGGTACGTCAACGACTGGCTGCAGACCAACCCCGCCGTCGTCCTCAACCTGGTCGGCGAAACACAGAAGCAGTTCCTCGGGCATTTCGGCCGCGGCTTCGAGCCGGACGAGCCCGCCTTCGACGGCATTCCCACGACTCCCGCCCCGAACGGCGCCCCCGCCCTGAGCGACTCCCTCGGCTGGCTCGCCGGATCGGTCACCGGCCGCGTCGATGCGGGCGATCACTACGTCTACGCCGTCCGCATCGAGGCCGCGAACCGCGGCACGGCCCTGGAGTCCGAACGCCCCTGGGTCCACATCCGCAAGAACGGCTACAACTACTGAGTCGGCACGGCTCGATTCGCGAGCTGCGCGGAGGCACTTTTCCCCTCTCCCTCGCAATCCGCGCCGACGACAAAGCCGACGGCATCGCGGGAGAGGGGCGGGGGGTGAGGGCAAACGTGACGCTGACTGACTCGATCCGCCCGGACCGGGATGCCCCGGATACAGAGACGCAGCATGCCGAGCGCGCTGGATGAATTCGCCGAGCGACTCTCCCAGAGCCTGGAAGCTGGCGGGTTCGCGGGCCTGGTGTTGAGCAAATCCGTCGCCACTGATACGCCTCGAAACGTACATGTCCGTGCGATCGAACTGCAGGGGGAGCCTCGCTATCAATGGACCGAGAGTCGCGATCGGAAGGAGACTCACGAAAACCTCACGGCTGCGGAAACCATCGCGCGTGCCGCCTCGCTCATCGGCGCGACCTACCACAACGCCCACCTCTTCACCGCGGATGCCGACTACGCCCTGCGGATCAACCGTAAAGGCGAAACGTCGCTGCAGAAGTCCCGCCCCACGCAGAAGCCCGCGGTCGCAGCGCATGATCGCTCCAAGGAACATTTGATCCCGGACGGCCGTCCCTGCGCGTTCCTCGAAGCGATCGGCGTTATGACGGCAGACGGCCGTGTCCGCGCCAAGTCGCAGCACAAGTTCCGCCAGATCAACCGTTATCTGGAATTCGTCGAGGACATCTACCGCGATCTCCCTTCCACCGGCACGCTGCACGTCGTCGACTTCGGTTGCGGCAAAAGTTATCTCACGTTCGCGCTGCACCACTTGCTGACGCGCATTCACGGCCGCAGCGTGCGGATCATCGGCCTCGATCGGCAGCCTTCCATTATTGAGACCTGCCGGGACATCGCCGCCCGGCTGCAACTGGAAGGGATCGAGTTCCGCGTCGGCGACATCGTGTCGCACGCCGCTGAAGAGAAGGTGCATCTCGCCGTTTCGCTCCACGCCTGCGATACAGCGACCGACGCGGCCCTGGCCAAGGCCGTCGCCTGGAGGGCCGACGTCATCATGTCGGTCCCCTGCTGCCAGCACGAACTCGCCCGCGTCATGCAGGGTCCGCCGCTGATTGCCCAGTACGGCCTGTTTCAGGAGCGCTTCGCCGCGATGGCCACCGACGCCCTCCGCGCCGCCACCCTCGACGCAGCCGGCTATCGGACGCAGGTCGTCGAGTTCATCGAAACCGAACACACGCCGAAAAACGTGCTGCTCCGCGGAGTGCGTCGGAAACCGGGCGAACCGCCGAGCGAGCGAATTCAGCGAGAAGCCAGCGCGCTGCGTCAACTGCTGAGAATCGACAGCTTCACGCTCGATCGGCTCATCCCAGGAGCGGCAGACGTCAGTCTGCCGAGCGGTCGTTAGTGCGCCCTCACTCACACGGCAGACTCAAGTCTAGCGCTTGCTGAGGTGCTCCAGCAGCCGGTCGATGAACACGGCCTGCTCGGGATGGATTCGCTTGCGCGCTTCCTCCACCGGCAGGAACTCCGCGCAGTCCACCTCCCATGAGGCGCACCGGGGCGCTGCATCCTCAGCCGCCGGTCCGGCGAAACACTCGATCCGCTTGCGGCTCTTCGTGTACGCCATGTGTCCCATCGAGATCAGTTCGCCGGCGACGACTCCCGTCTCTTCCAGCGTCTCACGGCGAGCCGTCGCCTCCGCCGTTTCGCCCGGATCGATCAACCCTTTGGGAATCCCCCACGGCGCCTTCCGGTTGTAGTTTCCCGACGCATGCACCAGCAGCACCTCCAGGTCCATCGCTCCCTGGCGGTACAGCAGCGTCCCGGCGGACTCTTTCATCGTACTTTGTGTCCTTGGTGCCTTGGTGGTTCTCACCCGTCCGCAAAGGGATGTTAGACCACGAAGGCACCAAGGACACCAAGATCACTGATCCGATCCGTCGAGTTGCGGATAGCATCGGTTCCGCGACCGTTCCGCTGCCGCCGACTGGAAAAGTTGCGAGTCAGGTTGAGTTCTTCGTTCAGCATCGAACGGTCATGTTGTGTGTTGTGCCGGGGAAACACTCCATCAACGCACGCTGCGGCTCTCGCAACCGCTGGAGTGTTTGCATCCATGTCGCCTTCGCGTATTCTCGGTGGCGCCGCATCGTCACAATCGTCCTTGACGGATCCATGAGGTTCAACGTGTGGAATCACATTACTCCAGATTATCTGGCCGGCGTCATAGCGGGGATGGGGCTGATGGTGTTCCTCCTCTCCATCGCCCATGACAGCGGCCTGATGTCACTGGCGAGCCTGGGCGGGCCCGGCGCCAAATTCGCCGGCCTCGCGCTGATCCTCGCCGGAGCCGGACTCGTCTGGCGTTCCCGCCGTAAGACCCCTCCGTCCTGATTCGGAAACCCGCCATGCAATTCCGGCAATTCTGGATGCGCGTCTGCAAGCTTGGCGTTGTCTGGGCGTTGATGTCGCAGCCGTGCGACGCCGCGGAGCGCCCCAACATCCTGGTCATCATGTCGGACGACATGGGTTTCTCCGACCTCGGCTGCTACGGGGGCGAAATCCAGACTCCGAACCTCGATCGACTCGCCGAGAACGGTCTCCGCTTCTCCCAGTTCTACAACACCGGCCGCTGCTGCCCGACGCGGGCTTCGCTGCTGACCGGATTGTACCCGCACCAGGCGGGCATCGGGCACATGCTGCAGGACCGGAAGCATCCCGGCTACACCACCGGCCTCAACGGCCGCTGCGTCACCATTCCCGAAGTGCTCCAGCCGGCCGGCTATTCCAGCTACGCCGTCGGCAAGTGGCACGTCACGCGGGACGTCCACCCCGACGGCCCGAAGGACAACTGGCCGCTGCAACGGGGCTTTGATCGCTTCTACGGCACCATCGCCGGCGGCGGGAGCTTCTACGATCCGGGCTCCCTCACCCGCGACAACACGATGATCTCCCCCTTCGCCGACCCCGAATACCAGCCGGAGCAGTTCTATTACACCGACGCCATCTCCGATCACGCCGTGCGTTTCATTCACGAGCACTACCACCATCCGCGGGCGGAGGCGATCGGACCGTTCTTCATGTACGTCGCCTACACCTGCGCACACTGGCCGATGCACGCGATCGAGGAGGACATCGCCAAATACGACGGCGTCTATGACAACGGCTACGCCCCGATTCGCGAACAACGGCTGCAGCGTGTCCGCGAGTTGGGTCTGGTCTCGCCCGACTGGGAACCCGCCCCGCAGGTCGGCGACTGGGAGTCGGTCGAACACAAGGAGTGGGAGATCCGCTGCATGGAGGTGTATGCGGCGATGATCGACCGCATGGACCAGGGGATCGGCCGCATTATCGCCAAGCTGGAAGAACAGCACGCCCTCGACAATACGCTGATCCTGTTCCTGCAGGACAACGGCGGCTGCCAGGAAGACATCGGCCGCAACGGCGACTCCCGCCGACCCGCCGAGGCGTCACTCCCTCCCATCGCCGCCGACGCCATCCGGCTGGACGTCCGCCCGAAGCAGAACCGCCGCGGCGTCCCCACGCTGCAGGGCCCGCACATCATGCCGGGGCCGGAGGATACGTACATCGCGTACGGCATCAACTGGGCGAACGTCAGCAACACGCCGTTCCGCGAGTACAAGCACTTCGTGCACGAAGGGGGCATCTCCACGCCGCTGATCGCCCACTGGCCGGCAGGCATCGACCGCACCGGCGAAATCGAACACCAGCCGGGCCATCTCATCGACCTCATGGCGACCTGCGTCGACCTCGCCGGCGCCGATTACCCCTCCGAGCGCAACGGGCGAGAAATCCAGCCGATCGAGGGACTTAGCCTGCGGCCGGCGTTCGATGGAGACCAGATCGAACGCGAAGCGTTATATTGGGAGCACGAAGGCAACCGCGCGATCCGCGTGGGCGACTGGAAGCTCGTCGCCAAGGAGAACCGCCCCTGGGAGCTCTACGATCTCGCGGCGGACCGCACCGAACTGCACGACCTGGCGAACTCGATGCCGGAGAAGTTGCAGGAATTGGAGGCACTCTGGGACGCCTGGGCCGAACGGGCGAACGTTCTGCCGCTCGGAACATGGCGCGTCGAGGCGAATCGGCCGTAGCTGTCAGGGCTCAGCCCTTGAGCAGAAGCTGAAGCCTCACGACTTCAGCTACGAAACTCACAGCCCGTCACACCAGCACGGCCTGCCTTGCCGCCGGCTGCAGTGTGGCATACTTCACCATCGTGACTTCATTGCCGGTTTCGTTGTAATCGACATCGTCCATGAACGTCCGCATCAGCAGCAGTCCGCGGCCACATGGACGGTCGATATTGGCCGGATCGGTCGGATCCGGCAGCATCCGCGGATCGAACCCCGGGCCCTCGTCCCGGACGACGTAACGGACTCGCTCCTCCGACAAGTCAACGTCCACATAGATCGAGCGATTCGCGTAGGGCGGAATTCGCGTCCGTTCGCGTGCCAGATCGTAATAGAGCGAGCAGTCCTGCTCCCGCAACTCTGACTGGACCTCGAGATTCCCATGATACGCGGCGTTCAGCAGCGCCTCCTCCAAAGCCACGCCGACGCGCAACCGCTCATTCTCGGCCAGCAGCCCCATGTCGCGGATGAGTCCCTGAAGATAGGCGACCGCCGAGGAGAGGAGCGCCGCTTCGTTGCTGAGCACGAACGTCGCCTGCAGCGACTTCATCCGCTCCAGCAACAGGCGCTTCGTCTGTCGTTCGCCGGCGAGCACAAGTACTCGCTCGATCACGGGCAGCAGATCCTGGCTGAGCTCCCTCTTGGAGACATAACTGGCGGCCCCACGCTCCAGCGCTTCCACTGCGATGCGCTCGCTTCCTTGAGCTGTCATCAGCACAACCGGAATCAACGGATAGTCGCGGTCGATGGCCTCGACCAGCTCAAGGCCGTTCATCTCCGGCATCTGCAGATCGGTCAGGATCAGATCCGGAGCACTGGAGGCCACGCGATCAAGGGCGTCCCGCCCGTCTTTGGCGTACTCGACGTCCCAGTCCTCGCGCCGTTCCAGGAGCCCGCCCGCAATCCGGCGGTCAGTCGCGGAGTCGTCGACGACGAGGATGACCGACATGGCGTCACACCTCTCGATTGAACTGGATGGCTGTCGAAGTTGACGGGAGCGGCGACGAAGTTGAGCGACGGATTCGGGTTTCGGTCCATCGCTGCCACGCTGATCCGGCCAGACAGACAGGCTTGATCGGGACCGCCGTCCGGCCGATGTGGCGCACGACTGAAATGCTACGCCTCCCTCCTACGATAACCGTGCCGTAATCGGCTGCCAAGGAATCCTCCCGGCGATTCGGTCCGAACCGGCGGAATCCCAGGGGCGAACCGCCTGCAAACAGATCGGAAACGCCCGGAACATTCCGCACGGTCGTTAAATCTTGGCAGCGACCCGATCTCAAAAAGTGCGGCATGCGGCCTGTGCGAGTGCACCGGTCCCCCTTTGGCGTATGGTGCTCTGGGGTCCGGTTCACTGCGATCATTCCGCCATCTGACGAACGAGGCGCCCGTACACCGCGACCGTCGAAAGGGATGAACATCGGGGGAGCCCCGTCCGCAGCCGTCGCCGCTGACCGGCAACGGCGAGAACGATTTACGGCCGGGCGTTTCAAGCGGATAATGCGATGCAGGGCCAACGCATCGTCTGCGCCGCATCCGGAGACGGGGCGGCACACCTGTGGGGCAAATCAGGCACACCATGGCAGAGCCCGGCCAGCTTGGTAAGGGACAATCCCGTTGGGTCTGGCCGTTTGAGTTGACGGAGCAGATCGGCGAAGGCGGGATGGGGGTGGTTTACCGTGCGCGCTACGTGGTGAACAACCGCGAGGTCGCGGTAAAAATGCTGCCGTCCGACGTGACGGACAGGACGGCGCTGGCCCGCTTCGAGCGCGAGATGGCGGTGCTCAAGGATATGCGGCACCCCAATATCGTCCGGTGCTTCGGCGGCGCGTGCGAAGACAAACGTCGCTTCTACGCGATGGAACTGGTCGAGGGGGGCACGCTCGAGGACATCCTGCAGCGGCGAGGCAAGCTGAGTTGGGAGCAGGTCGTCGAGTTCGGCCTGCAGATGTGTGCGGCGCTGGAGTGCTCGCACCAGCGGGGCGTGATCCACCGTGACGTCAAGCCGGCCAATTTCCTGATTGCCTCCAATGGACAGCTGAAACTCAGCGATTTCGGCCTTGCCAGCGTCGCCTCGCAGCGTCGCATCACGAACGTCGGGAAGACCGCCGGAACATTTCTGTACATGGCGCCGGAGCAGATTCGCGGCGGTGAAGTGCTTCCGCAAACGGACCTGTATGCGCTGGGTTGCGTCTTCTTCGAGTTGCTGACGGGCCGCCCACCCTTCGCCGCCGAAACTCCTGCCGCAACGCTGCATCTGCATTGCCGGCAGGCCCCGCCTCGCGTCACGGAGTTCGCACTGGACTGCCCGCCGGCGCTGGAGGATCTCATACTGCGGCTGCTTGAGAAGGATGCCTCAAAACGGCCCGGCTCGGCCGCGGAAGTGGCCCGCGAGCTTCGGGCCGTTACACAGACAATCACGGTGCTGCCAGGACGCAAACCTGGCAAAGCCACGCCCCGCGGTGGAAATCAGCCGGTCACGCTTCCGGCGACGGACGAGGACACGGCGCTGGCCCCCGCCGTTTCGACGGCCGGCGGCACTCGGCTCCCGGCGTGGCTGGGCGCGGCGCTGGCCGTCCCACTCATCGTCGCGACCTGGGTCGCCCATGCGTCGCACCAATCCGGGAAGGATCTGGAACTGGCCGAAAGCACGTGGATCGCCGCCCTTTCCAGCAGCGACCTGGAGGTCCGCCGTACGGCAGCGGAGGCGTTGGGACAACTCGCCATCCGCAGTGAATCGGCATTGGCTGCACTCGTCGCGGCGACTCGCAGCGACGACAGTCGGACTCGTGCCGCCGCCGTCGATGCACTCGGAATCGCAGGCTCGGCTGCGCAATCCTATAAATCCGAACTGATTCGAATCCAGAAGCAGGATCCGGAAGACGAAGTACGCACCGCTGCGGAAGCTGCGATCAATCGCATTGAGTCCGACACCTCCGGCCATGGCGGAGGGCTGTTCCCCTGGCTCGCTACAGCGATGCTCGTCGCTGCGGCCGGCGCGTTCTGGTGGCTGCAATCGCGGGAGAGGCGAACCTCAGCCCTCCGTCCAGCCTGATCGGCCAGGACACTGAGGGAGTGCCAACTCAACGATCGCACGTCAGGTCCGGACCAGACCCTCAAGCCACGCCCGCACCGCAACACTTCTTGTATTTCTTCCCGCTGCCGCACGGGCACGGCGCATTGCGATCGACCTTCTGCGTCCGATTCCGGATGGGCTCGACCGTTTTCACCTGCTGACCGGGCTCCAGTTGGCCGCCGTTCTGCTGCGGCGCCTGAGCGGCCGCCTCGCGGACTTCCTGCGCGGCCGAGGCGGCCTGCTGATGCGTCGTGCCGCTGATGGCCCACAGCGAGCCGACGTACGCCATGCTGTCCTTCTCCAGCCGGAAGATCGCGCCCGTCACCTGCTCGCCGATGCGGTCCCACATCTGCTCAAAGGCCTTCATCCCCTCGCGCTTGTACTCGACCTTGGGATCTTTCTGCGCGTACCCAACGAGCCCGATCCCCTGCCGCAGATGGTCCATGTAGTACAGATGCTCTTTCCAGGCATGATCGAGCACTTCCAGCAGAACGTCGCGTTCCGCGCGGCCCAGTTCCGGCCGGAAGCGGCCGTCGAAGCTCTGCAGCACAGCCTGGCGGACATGATCGCGGTCGAGCGGTCGGATCTCACCCGGCTGCAGCCCCGCCTCAAATTCGCTGTTGGCAAAGTCGATCAATTCGCGGAACGCACCGCTGTCCTCAAGTCCATGTCCGTTGGCTTCCTCGTCCGCGCGGTCCAGGTAGGCGTCCACCTGGGTGAACACATCCTCGCCGGGAAAGTACGAACGGCTGCGGTCGAGCAGCAGGTCCTCAATCTGTCCCCGCTCCTTCTCTTTGAAGTCGTCTTCCGTCAGACCGGTGCGGAACCGGTTGTTCGCCCAGCGGAGGAGTCCTTCGCGGTCAACGTTCCGGTCAGTCAGATAACGACCGACGGCGACGGACACCGGGAACTGGATCTCCTTCTGCCGGTACGCCTCACGGACGCGGCTGTTGATGAGCTCGGCCGGCCCCTGAATATCTCCTTCCTCGAATCGGGCAAACTCCTCCGGCGTCATCTCGATGCCGTACTGATGCCGCAGCCAGCCACAAAGTGTGCGGCGGTTGAAGTCGTCTGCAAGGAACGCATCCAGAGGAGAGTAATCTGCGCGGGCGATCGCGTCGCCGGCCCTCTCCAGCAGATAGCGCTGCAGTGCATCCCTGTCGTATTCCTCGGCTCCGTCCGGACGGGCGATCTTCCTGAGCTCCCGATCGTTCAGATTCAGGCCGAAGTGCCGGTTGGCCCAGCCCGTGAGCGCCTGCCAGTTCCACTCACGTTCATCGGCTTCGTCCGGCAGATTCTCATCCAGCTGGTCCTGAACGAGGTCCTCCGCCTGGCGATGCGCCTGGTCATCGAGGTAGGAGACCATTTGCTCCTTGTCCATGCCGCGCAGATCCTGCCAGTCCACTTGGATCCCCATCTGTTGCCCGGCCCACGCGGCGCAGGTCTCCCAGCGATAGCGGTCGGACAGAAACTGCGTGGCGTACTTGTCGACCTGCCGGCCGATCATCACCAGAATCAGTTCGCGGCAGTTGGCGCCTTCGAGGATCCGCTGCCGATACGAATAGACCTCCTTCCGCTGGAAGTCCATCACCTCGTCGTACTCGAGCAGATTCTTGCGGGCCTCGAAGTGCCGCTCCTCGACACGCTTCTGCGCTTTCTCAATCTGCCGGGTGACCATCGGACTTTCGATGGCCTCCCCTTCCTGCATGCCGAGCTTAGTGAGCAGCCAGGTGACCTTGTCGCCGGCGAAAATCCGCATCAGGTCGTCCTGCAGCGACAGGAAGAACCGGCTGCTTCCGGGGTCCCCTTGACGTCCGGACCGCCCGCGCAGCTGCAGATCGATGCGGCGGGCGTCGTGCCGCTCGGTCCCGATCACGTGCAGACCGCCTGCTTCCGCCACCTTGCGCCCTTCGGTCTTCATCCCCTCCTTCTCGGCGATCTCGGCTGACATCCGGTCCCACTCCGACTTGGGAACCTGCAATCGCGACTCGTACGTCTGTTTCAGAATCTCCCACGCCATGTGCTCGGGATTGCCGCCGAGAATGATGTCGGTGCCGCGGCCCGCCATGTTGGTGGCGATGGTGACCGCGTTCAGACGGCCGGCCTGCGCCACGATCTCCGCCTCGCGCTCGTGGAACTTGGCGTTGAGCACGCTGTGGGGAATGCCATGCTTGCCCAGCATGCCCGAGAGCTTTTCGCTCTTTTCGATGGAGACCGTGCCGACCAGGATCGGTCGCCCGGTCTGGTGCACCTCGCGGATCTCGTCGAGGACGGCTTTCCACTTCTCCTGCTCGCTCCGGAAGATCACGTCCGGATGATTGATCCGCTGCATCGGCCGGTTCGTCGGGATGGCGACAACATCCAGCTTGTAGATCTTGAAGAACTCGTTGGCCTCGGTCATCGCCGTGCCGGTCATGCCGCACAACTTCTTGTACAGCTTGAAGTAGTTCTGCAGGGTGATCGTGGCGAGCGTCTGATTGACCTCTTTGACGCGGACCCCTTCCTTGGATTCCACCGCCTGGTGCAGCCCGTCGCTCCACTGCCGCCCGTGCATCTTGCGGCCGGTGTGCTCGTCCACGATCACGACTTCGCCGTTCTCGATGACATAGTTCACGTCCCGCTTGTAGAGATAGTGGGCCTTCAGGGCGTTATCGAGCAGATGCGGCCACTCCATGTTTCCGGCCGTATAGAAGCTCTCGACCCCGGCCAGTTCCTCGGCATGACGGATGCCCTCGTCCGTCATGTGGCAGGTGTGTTCCTTCTCCTTGACCTCGAAGTCCACGTCACGCCGCAATTGCCGGGCGATTTTGTCCGCCTTGGGATACTTCGTAATGTCATCATGAGCGCGTCCCGAGATAATCAGCGGCGTGCGGGCCTCGTCAATCAGGATGTTGTCGATCTCGTCGACGATGGCGTAGTCGAGCGGCCCCTGCACCTGCAGCTTCTTCGACGGCTTCATGTTGTCGCGCAGGTAGTCGAAGCCGAACTCGTTGTTCGTGCCGTAGGTGATGTCGCAGGCGTATTCCTTCTGCCGCTCGTTCGGCTGCATCTGTGACTGAATCGCACCGACGGTGAGCCCCAGCCCCAGATGGCAGGGCCCCATCCATTCCATGTCGCGCTTCGCGAGATAGTCGTTCACGGTCACCACGTGAACGTGCCCGGCAAGCGCATTGAGCGCGGCGGGCAGAGTCGAGACGAGTGTCTTCCCTTCGCCGGTCACCATTTCGGCGATGCGGCCGGTGTGCAGCACGTAGCCGCCGACCATCTGCACGTCATAGTGCCGCATTTTGAGATAGCGCTTGCCCGATTCGCGCACGGCCGCGAACATCTCAGGCAAAACGTCATCGAGGGTCTTGCCGTCGGCCAGCTTGCGTCTCAGCCGCGTCGCCGTCTCCTTCAGCTCCGAGTCCGACACCCTCTCCAGTTCCGGCTCCATCTGCCTGATGCGGTCGAGCATGCTGCCCGGCATCAGGGAGTCCTGGCCCTTGGCGTCGCGAATGAAGCCGATCTTACGGATCTCACGCTCGTTGGCGGAGCGGAAGAACCGGCGGATAATGCCGTCGATCCATGCGGTGATCGCCGTAAAGAAGTCACCGAGACGATCAAAGAATTCCATCATGCAATTCCGTCAGACAGGAACAGGTAGGGACGGCGGACCGGCGCGGACGGTCGAACGACCGCGGGCACCTGTGGCACGAATGCGGCAAAAACCGGGTCTCTGTGCGGAAACCGCGGCGCCTCACGCCAGACCCTCGTCAGCAGTGTTTACTTTCGACTGCGGAAGACGCAGCACGAGGAACATCTCCGTTCATTCGCCCTCCGCTCCCGATTCTTGGCTTCCGGCCCGCCGCGCATAGCGACGCGGCAGCCGCCTCAAGGCTCCCTGATACTGGGCACCCCGCAACCGCTGCCATTTGCCGTAACCATCCATGCGCCTGAATGTTATTTCCTCCGCCAAACACGGTCAATGGGCGTTCGGGCTGCTAAAAGGCCCTCAACTCGCTGAGCTAGAGGAACCCTGTATGAGCACGGCCACGACGCCTGTGACTCCTGAAGACCTGCTCCGGATGCTTTCCCGATGATCCCGGCTAAGTGCGACGTACCGACGCCTGCTACGTCGCAGCCGGCCGGTTCGAGAACAACGAAGTTCCTGAAGGCTTCATCCGCCTGGCCCCTGATCTCGTCGTCGAAGTCGTGTCGCCCAACGATTCTTATTAGAAGCGGCATCAGAACTGGGAGGGCGAGGCTCCTGCCGAGCCAACTCCGTCAGGGGACCCGCTAAAACGAGCGGTTCCGCGGGAGCGTCGCCCTCCCACACTCCAACATTGCACGTAATGAAACTGCCTCTACGAAGTCGAACTGAAGGTGGACGAATACCTCGATGCCGGAGTCCGGCTCGTCTGGGTCATCGCCCCGTCCAACCGCACGGCGAGAATCGACCGCAACGACGGCAGTGTGTCCCAGGTCGATGCCACGGCTCAATTGAGCGGCGACGACGTGCTTCCCGGATTCAACTGCCAGGTGGGCGACTTGTTCCCCAGCCAGGCGATGTGAGAAACTGGCTGTGCAGTTCCAAGCGCAAACAGTTCTCATGATATGCTCACCTCCGACGACCACAAGTACCAGGCCGGTGACCCGACCCGATACGACGACCAGCCGTCTGGCGTCATCATCAGCCCCGACACGCGTCGAGCGCAGCGCGTGCCACCGGGACAGGCCCGCACCCGCAAGTGGCCCGTCCTGCACTACGGCTCGGTGCCGCACGTCTCTCAGAGTGAATGGACGCTCGAAATCCACGGCCTCGTCGAACGCCCCTTGACGTTCAACTGGGAGGAGTTTCGAGCATTACCCCGCGTCAAGGTCTTCGCCGACTTCCACTGCGTCACCCGCTGGTCACGGCTGAGCAACATTTGGGAAGGGGTCTCCACCCGCGAGATTCTCAACCGCGCGGGGATGCGCCCCGAAGCCAGGTTCGCCCTCCCGCTGGGCTATGACGACGGCTGGACCACCAACCTGCCGCTCGAATACTTCCTCGCCGGGGATGCCCTGTTCGCTGACACGCACGACGGCGAACTCCTCTCCGCCGACCACGGCGGTCCCGTCCGCCTCATCATCCCGCAGCTTTACGCCTGGAAGAGCGCCAAGTGGGTCAAGGCGGTCGAACTCTCCGCGTCGGACCGCCCCGGCCTCTGGGAAGAAGGAGGCTATCACGACCGCGGTGATCCCTGGCTCGAAGAGCGGTTTCGCGAGTAACCGTCCGTTGGAGTCCAGCCTTCAGGCTGACCGAGTCCAGAAACGATGTCCCATCCCACTCGGCAGGCCAATGCCTGTACTCCAGCTTACGGCAACGGGATCTCCAACTGCGACGGCGGCGCGACCAGGTCTGCCTGGTGCCGCTCGACGAGTACCGCGATCTCCGCCAGCACCTCAGGATGATCGGCGTTCACGTTGCGCTGCTCGCCCGGATCGACTTCGAGGTGGAACAGCAGCGGCGGGTCGTGCGCGGTTCGTTCGCGTGAGTTCGGGCCGTACGCGTCCTGCGTGAAGTAATGCGCCTTCCACGGCCCCAGCCGCGCTGCCATCAACTGCGTGCCCCGATAATAGAACATGTGGTCCCGCGGGGACGGCCCGCTCCCCTGCAGCACCGGCGACAAATCCAATCCGTCAATCGTCCGGTCATCGGGCGCTCGTCCGCCGGCCAGGCTGATGCACGTCGTAAAAATGTCCATCGTGGAGCCCAGTTCCCGGCAGACCTGTCCGGGGTCGATGTGCCCCGGCCACCAGGCTAGCGTCGGCTCGCGCATACCCCCGTCCCACGTGCACCCCTTGCCGTCCCGCAAGAGCCCGGCCGATCCGCCATGGTCGCCGTAGATCAGCCAGGGGCCGTTGTCGCTGCTGAACCAGACAAGCGTATTCTCAGCGAGCTCCTCCTGCCGCAACGTCTGCAGGATCTGCCCGACCGACCAGTCCACCTCCTCGACGCAGTCGCCGTACAGCCCGGCCAGGCTCACTTCCTCAAACTCTTGCGAGCGGAACAGCGGGACGTGCACCATCGTGTGCGGCACGTACACGAAGAACGGCTGTTCCCGATGCTCTCGGATGAACTGCTGCGCCGCCTGGGTGTAACGCCGCGTGATGGTGGTCTGGTCGGCGGGTCGCTCAACGATCTCGTTGTTGCGCATCAGCGGCACGTTCCAGTATTCGCTCCGCGGATCCCAGAACGCGGCTCGTCCCGCGGGACCGACGTCCGCGACGCGGTCCATGTCGTTCGAATAGGGAATCCCCAGGTATTCATCGAAACCCTGTCGTGTCGGCAGGAACTGCGGCAAATGGCCGAGATGCCACTTCCCGAAGCACGCCGTCGCATACCCGGCGGCCCGCAGCACCTCGGCGAGCGTCACCTCTTCGTCCGGCAGCCCCCCTCCCGAGTTCGGAAACAGCACGCGCCGCGTATCGCTGCACATGCCGTTGCGGATCGGCAGCCGGCCGGTCAACAGCGCCGCGCGGCTGGGAGTGCAGACGCAGGCCGCCGAATAGAACTGCGTGAATCGCAGCCCCTCGTCCGCCATCCGGTCGAGGTGCGGCGTGCTGATCGTCGGGTGCCCGAAGCAGCCAAGATCGCCGTACCCCAGGTCGTCCGCGTAGATGATGACGAAGTTCGGGACCGTTCGATCTTCGGCGCCCGCTTGAGTTGCCGCGATGCAGCCCAGAGTGAGAGTGATGAGAATCCGCGTTCGCATCTCGGCCTGACCTCATCGCAAGGACATGAATGAAACGACCCGGACGCAACAGCATCCGGGTCGAGGATCTGCGAGAATCCGTCCAATCCGCGTCATCCGCGGCCCACTGTGAGCGATCTCACTCGATCGCATACAGCGCATCGTACGACCGCAGGTACAGCTTGCCGTTTGAGATCGCGGGGGAGGCCGTGATCGGCTCGTTGCCGATATCATTCTCGGCAACGACCTCGAACTCCGGCCCGGCCTTGATGACCGTGGTGATCCCGTCACGCGAGCAAATGTAGATGTGCCCGTCGGCATAGACCGGGCTGGCGCGGTGTTCGGCATTGTGGATCCGCTCGTAGTACAGCTCCTCGCCTGTCTGCAGATCCAGACAGAAGACCTGCCCGGGCTTCATCACCCCGAACACCAGTCCGTCCACCACCAGCGGGATGGAGACGTCGGGAGTCTTCTCGTACGTCCAGCGGACGGCCTCCGGGTTGTCCGTCAGGTCCCCGCTGAGATCGTCGCGCACGTTGACGGCGACCACCGGTCCTCCCTTGCAGGTCGGGACGATGATCACTCCCTCAGCTCCGGCCGGTGTGGCCACCAGTCGGAACGTATTGTCGTATTGATTGGGATTCAGCTTCGACGGGCCGTTCAGTCCTCCAAGTCGTCCCAGCTCGCGGCCTGTTTCGAGGTCATGGGCGATCGTGTTGTCGGCGCCATGCGTCACCAGGAACCGGTGATTGCCGTCGTCATAAATGAACGCGGAAGCGTAGGAATGCTTGCATTCGTCGGTCGCCTCGGTCGGCCGATCGACCGCCCAGACTTCCTTTCCCGTCTTCTTGTTCAGCCGGACGACCTTGCCGACCTTGTACTCGCCCCCCCAGGTGCCGTGGATGAGCTGCAGATACAGGCCGTCGCCGTCGAGGACCGGCGTGGACGTCATGCCGAACTGGATGTCGAACTCGCCGTAGCGGTCCTGGACGTCGAGCTTCCAGACCTCGCTTCCCTCGACGTCATAGCAGCCAAGCACACCGTTGCCGAAGAAACACCAAACGTGCTCACCGTCGGTGACCGGCGACGGGGAGGCGCTGTTGCCTTCGATGGTGCGGGCATTTCTGTTGCCACTGGCGACCTTCTGGCGCCAGAGCTCCTCCCCCTGAGTCGAGAAACAGAGCAGGAGCAGATCGGCGCCGTCCGCCTCGCCGTCCGAAGACGTGACGAATACGCGGTCCTCCCACACGACAGGAGTCGCGCCGCCCGGTCCGGGGAGCGGCGCCCGCCAGGCCACATTGTCCGTTTTGCTCCACGTCGTGGCGATCCCCGTCTCGGATGAAATGCCGTTTCCTTCGGGGCCGCGCCACTGCGGCCAGTTTTCTGCGATGGCCAGTGAGGAACACACGAGGAGGCAGCCGGCCAGCGCCGGAGAAAACCACAGAGAACGCGACATGAATTAGGCTCCAGGCAGGGACCGGATCGACGACGAATCAGTCCTTCAGTCTGCCGCGTGCGGGAGGAGGCGTCAACGATCGGGGCCGCCCGCCTGTCGAGCAGGGAGTGCAAGGCTCGCGTTGCTCTCACGTGGGGGGATGCTGTCATCCTTGCGTTTGCCTTGCCTGCCTCCTGCCATCACTATGTCGGTCCATGATGCACCGCATCATGCGCGCCGGCGTCCACCACCGGAAGGCGGGCGTTGCGCTCCCGCATTGAAATGGGACCGACGCCGAATCGGAGGTGGCTGTGATAAACTGTTCCGCGCAGAGGGGAACGCATGGACTGCTGCGTAGGCATTGATCCGGGATTGAATCGGACCGGCTACGCGGTGCTCGGCGGTTCGAGCGGCCGTCCGGTGCTGCGCGAAGGGGGGGTCATCCGATCGACGGCGTCCGGATCCCTGGCTGAACGGGTGCTGGAGATCGGGACCGGGCTGCGCGAAGTGCTGGATGAATTCCAGCCTCAGGCGCTGGCAATCGAACAGGTCTTCTCGCTGGGGAAGAATCCGAAGACGGCGATCCTGATGGCGCACGCCCGCGGCACAATTCTGTTCGCAGCGGCCGAGCGCCAGATACCGATCGTGCATTACACGCCGCGGCAGATCAAAAAGCTGCTGACAGGGAGCGGAGCCGCGGGGAAAGAGCAGGTGCAGCGGGCCGTGACACGCGAACTGGGGCTGGACAAGGTACCGGAGCCCAACGACGTCGCCGACGCCTGTGCGATCGCGCTCTGCCATTGGCACTTACGCGGATCTCGTCTGCCGAACTGACGCCCGTGCGTACGCGCCGCTCGCCCGGCGCCGCAAGTCGAGTCGAGGCACGCGCGCCGGCGCGATCCCGCTCCTGAAGTGAGTTGCGTGGAGCGAACGTACTGTGCCATAACGTCGCGGTGACTGGCAGATTAACAGGCGCCGTCCACGGGGTTGATGAAATGTCTGAGCCCGGCCCGGAATCTGACGCTGCACCGTTGCCGAAGCGTCGCGCCGCCGCTGCGCATCCCGATCAGCCGGCCGTCTCATCGGGACGGCAGACGTACAACGTGGTGTCGGACACGATTGGCGGCGTCAACATCCGACGGCGGGACAACCTGTTCCAGGCTGCCTTCATCGGGGCCTGTCTGCTGATCGCGGTGCCCTTGGGAGGGCTGCTGTGGGGTTTGGGGGGCGCGCTGGCGGGGGCGCTGGGCGCGCTGATTGTGGGCGTCATTGTGAGCGGGGCCATTATCGGCGTGTACCGCGCCATGCAGCATATACGAGGCAGGCACGACTGACGGGCGGACGCTGCGCGCCACCGCCGGATGACGTGCACTGATCCCGCTTGACGGCGTGGGCTGCGGGCTTCAACGCCTTGATTGATTGCAGGACGCGGCGAGGTTATGACGTGTCCCAGTTCCTGTGCGCAGTCGCGCCTGTCTTGAGAGGAACGATGGTCCACGATCAGGCAGAGGGTGCTCGATGACGTCGACCGAGAAGATGCTGCTGGAAATCACCGAGGGCCGCCAGTTCGTCTTTGTGGTGATGGCCTATGGCAGCCACTTCTCGGTGTATCGCTCGATCAAAGAGATCGTCGAGCGCGAGACCGGCAGGAAGTGCATCCGGGCCGACGACCTGTCACCCGGCGAGGATCTTCTGGGAACCGTCCATTTGCTGATCGATCGCGCCGATCTGGTGATCGCGGAGCTGAGTACGGAGCGGCCGAACGTTTATTACGAGGTCGGGTATGCCATCGGCCGGAATCGCGAGATCCTGTTGCTGGCGCACAAATCGATGGAAGACACAATTCCGTCCGACCTGCGTGGGCGCACGTTCGTTTCGTACGACGACAGCCGGGATGGCTCTGCGCTGCTGGAGCAAGGCCTCGTCAAAGCCTTGAGGCTGAAACTGGGAGCGCGGATCGCCCTGCTGCGCGACATGCTGCTTCCCGAACGCCCCGCGCCCGCCTACGTCATCGCCAGCCCGCGGTATCCCAGCGATCGCAGCCGGATCCCCGGCCAGCGGAAGGACCGGCGGACTTTCGGCGACAACCTGGGCATCCGGGGCCTCTTGGAGGCCTTCGGTGCGATTGCCGGCGAGAAGTCAGGAGTAGAGCTCGTGTCGGGGCAATACTGTCCCGAGGAGATCATCGATCAGGATGTGAACCTGTACTTTATCGCATCAAAGAAAGTGAACCCGTCCTGCGGCACGATGCTGCAGCGCGTCCAGGAGCAGTACGGATGTGAACGCTGGTACCTGGGAAACCTGCCAAACCGCCCAGGCGCCAACGACCCCGATTTCTCACAGGCCCGAAAGGAGGATCCTGACGAGGACTACATCTGTCGGCTGTACGAGAATACCGCCGACGGATGCCGTTACCAGAGGGGAATGTGTGAAGAAGCCGCCGACGTGAAGGGAGTCGTGCACACTGTCGACTACGGCGTCATCGTGCGTGCTCCGCATCCTGCCCACGATGGCCGGATGGTGCTGATTCTGGCCGGTGCACACAGCCTGGGGACGGGAGCGGCCTGCCTGGCGGCCACCCGTTCGTCGAAGATCGCCGATATCAAGAAGTTGCTGGAGGCCAATGGATCGCTTGGGGACAAGCGCCGCGCGTTCTGGGCGTTCGTCCGTGGTGAGTCCAGTCCAAAAGATGGCTTGCTCGACGAAACCGGAGTGACGGTCGAGCGGGCGGAGTGGTACGACGCATGACTCGCCGATCGGCACATGCGCGGGGGGCACGGTTGACGAGAGGGTAGTGACTCAGCGTGAACGCCCTTTTCCGTTGCCTTGTTACCTGTGCAGCCTGCCGCAGAATTCCAAGGTGGTGATCATCGCTCGGAGTAAAGCTCCACCGACCGCAATACCCGTCGAAACGCCCTGATCACGGCAAGCTGCCTTAAGTATTTCGGTGCGCGCGGATTGGACCACTTCATGTCCACTCGCAACTTGTCCTCCGCCAGCCGGCACCAGTAACTGATGCCATCCCGAGCGTGCGATTCATGAACTGGTGGCGTACAGGCCATCACCGCACTCCGCAGCACGGACCACCGGGCCAGGATCCGTGAATTTCGAACTGGGATTTCGATTGTCTTCTTACGACGCACCGCGTCCTGAGGATTGAATAGCGTCCTCGGGCGCTCTGGCTGAGGCGCCCGGCCTGGGGCGTAAATTGGCAGCGAACTCCACAGGCTCGTCGCTCCTACAACGGAACTGATCTCGAGTCCGCCACGACGATAGACGAACGTGTAGATTCTCTCCGAGCGAAAGGAGGGAAGCTCGATAAATCGCGCTACACCCTGCGTTTCATACGGTTCCGCCAATGATGCCATGCTGGGGAGACCATACTCCCGCTCGATGAACCCTGGCTCGTCCATATATGAAATGACTGATTCGTGCCAGTACTCGCGAGGATCGGTCGGCACGTGTCATTTTCCCGAATCGAGTACGTATCCTGCAGCTCACACCGCGTAGTATCTATCAATGCGCCCTGCGGAGTCACGCAATGCGCGTGATACGCGGCGCTGAATGCGCACTTTGTCTGCCCCCTCGCATGTCCGATCTCACCGATCCGCGGCTGATGTATCTCAAGGCCGGGCTGTTCGTCGTGGCCGGGAGCAGTGCTGCGGCGGTGATCTGGCTGGAGACGCAGTCGCCGCGGACGATGCTGCTGCTGGCGCTCTCTGTGTGGTGCTTCTGCCGGGCGTATTACTTCGCGTTCTACGTAATCGAGCACTACATCGACGGCTCGTATCGGTATGCCGGGTTGTGGTCGTTCGTGCGGTATTGGTGGGGACGGGGGGAGGCGAGTGGCGAGCGGTGATCGTGTGCCACGCGTCGCGATCCCCTGACGGGTCTCGGCTCAACGAACAGTTGAGGGCGCGAAGTCAGCTCAAATCGCGGATGACGTCTTCGATGCTGGCGAGCTGCTTTTTGAGGCCTTCGAGAGTCTCACGGACGTTGGCCACCACTTCGGGCGGGGCTTTGCCGACGAAGTTTTCGTTCTTCAGCTTGCCTTCGTGGCCGGCGATGTGCTTGCGGAGCTTGTCGGCTTCCTTCTGCTGGCGTTCGAGCTCGGCGTCGCGGTTGATGAGGCCTTCCAGCGGGACGTAACCGTCGGCGTCGTCGAGAGAGAACGTGGCCGATGCGGGGGGACGCACGACGTCGGCGCCCGCGGCCGCCAGCACAGCTTTGGCGAGGTTGTCGAACTGCGAGGCGACGTTCTGCAGATCGCCGGCGACGTTCTCCGGGGCGCGGATCATCAGTTGGATCGGCGTGGCCGGGGGGATGTTGTAGATCGCGCGGACGTTCCGGACGGCGATGATGGTGTCCTGAAGGCGGCCGAAGCGGGCTTCGAGCGCGTCGTCCCGCCATGCCGACGGGAGCTCGGGCCAGGCGGCGATGATGGCGGCGGGTTCGGCGGGGCGGGGGGTGAGGAGGTTGGTCTCCACGCCAGCCCGACGCGCAAGCGAGGGCCCTGGCGTGTCCGTCCCTCGCTTGCGCTGCGGGCTAGTGTCAGGGTCGGCTGATGGGAGAGCGCGCTCCGGGGCGATCTCGTTGAGCCGCTGCCAGAGTTCTTCGCAGATGAACGGGGTGAAGGGCTGCAGGAGGCGGACGAGCGAATCCAGCACGGCCAGCAGGACTCTTTGCGCGACGGCGCGGGTTTCAGAATCGGCCTGCTCGGCTGACTGACGTCTGCCGCTCTCGGAGGTGGCGCTCGCGTCCCGCCGCAGCCGCGGCTTGATCATCTCCAGGTACCAGTCGCAGAACTCGTTCCAGGTGAACTCGCGGATCGTCCTCGTCGCCGCATCGAACTGGTAGCGGCCGAGGTACTCGTTCATCTGGGCCGCGACGGTGGAGAGGCGGCTGAGGATCCAGCGGTCTTCCAGGGCAAGCTGGTCGGCCGTCACCGGGGCGGGGGTGTAGCCTTCCAGGTTCATGATGGCGAACCGGGCGGCGTTCCAGAACTTGTTGCAGAAGTTGCGGCCGTACTCGAACCGCTCGCTCACGATCCGCGCCACCGGCTCGCCCGGATCGGGGTCGAACCAGGCGCTGGTGAACTGCGACTCCTTCTTGCACTTGGGATTGATGCACTTGAGCCGCGGCTTCGCGCCGCCGGCGGGGATCAGTTTCTGGTGCTCGAGCGTCTGCGGGATGACGGTGCCGCAGTGCGGGCATTCGTAGCCGACGGGGAGCCGCACGTCCTGTGTTTCGCCGGCGAACGAGGCGATCGTGAACCGCACGGCGTCGGTGCCGTACTTGTCGATGAGGTCCATCGGATCGACGCCGTTCCCCTTCGACTTGGACATCGTCTGCCCGAAGCCGTCGAGGATCTTGGGATGCACGCAGACGTGCCTGAACGGCACCATGTCGCGTGCGTCCATCTCGTCGCTCGTCACGCGCGGATCGTCCCCCATGTTGTAGAGCCCGGTGAGCACCATCCGCGCGACCCAGAGGGTGATGATGTCGCGGGACGTGACCAACACCGAACCAGGATAAAACGTCGACAACACGCCATTCCCCAAGCCGACGGCTTTGCCGTCCGTGCCGACGCGGGACGCGTCGGCTTGGGTTTGTTTCGCGATCTCGCCCGCATCCATCCCCGGCTCATGTTCCCGATCCGGCCAGCCGAGCGTCGCATGCGGCCAGAGCGCGGACGAGAACCAGGTGTCGAGGACGTCGGGGTCTTGCGTGCAACCGGCCTTCTCCAGGTATTGCTCAATCTCGGGCTGATCACCATCCACGCACACTAAGAGGAGATTCGAATCGTCTGGCGCGAATCTCGCGAAGATCTTGCTCTCGAACTGCGGCCGTATACTAATGCTGCGATCGTCGCTTGAGACCTCGCCGCCATATGGAAAGAGTTCTCCAAGAACTCGGCTCAGCGCATACGCGGGCAAATCATCATGCAAACCTTCGAGTCGCTTTGTCCAGATCGGTATCCGATGTCCCCACCACAACTGCCGGCTGATGCACCAGTCACGCTTTTCGCCGAGCCAGTCGAGGTAGGTTTTGGCGTAGCGCGACGGGTAGAACCGGACGCGGCCGTCGTTGACGGCGTCGATGGCGAGCTGTGCGAGGCCGGGGCGGCCGTCGGCGTGGTCGTCCATCTTCACGAACCACTGGTCGGACAGGTACGGCTCGACCGGCGTCTTGGAGCGGTCGGAGTGCTTGAGCGGAATCTTGCGGTCCTCCACGCCGTCGAAGTAGCCGAGTTCGGCCATGTCCTCGACGATGGCATCGCGCACTTCGTAGCGATCGAGGCCGACGTATTTCTCTGCTGACCGCTGACCACTGACCGCTGATCGCTGATCGCTCGCCTGCGGCTCACCGCTAAACACGGGGGCGCCGTCGGCGGCGGCGTTGTTAATGGTGCCGTCGGGATTGAGGATGTTGATGATGCCGATGTGCGGGTTACGCTGGTAACACGCGTAATCGTTGGGATCGTGCGCAGGGGTGACCTTCACGGCCCCGGTGCCGAGTTCTTTGTCGGCGAGCAGGGCGTCGGCGATGATCGGGATCAGCCGGCCGTTCAGAGGGATGCGGACCAGCTTGCCGACGAGGTGCGTGTAGCGTTCGTCGGTCGGGTGCACGCAGACGGCGGTGTCGCCCAGCATCGTCTCGGGACGCGTGGTGGAGAACTTGATGGATTCGCCGGTTTCAATCCACTCGGACGTTTCCGGGTCGTCGGCGGGCTCACCAGAAGCCCGGTTTCTTGAAGAAACCGGGCTTCTTTGTGGGTTTCTCTCGACGACGGGATAATGGAACGTCCAGAAGTGACCGTCGATCTCTTCCTCGAACACCTCATCGTCGGCGACGGCGGTCTGCAGGAAGGTGTCCCAGTTCACCAGCCGCTTGCCGCGGTAGATGAGGCCGTCCTTGAACATCTTGAAGAACGTCCGCCGCACGGCCTTCGAGCAGACGTCGTCCAGCGTGAACCGCGTGCGCCGCCAGTCGGCGCTGGCGCCGATCTGCTTGAGCTGGCCGATGATTCGCTTCTCGTAGGATTCCTTCCACCGCCAGATGCGGTTGACGAGCGCCTCGCGGCCGATGTCATGCCGCGTGAGTCCTTCTTCCTCAAGCATCCGCCGCTCGACCACGGCCTGCGTGGCGATGCCGGCGTGATCGGTGCCGGGCATCCACAGTGCCTCGAACCCCTGCATCCGCCGCCAGCGGGTGATGAGATCCTGGCAGGTCCCGTTAAGGGCATGCCCCATGTGCAGCGCCCCCGTCACGTTGGGGAGCGGGATCATGATGGTGTGCGGAGGCTTGCCCCCGTCACTCACCGGCGGCTGCGGATCGGCGTTGAAGTAGCCGTGGGATTCCCAGAAAGCAAACCACTTCTGCTGGGCGTCGCGGGGTTCGTACTGCTTGGGGAGGTCGGACATGGAAAGGCTTGAGTCTGTGGCGGACCCCGTGTCAGGGGATGTAGAGCCGCTGTGAACCACGAAGGTTACCGATATCGAATAAATACTCCAGCAGCTTGTCAGCTGCCTGTTGCGCATACGGGCGCTCGTGTGCGACTCGATATGTGTCGCTGATCGTGATGACGGGATATCCACCGGAATCAACTGATTCCGAGATCACGCGCTGCAGGGCATCCGGTCCTTCGGCGTTTCGATTCGCCGTGACCAGCACCAGTTCCTCCGCGCAGCATCGCTCCCAGATCACCCGGTCGGGTGCATCAAGAGGGAGGCCCAGGTCGCTCAGGATGAAGACCTGCAGTCGGAGAGATTCCCAGAGTTCCCGACGCGAATCGTCTTCCATGAGGCCTGAGAGCAGCATTACCTGACCGACGCAGTCTGCATCGGCGAGCAATCCGCGCATTGACTGCTCCTAGCGGACCACGGCTTGTCGCTGTCGCAGCCATTCCTGCATTCGCTTGCGGGTTTCTTTCAGCTGTTCTTCGACCTCCGGCGGATTGCCGCGGGCGTTTCGCTCCTCAATACGCCGGTGCCCTTCGGCGACAAATTCCCGGTTGGCTTCGATGAACTCGATGGCGACTTGTACCTGCTCTTCAGTCAAGGG
This sequence comes from Planctomycetaceae bacterium, assembly GCA_041940305.1. Lineage (GTDB taxonomy): Bacteria > Planctomycetota > Planctomycetia > Planctomycetales > Planctomycetaceae > JBGTSJ01. The sequence continues at coordinate 102,414 of JBGTSJ010000014.1, forward strand.
CAACCAGCGCCGGATTTCGGCGACGGAACAGCCGTGCTCAAGATAGAGGTAGACGTCCCAGACGCTGATCCGGGTGCCGTCGATCCGATTGTTGATGACCTGAGCGGACATGTCGTTATTCTACTGCACAGGGAATGCATGACAAAGACGTATTGTCCACACCATTTTCTTCACGATCGACGGGCCCCCAACTCCCCTTCGTCCTTGTACAGCTTGTACTCCACCGCATCCACCAGCGCCAGCCAGCTGGCTTCGATGATGTTCTCGCTCACACCGACGGTGCTCCAGACATCGTGCTCGTCGGCGCTTTCGATGACGACCCGGACCCGTGCGGCTGTCCCCTCGGCGGAGTTGATAACGCGAACCTTATAGTCGACAAGGTGCATCTGCGCGAGGTTCGGGTAGCTGCCGATGAGAGCCTTGCGGAGGGCGTTGTCGAGGGCGTTCACCGGGCCGTCCCCTTCGGCGACGACGTGCTCGACGTGGCCGTTGCCGTTCACGCGCAGCTTGACGGTCGCCTCGGTCAGCGGTTGGTGCTGCTGCTCGGTCTCGACGTTGACGCGGTAATGGATCCGCTCGAACTTCGGCTCGTAGCTGCCGGCGCACTTCTTCACCAGCAGGTCGAACGACGCCTCCGAGGCCTCGAACTGGTAGCCGGCGTTCTCCAGCTCGACGACGCGGTCGAGGATCCGCTTCATCAGCGACTCGTCGTGATCGAGCTTGTAGCGGGTCGTCTTGGCGACGATGTTCGAGCGCCCGGACAACTCGCTGACCAGGACGCGCCGCTCATTTCCAACCAGCCCCGGATCGATGTGCTCATAACTGCGCGAGACGCGGTTGATCGCGTGCACGTGCATCCCCCCCTTATGGGCGAATGCGCTGCGGCCCACGAACGCCTGGCCGTTGCGGAAGTTCATGTTGGCCAGCTCGTACACGTAGCGTGACAGCTCGGTGAGATGCGCGACGCCGCTCCCCTGCTGAAGCACATCGTGCTGCTGCTTGATGGAGAGATTGGCTGCCACGCTGACGAGGTCGACGTTGCCGCAGCGCTCACCGATCCCGTTGATCGTCCCCTGCACCTGCACCGCGCCGCACTTCACCGCCGCCAGCGAGTTGGCCACGGCGACGTCGCAGTCATTGTGACAATGGATTCCGAACGGAATGTCGAGCCTGGGCTTGAGCAGCTCCAGCGTCTCGACGATCCGTTCCGGCAGCGAGCCGCCGTTGGTGTCGCAGCAGACGATGATCTCGGCTCCGGCCTCCTGAGCGGCGAGAATCGTCTGCAATCCGTACTCCGGATTGGCCGCAAACCCGTCGAAGAAGTGCTCCGCGTCGTAGAATACCCTGCGCCCCTCGCTGCGCAGAAACGCCACGGAATCCCGGATCATCGCCAGGTTCTCTTCGAGCGACACGCGCAACACTTCGGTCACGTGCAGATCCCACGTCTTGCCGACCACCGTGCAGATCGGTGCGCCGGTCGCCAGCAGGGCCTGCGTTCCCGGGTCGTCTGCGGCCGACACGCCGCGCCGCCGGGTCATTCCGAACGCACAGACCTGCGCGTGCTGGAGATCGAGTTCGCCGACGCGCTGGAAGTATTCCGAGTCCTTCTCGTTGGAGCCGGCGAAGCCTCCCTCGATGAAGTCGAAGCCCAACTCGTCCAGCCGCCGGGTGATGAGCAGCTTGTCCTGCACGGAGAAGTTGACCCCTTCTCCCTGGGAGCCGTCACGGAGGGTAGTGTCGTAGAGCTGGACGTGCATGGCGGGGAGTTCAAAGTGGACAGTCTGCAGTTGACAGTCGACACAGCACCTAACCCGCCGTCGAGGTCCGGAAGCGGGAACTGTGAACTGTCCACCGTAGACTGTGAACCAAACAAAAACCCCTCAGGCCGGTGGCGACCTGAGGGGTTTGGTGTTCGCGGCGGAAGTGCCGAGCCTCAGCGTCGCAACCCCGGGGGTGCGGCCACAATAATGGCGATGCTGATGACGTCGGCCGGAAACATCGGAGTTCCTCGATTCATTGTCTCCCCCGCAGGAGAGATGATGAAAGTGATGCGTTAGCCTACCGGCTGGACCGGTCCCGGTCAAATCGGGAATCGCAGGATTCCCGGAGCAGCGGCCGGTAGACTGGGGCGCATCCTGCCGCCGGAGAGAACGTCTGACACTCCGGACCTGTCTTTGCGCAATTGAGCCGCACTGGGGAAAACATGGCGGACCACTGGGAAGAGCCCATTCTGCCGCAGGAGTCTGTCCGGCGGGGGCGGAGCGGAGGGGATTCGGACCGCGGACTGCTGCTGGCGATCATCGGCCTGTGCACGGTTGCGGGGATCGTGATCTTCAGCTGCCTGGGACTCATCATCTGGGCCCTGATCCGGCCGTGGGACGTGCCCGTCGCCGTGCAGGAGACGCCTGAGCAGAAACGCGCCGCGCTCCAGGCCGCTTTTGGCGCTGAGGACGCTGGCGTTCCGCCCGAACGTCTGGCGGAGATCGAGCGGTTGTTCGAGAACGTCGCCGCCGGGCTGGATGACGACCGGACATTTCGCAAGTTCGTGGATCGCGACCGGCTGATCGAGGCGATGAAGGCATCAGGGCAGTACCCGGTGAGCATGCGAATCTGGGAGGACGTGGTCCGCGGCTCGGTGCTCTCCGGCGTGTGGACGCCGTGGTACTTCACACGGCATCGCATTGCGCATGTCGAAGAACTGGCGGAGGGAAAGGAAGCGCTCGTCTACGGATACTTCTGGGACTCGGCCGGCGATATGGTGGAGCTCCGCTGGTGGCTCGTGCGCCGCGGCGGGGAGTGGAGGATCTACGACTGGGAGCTGCTGCAGGTAGGGCAGCGGGAGTCGGTCGAGTTGGCGCAGTGGCAGGCGGGTCTGACCGACCAGTATTACGAAGTGTTCGAGGAACTCTCGGATGCCTACGACGGCTTTATGAGCGGCCAGTCGGACGTGGCCCACAAGCGGATGCAGCGCGCGGAGGCGCTCCTGCCGCAGTTGCCGGAATCCATGCGTGCGAATGCCACGCTTTGGACGGCGCTCTACTGGTCGTACGGCGGCCAGTATGAGGAGGCAGTTCGCGTCGCAGCGCAGGTCCCCTCGCCGGACGAGATGCCCGGCGTGTACTACGTTCAGATCCTGCGGCACGACGAACTGGGCGAATACGAACAGGTGCTCGAGGCGTGCCGCGCCTACCAGGCGGCGATCGGGCCGACTCCCAATGCGGCGCGTTACCGGGTCACAGCGCTCACGGAGCTGGGACGCCTGCCGGAAGCGGCCGACGCTTGTCGTGAATACCTGCGGATGGATCCGGCCGACACGCTGATTCTGCAGCGATACGCGATGTCGCTGCGTCCGGAGAACAAGCACGAGCTGCTCGAACTGATCGACGCCGCGCAGGATCCCGCCGAAACGGCCGCCACTCTTGCCGGATCACTCGTCCACACCGGCGATATCTGGGCGCTCGATGCACTGGCGACGGCGGCCGGCGCCGAAGTTGTCGCGGAACCGGGACACGCTTCGGCGAAGGCGACCGCGCGCTGGTCGGTGCCTGCGGATCGAGCCGCCGTCATCCGATCATCCCGTGCCGAAGCTCATGGCGACTGGAGAGGTGCGGCGGAAGAGCTGTATCGCGCGTGGGAGGCGGCTGTCGAGGAGGAGGACAAGGACTCGTATTTCTGGCGATACCTCGACCTGATGAGCCGACTGGAGAGAGTGCTCGAAGGATATCAGGCGGTCGCCGCGGCCCGCGCCGACGAAGCGTTCTCGTATCTCACTAACGGGTATGAACAGGGGGAGTCGTCGTATCTGGAGCCGGAAGTGCTGCGTGCACTGCTCGATGCTCACCGGCCGTCTGGCGGGGATGACCTCTGGTGGCACTTTCATGCGGGCGATCTCGCTGCGGCGGACGGAGACCGGGAGTCCGCAGCCGCGCACTATCGGCGCGGCCACGAAATCGCCGCGGAGACGGCTTCCGAAGAGGAAGGGGACTACACGTGGGCGTTCACTGAACGGCTGGCGAAGACCCTGCTGGTCGACGGCGAGGACTGGTGGTCGTTCTATCTCGAAGGAGACGATCGCGACAGCCGGTTCGAGACGCTGGCGGCGGCGCTGCGCGGGCGAGACCGCTGGGAGGACCTGGGGCGGCTGATCGAGCGGCACCGGGCGCTGAGCCCCGACGATGCTATGTCGGATTACTACGACGGAGTGATCGAACTGGAGCGGGAGCGGTTCGACATGGCGGAGCGGGTACTGCAGGCCGGCCGTAGGCGAATGGCGGCAAAGAGCGAGGGCAACTGGCAGGAGTGGCAGTTCCGGCAGTTGCTCGTGGAAGTGCGGATCAAATCGGGCCGCGCGTTGTCTGCGTATGATGACATCGCGCCGCGTCCGGAGACGTTCGTGCAGTTGGCCCGCCACTTTTCGGAACAGGGGGATGAAGCGACCGTACTCGAATTGTCAGAGCGAATGCGGCAGGATGAGCCGGAGGCCCCCGCCGGCTGGAGCTGGTCGGCTCAGATTCCGTTTCAGCGACAGGACTATGCACGCGTCGTCGAGCTGCTGTCCGGGCGCCCGTGGCAGGACTCGGAGTCGACCGACCATTACCAGTGGTCCGAATGCCGGCGGTACTACTTTCGAAGCCTGCTGCGCCTCGGGCGAATTGATGACGCGGTGCAGTTCGCCGCAGAGGAGGCCTCGAAGGGGGACCGGACGAACCTGGTCGTCGCGCATACCCTGGCGGGTGACAAAGAGCGCGTCGCAGCGCTGCTGCCCGCCGTTGAGCCGTATCGCTACTCGAGCCTGTTCACCGATGAGGACGCGGGACCGATCCTGTACGGGGACGATTATGGGGACGTGCGCGAGTCGACCCCTCCGCCGCTGCCCTACGTGGCCGCCACGTCGTGGGTGGGCCTGCTCAACGAGCCGATGTCGCACGAAGAGGACGATGTGAGATCGCTCCTCACGGAGGCGCTGGGGGACGCCGTGCAGATCGAGATGCTGGCGGAGCCGGGGAACACGGATGCCACGTATCTCGTCCGCAGCGGTCCGGTCCGGCTGCTGATCGCATTCGGTGACGACCGCTATGCGTCGCCGGCCTCGACGACAGCGGTGGAGATCACTGACGCGACATTGCGAGACCTGATCCGTACGCACTCCGGCTGGTTCGCGGTTTCTGCCTTTGGCAATCCCGACTTCTCGGCCGGATCGCAGGCGTTGAGGAGCCTGACCCGCACTCTCGCCGGAGATTCTCTCGCCGCCCTCTACGACTGGAACCAGGATCAGCTTGTCCCGGCCGGCAGCGATCTGGACCAGGCGTTGGCTACCGAGGCGACCGGATTCACTAACTGGGGGCCGAACTCCGTCTACGCCAGCCTGTGGCGCGAGGTCACGGCTCCGGGAGCGGAAGCGCAGCTGGACTGGCTGCGAGCCCGGCTGCGAACGATCGCCCATCATGTCTATCATGACCAGTTGCCCTGCGAAGTCACGCTCCAGATCGGCGCTGGGAATGCCCAGGAACGTCTGACAGCGGCGCTCGAACGGGCCGAGCCGGGCGAGTACGGAGGGTGGGACTTTGTCGCTCGCCTTGCTGAAGACTCCCGCTTCGTCCCGGAATTGAAGTCCGGCGAGCCGGTTCGGCTGAGCAACTATGAAATCATCGACTGGCGTGCCACCATCGACGGCGTTGAGCGGCACGGTCAGGCCGAGGCCGCCGCGTGGTGGGCCGCTCAGCACCCGTGACCCGCCGTCTCACACAGAAACCCGGCTTCTTGAAGACACCGGGTTTCTACGCCGCCGGGCTCCTGTCCTCACTCAAACTCCACAGCAGACAGCTCCCACAGATGCAACTGCTTCCCGCGATCGATCTCCGCAACGGTAAATGCGTCCGGCTCCGTCAGGGGGACTACGCGCAGGAAACTGTCTTCAGCGATGACCCGGCCGAGATGGCGCGCCGCTGGGTCGCGGCCGGGGCCGAGCGGCTGCACCTGGTGGACCTCGACGGCGCTAAAGCCGGCCGCCCGGTGAACCACGAAGTCGTCCGCGCCATCGTCGCTGCCGCGGGCGTCCCCTGCCAGCTTGGCGGCGGAGTGCGCGATGAGGCGGCGATCCGGCTGCTGCTGGAAGACGTCGGCGTGGAGCGGGTCATCGTCGGCACGGCCGCGCTCAAGCAGCCGGCATGGTTCCGCACAATGGCCGCCCAGTGGCCGCGGCGTCTGTGCCTGGGACTCGATGCGAGAGACTCGATGGTCGCCACCGAAGGCTGGCTCGACGTTTCCGAGACCTCCGCCATCGAACTGGCCCGGGAGTCGGCCGACCTCCCGCTGGCCGCCGTGATCTATACCAACATCGCCAACGACGGCATGCTGCAGGGCATCGACGACCGGACAATCGAAGACCTGTGTGCACTAGCGGATCTGGGGACGCCCGTGATCGCCTCGGGCGGCGTAACGACGCTCGACGACATCCGCAGGCTGTGCGCCGCCGAACGCCGGCACCCCCTGCTCAACGCCGCCATTATCGGCCGTGCACTGTACGAAGGGACGCTCGAGCTGAGGGACGCCATCGCCGAGACGCGAAGATCCTCATAGCTGTCCGCCGGCGACATCATCACACGTATCATGTAGCCGCAGCTGCCACGGCTTCGGGGTCTTCGTCGTCCGTCTCCTTCAGCGCCGCCAACTGCTGCTGGACCTGCTCGCAGAGGCCCATGCCGACTTCCTGCTCGTCGCCGACGACGACGTCGGCCCCCGCCGCGGCGAAGTCGGGCTGATGCAACTGGTACCGCGAGCGGACGATCACCGTGGCCGTCGGTGCCAGGGCGCGGACATTCTCCAGGACGGTCAGCGCGGCCATGCGGGCCGGCACCGTGATGACGACGATCGTCACCGAGTCGATATGCGCATGCTGCAGGACTTCCAGACTGGTGGCGTCGCCGATCACGCCCCGCATGCCGAGCGCCTCGGCGGCCCTCTTTCCTGCCGGATTGAGATCCATCACCAGGACCCGCCGGTCGGTACCGGCCAGCTTCTGTCCGATCGCCTGTCCCGACGGCCCGAAGCCGACGATGAAGATCTCGGGGTGAAATGCATCCCCATCGTGCTGCCGCAGGGATCGTGCTGCATCGCCGGCGAATCGCTCGATCCACAGGGCGGCGCGCGGCGCCAGCATCACGAGGTACGGCGTCAGGAACAGCGTCACGATCGAACTCGACACCAGCAGCGTCGCCAGTTCGGACGTGATCACGGCCCCGGACTTTGCCGAGTTCCCCAGCACGAACGCGAATTCCCCCACCTGGCCCAGGCACAGTCCGGTGGCCAGTGCGGTGCCGTGCGGCTGCCCGAACATGCGGAAAATCCCCCAGACCAGCGCTGCCTTGGCGACCACGATCAGCCCGGCGACTCCCAGCACGATGGGGATGTGCTGCACGATCCACATCGGGTCCGCCACCATCCCGACGGCGCCGAAGAACAGCGTGAGCAGCACGACCCGCAACGACGAAACGTCCGCCCGAATCTGCGTGGCGAACGGCGAGCCCCCCAGGAACATCCCCGCCACGAACGCCCCCAGCGCGGGAGACAGTCCGGCTGCATGCGCCGCCCACGTCGAACCCAGTCCGACGACCACAGCCAGCAGCACGGTCAGTTCCCGGTTCTGCTCCACCGACAGTGCCTGCAGCGCCTTGACGGCGACAAAGTTCAGCAGGACATACAGGGCAGCAATCAATGCCAGCGCCAGGCCCAGGATTCGCGCCACGCTGAGCGCCACCTCTGACGGAGTTCCCCCCTCGGCCAGCAGGGCGACGAGAATGGCCAGCGGAACCACGGCCATGTCCTGGACGAGCAACACGGCCAGCGCGTTGCGACCGTAGCCGCTGTCGATCTCACCCCGCTCGACCAGCACCCGCAGCACCGCGGCCGTGCTGCTCAGGCTGACCATCGCACCCACGACAATGGCTTCCGTGAGGGTGAGCCCGAACAACATGCCGCAGCCCAGCCCGACCACCGCGGTCGCGATCACCTGCACGGCGCCGCTCGCGAGCGCGCTTTGCCCGAGCCCTTTCAGCCGATTCCAGGAGAATTCCAGCCCCAGGCTGAAGAGCAGCAGAGCCACCCCCAGTTCGGCGATGGCGTCGATGTGCGACTCCGCCTTGATGACGTGCACGCTGCCGGGCCCTCCCAGCAGCATTCCCGCCAGCAGATAGCCGACGAGCGGGCTCTGCCGCAGCTTCGAGCAGATCCCCCCCAGCGCCAGGCAGGCCCCCAGCAGCAGTACGATCTCCAGCAGCAGGCTCCACGAATCCATTCTCGATCCCTGTTCGCTTCCCGCCCCGTTCCCATCGGCTTCCACAGGCCGGGTTGTGACTTCCGTCCGCAATTCCGGCCTGAGAATCTACAGAATGGGTTTTAACAGGTCGCCGGTCGCCGCGTCATACAGATGCCGGCCGGCCGCGGGACGTTCTCGCCGCCGGGACCGGCGAACACCACCAGGAGTCGCCTATGGCAGCCATCCGGTTCTGCGAAATCTGCAAGCAGCAAATCGACCCTGAGCGGGCCGAAGCCCTCCCCGACACGCAGTTGTGCGGCCAGCACGCCCGCGAAATCGAAAAGTACGGCGGCGAGTTCCTCCTCCGCAGCCGACACGAGCGGACCAGCAAGCAGGGGAGCTTGAAGCACAACTACGGCGGAGTCAGCGCGAGCTTCCGCCCGAACCGGGAAGGACTGGAGCGCCTCCGCCGCGAACACGAACGCTCGGTCTGAGTGTGAAACAGCGTCGCAGAAACCCGGTTTCTCCAAAAGAAACCGGGCTTCTTATCAGGCGATCAATTCATCGATCACCCGGCCGTGGACGTCCGTCAGCCGGAAGTCGCGCCCCGCGTAGCGATACGTCAGCTGCTCATGGTCGAACCCAAGCAGCTTGAGCATCGTGGCGTGCAGGTCGTGGACGTGCACCGGGTTCTCCTCGGCCTTGAACCCGAACTCGTCCGTCGATCCGTAGACCTGTCCCCCCTTCACGCCGCCGCCGGCCAGCCAGCAGGTGAAGCCGTGATGGTTGTGGTCGCGGCCGTTGATCTTGCCGGCGTTCGCGCCGGGCGTCGGCAGTTCCACCGTCGGCGTGCGGCCGAATTCGCCGCCCCAGAGGACCAGCGTCTCATCCAGCATGCCGCGCAGTTTGAGGTCTTTGAGCAGGGCGCCGAGCGGTTGATCGAGTTGCCCGGCGAGCTTGCGATGGTTGACCTCGATGTCGTCATGGTTATCCCACGGCTGACCCTCGCCGTGCCAGACCTGTACGAATCGCACGCCGCGCTCCACCAGCCGGCGGGCGATGAGCAGCTGTCGCGCATGCGTCCCCTCGCCGTACATCTCGCGAATCGACTTCGGCTCACGGCTGATGTCGAACGCGTCCGTTGCTTCCATCTGCATCCGATACGCCAGCTCGAACGAATGGATGCGCGACTCCAGCGCGGAATCTCCTGGACGTTCCTCCAGATGCCGCCGGTTGAGCGCCTGCACCAGATCCAGCTGGTCGCGCTGCCGGTCGAGGGGCAACTGGTCGTTGCGGATGTTCTCGATCAGCCGTTCCACCTCCTTGTGCCTCGTATCGATATACGTCCCCTGGTAGACCCCCGGCAGAAACGCCGACCGCCAGTTGGCCGTCTCGGTGATCGGCAACCCGTTGGGGCACATGGCGATGAAGCCCGGCAGGTTCTGGTTTTCCGTGCCGAGCCCGTACGTGATCCAGCTGCCGAAGCTCGGCCGCGGCTGACGCGCTTCGCCGCAGTTCATCAGCATCAGCGACGGCTCGTGATTCGGCACGTCGGCATGCATCGACCGGATGACGGCGATGTCGTCGATCGACTCCGCCACGTGCGAAAACAGCTCACTGACCTCAATCCCGCTCTCGCCGTACTTCTTGAACTCAAATGGCGAACGGAACGCCGCCCCGGTCTTCCGCTCGGTCCGCAGGTTCTCGGTCGGCAGTTCGCGGCCGTGATACTCGGTGAGCTTCGGCTTCGGATCGAACGTATCCACATGCGACGGCCCGCCGTTGCAGAACACGTGGATGACGTGCTTCGCCTTCACCGGAAACTGCGGCGGCCGAGCCGACATCGGATTCGCCGCGCCCTGCGCCACTGAACCCAGCAGACCGGTCTCCGACATCAACGCACCCAACCCGAGCGCACCAAGGCCGCAGCCGGATCGTCTCAAGAGATCACGCCGTGAAAGCATCATCGTCATTCCCTGTAGCTCAAAATCGTCCGTTCAATCGACGAACAGAAACTCATTCGTCAACAAGAGCGCCTGAGCCGTTTCCTGAAGAGCGCCGGCATGCTGCGACAGATATCCCGTCAACAACGTACGTTCAGACTCATCCGGATCGCGGCCCAGGATGACGCGGAACAGTTGAATTGTTCGCTGATCGGACGGGGCCGCCTGCACTTCAGGCCGGGCGACGATCGCCGCCGCCATCTCCTGCACGAACGGGGAGTTCATCCCGTACAGTACCTGCTGCGGCACGGCTGTCACCGGGCGCTCGGGCGATGACGTATCCGGTGTGGGGAAGTCGAACGTCCGGAACAGGCCGGGGAGGTTGTTACGGTCGACCAGGGCGTACACCGTGCGGCGGTTTGTGAAGGGTCGCTCTTCAATGTTGACCGGGCGGCCCTCCAGGGCGGGGTTCAGTCGGCCGGCGACGAACAGCATCGAGTCGCGCATCGGCTCGAACTCCAGCCTGCGGCGGTTCATCCGCCACAGCAGCCGGTTTTCGGGATCAACGGCTCGCGCGTCGGCACGGTCATCAGCTGCCTGCCGGTACGTGGCCGACAGCATGATCGTGCGGTGCAGGTCCTTCAGCGACCAGCCGTCGCGCATCAGTGTCGCGGCGAGCCAGTCAAGCAGTTCGGGATGCGAGGGAGGATCGCTCCGCGCGCCAAAGTCGCTCGCCGTGCGGACGAGCCCGGTCCCGAAGTGATGCTGCCAGACGCGATTGACGATGACGCGCGACGTCAACGGATTGTCGGGCGCCACGATCGATCGGGCGAGGTCGAGCCGGCCGCTGCCGTTGGGAAATGATTCCTGCTCGCTGCCGCCGAGCACTTGCGGGAATCGCCGCGCTACGGGATCGCCGCGCCGTCCCGGATTGCCGCGCAGAAAGACGACCGGCTGCACCGGCTGTTCGCGATCGACCAGCACCATCGCCCGAGCCGGCGCTCCGGGAGACGTGGCTTCCCACTCGGCGACCTGACGCTCGAGATTGCGGATCTGGTCGCGGTTGTCGCGCTCGAAGATCTCCCGCTCGGCCCTCTCCAGCGGCACGTCCGTCACCGAGCCGGGGCCATGTAGCACGAGCCGCAACTGCTCGGCGTCGCCATCCGGCAATGCCTCGGGCGGAACTCCTTCTTTGTGCGAGGCCAGCATCCCCTCCCACTGGGACTGAATGTCGGCGAACAGCCGCCCGTAGGCCCGGGCCACGTCCGTCATCGAACCGAGCGGCGTCTCGCACAGCGCGTTCACGACGAGCGGATTCCATGCCGGCCCCGCCCCGGTCGTTGAGGACTGCAATGCCTCCTGCAGCGACGCGGTGAATGTCTCCGCCGGCAGCGTCGATGCCGTCTGCCAAGGTCCGAACACCGCATCATCCGGTTTCAATCGCTGCTCCAGCAGTCCCTTCCACCGTTGCATCAGCTTTTCGCGCGGCTGCCCATGTTCGTACTGCAACTCGTATCCACCGGGCAGCCGTCCCATCGCAGCCGCGGCGGCCAGCAGATAATCGCCCCCCTCCGTCCGCGCCTTCTTGAGCAGGTCGGCATAAGCCTGCTGTTTGTAGTCTTCGACGGCCTGCTGCCGCTTGTCGCGCTCGGCCTTGTACGCGAGATACTCCGGTGTTTCGTCGACTTCGCCGATGAGCGGGAGTGAGTCCGGTTCCTGCGAGCTTTCGAACACGCCGTAGAGCGCATAGTAGTCCTTCGCTTCGAGCGGGTCATACTTGTGATCATGGCAGCGGGCGCACGAGAGCGTCATCCCCATCAGGCCGCGGGTGGTGACGTCGATGCGGTCATCGGCGATGTCCTGCTGGTTGTTCAGGAACCGCGGGCCGACCGTCAAATACCCCAGCGCGGCCAGCGCGGGGTCATTCTCGCTCAGTCCCAGCTGATCGGCCGCCAGCTGCTCCAGCACAAAGCGGTCATACGGCTTGTCGTCGTTCATCGCCTCGACGACATAGTCGCGGTAGGTGTAGCTGAAGGGATAAAACCGGTTCTCCGTGAACACGTACCCTTTGGTGTCTGCGTACCGCGCAACGTCCAGCCAGTGCCGTCCCCACCGTTGTCCGTATTGCGGCGACGCGAGCAGGCGATCGATCAGCTGCGCCCACGCATCCGGCGCGGGATCATGGACGAACGCCTCGACTTCCTCGTAAGTCGGCGGCAGCCCGAGCAGGTCGAAATAGGCACGGCGGATCAACGTCCGGCGGTCCGCTTCCGGCGACAGCGCCAAACCCTGCGATTCCAGCTTCGCCACTACAAATCGGTCCAGCGCCGTACGACAGGCAGCGGCGTTTGCGACGTCAGGTATCTGCGGCAGGGAAACCGGCCGATACGCCCAGTGCGTCTCCGCCGCGCGGGCGAAATCGATGCTTCCGTCCGGCAGCCGCGGAATGCCGCCGTGGTTCGACGGAGCGGCATCGTTCCCCTCCGGCCAGAACGCCCCGCTGCGAACCCACTCGGTCAGAACGGCCAGTTCCTCGTCCGGCAGCTTCTCCGCGGGCGGCATCTGCACATCGTCATCGGCGTATCGAATGACCTGCACGAGCCGGCTCTCATCCGGGTTGCCCGCGACGATCACCGGTCCGGAATCGTTGCCCCGCAGGGCGAAGACGCGGGCATCCAGTCGGAGCGCGGCCTCCTGCTTGTCCGGGCCGTGGCATTCCACACACCGCGCGACCAGAATCGGCCGCACCTTCGCTTCAAAGAACTGTTCGGCGTCAGCCGCCGCATCGTCGGCGCGCGCACTCGGCGCCAGCGCGGACGAACACGCGAGAACACAGCCGTACAGCGCGAGAATTCCGCTGACACGCATCAGACACACCAGGAGGGAACAGGCAGAACCACGAGGCGCGGCTCCGGCGGGGAAACTCAAGGGGCGCAGTCGCCATGGTCGTCGCAGGCACAGTCCTCTGTGCCGTCCAGCGGACTGACTGCCATACGCGGCGAACTCCGGGCCCACACGCGGCACTCCGAAATACTCCGCTTCTGCACCCAACTCCAGCGCGGCAGTGCTCAGGCGAGCCTCCGCGGCGCTCCTCGATTATAGTGCGATCGGACCCATCGCGGGAGATTGTCCGCTGAGTTTCGAGGATTCACGCGTGTGCGGGAGAGTCTGTTGAGGGACGAGCCGAGTATTCAGACGCTGTTCGATATCACCGGCCGCACGGCCCTCGTCACCGGTGCGTCCGGCTATCTCGGCGGCGCACTGGCCCGCGCCCTGGCGGAGGCAGGTGCCTCAGTCGTTCTGACCAGCCGCGATCCGCGAAAGCTCGGGCACCTTGCCGAAGAGCTTCCCTGCGGCTCGGGCGCAAGTCATCACTGTGTCCAGCTCGACCACATGGACGAGACTTCCATCGCCGCAGGTTTCGACCGTGCTCTGACGCTCGCGGGAGAGCTGGACATCCTGGTGAACAATGGCCAGGAGTCGGTCGGAGGGGACCTGACAACGGTCACCGGCGACGACTTCAATCGCACGCTCGCCAACGCAACGGGCTACTTCCTCCTGGCCCGACGCCTCCGCGATCACGTCGTCGGACGTAGCGCTCCCGGCGCAATTGTGATGATCGGCTCCATGTACGGCGTAGTCGGCTCCTACCCCGATGCGTACGCCGGAGTCTGCACCGCCAGTCCGGTGCAGTATCACGCGCTGAAAGGAGGCGTCGTGCACATGACCCGACACCTGGCCGTGTACTGGGCTGCCGACGGGGTGCGCGTAAACTGCCTCTCTCCGGGTCCCTTCCCCAACGAACAGGCGCCGTCCGCCATGGTCGAGCGACTGTGCGGCAAGTCACCGATGCAACGCATGGGCCGCCCTCACGAACTCAAGGGGGCGTTGCTGCTGCTGGCAAGCGATGCCGGGAGTTACATCACCGGCCAGAACCTGCTGGTGGACGGCGGATGGACGGCGTGGTAACGCCGCTGCGATGGATGCTACGAACTGCATTCGTCGCGCAGGGAGCATCATGTCGACAGGGTTCATCCCGGCCAGTTCCACGCCAACGACTCGTCCACCGGATGGTACGTCCTGCCTCGATGCCGACCGCTCTGCTGCGAAGGCAGAGTCGAGCAGGTAGGATCAAAACTCCCCAACCCCATTTGGCGTGAGGTCATCGAATGTTCCTGCCCCGCTTGTTTGTCATGACTGCCGTCTGCCTGTGGACGCCATTGAGCGCCTGGGCCGAGCCGACTCCGGCGTCCGTGGCTCCCGCCATGCAGACTCCCGAGGAGGTCGCCAAAGCTGCATTGGAGGCAATGCGGGAGTCACGGCTGGGGGACTATGCCCGGATGATGCATCCCGAAGCCGCCGCGAATTTCAAACAAATGATGCTGCCTGTTTTCTCAGAAGCGTTTGAGAATGGAGAGGAACAGGAACTGTTATCAATCTTTCCGGAGGTCGAATCCCTCGCACAACTGGAGATGATGGACTCAGCTGAGTTCTTCCAGGTTTTCCTCGAGGGCGTGTTCTCTGCCCGTCCCGATTTTCAGGAAGTCCTGGCGGGCACGGAGATGACGGTCCTCGGCTCCGTAGCGGAAGGGGATTCGCACGCGCACGTTGTCTATCGGGGCAGCATCGCCCTTGAGGAGGTGAAGGTGACGAAGGTGGGCGTCATCAGCTTCCAGCGAACCGAAACCGGCTGGGGAATGCTGCTATCGGGTGAGTTCGAAGGACTCGCAAACGCTCTGCAGCAGAGATTTGGGCCTGAGCAGTAGTCACGATGCAGCTGCCGGTCAGGCTCTTGATGCGCTCGGAGCACGAAAACACCCCGGCTTTCAAGGTGAAAGCCGGGGTGCAACGTGCGAGCAGCCTGACCCGCGAGACACGTTCCGATTAGAAGCGACGGCAGTTCGGGCAGTAGCCGGGGTTCGTGTACTGCTGCGCCCAGTTGAGCGTGGCCGACACCTGCTTGCCGCTCTGGTAGGTCTCCAGAACGTCCTTCAGCTTGTCGTGGTCCAGGTGCTCGCTGGTGCGGTAAATCTGCTGCTTCTGGTTCGAGTCGATCACGACGACGCGGGGGAGGGCCTGCGAGCCGAACAGCTCGTGGACCTTCTTGCCATGCTCCGTGCCCGTGTCGATCTCGGCCACGATGTAGTTGTCGAGCAGCTCACTGATGGCGGCGTCCTTGCGCAGTTCCTCGACCGAGATCGAGTTGTTGGCGGCGACTTCCTGCGCCGGCGGGTTGAGGATCACGAGCATCGGCCGCTTGACGTCGGCGGCGGTGTGCCAGGCCTTGGTGTAGCTCCCGTAGGTCTGAACATCGGACGCGGCGTCCATCCCGTTGATCGAAGCGCCGAGAACGAGAACGAGGGCCGTGGTGAGATACATGCAGGACTCCTTTCAGTGAAACTTAAGGTGGGTGCGCACCGGGAGCGCAACGGCTCCGCGGGGCCTTCAGGTGAGATTCACCGCATCAACGCGATGCGGGAGCCGTCGTGACGGCTGGCATAGGGAAGCAGGGGGTCGTGCTGTCGGTGGGATTCTCCAATTCGCTCGACGGCGTTGCCCGCGTGGCGTCGAGAAGGCAGCGGCGGGACCCCTCCAGCACTGCCTCGGGTTTCAGTGAAGTCGGAGCATCATGGCAATTCGCCCCCGTCCGTCAAGCCTCCGGAAATTACCTAGCCCACAAATTTTGAAAATACTGACCCCTCCGTTGAGCGGATCGCTGTAAACATTTTGATTTCATCCTGTTGCGGCATTGAACTGCCCCCTGTCCAGAGGTGAGAATCTCCAAACCTCACCGACTTGATCGCTCTAACGGGACGAGTCCGGGACTGGACGCCGGAGCGGTCGCACGTGCGCTGGCATGCTCTCATGATCGCCGAAGTGACGTTCGATGCCCGCGCCGTCGTCAGCCTGGTCAGCGGTTATCTCTTCACGCTGTTGCTCATTCGCTGGGTAGTGCTGACAAAGAAACGGCAGCCGCTGAGCACCGTGGCGTGGATCCTCGCCATCGTCCTGCTGCCGTACGTGGGAGGCATCCTCTTTCTGTTCTTCGGCATCAACCGTGTTCAGCGCCGGCGCGAGACCAGGCAAGCGGCGCGGCGGAGCGTCCTCGATCATCTGCCGCCGCTCCCCGGAACTGATGCCGCGGCGCCGCTCGGATTGAACGTAATCCAGGCGCACCTGATGCGTCTGACGCAGCGTATCTGCGGGACCTCGCCGACCGAAGGCAACCGGATCGAAGTGCTGGCGGACACCAACGTCACGCTCCGCCGCATTGAAGTCGCCATCATGCAGGCGCGCGAGTCGGTGCACCTGGAGTACTACATCTGGCGACCCGACAAAACCGGCACGCGGCTGCGGGACATGCTCGTTGAAAAGGCCCGGGAGGGTGTGAAGGTCCGCTTCCTCTATGACGGGTTCGGCTCACTGTTTTTACGACGCGGCTTCCTCAAGCCCATGCTCGATGCCGGCGTCTCGTTGGCGACGTTCCTGCCGGGACAGAGCCTCCGCGAGCGCTGGTCGATCAATCTCCGCAGCCACCGCAAGATCGTGGTGGTGGACGGCCGCACCGGCTTTACCGGCGGCATGAACATCGGCGATGAGTACCTCGGGCGCAACAAGAAGTTTGGCTACTGGCGGGACACGCATCTGGAGCTGTATGGTCCGACGGTGCTGCAGTTGCAGCAGGTCTTTACGGAAGACTGGTATTACGCCACCGGCGAAGAGCTGACGCAGCCGGAACGGTTCCCCCGGCCCCAAGAAACCGGCGACGTCTGTGCCCAGGTGGTCAGCGGCGGGCCCGATGCCGACGTCGCCGCCTTTCATGCGCTGATGTTCTCAGCGATTAACGAGGCACAGGAGCGAGTGACGCTCGCAACCAGCTACTTCGTTCCGACCGACCCATTGGTGATGGCCCTGGAGACGGCGGCCTTGCGCGGGGTCAAAGTCCGCCTGTTGGTGGCGGGGAAATCCGCCCACTACTGGACGGTGCTCGCCGGCCGGTCTTACTACGACACACTGATCAAGGCCGGCGTCGAGATCCATGAGTACAAGCGGGGCATCCTGCACTCCAAGACGCTCACCGTGGACGGCTGCTGGTCCCTGGTCGGCACTCCGAATTTCGACGCGCGTTCCCTGCTGCTCAACTTCGAGGTGGGGGTCGCGATGTATGACCCACGCGTGGCGGCCGAGCTTGAGGAGCACTACGACGATGACATCCAGCACGCCCGTCGCATCCGCCCCGAACACTGGAATATGCGCCCGCTCAGGCAGGTGGCGCTGGAGAACATCTGCCGTCTCTTCTCGCCCGTTCTGTAGGCGCTTCACTTCGACAGAGCGCGGAAGGAGTCAGTTCGTCGTGGCTTCTTCGCAGCCGGTCAGGACGCGCACCAGTTGCAGCATGTCCCGCGGGCTGAATGGCTTGCTGACCACGGCGGAGATGTCGAGGTCGCGCTGCAGCACCTTCGTCGGCAGTTCGTAGGCCTTCGCCGTCAGCAGCACGATCGGCATCGAGGCGTAGCGGTAGTCGTCCCGCACCTTGCGGCACAGTTCCAGGCCGTCCATCACCGGCATCTGGCAGTCGCTGATGAGCAGGTCGGGCGCCGAGCGTTCGATCTTTTCCCAGGCGGCCAGTCCGTTCTCCGCGGTCTCCACCTCAAACCCGGACTTGCGCAGGCGGAGGCTGATGGTGCAGGTGATGTGCGGCTCGTCGTCGCAGACCAGTACGCGCGGGGGCATGGCGACCTCAAAGGGCATCGGCTGTCACCGCCCAGTCCGGCACGGCGACCACTCACAAGGACTCTTCCGCGGAAACCTACCTCACTGATGTCGGGCAGGTTACAGCAGACGGACGTGCAGCGGCGTTCTGCTGGGGTCGTGCGCGAGTTGACCGACAGCAGCAGTTCTACCGGCCAGACCCATGCTGCCGGTTGTGCGGATTCACACGGGCCTGATCTCGGGCGTCAGGCGCCGCGCCCGTCGTGATCCTCAAGGACGCTTTCCGTGCCTGCGGCCGACCGGGGAGCTGCGGCAGCTTTCACCAGCAGGTCGGCCGCCTGCTGCAGTTCGGAGCGCGTCAGCAACCCCGCCGCATTGCCCGGAAACTCACTGGAGGCATGCCAGCGTCCCAGCGCGTCGAACATCACATCGCAGGCCGATTCCTGCACACCAAACTTCGCCTTCAAAATGCGGGCCTCGGTGGGAGGAATATCCTGAAACTGGCTGATCAGCAGAAAGTCCCCCTCGTTCGACAGGTCCAGGTGTAGAGCATGGACCTGCTGCACGGCGGCCGTCGTGGGCCCCAGCTTCACTTTTCGGGGCCCTCCGGCCAGCAGCCGCTCGGCCGCCGGCCGGTCCGCGGCAATCAGCCGGGCGGCTGTCTCACATACGGCGTAGACAACGCTCTCGTCCAGTAATGAACCGCTGACCGCATCTTCACTGGTGTGCCGCCGCCACGTCTCGGCCAGCAGGTCGATCTGCACCTGCGGCGGCACGTGCTTGAGAAACGGGACTTCGGTCAGATAACCGAAGGCCTGCTCTCCGAGCATTCCCACCTGCTCCATGAGCAGCACGCGTTCGAGCGTGTCGCGGCACGCCAGCCGGAACGCGATGTAGGCGGAGTCGGAGTCCGGCAGGCAGTCGTTGCAGATTTTCAGCATGTCCCCCATGCTGGCAACCGACATGCCGAAACTCAAGCATGGAGTTTGGGGTTCGCCGGCGGCGTCCCAAAGCGTGCCGAAATCCTGCGATACGCCGCAAATATCCCGCGAAGTTCACCGGACCGGCGTCGCGAGCGTGTTGCGGAATCTCAACGCGGCGACGCGTTGTCGGCAACGGCCATTCAGTCAGTGCAATCCGCAGACTCCTGCCCGGCAAACTTCGACGGCAGGTCACTCACCAGTCTCCCGCGGCACCGTCGGGATAGAACACCCGCTGCGGCAGCTCCTGCTCAAACGGATGCCGCGCCACCGCAGCTTCATTGATCTCGATCCCCAGGCCGGGACGAGTGTTGGGGCGGACCAACCGACCCTCCGGCTCAATGGTATAGCCTTCGCTGACGACGTCGGCCCGCCACGGCACATCCCCGTGCACCGTTTCGCAGATGATGTAGCCGGGCTGCGAGAACCCGAACTCCAGCGACGCCGCCGTGCTCACCGGTCCCTGCGGATTGTGGGGCGCTAAGGCGATGCGGTGTGCATCCGCCAACGCGGCGATGCGCCGGGCGTTCGTCAGTCCGCCGCAGTGCGTGATGTCGAGCTGGCAGACTTCGCAGGCGCGTCGCGCGAACAGCTCGCGAAACGCCGACAGTTCGGTGACGCGTTCACCTGTCGCGACCGGCGTCGTGATGGCCGCGTTGATCATTGCCAGTCCGTCCACCGACTCCGGCCAGCACGGCTCCTCGAAGAAATACAGCCCGTACGGATCGAGCGCCTGGCCGAACTTCAGCCCCATCGCCGGGGACGGCCTCGCGTGGCAGTCCACCATGATGTCGACGTCGTCGCCGACGGCCTCACGCATTGCCGCCACGGCCGCCTCGGCGCGACGGACCGGTCGCAGCCCTTCGATCGGCATCGTCGGCGGCACCGCCATCGACTTGAACGCCGTGTATCCCTCGGCGACTGCGGCCTGAGCCAGTTCGGCGAACCGGCGGGCGTCGTCAGCCGGCGTCTCGTAAAAATCCTCCATCCTCCCGCCGCCGAGATGGCAGTACGTGCGGACGTAATCGCGCACGGGACCACCCCACAGCTGCGAGCACGGCATCCCGGCGACCTTCCCGGCGATGTCCCACAGCGCGATGTCGATCCCCGAGATGGCCGTCGACCGCACCACGCCGTGCCCGTGCCAGAAATGCTGCCGGTACATCATCTGCCACAAATGCTCGATCCGCCGCGGGTCTTCGCCGATCAGCAGCGGCGCCAGATCCTCCACCGCGGCGACGACGCTCCGCGTATGCCACTCCAGCGTCGCCTCGCCCCAGCCGTACAACCCGGGCTGGTCCGTCACCACCTTCACAAACACCCAGTTCCGCATCCGGGCGTGGCAGACCAGCGTCTTGATTTCAGTAATGCGCATATCCAGCCCATGAACCAGGGGGTAACCGCCCCGCCGCGTCACAATCCTTGCTATACAGATCTTGCGTCATCTGCGATTCTTTGAGGCCCGACGACCTTGGACCGATGTGGTCGCTCACCGCTGGCCGAGCACGACTTCGATCGTCTCGCTTGCTGCTTCAATCAGCTTCTCAAGAGAGCCTTTCGCCAGGATCGACGCCTCCTCCTGATACAGCCCCTTGCCGTACGACTCGGCATTCGGGACATACCACACGTTCGAGCCGTTGGCGATCGTCCCGATGATCAGCGGGGTGTCGGGGAAGCGGGCCCTCAGCGTGCGCTGCAGGACGTTGTAGTGCTCGCCATCAAACGCCAGCCACACGGCGTCTCCCATCCGCCAGCACCGCAGCGGATAGGGATAGACTTTGCCGGGCGGCAGGGCGCCGACTCGTGTCAGCTCGCGGGTCTTGCGCTCGATCATCGCCCGAGCCGCGCGGGCGGCCTCACGGTCTCCAGCCTCCTCGGCTTGCCGCTGCTCAAGTTCCAGCCGCTGCCGCTCAGCTTCGAGTTCGGTTCGGACTCCCAGGTCGCCGCGGTAGGGAAGCTCAACGGTCACTTCCGATGCGCGCCAGTCCGACAAATCATCGCGTCGCTCGGCTGAGATGTCCCGCCAGTCCCATGTCCCGAGCGTCGCTCCGGAGACGACCGCTCCCGTGTATTCAAACCGCTTCGCGGCTGGGGGCAGCGATTCCAGAGCCGACAGCGCAGCATACCCGAGCCGCCGTCCGTTCCGCTCGGCCACCTCCACATCGCCGACATACGCCTCGCGCGGTCCCAGATCCCCCGATGCGCCCTGTAAAAACAGGCACGGCGCGCCGCTGGCCTGCTCCACGACCTCCCGCATCGCTCCCACGTAATCGGGACTGATCAGGGTGTTTTCCCAGGCGAGCGTCGTCGGATGGCACGCGTAGTTCACGACAGTCGCCAGCGTGTCGTTTCCGCTCGCAGGCGTGACTCGCGCCACGAGCAGCGTGTCGTCGGTCACTCCGTCAGGATTGAACCCGCACACAAACCCGCCGCGCTGCTCATCGTAGAAGTCGCGGTTGGTCGCCAGGTCGCAGCTTCCTTTGGCGTAGGTAATGTGCGCGAGTTCCATCGCCGCCTGCGCTTCAGCGATCAGGCCCGTCAGCCTCTCCGCCAGATGCTCCAGGTAGCGGGGGATCAGCTCACCGCCGGGAAGGGCGGTTCGCTGCGGGTCCATCAACCCCGCCGCGTGTGTATGCGAGAAGAAGACGACGAGCGAATCCCGCTGCAGGCGTGTCTGCGCGGCGATGCGATCCAGCAGCCGGTTGATCTCGGCCGTCCACAACAGACAGTGGTCGATGCCGATGAAGACCGCTTCCGGCAGCCGCGGATCGCGCGCATCAAGAGGCGACAGGCACAGCACGGTCGCCGTCAGCGGACGATGCACGCCGGTGGACCGGTCGTGCGTCGCGGCCCCCCACATCCGGTGATAGATCCCGACGGGAGGCGTGATGTCGCCTTTCGCGACGCCGGCGCGCACCAGACTCTGCGGAAACTCCACCTGCGTGCGCGACATGGCCTCGTCTGGAGATAATCGGACTTAGGAGAACAACTCAGTCACCGGCCGGCCCAGATCGGTGACCGGCACCGGTCGATCTCCGGCGTACAGCACCTCGTGCGGATCGATCCCCAGCGCCGCGTACATCGTCGCAAACAGATCCGGCACGCTCACGGGGCGATCCACGATCTTCTGCCCCAGTTCGTCGGTCGTGCCGATTGCCTGGCCGGTCCGCAGTCCACCCCCGGCCAGCAGCACGCTGAACGACTCGCAGTGGTGCCCGCGCCCGCCGCGGCCATCGAACGCCGCCGGCCGGCCGAACTCGGTCGACACCACGATCAGCGTCTTGTCGAGCAGCCGCTTCGCTTCGAGGTCAACAATCAGGGACGACAGCGCCTGGTCCAGCCCCTGAATGAGCAGGTGCTGATTCTGCTGCCCCTCGTTGTGCGTGTCCCAGCCGGTGCCGTTTACAAAGTTGAGGTTGAACGAGACTTCAACAAACCGGCAGCCACGCTCGACGAGCCTGCGGGCGAGCAGGCACCGCTGGCCGAACTCGTCGCCGTATTCGTTCCGCAGGTCCGACGGTTCCGCATCCAGATCGAAGACGCTGAGAAACTCCGGTCCGGCGAGGCGGAACCCCTGGTCCATCGCCTCCACATAGCCCTGAATCACGTCTTCGCCGACGTGCTGAGCGGTGTAGTCGTCACGCAACTGCTGCAGCAGCCGAGCCCGACGATCCGCACGATTCGCCGTCACACGCTCGGGACGGACGAGCCCGCGCGGTCCCGACCGCGTCTCCGTAAGATAGACGTAGCCGTACTTCGCGCCGAGAAACCCCGGCTCCCGCGCCAAGCTCGGGTTCCCCATCAGCACATACGCCGGAACCAGCGCGTTCTCCGCCGGCTTCAGACAGGCGATGGTCGATCCAATCGACGGATACACGACCGTTTCGCTCGTGGGACGGCCGGTATGCATCCGGTACACGGCGGCTGCATGCTCATCAATGACGTCATGGTGCACCGTTCGCACCGGCACACAGCGGTCCATCAGCGGCGCCGTGCGCGCGAAGTGCTCGCACAACTGGACCCCGGGAATCGCCGTGTCGATTGCCGGATACGCGGAACCCGGATCTTTGCGACCGTCGCTGCTGACCCGCTTCGGATCGAATGTATCGATCTGCGCTGCTCCTCCGCCGAGCCACAAGAAGACACAATGCTCGGCCTTCCCGAGTGAGACAGCCGGCTCCTCCGCCGAAAGCGCAGACGTGAACGATGGTGCGGCCGCCAATCCTGCCACCGCTGCAGCGCCTGCATTCAGAAAATCGCGACGTTGCACAGGAAGTCTCCGTCAAGGCTCCGAAACTGTAATTATGCCCCTGTTCGGCGTGAAAAGTCGAGCGATGACTGATTTGAGACGGAGGACTCCAATCTGGATTCGTGAGCGCTGAGCCGGGAACCCCGATCAGACCTTCACTTTTGTTTCAAGGCTGAACGATCTAACCTGCTGCAGTCCTGTCAGCAAATTCAAATCACACCATTCGCAACGGGAGAAGTGACATGGCTGCGAAGCGTTCTTCAATCATCCTCACCGGGTCTGCGTTTCTGCTGGGTGTGATCGCCGCTGCCGTCTGGAACAGCGCGCCGCAGGCGCAGGCCCAGATCGGCGGCGCACTCAACCCGGCGAAGTTCAAGCTGGTCTATGCGTCTCACGACACCACCTGGGACATGGGTCGCTACAACCCCCGCACCGGCGAGACCTGGATCCCCACCAATGACACGTTCACCTGGGCGAAACTTAACGACTCCGAAAAGCTCCCCGAGGGAAACTATGAAGTCCAGATCATGGTCATCGAAGGGAGCAGCCTCGCCGTGCGGCTCAACACCAACACCGGCGAAGGCTGGTACCGCTCCGGCAGCGACTGGGTCAAAGTCCGCGACCGCTGAATATGAACCGCGAAAGACGCGAAAGCAGCGAAACAGACCTTGGTATTGCAGACCTTTTCGCCGCTTTTGCCCATTTCGCCGTTCTTCCTTTTCGTCAGCGGGCGTCGCCAACCGTCAGCGTGGCGGTCGGCGGCTCGCTGTAGTCGCGCCACAGCCGTTCGTAGAAAGCGGCGTCGGGCAGGCCGTCGTGAACGACGTAACGGTAGCGGTTCCGCATGGGCTCGCCGGGAGCGATCTCGAACGCACCGAGGACGGGCGGCGTAAAGACGAAGTACGGCTTGTCCGGATGCAGCCGCACCGGTTGCGGGGCGCGGAAGTTGTCGGGGTGGCAAAAGATCGCGAGGCAGCACTCTTCGCCGTCGATGGCGCCATAGGCGCACACCCAGTCCGGACGGGAATGATTGCCGTCGGCCCGGGACAGGCCTTCGCTGGTGAGGAATTCGCAGCTCGCCGCTCCCAGCCACTCGGCGGGGCCGCGCCACGCCATCCCGCCGTAATGGTACTCGTTGACGGTGAGCGAACTCTCTCCAGCGCAGGACTGGGTGGACTCGATCTCGAACAGGAAATACGCGGGCCAGTCCGGTGCCGCCGTCGTCTCATCGAGCCGTGCTCCACTGCCATAGACGCGAATCATCCATGACTCGTTCAGGACGGGTCGCGGGCCGTCCGGAGCCGTCAGGTCAGTATGGCGGAGTGACGCCGTCATCTCCGCGAACACATCGCCGCTGTGCGTCGATTCAACGGAGACATGCTCGACGGTCCCAGTGCCGCCGGCCTGGTTCCAGAAATCGACGGACCGCCCCTCGAACGTCGTATTGACCCACGCGGCGAAGAACCCATGCTGATGCAGATGGTCCGCCGGGAACTCTTCGGTGACCATCCGGCCTCCGGGGGTCCACACCGGATGCACATGCCCGCTGCGGCCAAACTTCGCATCCACACCCTCCGGCGGTTCAATCACCGCTGAGTTGTACTGCAGCACCGTTCGGCCGTGCCGTTCGAACACGATGCCCCGGTCATTCGTGACAGCACGAACCATTGCTTCCGGACGATCGTCGCGTCCGCCCGCCTGCAGAACGTACGGCCGCGATTCGTCTGCCTCCAGCGGCCGGTTCAGCAGAAACAGAGCTCGCGACGGATCATGCGGATCACGCTGCAGTGGAATCTCCGTCCGTGATTCCGGCTCCGTCAGCGACAGGCGTTCCGCGCCTTGCAGAGCTTGCGGAACTTCGATGGCGACCAACGATGCGTCCCGCGGATGCCCGCCGGCTTCCACAATGACCGGGTACGACTCGGCCGCCGCCGTGCGGAGTACAAGCAGCCCGTGCGCCGCCAGCGCCAAACAGAGGACCAACAGCGAGCGGGCATGATGATTACGCATCTGCACAGATCTCCTCACCGCCCCATCACCGCCTGCATCTGCTTCTTGAATTCCACCGCGAACTTCTGATCCCCCGCCAGGCAGCGGTTCTGCATCGCCAGCGATTTGCGGATGCGGTTCACCGTCTGCACCATCGGCGCCGTCAGCCGCTCGACGATCTCCTGCGGCGAATGCGATTCCAGTTCCTTCAGGGTTTTCACCCCCAGGAACGCGAACACCTGCCGGGCTTCGTAATCCTTCAGAAAGTGCTGATCGAGTTCCGCGGTTCCGCTCACGCGCGCACGTCCCAGCAACCCCGCGGGCGACCGTTTCGGGGCCGTCCTCACCCGCGTCGTCTTCTTCACCT
Source organism: Planctomycetaceae bacterium (assembly GCA_041940305.1). Lineage (GTDB taxonomy): Bacteria > Planctomycetota > Planctomycetia > Planctomycetales > Planctomycetaceae > JBGTSJ01. The sequence continues at coordinate 127,909 of JBGTSJ010000014.1, forward strand.
TCTTCGTGATGCGTGTCCGCTTCGCTTTCCCCTTGCCCGTCGCGGTCTTCCGCTTCACGACCTTCTTCACCGTCACCTTCTTGCGGACGGCTTTCTTCCTGGCCATATGGCATCTCTGGATGGATAAACTGTGCAAGACTACGCCGCGACCATCTACGAAGCGTAACGCCGTGGAGATCATTCCGCTGGCATTACTTCGGCTCCGATCAACAGCCCGTCATCGTCAAAATCGAACTCTGCGTGGTTTCGAACGAGTACGTCGCCGCACGTCCGAACTTCGCTGGCATAACTACGAGAGGAGAGTTCCTTCAATAAGTCATCCCGGGTCCAATGTCGGAACGGTCGTTCAAAGAGATATGCGTCATGACGTCCATGTATTCGAATATACGCCAAGCGACTCCAGGCAAGGGGGGCACGTGAATCGCATTGGTTGAAGTGCAGACAGAGACCTTGGAAGAAGAGCGCGTCATTCAGATTCCCCCCCATCCAGTCCTCATACGTCATTGGTTCGCCAAGTATCACCAAGACGTCGGCGGGATACATCCCGAAATGGATGGGACCGATGCCCTTGCCTGGTTTTACGTCGAGCCGCATCGCGACTGACCTCCAAGGAACTACGGCGTCGTGACCCATGACCGGGATCGTTCCACCGCGCGCTTCCAGTCCAGGTACAGCGCCTCGCGCCGCTCCGGGTCCATCTCAGGCGTGAATTCCCGGTCCAGTTGCCAGTTGGCCGTCACGTCGGCCTGGTCCTGCCAGAAGCCCACGGCCAGTCCCGCCAGGTACGCCGCTCCCAGGGCCGTCGTTTCCTGCACCATCGGACGCTGGACCGCCGCATCCAGCACGTCCGACTGGAACTGCATCATCAGGTTGTTCGCGCTCGCGCCGCCGTCCACCTTGAGCGTCGCCAGATCGATCCCGCTGTCCTGCTGCATCGCCGTGAGGACGTCCCGCGTCTGATAGGCCATCGCTTCCAGCGCGGCCCGGGCCAGATGCGCCTTGGTCGTCCCGCGCGTGAGGCCGACGATTGTGCCGCGGGCATGCGGGTCCCAGTACGGCGCGCCCAGCCCCACGAACGCCGGCACAAAGTAGACGCCGTCCGTACTCTCCACCTCGGACGCAAGCTGCTCCACTTCCGCGCTGGACTCGATCAGTCCCAGCCCGTCCCGCAGCCACTGCACCACTGCTCCGGCGATGAAGATGGCCCCTTCCAGGCAGTACGTCACCTTCCCGTCCAGGCCCCAGCCGATCGTCGTTAGCAATCCATGCTGTGACGCCACCGGCTGTTCTCCCGTATTGAGCAGCATGAAGCAGCCGGTGCCGTAGGTGTTCTTCGCGTCCCCCGCCTCAAAGCACGCCTGCCCGAACGTCGCCGCCTGCTGGTCCCCCGCGATCCCCGCGATCGGAATCGCCCGGCCGAACAGCGATGGATCGGTCTCGCCGTACACGCAGCTCGATTCCCGCACCTCCGGCAGCATCGCCCGCGGCACGCCGAGGATCTTCAGCAGCTCATCGTCCCATTCCAGCGTGTGGATGTTGTACAGCAGCGTACGACTGGCGTTGCTGTAATCGGTGACGTGCACCTTCCCCCCCGTCAGCCGCCAGAGCAGGAACGTGTCGATCGTCCCGAACAGGACCTCCCCTCGTTCCGCCCGGCTCCGCAGACCGCTCACCGTATCCAGCAGATGCTTGATCTTCGTCCCCGAGAAGTAGGCATCGACGACGAGTCCCGTCTTGTCGCGGAACGTCGCCTCGTGCCCTTCCCGCTTCAGCTGCTCGCAGATCGGCGCGGTGATCCGGCTCTGCCAGACAATCGCATTCGCCACCGGCTTCCCGGTGTCCCGCTCCCAGAGGACCGTCGTCTCGCGCTGATTCGTGACCCCGATCGCCGCAACGTCGTCCCCCCCGGACTGCAGCACCTCCTTCGCCGTCGCCAGCTGTGTCTCCCAGATCGCCTCCGGATCATGCTCGACATGACCCGGCGCAGGATACAACTGCGGAAACTCCCGCTGAGCCGTCCCCGCCGGCCGGCCGTCGCGCCCGAACCGAATTGCCCGGCTGCTGGTGGTTCCCTGATCGAGCGCGAGGATGGATTGGGGCATGGGCGAGTGACGCTACGTTATATGAAAGAGTGTCTCTGAAGCATCAGTCTTCCCGCTCATTCAATCTCCGTCAGAATCCGGTCCGGCTCGCGCGGGTGTAGAGTCTGCGTGACGCAGTCCACAATCAGATCGAGCTCCTCAAGCACGATCGCTCCCAGGAGGGCGTCCGGTCGGTCCGGCTCCACGACTGCAGAGAAGACGCCGTGCCGTCCCAAGAGTTGCAGCCAGACGTTGCTCACGACTGTCCGCGTGGCCCTGCGGTGATCGGCATAACGCACCGTCGTCTCGCCGTCGACAATCAGATCGAGCGAATCGACCAGCGACTGCGGAATGACCAGCCGTGCCGCACCGGTGTCGACGATTGCTGAAACGCTGCGATGGGGAATCGATTCGGGAATACGGTCCTGCGGCCCCGCCAACAATACATCGCGATTGTTGGCAATGATGAGATCCACAGAGAATCGGCCCATCTCGTTGTGCTCCGGCATATGGCGCCTCAATGATCTGGAATGGAATTATAACAGGCCGCGATGCATGCCGCGGCGCTATTCGCACTCCCGAGCCAGCGCCTCCCAGCGGCTGCGCAACTGCATCAGCTGGACGTCGTATCCTGCCTCCCCCGCCAGATCCCGCTCCTCCAGCGGGTCCGCCTCGAGGTCGAACAACTGCTCCACCACGGGATCCGTCTCGGTGTACCGCACGTACTTCCACCGCTTCGTGCGCACCCCTTCGCTCTTGGGGATCGTGGGGATGTCGATCCGGTGCTCGTACAGGAAGTCTTCACGCCACTCCGGATGCTCGCCGTGCAGCAGCGGCACCAGGCTCTCTCCCTGCATGACGTCCGGGACCGGCACCCCCGCCAGTTCCAGGATCGTCGGCGCGACATCGATGTTGAGCACCATCTCGTCACGCCGCTGTCCCCGCTGCTCCGCTGGGAGTCGTGGATCGTGCACCACCAGCGGCAGCCGGATCGACTCCTCGTGCATGTACCACTTTCCCGCCAGCCCGCGATCGGCCAGATAGAAGCCGTTGTCCGACGTGTAGATGATCACCGTGTTGTCGGCGACCCCCATCCGTTGCAGCGTCTCCACCAGCGTGCCGACCCAGTCGTCCACGTGCGTGATCAGCCGGTAATAGTCGCGGAGGGACTTCTGCGCCAGCTCCGGCGTCTCGAACCGCACGTGCCAGCGGGTCCGCGCCTCCGAGGTCTGCAGAAACTCCGGCAGCAGTGCAAAGTGCGCTTCGTCCGCAGTCGGCGGCAGTGGGATCAAGGTGCCGGCGTACTGCTCGTTGTAGCGTGGCGCCGGCTGGAACGGCCACGGATCGCTGTCCTGGCAATGCGCCGCCTTCGTGTAGATCTGCAGCATCCAGGGCTGGTCCGGGGAGCAGCCTTCAAGAAACTCCAGCGCCTGCTCTCCCATCGTGTCGGTGAGATGCTTGCCGACCCCCTCCTCTCCCTTTTCAAAGTATCGCCCCTGCCCGGCATAGCCCCGCCAGTAGTCGTACGACTCGACCGGCAGTTCACCGCCGATCCCCCACTTGCCGATGATCCCCGTGCGATAACCGCTCCTCCGCAGCAGCAGCGGAAACGACTGCGCCAGCTGCTCCGGCGAGTACGGCTGGCGAAAGCTGTCGATCTTGTGCCGCCGCTCATACTGCCCCAGCATAAAGCTCGCGCGGCTGATCGCGCAGATCGACGTCGTGCAGAAGCAGTTGTCGAACACCACGCCGTCCGCCGCCAGTGCATCGATGTGCGGCGTGCGGATGATCTCGTTCCCCATGCAGCCGAGCGTGTCGAAGCGCTGATCGTCGGTGAGGATGAAGAGGATGTTGGGGGGCTGCTGTTCGGCGCAGGTGATCGAACAGCAGGCGAGAAGGAAGGCGGCCGCGAGGAATAATCGGTGCATGGGAACGATTCTGGGTTCCTGGCGATCGATTTGCAATTTGGCGGCGTCCGGTTGCGCGAGCGGTTGATCGATGGGTGTCTAACTCTGCAACTTTTCAACTTGCGGGGGGATGGATCCGTGACTGAGTTGATGCAGAGTTGGGACAAGTTGGCGAAATGTTGGTTGCCGGGAGGCCGATCGGTGTTGTTACTGGTCGTGCCGGGATGATCTTCCTAACCGAGCGGGCGGGGGTGCGCGCCGCGAAGACCGACGAAAGGCGCGAAGGGCCGTCGTCGTGAGCTTTGTGCCTTTGTGGTTCAGATTCCTGCAGCTGCAAGGAGGGACCACAAAGACACGAAGGGCACCAAGGAAGAGGGTGGGGGCCGGTCAATGACCCGAACTGACCAAAGTTCGGCATGCACAAACTGTGACGCGAAGTCCACAAACCGGCATCCGCTCTGATCTCAAGATCGCGGTTGATCGCCCTTCATGACAGTCTGTGGGCATTGTCGAGGTCATGCGTCGCACCACCTACGGGGAGGGCCATTCGACGCCGAGTGTCTTCACGAGGAAAGCCCACTGGTCGGTGATCTCTTCGATGATCTTCTCGGTGGGCTTGCCGCTGCCGTGGCCGGCGCGGGTTTCGATGCGGATCAGGATGGGGTTGTCGCAGTCCTGGGCCGCCTGGAGGCGGGCGGCGAACTTGAAGCTGTGGCCGGGGACGACGCGGTCGTCGGTATCGGCGGTGGTGACCATGGTCGGGGGATAGCAGACCCCCTCCTTGATGTTGTGGTAGGGGGAGTAGGCGTAGAGGGCGGGGAACTCGTCGGGGTTATCGGCGGAGCCGTAGTCGTCGACCCAGTAGCGACCGGCGGTGAACTTGTGGAAGCGGAGCATGTCCATGACGCCGACGCCCGGCAGGCAGGCGCCGTACAGATCGGGACGCTGCGTGAGGCAGGCACCCACCAGCAGTCCCCCGTTGCTGCCTCCCTGGATCGCAAGCTTCTCCGGGCGCGTGTAGCCGTTGTCGATCAGCCATTCGGCGGCAGCGATGAAATCATCGAAGACGTTCTGCTTGGACAGTTTCGTGCCGGCGCGATGCCATTCCTCGCCGTACTCTCCGCCGCCGCGAAGGTTCGCCATGGCGAACACGCCCCCCATTTCCATCCACTGCAGCCGGCTGGTGGAGAAAGACGGCGTCATCGAGATGTTGAAGCCTCCGTAGCCATACAGCAGCGTAGGCTGATTGCCGTTCAGCTCGAGGTCGCGGCGATGCGCGAGGAACATCGGCACGCGCGTGCCGTCGCTGCTCTCATAAAACACCTGCGATACGGCATAGTCGGCGGGATCAAAATCGACATCGGCCGACCGCAGCAGCGTGCTCTCGCCGGTGATCAGGTCGTAGCGGTAAGAACTCGGGGGCGTGGTGAAGCTGGCGAACGAGTAAAACGTCTCCATGTCGGACTGCTTCCCGGAGAATCCGCTGGCCGTGCCGAGTCCCGGGAATTCGATGTTGCGGACGTGCCGGCCGTCGAGCGTGTAGAGCGCCACCCGCGTCACAACGTCGTGCAGCGACTCGACCAGAAACTGGTGGCCCACGAGCGAGACGTCGCTCATGACGTCGTCCTGCTGGGGAATGATCTCCGTGAACGGCGGAACGCCCGGCGTGGACCCGTCGCGGAACGGTCCGGTCGGCGCGGAGCGCGTATCCACGGCGATGACGCGTTTGCGGGGGGCGTCGATGTCGGTCTTGAAGAAGAACAGGGGCCCGTCGTTGCCGACGAACGTGAACTCGTGGTCGAAGGTGTCGACGAGCGCGGCGGGCATCCCGTAGGGTTCAGCGAGGTCCTTGTAGTAGATACGGTACTTGTCGTCGGTGCCGAGCCCGACGGTGATGACGAGATACCGCCCATCGTCCGTGACCGTGCAGTCGTATCCCCACTTCGGCTCATCGGGGCGGCGGAAGACGAGCACATCCTCGGCCTGCGGACGGCCCACGCGGTGGTAGTACACTTCCTGGTTCAGATTCAGGCTCTGGAAGTCGGCCCCTTCTTCCGGTTCGGGGAAGCGGGCGTAAAAGAAGCCTTCGCCGTCGATCGTCCAGTCGGGCGTGTTGAACTTGATCCAGCGCAGCTCTTCGTCGAGGACCTTCCCCGACTCAATTTCCATAATCCGCCAGATCCGCCAGTCGGTGCCGCCGTCCTGGACGCCGTAGGCGACGTAGCGCCCGTCGTCGCTGAACGAGACTCCCGCCAGCGCCACCGTGCCGTCCTCCGACCACGCATTGGGATCGATCAGCACCCGCGGCTCCGCGTCGAGCGACTCCTGCAGGTAGAGCACATACTGATTCTGCAGTCCGTCATTCTTCAGGAAGTAATAGCGACCGCCTGCTTTGAACGGTTCGCCGTACTTCTCGAAGTTGTACAGTTCCGTCATGCGCGCCTTGATGGCGTCACGCTCGGGGACCTGCTCCAGCCAGGCGAATGTGTGCTCATTCTGCCGCTTGACCCAGTCGGCTACGTCCTCTGAGACGCGGACGTCATCCTCCAACCAGCGGTAGGGGTCGGCGACGGAGACGCCGTGGAAGTCATCGACCTGATCGACGGTGCGGGTCATGGGGACAGTCAATTCCTCGCCGGCAACCGAGAGCATCGCGGTCAGCGCGCATCCCAGGACAACCGCTAAAGTACGCGCTGCATGCATCGGTCCGCCTCTTGTTGATGAGTTTCACTCGAGCCGCATCGGCGACGATGGCGCCGCTCTAGTCCCGTGCGCCGAAGCACAGGATCTTTCCGTCCGGCCCTTCGCAGCCGATGACCAGATGCTGCTCGCCGACGGCGGCTGAGCCGCTGATTCTCTGTCCGGCGTTGTACTTGAAGACTTCCTCCCCCCGCAGGTTCACGCCGTACACATTGCGGTCCGCCGATCCGAAGAACACGCGATCTCCCACCAGCACGGGGGAGGAATCGATGGGCCCCCGCGTCTCGAAGCTCCAGCGTTCTTCACCCGACTCGCGATCGACCGCGCGCAACCGCTTGTCGCGACTGCCGATCAGCACCAGCTCGTCGGTGACGACCGGCGACGAATGGATTTCCTGAGCGCGGTTCGGGTCGCTGAAAGTCCACTCCGTCGCCTGATTTCGCCAGTCGAGCGCCATAACTTCCCCGTCGGGAGTGCCGAAGTACAGCACTTCGTTGACGTGCGCGGGGGAGGCGATCAGCAGACCTTCGAGCGGGACTTCGGCGTGCTGCTCGCCGCTGGTGACATTGACGACGCGGAGGAACGGCTTGTCGCATCCGCTGACGAACGTGTACTGGTCGTCGATCGCCTGCGAGCCGTTGATCGGCCCGAGCGCGTCGAACTCCCACAGTTTTTCGCCCGTCTCGGCATTGAGGCAGTACAGGCGGCCGTCGTGCGAGCCGAACAAAACCCGTTCGGGCGCTGCACCCCCGTCGCCGGGAAGCACGGTGGCGCCGCCTTTGATTTCGCCCTCCGTCTGAAACTGCCAGAGCAGGCCGCCGGTCTTGCGATCGAGTGCGTGGAACATGCCGTCTTCGTCCCCCACATAGACGGCCGCAGCCGACAATGTCACCGGCGCATTGAAGCCGGGGGCGAACTCTTCCGGATCATCGTTCTCGATCGTCCGGTAGCGCCACTGCTCCTCGCCTGTCCGCAGATCCAGACAGTAGACATGCCCGCTCAGCACGGCGACATACGCCCTGCCATTGGAGATCGCCGGGGTGGATGACGTGCCGTCATGGGTCGGCAGTTCCCAGAGCAATTCCAGTGTCTCCGGCAGCGTGGATGTGGCGATGCCCCGGAGATCGACGCCGTTGCGAAAATTCGGCCATGCCTCGTCCGTGAGCGGCTCAGGGCTGCGATCGAACTGGGCGGTCGCCGGCCGCGGTCCCTCGTCCGGTCCCGCCGAGACGGCATCGGCCGCGGGATCGGCCGCGGGTTCGGGTGCAGGCTGCTCCGACGGCTCCCCGGACGTCGATTCCCCCGCGTCGTCCGCTGCGGCATCCTGCGGGCGCCGGCCGAGTTCTTCGAGCGCCGGCGAAGGTTCGGGAACCTCCGGCAGCACACCCGGACCGGCGCCGGTCGTCGATCCGACGGCGGGCGGATAGCTGGAGGGTGGAGAAGACTGAAAGCATCCGCAAGAAAGGCCCAGTGTCAGCGCGAGCGCTGTCAGTGGGGAGAACCATTCGCGTCGTGCATTGCGCATCGATAAAGCTCCTCAAACTCGGCCGCCGCCACGGGACGGGGATTGAACTTCCCGGTCCACTGCGCCTCCGCTCCCCGCGCGAGCTCCGGAATCATCGCCGGCTCCACATTGTACTCGGCCAGCGTCGTGGGGGCTCCCGCCCGCCGCACGACCTCCCGCATGTACCCGGCGAGCCGTTCGGCCGCCTGCGGATTCCCCCGCTCGCTCAGACCGGCGTCGGACGCCAGTTCTTCATACATCGGCCCGACGTTCGGGGCGTTGAACCGGATGACGTGGGGCAGCATCACTCCGATCGCCATGCCGTGCGTGATGTTGTAGTGCGCCGTCAGCGGGTTCACCGACGCGTGTGTGGCGCCCAGCATTGAGTTCTCGATGGCGGCCCCCGCGAGATGCGCTCCCAGCAGCATGGCGCCGCGCGCCATGAGGTCGCCCGGATCCGCGAGGACAGCCGGAAACGCGCGGCTCAGCAGTTGCCACGCCTGCCGGCTGAACAGTTGCGAGACCGGACCCCGCCGCGTGGAGACGTAGCTTTCCAGTGCATGACTGAGCGCGTCGATGCCCGTCGCCGCCGTGACGGCCGGAGGCATGGTGACGGTCAGCTCCGGGTCGAGAATCGCAACTTTGGCTGCCGCCTTCTTGTCGCCGCACGCCATCTTCATGTGCGTCTGCGGATCGGCAATCACGGCGAAGGACTGCGCTTCGCTGCCTGTCCCTGAGGTGGTCGGCACGCAGATCAGGGGGAGCATCGGCTTCGTCGCCTTGCCGATGCCCCAGTAGTCCTGAATGCGGCCGCCGTTGGTGAGCACGAAGTTGATCCCCTTCGCGCAGTCCATGCTGCTGCCGCCCCCCAGTCCGACCAGCAGGTCGGCATTCAGTCCCCGCGCGAATCCCGCCCCGCGATCGATATCGTCCGCGGTCGGATTCGGGGGCACGTCATCCCAGATCGAGACCTCCATACCGGCTTCGCGGAGGAGGTCGATCGCCCGCTGCTCGTGGCCGGCCTGCTTCAGGCCCGCGTCGGAAACCAGCAGGACCCGGCGTCCGCCCAGCTTCTTCGCGAACTCGCCGAGTTTCTGCAATGAACCGGCCCCGAACACGACGCGCGTCCGCGGATCGTAATCGAAGGCCGGTACGGTCAGGCCCGGAGAGACGGAAGCGGACATAGAGCAGGGTCGTGCTGGCTCCCGCCGCGGAAGGAGGGCTGTTCATCGCGGCATCGGCGGGGGTGGGTCAGTTCCGCGACCCGAAATTGTACGCCCTCGACTTCCGCCCCGCAAACTGCGGCTCCGGGCGGACGATTCCCGACGCGGGCATTCGGGCGGCATCGATCCGGGCCATCGGAGCCAAGGGATCGCTGCGCATGTCGACGGCTGCAGCGGTGGTCAGGGAATGAACAGGAATTCATTCGAGTTGAACAAGGCCCGCGCCACGGCATCCAGGCCATAACGTCCGGCGAGTGTCTCCGCCGCCTCCCGCTCAACGGCATCCGGATCACGTGCCAGCGTCAGACGGAACATCGCGACGATCCCATCACCCTGGTCCGTATTCGATTGCCTGGCGAGTGTCGCGGCCTGTTCCGAAATGAACGAGCTGTTGAGCAGGTTCAGGGCCTGCAGGGGGGTCGTCGAGCGGGAGCGGGCCGGCATTACCTGGCCGGCGTCGGGACAGTCGAACGCTCCGAACACGGCGTCGTTCTCCATTCGCAGCTTGAGGGCGTAGACCATTCGCCGGAAATCCCCCGGACCGAATTCGTCCTTCGCGACCCAGTTCCGCGCGTAGTTGCTGTTCGGCTCGAACATGAGGTAGCCCGGACCGTACATGGCCGGATCGAGCCGGCCGCTGACGGCGATGATGCTGTCGCGGATCGCCTCCGCCTCCAGCCTCCGCGGCGGGAACCGCCACAGCAGCGATGACGTCGCATCCACCGCCATGCAGTCCGGCCGCGGCGTGTTCGACTGCTGGTACGTGGCGGACGTCAGGATCAGCCGGTGAATGTGCTTGAGAGACCAGCCGGAGTCGATCAGTTCGGCCGCCAGCCAGTCGAGGAGTTCCGGATGCGTCGGCGGCGCTCCCATCGCGCCGAAGTCGGAGGGCGTGGAGACAAGCCCCTCGCCGAAGTGCTGCTGCCAGACCCGGTTGACGATGACCCGCGCGGTCAGCGGATGCCGCGGGTCGATCAGCCATTCCGCCAGCGTGACGCGGCGCTGCTGCTCCGCGGCGGCTGGACTCAACCCGGGAGCCGGAATGTTCTTCTGCAGCACACTCAGGACGGCTGGAGCCACCTCTTCGCGCGGGCTGAGGGGATCGCCGCGGTACAGGCGCCGCGTTTCCGGCGGCTCGGCGAATCGCCCGGCGTACATCGTCACCGGCTCGCGCAAAGCCGACAGCTCCGCATCCACAGCGGCCTGTTTCCGCAGCAGGTCGCGAATCGGGGCCGACCGTTCCGGCGAGATCGCGGCCAGCAGGAATGCCGAGTCGTCTCCGGGCGACCCGAACGGCGCACGTGCGGACGATGCGGCCACCACGCGCCACGCGTCCGCTTCGCGATCGGCGGTTTCAGAAACAGTGATCGAATAGTCCACCGGCGTGCGGTCGGCGTACTGGCCGTTCCGGTCCCGCTGCCAGACGATCCGCTCGATGCGCACCGGTTGAGGCAGCTCGATCTCGACCCATCCCTCGTTCACCGTCCCGGCAATCCAGCTGCGGTCGTTGCCGTACTGGCCATCGAAGATGTGCTCCAGCCGGTGCTTCGGATTGCCGGAGTAGTCGCCGGAGGATTGCGCCGTCGCTCCGTTCGCCGCCAATGCGACGTTGATGGACGGGGAACCCGGCTCGGGCGCCGACCAGATTTCCAGTTCATCGAGGCAGGGCTCGATCCCGTTGTTGACCGCCCGAATGGTGAACCGCACTCGACGCGCCAGCACGGGGGCGAAGCGCTCTTCGTTGCGCGTCGGAGTGACGGCGGGCTGCAGCCGCGGCTGCGTGGAGGGAGCGGCATCGCGCTGCAGTACGATGGCGTCCGCCGTGATGGCCGTCCCGGTGCGGCCGCAGCGGACAACAATCCGGCTCTGCTCCTGCAGGACGTGCAGACCGGCATCGTAGAACCCGCTCCACAGAGGCTGGCTGACGATCTCGCCGGTGCCGTCGGCGAACCGCTGCTGATCCACCGTGGCGATAAGCTGCTGGTCCGCCTGTGTGGCGAGATCGCCGTCCTCGTCGATGTAATAGCGAGCATCGGCGGCATGCGTGGACCACCCGCAGCCCCACGAAAGCCAGACCCGGAACTCACCCTGCACCCCGGGCCGGTAGGCGAACACGTCTGCATCGGTGGCCGGCTGCCACCACGTGTAGCGTCCGCCGCTGACGTTGGGCACGCGGGCCGCTCCGCCCGGGTCCTGCCGCTGACCGCGCCCGGTCCCCTCCGGATTCACGCCGTGTCCCTGCTTCGGCCGGAGAATTTCGACGCGCGACAGGTCTTCGTCATCCACAATCAGGGTTTCTCCGGCGGCGGGTGAAGCCGCGCCCCCTGATCCCGATTGCAATGACGCCGTCAGCCGATCGAGTTCCGCGACGATCGCGCCGCGGCGACGTTCGAGTTCGGCGACCCGCTGCTCGTCCTCCGGCGAACGAGCCCGTTCGATGCGGCGGTTGTCGTGCTGCACGCCGGCGAAGACGGCCTGCAGCGAGTAGAAGTCGGCCTGCGTGACGGGATCGAACTTGTGGTTGTGGCAGCGGGCGCAGCCGAGCGTCAGCCCCATGAAAGCGGTGCCCGTCGTGTTGACCATGTCGGTCAGCTCGTCCTGGCGCTGCATCAGGCCGAGCAGCGGATCCTGTCCTTTCACGATGTCGGTCGGACCGCCGACGATGAATCCCGTCGCCGCATGTGCTTCGACGGCGTCGCCCGCCAACTGCTCGAAGACGAAGCGGTCGTAAGGCTTGTCCTCGTTAATGGCCCGGATGACGTAGTCACGGTAGTGATACGCGGCGGGTCGCTCGTGGTTGGTCTCGAACCCGTTGCTCTCCGCAAACCGGACGACATCCAGCCAGTGCCGCGCCCAGCGTTCGCCGAAATGCGGACTGGCGAGCATGCGGTCCACCCGATGCTCCCATGCGTCCGGGGCGTCGTCCTGCTCGAAGTCGGCGATCTCTTCGTAGGTTGGGGGAAGACCGAGAAGGTCCAGCGACAGTCGCCGGAGGAGCGTCCGCCGATCGGCTCGGCTCGACGGCGTCAGGCCGTGCTCAGCAAGTTCGGCGGCAACGAACCGGTCGATCGGGTTGCGGACAAATCCCGAATCCTGGACATCGGAGACTGGCGGGCGCTCAATCGGCTGCAGTGACCACCAGTCGTTTCCCGCGCGTCCATCGCCGGAGTAGGCCAGCGGGTCGATTGGGTCGACGGTCCATTCGGCGCCGGAATCAATCCACTGCCGCAACACCTCCTTCTCACTGTCCGTGAGAGGCTCGTCGGGGGGCATTTCGTCGGCGCTCACCCGCTGCCAGAGATAGCTGGCGGCTGGATCGCCCGGCTCCAGCGCGGCGCCGCTGTCTCCCCCTGTCTGGGCATGCGCCTTGCGGGCGAGGTCCAGCCCTCCCTCCGGTTCGGCGCCGCTGTGGCAGTCCAGGCACTTATGCGCCAGCAAGGGAGCGACATCACGCTCGAAGGTGATCTCCGCCGCCCCGGTTTGCGTCGCCAGCAGCAAAGCCGGCAGCCACCGGCCAATGTATCGCAGCATCCATCCACCCCGTCTGCACGACAGCGCGATTGCAGGAATTACAATCGCTCATTGTGAGGCGGCATGCCCCCCGGGATCAAGGTCCGACGGACACCGGACCCATGTAGTTGGAGCGTGACGCCGCCTTGTCCGCAGCCCGACCCCGCTGCTTTCAACCAACCCGAAAATCTGTATTCGTGCTGATGACAGCGCGCACCCGCATCGACGACGGTTTCTGGCAGCGAAACGATCGATCGGCCGGGTTTGCCGATGTTTTCTCAACCGGCACGCCGATTGCGTTCTCCGGGAGGTTGACCCCTTGCGCCCGGTCGAAACAATACCCTGATCAGACGTTTCGACCGCAGACCCTTCTGACGCGCGGCACACGTCCCTTACGGCTCTACTGACAGGAAGCCAGTCATGACCCGCTCCTTCCAGCGTCGTCTCTTCTCTTTTGTTACAGCCTCCGGCTTTGGATTGGGCCTGGCTTCCCTGGCGACTGCTCAGGATGCACCGGTTCTTCCGCCGCCGGCTCCCGACAACGCCCCCGCCGCCGCAACCCCGGCCGTCGAAGGGAACGACGAGTTCGAAACCCTCACCCGCGGCCCCGTCCACGAGGCGTTCGCCGAGCAATACAACGCCGACCCCGTCGAAGGACTGATCGTCCCCAAGGCGCCGCCGGAAGCCATCGACGAGCTCCCTCCCGACCAGATGCCGGAAGGGAACAACGTCGAGTGGGTGCCCGGCTATTGGGGCTGGGATGACGAGCGGGAAGACTACATCTGGATCAGCGGCCTGTGGCGCGACATTCCGCCCGGACAGCGGTGGGTGCCCGGCTACTGGACCGAAGCGCCGAATGGCTACCAGTGGGTCTCCGGGTTCTGGACCGGTCAGGACACCGCCGAACTGAACTACATTCCGCAGCAGCCGCCGGCGACGCTCGAGCAGGGACCGAACATCGAGTCTCCGGGAGATGATCAGTTCTGGGTCCCCGGCTCGTGGCAATACGTGGATGACAACTATCGCTGGCGACCGGGATACTACGCTCCCGTCTATGACGAGTGGGTGTGGGTGCCGGATCGCTTCGTGTGGTCGCCGTACGGGTACGTGTTCTGCCCCGGGTACTGGGACTACCGACTCCCGTCCCGCGGCGTGATGTTCGCGCCGGTCTACTTCCATCACGCCCACTGGTGGCACCATCACCATCGGCCGTTCACACCAGGGCTGGTGCTTGACGTCGGTCCGCTCACGCTGCACTGGTTCGTCCGGCCCAGCTACTGCCACTATTACTTTGGTGACTACTACGCAGCCAACTATTACAGCAACTGGGGCGTGCAACCGTGGTATTCCTGCCACTTCGGCTTCGGCGGGTTCGGCGGGTTCCGCCATCGCCGCCACTGCCATTACGACCCGCTGCTGGTGTTTTACAGCGGCTATCACCGGCGGCATCATCGCATCGACTACCGTGACCGGCTGCACCGCTGGCACAAGCACTACCATGACCACGAGGACTTCCGTCCCCGCCGTACGGCCCGCGACCAGGACGCGTTCATCGCGGCCCATGAGCACGGCGATGAGCGGCAGCGCGAGGTCGTCAAGAACGTCCGCCTGAGCCGCAAGCTGGACGAATACGCGGCCCAGCCGGCCGACCGCGATCAGCACTTCGTGAAGCTCGACGAAACCGAACGGGATCGCCGCGGGAAGGAATCGAAGAAGATCCGCGACGTGGCGGAGGTCCGCCGCGAGGTGGAAGTCGGCGACGCCGTCGTCGGCGTCGATCGTACCAACCGCAACGGGCGGAATGACCGCGGCGACGATGCGCTCGGCGAGAACGCGCAGAACCGCGACCGCAACAACGGCCGCGATCGCGGCGACCGCTCCGGAACGACCGGCGAAGTCGCGGATGTGACGATTCCCAGCGTGACCGGCGACAATTCCGCCGCGAACAGCGATAAGAACTCAAACAAGCAGTCCCGGAAGCTCCGGCTGCCGGAAGTGGAAAAGAAGGCCGACCGCACCCGGGAGTCGCGCGACGTCGTCGGAGCGCCGCAGCAGCCTCCCGGACAGAGCGGCAACGACGCATTTCCCGGCGTGACCGATCGGACGCGCGACACCCGTCGCACGGACCGGAACAACAATTCCAATCGCAACTCCAACAACAATCCCAACATCGACACTGGTACCCCCGGCACGACGTTCCCGGACAGCGTCACTGGCGATTCGCGCAACCGCTCTAGCCGCAATGACAACAGTGGGAACAGCGGGAACAACTCGGATCGCAACCGCCAGCCGCGCAGCACACGGGACCAGAGCGGCAACAATTCCGGTCCGACCGTGGTTCCGAGCCCGACGCAGCCCGGCTCAGCGATTCCGGACAGCGGCAATTCCTCCAACCGGAACCGCAACACCCGGCAGCAGCAACGGGACGCTAACTCAGGGTCCAACCTGCAGTCCGTTCCGCGAAATAACCAGGTCCCGCGAAACAATCAGTCCCCCAATAACTCGGGCAACCGCAACAACAACCGTTCGAACCGGTCGGGGAACAATCCGTCGGGCGCGTTCCAGTCGATTCCCAACAATTCGACGCCGAGCGGCGACTCGCGCTCGCGGAGCAACAGCAACCGTTCCAGCAACAGCAACCGTTCCAATTCGGGGAGCTTCAACTTCAATTCCGGCTCGAGCAACTCGAACCGGTCCAACTCGGGCTCCTTCGACTCCGGCCGATCGAACCGATCGTCGAACTCCGGCTCGTTCAATTCGGGTTCACGCTCGAACCGCTCCTCGAACTCCGGCTCCTTCAATTCGGGTTCACGCTCGAACCGCTCCTCCAACTCCGGATCATTCAACTCGGGATCGCGCTCCAACCGCTCGTCGAATTCCGGGTCGTTTAACTCCGGATCGAGGTCGAACAAGTCTTCGAACTCGGGATCCCGCTCCGGCGGCAGCAACCGCAAGAAGAACAAATGACGGCGGCCCGCGCGCGAAAAACCCCGGCCTGATCCTTCAGCCGGGGTAGTCGCGCCTCTGTCTCGCCGCTTAGATGCGATCCTTCAGCTTCTTCATGGCCGTCACGCGAATCGTGCGGCTGGCCGGCTTGGCCGGGGCCATCTTCATCTCGCCGGTGAACGGGTTCTTCCGCATCCCGGCCGGCTGCGCCTTCTTCTCGCGGACCTTCAGCTTCATCAGTCCGGGCACGGTGAACACGCCCGGGCCCTTCTTGCTGAGCTGACGCTCGATCACGTTGCCGAGTTCCTCGAAGACGGCTGAGACCTGCTTGCGGGTCAGCTCGGTCTTCTCGGCGATCTCGTTCAGCACCTCCGTCTTCGACATGCCCTTGGCGGCTTTCTTCGCCATCGTGGCTCCTTTCCTGGGTTGTGTGCCTGTCAAACGCGGGGAAACGCCTGTGAATTGGGGCATAGTAGAACGGCGGCTTTTCCGGTTGTCAATTCCCGCCCCCCGGCCAAACCCCTAAAAAACCGCGGATTCCGGCCCATCGCCACTCCCACAGCCGCCCCGTCCCGCGACCTCACCCCAAACGCAAAACGGCGTGCCGCCTCCTCGCGAGAGGAAACGACACGCCTGGCATGTGCTGACCCGCACGCGCTGAACCCGTCCTGCCGTCAACGGCCCGCCGGCTGCGTCCCCGTCGCGGTGCGAACCGTCGGCGCGGCGGTTTGCGTGGCGCCGGTCTGCTTCACGACGCCGGCCGTAGCGCCCGCCGTGCTTTCGCCGGTCAGGAAGTTGTGCACCTGGGCCTTCTGCTTGATCTCCTCGAAGATCGCGGCCACGGCGAGCTGCGTCTTCTCTTCGATCAGCTGCGCTGTCAGCTCCGCACGCACCTGCTCGATGTCGGTGACGACCGGCTCCGTCCGCTTCTCACACTTCAGGATTACAAAGCGGTTCTCACCCAGCTGCATGACGGGCGACACCTGGCCCGGCTGCATTTTGAACGCCTGGATCTCGACGTTCTCCTGCGGAGTGCCCTCAGGGGCGCCGTAACGGCGGATCGGCGGCACCGCACCGCCGAGCGCCCGGCTGTTCGGATCGGCCGAATGCTGCTGCGCGAGCGTGGCGAAGCTTTCCGGATCCCCGTTCGCCTGCTCCCAGACCTGCGTCGCGTGCCGCAGATTGCCGTCGATCACGATCATCCGCGCCTCAACGCGCGGGCCGAAGTCCCGGATGAAGGCCTTCTGCAACTCGGCGTCAGTCACCTGCGCGTCTTCTCCTGCAAGCTTCTTCAGCGCCAGCATCGGCCAGATGACGTCCCGGTGATACTGCGTCTTGGTGATGCCGCGCTCGGACTCCAGCATCTGGTACCAGGTCGCCGTCGGCAGGTTGAACTTCTTGGCGATCGTGTGCACTTCCTGCTGGATCTCGGCGTCGGTCACGCCGACTCCCTTCTCCTGGCAGGCCTGATGGATAATCGCCCGGTTGATGATGTTCTCCAGCACTTCCTGAGCGTGCCGGTCGTAGCATTCTTTGGCGACGATGGCGTAGGTAATCGGCTGGTTGTTGACGCGGGCCACCACGCTGTCGGTCTGGTTGGTCGCCGTCGCGTTGACGGTCGCCGTCCCGGACTGCGCGTCACCTACCGGCGCCGGTTCGCGGGTCTGCGATGCGGCAGGCTCGGCCTGGAAGATCTGAAACGCCACGCCGGCGATCAGGACCGCCGCGCCCGTTCCGGCGAGCAGGGGAAAGAGTTTCTTGCGGGGGGCAGAGGGAGGGTTCGAGTGCGTCCGTTCACTCATGGGAAGCGGGCTCCGATCTTTGACAGGACTCGGCGGCACGGCGGCCCACGTCCATCATGGACCATGCCTTCCCGGCCGCATCGAACAGGGGTCGCCGAGGGTCCGGCGACAAAGACAGGCAGTATCCCCGTTCGCAGGGGGGCGGACTTATAAGTCGCCCCCCCCTCGGCCGTCAACACGGGATTCTTGAGCCATTCTCGAGTGTCGCGGAGGATTCCGGAGAGCTGGATCTGGCTGGAGGGGGAACCACGGAATACACGGAAGACACGGAAAGTTGAATTACGCTCGGAACCTCGATCCTGTCAGATGTCTCGATCAGAGAGCGAATACTCTCCGGACTACCTTGGGAGTGCATTGCGAGTTAGTTCTGTTGCCAGACGTGTCTCACCTTGAATCCCGCCATAGACCGCAGGCTTCGCAGTCTGTCGACGTCAATTTTCCGCGTCTTCCGTGTATTCCGTGGTTACAAGTTCCAACCAGGCGGAGCGCGGCATGAACCTTTCACCTCGCGTCGATGTCGTGCCCCTTCTAAAATGACGGCATCGACCGGCCCAGTTTCTGCCGGTCCCACCCTGTGACGCCACTCCCATGCGGAACGAATCCGAGATCCCGTTTGCCGACACGCCGTTCAAGATCCCGGTCGCCGACCGGCTCAAGCGGCTGCCCCCCTATTTGTTCGGCAAGATCAACAAGCTCAAGTACGAGAAGCGCGTCGCCGGGATCGATGTCATCGACCTCGGCATGGGGAACCCCACCGACGCCCCCGATCCCCTCATCCAGCAGAAGATGACGGAGGCGCTGCAGGACCCCAGGAACCACCGCTACTCGGTCGCCAACGGCATCGGCAACCTCCGCAAAGAGGTCGCCAAGCGGTACTTCAAAAAGTACGGCGTGCACCTCGACCCCGATCGCGAAGTTATCGCCACCATCGGGTCGAAGGAGGGATTCAGCCACCTCTGCCTCGCCCTCATGGGCCCCGGCGACACCGCCATCATCCCGTCGCCGACGTTCCCAATCCACATGTACTCGGTGATGCTCGCCGCCGGCAACGTGATCGCACTCGACGTCCGCAATCCCGAGACGTTTCTGCAGAACGTCGCCTACACCTGCGAGCACCTGTATCCGACGCCGAAAGTCGTCATCGTCAACTTCCCGCACAACCCGTCGTCGACGACCATCGAGCAGGACTTCTTCGTCGACCTGGTGAAGCTCGCGAAGAAGTACGGCTTCCTCGTCATCAGCGATTTCGCCTACGCCGACATCTGCTTTGAAGGCTACAAGGCCCCCAGCTTCCTCTCGACGCCCGGCGCCATCAACGTCGGCGTTGAGTTCACGACGATGAGCAAGGGCTACAGCATGGCCGGCTGGCGGATCGGCTTCTGCTGCGGGAACGCCGAGATGGTCCGCGCGCTGGCCACCATCAAGGGCTATTACGACTACGGCATCTTCCAAGCGATCCAGATCGCGGCCATCGTCGCCATGCGGCACTGCGACGCCGCCGTCGAAAGCCTCGCCGCCGAGTACGAAGGCCGCCGCGACGTCCTCTGCGACGGCCTGACGCGTCTCGGCTGGGACATCCACAAGCCCAAGGCCGGCATGTTCGTCTGGGCCCCCATCCCGGAACCCTGGGCCGAGATGGGCTCCATCGACTTCGCCATGAAGCTCCTCGAAGAGGCCGGCGTCGCCGTGAGTCCGGGCCGTGGGTTCGGCGAAGACGGCGAAGGCTATCTGCGGCTCGCCATCGTCGAAAACAGCAAGCGTCTCCGTCAGGCCGTCCGCGAAATCGGCCGCTGCACGCGAATCGAGGCGGCGAAGGCGTCGTGACTCAGGAACCCGGCGACGCCGAAGAGACCGATGCAAAGTCGCCAAGGCGCCGAGAAACGCAAAGAGTTAATGAACCCCTTCCCATTCCTTCGCGGGCCTTTGCGTCAAAACCCACCTGCACCGCTGAATCGAAAAGCCGCTCAACGTCTCACCCCGGACCTGCTGGATTGAACTTCAAGCTGCACTCGCACTGCTGGGCGAGCCAGCAGTGGCACCCGGCCGTGCCGACGCAGAACGGGTATTGGGCGCTTCCCGGAGCGTTCGCGATCCAATCCGCGCCCGCACGGGCGACACGCCCTTGGCACACTGAAGGCTGCCGACCGTTCCATCCCGCCCCGTTTGGTGCCTTGCCACTTCGCGAATGAATTAGCGGCTGAACGTGGTCCCACCAATCCGTAGATCGGTCAGCGAACGACGTGCCGAAGACAGGTCGTTCAGAATCCCACACGATCCCGCCGATTGAGGTGGACCACGGCGGAGCCGGGCACCTCGTTACTGAGCAGCCAAAGACCAGATTGATCGACATTATTACCGTAGTCGCCGTCGGTCAGGCGGCCGGGTCGAAACATCGAGTTCGGGGAGGAATCTCCCGACGCCGCAGCACCTCGCGCGTAATTTCGGTCCCCATGATAAACCTCCAATTCGGCCAGTCCGCCGCCGTTATCGATCCACGCCAGCACCTCGACTCGAACTTCATCCACTTTCGTGCGTGATGGAAGTCGGATCGTCGTCGGAGCTGAAGTGTTCTTGGCCCAATTGGGAGCAAAACGTCGTTGAAACACTGGTTTGCCATCGCTCATCAAAACCAGATTCAGCTGCCGCGTGCCGCGGTCGTTGCCGATGCCGTTGGTTGTGTTGAAGATGATGATCTTGGTGGGAAAGAACTCCGTTTTGTCGAGTCGCGCGTGGATTAGTTGCTGTTGCGATTCCTCCTCCACTTGGTCCAACGCGGCCAGATACCAGTGCCGCGCCCGCAAGTGCAACTGCTCCTTCTCCTGACCGTCTCTACTCTCGCCAGCAACTTTGATCCAGGCGTCGCCGGCCGCAACTTGCTCGTTGACTCCTTCGGGCATCGCGATGTCAACTTCGGCCGCCGCGCGCAGAGAACCGGGCTCACCCCTGGCGAGCAGCGTCGCGCCGTGATTCCAATCCGCCTTGTAGAAGCAGTAGAAACTCCCGACCTTCGTGTTTGCTGCCGGGTCGTCCGGTGACTGATCGAGCGTTTGCCGCGCATTCTTCAGCGATTTGAATTCTCGCTCCAGGACCCGCAGCCGCTTCTGAAGTTCCTGAACGTCGGCCAGAAGTTCCTGATCCTTCGCCGCTCTGGCCGCCACGAGGGCCCTTCGCAGAATGTCCGAGGCCTCGTCGTAATCGTCCTTTGCGACCGCCTCCTTGCCCTGAGTGAGCAGCTCTGATGCCGAATCGACCGCGAGCGACACGGCCTGACCTGCGCCGATGAGGGCTGCACCCAGCACCGGCACGCTCACAAACCAACGTCGTGCCGTTGCAAACTGGTGGAGTGAGACTTGAGAAATGCTGAAACTCGGCATTGCGACACCGCTTCGTCGATTATGCCCCGTCTATTCCTGTCTCATTGTGCGGAGGCGAACGTGATGCCGTCAACACAGTGACGTAGATGGGGATAAAAATCCGCGGCTCCTTCAGGGGGATGTGCTCATTCGCAACATCACTCTCCCTGACGCGCCGCGGATTCTCATCCCCATCTACTTGGCTCCTGGAAGAGGCGGGCGTCGCCGTCAGCCCCGGCCGCGGGTTCGGCGAAGACGGAGAAGGCTACCTGCGGCTCGCCATCGTCGAGAACAGCAAGCGTCTCCGCCAAGCCGTCCGCGAAATCGGCCGCTGCACACGGATCGAGGCGGCGAAGGCGTCGTGATGGGCGGATTTCGCTGGTCGCTGCTTGTTGTGGTCCGACTGGTCCGCCGGCTTCCGCGCGGACAAACGTCAGGCCGCTTTCGAGCATGCCGTATCGGCGCAGCTCGAATCATTGAGGACCGTCAGTTGCAGCACCGGCTCTGATTCCCCGCGCAGCGGAGTGCCGGGGAGCGCGTGGCTGGCAGCGCCTCCGAAGGCGGAGCGCATCGGGATCCGGCTGGCGGGCGACTGCACGGCATGATCGATCTTGCCGCGGAGCAGCCTCCATGCCCAGCCCGCAGTCCGGCAGTAGGTGAAGAACAGCCCGCTCATGCCGAGCGCCTGGATGCCCGCGTCGATGCAGTGCGCCCGCAGCTTGAGCCAGATGCGGCGCTGTTGTTTCTGCCTCCAGGAGTAGCGCTGCACCTTTTCCGGGGACCGTGTTTCCGCGTCCGCGAACGGGACGCGCGACTTCGACCAGATCAGCGCCAGGAGCATCCGCAGGGGATTGAAGAAGTAGGTGTAGCCGGCCAGCAGGTTCAACTGCTTCACCCACGGACGGGGATGCTTGGAGGCCACCACGTAATTGCCGTCCACCATGTAGGGAGGAATCGGCTCGTCATCGACCTTGTCGAATGCCAGCCCCGAGGTGTACGTCTCGACGTACCACTTCGAACCGGCCGACGGAGTCAGCATGAGGACCTGCGTGTACAGGGCGCCCGCCTTCCTGAGGGTCCGAAGCTGGTTGATGAGCCCGTAATTGCTCTTTCGGCTGATGAGCGGCTGAGCGTCGCAATGCATCATCATCGGGATCGGCAGAATGCCGCTGTCCCGCAGCAGCCGGAATGCTTCCAGCGTCTTGCTCTCGCTCTGCCCCTTCTTCACCAGCGTGGCGGTCAGGTCTTCGACGCCCATCCACACGGCGAACAGTCCCGCCCGCCGCACCAGGGGCAGGTGCTCCTGCAGGCGGATCGTGTCATGCACGGTGGCCTCGGTGCCCCAGCGGATCCGGCGGAGCGGTGAGTTGCCGCTGCCCGCACGGCGGGCCAGCGCCTCGCAGATGTCGAGCGTCTTGGCCGTGTCGTTGAAAAAGTTGTCGTCGGTGCCGAAGAAGAAATTGATGTTGTACGTCCGGGAGATCTGCTCCATCTCGTCGGCGATCCGCTCCCCGCTCTTCACGCGGTGAGTTCGCTGGTTGTAGGCCGGGATGGGACAGTACGAGCAGCGGAACTTGCAGCCGACGGTGAGCACGACGGACGAGACGCTCGAGTGCTTCCGGACCTGGCGGGCCGTGAGTGCGGCCGGTCCCAGGCCGGCCCCCTTGCCGGGCGGCTCCAGCAGCTGATAACCCAGCACTGGCGAAGGGAGTTCATCCAGATCGCCGAGCAGCCGTTGAATCCCGGTATCCACCAGCTCTTCGGCGACCCCCTCCCGCCGGCTGGACAGCCCGTACACAAGGCCGGGGATCTCATCGAGCGCCCCGCAGTCGCGCGCGCGGAGAAATGTGGAGCGGATCGACTCCCCTTCCCCCCGCATGCTGAGCAGCACTTCCAGCAGGCTCAGGACGACGAACTCTTCGCCCGTGACGGCGACGTCGGCCCCCCACGGCTGCTCCGGATCGGTCCCGAACACGTGCCACGGTTCGTAGATGATCCGCGGACCGCCCGCGATGATGAGCGGTCGCCGGGCGGGATCGATGCGGCACGCGTCCTGGATCAGCCGATCGCACTCGCTGGAGTGCAGATGCATGCTGGAAACCATGAAGATATCGGGGATGCGGCCGTCCAGCCGCATCTCGGAGGGCGCGAAGTTGCGGTTCCACTGCTGCAGCACGATCCGGGTTTTGTCGAACCCGGAATCCACCAGTGCGGAACCGATCGACCGCACTCCCGCCGGCGCCATCCGCAGGTCGGCGTAGATGAACGGCAGGATGCGAGTGCGATGATCGAACGCGCAGGCGATCACGGTCGTCAGGTCATGGCGGGCGGCCAGGCTCCGCAGTCGGCGACGGATGTCGCTCATTTCGCCTGGACGCAGGAGAATATCGCCTTTCGCACGGCTGGGAAGTTCCATGACAACGTCTCTCGCTGGCCTCGAAAGGGCGATGCTGTGGACTCAAACGGCCGTCACGACCGACGGCATCCTGGGTCTGAGGGGGCGGAATCCTCTAATAAATCTGCATTCGAGGCCAGACCAATGAACGGCCGGGGACAACGGGGGGTAAAGTGACTGCCGGCAGGCTGACAATGACCGGCGAATTCCGCTGCGCAGAGGATGGAAGCGGACGCCGCGGGGGAGTGAAGGCGACCTCGTGGCGCCGAGGCGCCGCCATGCTGGCTGGACTGCCGGGACCGGTCGAGACCTTGGCGCACGACGTCGACATCACGCGCCGGGCCTCTACCGCCCATCATCCGCTCCGTCTAGAATCCGGGCGTGCCCCCTTCGACTCCGTCGCCGGAACGCAAGCCGTCCCGTACACTCCTGGTCTGCGAGCCGTCCCCGTTCTGGACGCCCGAACTGCAACGGCGGCTGCGCGCGGAGGACCTCCGCATCCGGGGCTGCCAATCCGCACGCGACGTTGCCGATGAGGCATGCGAAGCCGTTGTGATGGCGTGGCACGGGGACGATCCGGCCGTTCCCGGGAAGATCCGGCAACTCCGGAGCACCTCGCCGTGCACGCCGATCATCGTCGTCGTGCCGGAACGGTTGATGGCCGCGGAATGGGCGATCTTCGATCTGGGAGCGACGGTCGTCATGGAGGAGACCTGCGGCGGAGAGCGCCTCGCCGCCGTGGTCGGCCGCGCCCTTGGGCCGACCCGGCATCAATCGGGACCGGCTTTACCGCTGCTGTTGCCCGCACACACACGTTGAATCTCTCATCCAGTTCGAGTTTCCATGCCCGCCGATATCCAACTTGAACAGCAGTTAACCGCCGCCGCAGGCGCCATCACCGATCCCGAACTGGGTCGAACGCTCGCGGACCTGAAAATGGTTTCCGGCGTCAATGTCGCGGACGGCACGGCCCGCATCGCGATCGAACTCCCCACACCCGCATACCCGCAGCCGGAGCGGATCCGTGACGCCGTCGTTGCCGCGGCAACCAGCGTGCCGGAGGTCGGCAGCGTCGACGTGACGTTCACCTCGAAGGTCAGGGGCGTTGCATCCGGCGGCAACATCGGCCTGAAGGTCAAGAACATCGTCGCAGTCGGGAGCGGCAAGGGAGGCGTCGGTAAGAGCACAATCGCCGCGGCCCTGGCCTACGGCATGAAAGAATGCGGCGCCAAAGTCGGCCTGCTGGACGCCGACGTCTACGGACCCAGCATCCCGCATCTCACCGGCACGTCCGGTGACCTGGCCCTCAAGGAGATCCAGACTCCGGACGGACAGGTCGTCCCGCGGCTGGACCCGATTGAAGCCGACGGCATGAAGCTGCTCTCGATCGGCTACCAGATCGGCAAGGACCAGGCCGTCGTCTGGCGCGGACCGATGCTGCATCGTCAGTTGACGCTGTTCCTGCAGCACACCGACTGGGGCGAACTGGACTACCTCTTCATCGACATGCCCCCCGGCACGGGAGACGTGGCGCTGTCGCTGTCGCAGATGGTTCAGGCGGCCGGCGCGGTCGTCGTCTGCACGCCGCAGCAGGTCGCACTGCTCGACGCCATGAAGGCGATCAGCATGTTCCGCACGGTGAAGATCCCGGTGCTGGGGATGGTCGAGAACATGAGCGGCGAGATGTTCGGCCGCGGCGGGACGAAGGCCACGGCCGCCGAGATGGGAGTTCCGTTCCTCGGCGAGGTCCCCGCGGAGCCTGTGATTCGCATTCGGGGAGACGAGGGGCGCATCGCCGACCTCTACTCGCAGGAGAGCCCGGCCCGCGATCCGCTCCTCCGCGTCTGCGAACGGACCGCGATCGAGATCGCCAAACGGCTCCTGGACGCTCCCTCGATGCCGACGCTCGAGATGTTGTGACTTGCGGCGCGCTGCTCAGCCGGCCCGTCTCTGGTTTCAGTGCGGCGAACCGGATGCTTCGCGCTCGCCGGTCCCGTGCTATTCTGCGTGCCGGTCAGTGGTGTCAGTCAGGTTTGACGACGGGGGTCCGGGTCGAGGCACGCATGTGGGACTGGATCACCGAGCATACCGGTCTTATTGTCACGTCCTCGGCGATCCTGTTCGTGGGAAGCGTGATTGCCATGCCGATCATGATCGCCCGGATCCCGGCGGACTACTTCCTCCGGTCACGGGAACGGGCGCTCCCCTTCTCCCGATCGCACCCGGCCCTGCGGACGTTGCTGGTTGTGCTCAAGAACTTTGTCGGCGCCGCGTTCCTGCTGGCGGGACTGATCATGCTTTTCACTCCCGGACAGGGGGTCCTCGCCCTGCTCGTCGGCGTGTCGCTCCTCGACATCCCCGGCAAGCGCCGTCTGGAACTGGCGATCATCCGCCGGCCTCACGTATACAAGGCCGTCAACTGGATTCGCGAGAAAGCCGATCGCGCTCCGCTGCAGTTGCCTGCCCGGGACTGATCGTCCGGCGTCGCGGAGTGCCTGCGGGGCGTCGCTGCGGGCGACAGCACTGGAAGCCCGTCCCGGCGCCGCAGGCGCTCAGAGTACTTCCTGAAACACCGCGTCATGGATTCCATGCAGCCGATTGAACCCGCACGTCCGCCGCTGCTCCCTCCGCTCGGCTGCCTAGCCATCGTTCTGGCGACGCTGTTGCTGTGCCTGATGCCGCTGTTCCTCATCGAGGTGATGCAGACAGCCCTGCAGCGCCTGCACCTTTCGGCCCCCGTTGCGACGCTCGTGGTCGTCTGCATCTTCATCGGCTCGATGGTGAACCTTCCCGTCTACCGCTTTGCGCGAGACGACGTCCAGCCCGAGATTGTGATGGGGCTCGTGTACTGGGGAATGATGGCGCCGCAGTACCGCCGTCTCCGCCGCGAGACGATCGTCGCGGTGAACGTCGGGGGCTGCGTGATCCCGGTGCTTGTCGCGGGCTGGCAGGTGCTGCACGTTGCGCGGCTGGGGGGCGGTCCATTGCTCGCGCTCGCCGGAGTGTGCGCCTTCAACATCGCCGTCTGTTATTTCGTGGCGCGCCCCATGCCCGGCATCGGCATCGTGATGCCGGCATTCGTCGCGCCGCTGGCGGCCGTCGGCGCGACGTGGCTGACCTGTGGATTCTGGGACGCCGCCGGAACTGAGAATCTTGCTCCGATCGCCTTCACCGCCGGAGTCGCGGGACCTGTCGTCGGCGCGGACCTGCTGCACCTCAAGGACCTGCTGCGGACTCCCGTGGGCATGATGTCCATCGGCGGCGCCGGCACTTTCGACGGCATCATCCTGTCCGGCGTCCTCGCGGCGCTGTTAGCATGAGTGATAGCAATAGGCACTCTCTGTGTGCCGTCGGAATCACTCACAGCCTGCGTTCCGCCTTCCGCTCCCGAGCCAGGAATATGTCCATGCCGCCGCTGTTCATTCCCGTCCTGCTGGCACTCACAGTCTCGTCCCTGCTCGCGGCCGAACCACCGGTGTACGACGAGCATCTCGACCTGTCCTACCGTCTGAACGACGACGGCGAACGGATCGCTATCGACACTGTGGAGGACTGGGAGCAGCGGCGCGCCCACGTGCTGGCTCATATGCAACGGGTCATGGGCCCCTTGCCGCAGCCCGAGTCACCGGTTCCGCTCGACGTCGAAGTACAGGAATCCGTCGCGGTGGGAGAGTCCGGCCTCGTTCGCAAGCACATCACGTATCACACCGATCATCGCGAGCGGCGCGTCGCGGCGTTTCTGTTTGTCCCCAAGCACGCCGATGGGGAGCAGCTTCCCGCCATGCTCTGCCTGCACCAGACGACAGGCATCGGCAAGTCCGAACCGGCCGGACTGGGCGGCAACCCGAACCTGCATTACGCCCTGCACCTGGCGGAGCGTGGCTACGTCACGCTCGCGCCGGACTATCCCTCTTTCGGCGAGCATGAGTACGACTTCGAAGCGGACGATTATGTCAGCGGCACGATGAAGGCGATCTATGACAACATCCGGGCCGTGGACCTGCTGCAGTCGCTGCCGGAGGTGG
Source organism: Planctomycetaceae bacterium (assembly GCA_041940305.1). Lineage (GTDB taxonomy): Bacteria > Planctomycetota > Planctomycetia > Planctomycetales > Planctomycetaceae > JBGTSJ01. The sequence continues at coordinate 155,355 of JBGTSJ010000014.1, forward strand.
ACGGCGAGCGGATCGGCGTCATCGGGCATTCGCTCGGCGGGCACAACTCCATGTTCACGGCCGCATTCGAGCCACGAATCAAGGCGATCGTCTCCAACTGCGGATTCAACAGCTATCAGAAATACTACGGGGGCAATCTCGCCGGCTGGACGAGCGCCCGCTACATGCCGCGGATCGCGAGCGAATATCACAACGACCCCGACGAGCTTCCGTTCGACTTCACCGAGATCGTGGCGTCGTTCGCCCCGCGGCCGTTCCTCGCCAGCGCGCCGCTTCACGACGACAACTTCGAGGTCTCCGGAGTCCGCGACTGCATCACCTCCGCGGCGCCGATCTATGAACTGTATGGCGCAGCCGAGAACCTGCAGGCCAACTATCCCGACTGCGCCCACGACTTCCCGGAGGACGTGCGGAACGTCGCCTACGAGTTCCTGGACCGGCACCTGAAACCGTAAGCCTGCGCACGAAGTCAGCGAGAGGCCATCAGCAGTTCCACGTCGCCGAGGCGCTACTGTTCCGTTTCGCGTGCTGGATCGGCCGGAGGTTCGCTGCGATCGCGGCGGAATGCAGGGGCCGCGATCGTCGTCACGGTGCGCGGCAGTTCCGTCTCCGGATCGATCTGCCGGCCGAGCGTCGCGCCGGCATAAAGTGCACAGCTGGCGCCGGTCTCATCGATCAGCAGCAGTGTATTGGCGTTGAGAATTCGCCAGGTGAAGACGTCGTGCCGTTCATCCACCGGCTCGGACATGAACAGTTTGTCTCCCCGGACTTCGTAAATGCCGGCGAAGTTCGACCCGTGCTGCAGCTGATACCGCCCGTCCTGCAGTGCCTCGAGCGAGATCCGGTATTGGAAGCCGGCAGGAAGGGTGAGCAGCCAATCTCCTCCCAACTGGCCCAGTTCGAGTTCCGGCATGTTCAGTTCGCTGTCTTGCCGAGGAGAATTCTCCTCCTGCGGTGCAGCCTCTTGCTGCTCCACAGAAGATTCACCTTCGACGTCGACCATCGGGAGCCGTTCGGCGCCCATCACGAAGGCAGGGGCGATGAACAGAGCGACGATCATCGACGGGAATTGAACTGGATGGCGCATGGACGAGCCTTTCCGTTTCGTCGTTGGGGTGGGGATCCTTCCGACCCGCGAGTGAGTCACCGGCGGAGTCGGAGCGGACGGCGAATCGGCACAATGACCCGCATTGGAATGCGGTGCGCGACACGGGTGAGATCAGTGCAGAATACCGCGCATTACCACAACGTGTACCCGCCATCGATGATTAGAGTCGATCCGGTCATATAGCGGGACGCGTCGCTGGCCAGGTAGACGGCCAGCGGGCCCAGGTCCTCCGGCTGGCCGAAACAGCCCATCGGAATCTGCTCCTGGAAGGCCTCGATCACCTCCGGATTCTCCCGCGACCAGCGGAGGTTCGGTTCAGTCATGAACCCGCCCGGACAGATCGCGTTGCAGGTGACGCCGTGCGGGGCCCAGTCGGCGGCAACGGCCTTGGTGAACTGAATGACGGCCGCCTTGGAGGTCTCGTAACTGCGGCCGCCGATCTTGCGGGTGACGACCAGTCCGTTAATTGACGATACGTTGATGATTCGCCCTCCCTGCCCGCGCTCCACCATCGCGCCGCCGATTAACTTCGTGCAGAGAAACGTGCTGGTCAGGTTGAGGTCCAGCATCTGCCGCCAGGTCTCCAGCGGGAAGTCGGTCGTCGGAACATTCACGCGCCGACCGCCGACGTTGTTGATGAGAATGTCGAGCGGACCATGCTCGTCCAGCGCCCGTCGGCAGATGCGTTCGCAGTCTGCAGGGTCCCCGACATCTCCCTGCAGGATGACCGCCTCGCGACCGCGTTCCCGGATGTCCCCGGCCGTCCGCTCGAGGCTCGCCTGGTCTCGACCAACGAGGACCACATCGGCGCCTGCATCGGCCAATGCGAGCGCCATCTCGCGTCCCAGACCACGGCTGCCGCCGGTGATGAACGCACGCTTGCCATCCAGTCGAAAACGATCCAATACGGACATTGAGAATCCTCTGCTTCCGAATCAGCGATGAGCATTCGCTCAGGGAAGAGTTCGCGCCAAGGCGCAGAGGCGCAAAGAGACGGCCCTGAGAAGCCTTTGCGCCTTTGCGCGGTCCATTCCGCCGGATCAATCCCGTGCGGCAAACGCCTGACGCAGGAGCCCCTTGTCGAACTGCTCCGGCACAGCGCCGTCGGCGGCGTACAGGTACAGGGCGGCGAGGAGGATGCTGTCGAGCGCGGATGAGATCAGCGAAACGAGGATCAGGCCGAGAACTCCGCAGGCGATCAGGATACCGCCGGGGACGACGAGCCCGGCTCCGATCGCGAAGCCTCCGCCGACGATCGGCAGGATGCAGATCAGACTGGCGACGAAGACCATAGCGCCGATGCCGAAGTGCGCACCGATCGACTCTCCCCATGCCTTCCGCAGGATCGACAGCGACCGCTTCACGGCTTCCAGCGGGTTCGCTCGCTCAACCACCAGCACCGGCACCACGAAGAACGTTGCGATCGTCCAGCCTGCCCCCAGGAGTGCCGCGGCGATTTGCCCAGCCTTCTCCGATCGAGACTCGATCACCCGCAGAATCATGCCGACCGATGCACTGACCAGCGCCCAGCCCAGGATCTGCGGCAGACGGCTGAACGACGCCCGGAACCCGTCCATCACGGTCGGATCGCCGCCGCGGAACCGGATGATGGCGCACGCCACCAGCGCCGAGTTGAAGAACACGATCACGAAGTAGTTGACGAAATAGAACGCGAACAGGATCGCATACGCCACCGGATCCTGCGGGATCTCCCCCTCGCCGAAAACGACGTTGGCGTACGGGCTGTTCCACAGCGGAATGCCGAAGCTGGCGAGCACGAGCATGCACGCGACGCCGCTGAACAGCGGGAAGACCAGCAGCTCCTTATCGAGCCGCAGCACATGCAGGCTGTCTTTGGCGAGTTCCCAGCCGTAGAAGAGGCGATCGAACATCAGGCGGCTCCCGCGTTACAGGTGATGAGTGCAGCGAACTCAGTATCTCGAACAGGAGGCAACGGAGATAACAGAGGGTTGGTCCTTTAAACACCCCGTGATGCGGGCTTCGGACCAAGCCACTCAACGTCTCGTTTAGCCGCGGCCCATCGGGCCGGGAGCTGCGGTCGTGGCGAACCAGCAGTCTGCGCAGCCCGCGCCTCCGCTCCGTTCCCTCTGTTTCCTCCTGTTCCAGCCCCTGCTGCAACCGGTCGGCCCGATCAATTCCACTCCGGGTGATCGGTGCGGTGCGGCACCAGCCGATTGGACTCATAGACTTTCCGCACGAGCATGTCCCAGATGACGTACGGGTCGTCGTGGAAAATCAGGTCCTCGCAGGCCGGAAAGGTGAACCAGTCGCCGCGACTCAGCTCCCCTTCGAGTTGGCCGGCCCCCCAGCCGGCGCAGCCGGAGAAGACGCGGAACTTGAAGTCGGCCTCGGCGCAGGCGTTGCGGACAATCTCCTCGAAGACCTCCGCACTGCTGCCGACGTAGAGTCCATCCACGACGGGGCATTCCGACGGATCGAAGGCCTCCGTGTTATGGAGCACGAAGTAAGCGCCGGGCTCCACCGGTCCTCCGCAATGAATCAGGTCCCCGGTCTCCGGAAGATCGAAGTGACCCGACAACGCGTTGGCCAGCGTCACCGACGAGGGGCGGTTGATGATCAGTCCCATCGCCTGCTCTTCGGTGTGCTCCACCATCAGCACCACCGACTTGAAGAAATTCGGGTCCCGCAGGCGGCAACCGGCGATCAGAAAATGGCCGCGGAGAGACTGGAACATGTCGGGACGAACGGCGACAGCGGCAGAAACAGAAGGCAAACGGTTGCAGTCCACATTATACCCGCCAGGACGGAGCAGAGGATAGTCGGGGAACGCTGCAAAGCCGCGTCAGCCGCGGCCTCCCATCGATTGTCGCCGGCACTGCAGACTCCCGGTCAAGGCTGTAGGATGAGTGCACGCTGGGGACCGAACTGACTGCTCCCGATCGACGGAGTCTGTGTCATGCGACCGATACTTCGAGTGTGCGGCTTCCTTCTGGCTCAGTGGGCGGCCTGCAGCGGCGCGGCGGACCTGCCGCAGGTTCCCGATGGGTTCACTATCGAACTCGTCGCCGGATCTGACCTCGTTCAGCATCCGATGATGGGCTGCTTCGATGAGCGCGGACGGCTGTTTGTCTGCGAGAGTGCCGGGACCAACCGCCCCGCTTCGGAACTGATCGCCGACCCGCAGGATTCCATCCGCCTGCTCGAAGATACCGACGGCGACGGCGTCTTCGACAAGTCCACGGTCTTCGCCGACAAGCTCGTCTTTCCGCAGGGATGCCTGTGGTATCGCGGCGCCCTCTACACCTGCAGCTCGCCTTACCTGTGGAAGCTGGAAGACACCGACGACGACGGCGTGTGCGACAAACGGACCGTGCTGGTCAAGTCGTTCGGGTTCAGCGGCAACGCGGCCGATATCCACGGGCCGTTTCTCTCACCCGACGGCCGGCTTTACTGGTGCGACGGACGGCACGGCCATGAGATCCGCGACCTCGGCGACGGCGAGTTCGGCGGGGAGGACGACGTGACCGAGATCCCCCCCAACCCCGAGCCCGGCTTGCCCAATCCCGAAGGTTCGCTGCTCACCAGGGGGAAAGCCGCCCGCATTTTCTCCTGCCGCCCCGACGGCTCCGATGTCCGCGTCCTCTGCGGCGGCGGCATGGACAACCCGGTCGAGGTGGACTTCTGGGAGACCGGAGAGTGCATCGGGACGGTCAACCTGTTCTACGGGACGCCGCGCGGCGACTGTCTCGTCCACTGGGTCGAAGGGGGCGTCTACCCGCGCTACGACCAGCAGGACTCCATCGCCGAGTTCAAATCCACCGGCGACCTGCTGCCCGAGGTCTACAACTACGGCCACGTCGCCGTCAGCGGACTCACCCGCTACCGCAGCGACCAGTTCTTTGGCCCGCCGGACGAGTCGTCCAATCGAGGGGACTTCTTCGTCACGCAGTTCAACACGCACAAGGTCGTCCACACTCGACTGGAGCGGCATGGCGCGACGTTTCGTCATGAGGAGACGACCGACTTCTTCGTCTCGGACGACCCTGACTGCCACCCCACCGACGTCATCGAAGACGCCGACGGCTCGCTGCTGGTCATCGACACCGGCGGCTGGTTCCGCATCGGCTGCCCGACGTCGCAGGTCGCCAAGCCCGAGATTGCGGGGGCGATCTACCGCATTCGCCGGAACGGGGCGCATTCCGTGGACGATCCGCGCGGCCTGCGGATCGCCTGGGACGAGTTGCCCTCCCGGCCGCAGCATTTTTTGACGCTGCTGGGAGACGCTCGTCCTGCTGTGCGCAGCCGTGCCATCGAGGAAATGTCGGCCGCGATCAGCAATCAGAGTCTCGACGAATCGTCCGTGCTCAGCCTGGTGTTTTCGGTGAAGGACGACGACCAGCATTGCAACCTGCTGTGGGCGCTGGCCCGGACGCCGTTTGCCAACGGGCCAGTGTCGCAGTACTGCGAATACGGGAACACAGCACGCCAGTTGATGACTGCCTTTCACGTGGCGGGCACGGTCCGGGCGATCAACGCCGGGTTTGGAATTCAAGGGGGCGTGCAGGACGACGACCTCGCGCTCTGTCGCGCTGCGCTCGACGCGACGTGGCAGTACCACCTTGTGGACGACCGCCCGGCGCTGATTGAAAGCACCGTCGGCAGCGTACTGCGGCTGCTTGAGTCGGAGAAGCTGGACCGGACGACGGAGCATGCGGCCATCCACTGCGTCATCCAGCTCAACCGGCCGGACGTGACGTCCGAACTGTTGACGCACGACTCGCCTCGCGTTCGCCGTGGAGCCTTGATCGCACTCGACCAGATGGACGGCGGCGACCTCACCCGCGAACAGGTGCTGCCTCTGCTCGAGACCAACGACCCGGCCCTGCAGAAGACCGTCCTGGACGTCATCAGCCGCCGCGAGGGCTGGGCCTCGGAAACGACGTCGCTGCTGGGAGCATGGCTGGAAGACGACCTGACGGACGACCGCGCGCAGGTCGTTCGCACGTTCCTGGCGGCACAGGTGCGAGATCCTTCGGTCCAGGAATTGATCGCCGCCAGGGTGTCGGACGCGGGCGCTCCGGCAGAGACGCGCAATTTGCTGCTGGAAGTCATGCAGTCCGCGACATCGCAGCTCGATGAATTGCCGGACAGCTGGACGGGCGCGGTCAGTGCGTTGTTGGAGCAGGAAGATGAGGTTGCGCGTCAGGCGGCGATGCGCGTCGTGCAGGCGTTCGATGCGGACCAGTTTGATGAGGCACTGGCCGCGGTCGCGAACGACGAACGACAGCCTCCGGCGCTGCGTGTCGAAGCGCTGACGACGATGGCGACGCGGCTCCCCGGCTTGTCCGACGACAATTTCACATTACTGGAGGCGCAACTCGTCTCCGCTCTTGATCCGCTCGACAAACTCGCGGCCGCCCGCGCGCTGGCGGCGGCGCCGTTGTCGCCGGAGCAACTGGCGGCCTGTGCGATCCGCTTCGATGACGCCGGCCCGCTCGCGGCTTCGGCTCTGCTGGAGGCATTTACGGCATCGAAACAGCCGGAGGCGATCCGCGTGCTCATCGAGGGGCTGGGAAGCGACCCGGCCGCACTGGATACCGTCCCGCCGCAGGAACTCGCGCGCTTCCTCCGCGACGTCCCGGAAGACCTCCGACAGCCGGCCGGAGAGCTGCTCGCGAAACTCTCGATCGACACGGCCGCGCAACAGGCGAAGCTGGAAAGCCTCGCCCACCTGCAGGACGGCGGCGATCCCGGCCGCGGCCGTTACGTCTTCACCGGCCAGACGGCCGCCTGCAATCGCTGCCACCGCGTCGGCAACGACGGCTCGCAGATCGGCCCCGATCTGACGAAGATCGCCGCCATCCGCCAGCCGCGCGACCTGCTCGAAGCGATCGTCCTGCCGAGCGCGAGCTTCGCCCGCGGCTATCGGCCGTACAACGTGCTCACGGTCGACGGCCGGGTGCACAGCGGCATCATTCCCCGCGAGACAGCGGACGAGATCGTCCTGCAGACCACCGACCTCCGCGAAATCCGCATCCGCCGCGCCGACATCGACGAGCTGCAGGAAAGCGACACCTCCATCATGCCCCAGGGACTCGAAACACGCCTCTCGGAAGAAGAACTCCGCGACCTGCTGGCGTATCTGCAGACGCTAAAGTAGAGCATGGGAAGAGCGCAAGGTCATCTTGCGCGCATGCCAAGTCGGTGTACCCGCACGTCCGCACTCATCGAGCATATAACCACGGAATACACGGAATGAACGGAATTGAGACATCGCCGATTCACCCGGACGCAGTCCCGTTGAGGAGGTTGATCGTGCCTTTCTTTCGGCTCACAGGCGGCGGCCCGCACTTGACCGGCTTGGCCGAGCGGCGTCGCGCGTTGTCAGGTTCCGTGTTTTCCGTGTGTTCCGTGGTTCCTTGACTTGGACTATCTGACCGCCATTCTGCTCGGCGCCCTGCAGGGCGTGGCCGAGTTCCTGCCGATCAGCTCGTCGGGGCACCTCGTCATTGCCGAGGCGCTGCTGGGCGGGCACGGAGAGAACATCGAGCTGAACGTGGCGCTGCACGTCGGGACGCTGCTCTCGATCCTCGTCGTCTATCGCCGCGATGTGCTGCCGGCGGTCCGCAATCCGCGCCTGGTCAGCGCGGTCGTCGTCGCGACTCTGCCGATCGTGCTGGTCGGCCTGTTCGCCAAGGATGCGATTGATCGGGTGTTCGATGCACCGATCGTGGCCGGATTCGGACTGTTGATCACGTCGCTGCTGATGGCCTGCGCGCGACTCGTCGAGCGCGGATCGACGGCGATCGAGCAGACCTCGTGGCGGCAGGCGCTGGCCGTCGGAGCGTGTCAGGCCGTGGCGGTGCTGCCGGGCGTTTCGCGATCGGGGAGCACAATCTTCGGAGGGCTGACCGCCGGACTGACGCGCCAGGCCGCGGCGAACTTCTCATTCTATATCGCTGTGCCTGCCATCCTGGGGGCCGCCGTGCTGCACGCGAAAGACCTTTTCGAGCAGGGACCGGGCGACGTCGCCGCCGGTCCGCTGCTGGCGGGAACCGCAACCGCCTTCATTGTCGGCGTCGCCGCACTCAAGGCCCTCCTCTCGCTCGTGACGCGCCAGAAACTGCACTGGTTCGCGTGGTACACTGCGGCCCTGGGCGTTACGACAATCGTCTGGCAACTCGCGAAGTAGACCCTCGCTCCGCCCAAAGTAGTCCACTCGCTCCGCGAGTGGAGCGAGACGACTCTCGATAACGGAACACCCTTCGACAAACGGACGCCAAGCTGAGCGACTCGCGGAGCGAGTCGCCTACTCAGGGGCAGACATGTCCACGCTGATCTTCGTCTACGGCACGCTGATGCGAGGTGACTGCCGGCACAGCGCGCTCTCCGGTCAGGAATTCTTCGGCGAAGCGCGGACGGTCGCGTCCTATCGGATGTACGACGTCGGTACGTATCCGGCCCTCATCGAGGACGCGCATGGGCTCGAGATCGAGGGGGAGGTGTGGCGCGTCGATAGCGCCTGCCGGGCGCGGCTCGACGCCGTCGAAGGGGTGGACGAAGGACTCTACGCCCGCCGCCCGATCCGCCTGCAGCCCCCCTTCGACGCCTCATCCGTGGAAGCTTACTTCTATCGGCACAGCACGAGCGGCCTGCGCGACTGCGGCGCGCGCTGGCACGGCCGCTCGCGCGGCTCGGTCTGGAACGGCGGCCCGCCGGAGTAGCATCGCTGGACTACGGGCCTCAGCCTGCTCTACTTCCGCTCTGCTTACCAGCAGCAGCCCGGTCCGTACCCGCCGTAGTACACGGCGCTCGGTCCGTAGTAGCTGCCGTACACTCCCTGGTAGTACGCCGGATGCGCGGCGTAATAGGCGGGCGTGTACACGGTCGGAGCGTAGACCGCCGGAGCATACACCGCGGGCGTGTAGGCCGAGATGTACGGCGTCCCGTAGTACGCGCCGTACACGCCGACATAGGCCGGACGGTAAGCCGAGTAGTACCCGAAGCCGTAAGGCCGGTAGAAGCCCGAGTAGTAATACGAACGGTAGCTCAGCGGCGCGTAACCGACTCCGTAGTAGTTGTCGAACGGGCCGCCCCAGTAGGACCCCGCGCCCCAGTACGGTCCGCCGCCCCAATACCCGCCGTAGTAGCCGTAATGGCGGAAGTGCCGATGCCGCCAGCCGACGAGCGTCGCGCTGGTGCTGTCGTCCCCGGCCTCCACCGTGCGGACGGCCGGCGTCACCTTGAGTGGTTCGGCCGCGGAAAGCGGAGTCGTCTGCAGGGCCGCAACGAGCACGAGGCAGCCCACCATCATCGTCGTCATGCGAATCGTCATGGAATCATCCCCCTGAGTGCCCGGCCGAACCGTTGCGCACCTGTTTCCCCTGGAAACGACGCTCCATCTTCGCTCGCCCCCTCCTCCTACGGGCCGGAGTTGATCGTACGGCGCTCCCTCGACTGTCGTCAAGCGGGGGAATCTGGGTGGATTGCGACGCCGCGCCCCGATCTCCCGCCTGGCTTTCGCGCGGGATGCGACGTGGGTAACATCGCGGGTCCGGCCAACCGGATGCCGGCCACCGTGCGCATCCGGCCCCCACTCGCATTGGCTCGCAACCGGATGATCATCATGTTCCGACCTCGTCTGCTTCTCGTCGCTGCCCTGGTCCTCGCCTGCGGATCCGCGGGGTGGACCTTCTACAAGGAGGCGCTCGTCGGCGAGTCGATGGGGGAAGCGGCGAATGCCTTCATCGCCACGCTCGATAACGAACAGAAGCAGACGGTCGTCCTCGCCTACGATGTGCCGCAGCGGGTCGACTGGCACTTCATCCCCAAGGAGGAGCGGAAGGGACTGCAGATTCGCCACATGAGCGAACCGCAGCGGAAGGCGGCCCATGCCCTCTTGCAGACGGCCCTTAGCGAGGCGGGCTACGACAAGGCGCAGCAGATCATGCATCTGGAGGCCCTGCTGAACGAACTCGAGGCCGGCGGCGGGCGGTTCCTTCGCGACCCCGAGCGCTACTACTTCACGATCTTCGGCGATCCCGCATCATCGGCCCGCTGGGGACTGAGCGTCGAGGGGCATCACCTGTCGCTGAACTTCGTGGTCGAGGGAGGCGAGGTGATCTCCTCCACGCCGCAGGTGCTGTGCGCCAACCCCGCCGTCGTCAAGAACGAGAATGAAGTGGGCGTGAAGGTCGGCACGCGCGTGCTGGCGGATGAGGAACAGTTGGCCTTCGACCTCGTGAACGCCTTGAGCGACGAGCAGCAGCAGACCGCCATCTTCGCCGAGACGGCCCTGCAGGAGGTTCGCGATCCGGGCAGCCCGCAGCCGCCGCAGGACGCGCCGATCGGACTGGCGGCCGCGAAGATGAACGACCAGCAGGGACAACTGCTCCGCAAGCTCATCGAGACCTATACCGGCGCCATGCCCGCGCCGGTCGCCGAGGCGCGGCTGGCGGCGATCGATGAGGCCGGCATGGACGGCGTCCACTTCGCCTGGGCCGGCGCGACCGAGCCGGGCATCGGCCACTACTACCGCATTCAGGGGCCGACGTTCCTGGTCGAGTTCGTCAACACGCAGCCCGACGCCGCCGGCAACATCGCCAACCACATCCACACCGTCTGGCGCGACATGCGCGGGGACTTCGGCATCCCGGTGGAGTGAGTCCTGCATTCGACGGCGTTGATCGTCATTGCCCGGTCGTCTCATTGGAAACCGAATCATGCGTCACGGTCGCTGGCTGATTGGCATCACACTCGTGGCCCTGTGTCTCGGCGGTCTCGCCAGCGGGCGATTCGCACCGACGGAGACCACGATCCACGAGCTCGCGCCCGGCGTGTTCTTCCGGAAGGCGCAGACCGAGCCGGTGTTCATCGGCTGCAACCAGGGCTGGATCATCTTCGACGACTTCGTCCTCGTGGTGGATGCCAACTTCCCCAACCAGGCGGACGAGGTCATCAGCATCATCCGCAACAGACGGACAAGCCGATCCGCTACGTGTTCGACACGCACTACCACGGCGACCATGCCGATGGGAACCAGCGCTTCACGGCGATCGGCGCCATCGCGGTCGCCAACGAGCACAGCAAGGAGCTGTTCGAAACCAAGGGGATCGCCGGTTTCCGGCAGTCGCAGGTCTCGCGGGCGGACGAGTACGGCGAGCTGAGCTACGAGGAGCCGTCGCTGTACTTCCCGGGGAAGCTCGTCATCGACGACGGCACGCAGCGGGTCGAGCTGCTGCACTTCGGCCATGCGCACACCGCGGGCGACGCGGTGGCCTGGCTCCCCGAGCACGGCATCCTGTTCACCGGCGATGCGTGCGTGAACGGCGCCTTCAACTACACCGGCGACAGCGACACCGCCAGCTGGATCGCCGCCCTCACCCAGATGCAGAAGCTCCCCGTCAAGACGATCGCTCCCGGCCACGGCGAACTGGCCGACGCGGAGTTGCTGGAGACGCAGAAACGCTACTTCGTCGAACTCCGCGAAGCGGTCCAGCAGGGGATCGACGCCGGCAAGTCGCTGGATGAAATCAAGGCCGGCATCGCACTGCCGTGGTACCAGGAGTGGACGGGGAAGGACGTCAAAGAAAACACCGAGAATATTGAGCACGTCTACTCCGAACTCACCGGCGGCTGAGTGTGTCTACAGGTTCAACACAGAGGCACTGAGGAGTACGGAGAGGGAGCCGAACCCCTAGAGACGGTCACATTGAGTGACCCGTCCGACTGCCGCTCATCCCTCCGGCCGCATGCCTGCAGTTTGTCTGCATTCCCACTAAACTCAGTGCGATCTCTGTGCCTCCTCAGTGTCTCTGCGGTGAGTTCTCTGGAGCGGGCATCCCCGGTTTGAAAGTGAAGTCTCGTGCCTGAGAAAGCAGTTCTGGCCTACAGCGGCGGTCTGGATACATCGGTCCTTGTCGGCTGGCTGATGGACGAGGGTTACGAAGTCCACTGCCTGTACGTGGATCTCGGCCAGCCCTGCGAAGACCGCGCGGCGATCCTGGAGAAGGCCCGCAAGATCGGCGCGGCCTCGTCCGAGATCGTCGACGTGCAGGAAGAACTCTGCCGCGACTTCGCCTTCCCCGTCATGCAGTGGCAGGCCAAGTACGAGAACATCTACCTGTTGGGGACGTCCATCGCCCGCCCCCTTATCGCCAAGGCCTGCCTGCAGCGGGCCCGCGAGGTCGGCGCCAAGGCGTTCGCCCATGGCGCCACCGGCAAGGGGAACGACCAGTGCCGGTTCCAGCTCGCCGCCGACGCCCTCGACCCGTCCGTCAAGATCATCGCTCCGTGGCGGATCGAGAAGTTCCGCCGGCAGTTCCCCGGCCGCACGGAGATGCTCGCCTACTGCGAACAGAAGAACATTCCGGTCAAGGCGACCGCCGCCAAACCCTATTCCAGCGACGAGAACTGCCTGCACATCAGCTACGAGGCCGGCAAGCTGGAAGACCCGACTGTCGACGGGCAGACGATCATCGACTTCGGCATGACGGTCTCCCCCAAAGAAGCCCCCGATGCCGAGCAGTCCGTCACGATCGGCTTCGAGTCCGGCGTCCCGGTGAGCGTCAACGGCAAGCGGCTCTCCGCCTTCGAGATCGTGACCACGCTCAACGAGATCGGCGGGCGCAACGGCGTCGGCCGGATTGATATTGTCGAGAACCGCTTCGTCGGCATGAAGAGCCGCGGCGTGTACGAAGCCCCCGGCATGACGCTCCTCTACGCCGCCCACCAGGCCGTCGAGCAGCTCACGCTCGACCGCGACCTCACGCACCTCCGCGACCGCCTCGCCCCCGAAGTCGCCGAAATGGTGTACTACGGGTTCTGGTACTGCGCGAAGATGGACGCCCTGATGGCGTTCCTCCGCGAGACCGAGAAACCCGTCTCCGGCGAAGTAACGCTCACGCTCTACAAGGGCAACATCCGCGTCAGCAGCCGCACGTCGCCGAACAGCCTGTACGACGAAGCCATCGCCTCGATGGAGGGGGGGGGCTCCTACAACCAGACCGACGCGGAAGGCTTCCTGCGGATCACCGGCCTGCCGTTGCGGGTGCAGGGGGGCGCGCGCAAACGCGCATACTGATTCCAAGTGCGCCACGTGTGAGTTCGCTGCTATGACGACAGTCGTCATTCGTCGCGCGACGCCGGCCGATCTTCCGGCCATCACGGACATCTACAACGAAGCCGTCACAACTACCACCGCCACGTTCGACACCGAGACGAAGTCGCTCGATGACCGGGCCACTTGGTTCGCAACGCACGGCGAACGTCATCCCGTGCTCGTAGCGGAACTCGACGGCGCCGTGGTCGGCTGGTCGTCGCTCAGCCGCTGGTCCGACCGCCGGGCCTACGACGACACGGCCGAGACGACATTCTACGTGGCGGCCGCCCACCGCGGCCGCGGCATCGGCCGGCAACTCAAGTCGGCGATGATCGACGAAGCGCGGCGCCTCGGCTTCCACACGCTCATCGCACGCGCCGCCGAGGGAAGCGACGCCAGCCTCCACCTCAGCGAGTCCTTCGGCTTTCATCGCGTCGGCACGTTAAAGGAGGTCGGGCGAAAGTTCGGCCGCCTCCTGGACGTGCACATCCTGCAGTTGATGCTCCAGGCACACCAACCCGACCCGCCCGCCCCCCGGCTGAATCCTCGATCCCCTCCCCCGCCGACATGAACCTGTGCCCACATTGTCGCGGAATGCGATATTCCCGATCGGGAATATCATATTGATTTCAGAGCAGCTGCTCAGGAAGACGATCCTCTTCTTCCCGATCGGGTAGATCAAGCAGGTACGCGGGGATAAGTAGCTTCTCCTCAGCCGACCGGCGACCAACCGTGGCTTCAAAAGCACGATGCAATCCCGATCGGGAATACGGAACTTTGCCTCCCACTCTCTCGTAAAGTATTCTCTTGGATTGCAAACCCGAAAGGTAATATTCCCGTTCGGGAATACAATCACTCTGTGGAACCGTCCTATGGCAGCGGTCGATGACAGTCCGGCTCAGGTCGGTGCGTTCGTCCGCGAACGCCGCCTCGCCAACGGGATGACGCAGGAATTCCTGGGAGAACTTGCCGGCGTCGGAACGCGCTTCATCTCGGAACTGGAACGGGGGAAACCCACATTGCGCATGGACGCGGTCAACCGGGTTCTCGCTGTCTTCGGAAAAATGCTGGGCCTGATCGAGGCTCCGAAAGAGGGGGATGACGAATGACAAATCGGGTGGCTCAGGTGAAACTCTCCGGACAGGACGTGGGCATCATCGAGGAAGTCAATGGCCTCACCCGCTTCACCTATGCCCCGGAATGGCTGACACGGGCCGACGCCTCACCCGTCTCGCTGACGCTGCCATTGCGCACCGAACCGTATGAGACGAAAGGCCTGCACCCCTTCTTCGAGAACCTGCTGCCGGAAGGGTGGCTGTTCGACGTCGCCTCCAAAAAGCTCAAGGTCTCCAAAGACGATCCCTTCGGGATGCTGCTGGCCACCTGCGGCGACTGCGTCGGAGCGGTGGAGATCGAACCGGTCGACGGATCCCGCTGAGCATGCCGCACTGCCTGATCTGTCTCAACGATTGCTCGGCCGAAGCGCATCCGGATTGCGTGGAGGGCCTGTTCGGAACCCGACAACTGCCGGCGCTCGACCTGGACCTGTCGAAGCTGTACGGCCTGGCCGCGACAAAGATGGCCGGTAAAATGTCGATCTCCGGTGTGCAGGAGAAAGTCTCGCTCGTGCTTTCCGACGATCGCACGCGGCTCGATGTGGCCGCGTCCGGCGGTCGCTACATCCTCAAGCCGGAGACCTCGCGGTTCGCTGCCATTCCGCAGAACGAGCAAGTAACGATGCGGATGGCGCCGCTGGTCGGGATCGAGATCCCACCCTGCGGTCTCCTGAGACTCGCGGACGACTCGCTGGCGTTCGTGATCAAGCGGTTCGACCGGCCCGATCACGGGGGCAAGCTCGCTGTGGAGGACTTCTGCCAGTTGTCCGGGCAGCCGCTGCGCGGCAAATACGAAGGCTCAGCGGAGGGCTGCGTCCGCGTCGTCCGCAAGTTCGCCAGCGAACCTCTCGTTGAAGTGCAGAAACTCTATCGGCAGTTTCTGTTCTCATGGTGGGTCGCCAATGGAGACCTGCATCTGAAGAACCTCTCCTTGCTGACAACGCCGCAACGAATTCACCGGCTGGCGCCGGCGTACGACCTGGTCTGCACCAAGCTGGTGATTCCCGACGACACGCTGTCCCTGCCGATCGGCGGCCGAAACAAAGATCTGACGCGCCGGCACTGGCTGGAATTCGCCGCATACTGCCAGATCCCGGAACGCGCCGCCCGGCGCCTGCTCGCACAGCAGATCGACGCATTCGACGAAGCCGCAGAACTGGTCGGCCGATCGTTCCTGACCAGCGAGATGCGGAACCGATACTTGGAAGTTCTCCGGCAGAACACGAGCACGCTGGCGGCCTAGAAGCCGCGTTGGTCGAGTGGTTCGTCTCCGTTGGCGGTGGTTAGTGCGTGCAGGACCGTGGGATCGATCTGTTCTGAAAGCGCGCGGCAGGAGCCGTCGGCCATGGCGACGTTGGCGACGTTGGGGTGATAGGACGATATCAGGCCGTGTGAAGCGCCGGATGTCTGGCCGGGGAGATTGATGCCGACGGGGAGCCGGGCGACGTCCACGTCGCGGGGTTCGGTCCAGATGATCCGCTGTCCGCAGGCTTCGACGGCGAGGAGGGTGGCGGACGTGCCGTCGGTGATCTCATCAAGGGGGAGGCCGCGGCCGTCGGGGAAGCAGGCGCCCGGTCCGGTCACGAATGCGATGGCGGAGAACAGCCGGCCCTGTGCGTCGCGGGGTTCGGGATTGGCGGGGCAGGTGAAGTGCTCCACGGGTGCCCGGGCGACGGACGTATTGGCGGCGGAGGTCCAGGGATCGTCGTCGTGGTACTGGTCCCGCAGATCCTGGCTGAACAGGTAGGGGAGCAGTTCCACGCGCCAGGAGCGGGGCGTCCCGCTCTCCGTCACGTAGACCGCATCGGGAAGGCGACCGTGCTGCGACTCCCAGTCATGCGAGGCGATGGCCACTTTCTTGAAGCGTCCGGTGCACATGCTGCGGCGGGCGGCTTCGCGTGCGTTGGGGACTCCGGGGAGCAGCACGAAGATGATGGCGCCAAGCAGGATCATGGCGGTGATGCTGCCCCAGGCGCTGCCGGTCTTCTGGCCGCGAATCAGGCGGATGATTGAGCGGACGAGGCCTGTGCCGGCGACGATCAGGACGAAGAACCCGTATCCGGCAATGAAGGGGAGCACGCCGGAGGGGGCGGCGGCGGCGTAGGGGATGGAGAGCAGAACGAGCACGATCGCGCCCAACCAGGGAAGCCAACTCCAGGGCCGGGCCGGCCGATACTCGGCCCGGAACACGCTGACCACCGCGGCCAGCGCGAGGGCTAGCATGACGACGTGCCAGAGGATGGCTGTCAGCGATGTGGCCCCGGAGGGTGGAAATGGATACATGCGACGCTGAATGTCCACTTCATGACTGGTCAGTCGTCTTTACGTAGATCAGCTTTGGATCGTTGGGGGCGTAGAACTCATTGAGCGACGCTTCCAGCTGATAGCCGCAGTGTTCGTAGAAGGTGCGGGTGGGGGTGTATTGTTCCCGGCCGGACGTTTCGATGTAGATGCGGCGGGCGCCAGCGGCGGCCATCCGCTGTTCGGCCTCTTCGAGAATGCGCCGGCCGTGGCCGCGGCCGCGGTGCGCGTTGTCGACGGCGATCCAGTAGAGGTCGTAGCTGCCAACAGTGCAGGCGATGGGGCCGTAGCACGCGTAGCCGACCGTCTGCCCGTCCTCTTCCGCGAACACGAAGTGGTATCCGGAGGCTTCGCCGCGGACCAGGCGCTCGTCGATCAGTTCGACGGCGACGTCGATCTCGGCGGCTTTGAAGAAGCCGGTGGAGGTGACGATGCGGCGAACGGCGTCGGAGTCGTCGGGTCGGGGGGTGTGGCGGAAGGTGAGCATCCGATGGGAAGAGGATCGAAAATCGAGGATGGAGAGTCGAAGTGGGAAGCCCTAGCGATCGTAGGCGCCTTGGGTGAGGCCCTGAAAGAAGCGGCGGGCGTTGGCGCCGAGGGTTCTGGTGCGGTAGCCCCCTTCCTGGACGATGAGGGTGGGGAGACCGAGGGCGCCGATGAGGCGGCCGTTGGCCTCGAAGTCGCCGCCGTTCAGCGACCAGGTGCCGGTGGGATCGCCTTTGGCGGGGTCGAGGCCGAGACAGAGGACGAGGAAGGCGGGCTTGAACTCGCCGATGGCTTTCAGGGCGCGCTCCA
Source organism: Planctomycetaceae bacterium (assembly GCA_041940305.1). Lineage (GTDB taxonomy): Bacteria > Planctomycetota > Planctomycetia > Planctomycetales > Planctomycetaceae > JBGTSJ01. The sequence goes on from JBGTSJ010000014.1 coordinate 172,756, forward strand.
GAGCCTTGCGGTATTGAGGACCGTCCTGCACCTCGGGGAGCGGGATATTGAGATTGTAGCCTTCACCCGGGCCTGAGCCCTGTTCGTCCGCGAAGCCGGTGAAGTAGGGGTAGGCGAAGTCCGGATCGCCGTGGATGGAGACCGTCAGAACGTCGGCGCGCTCGTAGAAGATGTCCTGCTGCCCGTTGCCGTGGTGGTAATCGACATCGAGGATGGCGACGCGTCCCTGCGCGGAGAGCAGATGGGCCGCGACGGCGGCGTTGTTGAAGTAGCAGAAGCCGCCGAAGGAGCGATGCTCGGCATGGTGGCCGGGGGGGCGGACGAGTGAATAGGCGAGGCGGCGGCCTTTGGTGAGTTGTTCGGCCGCGGTGAGCGTGCAGTCCACGGCACGGCGGGCGGCGGGCCAGGCGTTGCGGTGGATGGGAGTGAAGGTGTCGATGCAGTAGTAGCCGGCGAGGACGGACATCTCGCGCGGGGGACGCGTGGCGTTGCGGATGGGAAAGACGTAGGGGTAGACCGACTTGTTCTCCGGTGCGTTGGCGCAGGCCCGTTCGAGATACTCGACCAGCTTGGCGTCGTGCACGGCGAGGATGTGCTTGAGCGGGTACTCCTTGACGGGGAGCTTTTCGAACAGGCCGGTCGGTTCGAGTTCGGCGGTGATGGCGCTGATGCGGACCGGCGACTCGACGTAACCCCGCTCGCGGATGTGGTGGATCTGGTGCTTGTCGTTGATGGTCCAGGCGATTGACGGAGGGGGCTTCGGCGTGGCCGGCTTGTGCTCGGGTTCCGATTTCGCATAGCGGAACTCGCGCAGCCGGACGGGGTCATCCTTAAACGAGTTCACGACCGACTGGATGTACTCGGGAGGGCAGAGCGAGGCGTACTTGCGTTCGAGGATGGCGCGGACGATGCGGCGGGCATGCTCGCGGCGGAGCGGGCGATCCGTGTCGAGGTCGTCGAACACCAGGAAGGGGAGGTTGTCGTCGCTGCCGCCGGGGACGGGGGTCTCATACTTGGTGTTGATGATGGGTCGCGCGCCGTACCGTTCGTAGAACCTGAGCCGGGCGGCGTTCTGTTTGCAGATGCCGGGATCCCGGCAGCGGTCGGGTTCGTCGGGGAGGCATTCGTAGAACAGGCCCTGCGCACCCATGCTGAGTGCTTCATCCCGGACGTACTCGTAGAGTGCCGCACCGATGCCGCGGCCGCGGATGCTGCTGCGGGCGGCGAGCCAGTCGAGGTAGCAGAAGTTGAGTCCCGGATCGTGCATCATCACGGCGAAGCCCGCGACGTGCCCCCGGGCATTCTCGGCGATCAGCAGGATCGTGCGGAACTGCGTAGGAAAGGGATTGCGGAGCTTCTCCGGGAGGGAGTCGATGTCCTTCGTCGACGCGGCGGGGAACTGCTGGCGGAAGATCTGTCCGACTTCGGCGATGGCGGCCTGATTGACGGGGAGGACGTCATCGTAGATGCGGCGAATGCGAAACATGCGGAGGAGGCTGACGCGAAGGCTCGGAGACGCGGAGACGCGCGAAGAACGGAGGAGGTGGGGGAGTGATACGGGGTGGCGGGCGGATTCACAATGGACGTGAGAAACCAGGTTTCTCCAAGAAACCTGGTTTCTGCATCTGAGATCCTCCCTGTGTCACCACAAGCTGTCGGGGCCGATGAGGCGGTCGGGGGGGTGGCCGATGGCGATGACGCACATGCCGCCGCGCTGGGCGACGTTAACGACCTGCTTCTGCGAGGCCCGGCCCATGATGGCGAGTCCGTACTTGCTGGGGGCGAAGCCCATCACGGTGTAGAACGGCTCGGTCTGCAGTTGTCCATCCTCGGCAATGACGGGGAACTCGTAGACGGGAATCGCGGCGAGCTGCTGGACGACCCAGCGATCGGGGGAGGCGAGGGCGGTGCTGATGGCCTGGTCCCACTCGGCATCGGAGACGGCGAGGCCGAGGAGGACGCCGTCGCCGCCGTAGGCGCGGTTCGGCTTGAGGACGAGGGTCTCACGCTCGTCACGGACGTAGTCGAGCAGCGGGCCGGTGCCGCCGTCGGGGAGGCGGGTGGGTCGCGGCGAAAGGACGCGGGTCCAGAGGATGTGGCGTCGGAACATCTGCCGCTCTTCGGGACTGAAGTAGCGCTGCGTGAAAGCGGGGTCGGTGAAGATTTCCCAGCAGGCTTTCTGGTCGAGTTCGGCGGCGATGGATGAGATCATCCGGTTCTGGCGCATCAGCAGCCGCATCGGTTCGACGTCGACGCCCGACTGCTGCAGGGTGATGAGATCGAGGATGGAGTAGTCGCGGTAGGCGTAGTCGATGGTCTGCCCCTGATAGCAGACTTCCCCCTTGTCGATGGTGAGCTCGGCGGGGTCGGCGTGGAGGACCTTGAGGCCGTACTTCTCCTGGTAGAAGCGGGCGAGGTCTTCCTGCTCATCGATGCCGCTGGAGACGTACTTGGCTTCGAGCAGGCAGAGGGTGGAGGCGCGGCGGCCGAGGGAGTCGGCGTGGTCAAGGACTTCCTGCATGAGGAGTTCGCGGATGTCGTGCCCGATTTGCAGCTTGAGCTGGCCGTCCCACTGGCGGAGCAGCGGGAAGACGAGTTCCTGCACGATCCTCTCGGCCATGGGAACCAGATGCAGGCCGCCGATGCCGCTCATGTTGGGTTCAACGAACTTGAGCGACTCTTTCCACATGGGGCTGCTGAAGTCGATGACCGCGTCGAGACGGCCAAAGACAGGATTGGACTCCTGATGTGAGGCGCCCCAGCAGTCGAACAGCCATTGTTCTTCGGGAGGGGTGAGGCGGAGGACGTCGCGGACTGCGAAATCCTGGATGTAAAGTTCGGGCAGGCGCTTCAGGGCGCTCTGGACGAGCTGCGAGACATAGTGAGCGTAGGCGAGCTGATCGGGGAGCAGCGTGACCGGGCAGGGGAGCAGCCGGATGGGATCGCAGGCGCCGTCCCGAAGATAGACGACGTGTCGGCGGACGGATTCAGCCCGCATGCGGGTCATCAGGTCGACGAGTCCGGCGGTTTCCTGGCTGAAGAATGCCTGCCGGACGCGACCGGCGAGGCTCATGCCGCTGAGACCCATGAACTCGGCGGGAGAAAGCATGCGAAGACTTGGCTCAGGACATGGAGGACCGTGCGACCGGCGCCCTTGGCGGCGGCCAACGGGTGGATTATCACTGAGCGAGGATGGCTGAACAACTGCGGTTGGCTGTGGGTGGAATCGGGACTACGTCGGACGATTGACCGACGGTTGGTTGCGGTGTCCGGGTCGTAAAGTGACCCGGCTCCAGTTTTCGTCGTCACATCAATGCGCCCCGAGGCGGCTTATGACGAGTTGCTCCGACGCTCGCGCGAGCGGGCGCTGCTGTCGTCGTGCCTGGAACTGTTGAGCTGGGACGAGCTGACGTACATGCCTCGCGGCGGAGTGGCCCATCGCGGGCGGCAGATGGCCTTCCTGGCGGGGCTCCTGCATGACGCGGCGACCGATCCGCAACTCGGCGAGTTACTCAGCACCGGGGAGGGTCACCAGGACGCTCAGGACGCGCGTTCCAACGTCGCCGTCAATCTGCGGAGGTGGCGCTGGAGCTATGAACGGTTGTCCCGGCTGCCGCGGACGCTGGTCGCCGAACTGGCGGATGTCACCACGACGGCCCAGCAGGTCTGGGCGGAGGCGCGGCATGCGGATGACTTCGGGCTGTTCCAGCCGTGGCTGGAGCGAGTGCTGCGGCTCAAGCGGGGCGAGGCCGAGTGCCTGTGCGATAACGGCCGGCTGTATGATGCGCTGCTGCAGGACTACGAACCGGGGTCAAGTGCCGAGCAGGTTGCGGCGCTGTTCGCGGAGCTACGGCCCGCGCTGACCGCGATCCTCGACAGGTCGCGATCCCGCACAAAGCGGCCGGCGTTTCTGCGGCGGGAGTTTCCGATTGATCGGCAGCGGATCCTGACCGAGACCGTTGCCGCAGCCCTGGGCTTTGATTTCGAGCGCGGTCGCATCGACACGACTGAGCATCCCTTCTTCAGCCCGATCGGTCCGGGGGACTGCCGGCTGACGACGCGCTACACGTCGACCGATTTCTGCGAAGCGTTCTTTGCGATGCTGCACGAACTGGGGCACGGGCTATACGAGCAGGGATTGGATCCGGAATTGGCGGGAACGCCGGCGGGCGAGGCGCCGTCGCTGGGACTGCACGAGTCACAGTCGCGGTTGTGGGAGAACGAAGTGGGGCGGAGCAGCGCGTTCTGGCGCTGCTTCTATCCGCGCGTGCAGAACCTGTTTCACGACGTGCTGCATGATGTGGAACAGGACGAATTCCTGGCGGCGATCAACTTTGTCGAGCCGGGAATCAACCGGGTGCGGGCGGATCCGGTCACGTACGACCTGCACGTGATGCTGCGATTTGATCTGGAGCAGGCGCTGCTGACGGGGGATCTGCGGCCGAGCGATTTGCCGGAGGCGTGGCGGAGTGGGTCGCTGGAATATCTGGGAGTGGCACCGGAGACCGATGCGGACGGCTGTCTGCAGGACGGCCACTGGGGGGCCGGGCAGATCGGGTATTTTCCGACGTACACCTTGGGGAACGTGTACGCAGCGCAGTTGATGGAGACCGCACGCATCGAGTTGCGGGAACTCGATCGGCGGATTGGGTCCGGCGAGTTCGGTCTGTTGCGGGATTGGCTGCAGGCGCGCGTTTATACGCTGGGGCAGCGTATGACGGCTGCGGAGCTGGTGACCGAAGTGACCGGACGGCCGCCGGAATGCGGGGCGCTGGTATCCGGACTGCAAGCGCGACTTGAGGTGCTGAACTACTGACGTCTCTCGGCAGCCTCTCAGGATTTGACCGCGCGGCAACGTCCGGCCCTTGCCGGCGCGGCGGGCTGGCGAGCGTCAGCGGGGGTCTGAGGACTGCTCATCCACAATCGGGTCGCGGCTTTGCTGACGCACAACGTTGTCCTCGAGAGCAGCGACTGCCTGGTCACCGGCGGCATTCCAGCGCAATCCGGCGGCGAGCAACTGCGCGCCTTCCAGCTGAATGGCGGGGCGGTCGTCGCGCAGCCAGACCATCCAGGCCGCCTCCAGTTCGGCCACGTCCTCAAATCCGTAGTGCACGCGCACGGCGACGTCCCAGCCGTCGCTCATGCCCTGGCTGACGAACTCAAGGAAGCGCGGCTTGCCGGCGTGCAGGAGGAACTCGGCCAGACAGGCGCCGCGGACGTAGAACGTGCGGAGCGTGTCGCGCCGCTTCGGATACTCCGTCGCATCCAGGACTGTGAGGAGTGGAGGCAACTCACTGCTGGTCAGTCGTCGTTCTTCCAGCAGCCAGAGACGATGCCGCTCGGCAGGATCTTCGGCCATCAGCGCGGCTCCTTCATCGGCCCAGCGAGGGATAGCCGCCTTGAAATGGGACGCCAGGATCGTGTGCACGATCTCGTGCGGAAGGAGCGTTTCGAGGATGCGGCTGAGCGGACCGTGCAGTTCCATCCTCCAGCGCGTCACGCGTCCGCGGGAGAGCAGATAGGTAGTGTCACCCTTCAACCGCTCGCTGTCCGTATCGACGAAGATGCGGCACGGGTCGCTCCACTGTTCGAGCGGAACTCCCAGCCATTCCGTGGAGAGTACGGTGCGGAGTTCTTCCGCGCGTTCGCCGACGTGACGAGCCGTCGCCAGCTTTTCGGCGTGGACGTGGAAGTTGTCCGTCGTGAACTCCGCGCCCAGTGCAGGGATAGCGAAGATGATCGCCGGCACCAGAGCGAGGGAGCCTGCAAATGCACCCGTCCAGCGAGCGCAGTGCGAGATGCGTCGCGAGATGAGCGTGACCATGGGAGGCCTCCATCCTGGGGTGGGTAGGTATTCGTCCTGAGTACCAGTCGTCCGGATCGCGGGGAGCGATTCGGGGCGGGACAGTCAGTGGCAGGAAACGGGCCCGCGGCGACCCTCCGTCTATCAGGAAGACCCTGTGACACGGCGGGGCGCATCGGGGATTCCCTGACTCAATGTTAGGCTGGGGTAAAGGCCGGGTCCATATGAGGCAGCGTTGATTGTTCTGCAAAACTCTCAAATCGAAGGGATCGTCCGGTTTCGGACTTATGCCGCAAAATCGAGCGAAATCGCGAGGGGCATGCCGCCGTTTGCCGCATCCGGGTCAGGTTCTGCCCGACAACCGAATCAGTTGCCGCCGGTCCAAACAGCCGGCCGAGACCTGATGTCGGAGGCCTTGCACTCGTCGTAGTCTCACTCCTCGTACCGCCCAAGGCGGTGGAATCGAGGCGGGTGACAATCAGAAGGCAGGAGTTACGACGATGAAATCTTTGCAACACGCATTGATGGGAGCTGCGCTCGTCGGCTTGATCGGGGGCGCGGCCGTCGCACAGGAGCGGGCGATCGAGCGTGATGTGGACGTGGATGTTAAGGTGGGGGCGGAGGCGGACGTGCAGTCCACTGGCAACTTCTATAAGGCCAGCGACCTGATCGGCATGGAGGTGCACGGCCCGAACAATGAGGACATCGGCGAGGTGCAGGACCTGATCGTGGATTCCGCCACGAACGAAATTCAATACCTGGTGCTGGACACCGGCCTGTTCGCCGATCTCGACGGCAAGCAGCCGATCCTGCCGTGGACGATTGTGGACGTGCACGCGGCTGCCGACGCCGATGAGCACTACATCTTGGTTCCGCTGACCGAAGAGCGCATCAAGACGGCTCCGGCACTGAACATTGCCGAAGTGGATCTGATGCGTTCGGCGACGTGGGTCAACCAGGTCAACACGTTCTATGAAGCCGACCTCAATGAGCGACGCACGGCCCGCCCGGACCTCGATCGGGATGCCGACAACGCCGACCGCCCGCGCGATCGCCGCAATCCGCGGCCTGACGCGACAGACCGGAATCGCGACCGTCCGGGCGCCCGGGATCGTGACGCGGATCGTCCCGACGCCACCGACCGCGACACGACGAAGCCGGACGCCGACAAGCCGAATGCCGACAAGCCGGATGCCGACAAGCCAGAAGCGACCGAGCAGCCGAAGCCGCGGACCAGCAATCCGTAACTGACGGTCGATCGACCCGACGCAGCACCCCGGTTTCTCCAGGAAGCCGGGGTGCTTTCAGTTGGTGCGCTGTCCGACGCGGCGGGATTCATCCTTGTCGCGGACGGCGAGCATCATCAGCCAGGCGCCGGTCTTGATCAACAGGGCCGGGAAGTAAATGAACAGCAAATTCCAGAGGAACAGCAGGAGTACGGAGATCATGCCCCCCAACGGCACGGGCTGCGCCTGGCCGGGAATCGTGACCTCCATCTCCGGAGCGCGGATCGCCTCGCCGATCGGTTTCGCGGCGTCCTGCAGATTGCGGCCTCCCTGCACGACTTGGCGCAAATGGGTGAACACATCCCAGCCGCAATACAGACCGAACAGCAGGACGCCCATGCCGACGACCAGCAGCATCAACCGCGCTATGGCGGCGGCGGACTGGGCGACATCCATAACAGGAGCATCATCCCGGCGGGTGCGGTCGGCCTGATCGTTCAGCATCGCCGGTGTCCTGCATCAGAGGGGTTCAAGCTATCGACCGGCAAGCTTCGACCGGTCACTGTGCAGCGGTTTGGGACGGGGGCTGCAGGCCCATATCATCGAGCAGAAAGAGCATATCGTCCCAGACGGGCTTCTTCGCGGCGGGGTTCCGGAGCAGGTAGCTGGGGTGATACGTGCACAGGACTTTGGCGCGGCCGTGCTGAAACCATCGTCCGCGCATCCGGCCGATGGGGTCGGTCACTCCCAGCAGGTTCTGTGCGGCGCAGCTCCCCCAACAGACAATGTATTCCGGGTCGACGATCGCAATCTGGGCGTCCAGGTATTCACGGCAGTTTCCCGCCTCCAGCGGGGACGGGGTGCGATTGCCGGGGGGACGGCAGCGGAGGATGTTGCAGATATAGATGTCTTCCCGCTGCCAGCCGCAGGCAGCGATGATGCGGTTGAGCAGTTGGCCGGCGCGGCCGACAAACGGCTCTCCCTGGGCGTCCTCGTCGGCGCCGGGTGCTTCGCCGATAAACATCACGCGAGCCTCCGGATTGCCGACGCCGAAGACCGTCTGCTTGCGGGTCTGGGCCAGTTCATCGCAACGGATGCAGGCGGCGACCTGCCGGGCTAACGCCGAGAGCCGGCTCGGACGATCGGCCGGGCCGCTATCAGGCATCGCATCGCGCGGCTGGGACTGCGTCGCGGATGTCTGCTGCTTGTGCTGGGGCATGGTGTCGGCGGTCACGACGGCGGCCACCGGCTCATGTTGCGTTTTGGCAACATGAGTGACGCCGGCGGCGCGCCACGCGGCGACGGATTGTCGGGCGGCTCTGCGTGCAGAAAAGGATTCGTCCATGCGGGGCAGTGTCGGTCGAGCGCCGGGGAATCGCAAGGCAGCACCTGGGCCGACGCGACTCTCAATGGAATTGCGATTCTTTTGAGGAATTCCCCTCATGCACGGGATTCGTGACCTACGGTTTCTTAATCACTTCTGCGATCGGCGACGCAAATCATCACATCGTGTTGCCGGACAGAGCGACGTTGGTCGTCCTCGATTTCGCCGACCAAGACGCGCCTATGCGACGCGGTACTTGAGAGGCGCTTTCCGAAGACGTTCATCGAGAACGAAGGGCAAACCTGTCGTGAGGCAGGGGCGCAAAGCCGTGGGTCTCGGCGTGAGACTGCCAGGCTGCCAAGATTGAACGCGATTGGGAGTGGCGCCATGTTCAGAGCCGCCTGTGGGTTGGTCTGCAGCAGGTGCGGGCAAGTCGGAATCTTTACCGTCACGCTGCTGACGGCGTCGGTCGCCCGGGGACAGGTGGAATCCGGAGAGGGAACGGACCCGCTCGCCGGTGTGAACATCGTCCGCATCGAAGAGGACTGGGTGCTGGACGTCGCCGATCCCGATCCCACGGCCGATTGTCCGCAGGTCGTCTGCGTCTTCGGCCCGGGAGACCCGAGCAACGGCACGCACGCCATCTTCGAGTTGAATCACGGCACCCTGCCGGATTTCAGCGAAGGAGGCATGCAGCTGCAGGTCTGGTTCGGCGACTACCTGATCGGCTACAGGCGGCAGCATGCTCCGGCCGAACTGCATATCGCCGTCGAACGGCTGACCTATACGACCGTGACTGAGGTCGTCAACCACAAGGTCAAGCTGTATGTCGCCGACGGCCATTCGGTCACCTGGGGCGATTTCGGCGATTCCTCCACGACCACGTTGAAGGTCGAGCTGGACACCTGGCGCAGTCATCTCAACGACTGGGACTCGGAAGGCCCGATCCGGCATTCCCGCGTGTCTTACGGAGCGAACCGCGTCAACAAGTTCCTGCGGAAACAGGTGCGCTACTACACCTCCGCCGGACTGCATCACACCGACACGACCGAGCGGTACGTGCATCGCCTGGCCGAGGACGCCGTCGCTCCGGCCCCCGTCAACGAGTAGCCGCAGTTGCGCCCTTCTTGTCCCGTTCTCATTCCGCGCATGCCGCGAGGCGGCGTCACGTCGCTGGAGACACTCTCGTGCACGCTCACACGCACACTTCGGAACGTTCGACATCCTCCCGCCCAGGAAACGTCCTGGTGCTGACGGCCGGTTCGCTGGTGATGGTCTTCGCGTTCACGGCGTTCACCGTGGACGTGGGATACATCACGCTGACAAAGGCCGAGCTGGAGAAGTCGGCCGACGCGGCGACGCTCGCCGCGTCACTCGAACTGGCGGATGCCTTCGGTCCCGGAAAGCTGGTCACTCCGGCCCAGGCGGAGACCAACGCCCGCGCCGCCGCCGTAGCCGTGGCGGCAGCGAACCGGGCGGGTGGCCGTACGTCTGTTTACGCCGACGGCGCGCGGGACGTCCGCGTGGGTCGTTACAGCTGGGACGCGGCGAGCGGGACGTACGTTAAGCAGTGGGGCGTCGCACCCTACAACATGGTGGAGGTGACGCTGCATCGGGACCAGGGAGGCAGTGCGAACGGCGATTCGCCGCTGGACCTGTTCTTTGCACCGGTGATCGGCCATGACCAGGCGAGCGTGCTGGCACGGTCGACGAGCGCCCTGCAAGCCGGCGGCGCCTTCCGCAAGATCCCCGGCCAGAATATCTCGATCCTCCCCATCACGCTCGACGTGCAGACGTGGGATAACCTCATCAACAACGGCGTCGGCACGGACAACTACACCTACAATCCGGCGACCAAGACCGTGACGGCCGGACCCGACGGCATCAAGGAGGTGAATCTGTATCCGGAAGGAAACGTCGTCCTGCCTCCCGGCAACCGGGGCACGGTCGACTTCGGGAGCATGGGGAACAGCACGGCCGACATCAGCCGGCAGATCCGTTACGGCCTGAACGACTCCGACTGGGCGGCTCTGGCCGACCAGGGAATCACGGAACTCCGCTGGGATACGGAGCCTATCATCATCAATGGGGACACCGGACTGAGCGCCGGCATCAAGGATGACCTGGAGTCAATCAAGGGGCTCCCCCGTGCGATCCCGTTGTTCAGCCATGTCTCGGGGCCGGGCAACAATGCGATGTACACCATCGTGCGGTTCGTCGGCATCCGGATCATGTATGTGCAGTTGACGGGCAAGCCGGCGAACAAGCGGGTCGTCATCCAGCCCGCCCCGTTCTCGGACTTCAGCGTCGTCCCGGGCGAGGTCGAAGTCACTGCGGATTCGATCTTTTCCAGCGCGGGTCTGATTCCGTAAGGCACGCTCTCCAGCTCACAAGGACCCCGGCTTCTTCGAGAAGCCGCAAGTTGATCGCCGACTGAAAAGAATCAGCCCCGGACCCTCCGCGTCACACCAGGAACCGGGCCGGCATCCCTTCAGCCATCCATGCCAGCGGCGGCCGATGAGGCCGACTCGCTCTGAGGACCGCAATGCAAGCCTTTCGCCAGCACCGCAAACCTGCGTCGGAACGGGACGGAGCCGCCCTCGTGGAGACGGCGCTCGTCCTGCCCATCTTCTTCATGATCGTGCTGGGCATCATCGAGTTCGGCCGCGCGATGATGGTGGCACAGTTGCTGACCAACGGAGCGCGCGAAGGGACGCGGGTCGCCATCATGCCGGGCTCCACGAACGCCGAGGTCGAAGCTGCGGTCAAAGACTTCGTGACCAGTTCCGTCGGAGTCGCGGCGAACAAGGTGACCGTGACCACCACAGTGACGCCTGCCGCCGGAAATCCGAATCCCGGCAACAACGTGGCCCTGGCGAACAAACGCGACCTCTGCACTGTTGAGGTCAAGGTGGCCTTTTCCGACGTGGACTACCTGCCCGGAAAGTTTCTGGGAGGCAGCCAGCTGATCGGTCAGAGCGCAATGCGCCACGAATAGCGGCTGCGCAGCGCCGGTCGTGCGGCTCGGTTGCCAGCGGGCAACATCAATCTTGAGCGCCGCTGCCAAATTCCTGCACGTTGCGGAGAAACCCTCACGAATCCGTGCAGAATTCTCCGACTGCTCCACTTTTCTCGTCCTAGCTTTGGGATGAAGCAGCAGTCGAGGCGCATTCCCGGCGCAGTGTGTGGCGGGGAGCAATGTCCGCTGCCTCACGCCGGCCTCGATGACAGTCCGGCGCGATGACCTTCGCGTCCAGGGAGACGCAGCATGCGGCGGCAGAGCAGAGCTTGGAAACCGGAGCACCGCAGCGGCGCCACCATCGTCGAGATGGCGGTCGTCGTGCCGGTGTTCGCCGTATTCCTGGCCGCCATCATGGAGTTCGGCCATGCGTTTCTGGTGGTCGGGACACTGAATGCAGCCGCCAAGCAGGCCGCGCGCTTCGGAGCCGTAGACGGCATTACGACGGCCGAGGTCACCGCGCGGGTCAACGAGATTCTGGATTCGGCCTTCGATGCGTCGCAGACCACGGTGTTTGTGAAGGACGCGAGCGTGTTCGACGCATCATCGCCGCCGTCCAACATTGATTACACGGCGTTGCCCAACATCGAGCTCTCGACGGCTGAGCGCCGTCAGCTGTACGTCGTGCGGGTGGAAGTGGACTACAACGACGTCGCGCTGATGCCTCCATTCTGGGCGAAGGACCTGAAGCTGTACGGTCAGTCCGTCATGCGTCACGAGTAAGCGGAAAAGGACCGGGAGGGCGAACCCATGCGAAGACAACGATCCGAATCTGGAGTTCCTCAGCGGCGGGCAGGTGCCGCCGCGGTCGAATTCGCCGTGCTGGTGCCGTTGTTCCTGATGCTGGTGATGGGCACCTGGGAGATGGGCTCGGCGTTGACGGCGGGAACCAAGATGGCGGCCGCGGTCCGCGAAGGGGGCCGGCTGGCGTCCATGGACTATGAAGAGAACCTGGGCAGCGGGCAGACCGCCAACCAGAAGGTCGAGCAGGACATCAAGAACTTCCTGACGGCCTCAAGCATCCCCGGCAACAAAGTGACGGTCACGATTACGCACGCCGACGGACCGACCGCCGGCCAGACCTTCAACCTTCAGGATCCAGCGAACTATCTGAAACTCTTTCGGATTACCGCGTCCGTCGAATACGAGGACATCAGTTCGTTCCCGCTGGATTACATGGCCGGAGAGACCGTGGAAGCCTCTCTGGTGTTCCGCATGGGCCGCGTCTCAATGGGCCAGTAGCCGCGCGGCATGAAGCCTTCTTGAATTAGCCAGACACCTACGGACTCCCTACTCAGAGATTGGCACCAATGATCCGCATCAAGACTTACCGCCGGCTGTGGCACGACGAGGACTGCGGCGCCGCGCGCCGCGGGAGTTTCATGACGCTGGGCCTCTTCTGCCTGGTGGCCTGCATGACGTTTGTGGCCTTCTCCGTGGACGTCGGGATGATCTCGCTCACGCAGACACGGATGCAGAACGCCGTGGACTCGGCCGCACTCGCGGCGGCGATGGAGATCACCTACGCCGTGGAGAACGCAGGTGAGGACGTGGACGACGTCATCCTCTACGCCCAGACCCAGGCCGCGGCCAAGGCGGTGGAGGTCGCGGCGCTCAACGGCGTCTACGTGGATCCGACAAACGACGTGTACTTCGGCCACCGCAGCCATAACGACGCGACGGGCGAGTGGAGCATTCAGTGGGGCGCTACTCCCTCGAACGTGGTGAAAGTGGTGGCCCGGCGCGACAACGACGACGTGACGGCTCCCGACGGCAAGCTGCAGTTGCTGTTCGCGGGCGTGAATGGCGACGACTCCGCCACCATCAAATCGGCTGCCGTCGCCTACGTCGAGGCCCGGGATATCGTCACGGTCCTGGACTTCTCTCGCTCCATGAACTTCGACAGCTTCTTTGCCAGCGAATATGAGAATCCCAGCGCCTATATGCCACAGGCGGAACTGGAAGCGAACATGCTCAAGGTGTGGCAGGATCTGGGATCGCCTCAATGGGGAAACATGGGATGGACCCCGAACTGGGTCACGATCCCGGGTCAGCCCGAAGTCGGGCCGATTCCCCACATCAAGGTGACGTTTAAGGGGTACTCCGTGGACATCGTGTCGACGAAGGACCTCTCCAACGTCGTGCTCGAGTTCTTTAACGGTAATAAGTACAAGTTTGATGGTCTGACTGGGAAGACCGGCACGTTCCAGGGCACGGGATCGAACAATGGCCAATTGATCAAGAAGTGCTGGGTCAAGTCCGGAACCAACGCCAGCAGCGATGGGCCGGGATACGGTGAGAAGTTCGATTTCTACGACAACAACACGATCAAGAAAGGCCTGGGACTGGTTGGTGTGCCATATCCCTACCCGGTCGGCAGCTGGGACAACTTCATCGAGATGTGCCGGGACCACAGCTCCTCCATGACCAGCTACTATCAGTCGGAAGTCAGCTCAAAAGGCTACCGGCGTAAGTTCGGCGCGATGCTGATGATCCAGTACCTCCTGCGATTCGAGCCGGGGCACTGGGAAACTCCCGACCTCTGGAAGACTCGGCACTATCCGTTTACCTCCGTCAAGAACGGCGAGAAACTGTTCTGCGAGTTTCTCGACGATCTGAGCTTTGGCGATCAGCTGGGACTTGTCAGCTACGACACGTCGCACCGAGTGGAAACGACGCTGAGTGGGGCGGGGTTGCCCACGGTGAATATCGCCGGCGACCCGATCTCCGAGGATTATGACGCCGTCTGGCAGATGATCCATCACAAGCAGGCCGCCCATTACAACTACGCGACCAACATGGGCGGCGGCCTGAAGGACGCCAAATGGCTGCTCGACAACCACAAGCGGGCCGGCGCCCGTCCGACCATCCTGCTGATGACCGACGGCAATACCAACACGATGGACAGCGGTGAGTCGTCGTCGCTGCCGGCCGGCTGGAACTGGGACACGCTGTTCGACTATGACGACAACGGCGTCCGCGACTATGAGACCAGCAACTCGCAGAAGCGGTACGTCCTCAAAGTGGCAAAGCAGTGCGTGGACAACGGCTTCACGATTCACACGATGAGTGTGGGGGCCGACGCCGACCGCGATCTGATGGAAGCCATCGCCTGGCTGGGGCGCGGGATCTACATCGAGGTCCCCGGCGGCACGAGCGTGACCGAGATGGAGGACGACGTGAAGGAAGCGTTCCGCCGGATCGCCGCCTTCGTGCCTCCCGCCAAACTGCTTAACCCGGCCGAGTAATCGACCGCTGATCGCGACTCAACGACCAAAGCCCACGGGTGCAACTCGTGGGCTTTCTTGTTGGCGCGCGGTCAATGCTCGGAGCGCGTCTGGAGGAAGAGCGCCTTCTTTTCGCCGGGGAGGGTGAAATTGAAGCCACACGAGAGGAAGAAGTTCTCCTCGGACGTGATGGCCATCACTTCAAAGACGTGCCGGTCACGGGCGAGCGTGACGCAGGCCTGGACCAGCAGCTTGCCGATGCCGCGCCCCTGATACTCCGGCGCGACGCAGAGGCTGCGGACCTCGGCGAACTTCGGCGAGAAGATCTCCAGCGTTGCGAAGCCGACGAGGCGCTGGTCGCACTCGGCGACGAATCCCGTCGGGAGGAGTTCGCCCAGTTCGTCGGAGGTGCGCCGCAACAGCTTGCCGGCGCGGACGAACGGCTCAATGAACTCCAGCAGCGCATCCAGATCCGCCGGGCGGGCGGCGCGAATCGTGACGTCGGGAATCGTCTGTTCCACGCCGGGAGCCATTCGGATGAGTGTGCTGTCGGGCGGAGTTCGGAACCCGTCCTGAGCGACTGCAGGCCCGACCTGGGAGGTCCGGCCGACGAATTTCATTCGTCGTCGCCGTCAGTGCGTCCGTTGGTCTCGTCCAGTTCTCCGGATGACTTCGACTTGGACGACTTCTTCGCCGGCTTGGCCCGGCGGAAGACCGCGACCACGTCGTCGATCGGCACGACGAACAGCACGTTGTCCGGCTCAAAATCGACCGGGATGGCGTGCTTGGGATTGAACAGCACCTTGTCGTATTTGCGGACGGGGAACAGCTCGTCGCTGGCGACTTCGGCGCTGATCTCCACGACACGGCCGGTGATCGTGGGGATTTCGGCCTTGTCGGGCAGCACGATGCCGCCGCGGGTCGCATGCCGGCTCTCGTCCTTGCGGATGAGGATGCGGGGACCAAGTGGCTCAACGAAGTGGTTCACGGGAGTGTCCTGCGCGAAATGGGGCCGGTCGATCGTGATCGCGGGAGGCCGATTTCGACGCCTCAGCCTCGACGCGTTCCCATTATACGCGCGGGGCAAACGGCGCGCGTACGGAATTTGGAGCGTTGCGCCGGGGATGTCAAGCTCACACGGCGGGACGGACGGAATTCCGGTCCCGTTCGTTCCCCTGGAAGCGGACGTGCGGGACGGCGCGATGCGGCTGGGCGGGAGGCTCGTCGGTCTTCAGGCGCACCGGCACAGAACGCTCCAGCAGGGCTCCGAGCGGACCAGCCAGCATCGCCGGCAGCAGGATCAGATCGGCGAAAAGTGCGGCCGCGATCAGGGCCGACATCAGCCAGCCGAACCGGCTCACCAGCACCAGGTCGGCCGGAGCGAGCATCAGCAGGCCGATGCCGACGGCGATGCTCGTCTGCCACATGGCGGGTCCGCAGTGGGCCAACGCCTCCATGACGGCCCGCTGACGCGTGTGGCCGCGGCGCAGCCCCTCACGGAACCAGGTGAGCAGGTGGAGGGTTCCGTCGACGGCGATCCCCAGCGCCACGGAGGCGGTGATCATGGCTCCGACGTCGATCCGCTCGCCGCACCAGGCCGCCATGCCGAACACAAAGCCGATCGGCAGGACGTTGGGCAGCATGCTGATCAGGGCTGCGAGCGGATTGCGGAGCATGACGACGATGACAGTCCCGATCATGAAGAACGCCAGGGCGAAGCTCTTCACCAGGCTGCGGACGATGGCCTTCTGCGTGCGGTCGAACAGCGGAGCCGTGCCCGTAATCACGTGGCCCGTACCGGCGTGATAGCGGGTCACCGAACGAATCGACTCGCTCAACTCGGCAGACAGCCGCCCGTAGTCGACGTCGGAGAGGAGCTCGGCATGGGCCGTAATTTTCCACAACTCGTCCCCCGCCTGGTTGAGGCCGGCGTCCCCCGGCTCGATCCAGTCGTGGGCTTCGGCGGCGACCACGAGGAAATCGGACGTGCCGTGCTGGCTGCCGTCCTTGATGCGCCGCTCGGTCTCGTTGGAGCGGCGGTTGTAGAGAATCCGCGTGCGGGTCTTGGCGTCGGAACCCGGGTCTTCGTGCACCGGGAGAAAGTCGGCGAGCGACAGGGCGCCGGAAATCTCCGGATGCTGGCGGACCTGCTGTTCGATGGCGCGGACGATCTCCAGCCGCTGCAGGAAGCGGAGGTTCTCCTGCGATTCGGGACTGAAGCGGACCACGACGTCGATCGGCGTGATGCCCGCCAGGTTCTCTTCAATGAAGTGATAGTCGCGGATCAGCCGTGCATCTTCGGGAAAGTTGCGGACGACTTTGGTTTCCGTCTGGAACCGCCCGAGTCCCGCGATGCCGCCGGCGAAGATCAGACAGCAGCCCGCGGTGACGAGCCACGGCCGGCGGGAGAGAGCCGCGCCCAGCGCGAGCCAGCGGGTGTTGTCGGCCGGCGCGATGGCGTCCACCTGCAACCGGGTCGCCTGGAGGAGCGCCGGCAATCCGTACAGGATCACGCCCAGTCCGATCAGACACCCGGCGGCGGCATAGATGCCGAACTGCCGCACGGGACTGAGCGAGCTGGCGGTCAGCGTGAGAAAGCCGATGGCGGTGGTGACGCTGGCCAGCAGGCAGGGCTGTTTGGCCATCTGCACCGCGCGGGAGATTGCGGTGCGCGGGTCATCGGCTGCCGCGTGCCGCCAGTAGTTGGCGACGTGGATCGCGCCGCTGAGCGCCAGCACCATCAGCAGCGTGGGCATCACCAGAAGCACCATGTTCATCGAACTGCCGGTGAGCGGCACCAGAGCGACGCCGAGCAGCGTGGCGAAGTACGTCGCCCCGATCACCAGCGCCCCCAGCCGCAGGCTGCGCAGGAAGTAGAGAGCCAGCGCGATACCGACAAGCCCAGAGAGCAGCAGCACGGACCGCTGGCTGAGCTTGTAGACGGGGACCGTGCGATTCCAGGCGGCTGCTTTCACGCCGCGGTTCAGCTCCACCAGCGCGACCGGCCGTCCTCCCAGATGCAGCGCATCATCCGACACGCCCGCGGCAATCGCGGCCTCGCGAACCGACGTGACCGCATTGGTCAGCTCCGCTTTGCCGGCCTCCGAGAGCGTGACGGCGACGGCGACGGGAGAGCCGGTGGCGAGGAAGCAATCGGACACCAGCTTGCGCCCGGCCGGTTCGTTGCGGGTCGGGAAGTCGGTGAGCGACGTCGCCAACTGCCGGAACTCCTCCACCACCGGGGATGCCGGCTGGAAGCCCCGCCAGCCGATCTGCAGGTCGTGGGGCGGGATCGCCGCCACGGCCGAGGTATCGATTTCCTCCTGGTCGCCGTCGGCGGCCCAGGCTTCGACGGCCGGGCCGATCTCCAGCTCCAGTCCCAGTTGTTCGCGAGCGCGTTCGGTCAGCAGCCGCAACGTGGCGTCGCGTGAATCGCGTCCGGCGTCGGTCAGGCGCAGTTTGAGTCCGCCGGTCCCGATGAGCACACCTTCCAGTCGCTGCGCCGCATCGGCGGGAGCGACGTTGTGCTCGGTCATGCGGACCAGTACATCGCCCGGCGTCAGCACGGATTTCACGTACGGCACGCCGCCGCGCCGAACGCCGTCGGCGTCCACCGTGCCGAGCAGCTTCTCGCTGAGCACCGGGATCCGCGGGTCATCGAGCGTGCTGCCGTCCCAGGTGACGAGGATGCGATCCTCGGTGGGAAACTGCTCGCAGTACCAGGCATAGATGCGTCCGTCCGGGTCATCGGCCGGCAGCCAGGCCTCGACGTCGTTCTCCAGATGGATTCCGCGCAGGGACAGAAGCGCCAGCGGGGCCGTGAACGCCATCGCAGCAAGGACCCACAGCGCCAGTCCCTGGCCCCAGGCATCCCGCTTCTCGAAGAAATTTCGCATGTGCGTGCTCGCGGACGGCGCCCGCGCACGGCGGGACGACATCCATGTCGGTGGAAGAGGGCCGCGAAAGGTCCCGGCCATGTTGCCTGCAAAGGGGACCATCGGCCGGACTTGCGCGTGGGCGCGTCAAATCGGGCCGGGCCGCCGCTGCGCGCCGGTCCTCTTCTGTGATCGTCACCCGGCGCGCCGCAACTTGCCGCGTCGTCAGCGAGGAATGAAATCAGCAGTCAGATGGCAACGGGAATGCCGATGCGGTCGGCGCTGCAGCGCCCATAGTCGGGAGAACCCGCGCAAAGTTTGCGGGCGACTACCAGTCCAGCCCCAGCATCAACACGTTCAGTCCGCTGCCGATCCCCAGGAACGCGACGCTGTCACCAGGCTGGATATGCCCCTGCTCGATTGCCAGCGCCGCGGCTGTGGGCAAGGCCGCGGCACCGGTGTTGCCGAGAAACTCCACGGTTGGGAAATCCGCCCTGGCCGGCAATTCGAGCCGGTCGAGCAGCAGCTTGCGATGGGCCCGGCCCACCTGGTGCGTTACGACCTTGCGCACATCACCGGACATCCAATCCATTTCCTGCAGAAAGTCCGGCCAGACGTGAGCGGCGAGGTCCACGCCGGCATGCAGCAACGCCTCCGAATCAGTGCTCATCCGCGGACGCTGGTCGTTCGTCCATTCGGCATCGGCGCCTCCCGCACACAGTTCGTGACTGGCAGTGTCAGAGCGGAACAGGCCGCCCCGGAAGCGATGCCCGGTCCGGCTCAATCGCCGATCGCAGAGGACAACCGCAGCCGAACCGGAACCGATCGTCAGCGATGCGATCTCATATTTGATGCTCTTGCGGGTCATCGACGGATCAGCCAGCAACCGGTCGATCGTCCCTTCGACCAGCGGCCGCCCGATCTCCGTTCCGACCACGATGCCGGCCGAAATCCGCCCTAACTCAATCATGTCGGCCACCATCACCATGCCGTTGAGCAGCCCAAGGCAGGCATTGCTGACGTCCAGGACGAGAGCGTCACTCGGCAGGCCGGCGGCGTGATGTACGCCCGATGCTGTCGCGGGCTCCAACTGGTCCCGGCAGACCGATCCGTGGATCAGCGCGCCGATGTGCCGCCGTTCGATGCCGGATTGCTCCAGCGCCCGGGCGACCGTCTTCGCGCTGATCGTCCCAGGCCGGGTGCCGGGATCAAAAAACCGGCGTTCGCGGATGCCCGTCATCAGTTCCAGGCGGCCCGCCGGGAGCGACAGCCGCTCGTAAACGGGCTGCAGGCGGGCCTCGATCTCGTCTGAGGTGACGACGTGCGGCGGCAGCTCCGCGGCGATCGCCTCAATGCAGACGTGCTGATAACGCATGGCAAAGACAAAGAAACCCGGTTTCTCTGCGAAACCGGGTTTCTGGTGTGCGGAGGAGCAGGACGTGCGTCAGGCGGTGGCCGGCTCGGTCACCGGGACACCTTTAAGCAGCGTCTCCAATTCGCTGATACGGGCGTACTTGCGGCGACGCTCGGCGTCGACCTCCGGCGAAAACTCGGCCATATCCAGCGCGACCGAGCTGCGGACGTACCGCAGACCCTGGAGCAGGATTTCCTGCTGATCGCGAGTCAATTCGAAGTTGTGATCGGTCATAAGCGGTTGCGGTCGGGACTGTTGGGACTGCCCGGGATACGCGTTGAACCGCCGTCCGTGGCTGCACAGATCGTAGCGAAGGGCGAGGTGATGCTCAATTCTCCGGCCATCCACAGACTGGCCGGACGACACTTCCGCGGCATCGCCGCTGGGGCGCACGCCGCCGGAAGTCTATGCATCGAACCGCCAGACGCCAAGCTTTGCGAATGTCGAAGCGGGGCGTGCCGTCGCCATAGACGGGGAGGCTTCGTCAGCCGGAGCAGCAGACACGACCGCTGCCGGACGCATCCAGGCAGCAGTCGGACTCACCGGCATAACCTGCCAGTGCTGTGCAGAAGGGTTCTGAAGAGGCGACGGAGACAGAATGGCGTGCTCCGGACGCGGATTCTGAGCACGGTCGACGCTCGGCAACGTTGGGCCCTTGCTGGCGCGGCGGGCTGGTGTGCTCAAACCCTTCAACTCACGGCGTCAGCAGCGGTTCGCCGCGAGGTGTGCCGTGGGTGCGCTGGATGGGGGGGCCGATGAGCTCGGTGATCTCGTCGCGGCCGAGCATTTCGTGCTCCAGCAGCCCCTGGGCGATCTTGTCGAGTTTGTCGCGGTTTTCGTTGAGCATCTCCGTGGCGCGCTCGTGGGCGCCGTTGAGGAACCGCTGGATCTCCTGGTCGATGACGTGGGCCGTTTCGTCGCTGTACATCCGCTGTTCGTGGATCTCTTTGCCGAGGAACGGATGCTCCTCGCCGTCGCGGAACGCGACCGGACCGATGGCCTCGCTCATCCCCCAGTAGGCGATCATCCGCCGCGATATGTTGGTTGCGCGCTTGAGGTCCTCTTCCGCACCGGCTGAGTATTCGTCGAAGACGAGCTTCTCGGCCGCGCGGCCGGCGAGCGAGACGGTCAGCTCGGCGTGCAGCCGCTTCTCGCCAATGTGATACCGCTCCTCCTCCGGCAGCATCTGCGTCACTCCGAGGGCCCGCCCACGCGGAATAATCGTGACCTTGTGCACGGGATCGACATCCGGCAGCAGCCAGGCCAGCAGGGCGTGTCCCGCCTCGTGGTAGGCCGTCATTTCGCGCTCGTGCGGGTTGAGGACCTCCTCCCGCTTGGCCCCCATGAGGATGCGGTCGCGGGCGACGTCAAAGTCCTCGCGATCCACGGCCTCCTTTCCCTCGCGGGTCGCATTGAGCGCCGCCTCGTTGACGAGGTTGCGCAGATCGGCCCCGGAGAACCCGATCGTGCCGGCGGCGATCTCGTCGAGATTGACGTCATCGGCCAGCGGCACCTTGCGGACGTGCACCTTGAGGATGCCGACCCGCCCCGGCTTGCTGGGGCGCTCGACCGTCACGTGGCGGTCGAACCGGCCGGGCCGCAGCAGCGCGGGGTCGAGGACGTCGGGGCGGTTCGTCGCCGCGATGACGATC
>JBGTSJ010000015.1:0-172818 GCA_041940305.1 Planctomycetaceae bacterium
GCATCCCTTGCGACTGTTCACCAAACTCGGCTATCGGAACTAAGCGAAAGCCCTGCCGCTCGACAAACCACACTCCGGCGCCGTCTGCGCTGGTCAGCATTCATCGTCAATTCAGGCGCCCGACCGGGACGGTCGCGTAAACTGCACTGTCCCCCCAACATGGGGACATGCCGCAGCGGCCGCTCAGTGAACGCCTTACTGGCCCGCGGTCTCTCCCCATGTTATCGTGACCCCTGATCCGGCCGGTCTGTGGCGACTCCGCTGCGGCTGTCCGAATCCGCTGACCCCTTCACGTCGACGTCGCGTCCTGCGATTCTGCAGGTCGCCCGTCGCCGATCCGCGACTGAACGACTTGCAATTCGCACGCAATATGTACGGACACCTCGTGCCCACTTCCGGCGGGAAGTCGATTGCACTGCTGCGCGAACGGATCTACCTCGGCCGCCGCAGTGACTGTGATCCCGAAGCTCCGCTCAACTCGCAAACCGCCGCCTGTCGGCTCCAATTCAGCAACGGCTGGTGGCACGCCGAAGAACTGGCCTCCGGCGCCGGGTTGAGAGTCAATGGTGCGGACTGCTCCACTCACAAGATCCGCCCCACGGACGAAGTGGCCGTCGGACGCTCCCGCTTCCGCATCGTCTACGACGCTCCCAGGGACTCCCGGCAGGATATTGACGCCTTAGCGCTGGGAGTGCTGAACGACGCCCCAGAGCCCCCCAGGGAATCGGCGGCGCGGACAACCGAACCCTCAGCGGCAAAGACTCTCAAACCCAAAGCCGCCCCCGCCCTCAAGCTTCCACCGGCGTCGGCGTTCCCCCGTTCCAAGTCCCCTGCTGCGGACACCGATGCGAGTGAACCACAAGTTCCGTATCGCCGTCCGGTCAGTCTGACGCCCGCTCTCGGCCGACTGATCCCCGTCGGCGGCGGCATCGATCACGCGCTGACCCGCACCGAACTGACCGTCGGCCGCAACGCGACCTGCGATCTCGTCATCCCGTCGTCCCGTGTCTCCGGAACGCACTGCCGGCTGCTGTATGTGGATGGCTACTGGCGGATTGAAGACCTCGGCAGCCGCAACGGCATCCGCATCGACGGCGTCCGGTGCGAACAGGGCTGGCTGCACCCGAACACGCGCCTCTCGATCGCCGACCTGCAATTCGAGATCGAATACACCCCGCAGGGGGAACCGCCCGAACCAGGTCCAGGCGACCCCGCGTATCGCAAACCCTTGATGGAGAAGGTCGGCACCAGCCAGCGGGCCTGGGATGAACTCCTGAGCAAGCACGAGGCAATGGAGCAGGACGAACCACAGAAGAAGCGCTACAACCTGTTGAGTGATCTCTGACTGCGGGCGGACTTCGGAATGGAGACGCAAATGTTTTGGCGGAGTGACAATCCAATTCTTGCGAGCGCCAGAGGCAGCCGTGCCACGAGTTCTAGTTGTCGATGATTCCGCGACCGATCGCGTTCTCGCCGGTCGCCTGCTGCAGCAGCAGAACGAATTCGAAGTCAGCTTCGCCAACAACGGCCGCGAAGCCCTGGAGGCCTTGCGCGGCGGCGCACCCGACGCCATCGTCAGCGACCTCCAGATGCCCGAAATGAACGGACTTGAACTCGTCTCCGCCGTCCGCCGCGACTTCCCCTCGATCCCCGTCGTCCTCATGACGGCGCGCGGTAGCGAGTCGATTGCCTCTGAAGCCCTCCGCTGCGGCGCCGCCAGTTACGTTCCCAAAGTCAGCCTGGGAGATCACCTGCGGGACACCGTGCGCCGCATCGTCGGCGCCGCCCGCGCCGACCGCATGCATTCCCGGCTGATGCACTCGCTCGATGAATGCGACTGCCGCTTCCGGCTCCGAAATGACGCCGAGCTGATCGAACCTCTCATCGCCCACATTCAGGAACTCCTCCGCTGCCTCCCCCTCGAAGATGAAGGGGAGCGTCTCCGCGTGGGCCTTGCCGTCAAGCACGCTGTTTTAATTGCGCATCACCACGGCAACCTGGAGCTGCCGCTCGATGGCGGCCTCGCCGACCGCGACTTCTATGAGCAGTCGACGGCACGCCGTCACGAGTCGCCCTACTCATCGCGTACGATTTCCGTCTCCGCGCATGTCTCGCCCGAGCAGGCGGTCTTCACGATCCGCCACGACGGCCCAGGCATCCCCTTTTCACGGCTGTCGAAGGACCTGCCGAACGCCGCCATCGATCACTCCTGGCTCAGCGGTTTCGTCCTCATGCCAACCGTGATGGACGACATCCGGTATGCAGAGGACGGCATGGAGATCGGGCTGCTGAAGAAAGCGGCGGGAGACGCTCCACTGGACATCGCGGATGAGTAGCCGACACAGCCTGGCCGGACTCGAGGCCCGCCGCGCTCTCCGTTTTGCACTCACGAGGAGAATTCAATGACGCGGATTTCACGACGACAGTTTCTGGTCGGGGGCGCGGCGATCGGCGCTTCCGCTTTGAGCTTCCCCGGCATCCTCAGAGCGCGCGCCCTCAACGAGCGTCTGCAGCTCGCCTTCATCGGGTGCGGCGGGCGCGGCGGGGCGAACCTGAACACGATGACGTCCCAGCAACTTGTGGACGTCCACGTCGTCGCGCTCTGTGATGTCAACGGTCAGAACCTGGACCGCGCCGCGGCGGCCCATCCGCACGCCCGTACCTACACCGATTTCCGCAAGTTGTACGATGACGACGCCAGTGATATCGACGCCGTCGTCGTGAGCACCTGCGAGCACACGCATGCCTACGCGACGCTGCCGGCCCTGAAGCTCGGCAAGCACGTGTACTGCGAGAAGCCGCTGACGCGGGACGTGCACGAGGCGCGGGTCATCGCCGAGGCCGCCGCGAAGGCCAACGAGACGGCGTACGTGGCGACGCAGATGGGGACGCAGATTCATGGCATGCCGAATTACCGCCGCGTGGTCGAACTGATTCAGAGCGGGGCGATCGGCGGGGTGACAGAAGCCCATGTGTGGGTGTCGCGCGCCTGGGGACTGCAGAGCGAAGCGGAGGCCAAAGAGCACGATATCGTGTATGTCGCGGACCGTCCGGCGGAGGACATGTCCCCGCCGGCATACCTCGACTGGGACCTGTGGCTTGGTCCCGCGCCGTACCGGCCGTATCACGACGTCTACTTTCCGGGGCCGAAGTGGTACCGTTGGTGGGACTTCGGCAATGGCACCATGTCGGACCTGGGAAGTCACTGGAACGATCTGCCGTGGTGGGCCCTCAATCTGGATGCGCCGCGGACCATCGAGGCGTTCGGGCCGGAGCCTCATCCGGAGATCGCGCCGGCCTCAATGTCGGCCCGCTACGAATTCGGCGCCCGGCGGAACATGCCCCCCTGCAGCCTCACCTGGTATCAGGGGACGCACAAGCCGCAGCTGTGGCAGGACGGCGCCATTCCCCAGTGGGGGAACGGCGTCCTGTTTATCGGCGAGAGGGGCATGCTGCTCGCCGACTACGGGCAGCATGTGTTGTTGCCTGAAGCGGCCTTCAAGGACTTCGAGCGGCCCGAGCCGTTCATTCCCGACTCACCCGGCCAGCACGAGGAATGGCTGGTCGCCTGCCGTGACGGCACCCCTACGGGCAGCCCGTTTGCGACCTATTCCGGCCCGCTCACCGAGGCCAACCATCTCGGCAACGTGGCATTCCGCGCTGGGAAGAAGCTGGAATGGGACGCGTCGGAGATGCGGGCGCTCAACGCACCGGAAGCGGATCAGTACCTGCGCCGCGAACCCCGCGCGGGCTGGACGCTGGAGTGACGCCCCCCAACGAGCGGCGGGGTTCAATCCCGCCGCTTATTGAGCGCACGCATGGAAAGCCGACTCCAGCTCGAAATGTCCGCCCAGCCGGACGACACCACCTGCGGGCCCACCTGCCTGCATGCGGTGTATCGCTACTTCGGTGACGAACTTCCGCTGACCGACGTGATCAGCCAGACGTCCGCCCTCGAACAGGGGGGAACGCTGGCAGTGCTGCTCGGCTGCCATGCGCTGCTGCGCGGATACCGGGCGACGATCTTCACCTACAACCTGCAGTTGTTTGATCCGACCTGGTTTCGAGATCCGGGGATCGACCTCGCGCAGCGGATTCGTGCACAGATGGAAGTCAAGGACAAGAAGAAGCTGCACGTTGCTTCGCAGGCCTATCTGGAGTTCCTGCGCCTCGGAGGAGAAGTGCGGATGCAGGACATGACCGCCAACCTGCTGCGCAAGTACCTCAAGAAGTCCCTGCCGATCCTGGTCGGACTTTCGTCCACATATCTCTACAATGAGCAGCGCGAGTTCGGAGAGCGGTCGGTTTCCGATGACATCCGGGGCTATCCGCAGGGGCACTTCGTGGTGCTGTGCGGATATGACTCCGAAGAGCGCTCGGTGCTGGTGGCCGACCCGCTGGAATCGAACCCGCTCGCAACCGGAGAACACAGGTACGTGGTCGATCTCGACCGGCTGATGTGCGCCATCATGCTGGGAATTGTCACCTACGACGCCAATCTGCTGATTATTCGACCGAAGGAGCAATAGTCGATGGTCTATGGCCGACGGTCCGTCATGGATCAATCGACCATAGACTATAGACCATCGACCATGTCTACACTGATCGTCGTCAACTCGCCGAAGGACTGGCCGTTCGATATTCCGGACGTGGACGTGGTCGATGCGTGGTCGTATCTCACGCAGCCGCACTACAGCGACCGCCGCAGCGTGAAGATCATCAATCTCTGCCGGTCGTACAAGTACCAGACGACCGGCTTCTACGTCTCGCTGCTGGCCGAGGCGCGTGGGCACCGGCCGCTGCCGAGCATCCAGACGCTGCAGGACCTCAAGTCGCAGTCGATGGTGCGGTTCGTTTCGGAGGACCTGGACGACGAAATCCAGAAAGGACTCAGCCCGCTGCAGTCGGACGAGTTCACGCTCAGTATTTATTTCGGCCGGAACGTAGCCAAGCGCTACGACCGGCTGTCGCTGCTGCTGTTCAACGTGTTCCAGGCGCCGCTGCTGCGGGTCAAATTCGCGCGGGAGCCGCAGAAAGGCTGGCAGATCCGCAGTGTGAAGGCCATTCCCGGCAACGACGTCCCTGAGAACCATCGCGACTTCGTGGCCGAGGCGGCGCGGCGGCACTTCACCGGGCGCAGCGTCGGCCGGCCCAAGCGGACGCACACCCGCTATGACCTGGCGATCCTGTGGGATCCGGAAGAGCGGGACGCGTCTCCCTCCGACGAGGCCGCGCTCAAGAAGTTTTCCAAAGCCGCTCTCGCCCTGGGACTGGCGACAGAGTTGATCACGAGGGACGACTACGGTCGGCTCTCTGAGTTTGACGGCCTGTTCATCCGGGAGACGACGGCCGTCAATCATCACACCTATCGGTTTTCGCGCCGCGCGGCGTCGGAGGGGCTGGTTGTGATCGATGACCCGCAGTCGATCGCCCGCTGCACGAACAAGGTCTTCCTCGCCGAACTGATGGGCCGCCACAAACTCCCCACTCCGAAGACCGTCGTGCTGCATCGAGACAATCTGCACGACGTCGCGGACTCGCTGGGTTTCCCCTGCGTGATCAAGAAGCCCGACAGCGCGTTCTCACAGGGGGTGATTAAGATCGAGTCTCCCGAGATGCTGGAGCTGACCGCTCCGGAATTCCTGGGGGAATCGGAACTGCTCGTCGCTCAGGAGTTCCTGCCGACTGAATTCGACTGGCGGATCGGCATCCTCGACCGCCGCCCGCTGTACGCCTGCAAATACTATATGGCCAAGGGGCACTGGCAGATCATTCAGCATGAAGAGAAAGGGGACGGGCGCTACGGCAAGTCCGAGACGCTCCCGGTCGAGCTCGCCCCTCGGAAGGCGGTCAACCTGGCGCTCAAAGCGGCCAATCTGATCGGCGACGGACTGTACGGCGTGGACGTCAAGCAGTCCGGCGGGCAGTTCTACGTCATCGAGGTGAACGACAACCCCAATATCGACGCCGGCGTCGAGGACCACATCCTGCGGGATGAGCTGTATCGCCGCGTGATGGAAGTCTTTCTCGGGCGCATCGAGCGCCGCAAGTCCTGGTCGCCCGCCGAGTGACCGGCGCACAAACAAACCCGGTTTCTTCAAGAAACCGGGTTTCCGGGTGATCGTTCAAGAGCTCAGAACTTCGGGACGCGCTTCTGGACTTCCGGGTCGTTGTAGCGCGGGTCCCAGTAGTCCTCGACGAACGTGACGCCGAAGCCCCAGTTCATCTCCTGGCGGGCCCGCAGTTCCCAAGGCGTGCTGGGATGCTGATCCACCACCAACTGATACGCGGAGAGGGCCTTCTGCTTGTACTCCTCGATGACGGCCAGATCGACCTTGGTGGCCTTGATCTGCTGCTCGCTCGGCTCAACCAGTTGCGGCACCTCGCGGACGTCCCAATAGTTGGACTTGGGGTCCTTGGGCATCGGCGGATTCCTGCCGTGATTGTCGATCGCCAGCAACAGCTGAAACTGCCGGACGTAGTAGGACAGGCATTGCGCGTACGCGAGATCGTAGGCGGCACGCCAGCGTTCGCTCGGTTCGCGGTCGCGGTCCGGCTTGATCCGCTCCAGCCGGGCGATGGCTTCGCCCAGGATCTGGCGCGACCGGAGCGCCCGCTCGAACGTGCGCTGTCCGGCGACCTTGAACTCGTCGTTGTCCATCGGATAGTTGTCGCGCTGCAGGTACAGCTGTGAATCGCTCTGCGGGTCGAGCACGGTGATCACCTCGTAGAGCGTCCGGCGGAATTCGCTGGCGTCCCGGATGCGGGCGTACTCGCGGCGTTCCTCCAGCAGCGGCTCGTATTCCTTCATTGCGATGTCATCGAACTTGCGCGGCGTGCGGGCTCCCCAGCCGGCCAACTGCTCCTCCTGGCGGGCCAGCATGAAGTAGATGCCGCCAGACTCCTTTACCAGCCGCGTCTGGGCGTACGGGCCGAAGCCGCTGGAGGTCGCCTCCCAGCTGCGATCATGGAAGCCTTCGTACTGCAGGCACTCCGGGTACGCCGTTTCCGGGCCGCGGCTGATCGTGGGCCAGAACGGAAGCCCCGTCTCCTCGTCGATCCAGAGGACGCGGGCCGTCTTGTAGCCAAAGATCGCCTCGCGGCCGAGGATGTAAACCGGCGACTTGTACTTGTCCGCCTTGGCAACCACGTCCTCCAGGTTCTGCTCGTCGTCGCCGGACTCGTCCGCCACGCAGATGATGGCCAGCTTGCGGCGGCTGCGCTGGGACGGCACGCCGTACTCGTCAATGACGGTCGAAACGGCCGCGAAGAAGTTCTCCACGCCCGTCGGGTCGTCCTGGATCTTGCCGATGGCCTCCTTGATCTCCTGCAGGTCGGACGTCGGCTTCGGCGTGATCTTCTTCACGTCCGAACCGAAGCTGCAGATCATCGTCTCCAATGCGGCGTACCGCTCGTTTTTCTGCTCGGCCTGTTGCCGTGCGAGGTCCAGTTCCTCGTAGATCTTGTTGAAGTTTTCGGCGATCTCGATGCGATCGTCTTTGAGGCTGTTGGAGCCGTCGAACAACCAGACCGCGATCACCGGCTGGTCCCGCATCATCCGGGTAATCTCCTGCGTGAGGCGGTGCATGGCCGCGCCGTAGCCCTCGACGCGCGCCCCGACCTCCCCGGAGACTTCCCCTTCACCCAGGTCCGTGCCCAGCGCCGCGAGTCCCGGCACGTCGATGTCGCCGATGTTGGGGACGCGGACCTTGGGGTCCTGCACGGTCTGAGTTTGCTCGACCTTGTGCTGTGCGACCGGGACGCTGGCAGTGGCTCCCAGGTTCTCACTGACGACGCCGCCGGACGTCACGCTCAGCATCTGCGAGACGGTCGTATCGACTTCCATCTCCTGCGTAAACTGCTCCTGAACGCGCTCTTCCTCGAAGATCGTTTCGACCAGCACCTGGTCGGGACGGGCGTTCGACGCCATTTTGAAGGCGGCCGCGATGCCCATCAGCACCAGGTGCACCGCAAGCGAAATGACGAGGGCCGGATATCGTTGGCCGAGCATGACCACCCCTGATGAACGGACGCTATTAAGTCGCTGACAACGGCGCAATCACGCGCTCTGGCCCGCGAATGCAGTTACGGAAGTGAGTAGGCCGGCGGAATCGGGGCGCTCCAATCGCCTCCCCGACGCCGGCGGCGATTCGCTACAGGTTGGGCTTCGGCCGCGGCGTGGCCTGCATCGACTGCTGCTGCTGCCGCCGCATCTCGTCCGCCAGCAGCAACTGCACAAGGTCCTGATCGATGTCGGTCCGGTTCTCCATCCCTGCGACGTAGTGAATCCCTTCCTGCCAGTCCCAGCCCATGTCCTGGCCGAGTTCCTTGACTGCCAATTGCTCCCAGGGCGTACCGGGATGCTCGTCGATGACTTTCTTGAGCAGCGTCCGTGCTTCCTCGGCCGCCTTCCGCGCGTCCGGGCCGGTGTCGATGTTGGATGACGGCACCAGCTTCCATTCATTGTACCCGGGCTTGGTGAAGCTCTTGGGATTGCTCTTCATTTGCGCGAGCATCATGTTGTAGCCGTACAGCCGGACCTTCATGGCGAGCAGCCGGCCCATCGCCAGATCGTAGCTGGCGCGCCATCGCGGCTCGGTGAGACTGTCGCGCGCCTGAGCGCCGTTCTTGAGCGTCGCATGCATCCGGTCGACCCAGAACTGGGCCTGCACCATGCCCCGCTGTCCCTCTGTCAGTTCGTTGCGGAGAATGTTGTCGCTTTCCGCGTTGAAGACCAGCGTGGGCAGCGGAATGTTGTCGAGGTACGTCTGGCGGGCGGTCTCCACAAGGGCGGCGCGGGCCGGGTGGCGTTTGATCGCCGCTTCCAGTTCGCGGATGGGATTGTATTCCGGCATGTACTCCCGCATCCGGGCGCTGTCGAACCGGACGGCGGACGTGTCTTCAGTGATCAGGTACATCCCGCCGGTCTCGGCCGTCAGCCGGGTGAGCGCGTACGGACCGTATCCGGCTGAGAGCTTGACCTGCCCTGTTCCCCAGTACGGCAACTGCAGCACCGTCGGAAACGCCGACTCCGGACCCTGGTCGATCGGGAGTTGCTCGACGAACCCGTCCTCATACTTCCAGGTGTAGAGGCCTTTCTCCTGCCCGAACACCGCCGCGTTCCCGGCGACGTAGACGCGGAACTGCATCCGCTTGGCGATGTTGATCGCGTCCTCCAGATTGGCGACCGCGTCCTCATTTTCGCCCTTCTCGTCGGTGACGATGAAGACCAGCTTGTTCCAGCGCCCCTCGTGCCGGTGGAAGGTGTCCCACTTGTTCATCACCAGCTTGACGGCGCTGAACACATTCTCCTTCGGGGTGCTGTCGTCGGGGGTGATTTTTCGGACCGCCTCAACCACAGCGGAGATGTCCTCGACAGGCTGCGGCGTCATCAGGGCCGTCTGGTCCTGGTAGCTGGCGACAGCGGTGTACAGGCCGTTAATCTTCCGCTCGGCGTCATCCTTCCCCTTCTCATACGCTCCCATCTGCTGCAACTGGGCGTACACATTCTCAAAGCGGTCCGCGATGGCATCGCGGCGGTCGTTAAGGGACTGCGAGGCGTCGAACAGCCAGATGACGAGGGTCTGCCGCTCCTTCAGCGACGACGCGATCTCGTACGTGATCCGATCCATCGCCCCTTCGACGCCGGACTCCGACACGTCTTCCGTCACCGGTCCCACGTTTTCGGTCACCGCGGCCATATCGGCCTTGTAGGGTATGTCGAGCGGCGGCTCGATCGAGACTTCGGTGGGGGCCAGGACCGTTTCCATCCGCTGCTGCGGCGTGACCTCACTCGGGCCGACCATCAATGCCGTGGCGGGCGCCGCCACCTGCATTTCGCCGACTCCCTCCAATCCGGTCTGGTCCTCGATCGTGCGGGAGAATGTGAACTCCTGCTCGTCGAGTTCCTCCATCACGCTGTCGATGAGCGCTGTTTCCGGCTTCTTGTTCGCCTCGCGCACGATGAAGTGCAAAGGGATCAGGATCGCCAGGTTGATGACCAGGCTGATGCCCCACGCCGGCAGGTCGCGCGTCACGGATCTCACCGTTGGCTCCTCTGGGGATCGAAAGTTGCGTCCGTCACTCTCGTCGCGCCGCTCATCTACACGAAGTCCGCACTGCGGGAGCGGCCAAAGCAATCGCAGTTCGGCAACCTCTCAATCGTATCGCCGTAAACTCTGTTTGACAACTGAAATAGGTCCGAATCGCGGCATCCGGAGCATCCGCCGGTCGACTCACAGCGTCGGTCGGCGCAGACCTTCCGCCCTCCCGTACAACCGCGAAAACCGGCCGAACGTTCGAGCACAAATCCCCATCGGGCGCCGTGAACTGCGACGCTCCGCCACCCGCAAGCCCAGCATTGCCGATAACGGTCGACCCAATAAGGGTTTGCATTGATTCCAAGTTCACCAGAATCTCAGCCGGAGTTCGCCCGTGTATTCGATGCGGGGGGACTTCGGTAGCATGCGAACGACCCTAAACTCTGGCCGCACATGGACGCCACCGATCCCAGTCCCGTCCCCTCTCGCGACGACCTCGCCGCCCGTTATCTTGATCAGCTTCCCTACGCACCCTACCCGGTGCAGGAGGAAGCGCTGCTGGCGTGGTTTACGTCGCCCGAAGGGGTGATGGTCTGCGCGCCGACCGGCATGGGCAAGACGCTCATCGCGGAAGCGGCGATGTTCGAAGCGCTGCACACGGGGCAGACTGCTTACTACACCACGCCACTGATCGCCCTCACCGAGCAGAAGTTCCGCGAGTTGCAGGACGCAGCCGAGCGCTGGGGCTTCTCGCGCGACGACGTCGGCCTCGTCACCGGCAACCGCCGCGTCAATCCGGATGCGCGCTGCCTGGTCGTCGTCGCGGAGATTCTGCTCAACCGCCTGTTGCACGGCGAGGAATTCGATTTCGCCGATGTGTCGGCGGTCGTCATGGACGAGTTCCACAGCTTCAACGACCCGGAGCGCGGCGTCGTCTGGGAACTCTCGCTCGCGCTGTTGCCGCGGCATGTGCGGCTGATGCTGCTATCTGCCACGGTCGGCAACACGGCGGACTTCCTGATCTGGCTGCGCCGAAGTCACGGACGGCTCCCTGAACTCGTCCAGAGCACAGAGCGCAAAGTGCCGCTGCGATTCGAATGGGTCGGCGATCAGCTCCTCAGCGAACACCTGGAGCAGATGGGAGAAGGGAGCGACGACGAGCGCCGCATGCCCACGCTGCTGTTCTGCTTCAACCGCGCGGAGTGCTGGACCGTCGCCGAACAGCTCAAAGGGAAATCGCTTCTGCAGACCGGACAACAGAAGGCGCTCGTTGAGGCGGTGGATCAATGGGAGTGGAACCAGGGGGTCGGTCCCAAGTTGAAACCACTGCTGCTGCGCGGCGTCGGCGTGCACCACGCCGGCCTCCTTCCCAAGTACCGGCGACGAGTGGAAGAGCTGTTTCAGAAGAAGCTGCTGTCGGTCTGCGTCTGCACGGAGACGCTCGCGGCCGGCATCAATCTCCCGGCACGATCAGTGGTGCTGACGACGCTCATTAAGGGACCTCCCGGCAAGAAGCGGCTGATCGACCCGAGCGCCGCGCACCAGATGTTCGGCCGCGCAGGACGGCCGCAGTTCGACAGCGTCGGTTACGTCGACGCCCTCGCCCATGAGGACGACGTCAAGATCGCCCGCTGGAAGGTGCAGTACGACCAGATCCCGGAGAACACCAAAGACCCCAACCTCATCAAGGCGAAGAAGAAGCTCAAGAAGAAGGCCCCCACGCGACGCAGCACCGAGCAGTACTGGAACGAAGACCAGTTCAACAAGCTGATCGCGGCCCCTCCCGCGAAGCTCGCCAGCCGCGGCGAACTCCCGTGGAGACTGCTCGCCTACCTGCTGCAGATTTCGCCCGACGTCGACCGGCTCCGCGATTTCGTCCGCCGCCGGATGCTGGAGCCCAAGCCGCTGGAACAGAATCTGGAGCGGCTGGACAAGATGCTGCTCACGCTCTGGTCGGCCGGGTATGTCGAACTCGAACCGCCGCCGCCGTTCACTCGCCCCGACCGGCATGCACCGGTCGCCCCGCCGGCAGCGGTGCAACGATCGCCTGAGCCCGTAATCGCCAGGTCGGACGATGAGTTCGGCGATGATCTGTTCGGCGATGTTCCCTCCCCACAGCCGGAGCCGGACAACGTGGCGGCTCCCGAGAATGATTCACCGGTAGAGGAGGCTGCAGACGAGCCGGCGCCGCCGCCCCAGGCGTCGATGGGTTCATTCGGCGCGCTCCTACAGGAAGCGCTCGAAGTCCGCGATGCGCCCGAGCCGTCCGGCGCCGGCGCTACCTATCGCGCTCTCAAGAAGGCCGGCGTCATTGCCGAACGGGAGGAGGTTGAAGAGGCGTACGTGCCGCACCGCGCCACGCCTACCGGCGAATTGCCGCGGCTGCTGCAGTTGCGGAGCGTCAATCCGATCTACGGACTGTTCCTCATCGACCTTCTCGGCGCCGCCGACATGACCGAGCGCATCCAGGTGCTCGAGAGCGTGTTGGAACTGCCGGGATCCATCCTGCCTCAGGTGCGCGTACCCCAGCCCGACGTATTGCCGCCCGGACCGCTCGCGACCGAATACGTCGATGAGGAACTGATCAAGCGCGGACTGGCCACGATGGAGGACCTCTATCCCCCGCCGGAAGACCCCGATCGCCGCGACATGTTCCGCGAGCGCCGCTGGGCGGTCCCGCTGGCCGACAAGCTCAGGCTGCTGTTCCACTCCGAATTCCCCGACGTCCGCGACTTGCGGATCACCCCCTGCTGGGTCGCCGGCGACCTCCTGCAGTTCGGCGGCGACTTTGACAAGTACGTCCGCGGCCGCGACCTGACGAAGCAGGAAGGGCTCGTGTTCCGGCACCTCCTGCGGCTGATCCTCCTCTGCGGCGAGTTCGCGCAGTTGACTCCGCCGAACGTCAGCCCGGCCGACTGGCAGCAGCCGTTGCGCGACTTCGCCGACCAGCTCACCGCCAGCTGCCGCGCGGTCGATCCCGAGAGCACCGACAAGTCACTGGAGTCGATGCAAAGCCCGGACGTGGCATCCGGCGCGACATAGCAGCCGTCAAACGAGAAACCCGGTTTCTCCAATAGAAACCGGGTTTCTGGCGACTTCGATCGACGTAGCGAGCGCTTACAGCACGTCGTACTCGCGTTCCTTGAAGATGCCGGGCAGCGGGATCGGATACTTGCCGTCCGCGTCCGCCTGGATCGGGGCCGGGCCGTCGATCGTCAGCTGATCAACGTTCGGTGCGAACTCGTGCTCGCAGTTGAGCATCTGGTCGTACGTGATGATCTGGCCGGTATGGGCTGCCATGCGTCCCATGCAGGTGACGAGGCTCGCCTCGGCTCCGCGCCGCGCCTCGTTGTACGGCTTGTCTTCGCGGATCGCCTGGAACAGGTGGTCCCATTCCAACTCGTACGGGTTCTGCGTCTCCGGCTGCGGGTACTCCCAGGCAATGTCCTCTTTGCGTCCCATGTTCTGGGAGTTGTAGGTGCGGGCGTGGCTCGGCCAGTGCCCGGCCTGCGAAATCACCGCCGACCCCTTCGTGCCGTGAGCGTAGCTGGCGAACTCCTGGTGAGCGCCGACCATGGTGCGGCCTTCGAGGTACAGCTTGGCGCCGTCTTCGAACGTGTACTCGACGGAGTAGCTGTCGAAGTTCTGGTCGACGTAGTCGCCGCGGTAGTGACGGCCGCCGCTCGCCTTGGCTTCGACCGGCCAGGCGTTCTTCATCCAGCAGCATTCGTCAATGTTGTGGATGTAAAAGTCGCTGTAGCAGCCGCCGCTGGCCCAGAGGAACGAGTGGAAGTTCTTGACCTGATACATCAGCTCGCTGATGCCGTCCGGCTTGCGCTCGGTAAAGGCGGACCCGACGGGGCCGTGCTGGCGATACGCGCGGAGCATGACGAGGTCGCCGATCTCGCCATTCTGGATGCGGTCGAACAACTCGCCGCGGGCGACGCAGTGCCGGCACATCAGGCCGACGCCGACCTTGATGTTGCGGGCCTCGGACTCGGCCGCGAGTTCAAGCATCTTGCGGGAGCTGGGGCCGTCAACGGTGATCGGCTTCTCCATGAAGACGTTCAGCCCCTTGTCGATGGCATACTTGAGGTGCACCCAGCGGAAGGCAGGGGGCGTCGTCAGCACGACCACGTCACCGGGGCTGAGACAGTCCATCGCCTGCTGGTAGGCATTGAAGCCGATGAACTTGCGGTCCTCGGGGACTTCGACCTTGTCGCTGAACTGGCTCTGGATGGTGTTGAAACTGTTGCTCAGCCGGTCTTCGAAGACGTCGGCCATCGCGATGAGCTTGGCGGGACCCTGCTCGCGGGAGAGGGCGTTCGCCATCGCACCGGTGCCGCGCCCGCCGCAGCCGACAATGGCCAGCTGAATCGTGTTGTTCTCGGCCGCATAGGCGCCCGGCAGAATCAGGTTGGAGAATGCGGTGGCGGCAGCGAGGCCGCCGGTGGTCTTGAGCATGTCACGGCGGGAAATGCCGATGGAGGCAGCGCGACTCATTCAGGAATCTCCGAAACTGAGGCGGGATGATTGAGAAGGCAGGACGAATTACTGTATCCGATGCCGTGGGGGATGCCAAACGCCCGGCAATCAGACCAGTCGCAGAATTCGTCGAGGACTGGAAGAGTCAATAGTTGCTGTGGACAACAAGACGTGGTTTCCTCAGAAGTCTCATCTGTGTTAGGCCCGGCGTTCACGCTGCGTTCACGCCGCGCCTAATACGTTGCCGTTACTCAATGTCCGCAGCACCACGAACGGGCGACAACATCCAGACTTGATCCTGTCAACTTCGATTGTTGGGAGTCGAGATCCGTTCGATGTACGATCACGCAACGGTTATCACCAGAAGCGGCTACCTGCTGAGGATCGACGATGAACGACTTTGCAGTCAATCTGGCGAGACTGCTCCTGCTCGCCCTTCCCACGCTCATCGTGTACCTCGCCGGCATTGCCGCGTGCGTCATCTGCTCGCGTCTCGCACCTCGGGCATCGATAAGTGCGTTCATCGGATTTGTCCTGTTGCTCGCGGCGCGACTCACGCGAGAAGTCTCGGCGTGCTGGATCGTCGCGCGGCACGCAGCAGGAGAAATAGTCGATGTAGACCATGAAGTTCGAATCTTCGGTTACGTCGAAGATGTCATCTTTGCGATTGGCATCGCAGCGCTGCTGGTGGCGGTCTACGTCGATCGCAGGGGGCGATCCTCGACAGACGTTGCGCTCAAAGACTGACTCGACACCGCGACGGAGGCAGGACAATTGAAGTCTCGGCGCACATGTGTCTCCGTCATCATGCGTAAAGCGCACGATTGAGCCAAAGCTCGACGATGACTCCTGACGAGATTCCGAGTTTGTCGGATATAAATCGTCCATTCGGGATAAATTCCGGCACGTCAGCCGATTGTCGGGCTGGAACGACAGGTGTACGATGGCGGGCGCAGAGAGCGCGCTGGGCGTCCGGAGAGCGTGTTGCCGCCGGACGGCTCTTGATGGTTCGATCCTGAAGGAGACACGACTATGTTGCGGAAAACGGCTGTCTTCGGAGCGGTTCTGCTGGCGCTCGCCGCCGGACGGGCACAGGCGGAGGAGGTCGAGATCGGCGCGAAGGGGCCCGATTTCAAGGTCACCGGAACGGACGATAAGGAGTACACGCTCGAGAGCTTCAAGGACTCCGACGTCGTCGTGGTCTGCTTCACCTGCAACTATTGCCCGGTGGCGGTGGCGTACGAGGACCGGTTCATCGAGTTCGCCAAGAAGTACGACGGGAAGAAAGTCTCCTTCGTCGCCATCAACTGCAACACCCAGTCGGAAGGACTGGCCGAGATGCAGAAGCGGGCGGAAGAGAAGGGCTTCAACTTCGTCTACGCCCTCGATGAGACCGGCAAGTCCGCCAAGGACTACGGCGCCCGCGTGACGCCGCACCTCTTCATCCTCGACAAGGACCGCAAGGTCGCCTACCGCGGATCGTTCGACGACAAGCAGAACGAGCCGTCCGTCGCCTACGTCCCCAACGCCGTCGACGCGCTGCTGGCCGGTGAGACTGTCGAAGTCTCCACGACCAAGGCCTTCGGCTGCGGCATTAAGATCAAAGACAAGGAGTGATGACAGGGGCGTCCTGGCCGGTCAAAACGCCGCGGACGGCGGCGTTCGGACTGTAACGTTCACACATCCCGGACGTGGACCCGTCCGGGATGTCTTTGTTTCACTCGTCCGCGGCAGAGGGGAATTGGAAATGGCGAGTCGTTTGCTGGTCATGGCGTTGCTGTCGGCATTGCTGCCGGTTGCTGTCGGATGCAGCGAGCCCGAAACGCCAACCGTCCCTGGCTCCGATCCCGCTCTCGAATCGCCGACCGTCGTAGAGACGCCGGACTCTCCGACCAACGATACGGAGGACGCGACGTCGGTCGATGCGACTGCGACGCCGGAAGCTGAGATCACGCTCAGCGAAATCGACGGCGAGGGTTTGAAGGCCGCCATCGCCGCTCACAGCGGAGACGTCGTGCTGATCGATATGTGGGCCACATGGTGCATCCCCTGCCGTGAGAAGTTTCCCCACGTCGTGGAACTCAGCCGCAATCATGCCGGTGAGGGGCTCGCGGTCATTTCGCTCAGTATCGACGATCCTGCGGAACGCGAAGCCGTTCTGGAATTCCTCACCGAACAGGGGGCGACATTCGAGAACTACATCGGCTCCTATGGCCTGGGAACGGAAGCCACGGAGGCGTTCGAATATGGCGGAGAAGTCCCGTTCTACAAGCTGTACGACCGCACCGGCGTACTGCGACATCAGTTCAGCGGCGACCCGCGGGACGACATCGAGCCCATTGAAAGCATGGACGCCCGCGTCGCCGAACTGCTGGCGGAGTAGCGATCAGCCTCGGCGATCGTAGACGTCAGACCTCCTCCGCTTCCCGCTCCAGCAGCTCGTTGTCGTACTGCTCCTCGAGCTTGCGGACCGTCACCGCCAGTTCCTCGTTCTGTTCGACGGCGCTGGTGACGTCCAACTCCCACTTGGTGCTGGCCGAGCGGAGCGTGTCGAGATCCATCGGCAGTTGCAGCAACTTGGAGAGACGGCGGCTGACGGCCTCGATGCTGGCCGGATTGGTTCCCTGCAGGTATCCGGGAATCTCCGCCACGAGCGAGACCATCTCCAGGCCGTCTTCGGGCGCTCTGGTCATGAGGTAGGTCGTGAACGACCCCGGTCCCTGATACTCCGAGCGCCCCATGCCGAAGGGAGTCATCTCGCGCAGCAGTTCGGGCGTTGTGCAGGTGACGTAGACACGCGGCTCGCGCGTGTGCGGTACGGTGCCGCCGAACGACCCGACGAACAGGATCCGCCGAACGTTCGCCTGCCGAGCAACCTCCAGAATGCAGTCGGCAAAGGAACGCCAGTGCATGTGGGGTTCCTTGCCGACGAACAGCAGCAGGTTGGCCTGCGGGAAGCAGTAGAACCGGTTGCTGGGCATCTCGACCGACTGCACGATGCCGTCCTTGATCGCAATGTGCGGACGGAACAGCGCGG
The DNA here is from genome assembly GCA_041940305.1 of Planctomycetaceae bacterium. Taxonomy (GTDB): domain Bacteria; phylum Planctomycetota; class Planctomycetia; order Planctomycetales; family Planctomycetaceae; genus JBGTSJ01. The sequence continues at coordinate 17,563 of JBGTSJ010000015.1, forward strand.
CAATCTCCATCGAGCCGGGGAAGTTGTAGATGTAAAATGGCTCCGGATCGATCTCGCCGACCGGTTCGGCGTCCAGCAGATCCACGATTCGCCGCACGGTGCCGGTGGAAACGTCGCCGCCGTCCATCCAGCCGGTGAACGACAGAACCAGCGTGGCGTCATGCAGTTCGGGAAGATCGTCGATGCGGAGAGGGTTCGGTTGAGCGATATTCATGCCCGAATTCTACGGCGACCGGCGCAGTCGCTCAATACGCTGTGACGTGTGTTCGACAATTCGCTGTCATTGGTCGCGGGGCGGCATCAGCTCTGTCAGGGCGGCGACGGTGGCGATCAGCCCGGTCTGGAGGGTGACGCGCGGCTCCGGATAATACTCGGCCGAGTGCAGAGAGGGGGGCGTCAGTCCGCGGCGGGCGAAGTCGTCCATACGGGCCGGGTCGACCGACCCCAGCCGGAACATGAAGATCGGCACGCCCGCGAGTCCATACCGGCTGAAGTCCTCACCGCCCATCGATCGATCGGACAGGACCAGTTTCTCCTCTCCCAGAGCATCTACCAGAACCGGGACGACCCGCTCGACGAGTGCTTCGTCGTTGAACATCGCCGGCGTTCCTTCGGAGTACTCAATGACCGGTTCCGGCGCTCCGTATGTCTCGGCAACTGCTTTTGACCGCCGGATGATGCTCTGCTTGATCTGTTCGCGAACCTCGGCCGAGTAGCTGCGGATCGTCAGCTGCAGATGGCAGCTGTCCGGGATGATGTTGTGCTTGGTGCCCCCGTGGATGGAGCCGACGGTGACGACGGCGGGCTCCAAGGGCGAAATCTCCCGGCTGACGATCGACTGCAACGAAATGATCAGTTCGGCCGCCTGCACGATGGGGTCGATGCACCCCTGCGGATACGAGCCGTGCCCTCCGCGGCCGTTCACGGTGATGTCGCAGCTATCCACGTTCGCCAGAGCGAACCCGCTGCGGTAGCCGATCATGCCGGCCGGGAGCGTGGCGTCCACATGCGCGGCCAGAGCGAAGTCGGGCTGCGGGAACTCGCGGAACAGCCCCGCTTCCAGCATGAGCTTGGCGCCGGCGCCCCGCTCCTCGGCCGGCTGGCCAATGAGCATGAGCGTGCCGGCCCACTGGTCGCGGTGCGTCGCCATGTAGTCGGCGGCGGCGATCAGATTCGTGATATGGATGTCATGCCCGCAGGCGTGCATCACGCCGACGTCCACTCCCTCTTCGTTCTGGGTGACGATCCGGGAGGCATAGTCCAGCCCGGTGTTCTCGGTAACGGGGAGTGCATCGAGGTCGCAGCGCCACATGACGGTCGGGCCAGCCCCGTTCTGCAGGATGCCGACGACGCCATGCTCTCCCACGCCGGTTGAGACTTCGCAGCCCGCGGCCTGCAGCCGCTCCGCAAGCCGAGCGGCCGTCTGCTCCTCGAAGTGCGACAACTCGGGATTTCGATGAAAGTCTGTGTACAGTTCCACGTATCGGTCGAGATGAGAGCCGATCCACTCAGGCGGGGTTTCGGCCCGACAGACCGAAGCGGAGACCCAGACCAGGAGGATGAGTGCCGGTAGTGAACAGCGATGCATCGTTGTGACTCCTCAGTAGCCATTGGACCGCCGCCCACAATACCAAAGTCGCGACGGCGCGCCCCGCATGCCGATCAGCACGTGGAAGCAAAGCTGATTTGCGCGCACGACGGCGTCGCCGGGATTGGATGCAGACTGCCGCGCTGCGGGAATCAGGTTCCGATACGATGCAACGATGCCCGTCCATGAGATCGCCGCGATCGATGACCCGCGTCTCGATCCTTACCGCAATCTGCGTCGCACGAACCGGACGCGGTGGTCCGGACAGTTCGTTGTTGAAAGTCATCGCGCCGTCCGACGCCTGATCGGGAGCGGGCTCCGGATCGAGTCGGTCCTGGTCATCGATCGCCGTCGGGACATCCTGGACGATGTCCTCACTCCCGATGTTCCGCTGCTCGTCGTTCCCAAGGACCTCGCGTCGGAACTGGCAGGGTTTCACTTTCATCAGGGGGTGATGGCGTGCGGATATCGACCTGCACCACTGACTGTCTCCGATCTGATGAAGACTGCAGCGGGACGTCCGGTCATTGTCGGCTGCCCGCGGATGACCGATCCTGACAATCTCGGCGGCCTCATTCGCCTCTGCGTTGGCTTCGGCGTCATTGGGCTGCTGCTTGGTCCCGACTGTGCCGACCCTTTCTCACGCAGAGTTCTGAGGGTCTCGATGGGGACCGCGTTTCAGCTTCCGATCATTGAGGGATGCGACTTTCCGGAATTGCTCGGCCGACTGCGTAGCGAACATCAATTCCGCGTCCTGGCAACCGTCCTGGACCGCGCTGCGACGCCCCTTTCGGAGCTGGCAAGGATTGAACGTGCCGTGCTCCTGCTGGGCAACGAGGCCGATGGCCTCGACGCCGCATCGATCGCCGCCAGCGACGAGCGCGTCACCATTCCCATGGCGGTGCACGCCGATTCGCTGAATGTCACCGTCGCCGCGGGAATCTTCCTGCATGCACTCTGCGACGGGTAGCAGCCATTACGGGCCGGAATCACACCACTCCCTGAGCAGTGGCCACAAGTCCCGGCGTGCCCAGCGAAGTCCCGCCCACCAGGTAAAGCCGTGCAGCAGAGACAGCAGCGTCAGCAGCACGGCGAACGCCATTGTCCAGATCGGGCACATTTCGGCGATGGCGAGCGGCAGCCAGATGCGCCACAGAAACGCCAGCCCCAGCATCACCATCGCGAAGTCCAGAACCGTCACACAGAACAGGATCAGATGCAGCGAGAACTTACCGTCGCGTTGCAGCGCGCTGAGTCCATTGATCCTCTCCCGCAGGAAGTGGCTTGCCGCCTGGGTATATGTCACCAGCGCCACCAGAAAGCCCAGCATGCCGAGCGCATCACCTGAGCTCAAACCGGCCGGTGCATCGTACGATGTCGCTTGGGCGATCAGCATTGCGTCGATGCTCCCTGACGGCTGAGATTGCGAGCGCAGTTTCTTCGCGGGATTATGCCGATTCAAACGGGAGAACGCCAAGATAGCGACGAACCTGCCAGGGACTTCGGATGTCCGCCGGGTTGAGACGCCGAGTCCTGCTTCGCATAATGACGCGCCCACTCCCGTATCGCTCCGCGACCGCCATCCAAACTTGGACCGACCCGCCCCAAATGCCCGATAAGTACGCGCTCACGTGGGATCTGGATTCCCTGTATCCCCATCCGCAGGAGCCGGCATTCACTGCCATCATTGAGGGGTACAAGCGCGACCTGACCGCGCTCGCCGACGACTCCGAACGGCTCCCGGCGGTGGCGCCCGCCGCGTCGGCCGAGTGGGTCGCATTCCTTGACCGCCTCGCCGACATCATCGCCCGCACCGACGACCTGCATGCATTCGTTGGCTGCCATGCCGCGGCCGATGCCGAGAGCAAGCTGTTCCAGCGGCTGGAGGGGGCTCTCTCCGCCCTCAGCCCGTATAGGGCTCAGGTTCTGACGAACCTGGAACTCGCGTTCAAGGGGATCGATGACGCCGCCTTCGCCACGTTTGTCGCGTCGGATGAGCGGCTCAGGCAGGTCGAGTTCTTCCTGGATGAGGCTCGCCGCAACGCGGCCTTCCGGCTTCCCAAAGAGCAGGAACTGCTGGCAGCCGATCTCGCCGTCGATGCGATCCATGCCTGGGGACGGCTGTATGACCGGCTGTCCGGCGAACTCCGCATCGCGGTCATGGAGAAAGGCGAAGTCGTCCGCAAGTCGCCCGGGCAGGTCACGCTGGACTCACCCGAACGGACCGTGCGGCAGAACAACTTCTACGCTGCCGACAAGGCGTGGCGCGGCATCGCCGATACCTGCGCCGATGCGCTCAATCACATCGCCGGCTTCCGGCTTGCGAAGTACCGCCGACTGGGGCTGCAGGACCACCTTGAGGCTCCGCTGCGCGTCAACCGGCTGCGGCGAGAGACGCTCGACACGATGTGGCAGACGATCACCGAGCGCAAGGGAATGCTGCTCGATTTCTTTCAGGCGAAGGCGAAGCTGCTCGGACTGCCGAAACTCGCCTGGTACGACCTGCTGGCGCCGCTCCCGGTCGCTTCCGTGTTCGAATCCGACGCAGCCGCAGCGCAGCTGAGCTACGACCAGGCCTGCAACCTGTGCATCCGGACGTTTGGCGAGTTCAGCGCCGAACTGGGAGACTTCGCTCGCACGGCCGTCACGGACCGCTGGATCGAGGTGGAGAATCGTCCCGGCAAGCGGCAGGGAGGCTTTTGCACCGGTCTGCCGACGAAGCGGCAATCCCGCATTTTCATGACGTTCACCAACACGGCCGACAGCATGTCCACTCTCGCGCATGAGCTGGGGCACGCCTACCATTCGTTCGTCCTGCGGGATCAGCCGTTTCTGCTGCAGGACTATCCGATGAACCTGGCCGAAACCGCTTCCACGTTCGCCGAAGCCATCCTCGGCCAGCGACGGCTCGCGGACGCGAAATCCAGCGACGAGAAGCGGGCCATTCTCGACCACATGCTGACGGACGCGGTCGCGTTTCTGATGAACATCCACGCGCGGTTCATCTTCGAGCACAACTTCCACCTCGAGCGGGCGGGAGGCGAAGTCGGCGCAGAGCGGCTCTCCGAACTGATGCTGGCCGCCCAGAAAGAAGCCTACTTGGGCGGCCTCGCCGACGACGGCTGGTATCCGGGCTTCTGGATCTCCAAGCTCCACTTCTACATTTCGGGGACGCCGTTCTACAACTTCCCCTACACGTTCGGCTATCTGCTCTCTCAGGGTGTGTATGCCCTGGCGAGGGAAGAAGACAAGAATTTCCCCGAGCGCTACCGGCAGTTGCTCATTGCCACGGGCTGCCGTCAGTCTGAAGAGGCCGTCGCCTCGACGTTCGGCTATGACCTCAGCCAGCCGGACTTCTGGAATCGCAGCCTCGATCTGATCGAACAGCGGGTGGCCGAGTTCCTTGAACTGTGCAGTGCCGATGGGGAGTAAGTCATCAACGAGCCGCGAGCGGAAGGGAGCGGCTCGAGCGTGGAGACCGCTGCCTGCAAGCCGCTGCCTGCCGGGCGCGGCTCATTTGGGCCGCTCAACGACGACGTCAATGCAAGCGCGGATTACGCGAGGATGCCCGTGATCGGCTCGCCGTCGGCCAGCCGATACGGTCGGTCGGTCTGGTCGTGCAATTCGAGCCTGGGATTGATGCCGAACCGCGAAAAGATGGTGGCGGCGATATCGGCGGGCGTCACCGGGTCCAGTTCCGGATAGGCGGCGATGGCATCGCTCGCGCCGTAGACGTGTCCCCCCCGGACGCCGCCGCCGGCCATGGTAACGGTGTAGCAATCCGGCCAATGGTCCCGGCCGGCGCTGCCGTTGATCTTCGGCGTGCGTCCGAACTCGGCAAGCGTGACGACGAGCGTCGAGTCGAGCAGGCCGCGGTCCGCGAGATCCGCGATCAGGGCCGAAACGGCGCGATCGGCCGGCGGGATCAGTTCGAGATGCCGGGGGAACAGGTTGGTGTGACTGTCCCAGTTGGCGTCCTGCCCGTTCCGTTGCCCGTCTAAGACGGCGACGAAGTTTACCCCCGACTCCACCAGCCTCCGCGCCAGCAGGGTGCTCTGTCCCAGCAGCGTGCGGCCGTACTGTTCGCGGCTCTTGTCCGATTCGCTGTCGATATCGAACGCATCCCGCACCGACTCGGACGAGATGAGTTCCAGCGCCCGCTGCTGATAGGTCTCCATTCGAGACTCGACTTCGCGGCCCAGCCCACGGTCCAACCGGTCGAGGAGCTGGCGACGATGCGCGATCTCGGCTGCACCGCCTGGACGCCGCGTCTCGAGTGCGGAGACGCTGAATTGCTCGGAATTGGGATTCCCGTCCACCTGGAAGCGGTCGTAGACGCCGCCGAGGAACCCCGGAGTCTGACCCGGCAGCTGCACCACGTTGTACATGGTGTAGGGGAGAGCAACGTAGGGGAGAATGTGCGCGCGGTCGCCGAGCGCGTAGCTCACCGCCGAGCCGAGCGTGGGGTACGAGCGGGCCTCATCGGCCAACAGCTCCAGATCGCCCCCCGCCGGGGTGCGGCCAGTCAGCATTTCGGCGGCCGCCGAGTTATGGTTCCGCATCGGGTGATGCACGCTGCGGATCAGCGTGAGGTGATGCATGACCCGGGCCGTGAGCGGCCAATGTTCGCTGATCTGAATGCCGGGCGCCGAAGTGCCGATCACGCCGTATTCACCGCGGACCTCCGCCGGCGCCAGGGGCTTGGGATCGAACGTCTCCAGTTGGCTCGGTCCGCCGTAGTGGAAGATGACGATGCAGGAGCGGATGGGGTTGGAAGCCAACGACGGCCGTGTCCCGGTCGGGACTGCGGCGGCGATGCGCCGCAGTTCGAGCGCCCACGCAGCGGCTCCGAAAGCGGCTGACTGGATCCACGCCCGCCGAGTCGGGCGAAGTGCCGATCGCAAGCGTGCTGCGTCGCCCTGCATTGTCTTCCCTCAGAGCTCACCCGGAGACCAGCCGCTCATCGTAGCAGCCCCAAGACGTCGCATCCACTAACTCTGATGAGTTAGGCCGCAGCTTCAATGATCTTCCAGAGCACGACGTTATTTTCCTCCATGCAGGCCAGCCAGTCGCCCTGAGGAGAAAAAATCACGTCGCGACTGTCACCCAGCTGGCGCACCACTGTGCCGCTAACGGGGCGAAGCACGTGGAGCCCACCGAAAAAAGCGACTGCGAGCAGACGACCGTCCGGGCTGAAGGCAACCCGGCGGGCAACTTCGTAACCGGTCCGCGACCAGACAGGCTCGCGCGTGCCGGCGTCCCACAAACAGAGATTCCTCTCGATGTCCCAGCTGGCGACTCTGCTTCCGTCGGGTGAAAAAGTGATGTGATACACCCCGCCTGCGTGCCCGCCAAAGACTCCGATCCATTCACCATGCGGCAAGCTGTACAGCACGACGCTGCCGGAATCATCGCCGGCCGCCAGGAGTCTTCCGTCAGGACTGACGGCGAGACACCCGACGCGCCGTTCATGCCCCGTCAGCGTCTGACGCTCGGCGCCATGGACCGCATCCCACAGCTTGATGAACTTGCCACCGCAGCTGATCAGTGTTTGTCCGTCGGGCGCGTACACCAGATCCGCAATCTTGCTACTGTGACCTCTCAGCACCGCCGCGCGGGTCCACTGGCAGGTCTCGAACAATTCAATGCTCTGTCCGCGCGCACATGCCAGCTGGCGGCCGTCGGGCGAAAACCAGAGCCCCTCGGCCGCGTTGAACCGGTCACGGAGCGGTTTGCTGAGCTGCGCCAGTCGGACTCCATTGTCGAGTCTGTAGACCTTGGTCGTGAAATCGGCCACACCCGTCGCCAGCAGCGTTCCTTGAGGGGAGACGTCCAGAGTCATGACGGGCTGGCGGCCGCCGGGATCCATGTCATCAATGCAGTGCCTAAGCTCTCCAGCTTCGACTTCCCAGATGCGAATCGTGCGATCGCCGGTGCTGATTAGCGTCCGCCCGTCAGGCGTGACGGAGAGGCGCTCGGGCGGCCGACTGTGACCGGCTAGTTGATGCCAGCGTTCCAAGTTCGGACTCAGCCCATCGGTGACGCTCACAATCCGCCTCCGTCAAGTTGCGGGGGAACGGAGTCCAGCCTCCGCCTGCTGTTGTAAGCTCAGGCACGATCCCCACACAATGAGGCCGGGGAGGGGTAGCCATGCCGCGTATCAAGGGAATCGTCGAGACCGCACTCTACGTCGCCGATCCCGCGCACTCGGCCGAGTTTTACCGGCGGGTCTGCGGCTTCGGCGTGCTGCTGGAGTCTGAACGGCTGATCGCGCTCGACGTGGCCGGTCAGGACGTCCTGCTGCTGTTTCAGGCCGGAGCCACCGACGAGGCCTTTGAGGTCGACGGCGGAGTCATTCCGGGGCACGGCGCGAGCGGCCGCAGCCATCTGGCGTTCTCGATCGATTCCGACGATCTCGGGCCCTGGCAGCAGCGGCTGGCCGCAGAGGGAGTGACCGTGGAGAGCGTGGTGGACTGGCCGCAGGGCGCCCGCAGCCTGTACTTCCGCGATCCTGACGGGCACCTGGTGGAGTTGCTCACGCCGGGCTTCTGGTCGATCTACTGAGCGGCGCCTGCGGCCCGGAGTTCTGCGATTTCGGTTTGGAAGTCTTTCAGCTTCTGCAGGTCGAGGTGCTCGGCGGCGACCGTTTCCAGTTCGCCGCACATCCGCTTGATTCGGGCTTCCGCCACGCGGTTGTTGAGAATGCGGGCGGTCTGCACAGCCGGCAGCCGGATGGCGGCGATCTGCTGCTGAACCCGTTCCAGGTCCGGGAGTTCTTCCAGCTGGCGGATGAATTCGTCCGCCTCGGCCCACTTCTGCTGCTTCGCCGCGATCCGCGCGCGAGCCATCAACACGGCGCGGCGGGCGACGATGTCGATCAGGTCTCCTTCGAGAACGGCCAGCGCGCCTTCCACGTTGAGCCGGGCCGTGTCGTCCGGCGTGCTCAGTTCGAGTTCCGGCTCCAGACCCGGAATGAACGGGACCTTCGCCAGCACCGACTGGCCGCTGTGCACCAGCACGTGCCGCAGCGGAGCCTCGGGAAATGCAGGAACCACCACCACACCGGCGCGATCGGTCGCCAGCGTGATGCGGTCTTCGACCGGGTCGTCCTCGGTCGGGATGCGGTCCATCACGTCCACCCGGTAACCGACCATCGGGTTGTCGGGGGCGTTGCGGGGGGCAATGCGCAGGCGAGTCTGTTCGAACAGCGGCCGCGCGGCGATGCCCATCAGCTCCACGCGGCGGCGGCTCCCGGAGATCGGGGCGCGGAACGTGGAAATCACCGAGCAGATCATCCGGGCCCGATCGATCGATTCCACTTTGAGGAAGGTCCACGGTACGTGCTGAATCTGCCGCACCTCCCGCTGCCGGTCGAGGTATCGGAAGTACGGCGACAGATACTCACCCACGCGAAACGGCAGCGAGTCCGCATCGCCCGCCAGGAACTCGCCCGCACGAATCGACAGTTCCACCTGGTCGCCCGATTCGCTCACGCTCATCACCATTGCCAGCGGCCGGAACACCCGGTGCACCAGCCGCGTGGCCACGTCGGCGCACAGGCGGCGATCGAACGTTTCCTCCGTGGCCACGTGCCCGGTGGTCTGGCTGTTGCGGTCCCATTCGCGGGCCGCCACGTCGTAACGGCTGCCGGTCTTGGAGAGCGACACCAGAAACACCTTGTCGTATTCGCCGGGCAGGTACTGCCCGTTGAGTTGTTCGTCCGTAGGTCGGTCCAGCGAGTCCGGCGCCACCGGCGCGGCCGAGACGTCCTCAGCGACCGTCAGCGACCACATCGGACCGAACCAGGCGCCGATCCGCGTCTCGATTGTGGAGATGAGTTCCGAGCGAAACCGGTCGTCAAGCGACGGCTGCCGGGCGCAGGCGACCGACACCAGCACCCTGTACGGCTTCAGCTCCGGAGGCACCTCGACCGGGATCACGGGAACGGCAGGCGCGGCGTCGGCGGCGGGGGCCTCGGCAGCTGACGATTCGCCGTCCGGCGCTGCCGCTGCGTCGGCGTCCGCGCTGGCGGTCGCCGCGGCATCCTGCGCGTGACCCGATGCGCTTACCAGCGCCATTGCGGCCAGGCAAGCGAACAGGGCGAATGGTCGAGACAACACACGCAGCTCCGGCATGGGAGAGAATCAACAGCGGTTATTCGGTAGGGAAGTAGGCCTGCATCGTCCAGCGGTCGATGTTCTGGTAGCAGTGCACCGGAGGAGTCGGGAAGCCCTGGATGTTCTTGCGGACCACCATGAACCCGTCCACTTCCCACAGCGGAATGAAGCGGACTTCCGACCAGAGCATCTCGTGCAGTTCGCGGACGGTGTCGAGCGCGCGGCCCCAGTCGGACGTGCGATCCACCTGGATCAGTTTCTGCTTGAGCCAGTCGGGATAGACGTCGAGGTCGTCGACGACGGCAGTGGACTGCGTCGTGAGGAACGGCCAGAGCTCGACGGTGGGCTCGACCATGTGCAGCGTGCGATAGTGCAGGTCCCATGCGACGGGCGCCTCGGGAGCCGCTTCGGCCGCGGGATCGATGATCGTGACAGTCAGGCCGATCCGCCGCCATGCGCGGACCAGATCAGCGGCGGCGGCCTGCTCCACGGGGCCGGGCGGGACGAGCATGCGGAGTTCTGGCAGCTGGCCGTTCAGTTGTTGCGCTGCGGCCAGCGAGAGGGCGACAGCCGCGGACAAATCGTAGGTCCGCTGCGGAACATCCGGACTGTTGCCGGAGCTGGAAACCGGGAACGGGCTGGTGACGACGCGGCCGTGTGCGGATTGGGGATCGCGCAGCACCGTATTGCGCAGGATCGTCTCGCGGTCAATGACGTACAGCATTGCCCGCCGCAACTCGCGCACGCGCACGGCGGGACTTCGCGGATTGAACTGAATGACGTGCGTTTCCGGGATGGCGAACGGCTCGACGAAGTAGGTCTTCTGGAAATCGTTCTCGGCGGTGACGCGGCGGATGATCCAGTCTGGCAGATCGGGGAGCATTGAGATCTCCCCCTGACGCAGCGCCTGCAGCGCCTTCTCGTGAGAGTGGTAGCGATGCTCAATCACTTCCGCGATGTGATACTGCGGAAGCCCGTCCGGTTCCGGCTGGGCGCGGCGATAGACGATGCGGTCATCAGCGGTCTCCGCCTGCAGGAATCCGCCGACCGGCACGGCGTCTCCTTCCGGCAATTCGGCCACCACTTCGGGAGCGTAGGGAACCAGATCGTCGAGCAACGGCTCGATTCGGGCCGGGACGCGGCGAAAACGAATCTCCAGCTCGACGGGGGACAGCACACGCACCGATTCGATGTAGCCGGCCAGCCGCTCGTCAAACTGGTCCAGCCGCGGGTTGAGCCGCGGCTCGATGAGCGCGGCGATCGTCGGAGCGTCGAGGATCGGCTGCGACTCCCAGGGCTGCCGTGTCTGTTTGAGGGTGATTTTCAGCTTGCGTCCGAGATCGAACGGCTCCCACTCGTCGAAGTAGCGCGTGCGGTAATAGATCGTACCGTTGCGATAGCGGTCCAGTTCAAAGACAGGAATGTTGGACAGGTGGTCGGCGCGGACCTGGGCCGGACTTGGATAGGGTGACGCATTGGGCTCAGTCGGGAGATGCACGACGCCGACGCGAAGACGCTGATACCGCTCGGCGAAGGGCTTGAATCGGGTCGCCAGATTCGGAGTGCGGGGCCAGATTCGCGTCGCCTGCTCTGCCAGGTCCGCGGCCATGGCATGATCCCCCTGCTGGCGGGCCTGGGCCGCCGCCGCCAGCTTTTCTTCAGCCAGCGCCGACAATGCCGCCGCATGCTGCTGGAACACCGGATGTCCGGAGTACATCCGGTCCAGTTCGAACAGGAAGTAGCGGGCCATGCGAAGGTTAGCCGCCGTCAGGGCGGGAGCCACGATCTGATCGATGGCCGTGCCGATGCGGTCCCGCAGGCCGGGATGATCGGCGGCGCGGCCGTACAGTTCCGTCAGCGGAACCAGCGCGGACTCCGGTTTGCCTTCACTCAGCCGCTTGCCGCCGTCGGCGAAGAGCAGGTTGTTGTGCCGCTGAGTCATGCCGGGCCAGTCGGGCCAGGTCCGCTCGAGCCGCAGCAGCAACTCAAACGCCGTATCCAGAGTCCCCTCCTGCACGAGGGCGTCAATCCGCTGCAGGGTCTGGTCCTCATGGTGGATGATGCGATCGATCTTCTGAATTTCGATGCGGAACTCCGGGTTCTCCATTTCGCCGGGCAGCGTGATGACGAGATACCGCAGTTCCTCCAACTCTTCCTGGATACGGTCCAGCTCGTCGCCGGTCTTGCCGCGGCGTTCGGCCATCTTGGCCTCTACCTCGGCGGCGCGCTTGGCGAGCGTGTCGGGCCGCGGTGTGACCGGCTCGCAGACGATGACGTCCGAGTTCTTCAGGACGATCCAGTCTCGCGGATTGCCCGTCAGCAATTCCTCGGCAGAGGGAATCTGCATGTCGGCCAGCTTGGGAAGCGTCTCTTCGGCAGGCTCTGTGGTTTCCTCCGCAGGAGGGGGATCAGCCGGGTCTGCTTCCGCCGGCTCCTCCTGGGCGGCAAGCGGAGCGACGAACAGCAGCGCCAGTAGGCAGCAGGCGCATCGTGCAGACGAAAGGACGCGCGCGAGAGCCGCAACTCGGCCGGCGATCATGCGATGAGGTTCAGAGAGCACGATTTCACCATCGGTCAGCATCAACTGGATCACTGGGCGGGTGTCGTGAGCCGCGCCAGACTGCCGTCGAGAGTCGGAACGAAGCGTTCGTTTCCGACGGCGATCGGTCCTCCGCCGAGGGCCGCGCCGGTGTCAATCTGCTGCTGCACTTCGCCGCTCGCAAAGTCGACGCGCTGCACAATTCCGTCCTGCCGCGCCAGCAGCACCGTTCCGCCGTCCACCAGAGGCCGCCCGGCGAGCCCGGCTCCCTGCAGATCCACCGGCTGCGCCCAGCGGGGATTGAGGCCGTCGGCCGGGTCAAGGCAATGGCATTGAGCGGCTCCGGTTTCAACGAACAGCGCGTCGCCGGCGAGCCACACGTCGTTCGAGATGGCCGCCGGCATTGCCCGCTGCGACTTGGTGTCGAGATTGAGCGGGTCGATAATGAGGACGCGCTGCTGCGAGTCGGCCAGCGCGATCATTCCGTCGGCAAAGTCCCCGGCCACGTCGACCGGCGATCCCAGGTCCACGCGCGTGATCTCGGCCAGATGCGCCCGCGGGCTGGTTTGCAGCCGGATCTGCAACACCTGTCCGGCGGACGTCACGGCAATCACGTTGGAGTCATCGACCGTCAGCACCTGACGCCATTCCGTCGCTTCCGCCTGGTCGCTGGGGAGGGCGTACTCCTGAATCTGCGGCTGGCCCGGTCCGTACGAGACCTGCAGCTTGCCGGCGACCGGCAGGACGAAGCGGGATTCGAGCGGGACGGGGGGCGCCTGCAAGGGAGCATCGAGCGTGTAACTCCGATCCACCTGTCCCAGGCGAGAGAGCACCCACAGCTTTGGCTCGTCTCCCCCCTGCGCCACAACGGCCTGCCCGTCGCCGAAAGGGGTCGCCAGCAACGGCTGACTCAATTCCTCGGCCAACGGGAGCCGCACGGCGTCTCCATAGAACTTCGCCGAACCCCACTCCTTGGGCGTCACGCGAAACGCATGGCCCGCCTCGGATACGCACACGAGCCCCGGATTCTCACCGGCTGATACTCCGCAGGCGATCAGACGCGCGCCGACAACCGCCTGCCAGTCGCTGGTCAATTCTTCCCGGTTCGTCTGCGTGAAGGTGACGGCATCGGTGTAAGGACGCTGCCGGGCGTTGAACATCGTGCCGCCGACGTACTGCAGCGGCTGTGTCGAGAGCCCAACCGCCGCCACTTGCGAGTCGGCTTCCAGCGCGTCGGTGGTCAGTTGCAGCTTGCGGAGCGCGCTGCTTGCCATCCACAACTGGCGGTCAGGCCCGGTCGCGAGGTAGATCGGACTGTTCTGGTCCCCCTTCACCTGAAAACTCGGGCCGGCGACGAGCGGCGGCTGGCCCGGATCGTCAGAAATCGTAAACGCGGTGACGCGCTCGCGCGTGGAGGGGACGAACAGGTCGCGGCCGCGGATGACCGGTGCATCCAGCACGCGCCCTTGAACATCGGCCGACGCGATTTCGATGATGCGGCTGGGGTCGGCGGCGGTCAGCAGTCGAATGGTGCACGTCCGGGCATTTCCGTTCTCCGCCATCAGCACATAGGGCCCCATCGCCAGCAGCGGCGCCGACAGCGAGTCCGACTTCTGGGAGAGGTAGGAGACTGCGATGCACTCCAGCGGCTGCTTCGTCAGCGTGTAGACCACCTCGTGGTCGCCGGCAACCACCAGGTGATTTCCGTCGGTCAGCGGCACAGGACCGGTGATCTCCTGCGAGAACTGCATACGGGTCGAAGCGGTGCCGGTCTGCAGGTCGACTTTGTACAGGGCGCCGCCGCGGGTCGGCACATAGATCTGGCCTTCGTCAATCAGCGGCTCGCCGGAGACCGGCTCGTCGATCGACTGCCGCCAGATCAGTTCGCCGGAGTTGGCGTTGAGCCGGACCAGTTCCTGGTGGTTCGTGTCGAACAGAACGACGCTGGGCGTGGCCGGCTCGCGCAGCGGAAAGAACGGCGTGTCGAAGCCGATGACGCGCCTCCAGACGGGGACGCCCGTAATCGTGTCAATGCCGTAGCAGCAGTCCTTTCCCAGAGCGCAGACCGCCTGGTTCACGGAAACCACGTCGGTGCGGGACCGGGCGTTGAAGATGAGGCTCAGCGGCGCGGGAATGTCGTACTGGTGGTCCTCCGTCACGCCGGGACGATCGAGATCCTCGCGTGCGACAAGCCCCCGCTCGGTCTCCAGAGTCTCCCTTAACTTGGCGGCGATCTTGGGATCGCTGGTGAACTCCGGATAGCGGAGCAGCAGATTGCGCCGCGTCTGCAGAGCGAGCATCGGCTGCCTGTCCTTGATGGCCGCATCAAGGTCCGCCAGGGCCTGCTGCAACGTCTCGTGACGGAGAATGGACGCCTCAGAATCCCGCTCGGCCCGTTCGATCTGCTGCCTGACCTGCTCGGCCTCGCCTTCTGCTTTGTACGTCGTGAAGACCGTCTTCGCCTCGCTCGAGACCTGCAGCAGCTTGCGGTCGAACACGCGTCCGGCGGCCTGGGCGGATCCGAGCGCGATCTCACCCGCCCGGTTGCGCACGTCCTCCTTGAGCGCGTCAAATTCCTTGTCGTCGCGGTGCAGGTTAATGAACTCGCGCAGCGCCTCGAGCCCCTTCTCCCAGTTGGGCGCCGCACTCGTGATCTGTTGATCGATCTTCGCCTTGTCCCGCTCGACGCGCGCGGTCTGGGCGAGCGGATGCTTCGGATGCAGCGTAATGAACTGGTCGAAGGCCGAAATCGCCTGCGAGTACTTTTCCTCCGCCAGCAGGCCGGCCGCGTTGTCGTATTCGGCCTGCGTCGTCTGCCGGCCGGCGATGAAGTAGAACGTCACGCCGAGCAGAACGAGAATCGCCGCGCCGCCCCCCAGCATCAGCACGAACGGCGACCGGAGCGTATCCTCTTCGCCGGGGCGATACTGCTGGTGGCGCATCGCCGTGCGAACGCGGTCGGTCAACGAATCCTCTTTATCCTCTGCTGCCACCGCTTCCGTGGCGGCCTTCGGGGCCGCTGCCGGTTCGGACGCTTCTTCGACGTCGGCGGCGCGATCCGGCTTGCCGCGGCGCTGGGGCGCGTCGACGCGGCTCTCGGCCGCCAGCCCCGCCAGCCAGTCCCCTCCTCCCGATCCGCTGGACTCATCCTCGTCGGCTTCCTCGACCTCGTCGAGCACGTCGTCGTCATCCGCCAGGACTTCGTCCATCGGATCCTTGGTCTTCGCACTGACCGGCGCCGGTGCGGGTTTCTTCGCCGCCCCCTTCTTGGGAGTGATCGGAGCGACCGCTTTTGGGGGGGGCGGAGCGGGCTTGTCCGGCTTTTCCGAGAGAAATGACGGCAGTTCGTCGGTGAGCGGACGGAGACCGAATCCGTCGGCCGGCTCGGTCTGATCTTCCGGCTCCTCGCCGGTCTTGAATGCAATGTCGAGCGACCCGATGCGGAGCACGTCGCCGGATGACAGCTTTGCCTTCTGGACAAGGTTTCCGTTGACGTCGATGGGCGCGACGCCCGCGGCGACCGCTTCAAACCCGTCCTTGTTCCAACTCACGCGGCAGTGAATCAGCTCGACGTCCGCCTCATCCACCTGGAGGTCGTTCGTCTGATGCGTGCCGATGGTGACGGGCTGCTGCTTGCTCAGCTCGCGCCGCTCGGCGTCTCCCGTCAGGTAATTGATCTGCAGATAAGCCATGCCGGCGAGTAGGCTCGTGTTCGATTCGTGGGTGCTGGGAAAACCTGTGACTGAAGCGTGCCGCGTTCAACGGCCCGTCATTCGTCGCCCCGCTCAGTGACGCGACGGATGTGCTGCATATTGGCTTCCATGCCGGCGTCGGTGACCGAGACGACAATGCCATGCGATGCACGATAGTCGGCACGGATGAGCATCTCGTTCAACCGCTCCTCCGCGATCTTCTTCGTGAGGATGTCGACCAGCACGCCAAGGCTGGCGACGGGCTCGCCGTCCACGAGGATGTGGTCCTCGCCGTCGATCTCGACTTCGACCGAGCTCTCTTCGATCTCCTGAATGGTCACCGTCTGAGCGGCCCCCTCCTGCTCCGGCTCGGGGGGAGTCGTCTGCATCGACTTCTGCAGATCGAACGCCGCGGTGATCATGAAGAAAATCAGCAGCAGAAAGGTGACGTCCACCATCGGCGTCATGTCCATCGCGGCTTCCGCGAGACCGCGGCGCCCCAACTGAAAGTCCTGCTCCTGATGCTCTTCGTCTTCCGCCCACGGATCGATCTCGCGAGACTCCTCCCGCCACAACTCTTCGACGACTTCATCCACCTCATTCGTGACAACAAATCCCTGCTGTTCGCCGAACGACTCGTCCAGGGGGTCACCGGCGTCGGACTCGGCCGCCGCAGTTGTTTCCGCGACGGCGGGCGCGGGTGGATTCGGCGGGCGGGCCGCGGCGGGGGGCGGGGGCTCGGAGGGGGCCGGTGTTTCCGTTGGAGCCGCGGAGCGCGCAGCGGCCAGGGCCTGCGCTTTGTCCAGGTTCGGAACGCGGATCGGCTTCGCGCACGCGGGGCACGCCACCTCCGTGCCGGCTTTGCGGCGCGTGATGCTCAGCTTCTGCCGGCAATGAGTACAGCGAAACTGAATCGGCATGGAATCAACGACGCGTCCGAATCTCTCTCCCGGATGGTGATGTTGAACTGCGAATCAGGTCAACTCCGGCGATACCCGCTCGATGGCGCGCTCAGGCCCCTTTCTTGTCGGTGATGCCCACATAGAACGTCAGATCCTCGACAGTCTCGGCGGCCGCACGAGCGACTTCTTCAATGAAGCCCGATGGGACGTCGCGGTCTGCCTTGATGATCAGCACCAGCTTGCCGGACTCCTTCACATACGGTCCCACCGCAGCCAAGTCCACCGGCCCGTTATTCCGCTCGCTGTCGCTGAGGTACAGTCCCGGTCCCTCTTCGTCATTGAACACCGAGACGATGCACGCGTCCTGTGCGCTCACGCCGGCGCCGTGGCGGGCTGTCGGCAGCGTGATCGACTTCGAACCCTGCATGGTCGAGGTGACCATGAAGAAGATCAGCAGCAGGAAGACGCAGTCGATCATCGGCGTGATGTCGATGTCGTCGTCCTCGCCGGTGCGCTTCTTTTTGAAGCTGCCGTCCGGGTTGCCGCCGCGGAATGCCACTGTTGCCGGTCCCTGCTGTTGGCCGAATTCGATGGAATCGCCTGTTCGTCACTCAGGCCGCGCGGGTTGCGTCCGGCGACTCTCCGGAGCGCCCCTTCATCGCCGCTTCCAGGTCGTGCAGGAACTCGCCGATCTGCTCCTGGACCGAATCGGTCAGCTTGCCGATGCGGACCTGCACCATTGAGCCGAGCATCGTCAACGGGATGGCGACCATCAGGCCGTACATCGTGGTGAGCAGCGCGAGGCTGATCTGCTGCGACAGGGAGGACGGATCAAGGTTGCCGGCGCGGGCGGCGTCGGAGATCTCCTGGAACGCGAGGATCATGCCGCTGACAGTTCCCAACAGCCCGAGCATCGGGGCCGTCTTCACCACAGTGCCGA
Source organism: Planctomycetaceae bacterium (assembly GCA_041940305.1). Classification (GTDB taxonomy): domain Bacteria; phylum Planctomycetota; class Planctomycetia; order Planctomycetales; family Planctomycetaceae; genus JBGTSJ01. The sequence goes on from JBGTSJ010000015.1 coordinate 35,341, forward strand.
TCCAGGAGAACCGGTACTCGAGATCGGCCAGCACATCCCGCTCGAACTTCTCCGCCAACAGCTGCCGCAGCTTGGACGGGCCGCGCTCGCGATTGGCTATTGCCACGAGAATCAGCTGCGGCGATGCCTTGCTCCATAGTCCCGGCGAGTCGCACAGTTCGGCGACTCCGTCAAAATCCCGGCGCTGGAGGCGGTCCCGCACTTCGTCGAGAAACTGTCCCGCAGCGGCCGCGCTCGAGAATCGCTTCTGGCGAATCTTCCGCATCAGCAGCACAACACAAAACACCCCGTACAGGGCGACCAGCGCCAACGAGGCATAGATTGCCGGTCCCGCGAACTTCAGCAGAATTTCCATGTCAGATCGTGCACCTTAATCGCGTGAGCGGTGGTCGATGTGTCGGTTTGTCGATTGTTGCGTGAGACGCGGCGGGGAATGCGCGGCTCTAGCGGAAGTACTGTTGCCGAGTCACGGCGAACGTGAAACTGTTGCCCTGCGGAATGACGACAAAGTAGGTCCGGCGAATCTCCCGTGGCGACCGGTTGGCGTAGCTCCGCTCCAGCCGCAGCAGCAATTGCTCCGTCTCGCGCGGATAGAAGTGGAAGATGATGCCGCCGGTCGTGTCGATCCCCGCGCGCTCGATGAGCTTGGTATCGGCGTCCTTCCGCTGCCCCCCCTGCCACGTCATGTACAGCCGCTCTTCGTTCGCCCCGGTCTTCACGGTCCGCTGTGACGGCGGATTGCGGCTGAGGTTGGAGAGGTAGATCAATTCGCCGCGCTGCGGAAAGATGATCCCCAGTTCGATGCCGAACGCATCGAGCTGCCGGGCGTAGACGTCCAGCGACCCGTCTTCGGCGAAGCGCACGAACCACCGCTGTTCGGCAGGAACGCCGCCGCCGGGACCACCCCCTTCGCCCAGCGGCCGGCCGCCGGTGCCTTCCATGCTGCCCGGCGTGCCGCCGGTCTGCGCGTCGTCGGCCGTAATCGTCTCCATCTGCTCGGTGGCCCGGTCCGACAGTTCGACGACCGTATCGAGGGCTTCCTCGATCTGCAGGTCATCAATCTGTTCCTCCACCGGCGAGGCATTGGGGATCTCCTCTTCCGGAGACTCGACATTGAGTGTCTCGTCCGGCGAACCGTCTTCGTAGCCGCCTGTCGCCATGATCTCCAGCGGGACGAGCACCTGTTCCGGTGCGGGGCGGGTGGTGTACCACCACACGACGATGCCGATCACGGCCAGGATCAGTCCGAGGACGAGCGCAATCATTCCCGAGCTGACGCGGTCGTAGCGCGTCACGCGCATGACCGGGAGCGAATGGGCGTGCGGCTTGTCCGTCGCCCTCCCGCCGGCGCGCGATGACGGAGTCTCCTCCCTCCGGCGTGCCTCCGGTTTGGTCGCGGTCGCCATCGAATCATTCACAAGGAGTGTGGCGGGGAGACGGGCGCCGGTGAGACAGTCAGCGCCCGCTGCAGCAGCCCGCTCCTCGGCGACAGAGCATCGCCGAGCCGTCGTGAAATTCATGCTATTCCCGCGCGCACGGACTGTCAACGAACGCGTTGAGCGGTGGCCCGGGGGGACCACGTCAGTCCATCACGGAGCCCGGCGGAGGATCACGTAGTAGCCCCCGGTCGGGTCGGAGAGCAGTTCCCAGCGATCCGGTTCCTGTCGCAATTCACGCACGGCCGTTCTCAGATTCGTCCGCAGTTCCACGATACGCTGAGGCTCGTTGTAGGGGTCGTACACATCCAGCACGATGTAATCGGTATCGAGAGGCACGCGGTCCTCGTAATTCGAGGCGGCCCGCAGGTAGCTGCTGTAGTCGTACGACCGCTCCCGGTGCGTGAAGCGGGCGTGAACGAAGTCGGTGGAGGCGACCCGCGCATCGTCAGGGATCATCGCGTCGATCTTCGCGAATTCGCGGGCCCGCTCATCGGGGATGTACAGCGTCTGCCAGTGACGCGTGCTGCCGGGATCCCAGAACTTCACCCCCAACGGTGAGATTCCGGCAGAGATCCCCGTGAGCAACGCACAGGCGCAGGCGAAGCGGGCTCGCGTGATCGAACGCGCCGGCTGGTCGGCCGTCGACTTCAATCCGGCCGCCGCCGCCCAGAAGAGCAGCGGCACCACCGGAGCGTGAAAGTGATGCACCGGAGCGGGGATCTGCATCGCCAGCTCATTCAGACACAACAGGACGAACAGCGGCACCGCTACCAGCAGGCGGCCGGGTGATCGCAGGGGGAGCCCGCCGAGCGGGACCAGCAGCCGCAGTGCGTAAATCAGTCCGCCGATCGTGAACACCTCCGCCAGCACGCGGTGCGGCCGTGTGAGCATGGTGATCACGATCTCGCCGGGCGTCTGGCCGAATTTCTCAAAGTACGACGCGTAGTGAATTGTCGCCCCGTCGCGGAAGTACGGCAGCACCACCTTCAATGTCAGCAGCAGGTAAGCCACGCCGAAAAACAGCAGTCCAATCCCAAGCAGCAGCCGGCGACGATGCTCGCGCCCCAGCAGCGCGCGACAGCGATCGATCACTCCGGGACCGGACGCAGAGACCGGCGATGCGCCAGTCAGCATGATCCAGGCCCCGAGCAGTCCGATGACGATGGCGTAGTCCTCCTGGCAGGCGAGCACCAATCCCAGCCAGCCGCACATCCGCAAGTAGCGGCGATCCTCCAGCGCATCGAGCGCGAACAGCAGCAGCGGTACGCCGATCGAATTCGGACGAAACGTCTTGAGATCGATCGTTACGTCGAGGTACTGCAAGGGGACAAAGAGGACGTAGGCGCAGGCGAGGAGTGCAGCGGCGCGTTCCGAGCCGCCATGCCGGCGCGCCATCCGGTAGACGGGCCAGGCCCCGAGTCCGAGCACCAGCGACTGGCACAGCTCCAGCAGCAGATGATTGGGCCACAACAAGTGAAGCGGCACCAGCAGGACGTGAATGACCTGGATGTGCTCGCCCAGAAACAGCCCCTGGTCGAGATAGCTGCGGAAGCCCTTCCCGTGTTCGAGGTTCCACAGATGCTCCTCGTACATGGCCGAGTCGCCGTGAGGCACTCGCAGGTTGAACCACAGTCCCCAGTTCATCGCAGTGAAAACGACGGCGTACCCGGCAATCGCCGAGATCACGATCCACTTCGCCGAGCGATCGGGGCGAGATGGAATCTCGTCCAAAGGTGAGCGGCGTGCGACGCGCATCTCGAGCCACGAGCACAGCCACCCTGCGACTGCGACTGCCAGCCAGAACTCGGCTGATTCTGTCAGGAACTGCTGCGGCGCCTCCCACTGCGCCATCAGGCAGATCGTCGAAAGGACCGACCAGGCGCCCGGCGCCAGCCACCAGCGCCAGCCGCGATCCCCCCACGCGAGCAGCCGGCTGATAAAACTTGCGTTGCGCGGACCGACGCCGGCTGCTCCCGCGCAGAGAGTTATGAGCGATATTCCGCCGACGAGCGCCCCCAGTCGTGGAAACAAGGGGAGCCGCACGATTTGAGAGTCGCCCCCGGACCACAATACGTCGGAGACTTCCCCCCCGAGCCACAGCGCGACGCGCGGCCAGCTCGACGGACTGAGGTAGGCCGCCGAGATCCCACGGTCTTCCAGCACCGCTTGCACGAACAGCAACATGCCCAGCGTGCCGAACAGCCAGAACAGCGCACCGCGCAGGCCGTAGCTCTGTGTGGGCAGGCGCGGCGATTGCGATCGTTCGGGAGGCGGTGTCACTTGAGTCTGGATCGGATATCTTGGAGTCCGGCCCTCATCAAATTCGTGCCGTCCACGGCAGGGTCAAGCCCGGACTCCAGCGAGAACGCCGACACTAGGATCAGTTTCTAACCCAAACCAGCCGTATGCGAGACGAACTGGGCGAGATTCCCGAGTTGGCCGATCTCGACTCGGGCCGCGCCCTCATCCGCATTCCACACGAGCAAAACGTGCCGTTTACGCCGCGCGTGCGGGCGCTGGTCGATACGGCCGAGTTCCAGCGGCTGGCCGAGATCAGCCAACTGGGTCTCGTCGCCCGCGTGTATCCGGGCGCCAGGCATTCCCGATTTGAGCATGCGCTGGGGGTCTACCACAACGCGCTGCGGTTCATCCAGCAACTTCGCAAGGACGAACGGTTCCGGCAGACCGTGGACCGGCACACCGCCGAACTGCTGATCGTCGCGGCGCTGCTGCACGACCTGGGGCATTGGCCGTTCTGTCATCCGATCGAGGACCTGGCGCTGGAAGGGATGCCGCCGCACGAGTCCAACGCCGCACGCTTCCTGCTGCGCGACACGCAACTGGCTCACGTTCTCCGCCACGAGTGGAGCATCGACCCGGCCGAAGTCCTTGATGTGCTTGTGCCAAAGTCGGACACACCGCAACTGCGTTTGCTGCGGTCGATCCTGTCCGGACCGATCGACGTGGACAAGATGGACTACCTGGAGCGCGACAGCCTGCATTGCGGCGTTCCCTACGGCCGAAATTTCGACAAGCAGCGGCTCATTCAGTCGCTCGTGCTGAACGAGGCCGGCGACGGTCTGGCTCTCACCGATAAAGGAAAAACGGCCGCGGAGCTGATGGTTTTCGCCCGCTACGTCATGTTCAGCGAAGTCTACTGGCATCACGCGGTCCGCTCGGCCACGAGCATGTTCGGCCGCAGCTTCTACGAACTGCGTGACGAGGTCTCGCTGGACGAACTCTTTGAACAAACCGACGCGGGCTTGACCGCGATGCTCCGCCGGGCGGCCCAGGGACGGCCATGTGAGGAATTGCTGAGCGGCGTCTTCGGGCCGAGACGGAGGCTGTACAAGCGGGCCGCCGAATTCAGTCACGACGAATCGCCGCTGTATGCCGGCCTCGCGCAGCAGCCGTATCCGTTTCTGGTTCGTTGTGCAGAGGGTCTGGCGGAGGAACTCTCGAGCGTCCTGAATCGCAGTGTCGCCGGAACCGACGTCCTGATCGACGCACCTCCCCCTCACCGGGAAGTTGAGTTTGCTGTGAATATCTTCTTTCCCCGACAGGATGCGTATCGACCCCTGCAGCGAGTGTCCCCCGTGGTCGACGCCCTCGCGCGGACGCAGTTTGACGAGTACGTCAAGCGGGTCCGCGTCTACGTCGCCCCGGAGCTGCGCCGCGAGATCGCCCGGGTCACTGACTTCGACATCCGCCTCCAGTCCGCAATCGAGAAGGCCTCTTCATCCTGAACCTTGCGATCCGCTCCGCCGGACTCGACACTGGAGAGCGACTCAACTTGAGCTTGTCGCGGTCGCCGAAGTCGCCAGAATTGGAACACCGGCCAGTTCGACGGATCGAACTCGGCCGAATCCGGCGATCCTGAACATCCCTTGAAGACAACAGCATCCGCGGCCATGAACACTCGCAGCCCTGCATTCGTTGCATGCCTGATCGCCTACTCGTGCCTGACGGTGATCGTTTTCTCAGGATGCAGCAGCGAGGAAGCGTCCGCCCCCCCGCCGACGGTCACGGCCCCCAGCGCCCCGCCCCCTTCTTCAACGCCCATCAGCATCAAGCCCCGCACCACTCCCGCGAATACACCTCCACGTTCGACAGCCAAGAAGGAGGACGATCCGCAAGTGGAAAAGTTTCCGGGGGTGCCGCCCGAGCAGATCTTCAAGATTGGGATGGACATCCCCAACTTCGAGATCATCCCTCCGGAGCAGGTGAACGAAGCGGACCTGTTCGCCCTGGTCACTCCAGAGACAGGTCTCGACTCGACGGTTGTGTCGCTCGTTGCCCCGGAATCAACTGATTCACGCCGCACGTCGCCCACTCGCAGGAGCAGCAGCGTGAAACTTCCGGAGGGATTCTCGGCCGTTGCGGCCGCGGGTTACACGGAGTCCGGCATGCCGCAGCGCATCCGCTGCGCCAAAGACGGCACCGAAATGGCGCTGATCCCGGGCGGGCTGTTTCTGCAGGGAGAGGACGGGGCCGATCCGAACGCCGCTCCGATGCATCCCGTGCAGCTCGACACGTACTACATCGACATCTACGAGATCACGCTCGCGCAGTACATGCGATTCCAGAACGAGCGCAAGCCCTCCCCCAGCAAGCCCTCAAACGTGGGCGGCCCGGACTCCCATCCGGCCGTCGGCCTGACGTGGCGGGACGCGATGTGGTACTGCGAATGGGCCGGCAAGCAGCTGCCGACCGAGGCCGAGTGGGAATATGCCGCCCGTGGTCCGGAGAGCTTTACGTATCCCTGGGGAAACGGGCGCGTCGTCTGGCAACGGTCGCGGACTCCCGACCAGATCGACCCCGTCGGCGATTTCCGCGCGGACTACAGCCCGTTTGGCATCTTTGACATGGCAGGCAACGCCCGGGAGTGGTGCGCCGACTTCTACGCCGAGGACGCGTACCGCGAGGCGGCCCCGCGCGACGGGACGGCCGCCGTCAATCCGGAGGGACCGCGCCGCGCTTCGATTTCAGGGCACCGCGTCGTGCGGGGGAACGCCCCGAATTGGAAGCTTTGGTACCGCAGTAGCGCTCCGATGTCAGAACCGGGCCGCGGCGTCGGATTTCGCGGCGTAGTCCGCATCACAGCGCCCGATGCTGACGCCGATGCCGCAACCGATGGAACGACCCCGCCTCCGACGGTGGCTCCGAATTCATCGCGACCTCGCACCGGGACGCCGGAATAGACCCTGAGGCCGGCTTGAAGCAAAGTTGGGGACGGTCGCTCTGGTGGTTCGCGCGGCGGAGCGCCTATCGACTGTCGCTGCTGCTGGGAATCTGCTGCGTCATCGAGGTCTTCGTGTACTCGACTGACGGCACCAATCCCAACACGAGGCTCCCGCTGGAATGGTACGTTCCGGCGGTATCCGCCTTCGGCCTCGTCATGTTCGGCGTGGCCTGGCTGGCCTACACGCCGGCACAACCGCGCAGTAAGCGAGCGCTGCCGTCGCAGCCGCGGCCACACGACCCGCAGGCATAACGGCGGTGGTCGATCTCAGCGTCCTCAATCGGGTCGAGGACCTGCTCGACGCCGTCGGCGGGTGTCGGAACTGCGAAGTCAGACGCGATCAGGACAACCTGGCCGAGTACGATCGCGCCGGCGAGGCTCCCCACCAGCAGCGATTCCGGTGCGGTGCGCCGATAGGGCGATTCGGCGGGCGGCGCTTCGACAGTGGGGTAGCCCGGGTCGAACTCGTGTCCGGTCTCATCCACGTATCGCGTGCGGTACTTCCACAGCAGGCAGCACGCGCCCACCGCATAGGCCAGTCCGAGCGGGGCCATCCAACCCGGGGCGCTGGACTCTTCGCCCGAGAGGCCGGCATAGGTGTAAACAGACGCCATTGAATTGTTGAGGAAATGGAACAGCACGGGCGCCCACAGGCTGCGCGTGGTGAGATAGATCACGTGCATCATGATGCCCATTGGGAACACCGCCGCCACGTGCGCCGGAAAAATGTGCAGCAGTGCGAAGAACGCCGACGTCCAGAGGACTCCCCACACCACGCCCCAGCGTGCGACCAGTCCCCGGCCGATCAGCCCCCGCAGCATGAACTCCTCGCCAATCGCCGGCGTAACCGCCAGGCATAGCAGCAGCAGCAGCAGCGGCGCCCCCTGCATCCGGGCCATCTCCTCCATGATGTTCGTCGAGCGATTGAACTCCTCGATCCAGACGATGTCCTTCGTCAGTTCCTCCCAGAGATGGTTGGACTGAGTCCACACCAGGTCCGCGACGTAACCGACCGGCAGGATCGCGCTGCACAGGACGAGTGTCTGCGTGAGAGACGGCCGGGCGAGATTCAGCTTGCGGGCACGGCCCCTGCCCAGCCTGAGGAGAGCCAGTCCAATCAGGAACGCGAACGCAAAGATGTTGGGCACCCCGAGCAGAAACAGCCGCGGCGCGCCCTTCAGCGTCTCCAACTCACGAATCACTTCGGCAGGCGGCCGGTCGCCGTTCCCGATGATCAGGATCACCGCGCCGATCGCCCCGGCAATCAGGCCGCAGCCGATCTGGAACGCCATGACGGCGATGCACCAGCCGGCCGATTCCGGCAACCCGGGACCGGGGGGCTTCGTCGCGACCAGCCCGTCCGCCGCGAACTCGTCGAACGACGGCACAGGTTCGGATCGCTCAGCGGTCGAATCGAGGAATTCCTCGATCTCGGCCGGAGACGAGAGGGGATCGTCCCGGCGAACGCCGTCCGCCGGGCCGAAATCGGCGCTGTTCACTCTGCACTCCTCGCCTCAGTCATGGACGCCCCTGCGACGGGACGCTCGCAGCAATCGTTGCGTCTTTTGTTATCCGGCCCAGTAGCCCGGGAGCGTATGATCGTACTCCGCCTCGGCCCCGCGCGCCTGATCGTCAACCCGGCCGTCCCGAAACACAGTGCGGCCGCGGACGATCGTGCGGACGGGCCAGCCTGTAAGGGTCGTACCGTCCCATGGGCTCCAGCCGCTTTTTGTGAGTTGTTCCTTGTTGCGGATCGTGGCGGTCCGCTCCAGATCGACGAGCACCAGGTCGGCGTCGTAACCGGGGGCGATGCGTCCCTTATTGAGGATATCCCACACGCGGGCCGGCGCGTCGCACATCCACGAGACGATCTGCTCCAGCGTGCAGACTCCGCGATGGGCCGCGTCCAGCATCAGTGCCAGCGAGTTCTCGACGGCCGGCAGTCCGGACGGGGACTTGGGATACGGCTGCCGCTTCTCTTCGAGCGTGTGCGGGGCATGGTCGGTCGCGATCACCTGAATATGCCCCGCTCGTAAGGCGTCCCACAGCGCGGCATTGTCGGCGGCGGTTTTGATCGACGGATTCATCTGGACGAGCGATCCCAGCCGCGCGTAGTCGTCTACGTTGAACAGCAGATGATGCGGGCACGCCTCGGCTGTGACATACGGACTATGCTCGGCAAGCAGCCGGCATTCATCGGCCGTCGAGACGTGCAGGACATGGAACCGATGTTTGTGCCGTGCGGCGAGGTCCATCGCGCGCCGCGTCGCGATCACCGCCGCACGATGATCGCGGATCCGCGAATGGTCCGCGTACTCCGAGCCGCCGCCCAGTCTCTCGGCGTTCGCTCTCACAGTGGCCTCATCCTCGCAGTGAGCGCAGATCGGCAGCGTCGTCTCGGCAAAAATCCGCTCCAGCGCCGCCTGCTGGTCAACAAGCAGGTCGCCGGTGCTTGAGCCAATGAAAATCTTGATGCCGGGCGTGCGGCGGGCGCGCTGCAGTTCAGCGACGTTGTCGGGAGTCGCCCCGATATAGAAGCCGTAGTTCACGACGGACTTCGACGCCGCCAGCTGCAGCTTGTGCTCGAGTGCGGCCTGCGTGACCGCAGGGGGCCGGGTATTGGGCATCTCCAGAAACGTCGTGACGCCCCCTTTGGCGCACGCCAGGCTTCCCGTGTGCAGGTCTTCCTTATGCGTCAGTCCTGGTTCGCGGAAGTGCACCTGGTCGTCGATCACACCCGGCAGCACATGCAGCCCCGCGGCGTCGATCACTTCATCCACAGCGGCAGTGCGCGGCGGATCGACGTCTTCAATCCCATGATCTGTGATCAGGAGATCGGCACGGCGCACACCGTTTAGCAGCACACAGGTTCCGTTGCGGATGAGCGTTCGCATGGGGGCAGGATAGCCGATCGAACCGCGAGATTGTTATCGCGAGGGGCACGCGCGAGTGCATCAGAGCCGATCAGGCAATCCACACCGTCAGTAACGTCCCGCGCCCGCTAAAAAATCGTCATGCGCAGAATCTCTGCGGGCAGACGGTCCGCGCCGTGGCGGGAGTTGGTATAATCCACACGCCTGTCTGAAGCGTCGTTCGACCTGCCGACGGTTTCGTTTCAGGAGAGTCAATCATGGCGGCTTCCGGCATTATCTATGCCTCCTGCGACAGCGGAGTCGCAACGCTCCGCGTCTGCGGGCGGGCGCAGGCGCATCAATGCACGTCCATGCGCCGCTTTGCCGAGGATGTGCTCTCCGGCCGTGCATCGGAGATCCGGGTCGATCTGAGCGGCTGCGACCACTTCGACAGCACCTTTCTGGGGACGCTGCTGCATCTGCGGCGAGCCAAGTGTGAGTCCGGGGAGGCATTGCTGACGCTCGTCTCTCCCTCGGAGGCGTGCCTGCAAATCCTGACCCGTATGGGAGCGCGGTCGCTCTTCCATATCGACAACGCCTGCTGCGACGCCGACACCCAGGTCTGGGACGCCCTCCCGCAAGACGAAGCCGGCGACTGCGGACTGGACTTCAAACGCAACGTCGTCGAAGCCCACCAGGAACTCGCCGAAGTCGAAGGCCCGCTCCGCGACCAGTATCGGCTGGTGGCCGAGATGGCGGCCGAAGACCTGGCGGCCGCCCAGCAGCGGTAGTTTCTGCCGGTCATCGCCGCTTCGGTCTCACCGCACGTCACTGCGTCGTGAGACCGCGTTTCGAGGACGACTTGATCGTACTCACTCGACACGCGCTCCCTCGCGATGCGTCTGCGGCGCAACAGCAGGCGACACGAAGGTTTCGGCCCGGCGATCGGTCTCGCACGGGCACACCAACCAACGTGCCGAACTCTCGTTTCCTGCATACCTGCTTCAGCCCGAAAATCCGGCACCATCGGGACAATCGTTACAGATTACCAACTTGCGCGACCGATACTATCCGCAATGGTCCGTCCTCCCGCGCACCCGCTACCACCGGGCTGCGCGGACCCGACCTGACAGAACAGTGTGAATGACCTTCCCTGCGGGATGGCGGCAGTCCACCACACGGGCTGGATCGCCGTCGCGCCGCGGGAACCATTAGGCAAGGACGCACTGATGCGGATTCAGCACTGGTTAACGGCGATCATGAGCCTGCTCGGGCCTCTGGTCGTAGGCTCGACGACGATGGCGCAGCCCGGCCCGGCTTGGCAGGGGCAGCCTCCGGCGGGCGCACGTCCCCCGATTCAGCAGACCGCCTATCCGCAGCCCGACCCGGTGCTCGCCCAGACACCGATGGTCCCGCCCGGATTCCAGCCGGCGTTCTCGACGAACAACCCCAACGTGATGTATCCGCCGGGGACGCCGTACGGCGCGCAGCCCTGGCCCGCCATCAGCCCGCATCTCGGCCCCAACGTGATGCAGGATCAGCATTACAACCGGGACGGCATGTGGCTCAACGAGGCCATCCAGCGGAAGCGGATTTGGTACGGCGACATCGACTACGTGCACACGACGTTCGACGGCGCGGGCGAGTCCTGGATCGGCTCGCGGCCCGCGCGGCTCGATCGGATCACCGACGACTTTCCGTGGATTAACACCTGGCCGAACGGCGGCCCGATTGGTGCGGGCGACGGCGAGCCGGTGCCCACCGGTCCCGGGCCGTATCCCTTTGTCTTCCTGCAGGAGGACGTGGATGACTTCGTCGGCGTCGCCACCATTCTTCCACCCGAGGTCTTTCCGATCCGCAAGACCGACATCCTTGACGACAACCTCGGAGCGGACGGATTCCGCGTGCGAGCGGGTTACTTCGACAACGACGGCACCGGCATCGGGGCCGAGTTCTGGTGGGGCTTCCAGGCCGGCGACGTTCGCCAGTACGGCCAGGATAAGATCAACGGCATCCCCATCACGCAGGACTTGATCGCGGGCGTGAACTTCGACGGAGTGCCGTTCAACCTGCGGCTCGACGAGTACGACAACGTCCAGGGTGGGTACATCCCGTTCACCAAAGTCGGGGCATTGGCGCTGAATGACAGCTCTGGCGTGATTGACATTCTCTTTCCGGGATCGGGCTTCACCGGGACCACGCAGAAGTACGACCTGCTGTACCGGGTGGAGGACACGATTTCCGGCGGCGGCGCTGACGTGAAATTCTTTCTCGGCCACCTGTACAAGCGGCAGCATGCCCAGATCAAGACGTTCGCCGCCGCGAAGTACATTGTGATCGACGAGCGGTTCCAGTTCCGCGGACTCGACAGCGGCTTCCACTACGTGATCGACCTGGAAACGGGTGACGACGAGGCCCCCACGTTCCGTCCGGAAGACGGAACTGTCGTTGGCCCGCTGTATCCACTGTTCGAGTCGACTCTCGCCCAGGATGTGACGAGTCATCTGGCCGGTCCCGAGATCGGACTCCGCGGCGACATCGGACAGAGCAAAGGCTTCAAACTGTGGTGGACGGGAGCGTTGGGCCTGCTCGTCAACCACGAACGCGGTGAGCTCCGCGGCCAGAATATCGGCAACGCCCACTTTTTTAACACCAACATCGGCGATCCGACCGACCCGGGTGATGACACCGGTTTCGGAACGATCTTCGGGCCCGCGTTCGACATGTTCTCGAACGATACCCGGTTCCACGACACCGACACCCACACCCACCTCTCGCCTTCGTTTCAGATCGGCATCAACGCCGAGATCGGGATCTTCGACGTCGTGCCCGGCATCCGCCGCATGAGCTTCTTCGACGATGCGAAGCTGAATGTCGGCTACAACACCACGCTAATCGGAAAGGTGGCCCGGGCCTCGGACTCCGTTCACTGGCGGGGCTTCCCGGACTTTCCGTCCGTCGACTTTGACTACGACACCTTCCAGATTCATCAGCTCAGCATCGGTCTGCACTTCGAGCGATAAAGCCTCCTGCTGAGCCCGCCCGGAAACCCGGTCGCTTCAACAGGCCGGGTTTCGACTGGTGCTTGTGAATTCTTCAATCGCGGCCAACGGATCCGCATCAGCCCGCAGCGCCCGAGTGGACGGAGGACCTCCACGCGGCAGCGCTGCGGGTGCTTTTGCTGGAACTCTCCGTCAAGAGCTGCAGACGGGTCTGTGACCCCGTCCGAACCAGCCGGGTCGTCGAGCTTCCACCCGCTCGCCCGGCCTCCCAGAAGCCGGCTCCAGAAACGACTCTCCCGTCGCCCTGCCGGTTCGGACGCCGTTCCCTTCCGCGTCGCGGCCCGGACGGACAGACTACTGAGAGCACTCAAGGAGAATCGCCATGCGAGTCGGCGTGATTGCGCTGCTGCAGGAAACGAACACCTTCATTGCCGAGCCGACGACGCTACGGCATTTTGAAGAGAACCTGCTGGTGACGGGAGAGCGGGTGCGCTCCGAACTGGCGGACACGCAGCACGAGACGGGAGGGTTCTTTGAGGGTCTCTCGCGACAGAAGCTCGATGCCGTTCCCATCTTTGCCGCCCGGGCGCTGCCGTATGGGACCGTGACCGACGAGACATATGCGACGCTCAAGTCGCAGATGTTGGCGGCGCTCGCGGAGGCGGGGCCGCTTGATGGATTGCTGGTCGCACCGCATGGAGCGACGGTGAGTGCGACGGTGCGGGACGTCGACGGGGACTGGCTGGCGGCCGTGCGGGACGCCGTCGGTGCCAAGCTGCCGGTGATCAGCACGGCCGATCCGCATGGGAACCTGTCCCAACAGATGGTGGACGCCGTCGATGCGATGATCGCCTACCGGACGAATCCGCACCTGGATCAGCGCGCACGGGGACTGGAAGCGGCCGAGTTGATGGGGCGCACGCTGCGCGGAGAGGTGCGACCGGTCGCGGCGGCGGCGTTTCCGCCGATGATTATGAACATCGACCGGCAGTGCACCTCGGAGGAGCCGTGCCAGGAAATGTGCGGCCTGGTGGACGAAGTGCGCCGGCGGCCGGGCGTCGTGTCGGCCAGTCTGTTCCTCGGATTCCCGTATGCCGACGTGCAGGAGATGGGATCCGCTCTCGTTGTCGTGGCGGATGGCGACCAGTCGCTCGCGGAGAGAAATGCGGCGGAACTGGGACACGTGCTGTGGGAGCGGCGCGACGAGTTCACCGGACGCCTGCTGGACGCGGAGGCTGCGGTGACGCAGGCGGCTGGGATGCCGGGACCGGTGTGCCTGCTGGACATGGGGGACAACGTCGGCGGCGGATCATCCGCGGACGGAACAACGCTCGCCCACGTGCTGCATCGACGGAGCGGCGGGCCGGGATTCATCTGCCTCTACGATCCGGCGGCGGTGCGGGCCTGCGAGGCGGCGGGTGAGGGGAGCGAGGCGGTGCTCCGTGTGGGCGGGCATACGGATTCGCTGCATGGCGAACCGCTCACGGCGTCGTTTCGGATCGAGCGCATCTGCGACGGACGGTTTGAGGAGCCGGAAGCGCGGCACGGAGGGATGCGACACTTCGACCAGGGGCGGACCGCCCTCGTGACCACATCCAGCGGACTGACGGTGATGCTCACCTCTCGGCGGATGGTGCCGTTCAGCCTGCACCAGCTCACCGACCTGGGCGTCGATCCGCAGCGCTTCCAGTTCATCGTCGCCAAGGGCGTGAATGCCCCCCTGGCGGCCTATCAGCAGGTCTGTCCGAGCATTGTCCGGGTCAACACGCCCGGAGCGACGACGGCGGACCTCACCCGACTGACGTTTCACCACCGGCGGAAACCGATGTTTCCGTTTGAGGCGGAAGCAGGCTGGAGCGCATCGTGCCGGCGGGGTTAAGCCCCGCCGCTCGTTGAGGGACCGCTGCTACTCGTCGGTGACGCAGCCTTCGCTCGCGCTCTTCACGTTCTTGATGTATTTGTAGAGCGTGCCGCGGGTGAACTTGTAGGCGGGAGCCTTCCAGGCGGAGCGGCGGTGTTCGAGCTCGGCATCGGAGACCGCGACGTCGATGCGGTTGGACTCCGCGTCGATCGTGATCGAGTCTCCGTCCTGCAGGAGTGCGATCGTGCCACCGGCCTGGGCTTCGGGCGTCACGTGGCCGATGATGAAGCCGTGGGAGCCACCGGAGAACCGACCATCGGTGAGCAGGGCGACCTTGTCGCCGAGGCCTGCGCCCATGAGGGCGGAGGTCGGAGTCAGCATCTCCGGCATGCCGGGCCCGCCTTGCGGGCCTTCGTAGCGGATGACGATCACCTCGCCCCCCTTGATCTTCCCCTGCTCCAGGCCGTGCAGCATGTCTTCCTCGCTGTCGAAGCACAGGGCGGGGCCGGTGAACTTCAGTCCTTCCTTCCCGGTGATCTTCGCCACGGCCCCCTCGGGTGCCACGTTGCCGCGCATGATCCGGATATGTCCGCTGGCCTTGATCGGCTGCTCCAGCGGATGCACGACGTCCTGTCCCTCCGCCAGCCCCGGCAGCTCGGCGACGTTCTGGGCGAGCGTGCGGCTGGTGACCGTCATGCAGTCGCCGTCCAGCAGCCCCTTCTCCAGCAGGTACTTGATGACGGCGGGCGTCCCGCCGACCTTGTGCAGATCTTCCATGACGTACTTGCCGGACGGCTTGAGGTCCGCAATGTACGGAATGCGGTCGCTCACCTTCTGGAAATCGTCGATCGTCAGTTCGACGTCCACGCTGCGGGCCATGGCGATCAGGTGCAGCACCGCGTTGGTGGAGCCGCCGAGCGCCATGATGATCACCATCGCGTTTTCGAAGGCGGTGCGGGTCATGATGTCCCGGGGCTTGAGATCCAGTTCGAGCAACTTGTGGATCGCGGCCCCGGCCTGGATGCATTCCTCCAGTTTGCCGGGGTCCTCGGCCGGCATGGAAGAGGAGTAGGGGAGCGACATGCCGAGTGTCTCGATCGCGCTGGCCATGGTATTGGCGGTGTACATGCCTCCGCAGGCCCCGGCCCCGGGGATGGAGCACTTCACGATCTCCTGCCGCTGCTCTTCGGTGATCGCGCCGCTGATCTTCTGTCCGTAGGACTGGAACGCGGAGACCACATCCAGCTTGTCGGCAGTGACCCCTTTCACCCCCTTGAGCTTCAGCGAGCAGCCGGCGCGGATCGTGCCGCCGTAGATCATGATGGCCGGCCGGTTCAGCCGTCCCATCGCCATCACGCACCCCGGCATGTTCTTGTCGCAGCCGGGGAGGGCGATCAGGGCGTCGTACCACTGCCCCCCCATCACGGTCTCGATGGAGTCGGCGATGAGGTCGCGCGACTGCAGCGAGAAGCTCATGCCGTCGGTCCCCATGGAGATGCCGTCGGAGACCCCCACCGTGTTGAACCGGAAGCCCACCGCTCCGGCCGCATTGACCCCCTCCTTGACCTTCGCCGCCAGGTCGAGCAGATGCATGTTGCAGGGGTTCCCCTCGTACCACACCGACGCGACTCCGACCTGCGGCTTCTGCATGTCGTCGGTCGACATGCCGGTCGCGTACAACATGGCCTGGGAAGCGCCCTGCGAAGCGGGCTGCGTAATTCGTGCGGAGAACTTGTTCAGAGGCATGTCGATGATCAATAGAGTTTTCAGAACCATCACACTAGCCCGACGCGCAAGCGAGGGACCGGCGTCGAGAAGCATTCAGTCCCTCGCTTGCGCGTCGGGCTAGTATCGCTCCTTCCAGGTCGAAGGAGCGGCAGTGGGACAACATGATAGACGCCCGCGGGACCGAGGACACGCGAGCGGAGCGGATTGTTCGCTGGTTGCGGATGCGGGCGAGCCGGTGATATCGTCCCGGCTGCCCTCACGTGGGGAGACAGGCCGCCGGCATGCAGTACAAGATCACGCACAGCACGTCTTACCAGTATTCGACGGCGGTCAGCGTCTGCCACAATCTGGTGATGCTCACGCCGCGGGACGACTCGCGCGTGCACATCCATCATCACCGGCTGACGACGCACCCCACGCCGCAGTTCTCCTCCCGCCGCAAGGACGCATTCGGCAACGTCGTGAATGCGTTCTCAATCGAAGAGAACCACCGCCAGTTGACGGTGACGGCGACGAACCGCGTGACGGTCTCCAGCCATTCGCTCCCCGCGGATGATTCGACTCCGGCCTGGGAGTCGGTTCCCGCCGCGATCCAGGAGCAGTCCGATCCGGAGTGGATCGCGTCGGCGCGGTTCGCCTTCGATTCCCCGCGAATCGCATGCTCTGAGGAATTCGCCGACTACGCCCGGCAGTCCTACGCTCCAAGTCGGCCCGTGCTAGCAGCAGCACGCGATCTGACGTCCCGCATCCATCGGGACTTCCAGTACGACAAGTCGGCCACGGTCGTGACGACGGCCACGAGCGACGCGTTCCGGTTGCGCAAAGGGGTCTGCCAGGACTTCGCGCACATCCAGATCGCCTGCCTGCGCTCGATCGGCCTGCCGGCACGCTACGTCAGCGGGTATCTGCGAACGTATCCGCCGCCAGGGAAACCGCGGCTGGTCGGAGCGGACCAGTCGCATGCGTGGGTCTCGTCTTACTGCGGTCCCGAGATCGGCTGGGTGGAGTTCGATCCCACCAACAACTGCATCTGCGGCACGGATCACGTCCCGATCGCATGGGGTCGCGACTACGGTGACGTGGTGCCGATGCGGGGGGTGTTCCTGGGTGGAGGCGCCCATCAGCTGAAGGTATCGGTGGACGTGATGCCGGTAGAATCGGAAGCTGTCGTATCGAGTCCGAGTGCCTGAAGCCGTTCCAGGGAGTATCTGAGCCGGGAGGGCGAGGCTCCTGCGATCCGGGAGGGTGAGGCCTCTGCCGAGCCAAACTCCTTCCAGTCAATGCTGCGTGGTTGAGGAGTCGTGTTGATGTCATACAGCAATCGCTGCCTGGCGCTGCTGAGCGTGTGGGGACTGCTGGCCGGTTCAGCGCCGGCTGACGAGTGGTCGCGCTTTCGGGGTCCAAACGGAGCCGGCGTCGATCCGCAGATTCGGCTCCCGGCAGAGTGGTCGCCCACTGCGTTTCGCTGGCGCGTGCCGCTGGAGGGGATCGGCCATGCGTCACCGGTCGTGTGGGACGATCGGATCTTCATCAGCAGCGGGACCGAGGACAGCGGGGAGCGCCGGCTCTCGTGCATTGATCACGCAACGGGCGAGTTGCAGTGGTCAGTGCCGCTCTCCGCAGGGACGCATCCCAAGCATGATCTCAACAGCTTCGCCTCGACGACGCCGGTCGTCGACGAGACTTGCATTTACGTCGCCTGGGGAACACCGGAGCACATCTGGGTTGTGGCCGTCACGCATGACGGAGAAGAGGTATGGCGGACCGACCTGGGGCCGTATCACTCCGGGCACGGGTTCGGGCAGTCGCTGATCAAGTACGGCGATTTGGTGATCCTGCCGGTCGAGCACCAGGGGGACAGCTTTCGCGCGGCGCTCGATGTGAGGGATGGATCGATTCGCTGGCAGGTCCCGTGCGCGAGCAGCCTGCACTATGCCACGCCGTGCGTCCGCCCGCTTCCCGGCGGAGGCGACGAACTGATCTTCGTCAACTGGGAGCAGGGGATTGCGGGAGTCGATCCGTCATCGGGGGAGGTCAACTGGAGCGCCGACGTGTTTGACAAATCGCATATCGAGTCGTCGATCGCATCGCCGGTGCTGGCGGGACCGCTCGTGATCGGGGTCAGCGGCTGGCTGGGGCACGGCTACGAGGCGGTCGCCGTGAATCCTGATGCACCGGACGACCCGGTCGTGTGGAAGCTCGACCGCGGCGCGCCGCTGTGCACGACGCCGCTGGTAGTGGAAGACAACGTGTACTTCTGGTCGGACCAGGGGATCGTCACCTGCGTCGATGCGGCGACCGGTGAATTGCGGTGGCGCGAGCGCGTCGGCGGGAATTACTACGCATCTCCGGTGGCAGCCGGGAACATGGTGATCAACGTTTCGACGGAGGGGGAGGCAATCGTTCTGGCGGCGTCCGATGAATTTGAGCTGCTTGCGCGGAATCCTCTGGGCTTCGGGACGCATGCCACCCCCGCGATGGCCGACGGGGACCTGATCCTGCGAACCTTCGGTGAACTGCTGTGTCTCCGCGGCCTGGCCCCGGCAGCGCATCAATGACGTCCGGAGAGGTATACGATGAAACCCAGCAGTCCCCCGCAGACCGCAAGGATTCCCAACCCACCGATGCCGTTGATAACGAGTGCAAGATTCCGCTTGCGGCGCGCCAGGTCGGCCTCGGGCTTGCGGGCGTCAAAGTGATGGCCGCACTGATTGCAGATCACGGCCCGCACAAGAACGGCCCCGATTGATCCCAGATACCACGGCCACGGTCCCGAACGATTCGAGCGGGAGCCGCACTTCGGACAGGGAACGCCCGATCCATTGTTCCGCCGGGGCGTCACTGCTTCGAATGAATCGGCCATGAATGCTCCCGCTGGCGTACGTTGCCGTCAGTCTGCATTGCCCTCAAGTGAACCGACATGGTAGCCGACTTTCGCTCCGAGTTCCCCGTCACGCGGCAGTATGCATTCCTCAACCATGCCGCCGTCGCACCGCTGTCTCAGCGAGCGCATGATCGTGTCGTCGAGTGGCTCACCGACTACACGCACCACGGCAACATCCGCGAGGCGGAGTGGTATCGCCGGATCGAAGATGTCCGGCGGCAGGCGGCTGACCTGATCAACGCGGACCCCGCCGAAGTCGCGTTTCTGAAGAACACCTCGGAAGGGCTCTCGCTCGTGGCCGAGGGCCTGGCGCTCAGTCACGGTGACAGCGTCGTCATCATCGCCGGGGAGTTCCCTGCCAATATCTATCCGTGGCTGCACCTGCAGTCGCGCGGCGTCGAGGTCCGCCAGGTGCAACCGGTCGAGCGGGGCCGCATCCGCATCGAGGATCTCGACGCCGCGATCGACTCCAGCACACGGCTGCTCTCGATCAGCCATGTCCAGTTCGCCACCGGCTTCCGCAGCGACCTCGCCGCCATCGGCCGGATGTGCCGCGACCGCGGCGTGCTGTTCTGCGTCGACGCCATCCAGGGGCTGGGCGTGCTCCCCATCGACGTGAACGCGATGCAGATCGACTTCCTCTCCGCCGACGGGCACAAGTGGCTGCTCTCGCCGGAAGGGGCCGCCATCTTCTACTGCCGCCGCGAGAATCTCGACCGGCTGCGCCCAACGAGCATCGGCTGGAAGAGCGTCGTCAACTACGGCGCGTTCTCCACGATCGACTTCCGCATGCCCGACACCGCCGCGCGGTTTGAATGCGGTTCCATGAACGTCCCCGGCATCATGGGACTCGGCGGCAGCCTGGAACTGCTCGCCGAAGTCGGCTTGGAGACCGTCACTCGCCGCGTGAAAGAAGTCACTGACCACCTCGTCGCCAAACTCACCGACGCCGGCGCCGCCGTCTACAGCCTGCGCGGTGAGGCCGAATGGTCGGGCATCGTCTCCTTCGACTGGCCCCACGGCGATCCGAAGCGGATCAAGCAGCACTGCCTCACCCGCAACGTCGTCATCAGCTTCCGCGACGGCCGGCTGCGCGCGAGCCCGCACTTCTATATTGACGAACGTGACGTGGCGGCGTTGATGGAAGCATTGGCGTCAAGCGAGTGACTTTCATCTCCATACAGCTTTTGCTGCCGATCTGGCGTAGGTGCTCAGTGAACAATGAAGAGCAACTTCTCGAACGGCTGACCGAGATCCGTGACGAAATCAGGTCGTTGCGGGAGCAGAACGCGCAGCACCACGACCACGCGATGCGCCGATTTGAGTCACGCTCCGAAGCGGCCGACCAAGAATGGAAATCGGCTACGGCGAAAACCCAATACACGTGGATTCGCTATCTCTCAATCCTCGTGTTTTTGCTTCTGGCCGCCGTTGTCGCTCTCATCGTTGGATTAGTTTCGAATACTCGGTGAGCTTTTCCCGTCGTTCTGTTTCCTCTCTTTGCATAGCGATGGAACTGAAGCCCCCCTGACTCTCCGCCGCACATTAAGCAAAAAACGGTTGGCAAACGGCCCCCTTTCAGTCAGAATGCTGAAGAATCGGCGTTCGTTGATCCGATGGCCCTCCCATCGGCTTCCCGCCGGTCCCCGCCACCCCGATCCTCCCCCAGCACGCTCGCCCTCATGACACGCCCTGTGACTTGCCCCGGTCCGGTTTCGCGTCGCAGTTTCCTCAAGGTCGGCGCTCTCGGGCTTGGCGGGCTTGGACTCAGCGACATCTTCCGGCTGCGGGCGGCCGCCCAGTCGCAGGCCGACCCGGATACGTCGGTCATCTTCATCTGGCTGCCCGGCGGTGCGCCTCACACCGAGACGTACGACCTGAAGCCGGATGCGCCGCTGGAGTACCGCGGCATCTTCAATCCGATTCATACGAACGTCGCCGGGCTCGACATCTGCGAATTCCTGCCGCTCCACGCGCAGATGGCGGACAGGTACAACATCGTCCGTTCGATCGCGCACGAGTTTGCCGACCACGGCGGCGGCCACAAGCGGTTCCTCACCGGCCGGCATCCCAAGGAGCCGACGGGCTTCGTCAACGATGCGCCCATGGTCGGCTCATACGTCGCCAAAATGCGCGAGCACATCCGCCGCGGCGTCCCCAACTACATCGCCGGGACCGACGCCGGGCGTGACCAGGTCGACGTCTTCAGCTTCGGCGCGGCGTGGATGGGGCCGTCGTACACACCGTTCTCCGTCCCCGGCGACCCGAGCGCACCCAACTTCCAGGTGCGCAACCTGGAACTGGCCGCCAATATGGAGAACCGGCTGGACAATCGCGTCGCGCTGCTGGAAGGTTTCGACCGCCTCCGCCGGGACGTGGACAAGTCCGGCATGATGGACGCGATGGACGAGTACAACCAGCGGGCCGTCGGCCTGCTGACGAGTGCCGCCGCCCGTGAGGCGTTTGACCTCACGCGCGAGCCCGAGCACGTCCGCGAGCGATACGGCAAACACGCCTGGGGCATGCGGGCCCTGATGGCCCGACGCCTCGTCGAGGCCGGGGCCAGCTTCGTGACGATGGTGCTCGAGAACCCGTATGTCTCGGGCATCCCGCATCCGAAGGACGGCGTCTACAACTGGGACTCGCACAGCGTCAACTGCCACATGTTCAACGACCTGCGAAACCGCCTGCCGCTGTACGACAAGGTGGTGACGGCGCTGGTCGAGGACCTGTATGCACGCGGCCTCGATAAGAAGGTGATGCTCATCGTCACCGGCGAATTCGGACGCACGCCCCGCATCAACGAGGCGATCGGCACGCAGACCGGCGTGATGCAGCCCGGTCGCGACCACTGGCCGGGCGCGATGTCGCTCCTCATCACCGGCGGCGGCATGCGGACCGGCCAGGTTATCGGCTCGACGACGCCGAAAGCCGAAATGCCGCAGGACCGGCCGCTGACGCCCAACGACCTGTGGGCCACCGTCTATCGCCACCTCGGCATCGACTACGACACCGCGTTCCCCGATTTCAGCGGGCGACCGATGCCGATCCTCCCCTACGGCGAACCGATTGCGGAGCTGATCTAACGTTCCAGACGAGCGGCGGGGATGAACCCCGCCGCTCATCGTCGCGCCTCTCTCTCACGGGAATCCGTACAGTTCCCGGCGGCAGCGCTTCCCCCTCCACGGCGTCGCTCCTACGATGCCACAGGGCCGCCCTGCATTCTTGTTCGGCCCGACGGCACGATGTGTGACGATGAGCGATACTGACCTTTCCGCGCCCGAATCCGACGACGAGCGCGATCCCCGCGCCGACACCCTGCAGCCGCTGCCGCCGATCGAGCCGCCATCCGCCGGATTTATCGTGCAGTTGTTCGTGATTCCGGCCGTGATCGTGGCCGCGGTCATCGGCATCTATCTGCTGTTCGGGCGGCTGGCGACCGGCGAACTGGACTGGCGGCAGCAGGTGGACAACGTCCGCAGCCAGAACCCGCATGTCAAATGGCCCGGAGCGCTCAGCCTCGCCCAGATGCTGGATTCGGACGCCGCCGCCGGGCAGTCGGACCAGCCGCTGGCGAAGAACCCGGAGATCGCCGACGCACTCAGCGATCTGTTCGTGGAGACGCGAGGCCTGTCCCCCCGCTCGGACGAAACGACCGCGCAGATCGAGTTCCTCACCAAGGCGCTCGGACGCTTGGATACGCCGGAGGTCATTTTTCCGGTGCTGCTCGATGCGGCGGAGTCCGATCCCGATCGGGACCTGCGCAAGCACGCGCTCACGGCCGTCGCGATGAGCGCGGGCCGGGCCTTCGAGCGGGACGTCCCCTACGACAATCAGGGGGGGCTCACGCAGCGCGTGCTGCAATTGTCGGAGCACGAGGATCCGCTCGTCCGCCATCAGGCCGCGTTCGTGCTGGGTCTGGTGGAGAATCCTGCAGCCGAATCGCGGCTGGCGACGCTGGCCGCCGATCCCGATCTGATGACCCGCGCTAACGCCGCGATCGGTCTGGCCCGGCAGGGTTCGACGACCGGATGGCCGGTGTTCGAGGAAGTGCTGGCGGACGCGGTCGCCAATCCCATTCAGCCGCGGGACGTCGCCAACGACGAACAGGCGCAGCGTTATTTTGAACGAACCCTGCTGGTGACGAACTGCCTCAAGGCGGTGGATCTGCTGCACCCGCTGCTGGCGGAGGAGGACCGGGTGCGCACGACCCGGCTGCTGGATCAGGTGGCCGACGCGACCGGTGACGCCCAGTTGAGCCTGTCGGCCCGCGAGTTGTCGCTCAAGCTGTCAGCCGAGTGACCACCGTTGAGCCGCGCCCCATCGGGCCGCGCGGCGGAGCAGATCTGCTTGCCAGGAGCCCACTGACGCCGTCCGGATAATCACACTCCGTCATTGTTCTCCGGGCGTCCCTCAATGTAGTGCCAGTTGTGGATCGGGCGCAGAATCTCCTGCACCTCTTTGAGCAACTGCTGATCGAGCGGCTCCTCCACCCAGCGCGCCCATTCGCGGACGCGCTCCGGGTTCGCACTGCCGGTGACGCAGGTCGTCATATCGGGGTGGGCGACGGAAAACTGCAGCGCCAGTTTGGCAATGTCGCTGCCGTTCCGGGCGCAGTGTTCGGCCGCACGGCGGGCCACCTCGCGGACTTCGGGCGTCCCCTTATGCCACGCCGGCAGGGGAGAGTTGCTGAGCAGCCGGGCGGAGAACGGAGCGGCGTTGATGATGCCGACCTCCCGCTGCTGCAGGTACGGCACGAGGTCGGCGAACATCGTGTTCTGCAGCGTGTAATGGTTGTACGAGAGGACGACGTCGAGATCGGTCTGGTCGAGAATGAAGCGGAACATCTTCATCGGGTACCCGCTGACACCGATGAACCGCACCTTGCCCTTCTCCTGCTCCTTCCGCAGGGCCGGAAGCGTCTCGTCCACGATCTGCTGCATGTCCACGAACTCGATGTCGTGACAGAACAGGATGTCGATGTGATCGGTCTGCAGACGTTCCAGACTCACGTCCACGCTCTCAGCCACGCGCTTCGCCGAGAAATCGAAATGCAGCGGCGCGTAGCGGCCGAGCTTGGTGCTGAGGATGTACGAATCGCGCGGCACATCGGCGAGCGCGACGCCCAACAGCACTTCCGACATGCCGCGGCCGTAGTAGGGAGAGGTGTCGATGTAGTCGAGCCCGCAGTCAAGAGCGGCATGCACGGCATTCAGTGCATCTCCCAACTCCACCTTGCGGAATTCTCGACCGAGCGAGGATGCGCCGAAGGAGAGAATCGGCAGATCGATCCCGGTCTGTCCCAGTCGTCTCCGCTGCATCTCATTCTCCCGGTTTGCGCACGCCCATCGTCAGCAGCAGGTTCGCCCACAGCGCCTGCTCGCCGGTTTGAATTGTGAGCACATGGTCCCGCGACGCGACGGCGTCGTAGAAGTCCCACTTCTGGATCGGCTGGAGTTCGACATTCGCGCCTGCATCGCGAAGGATTGTGCGGTACTCATTCCAGATCGGCGGATCCCCCTGCAGCTTGTAGGGATCGTCGTCCGGGATCCCCATCGTGTTGGCCGCCTCGATCGGGATCGCCGAGAGCAGGGCCCGCAGCACATCGGTGCAGGTCACGAGACCCGGCATCAGGTTGAGACAGACCAGTTCCGCATTCGGGCCGAGCGTGTTGAGCGCCGGGTAATTGCCGTCGGCGATGAGCACTTTGGAGTGGTGCCCGGCGCGGCCGAGAATGGCATTGATCTGCGGGTGAATGAGCGTGTGCTTGAGCATGCGACGGTCCAGGAACGTTTGGACCGCATGGTACCGGATGCAGCCGGATTCGCACGCGTGCGGCGGTGCGTCAGCGAAACGTGATGTTGCCGGGCT
Source organism: Planctomycetaceae bacterium (assembly GCA_041940305.1). Classification (GTDB taxonomy): domain Bacteria; phylum Planctomycetota; class Planctomycetia; order Planctomycetales; family Planctomycetaceae; genus JBGTSJ01. The sequence continues at coordinate 60,220 of JBGTSJ010000015.1, forward strand.
TGACGTTCGCGAGATGCACTCCGTGGCCGGCCAGTTCCGCCATGATCGACTGCACCCGCGGCCAGTCGTCGCCGAACTGGGCCGCCTTCTCCCTGCGCCAGTCCCGCATGACGTCCGCCGGAAAGTCCGGCCTGTCGTCGAGATATGCGCCGGCAAAATCAAGGACAAAGGGGGGGTGAGACAATCTCCATCTCGACCACCCACAGACGGTCCTCGTAGTCGATCAGCCGTGGAATTCTGCAATCGCCAACCTCGAAGATTCCCGAATTGAACAGTCGCAGGTAGACGTCCCGTTCGCGTTCATAGAGCCTTGAATACCGCAGTCCTTTGACCGCAGATTGGCACGTCGTGGAGTACACGATACCATCGAACCCGTAGCCGAGTTGGCGGTTGAGCATATGCCCGCGATCTTTGGCATATTGGGCCAGTCGTCCGCGAACTTCGTCAAGCCACGGAAACATGGGCTCAGCCCCGCAGACCTACGGATACTCCTCGAACGTCGAACTCAATCTTGAGCTTCGCGGCCGCATCGTCCCGCTGCATGCGATCGGCCCAGATCGGGTCACGCTCCGCGAAGAATATGAAGCCCCTCCCGGACCGGCCACCGTCATTATGCGGATCGACGGCCAGGAAGACCGCTGGAACGTCGTACTTCCCGATGGGCTTCAGAGGGGTGAGAAAACGGCTCGCATCGGTCGGGTCGTATCCCAGTCCGACGTGGCGAAGGCGGTATGAGCGATACGCCCGGCGCACAAAGAACCGGGCGGTCCGTCCTGGACCGCCCGGCCACACCCTTGCGAAACCACTCAGTGAAGCGGGAGCAGCCGTCGGTTGTTTCGCGGTAACCTGAGCGATTCTGAGAACGCCGTGCAGAAACCCGGCTTCTTGAAGAAACCGGGCTTCTGGAGCGCGTGGTCGTGTCGCCCGGCGCACCCTACTTTGCCGTGACGTCGTAGCACCAGAGGGTGCCGAAGTCGTGAATGTAGAGCCGTCCGTCGGCCAGAGCGGGATACGCCCAGGCTTTCGAGCGGCCGCGGTCCGGTCCCCCTTCCGGCGTGAAGCGGCCGAGTTCGCGGTATTCGTCCGGCGTCGCCTCGACCAGGGCGACGCCGCCGTCTTCACCGTGCAGGAACAGCAGGCCGTCCGCGAACAGGATCGACGCGGCGCCGATCGCACGATCGCGCCACTGGATCTCGCCCGTGGCGAACTCGGCACAGATCAGGCCGTCGCTCGTCGTGCCGTAGAGATAATCGCCGATGAGGACCGAGCCGCCGATGCTCTTGGGAAGCCCCTGATCGAAGTAGACTTCCTCGGCATCAAAGTCCCCCTGATCGACGGCCAGCTTGACAAGTCCCGCGCCGCCGCGGCCCGATGCGGTGTAAACGAGGTTCTCGTCGACAATCGGCGTGGGAATGTTCGCCGGACTTCCGGAAGCCGTCTTCTCGTAGCGCCACAGGAACTCGCCGTTCTCGGCATTCACACCGACGACACCGCCGGCGAGGAACTGGATGTACTGCTTCACGCCGCCGATCTCGGCGCTGACGATCGACGAGTAGCCGGCCGCGTCGCCGCCGGGGACGGCGCTCTTCCAGACGACTTCGCCGTCGGCCTTATTGACGGCCAGCAGCGTGGCCTCGCTCCCGCCCGGCGTGCAGACCACCACGTCGCCGTCCACCAGCGGCGATTCGGAGTAGGCCCACTCGCCGTACTTGCCGCCGAACTCCTCGCGGACGTTCTTGCTCCAGCGGATGCTGCCCGACTCGGCGTCGAGGCAGGCGAAGTCGCCGTCGGACCCGAGAACGTACAGGGCGCCGTCGTCGAAGGTGGGAGTTGAACGGGCGCCGGGGTAGGGCGGTCGCTGGTCGGGATGCCCGACGTTGCCGATCCGTGTGCTCCAGAGTTCGTTGCCGTCCTCGGTGCTGAGCGCGTGGACGAACTCGTTGTCGTTCCCCTTGTCGTTGATGAGATAGATGCGGTCGCCCACCACGGCGGGCGTGGAGTATCCGCCGCCGAGGTCGCTCACCTTCCAGACCTGCGTCGGTCCGGATTCCGGCCATTCTCGCAGGAGGCCGGTTTCCTGTGAGATGCCGTCGCGATTCGGCCCGCGCCACTGGGGCCAGTCCGCCGCTGCGGCTAGGGATGTCGCGAAGGCAAGGATGACAAACATTGGCCCGCAGGACGGACGTATCATGCTCAGGCTCCTGGATGAGGGGTTCGCCCGCCCGGGGCCATGAACCGCGTGGCAGGCGTTGATCGGTGTCGCTCTCCGCGCGAGCAGGGCCAGCTTAGGCCGGTTATAACGGGGCGTCAAAGGGGGACGTTACGAGGTCGTTGAGAATTGCGGCAACGGCCGCTGTGCTCCCTTGCGTTTGGAGGAGGGGGGTGTGATCGTATGCAGATCAGAGCCCCGAATCCCGGTTTCTTTTCGAGAAACCGGGATTCTCCCTCGGCGATAGTCGTCTGGGGGCCATCCGTTCTCGACACCTGAAGAGAACCCCGGCTTCTTCGGAGAAACCGGAGTTCCGGTGACCGCATATTGGAGCCTGTGTCATGCGAATTACGACGACGTTGCTGCTGGGTTCTCTGTTGCTGCTCCCGACCATTGTCCAGGATGCGAATGCCCAGAACCGAGTGATCCGCCCCGGCACGGTGAACTCGCGGCACGAAGAACTGAAGCAGCAGGCTGATGACGCGTATCGCCAGGGGGATTACGCGAAGACGATCGAGCTGGCGAGCCAGGTGCTGCAGTCGGCCGCGTCCGACCATGTGGCTCTTTACCTCCGCGGCAGCGCGCGGGTGGAGATTGGCATCCAGCAGCGCAACGCCGACCTGCTCCGCGAGGGAATCGGCGACGCCCGCGAGGCCATTCGCATCCGCAACCGGATGGAGATCGATTACTACCTCCCCTACCTGTACGGGATGACGCACCTGACGGCGATCGAAGGGAAGCCGTCGCACGCGGAGATCGCCAAAGACGTGGCGACGCAGATCCTGGAGATGGACTCGGTCACCGCACCCGAGAAAGCCAACATCGCGTATCAACTCGCCCTGATCGAGAACCAGTTGCAGAGCCCGCAGGGTGCGCTTGATGCGCTGGCCCGTGCGCTGGACTACGACCCGGCACATCTCGCCGCCCACCTGGCTCGGACCGACATCCTGTCCCAGACTGGTCAACCCGAGGACGTTGAAAAGGCATTCACCGCGACGGTTGCCCAGTTCCCGGAAGAGCCGCTGGTGTTTAACAACCGCGGCATGTACCTGCAGTCGCTCGGGCGCCATGACGAGGCGATCGCCGATTTCAACCGCGCGATTGAGCTGAACAAGGACTTCGTTCCCGCTTACACCAACCGCGCGTTCGCCCGGTTGCAGCAGGGACAGTTCTCTGAGGCACTGGCGGATCTGAGCCAGTCGCTGGAGATCAACCCTCAGCAGCCGGCCGCCTACAGCCTGCGAGGCAGCGCTAACCTGTCGACGGGAGATGTGCAGGCGGCCATCGAAGATTACCAGACGGCCCTGAAGTTCGACGAGAACTCCCCTGCTCTGCGGGCTGACGTCGGCTTCGCCAAGTTCTTCGCGGGGAAATACGAGGAAGCGTTGCAGGCGTTCGACTCGACGCTCGAAGTCGATCCGCAGGCCGAGTTCCTGAATCCCTGGCGGGCCGCGGCCCTGCTGCATCTCGACCGCCGCGAAGCCGCCGAGCAGACGTTCCGGCCGATCGTCGAAAAGCCGCAGGCGGAGCGGACCTGGTACGACATGCTGACACTGCTGCTGCTGGAAAAGGTGAGCGACAACGACGTGCTGTCGGTCATCAGCGGCGCGGACCCCCAGCGGGAGGACGGCCAGAAGTGCGAAGCGTTCTACTTCATCGGCCAGCGCTGGCTGCTGGACGGCAAGGAGGAGGACGCCCGCACGTACTTCCGCCAGGCGCTGGAGTCGAAGTCGCAGCACCTCTCGGCGTACCGGGGCGCCCAGTTCGCGCTGAATGACTTTGGTCCCGAGGCGTGAGAGGGCAAGCTGCTGCATTGCCAAACAGTTCGTCCTTCTAACCTGCTGCAACGGACTGCAACCACGTGACGTCGCCGCGTCTGCACCTGTTCGATGCGTTCGGCATCGAACTCGAGTACATGATCGTCGATGCCGAGACGCTCGACGTCCGGCCGATCGCCGATGAGCTGTTTCGATCGGTCGCCGGCGAGTATGTCTCGGACGTCGAGCGCGGACCGATTACGTGGTCCAACGAACTGGTCTCGCATGTCGTTGAACTGAAGACGACTGCGCCTGCCCCGACGCTCGACGGGCTCGCCGAGCTGTTTCAGGGCGAGGTCCGGGAGATCAACCGGCTGCTGGAGCCGATGGGGGCCCGGCTGCTGGGGACGGCGATGCACCCGTGGATGGACCCTGACCGTGAGATGCAGCTGTGGCCGCACGACAACAGTGCGATCTACGAAACGTTCAACCGGGTCTTCGACTGCCGCGGCCACGGCTGGGCCAATCTGCAGAGCATGCACATCAACCTGCCGTTCTGCGGGGACGAAGAGTTCGCCCGGCTGCACGCGGCCGTGCGGCTCATCCTGCCGCTGCTGCCGGGCCTGGCAGCGAGTTCGCCGGTGATGGACGGCCGCGTCACCGGCCTGCTGGACAACCGGCTGGAGGTGTACCGCAGGAACTCCCGCCGCATCCCGGAAGTCGCCGGCCGCGTTATCCCCGAGCGGGCGTTCTCGCAGGCCGCATACGAGGAGCAGATTCTGCAGCCGATGTACCGCGCCGTCGCACCGTACGATCCCGACGGAGTCCTGCAGGAGGAATTCCTCAACGCCCGCGGAGCGATCGCCCGTTTCTCCCGCGGCTCCATCGAAATCCGCGTGCTGGACGTGCAGGAATGCCCGCAGGCCGACCTCGCCATCGCAGCCATGGTGATCAACGTGCTGCGGCGACTCGTGGCCGAGGAGTGGACCGACCTCGCAAGCCAGCAGTCGGTGGAGATCGATGAACTGGAGCCGGTGCTGCTGGCGGCGATCCGGGATGGCGAGCGGGCTAAGGTCCACAGCCCACCCCTGTTGCGGCAGTTCGGCGTGAACGAGAGCTCCATGAGCGTCGGACAGTTCTGGCGACGGATTTTGCCAGACCAGACTCGCGATGAACCGCTGGCGCGGACGATGGCCGGCGCGATCGGCAGCAGTCCGTCCAGGTCTCAATTGCACAGGGTTTACACCCAGCTTGCGGAGTGTCTGCAGACCGGAGTCCGGTTTTTGCAGCGGTGAGTCGCTGAGTGCGGCGCGGCCTGCGCTCACATAAAGCATTCGGCGTCCGCGAGGAACGTTCCCGCCGCATCCTTGGCCGAGATGATCGGCGGACCCTCGAGCGGCCAGTCGATGCCGACGTCGGGGTCGTTCCAGAGGAGTGTGCGTTCGTGCTGCGGGGCGTAGAGGTCGGTGCACTTGTAGCAGACGTCGGCGACGTCGCTGAGGACCCAGAATCCGTGTGCGAAGCCGGGGGGGATGTAGAGCGAACGGCCTTCCCCTTCCCGCAAAGTGCAGCCGACCCAGCGGCCGAAGGTGGGACTGCTGCGGCGGAGGTCGACCGCTACGTCGAAGATCTCGCCGCGGACGACGTCGATCAGCTTTCCCTGCGGCTGCTCGATCTGGTAGTGCAGGCCGCGCAGGACGCCGCGCGTCGAGCGGGAGTGATTGTCTTGGACGAACCGGGCGTTGAGCCCCGCCTCTGCGAGCTTCTGGGCATGGAATGTCTCCCGGAACGAGCCGCGGTCGTCGGTGTAAACGCGGGACTCGATCAGGAGGACGTCGGGGAGTGCGGTGGGGGTGAGACGCATCTGGATTGGCTCGGAATATCCACTGCCACCCCTCACCCCCGGCCCCTCTCCGCGCATGTCACTGAGGGAAGTGGAGAGTCGCTTGGCGGGGAGAGGGGGGACGAGCCCCGGTGTCGAAGGTTTGTGAGGTTACGTCCCGGCGCGGAGGCCGAGGGGGTCGATGATCCAGAGCCAGTCGTCGAACAGGAACTCGAGGCGGGCGGCGAGCAGGGCGACGCGGCCCATGACGGTGTAGCCGAAGCTGGCGCCGAACGCGATCATCAGCACCCAGATGCCGAGCTTCGCGAGGACGCCGACCGCCCCCTTGTGTTCGATCGAAAATGAGAAGTAGATGAGGCACGTCAGCACGCCGAACACGATGATGACGTGCTTGACCGACGCCCACAGGTCGAACGTCCGATCAGCGCCGATCACGATCAGCGGGAGGATCGTGCTGCCGATCATGTGCGCGAAATCGGCTTCGAGGTGGCTCAGCAGCCGGAAGCCGGCGGTCGCACCGATAAAGAACGCCAGCGGCCAGCGGGCGATCCAGCCGCCGACGGGGGAGAGCCGCCAGAGCATCATGATGCCCAGGATCAGCGGCACGATGTACCAGGGGTTCGGGTCCTCTTTGATTCCCGGCAGCAGCGAAGCGCGCATGAGGTCGGGGACCAGGCGGCCAAGCAGGTTCTGAACCAGTTCGCTCCAGAACCCGATCACCATGGCGTAACCGGCCGAGACGCCGATGAACACCGCCTCCGCCAGCTTGTAGAGCGGATTGTCTTTGTAGAGGAACGAGAACAGGGCGATCGTGCAGAAGGCGGCCGTCCAGAGGCCGATCGTCCGCGGCCAGCTGAAGGCGACGTCCGGCTCGTTGCGGTCGGCGAACGGAGCCGCCGTGTAGTTGACGATAGGGGGCCCCCCTTCCGGCTCAACGCGGACTTCGCGGACGTAGCGGGCGCCGTTGACCGGCGCGTCGTCCACCAGCAGGGCGCGGCCCATCAGGCATACCCCCCCCAGCAGCATCAGTCCGGTCCACAGCCAGGTTTCGTTCTTCATGCGGGTCGGAATCGCTCGAGGAAGTACAGGACGTTGCCGGCGATGATCAGGCCGATCAGCACCAGGTGGGCCACCAGCTGCGGCCCCATCCGCCGCAGCGCTTCCTGTGTCCGGGAGTTTTCCTGCAGGTCCGGGTAATTCTCGATCAGCAATTGCTCATACTCGGCGGCCCCCTTGATGGCCCCCAGCATGCCGATCATCTGGTCGGGGACGTAGGGCATCAGCAGGGGAACCTGCACGCCCGTCGTGCCGGCGACCATGGGAATTCCAAACGGCGTCGCAGCGTACTGCACCCATTCCTTCGCTCCCGGGTACCCGGCACTCACGTTGACGATGAGGTGCATCTGCTGAATGTTGCGGATGTCCCGCGTCATCGGGATCTGGCTGACGCTGGTGCCGTAGACGTCCGTCGAAATCGCGGTCCGAAAGTCCGTCGACAGGAGTTTGATGGGACCTTCGTATCCCGCCCGGAACCCGAGATTGACGTAGTCGGAGCCGTACTCGTAATCCGGATACTCGCGCGTCAGCGTCTCCAGATTGGACTGGACCATCGCCGACCCGGCCGGCCAGAGCGTGAGGAAATACAGCTTGTGTCCCTTGAGCGCTGCGTGGCGGGTGAAGGCGGCTGCCATCGGATGCAGTTCGCCCTGGCTGGCGGGGTCATAGTCGTACGCCAGCAGGATGCGTGATCCGTCGGGCAGGCTGTCGATGGCGTGAAACACGTCGCGCACCATGGGCGAAGGCTCTTCGGGGAATCGCGCCCCGAACAGGATCGGCAATGCGACCGCCAGTCCCATCAGCAGGAACGTCCAGCGGCGGTCGAGATGTGCGAGACGGCGGAGCATGGGATGGTCGAGGGACTATGGTCGATGGTCGATGGCGGCTTTGGCTTTGAGGCGAGCCGGTGGAGTGGGCTGCGGGAGAGAAACCCCGTTTCTTTGGAGAAATCGGGTTTCTGGCTGTCGAAATGTCATTCGTCGCCTCCGCCGAGATAGGACCGATCGACACCGAGGAGCACCTTGAGGGACGTTGCGGCCACTCCCAGGGCGATGCCGATGGTGATGGCCCGCATGCCGGCGAGGTTGAAGACGTTCATGATCATCTCGGTCGTGCGGTCGAGCCGCAGGCCGCGGATGAACTCGGCGTACCAGGCGGTGTTCTCCGGCGCGACGAGGTTATCCACCGATTGCGTCAGCCAGATGCCCGCATAGGTGCGGCCCAGCAGCACGATGAAGGCTGTCCCGAGCAGCAGAATCGCTTCGGTATTCTTGGCCCGGAATGCGCGGAACGCGGCCGAGGCGATGTAGAACGCCAGCAGGGCGAACATCGTTGAGGAGAGCGGCAAGTACAAGTACTCCTGGATCCACCAGAAGGCGGAGCCTTCCTGATCGTACGGACCGGCCCACGCATGGTTCGGGAATGCCGGCATCGGCGTGACCCCGAACTTGCCCAGCCCCAGCACCAGCGTGACGAGAAATGCGATGGCCGTGACGGCCGCGTATCCCCAGCCGGGGCGCTGATCGGAGATCTTCTGCAGTTGCACCTTGAGGAGGTTCGCCCCGCCCAGCACGAAGGCGATCACGGCCACGATATTGAACCACGCGATCGACACATCTCCCCACGACTGCGTGTAGGGAATGAAGTACGCCACGATGAGGACGATCCCCGTCGTCGCGCAGATCAGCATGGGCACAGTGCGTTTCAACGCGTCGTTCCTCAATCTCCGATTACGCGTCCCAGAAACCCGGTTTCTTTGGAGACACCGGGTTTCTCGCGGCGTCTCTGATAAGTGTCAACTCCCCAGCACCCGTTGCTGGAGGTACGCGGCCACCTGCGCCGCGGCCTCGCTGTCGGCGACGACGGCGATGGTGATGGCTAGGCAGCCGGCGATCAACAGCGCGGCCCCCAGCACTTTGCCGAGATCCTGGCCACGCAGGCTTCCCAATTGAATTGGCTCGCCGGACAAGTACGCCGACGCGGCGAAGAATTCCTCCCCGAGCAGCGTGTAGTCGCACGCCGCGACGAAGAACGGCAACTGCGACGGCTGGGCCGTCCCGGCCACCTGGATCGCCCCGATCGCATTTCCCGTCTCGGCGAACAGCAGGCTCTCCGCGTAGAACGATCCCATGTAGAAGCATGCCGCCGGCTTGTCGCGGACCATCTTCCCGGTCACTCCCGCGACGTATCCGAACTGTTCGTCGGTGAGGTAGTAGATCTGATCCTCGTTGAACGCGTCGGGGCGTCCGGCGGCGAGATAGGCGGCCTGCACGGTTTCGCGAGCCGCCGTCATCACCAGCGAGCGGGCCGTCGGCACATCCAGGGCCGCTCCGTACTCGGCCGTCAGCTTCGCGACATGCCCCAACACCGTGATCCCGGCCACGGTCTGGATGTCGTTAATGTCCTGAATGCCCGGCACGAACAGGCAGGAGCGTCCCATCTCGGTGGCGCGCCCCACCGCTTCATCGACGGCTTCCAGTCCGGGGATCGGCCGGATATAGAGTTTGCGTCCCGACCACGCCCACCAGATAAAACCGCCGACCGACGCGCACACGATCGCCACGATGACCGCCAGCCACGCGCGGCGAACCATGAAGGCATTCATGCGGGCCGTGGCCGGCGCCAGGGCCGCGATGGGTTCGGACAAAGTCCCATCCGGGGCCACGGCAGCCACGGAATACTCATACGGCTTGCCTCGCAGCACGGTCGTGTCGCGATACACAGCGCTCTGGTACGTCTCCTCGCCGATCAGGTGATACTCGGCATCCTCCGGTCCTTTACGGCGGATCTCATAGCGGATGACTCCCAGCGGACGCTGGCCGGCGACATCGTCGGCCGACAGCGTCCAACGCACGTCAATCGCCTCCCCGATATCGTCGGGAGCATCAGCCGCGACGACGTCCGTCGGAGGGGCTGGCGAGTCATCATCATCCTGGGCCAGGGCTGGCTGCATGACGAGAAGACAGACCGCGAGCATCATTCGCCACGAGCACAGCGCATCACGTCCCGGAGGCCGCACAACGAGCGGTCGATCCGGGATTTCAGATCTGAGATCTGAGATGCTTCGTTTCATCTCACGCTCCAATGATCTCAACATTCGCCCGCGGCACGGTGAGTCGTTCGCCACCCTCAGTCGTCACCTCCAGCACGCGGGCCTTGCTGCCGGAGCCCAGCACCTGCGGCTCCGGCGGGAGCGCGGCGACCGAACCGAGCACGCCGAAATAGGGATCACGAATGATCCGCACGTGGGCTCCCACGGCCAGCGGCGCAGCCATCACGCGCGCCGCCTGCTCCGTGCCGGCGGGAGCATCTTCAGACAGCGGGATCACGATCTCCGGTCGCATCACCCCCGCGCGGATCTGGGTCGCGCCGTTGACGGCCGCCGGCTGCCCTTCGCGCGAAGCGAGTAACTGGAATGTCCGCTCGGCCATGGCAATGTCGCCGAATCCTTCGGTGACGATGAGCGTGAGCCCGACCTGCTCGGACCCCGTGATCGCGACGCCGAGATCGTAGCCGAGGACGGTCTTCAAGTCTTCATCGTCAATGCCGCCGGAGACAATGGCGGCGACGCCCGCCTCGATAGCCCGCCGCACGCTCTCCCCATGCATGCGGGCGCCCCCGATGACCACCTGGCCCCGCATGTCGTCCCGGATGAGGTCGGGCTTGAGTTCGTCGGAAGAGGCACGGCAGGCCATGCGGAGAGGTCCGTATGTCTCGCCGCCAATGCCGAAGATCCCCTGCACGTACGTCGCTTCCGCCTCGACGACGCAGCCTTCCGAGGGAAGCACCTCGACCACCTTGCCGGTCAGGTACGCCTGGACTTCGACGAGGATCGGCGCCCCGCGCAGAATCACCTGGCCCGTCACTCCGGAGATCGATTCGATGGTTCCGGGGGCCTTCGAGACGTACTCGTTCTTGAACATCCCGAAGATGCCCTTCGTGCGGGCGAGCACATCCCCGGCCTCGACGTGGTCCCCTTCCCCTTTCAGCATGCAGCCGGGCACGTCCCCGGGGGGCAGGCTCAACTGGTTCGCGAGGTTGATCGGCACGATGTCCCCCGGCAGTTCCGTCCGGGCCACAACGTCTCGCGCCTCAACACGCTGCCCGCTCCGAACGAGAACATCCCCCGCAATCGGAAGGATGCGGCGAGCACGATAAACCGTCCGCTCGGAAACCTGCAGTCCGGGGGTGTACGCTTGGGACATCGAATCGTTCGTTGCGGGCTATCGAACCAACTTGCAGAAGCGTCCGTCCTCCAGACAGAAGCGCCTGCAGTCCAAACGGTATCGAGTTGTACGACGCTGACCCGCACGGCGTCGAGTCACCACGTGACCCGTCCCCGTGGACCCGTGACCGGCGGCCAGTCTCAACCCCCTGCAGTCATCCGACCTCCACGCCACGACGGGGCTCGCCCCCGTCGAGCACTGACTTGCAGCTATGCAACGTGCCCCGTCCCGTCCCCCCGTCACCACGGGGCTCGCCCCCGTGGAGCGTTGATCTGCCGCTACAGGTTTCTTCGAACGGCCCCCAGGTCATATTCACCAACCGTTCCAACGTAGTATCCAAACCGGTAGATCGCCTGCATCCCCTGCGCATAGGCGAGATTGTTGAGGTATCCCAGTGCAACACTCTGCGGCGATTCGGTGAGATTGCAGCCGACCAGCAGATGCACATGATCCGTCAGGATGGCGGCCCGCGCCAGCCGGTGCTCTTTGCTTCGAGCGGCATTCACGATCATCACTTTGATGGACTTCAGCATCTCTTCGCGGACCTCGTGCCACCGCCCGTCATTCACGAGGACGACATGCAAGTTGTATCGATACTCGCCGTGTGAGGCGCGTTGAGGCGGCGAGAGGTCGACGTCAGGGTGATGAATCTGATACTGGCTCAGTCCTGCTTGCACTCTCCCGTCGGCCATCCGGTGGTGGGTCAACTGGTCGCGCACGTACTCATCGATTCGCTGCCGGTTCGCCGATCCGATGCTGTGGATCGAGAAGTTGCGACGGAATGCGCGCGGAAAGGCGTCGCGAACCAGGTATTGCAGGCGGCCCTTGACAGAGCGGACGATCTGCGGCGGCGCGAGATCGGGCTTGGTACTGATCAGAAACTGGCTGACTTGCGAAGCTTTGCTGCGGTGCTCGAGGATGCGGACGCCGTCTTTGTCGGTGGCGAGCTGGAGCTGATCGAGCCAATGGGCGTCTGGTGGGGCGGGGGCTTTCCAGAAAACGGAGAGTGACCAGTTGAGCTGATAGGCGGGGCGGCAATTGGCGGCGGTGTAGAGCGGTTCGGGCATGGGAACGAGCTCGGAGCCGGCCAGTCATCGTTCCACGGGAGCGAGCCCCGTGATGACGGGGGTTGACGCTTTTCCTAGCTGTCAGTCGTGACTCCACCAGGGCGAGCCCGGTGGAGGTCGAATCGGGTTGGGCCGGGTGGAGGTCGGGAGTCTGCGATAGTGGTGGTCAGTTTGGATACAACTCCAGCGCCTGCACCCACCTGGAAATGGCGGCGTGGCGTTCGTGCGGGTCGTCGGCGTGCAGGAGGGGGCGGCCGCGGGCGTCGAGGATGATGCCGACTTCGCCGCCGCGGACTTCGCACTCGTGCCGTTTGCCTGGTCCCGCGCCGACGTCGAATCCGCGCAAAGGCTCGATGACGGCCCGTACCGCATCGTCGTGCGAGGCGCGGAACAGGCGGATGTCGCCGCACGACAACTCGCCCGTTTCGTTCAGTCCCCCGCCGCGCAGCTCGTAGCGGAAGCAGGGTTTGCCCGGTTTGCCGTTCCCCTTGGCGGCAATGCACGTGCCGAGGTAGATCAGGCAGTCGCGCTCGAAGACTTCCAGCGCCGCCTGCGGATGCACCTGCGCCAGGACGCCCAGATGCGGCATCATGAAGATGCTGTCCTTGGCGATCTCGGTCACCCCTTCCGGTTCGAAGGCGTCGATCATCATCGCGGCCGTCTGCTCCATGCGGGGCGCATGCGACAGCACGCCGCCGGAGGCCACCAGCAGGTTGAGCGTCATGTTATCGACGATCGATTGTCCCCCCTTCGCCTGAGTGAACGTGTCGCCGACGGTCCGCTGCTGCTGCACCCCCTTGAGCGTCGTGGCGAACTCCTTGTGCTGCAGATAGGCCAGCCGCAGCGCTTCGCGCGACACCGCCTGCTCAAACACCAGCGCGTCGAGCGTCTGCGGGATCGTTGTCGGGCGAATCATCTTGTTCTTGACGCGGTTTCGCAGCTCCCGCTCGTCCATGTCGAGGTGCACCCAACGCAGGATGTTCGGGAATCCCGCCTCGGCGCAGACGTTGGCGATTGAATAGCTCATCCCCAGGTTGGCGCTGACCGTGCGGTTGAACACCTCGCCGAACACGGAGAACACGTCGGTGGTCGCTCCGCCGATATCGACGCCGACCGCATTGATGCCGCGCGTCTGTGCGATCTGCTGGAGGATGTTGCCGACGGCTCCCGGCGTGGGCATGACGGGCGCATCCGTCCATTCGAGGAGCTTGTCGTAACCCGGCGCATGGGCCATGACGTGCTCCAAGAACAGGTCGTGGATCGCATCCCGTGCGGGACCGAGGTTTTCCCGTTCCAGCACCGGCCGCAGATTGTCGACGACCGACAACGCGACGCTGTCGTCAAACGTCCGCGCCACGTGCTCGGCGGCATCCTTGTTGCCGGCATAGATGATGGGCATCTGGTAGCCCGACCCGAATCGGGGCCGCGGCTTGGCCGGCGCGATCAGCTCGGCAATTTGGACGACGTGCTGCACCGTGCCGCCGTCGGTGCCGCCCGACATCAGGATCATGTCGGGCCGCAGCTCGCGGATCCGCTGGATCTGCTCGTGGGGCTTCCGCTTGTCGTTGGAGGCGATCGTGTCCATCACGATCGCTCCGGCTCCCAGAGCGGCCCGTTTGGCGCTGGCGGCCGTCATCTCGCGGACGACCCCCGTCACCAGCATCTGCAGTCCGCCACCGGCGCTGGAGGTGGAGATATAGATGTCGCAGCCATCATTGCCTTGAGCCGGCCGGATCAGACGGCCCTCGTCATCCACGAGCTTGCGTCCGGCGAGTTCTCCGACTTCGGTGGCGGCATTAATCACGCCGACGGTGACGTCGGCCACCGGCTCCTCGACGGTGGTCGGCGCTTCGCCGCGGTGCGTCTGCCGGTAATGGCCGTCGATCTTCTCGATCAGAATCGCCTTGGTCGTCGTGCTCCCGCAGTCGGTGGCGAGAATGACGTTGATCCGGTCCGGGTCGAGAGACGGCATGTGATAGCAGCGAGTGGTGGTGGTGAGTGGTGAGTCGTTCAGCGGGGAGGCGGCGGCGACCGTTCTGCCAGCAGTTCCTCAATCCGCCGGCAGATGACCTCGATGGATCCCCGCTTCTCGAGAAACTCGGCGAACCGGCGGCAGCCCTCCACGTCGAACAGTACCGAGAGGAGCGGAGTGAAGAAGTGGAGTGCGCTGGCCCCGACGGAATTCAGCGGGTGCGACATTTCCAGGAAAGCGATTGCCGGCGTTCCCAGCTTTCGCCGCACCACCTCCCGTGCGAGCCGCTCCACCATCGCCCGCTGCTCGTCCGTCAGCTCCGGCAGCCGGCGGCCCTCGACGGCGAACGCATTGCGCAGCCACTCTTTCATGATGAAACGGTCTGGCCGGTGACTCTGCGGGTCGTACGGTTCCTGCTCTGATGCCCCACCAATGTATGACCGCCGCGGCCGGATTGCGATGAATGGCGGCGTTTTCGTGGTACACTGTGTGAGTCGGATCGGACGCTCACGATGCCCCTCAATCGCTCAGCATGCCTCCGCGGTCTGGCCCTGGCCTTTGCTCAGGTCATTCCGCTGCTGATGGTCGCCAGTATGCAGGCCGGCGAGGACCCGGTTCCCGAACTCCAGGTCCGCGACTGGAAACAGACGCAGGAACTGATCGCGGCGCATCAAGGGGAAGTTGTGCTGGTGGATATCTGGACGACCACCTGCCCTGCCTGCGTCGAGAAGTTCCCGGAATTTGCCGCGCTGCAGAAGCAGTACGGGACCGAGCGGTTCGTCTGCATATCCGTCAATTGCGATTACGACGGTGTTCCCGGCAAGCCGCCTGAACATTACCGGCCGAAAGTGCAGAAGTTTCTGCAGGAGCAGCAGGCCCCGTTCGATCACGTTCTGTTGAGCGTCCCGTTCGCGGACTTCCTCGAGGAGATCGAACTCGCCTCCACCCCCGCCTACCTGCTGTACGACGTCGAGGGGAAGCTGGTGCGCCGGTTCGACAACGATGAGGCGAGCGACGAAACCGAGGAATTCACCATGACGCAGGTGGCCGAGGCCGTCGAGGAGCTGCTCGGCGCCGCGAACCGCGACTGAGTCCGCATCCGAAAACTGCGATGTCCACCACGTATTACAAACGGTTCGGAATGGAGTTCGATTTCCGAAAGGCGACCGTGCCCGATCCGCAGCTGCCGGACGGCTACGACCTCGTCCCGTGGCACAACTCGCTGCGGGACGTGCATGCCCGGGTCAAGTTCGAGTGCTTTCGCGGCGAGATGGACGCGGACGTCTTCGAGTCGCTCAGCGCCCTGTCGGGGTGCAACCGGCTGATGACCGACATCGCCTCTCACGAGGGGTTCGTGCCGCAGGCCACGTGGCTGGTCCGCTTCGTCGGCAGCGATTTTCAGCCGCCGCAGCTGTGCGGCACGATCCAGGGCCTGCGCCGCAGTAAGCGGCAGGGAGCGGTGCAGAACGTCGGCGTGATCCCGTCGCATCGCGGGCTGGGTCTGGGGAAGGCCCTGATGCTCCGCTCTCTCGCGGGCTTTCAGGAGGCGGGCCTGCAGCGGGTGGTGCTCGAGGTAACGGCCGCCAACGAACCGGCGGTCGAAATGTACCGTAAACTGGGATTCCGGCTGATCCGGACCAGCTACCGGGAAGTGCGACGACGGCCCGAGGAAGCGGCGGCGGTATAACGGGCCGCTCCCCCGTTTAGCCGCGACTCGAAGAGGAGCGCTTCACGGCACACCACGTTCGCCTGGACCGATCACCCCACATCGGCGCTTCAATCGCCCCCGCATCCCGCCACGCCTCACGCCCCCTTCCCACCATCGGGAATGCCCTGCGCGGTTGCTTGAATCCCCCCCACCCTTGTGCAATAACTCACGCTCTAATCAGGTGGGGGGCACGGTGTTCGGGCGTCGCGGCACATGCTGGCGCGGCCTGAAGTGCGGAGACTGTGCTTCCGTTTCATGGCAGACGCGGTCCAGAGGGCATGGGCCGTTCAGGGCGGTAACCAGCGACTCGCACGGAGTGGCGTGCCCGCGGTTCGCCAAGCGTTGGATCGATGTGCATGACGCCCGCGGTGTTGGCAACCACGATCTCCGAGTATCTCCAGACCGCTGAGTGGACGGAGCGCGATCCGTTGCCGCTGAGCGAGACGGCTGCCAATATCGTCTCGGCGATCATCCACATCGCCCTGCTGGGGGCGTTCTTCGGGCTGCCGGCGTTCGTCTTTATCTGGGCGGAGCGTAAGGTCGCCGGTCGTATTCAGGATCGGCTCGGACCGACGCGCGTCGGCGGCAAGTTCGGCTGGCTGCAGTCGCTGGCCGACGGCATCAAGCTGATTCAGAAAGAAGACCTCTGGCCGGGAGCGGCGGACGCGATGCTGTTCCGCGTCGCCCCCTATCTCGTCGTGGTCGCCTCGTTTGCCGCGTATCTCGTGCTTCCATTCAGCGACGGCTGGGCGGCGCTGGCGCTGGATTCAGGGCTGTTCATCGCTCTCGCCCTGCTCTCGCTCGAAGTCCTCGGCATCATCTTGGCCGGGTATTCCAGCGGCTCGAAATGGTCGCTGTTCGGCGGCATGCGGGAAGCGGCCCAGATGGTGAGCTATGAAATCCCGCTCGGCATCACGGCCGTTATTCCGGTGCTGATCGCGGGCACGATGAACCTCGGCGACATTGGCCGGATGCAGTCGGGCTGGTTCGTGAACTGGTTCGTGTTTCGCGACCCGTTCACGTTCCTGGCGTTCTTCGTGTTTTTCGTGGTGACTCTCGCCAGCAACAAGCGCGCGCCGTTCGACCTGGCCGAGGCGGAAAGCGAACTCGTCGGCGGCTTCCACACCGAATACAGCGGCATGCGCTGGTCGTTCTTCTTCCTCGCCGAGTACGCCAGCATGTGGTTCGTCAGTGCGCTGGCCGTGCTGCTGTTCCTCGGCGGCTGGTGGACCGGCATCGGACCGCTCGATGCGTGGGTGTCCGAGAATCTCGGCGGATTCACCGGCCAGTTGCTGGGATTCGTGGTGCTGACCATCAAGACGAGCAAGCTGGTTTTCGTGCAGATCTGGATCCGCTGGACGCTGCCGCGTCTCCGCATCGATCAGGTGATGGCGACCTGCCTGAAGTACCTGGTGCCGATCAGTTGCTTCCTCTTCTTGGGGGCGGCGATCTGGTCGCTGCTCCTGCCGGGCCGCGTGCTGTTCGGCACGCAGACGGGACTCGGCGAGCGGGTGGTGCTGCGGCCGGACGAATACGAGAGTCGGCGTGGCGCGTCGACCGGCGCGCTCCTCTTCGAGTCGCGGCTAAACGGGTCGGCAGTTGCGGCGAATGCAGTGCCGGGAGGGGACGACTGAAATGGAGACGTTCCTCTTCATGCTGTTCGCCATCGGGGCTGCGGGCGGGGCGTTGGCAGTGGTGCTGAGCCAGAACGTCGTCCGCATGGCGTTCTACCTGGTGATCGCCCTCGGCTCGACCGCGGGACTGTTCTTCATGCTGGGCGCTGACTTCGTCGGCGCAACGCAGTTGCTGATCTACGTCGGCGGCACCGTCGTGCTGCTGATCTTCGGCGTCATGCTCACGGCGTCGGGCCCATACATCTCGATGAAGACGAGTTCCGGGGACATCATCCAGGGCGTCGTGGTCGGCGGTGCGTTCCTCGCAATGCTGATTTTCACCGTGATGCAGGTCGACTGGGACGGCAATGCCGCGAAGGTCAACGCCGCCTACGGCGAACCGACTCCTTACGAAACGGACTACAACGTCGCATCCGAAGGCAATACCTCCCGCAGTCTGGGGCTGGCGTTCCTGGGTGTCCGCAGCGACCGCGACCTCGGCCGACAGGGCGAAGAACTGAGCACCGGCTACCTGCTGCCGTTCGAGATCATCTCCGTTCACCTGCTGGTCGTGCTGGTGGGGGCGTCGTACCTCGCCCGGGCGAAACGGCGGGTCACGCGAGTCGAGGATGTGTAAGTGGTCATCGAGACGCGAAGCGGAGCTTCGCGGTTTCACTGTCAACTGAAAACTGAAAACTGACAACTCCCCCGTGATTCCGCTCACCGCCTATCTCGCCGTCGCCGCCGTACTGTTCGTCTGCGGCGTCCTGTGCATGGCCACCAAGCGCAACGGCATCGGCGTGCTGATGGGGGTCGAACTCGTCCTCAACGGGGCGAACGTCAATTTCGTGGCGTTCTCCAAGTACGGCACGCTGGGACTCGACGGCCAGATCATGTCGATGTTCGTGATCGTCCTTGCCGCTGCCGAGGCGGCGGTCGCACTCGCCATCGCCCTCAACTTCTACAACAACCACCTGACGATCGACGTCGACCGCGCCAACGAGCTGAAGGGGTAATCGGTTTACGGTTGTCGGTCATCGGTGAGGAGCCGTGGCCGGCGATCGACGGATCTCCGACAACCGAACACCGATAACCGACAACCTGCGATGACTCCCGACCAGTACCTCTCCACCGCCGAGTCCCTGAAGTGGCTGCTCGCCATCGCCTGGCTGCTGCCGCTGGCGGGGTTCTGCGTCGAGATCTTCGCCGGATGGTGGGGCAGCCGCACGAGCAAAGTGGCGGCCTGGCTGGCCGTCGGATGTATTGCGACCGGCTTCCTGTGCAGCGTTGGGGCGCTGATCACCTGGGGGAACGCGACGCACTGGTCTGCACTGCATGTTGCCGATCATGGGGAGCATGCGGCGGAGGAGCATGCTTCCGCCGATCACGACCACGAGCATGGTGATCACGCTCACGGCGAGCATGAGCACGGCGCGGCCGATCATGTCCATGGCGACGCAGAGGACGCTCACGCGTCCCACGCCGCGCATGCCAACGATCCCTACGCCACGGCCTTCAGCGGCAAGTTCTACGAACTGGCCCGGTTCGGCAGCCTGTCGGTCTCCATCGACTACTACATCGACGGCCTGACGGTCGTCATGTTCTGCATGGTCACGCTCATCGCCACGTGCATCCACGTCTTCGCGACCGGCTACATGAGCGACGAGCTCACGGAGCACTACGAAGACCACGAAGTGCACCTTCCCGGCGGTCGGCACTTCCACCGGCCCGGCCGCTACTACCGGTTCTTCTCGTACCTGTCGCTGTTCTGCTTCTCCATGCTGGGGCTGGTGATCGCCGGCAACATCTTCATGGTGTTCGTCTTCTGGGAGCTGGTCGGCGTCTGCAGCTATCTGCTCATCGGCTTCTACGTCGAACGCAAGTCCGCCAGCACCGCAGCCAACAAAGCCTTCATCATGAACCGCGTGGGGGACTTCGGGTTCCTCATCGGCCTGATGATCCTGTGGACCTCGTTCGGCACGTTTACGTTTGCGAACACGAATCCGGACACCGCGGCTACGGAGCCGGGGCTGTTCCAGATGCTCCGCAACAGCGAGGGGGAGCTGCACATTCACGGTGAAGGCCGCAAAGCCGAGGTGTTCCTCAATACGGCCACCGGCGACCACGACAAGTCGATTCCCTACTGGCTGCTCGTCACGGCCGGGCTCGGCATCTTCGCCGGATGCATCGGCAAGAGCGCCCAGTTCCCGCTGCAGACCTGGCTGCCCGACGCGATGGAGGGCCCGACACCCGTTTCGGCGCTGGTGCACTCGGCGACGATGGTCGCGGCCGGCGTATACCTCGCGGGACGGTTCTACCCGATGTTCACCGCCGAGGTCCTGCTGGCGATCGCCTACGTCGGCTGCATCACGCTGTTCATCGGGGCGACGATCGCCATCGTGGCCACCGACATCAAACGCGTGCTCGCTTATTCCACCATCAGCCAGCTGGGCTACATGATGCTGGCCCTCGGCGTCGGCGGCTGGGTGGCCGGACTGTTCCACCTGGTCACGCACGCCTTCTTTAAATCGCTGATGTTCCTCTGCTCCGGCTCGGTGATCTACGGCTGCCACCACGTGCAGGAAATGACCCGCATGGGGGGCCTCCGCAGAAAGATGCCGATCACCGCCTACACGATGCTCATCGGCGTGATCGCCATCAGCGGGCTGGCGATCCCGTGGCCGACGCTGCCGTTCATCGGCGCCATCGCGTTCTCCGGGTTCCATTCGAAGGACGAGATCGTCGCCACGGCGCTCACTTACATGTCGCAGAATCCGGGGCACTTCCTGCTGTTCATCGTCCCGCTGGTGACGGCCGGGATCACGGCCTTCTACATGTTCCGGCTGTGGTTCATGACGTTTGCCGGCCCGCCCAAGGACCAGCACGTCTACGATCACGCCCACGAGTCGCCGCCGGCGATGACGGCCCCGCTGATCGTGCTGTCGGTCTTCGCGATCGGCGTCGCCTGGGGCATCTATCACACGGCGGATGGACACCTTATCCCGGGCTACCTCGTCCGAACCATGCTTTCGGCCGAACCGGCGCATGTGGCGGCCGGCGTCGCGGCCGAAGGCATCCTGCGGATTAACCTCCCCGGGCACGATGCCGTTCACGGGTACCACGCAACCGCGGGGGCCGTCGCTCTCATCGCCGCTGTGCTGGGCGTGGTGGTGTCGTACCTGATCTACGTCAGGCGACTGGTCGATCCGTCGATGGTCGCGCGGCAGATGGCCGGCACATACAACTTCCTCGTCGAGAAGTGGCAGTTCGACAACCTGTACGAGAACATGTTCGTGAGGCCGGTGATGGTCGTCGCCCGTTGGCCGCAGGCCTTCGACCGCAGCGTGCTCGACGCGTTCCTGCACGGCCTCGCCCACACCGCCAAGAAGATTTCCACCTGGGACCGGGCGTTCGATGAGAAGGTCGTGGACCGGATCGTCAACGTCGTCGGAGACTCTACATTCGCCGTCGGACGGTCGCTGCGGGTGCTGCAGACCGGCCGGCTGCGTCAATACGTCATGTTCATCGCCGTCGGCGTGGTGAGCCTGTTCATCCTGCTGTTTGCATTCATGCCGAAGGCCTAGCGTCGCCCCTGGGCGACGGCGAAAGGTGTTTTCCCCTCAGTGGACGACACCGAACACCGAACACCGATTACCGATAGCCGATCACCGCGATGAGCGACGCCATCCTCCTGTTCCTCACGATCTTCCTGCCGACGTTCGGCGCGTTTGGTCTGATCCTCTTCGACAAGCACGCCGTCGAAGCGATGCGGATGTTCTCGCTCGTCGTCACCGTGGCGACGTTCGGGCTCACGCTGGCCGTGCTGTCGCGGTTCAACGCCCAGGCCGGCGCTGCGACCTATGCCGACGGCTTCCAGATGAACGTCGAGTGGAACTGGATCAGGCCCTGGAACATCTACTTCCGGCTGGGCGTCGACGGCATCAGCATGACGCTGCTGCTGCTCACCAGCCTCGTCAGCATGCTGGCGATGATCGCGTCGTGGAGCATCGAGAAGCACGTCCGCGGCTATCTGATGCTGTTCCTGCTGCTCGAGACCGGCATGCTGGGAGTCTTTCTGGCCCTCGACTTCTTCCTGTTCTACGTGTTCTGGGAAGTGATGCTGCTGCCGATGTACTTCCTCATCGGCGTCTGGGGGGGGCCGCGGCGCGAATACGCGGCGATCAAGTTCTTCCTGTACACGCTCGCCGGCAGCGTGCTCATCCTGATCGCCATGCTGATGTTCTACTTCGAGAGCGGCGGCAACTTTAACATCATCGAACTGACGCGGCTGGCGGCCGAGGGGAACCTGCTCAATACGAACGTGCAGTTGCTGGCGTTCATCCTGCTGTTCATCGGGTTCGCCATCAAGGTCCCGTCGTTCCCGTTCCATACATGGCTCCCCGATGCCCACGTCGAAGCCCCCACGCCGATCTCAATGATCCTGGCCGGCGTCCTCCTCAAGATGGGTGGCTACGGCATCATCCGCATCGCGTTCCCGCTCTGCCCGTGGGCCGCTCAGACCGCCGCCTATACTCTGGTGGCGATCGGCGTGTTCAGCATCATCTACGGCGCCTTCGCGGCGATGGCCCAGTCCGACTTCAAGCGGCTGGTCGCCTACAGCTCCGTCAGCCACATGGGGTACGTCCTGCTCGGCCTCGCCATCTGGCAGATCGACAAGTACAGCGGCGAGACCACCAACCAGGACTACTGGGTGATGGGCATCAACGGGGCCATGTTCCAGATGCTGGCCCACGGCGTCTCCAGCGCCGGCATGTTCTTCTGCGTCGGCGTCCTGTACGACCGCGTGCACCATCGCGACCTCAACCAGTTCGGCGGCATCATGCAGCGCATGCCGCACTACGGCGGGCTCGCCGTCGGCATCTTCTTCGCCGGCCTTGGCCTCCCCGGCCTGTGCGGGTTCATCGGCGAAGCATTCACCGTCATCAGCAGCTGGAGCTACAGCCACCTCATGGCCGTCATCGCGGCGTCGGGCGTCATCCTCACGGCCGGTTACATCCTCTGGACCATCCAGCGCGTCTATCTCGGCCCTGAATACAAGGGCCCGCATCCCGAAGCCCTCGCACCGGCCAACGGCCGCGAACTGACGGTCGGCTACACGCTGCTCATCCTGGCGATCATCCTCGGCGTCTATCCCTGGAGCATGTTCGGCCTGATGGAAGAATCCACCCGGCTGCTGGCCGAGACCATGGCCGCCGGATACAGCGTCCTGCACACCGCCCCCGAGCAGTCTGAGCAGGTCTCGACGTTGATCGGCAACTAGGCAACTAGCCGCGACCGTCAGGGAGCGGTTCACTGACACCATGCCGCTTCCTGACGGGCGCGGCTAGTCATCGCGTCTCTCGCACATGACACTCGATTCCATCCTCTCCGGCCTCATCAACGGCGACCTGCCGCGCGCGGTTGAGATCTTCGCGCCGGAGCTGGTGCTCTGCGCGACGATCGTGCTGCTGCTGCTCGTGCGGATGTGCTGCGGCGTCACGAAGCTGCCCGCCTGCTGGGTCGCCCTCATCGGCACGCTGCTCGCCTTCACCGGCGTGTTCGCGCAGTTCATGTATATGAAGACCGACCCGATTTCCGCCGGGTCGCTCGACTGGCTGTATCGCGCCGCGCTGATCTCGGAAGACGGCGTCGGGTCCATCGGCGGCTACTTCACCGATCTGCTGATGCACGACCGGTTCACGCTCTTCTTCCGCCTGGGCCTGCTGCTGTTCACCGTGCTGGTGATCGCTCTCACGGTCCTCACCGGCATTCCCGACAACGAGGACGGCCCCGACTTCTACACGCTGCTGCTCGGCTCGGTCGTCGGGATGATGGTCGCCGTCAGCGCCAATCATCTGCTCATCCTGTTCCTCGGCGTCGAGATGATGAGCGTTCCCAGCTATGCGATGGTCGGCTTCCTCAAAGGCCGCCGGCAGAGCAGCGAAGCGGCGCTCAAGTACGTCGTGTACGGGGCCGGTGCGGCGGGCGTGATGCTCTACGGCATCTCTCTGCTGGCGGGCGTGCTCGGCACGGGCAACATGCCGGAACTGGCCGATCGTTTCGTCGTCGTCATGCAAGGGAGCGAGTTCGCTCCGACCAGCGCGACGGCCGTCACGCTGGTGCTCGGCATCATGATGGTCCTCGTGGGATTTGCCTTCAAGCTGTCGGTCGTCCCGTTCCACTTCTGGTGCCCGGACGCCTTCGAAGGGGCGTCCGCCGAAGTCGCGGGGTTTCTCTCGGTCGCCTCCAAGGCCGCCGCGTTCGGACTGCTCGTGCGGTTTCTGCTCGCCTTCGGGGGCTCGGCCGAAGTGCTGTACGACCTCCGCTCGTTTCTCGGCATCGGTCTGGGAGTCCTCGCGGCGCTGAGCATGACGCTCGGCAACCTCGCCGCCTACGCCCAGACGAACGTCAAGCGGCTGCTCGCGTATTCCACCATCGCCCACGCCGGTTACATGCTGATGGCTGTCGCCGCCCTGCTCGTCCTCGTCGACGCCCCCGTCCGCGAAGGCTGGACCCGGGCCGACCTCATCGACGAATCGGCCCGCAGCGTCGAAGGGCTGATGTACTACCTGGCCGTGTACCTGTTCATGAATCTGGTCGCGTTCGGGGTGGTGGCCCTCCTGCGGAACGAGACCTACTCCGAAGAGATCGAGTCCTACAACGGCCTGGTGCATCAGAACGCCGCGACCAAGGTGCTCTGCGTCTGCATGGCGATCGCGATGTTCAGCCTCGTCGGCCTGCCGCCGTTCGGAGGCTTCTTCGCCAAGCTGCTGATCTTCATGGCGGTGTTCAAAGCCGGCTACCTGCACTGGTTCATGTGGGCGCTGCTGGCGATCGCCGGTCTCAACACCGTGTTCAGCCTGTTCTACTACGTCCGCGTGCTGAAGGCGATGTTCATCAGTCCCGAGCCGGCGGAGAGGCCCCTCGTCCGCACGCCCAGTCTGGTCGGCACCTACATCGCCCTGATCACCATACCGATCCTGCTGCTGGGAGCGTCCCCCCTGCAGGACCGCCTGACAACGACCGCCCAGTACGTCGCCGAGATCCTGTTTCGGTAAGAAGCAGGTAGCAAATGTGGATAGTGGGTAGGAAAGAGGCACTAACCACCGACCACCGACCATCGACCATCGACCATCGACCCACGTGCCCCACCAGTTCTCCAACGACCGGCTCAACGAACTGCTGATTGCCCTCGGTCGCAGCCTGCTGCAGTACGTCGGCGAGAGCTGGCCCTGGAGCGCGGACAACGACCTGTCGGAGCAGGCCGCCATCAACCAGATGGTCGCTGAGCAGCAGGAGTCCATCGCGCTCATTGCGAATCTCCTGGCCGCGCGCGGCCACCTCATCGATCCCGGCGCCTACCCGACCGACTACACCAGCCTGCATTACGTCGCGCTGGATTACCTGCTGTCCCAGCTCGTCGAGCAGCAGCAGATCCTCGCCGGCGAAGCCCGCGCCGCGATGCTCGACGCCCACGGTGACGAGGAGGCCGAACTGCTGCTGACCGGAGTTTCGGCGCAGGTCGAGCGGCATGCGGCCGAATTGCAGCGGCTGCGGGAAGAGCGTAAAGGCCCGGCCCGCTGGAGCGTGCAGGACAAGCTGGGCCCGGCGCCGAACCCGGTGTAGGACGGGTTCGGGATTCGGCGACGGCGGGCGCAGCTATTCAATTCGACCGCTGATTCTCGGTGCGCCAGTCGGCAACGTCATGTCCATGCAACTCGTCGATACGCACTGCCATCTCGACGAAGATGCGTTCTCGTTTGATCGCGCAGCGGTCGTCGAAGCGGCAATCGCCGCCGGTGTGGCGCAGATGATCACGATCGGCACGACGGCCGAGAGCAGCCGCGCCGCCGTCCGGATCGCCGAGGAGTTTTCCGCCGTCTACGCGGCCGTCGGCATTCAGCCGAACTACACGGCCCAGGCCCAGCCGGACGACTGGTCGGTCATTGAGGAACTGGCCGAGCATCCGCGGGTCATGGCAGTCGGCGAGACGGGGCTGGATCGCTACTGGGACTACGCGCCCATCGACGTCCAGCAGGACTATTTCGACCGTCATTTAGCGCTGTCGCGCCGGATCGGCAAGCCGTTCATCGTGCACTGCCGGGAGGCGGAAGCCGACGTCGTCGCCCAGCTGCGCTGGGCGGCGTCCGACGGCCCGCTGTCGGGCGTGATGCACTCGTTCTCCGGCGACCAGTCCACGGCCGACGCCTGCCTGGAACTGGGGCTGTATCTCTCGTTCGCCGGCATGGTGACCTACAAGAAGAATGCCGGGCTGCGCGCCGTGGCAAAGTCGGCCCCGGCCGACCGGATCCTGATCGAGACCGACGCTCCGTATCTGGCCCCGACGCCCAATCGAGGCAAGCGAAACGAGCCGGGCTGGGTCGTTCACACCGCTCGAGTCCTGGCCGAAGAACGGGGCATTTCGCTCGACGATTTCTCCCGGCAGACGACGGAGAATGCGCGGCGGCTCTTCGCCCTGCCGTAGCCAGGTGCACGCGGCCTCAAAGCGCGCGGATGCGAACTGCCTGCGGCGGAGCGATTCTTGACGTGCGCGCAAAGAAGGACCGCCGCGAAGAACCCGCTTCTCGCGGCGGTCCGGGACCCTGAGACGACTTCAGGGTATGCTGCCGTCAAGGGGGGGCGACGGCAGCATCAGGGGGGTGTAATCTGGCGCCGGTTACGGCGCCGGAATGCCGAGGAGTTCCTCCTCTTCTTCCTGGATGATGATCCGCGGCGTGACCAGCAGCATGATGCTGCTGGTGTCGCGGCCCACGCCGGAGTTCTTGAACAGCCGGCTGATGTACGGCAGCTTGTTGAGGATGGGCACGCCGGCCATGTTGCGGCTCTCGCTGAGCTGCTTGAGGCCGCCGAGCAGCACCGTGCCGCCGTCCGGCACGCTCACCACCGTGGTGACCGACGTGACGTTGACGACCGGCTGCTGGAACGTGACCGTCGCGGCGTTGGCGCTCCCCTGGGTATTTTGGTTGCCGCCTTGGCCGCCCTGGTTGCCGACGCCCTGGTTGCCGCCGCCGACGAATCCGCCGCCGCCGCCCGAGGCCACGCCGCCGGACGTCGAGAAGGTGAACACGTCAATGATCTCCGTGAACAGCGGCAACACCGACAGCCGCACGTAACGGCGATCAGCCGAAACGACCGCCTGCACCGTCAGCTGCACGCCGTCGGGGATGACGGCGATCTGCGGCTGGAATCCGACCGAAAACGCACTGACGACGGGCGTCAGGCTGATCACGAACGGCTGCTGCGTCTGGCTGACCACCGTGCCGATGAGGCCGTTGAACAGGGTGATCTTCGGCGCGGACAGGATGTTCGACCGCGAGTCTCCCTGGGCCGCCTGCACGAACAGGAAGGCCTCGATATCGCTCAGGATGGCCGCTCCGAACGTCAGGCCGGCATTGGCCTGGAAGCCGCCGAAGTCCGGCACGCCGATGTCGAAGCTGCCGTTCCGGAAGGGAATGTCGAGGTCCGGGCTGAACACTGTCGGCGACAGCATGCCGACCACCGTGCGGTCGTTCCAGTTGTCGCGGCCCACCAGGTTGATCGGCGGCCCCGATGTGAACGGTGCATTGCTGGCAGGCAGTGTCGACGTCCCCTGCTGGCCTTGCTGGCCCTGCTGACCTCCGGCGTCACCCTGATCGGGAACGCCGCCGGCCGAGCCGTTGATCGGGTCCACAGCTCCGAATGGAGCGAGCGGGTCGAGGTTGGCATCCAGCCGCGGACCGCCGACGCTGTCGTTGACGTTCCAGTCGAAGTCGATGCCGATTCGCTCGAAGAAGCTGTCCGTCACGGTGATGAACCGGACTTCGATCGTCACCTGCAGGTCCTGCAGGCGGCGGAGCTGATCGAGCAGGTCGGCGATTTCCTGGTGCACGCGCTGCGTCTGGCGGATGACCAGGCTGAGTGTGCCCTCGTGCTGCTGGATGTAGCCGTTGCCGCCGAACTCGGCCCAGCCGTTCGGATCCACCGTGGTGGTGATCAGGTCGGTGAGGGCGTCAAACTCGTAGTTAGAGCTGGCCGGCCCGCCGTACATATCGGGCGACGTGCCGGGGAAGCTGTTCATCCCGGGGATGTTCGGCTGACCGGTCACCGGATCGATGATCTGGGCCATGCCGTTCTGCTGGGCGCCGCCGAACGAGTTGACGCTCATCGGCGAGTTGCCGAAGCCGGCTGCCGGCGGCACGCCGTAGCCCGTTCCCGGAGCGAACTGCGACTGCGGGCTCTTGAGCTGCAGCGGGGTGACCAGGTCGGGGACCGAGTACACCCGCGTCATCAGCTCGCCCTGCTGCCGCATCTCGCTGGTGACCTTCAGCACTTCGTCTTCAATCGTGTACGACAGGTTCAGCGGCTTGAGCACCAGGTTGAGGGCGCTCTTGAGCTGGATGCCGTCCACGTTGATCGTCACCGGCGTGTAGGGGGTCACCCCCACTTCCTGCAGACCCGGCTCATCGACCACCACGTTGATGCCGTGCTGGCCGGCGATGTGCCGCATCAGCTGCTCGATCGGCGCCTCCTCAAAGTGCAGGGAGACCGGCTCGCTCAGGCTCTTGCGGACGTGGATTTCTTCCGGCGAATGGTAGGCCTCGTCCACGCGGTCGCGGTACTTCTCGAGCCGGCGGGTCGACAGGTCCTTCCAGTCCTTGGGGTAGTCCATCTCATGACCGTCGCGGACATTGTGCGTCAACGCCCATTCCGTGTCATCAAGCACTTCCCAGAAGACCTTTTCCTTTTCGTCCCGCAGCTTCTCGTTCCGGTCCACCCGGTAGGCGAGCTGCGCCTTGAGCTTCATGTTGACCACGACCGGGTTCTCCGGATCCAGTTCGTACGCCTTTTGGGCGACGGTGCTGGCTTCGGCGAACCGGTTCTGCTCCATCAGCTGGTTGAACTGGTTGACGAGTTCGGCGATGTCCTGCTCGACCCGGATGCGGGCCTGCATCTCACGCTCGATGATGCTCTTCACCTCGCTGTTCTTCCGCTCCAGCTCGATCAGCGGGGCCCGCTGGCTCATGTAGGCTTCGATCGACGACCGCGAGTTCTGCACGGCTGCGGTGAGCGGAGCCGTATCACCCTCGGCCAGGCCCGCGCTCGAGATGTTCGCCAGGGCCTGATCGAGGACCTGCAGCGATTGCTGCGGATCCGTGTCGCGGAGACGCTCCGCGCGGAAGATGCTGTTCAGCACGTCCGTCCGCAGACGGTCGAACTTCACCGCCTGCTGGCTGGCCGCCACGTCGAGCGGGCTGCTCGTCGGAGCCGCGAACGGTCCGGCCTGCTGCTCGTTGCTCGCCTGCTGAATCTGCCGCCGCGGCGACAGTTCGCGAATCTTGTCTTGCAACTGCTGCTGCCGGTAGGCGTCCAGCTTCTCTCCGGACTGGTAGGCCGCGAGGAACGACTCATACGCACCCTGGCGTTCGCCCGAGCGGAGGTAGTCGATCCCCTGGTTGTACAGGTCGAGCGCCGACATGCCGTCGGTGCGGACCACCATCGCGTCCCTTTGGCTGCCGAACGGATCACGCGCCGTTGGCGAAGCCGCCGGTGCGCGATCGTTGGTCACGTCCAGCGGACCGGCGGAAAACGGATTCCCCTGGGGAGCCGCCGCATACTGCGGTGCATCGAACGCCGGAGGAGCCCCCGCCGCATCAATGACCGCGATCAATTCGGTCGGCGTTTCCTCGAACAGTTCGTACGAGACGTCCAGCTGTGACGCCTGTTCTGCATGCGAACGGGCCGCCTGCAGGTTACCGGCCCGGAAGGCGTCATACGCCTGGGCCATCAGGGCGTCCGCCTGCTGACGCTGCGACTCACGCGACGGCGCTGCAGGCTGCGTGTTTGCGGCCAGAGTGCCGGTAGCCGGCATCGGCCGCGAAGCAATCCGCTGCATGTCTTCCCGCACGAGCGCCGGAGTGTCCTCAAAAGCGCTGTAGGTCACATTGTACTGCTCGGCCTCAGACACCTTTTGAGAGGCGACGTCATACTGTCCGGCGACCAGCGCCTGACGGGCCTGCGTGAGCAGTTGCCGCGCGGCGATGTCCTGCGGCGTCCCGGATGAGCCGCTGTTCGGCGGAGTCGGCGTCGAGGCATACATCCGCCCGTCCTGGGTCGTGCGGATCTCCTGCGCAACCAATTCCGGACGGTCGTCAAACAGGTCGTAGGCCACATCCATCTGCCGGGCCTCGTCCAGCTTCGCCTGGGCTTCGTCGTAGCGGCCGGCGGCTGCGTCCTGGCGGGCCTGTTCCAGCAGTGTCAACGCCTGAGACTGCGGCTGAACGTTCCGCGCGGCGGCAGCGCCGTTCGGAGTCGAAGCAATCAGGGACGTGCCCGCACGGCGGTCAATTTCCGCCAGCACGGACTGAGGCTGCTCTTCAAACAGGTCGTACGTCACCGGCAGCTGCTTGGCCTGCAGGGCGTAAGACCGGGCTTCGTCATAATGTCCCTGGGCCATGGCGCTGCGTGCGAGACGCATCAGTTCCTGCGCCTGGTCCTTCGGAGTGGAAGCGGACGTCAATCCGGTCGGCGCGGCCGATTCGGAGGTCGGGGCCAGATCTGCGAACGGGTTGGGCGAGGCGGCCGGCTGGCCGGCGGGGCGCGACTCCGCCGTCAACGTGCCGTTGCTCGCATTCCCCTGCAGCTGGGCCACGAACTGGGCCGGAGTCGTCTCACCGGATCGGAACGTGATCCGCGACTCGCGGGCCATCTTGTCGGCCATCGTGGCCCACAACATGGCCTGGTCCTGTTCGCCCTGCTGGACTGCCGTGCGGGCGCGTTGCATATAGTCGTCCACGCGACGGCGCGCCACATCCGGACTGGCAGAAGCCGGCGCCACCGGAGCGAACGGATTGCCCGTCGCGTCCGGCGACTGGGCCGGCGTCTCGCCGAATGGCGAACGCCCGCCCGGCGAGGGGGGAGTGAAGGGTGAGTCCTGTGCGCTGGTCATATTGACCAGCCACATGGTTGTGGCCAGCAGGCCGCAACCGGAGAGCACTCCAAAGAGCCTGGACAATTTTCGTCCCTCCTTTGGCCGGTGACCCGGAGCCAGCAAATGGTGTCGATGTCGCGCCATGGTTTCACTACCGCTCGAGGATGGTGGGATGGGGCCCGGTCAGACGAGCGGCAATGCATCGCAGACCCGGCGCACCGTCGCATCATGCGGGTGCGGCCGGACACGCGCGGCAAGCGGCGCTGTCCCGGACGACGTCCGTGTCGATTGGGATAAAATGTGGGAGTGTCAGACAGTGAGAGAGGAGAGTGTGGCCTGATATCGCAGCGCGAATTCAGGGGTCAAGAGGGGGTCAATGGGTTTTCTCAAAATCATTGGGAAGAGGCGGTTTTCTCGCCGGATACCGGCGAGACCTGCCGTTCTCCCGATCCCTCCTGGTCATCGAAGATGGTTTCAATCACGGCGTCCGCCATTGCGTCCGCCAGAGTTTTCTCGAGTCGCTCGGCCCGCTGCCGCTCAGTAATCGTCTTTCGCAGTTCTTCCTGTACGTCCGCAAACGGCTTGGTCTGTGCAGCCTGCTTTCCGGTGACTTTGACGACCAGAAACGCCTTGTCGCCGGAGATCGGATCAGCAATCTGCTCAACCGCTGTGCCCAGCAGGACGTCGCGCAATGCTGTGTCGGAGAGGCTCTCAGGCTGGGTCCAGTCCCAGTGCCCCCCCTGCGTCGCCAGGAATTCATCGGAGTATTTTCGGGCTGCGTCATCAAAAGTCGTGCCGCTGCGCAGATCACTCAACGCCTGCGCCAGAACGCGCCGCGCCCCCTCGCGTCCGCCGTGGCGGTCGTAGGAAATGCGGATCTGCTGCCATTTCACGCGAGATGGAGTCGTGTACTCATCCATCCGGGCGCGATACTCTTCGAGCAATTCGCCTCGAGTCACCTGCGGGTCGGGTCCGAGCGCCTCCCTCAGGTATTGTGTCGAAAGCGCGCGGCGCCCGAATGACTCGCGCAGCTCGGCCATCGTGCTCCCCGACGCCTGAAGTTCGGTCGCCAGCGACGTGCCGGCAGCAGTCAACTTCGCTTCGAGTTCCGGCAGCGACGTGACGTCGAGTTGCTTCATCATCTCCGCCAACTGTGCGTCGAAGATCGAGTCCAGCTGCTTCTGAATGCTGGCCTTCTGCTCTGCATCCAGGGGCGCCTGCACGCGGTCCACCAACACGGCCGTTTCCACATATTGCGGCAGGTCTCGCTGGACCAGTTGCAACTGCAATCGACGGAACTCCTCCTCATTGACCTGGCTGCGGATCTTGGCGAGTTTCGCGGCGTAAGGCTGCAGCACTTCCGCCATGAAGACCGGTGTCCCGTTCACGCGCGCCGCGACGAGACCCGGCGGCCCCGTGACCGGCACTGCCTCCGCGTTGTCCTTCGCATTCGTGTAATCCACCAGCCGGAAGGGAGACGCCTCGGTCGGCCGCTCGCTGTCCGGCGGGCTGTCCTGAGCCGCGATCTGCACGTCCGCGCCCGAAATCCGCGGCGGCGGCGGTCCGACGACCGGATTATCGAACACGCGCGTCCGCCCCTGGCACCCCGCCAGAAACGTCACCAGCGCAATTGTTCGCAGCAGTCGATTCACGGGTTCACGCACGTGGATGATCGCTTCGCCGCCGACGAAGTCGGCGCGCAACGCGCACGAAGGCGCACTGCATCGAGATTTGCGAGCGGCTTATACGGCGGCGATTCCGCTTACCGCAACACCGGTTTCAGGTGTTCGACCAGCGCCAGCCCCGACAGCGGCGGTTTTGGCAGAACGAGGAATGCGGATCGCGCATCCACGATCCGCAGCTGCTTTTCAGAGCCCCCAGCCAGTTCGCGGATCCGCCCGGCGTCCGCATACTCGAACACGGCGTAACCCTCTTCCAGCCGGATGGTTGTGATGCCCCACGCGAACGCCAGCAACTGCAGTTCCCGCAGCGCAATCAGATGCTGCGCCTCGTCGGGCAACGGCCCGTACCGGTCCCGCAGCTCATCGGCAAAGGATGCCAGTTCCTCCATGTTGCTGACCAGCGACAGCTTCCGGTAGGCGTCGATCTTGGGGCGTCCGGGGGGAACATAGGAGCTGGGCAGGTACGCTTCGATGGGGAGATCGATGTGCGCGTGCGGGGAAACCCGCGGCTTCTCCCCTTTCAGCTTGCGCACTGCGTCCTCGAGCAGCTGGCAATACAGCTCGTATCCGACCGTCGCGATGTGCCCGCTTTGCTCGGTCCCGAGGATGTTCCCCGCTCCCCTAATCTCCAGGTCCCGCATCGCGATCTTGAATCCGGCCCCCAGTTCGCTGAATTCCTCGATCGCCTTCAGCCTCTTCGCCGCCTGACGCGTCAGCACCCGCCCTTCTTCCACAATCAGGTAGCAGTACGCGCGGTGCTTGTAGCGACCCACCCGGCCCCGCAGCTGATGCAGGTCCGCCAGCCCGTACTTGTCGGCCTGGTGGATGAACATTGTGTTCGCGTTGGGAATATCGAGTCCGCTCTCGATGATCGTCGTCGCGACCAGGATGTCCGTCCGCCCGGCCACGAAGTTGAGCATGTTCTCTTCCAGCTCATGCTCGGACATCTGCCCGTGGACGATGCCGATCCGCGCCTCCGGCACGATGCTCTGCAGCTTGTCGGCGATCGTCCGGATGTTGTAGACGCGGTTGTGCACGAAGTAGACCTGCCCGCCGCGGTTCAGCTCCCGCACCACCGCATGCCGGATCATCTCGCCGTCCCAGCGGCTGATCCGCGTCTCGATCGCCTGCCGGTCCTGCGGCGCGGTCGTCAGATTCGAAATGTCGCGGATGCCCAGCAGCGACATGTGCAGCGTTCGCGGGATGGGCGTCGCGCTCAGCGTCAACACGTCCACGGCCAGCCGCAGCCGTTTCAGCATCTCCTTCGCATCCACACCGAACCGCTGTTCCTCGTCGATGATCAGCAGCCCGAGGTCGCGGAACTTGACGTCCGGCTGCACGATCCGGTGCGTGCCGATGACGATGTCCACGCCCCCCGATTCCATTCGCGCGAGAATCTCCCGTTGTTCTGCCTTCGTCCGGAATCGCGACAGCACATCCACCGTGATCGGATACTCCGCCAGCCGGTCGCAGAACGTCCGGTAATGCTGATCCGCCAGCACGGTCGTCGGCACCAGTACCGCGACCTGCCGGCCGGCATCCACGACTTTGAACGCCGCCCGCAGCGCGACCTCCGTTTTGCCGAAGCCCACATCCCCGCAGATCAGCCGGTCCATCGGCTGCGGGCGCTCCAGGTCCCCCTTCGTATCGGCGATCGCATGCACCTGGTCGTCCGTCTCCACGTACGGGAACGACGCCTCAAACTCGTCCTGCAGATGCGAATCCGGGGGGGTCGCCAGTCCCGGTTTCAGTCGCCGCTCCGCCTGCAGCCGCAGCATGTCCGACGCCATGTCGGTCACCGCCTCGGCCACGCGCTTCTTCTGCCGGCTCCATTGCACCCCTCCCACCTTCGACAGTTGCGGCGATCCCTTCGATGCGCCGATGTATTTCTGCACCAGGTGGATCAGCGACGCGGGCACGTAGATTCGCACCCCGTCCCGGAACTCGATGACCAGGTGTTCCTCGAGCGCCTCCCCCTCCGGCTCGTTGATCCGGAACGCCGCCGGTGCGTCGAAGCGCTCCTTTGGGCGCTGCACGAGTTCCATGCCGCGGAATCGTCCGATCCCGTGTGCCAGGTGCACCACGAGATCCCCCGGTGCGAGATCGAGAAAGTTGTCGATCGCCCGGCTCTCGATCTTCCGCCGCCGCGCCACCCGCCGCAGGTCGCTCCGCCCGAACAGCTCGTTGTCGCTGATCACCAGCAGCCGCTCGCTCACCAGCCGGAACCCGCGACTCACCGTGCCAAGGCAAAGCCTCGTCCGCTTCGCGATCGGATGAGTGGCGACTGGTAAGCGATGACCGTCCTCCCCCTGACCTCCGACCTCTGACCTCTGACCTCTGACCTCTGCCTCCTGACCTCCGGCCTCTGCCTTCTGTCCCAGCAGCTCCGCCAGCCGTTCCCGTTCCGCCTCGTTATGGCAGGCGATCAGCACCGAGTCCTGCGGACCTAGGATCATCGCGAGTTCGTCAAACACCTCTGCCTTCGGCCCCGTGAACCGCTCGATCGACTCCACCTGCAGGTGTCCGGTCGTCTCCACGCTCGCGGCACTGATCGCTGACAGCGTCACCGACGGGAACCGCGTGCAGCGGGCGATCGCTTCCGAGACCGGGTACAGCCCCCGCGGATGATCCAGCCGGTCGAGGTAATGCTGTCCTTCCGAAACCAGTTCCTCCGGTTCCACGAGCACCACCCACGTCCCGTCAGGCAGCGAGTCCGCCATGCACTCGTCGTCGGGGCGGATCGTCGTTCCGGCTCTCCCCTCAACGTCGCCTACGGGGGGCACCGCAATGATCCGGACCTCCTGCCGGTCATCCACTTTCCGCTGCGTCTCAACGTCGAACGCCCGGATCGACTCCACTTCGTTTCCGAACAACTCCAGCCGCACCGGGTCCTCCGCCCCCGGCGCAAACACGTCGATGATTCCCCCATGCACGCTGAACTCGCCGGCGCGCTCGATCGCCGACGTCCGCTCGAACCCGCGCGCCACCAGCCATTCCAGAAACCCATCCACGTCCAGCTCGTCGCCGACGCGAATGACGCGCGCTCCGGTGCTGCGGGAGACCCGCGACGGCACCGGCTGCAGCAGCGCCGGCAGGCTCGTCACAATCAGAGGCGGTGCGGCCCCGCCGTCCAGCGCCTGCAGCACGCGCAGCCGGCCGCCGAACACGGCGTCGGAGATCGATCGCTCCCCCGGCATCCCCTCCCAGGCCGGAAACACGACCGGCGGCTGAGCCACGTACCACGAGACGTCCGCGGCAAAGTCATCGA
Source organism: Planctomycetaceae bacterium (assembly GCA_041940305.1). Lineage (GTDB taxonomy): Bacteria > Planctomycetota > Planctomycetia > Planctomycetales > Planctomycetaceae > JBGTSJ01. The sequence continues at coordinate 95,549 of JBGTSJ010000015.1, forward strand.
CGTCGGCAATCCGCGGCAGCACCACCAGCAGGCAGGCGGGCGTGTGGCTCGCGAGCATCCCCGTTGCGACGGCGCACGATGACCCCCAGACCCCGTCGATTGTCCCGCTCTCACCGCGCGACAGTGCGTCCAGCACGCCCTGTACGCTCGGGATGCGAGCAACCCGGGCCGGAAGTTCCGCCAGCGATGTCACGCTGCCGACGCCCCCTTGCGACATAAGTTCGCGGAGCATATCGGCTTGCCACGTCCCCCCGCAATCGCCCCACCGTCCACAGGAAGTCGCCGGCACAGTCCTCTGTGCCGACCGCTGTGTGCCTGGCAACATTCCGCGAGCTGTGGGCTCTGACGAAGCAGACCAACAGAATCCCACATCCTCGCCAGATCGGGACCGGGTCGACGCGGCTGGCAGTTGCGCAGCTCGCGCCCCATTGAAGGCTGTCCGAAGGGAACACGCGCAAAGTCGCGAAGGCGCAATGCCGTGCAGGCGGCTTCACTGTTCCCTTTGCGCCTTCGCGGCTTGGCGCGCCCCTTCCGTTCTGCGCGACGCAACCTTCCCTTCCGGATGCCAACGCCTCCGCGAACCGGGCGACCTCTGCGGTCAAGGAATCCACCACTCAGATCGCTCAGAGCGAGACCGGTTCCACTGAATTCACCACTTGACTCCCCGCCGCATTCAGGCCTATCGTTGAAACATGTCCGCCGTACGTTCCATCCCGCTGATCGTGGCTCTGGCGGCCGGCCTGTTGCTGGCTCCCGCGGCCTCTGCAGCCGGTTTGGGGGGCACAATCTCGAACGGTGCTGAATCCGCCTCCTGCTGTGACGCGTGTTGTGCCATCGGTCAGCAGGATGGTTGTTGCAGCAACCGGGAAACGAAGACGGATGAGATGTCTTCCGTCCCGTGTGGCGCCTGCCCGCTCGGCGGATGTACGTGCCACTGTGGTTGCGGGACCGCGGGCCCTGTGCTGGCCTTGTCACCCGCATCGATCGACCTCGCGAGTGTCGATCTGATGGCTCGCTGCGAACTGCATCGCGACCAACTGACGGCTCGCAGCGATGAGCCGTTGCTGCCCCCTCCGATCGGCTGATTCTCCCGCTGCCGTTCGTGTTCTATCGGAGTCAGGTTCCGCTCGTTGTGCGCCGTGTCGGCGCGCCGGGGCCGCTCCTCCAACTGCTATTCCTCAGGGAGAATCATCAATGTCTCGTTTCATTCAGAGCGCTTCGCTGGCGGCCGTCGTGCTGACCCTCTTCGCCGTCGCCGGACTGTTTGCCGGCGTCGCAGCCCCGGCCTCGGGATGCTGCAGCGGCGGGGACTGCTTCGCCTGTTGCGGCGACGCCTGCGAACTCTGCTGCGGCGACAACTGCGCCGAGTGCTGTGGTGACGCATGCGAGGCCTGCTGCGGCGATGCCTGCAGCGATTGCTGCGGCGCCGACTGCTGCTCCGAAGCAGTGGCCAGCGCACCGGCCGCCTGCAATGCGGCCACCGGTTGCTGCGCGGCGAAATAGCCTCGCGGCTCGGTATCAATTCTGAACTGCCGCCGGCGACCCGCAGAAGTCTCTGCGGGTCGCCGTGTCTTTTGTACCAATCAGCAGGGTTCGCATCCGAAGAGGAGACCCGTCAAAGTCGCCGGCACAGTCCTCTGTGCCGACCGCTGGACTGACTGCAAAGCACGGTGAACCCAGGGACCAAGTGTGCTCTCCACACAAATTCGCTCCTGCCACCGCTCACGAAACGTCCTCATCACCGGGCTTGCCATCCTGGCATCCGGCGCACACACTCAAATCCACGGCCCGTGTGCCAATCACTGCAATCGATCCTGATACGTGCACAATGTCGATCGTCACTCTCCACGACGGCGTTTCGTCCGCCTCCATCGCTGTCGAATTCGGTTTCAACTGCTTCGCCTTCGAAACCCGCATCGGAAACGATCGAATCGAGATTCTCGATTCGCATCCCGACTTCGCTCAAACCGGCGAGCGCCCCAGCGGCAACGGCATCCCGCTGCTGTTCCCGTTTCCTAATCGCATTCGCGACGGGCGATTCTCATGGGATGGACAGGACTACGAGATCCCGTCCGCACCCGGCAGGCCGCATCCCATTCACGGCTTCGCCCTCGATACTCCCTGGCGCGTCATCGAGCAAACCGAGTCGCACGTCATCGGCGAGTGGCAACTGTCGCTGGACGCTCCGAACCGCCTCGGATTCTGGCCGACGGACTGCCAGATCCAGGTGAAGTACGAACTGAGCGGCCCGCAGCTTCGTTCCCGAATTCGCATTATCAACCCCGACTCCCGCCCGATGCCCTGGGGATTCGGCACGCATGCCTATTTTCGGCTGCCGCTCTCGTCCGGCAGCCGGCTGAGTGATTGCCTCATTCAAGCTCCGGCGACCGAACAATGGCTGCTTGCCGACTTGATTCCCACAGGAGAACGACGGCCCGCCCCGGCCCAGAAGCGCATCGAGGCGGGGGTTTCGCTCGGCGCAACCTCATTCGACGACGTGTACTCCGGGCTGCAGCCGGAGGCCGGCGCGCTCACCTGCGTCATGATGGATCAGCGCGCCGGCCGCGAAATCGTGCAGGTCTGCGATCCGCGCTTTCGCGAACTGGTCGTCTACACGCCCCCCGATCGCTCCGCAGTCTGCATGGAGCCATACACCTGCGTCACGGACGCCATCAATCTGCAGGCCCAGGGCATCGATGCCGGCTGGCAGGTGCTCCCCCCCGGCGGCGTCTACGAAACCTGGATCGACATCATCGCGCGTCCTGTTCTCGCATAGCGGGCGATCCACTGATCCAGCACCCATCGCGCATCGTCGCGACGACGCGACTCCCGGGATGCAGCAGGCGTCGATACGGATCGGGTTCATCAACCGCTGCCAGCTGCACCACCGTCAGATCCGCCCGATGACCGGCCGTGAGGGGTCCGACCTGATCTGATAATCCCAGCGCCTCCGCGCCGCTCAGCGTCCCGAGCCGCAGGATCAGCCCCGGGTCCACCTCGGGGCACCGCTCGCACAGGAACAGCATCTCCGCCCACAGGCTCAGGTCCGGATTGGAACAGCGGCCGTCGGTCCCCAGCGCCACGCGCACGCCCCGTTCCAGAAGTCGCAGCCACGGATGTGGCGGATGCCCGAAGAAGGCATGCGTCCGCGGGCAGTAGACGACCGTCATTCCGGGACAGCCTGCCAGGAGTTCGATTTCCTCATCGTCGAGGTAGTTGCCGTGAATGATTAGGGCGTGTGCCAGCTCGGCCATCGCCTGCAGATAGTCCAGCGGCCGCGTCCCTTCGGGAATGACCCCCTCGCGCCAGAAGCCCGAAGCCCGGAACGAATCCACGATCGGACCATCGCCCGACCGGATCGCCTGCAGTTCGTCCTGCGTCTCCGCCAGATGAAACGCCAGCGGCGCTCCGCTGTCCGCCGCCATCGCCACCAGCTCGCGGAACAGTCGCGGATGCACGCTGTACGGCGCATGCGGACTGAATCCAAATCGGACATGCGCATCGCTCGCCGACTCGACGAACTGGCGCCGGTAGTCCGCCGCGGCTTCGAGTTCCGCCTCAACGGCTGACTCATCCAGCGCGATCGATTCCCGGAACAGAACTCCCCGCGGCGTCGCCGTACCGAACACATCCGTCGACCAGCCGGGTGTGGCAATCTCACCGACCGTCGTCACTCCGGCGTCGGCACTTTCGCGCAATCCGGCCGAGACGGCGTCCGCCATCGGCCCGATTCTTGTTCGACGCCACGCCACCACCGATCGAATCCAATCCGCGAACGGAGAAGGAGGTTCAAGCGGCTTCTCCAAGCTGCTGAACTCCAGGTGCACGTGCGCATTGACCAGTCCGGGGATGATCGCTGCGTCACCGAAGTCATGGACGACGCGCTCTTGGGTGCGGACGCGGCGGACCTCTCTGATTTCCGCACCCTGCACCTCAACGACCCCGTTCTCAATCGGGTCGGCATGCACCGGAAACACCCACCGAGCACGCAAAGTTCGTGGTAACGGCAGCGGGCTGCAATCGCTCATGGCGAGCCGTCCTGACCCCGATCAGGCTGAGCAATTTCCCGTAACCGACTGATCGTGGCGTCGTCCAGCAGTCGGTCGTAATGGGCGAGATCGCGATTCAGCTGATCCAGTTCGAGCGCCTGTTGCGCTTCCAGCGCTGCGTCCCGGCCGCGGCCTGCTGCCGCGTAGGCCTCCGCCAGCGTTGCTCGAATCCCGGAATGGTGCGGGTAGCCCATCGCCGCCAGCTCGGCATGGGCCACGGCTCCGGCCAGCAGCGACTCATCGCCCGTCCGCCCGTGCCGGTCCAGACTCCATTCCGCGGCCAGCCACTGCAGCTTGGGAGCAACCGGGTCTCGTTCGATCGCCGCCTGCAATTGGCTCATCGCTTCTGCAAACAGTTCCGCCGAGTCATCGCTCTCCGGCAACGACTGCGCGTAGCTGAGTTGAGCGAGGTTATGCCACGGCTGTGGATCAAGCGGATCAACCTGGGCGGCGTCCAGGAAATAGCGGCGGGCGGAGCGGGCGTCTCCACGTTGCCGCAGTTCGGATTCGCCGGCTGCGACATACGTCCGCGCGAGCGAAACCGGGACCGCCGGAACGAGAACGCCGCCAATGGTCAGCAGGACCGCTGCCAGCATTCGGACCGCATACGGCACTCCCCTAGAGCTCGAACGAACATCTCCATGGCTCGCGGCGTCGCCTACACCCGTCGATCGTGAAGGTCCCAGTATGAACAGCAGGAGCAGCACGCAGATCACGGGCATGGCGATGCCTCCGGCGCCCAGCAGGTGCACCAGGAGCGCCACCGTGGCGGCCGTCACGGCCCCCGCCTGCGGATGCACCGCCGGAATGATCCACGATGCCAGGATCCATCCCCCGAGGAGCCAGAGTGCTTGAGTATCGGCAACCGCTTCGAGTGCCCATTGCTGGATGATGACGGCCCCCAGCGCCAGACCGCCGACCATTCCCGCGCCCGAGAAGAATCTGCCGACATCGCCTGCCTGATTCCACGACGCCGTCGTCTCCTGCGACTCATCCGAGAGCGTTCGACTCTTTCTGATTCGACGCACAAACCACCACGACAACGCGGCGAGGCCGGCCAGGCCTGCGATCCCTCCGTTCGCCCACACATCCAGCACAAAGTTGTGAGGATCGAGAATCTCCTCGCTCGATCCCGCCAGCTTGTGCCGCAGATAGTGCTGCCGGAAGTTTCCCGCCCCACCCACGCCGAAGACGGGGGCGTCGCGAATCACGCCCCACGTCCCGGTCCAGTATTCGAGTCGGTAACGCACCGACTTGGGAGATTCGGCGATCACCAGTCGATCGACGGCGCCGGACCACCACGCTGCACCGAACAGGAGAACCACAAGCAGCAGCCCCGCTCCGGTAACTCTCCATGCCTGACGAGAGATCGCCCCGGTACCGCGCAACCCCATCCCCCATGCCGCGACTCCCGCCAGCAGTCCCAGCCATGCAGTCCGGCTCTTGGTGAGCACCAGGCAGTAGCCGGACAGAATCCACCCCAGCGCGACGGCGGCGACGCGGATTCCGCTCCGCTGGGCGGACCGCAACTGCACCGTCATCCCCGCCAGCAGCAGGATGCCCACCGCCAGCAGCCCGCCAAACGTATTCGCGAGGGCGAATCGCCCCAGTGGCTCGGTGCTGGCGAGCACCCGCTGCCGGAGCACGGCCCGCGCGACGGGGTCCGCCTCGGCGCCGATCACTCCTAGTTCGCTCCGCAGATCCCGCAGCCGGCTCAGCTCACCCGTATCCAGTCCTTCCTCCGCAGCGACCTGCTCGAGTTCCATCAGTTCCCGCAGCAGGTTGCCGTACTGCGGATACCACACCGCAAACTGCCACATTCCCAGCCCGCTCAAGACGACTCCTGCCACCGCGATCAGGTGATACAGTCGCCGCCAGGCCTTTCCGGTTCGCAGCCACTGACGCAGCATCGTCACGGCGACGGCGACCCCGGTCCACTCCCACGCCATGTTCACGGCCGCCCGCTTCTGTCCTTCCGTCGCCACGACGATCAACGCCGAGAGCACATGTCCCCCTGCGAGCAGCCACACGGCCACATCCCCCCAGTCCGGGCGCAGGGCCAGCCCGGTATGCCGAAGTGACAACAGCCACCACACGGCGGCCGCCAGCAGCCACACCTGGACAACCCACAGCGTGTCCCCCAAATGGGCCGACTCCGCCGGCACAAACAACCGCACGGCGAACAGCACGAGTCCGATTGAGCCGAACAGCGCGTTGATCGTGTCGCGCACATCCGACGGCGGCACGCGGCGCTCATTTGGCGACCGCACCGCCGGTGGCCTGACAGTCGGCGTGCGGGATTTGTGGCGCATTGGCTCCGTCAATCCAGGTGCATCACGGCCGGAGCGGGGAGTTCAGGCGACCGTTCATGTCATTCTGGTATCGACTTGGGCAAAGTGCAAAGGGGGATGCGGCGACCGAAGTCAGCCGGAGGATAGGCGAGATAGTCTGCTTAACGGACGGCGGCCTGAATCTTCTCCATGGCCTCACGGACCAGCATCGCTGCCGCCGCTTCCTCAGGAGCCTCGGCGATCACGCGCAGGATCGGCTCCGTATTGCTGGCCCGCACCTGCACCCACCGGTCGTCCCAGTCGAGCCGCAGGCCGTCCCCTTCAGTCAGTTGCGCATCCGGCCAGGCTGATCGCAATGCCTCACACGCAACTCCCACCCGCTCGCGCGGACAGCCGAGTTTGTCTTTCACGATCGCGTACGCCGGCAGGGAATCGGCCCATTCTGCGAGTGTGCCTCCACGCTCGACAAGGCCGGCCAATACGTAGGCGATCGAGACGAAGCTGTCACGGACGTAGCCGACCCGCGGCTCGATCACGCCCCCGTTTCCTTCTCCTCCCAGCACGGCCCGTTCTGCCTTCATCTTACTCACGACGTGCGCCTCGCCGACATAACTGCGATGGAACGTGCAGCCGTGGCGAGCGGCGATGTCGGCATTGACGCGGCTGCTGCTGCCGTTGACGACAAACGCTCCGGGCCGCCGCGCCAGCACATGGTCGGCGCACAACGCAAGCGTGAGTTCCTCGCCGATGTAGCGCCCCGCGTTGTCCACGATGGCCAGCCGATCGGCGTCCGGGTCCTGCGCGAATCCGGCATCCGCGCCGTGCTCCTTCACTGCCCCCGCCAGCCCGGTCAGGTTCTCCTTGACCGGCTCCGGCGTGTGCTCGAACGCACCATCGGCCGTGCCCCCGAGCACGATCGCTTCGCAACCCAGCAGCTCCAGCAGTCGCGGAGTAGCCGCGGCGCCCGAACCGCGGTTGCAGTCGAGGACCACCTTGAACCGCCGCCGCCGGATCGCCTCCACGTCGACCAGTTGCCGCACGCGCTCGATGTGCGGACCCGCGGGATCCGCGATCGTCTCCACGCGTCCGATCCCGTCAAAACGGCGGTAGCCCAGCGATCCCGAGTCCATCCGCTCTATCAGCTGCTGCCCCAGCGCTGCATCGAACACCGAACCCGCCACCGAGAACGGCTTCAACCCGTTCCATTCCGGCGGATTGTGGCTGGCCGTGATCTGCAGTCCCCCCGCCGCCCCGTGATGGCTCACCAGCACGCCGCACGTCGGCGTCGTCGCGATGTCGGCGTCCAGCACCCGGCAACCCGTCGCCAGCAGACCCGACAGCACCGCATGCTTCATCAGCAGCCCCGTCGCCCGCCCGTCCCGCGACAGGACCACGTCCCCCCCGTCGCACATCGACCCGAACGCCGCCGCGAATCGCGTGACATACTCAGGATCGAGCCCGTCGCCGATCACGCCGCGCAGGCCGGAGATGGAAAGGATCCGTGGCATGATTCATCCACAAGTAGTCGCCACCCGACGGGCGGCGCTGAGTTTAAAATCCAACCGGCAAACGCCGCTCAGTCGGGCAGGAGCACCAGAGCCTCGTTCGTGGACATGCGGAACACGCCAAAATGCCGCCGGTCGAGGGTGAAGACATGCCGAATCCCCTCCCGCTCGGCCAGATGCATCAGACACGCGTCGGCGAAATCAAACTCCTGGTCGTGAAAGCGACCAAGAACTCTACGAATGCCATCGACGTCCCGTTCGTCCATTGGCAGTATTCGGAATACGCCGTCATCCAGTCGATCGAGCAGCGATGTGACTGCGTCTCGCGAATGTCTCAGCAGGTAGGCCGCCTCTGTGACGACGGGCCAGCATGTCCACGAACCGGCCGCCAGTTGATCAGCCTGCAACCGGGATTTCGAATGATGCGGATCGCGATCGGACAGCAGCGCCACCAGCGGACCTGTATCCACCAGCACAGGCGTACTAATCACAACCGAAACCTTCCATGTACTTCGGATTCGTGCTCAGGTCAGGCGGTGCGTCCTTGATCATGCCGATCATGCCGGCATCGTTCAGCGCCTCGTAAAGTGTCCTTGGACGATGCCCGTTGCCATTCTGAGAGGATGCGGTTGGAGCTCGATAATGCCGCAGCGCATCCTCCAGCACCTCCGGCCACGGACGCCCCGCCCGCTCCGCGGTCTCCGCGATCTGCTGCTTCTGTTCCAGGTTGAGTTCGATCGATTCCGCATTCATCACGCACCTCGCATACCTGGCTGCCAGTATTCTACCCGTCGCCACCCCCACCCCGGTAGACGAATCAGCGGGCGCCAATCACGACGTGCCGCGCCTGCCCCTCATCCGGCTCGGGATAATCACTCCGGAAGTGCACTCCGCGCGACTCTTTCCGCTCCAGTGCCGACACGATCATCGTCCGCGCGACCAGCAGCATGTTCTGCAGTTCCCAGCCCGCGGTCGCATTGAACTCCCGTCCTCCGACGTACCCGTCCCAGAACTCGACCTGCTCGGCCGCCTGCGTCAGCCCGCTTTCATCCCGGCGAATCCCCACGTTTCGCCACATCAGGGCCGACAGTGAGTTCCTCAGGTCCGCCAGGTTCAACTCGTCATCGTCCTTCGTGGGCTCCGGCCAGTCGGAGTCGATCGGCTGCGCACGGAAACTGTCGTCACGCTGCAGCGCGGTGGCCGACGCATGCCGCCCGCACATCCGTCCGTAGAACAGACCCTCCAGCAGGCTGTTCGACGCCAGCCGATTGGCCCCGTGCAGACCGCTCGACGTCACCTCCCCGGCGGCCCACAGTCCCGGCAGCGTACTCCGCCCGTCGAGGTCCACCGTCAGCCCGCCGATCATGTAATGCGCGCCCGGACGCACCGGGATCAGGTCGTGTGCGAGGTCCAGGCCGAACTCGCGGCACACCTGACCGATATGCGGAAACCGCTCCGCCACCCGCGCTGGGGGGATGTGCCGCAGGTCCAGGAAGACGCACGGACTGTGCGTCTTCACCATCTGCTCGGTAATCGCACGGCTGACCACGTCCCGCGGCGCCAGTTCCAGCCGTTCATCATAGTCGGACATAAACCGCCGCCCGGTCGCATCCACGAGATGCCCACCCTCGCCGCGTACCGCCTCGCTGATGAGATGCCGCGAACTTCCCGCGATGTACAGCACCGTGGGATGAAACTGCATCATCTCCATGTCGCGCAGCTCCGCCCCCGCGCGAAACGCCGCCGCCTGGCCGTCGGCCGTCGCGACCTCAGGATTCGTTGTCTCCCGATACAGCCGTCCCGCTCCCCCCGTCGCTAGGATCGTCTGCTTCGCCCACACGAACGTCTTGCCGTGATGCGCGTTCCACACCAGCGCCCCCCGGCATTCTCCCTCGTTCGTCAGCAGGTCGATCGTGAAAGTCTGCTCCCAGATGTCGATCGACCGGCTCTCCCGCAGCCGCGCGATCAACGCCCGCATGACCTCCGCGCCCGTCGCATCTCCGAGCGCATGCGCCACGCGCCGATGCGAATGACCACCCTCCAGCGTCAGCGCGATCGTCCCGTCGATGTCGTCAAATCGCGCCCCGTACTGCACCAGTTCGCGGATCAACTCCGGCGCCTCCGCCACCACCGCCTGCACCACCTGCTCATCGCACAGCCCCGCCCCCGCGGCGATTGTGTCTTCCGCATGCCGCGTAATTGTGTCCGAAGGATCCAGCGCCCCCGCGATTCCCCCCTGTGCCCAGGCGCTGTTGGAAAGGTCGACCCGGTCCTTGGTCACCACGACGACCCTGAGCGAAGGATCGATCTCCAGCGCCGCCCGCGCGCCCGCAATTCCCGCCCCGATAATGAGGACGTCCGCAAACATGTGCGGGACCCGCTTCGGATCAAACCGCACGAGGTAGCGATGCTTTGGCTGCAGAGTCAGTACCGACATCGATTGCGGCAGATCACGCTGAATAGGGGCCACAGACAGACAAACAGCAAGCAGCGGCACGCACGACGCGAATCAGTTCGCTCTTCGCACTAATTCAGCCCCACTTCGTTTCCTTCGTGCTCTTCTGTAAATCCCTTTGTTGTCTGCTGTCAAACCCGCACTCGGGCGGGTCGAAAGCTGCTGCTCCGAAACCCGATGATCGAAAAGTCGATCCGCCGCAGCGCCACGTCCAGCAGGAAGATGAGCAACGCCCCCGCGATGAGGTACGGCCAGAGCGGCGTCGCGTCGGCCGCCATTTCGTCTCCCAACTCGAACACCTGCTCGGCTGCGATGTCGTGCGTCCCGCCCGAGACGCTCGCCAGGCTCTGCAGCAACGACTCGTTCGTCGGCCGCAGCCGCAACTCTTCCGGATAACCGACGACCAATCCGCGCGCCTGGCGGTAGTTCACATCGGCTCCGCGCGTCTGCGTCAGGTCCAGCTGATAGGCGCCGGCGTGCGGTGTCTCGAATTGCCCGACGTACCGCCCCGGCGCGACCTGTGACAGGAACAGCTCCGACTTCCCCAGCCGCGGGTCGATCAGCGTCAGCTTGGTTTCCGCCTCGTTGAGGAAGCTGCCGGCCGGATCGACAGCATCCACTGTGATCGTCGCCTGCGCCCCCTGCCGCTGCACCTCCACCACGAATCCCCTGGCTTCGCTCTTGCGCATGGCATGCCGCACCACCTGCGCCCAGAACCGGTTGAAACCCGGCCAAGCCAGCCACTCCGCCGCCCAGCGGCTCTTCGCGTCCGACGTCCACGCCACGCTCATTCCCAGGCCGTACCGCCACCATGACAGCAGCGGATCGCCCGATTCCGTCGCCAGGATCACTTCGCTTGTCGGCTTCGGCCGCGTGATGACGTACCCAAGCAGGAACGGCGATTCCTCGATCCCGATCTCCTGCAGCACCGTCGCCGAGCGGATTACCTGCGGCACGAACGGCTCCTCGTTGATCGCGCTCTTGCTCGCCGTCACCGTCTCCTTGGCGAAGATCTGCGGCACTGAGTTCGGGTCATTCGTGAAGTAATACCGCCCGCGGCCGACCCGCGCGATCTCCTCCAGCAGAGTCTGATCGCAGCCCTCGCCCACGCCCACCGTCGAGACGGTAATCCGCGCATCCGTCATCGACTGGGCGATGCCGGCGAAGTCCCCCGGCTCCGAGATTCCGTCGGTCAGCACGATGCAGTGTTTCAGCTTCGCCGTTGCGCCGGAGAGGATATCGTACGCCCGCTCCATCGGCGGATACATCGCCGTGCCGCCCCCCGCCTCGATCGTGCTGATCCGATCTTTCACCAGCCCGGCATCCGTTACCGGCCGCAGCTCGCTGATCTCGTACACCTCATGGTCGAACGCCACGACGCCGATCTGATCGCGACCGCCCAGCAGTTCCACCGCGCTCTTGGCCGCCTCCTTCGCCAGCTCCATCTTCTGGCCACCCATCGATCCCGAACGATCGATGACGACCACCATCGCCAGGCTCGGCTTTTCCTTCTCCTTTTCGAAGTCGCTGCGCACCGGCAGGATGTCTTCGATGACCGTCTTGTAGTAGCCCCCGAGACCGAACGACTGGTCGCCCCCCAGCATGATCAGCCCGCCGCCAAGATCGCTGACGTAGGTGCGGAGCAGTTCCATCTGCCGCGCCGACAGGTCGGTCGCGGGCACATTCGAGAGCATCACCAGTTCATAGTTCTGCAGGTCGGCCAGCGACTCCGGCAGCCCCTGCGGCGGACGCAGATCGACCGCCAGTTCCTGTTCCTCCAGTGCCCAGGCCAGGTCTCGGCACAGGTCCGGATTGCTGTCCACCAGCAGCACCCGCGGCTGCCCCGCCGCGTACACCAGTCCCGAGGCCTCGTTGTTGTCCAGCAGCGCGTCGTCAAATGTCTCCATGCGCGGCGACCCCGACGCATCGCGCGGCCGCGTCAGCCGAACTGAGTATTCCTCCGGTTTGTCCGCCTGCTGCTTGAACCGGAACCGGTTTTCTCCCGCAATAAGCTCCTGCTCCTCGGAGATGACCTTGTGGTCCCCCTTGAACACCTCGATCTGGACGAGGTCGTCATGGTTGGAGTCGATCACGACCTCGACGAAGAACGGCTCCCCCTGCGCCACCTGCGCCGGGACTTCAACGGCCGAGACCTGGATCTCCGGTTCATCTCGCACCGGCAGCGGTACCGTGGAGATCGAAATCTTCGTATTGAGTGCGGTCCGCAGAGCGTCGCCGTCGGTTTCGTTGCCGTCGGAGAGCAGAACGATCCGCGGCACGTGATGCGGCGGCATGCCGGCGGCCGCCATCTCCAGAACGGCCTGAATGTTGGTCCCGCGCCGCGGGGCGTCGTCCTCGGGCGGGGTGGGGTCCGGCTTTTCGGGCGTCGGCTCCGACTGGGGTGCGCTCCCCTCCGGGTCGCGGCTAAACGGCTCGGTGGCAAACCGCACAACGGTGTACTGGCCCGGTTCCATACCCTGTGTGGACTTCGCCAGAAACTCATCAGCCTTGACGCGCGCATCGTCGTCAACGCTCAGGCTCTCATCCACCGCGAACACCACGAACAACTGCTGCGTCGGACTCAGCAGATTCAACCCGGCCAGCGACAGAGCAAGCAGCAGCAGCACCAGCGTGCGAACTACGAGCGACACCAGCATCTGCCGCCGCGGCAGGTCCACCAGACTGCGGTAGAAGTAGTAGACCAGGACGGGAAGTACGGCCATCACGGCCAGCCACGCCGGCCGCGTCAACTCCAGCTGATAATCGCCCAGCGACATGCCGCTCACTCCGAGAAGACGGCTCCGCAGCACCGGAGAAATAACGACGATCGTCCAGCGGCGCCGCTTCTTAGACGAATTCCGTCCAGCGTACTGCGGTCCTCGATCCTAGCGGCCCGTACGGACCGGAGCAAATCGGCGGCGATGCTGACCATGTCTCGCCGATTTCCGGTTGTCCTGTCGATCTCCACCCACTCGAAACGACTAACAGGTGAAATGCAGGCAGGACATGCTGAGAGGGAGGTCAAAATGAAAGCCAGCCACGAAACCGCCGCCCGGTCGCACCGCAATCCATTGCAAGGGGACGAGGGCCGCCGTGTACTCCTCGCCGCTGCCCTGCTGGCGGTTTTCGCCTCGGGCTGCGGAAGGCTGCTGGATGTACATTCGAATGGCACGGATGTCGTCGCCTGCAGAGACCTGTTGGCCGGCGAATGGGCCGGGTCCCTCAGGGGGCGGTACGGCATTTCCCGAACCGTTTACGCGAGTTACTCCCGGCGGCCCGATGGAACGTACGTCGCCTCCTATGAGACGACGATTGGTGCAATCGTGCCCGTTGCACACCAGGCCGTCCACACGGCGGTCCAGGACGGCGACATCGCTCGTTTCGCCGGTCAGTCGGATTGGGAATATCTGAGCGATGTCCGGTTCGAGGGAGAGGCCGATGGCCGCGTCCTGAGGATCCGCCTCGACACCCCTAACGGCACACAGATTCTGCGGTTGTATCGCGTCATAGACAGCCAGTCGCCTTCGATCACTCGCCTGATTGCCGGGCGGGAGTAACCCTCCGAACCGGACCGGATTGCCGTCCGACTGTCGAATTCGTCTACTGCCAATCGACCACCCTCCAGGAATACCACCATGAAGTACATGCTGCTGATCTATACCGATGAAAACTCCTACGCTCCCGGCGAGCGCGAGGATTGCTACGTGGAATCGACGCGGCTGACCCATCAGCTGCACGCCAGCGGCCAGTACGTCGCCGCGGCTCCGCTGCAGCCGGTTGCCACAGCCGCCAGCGTGCGGGTTCGTGACGGAAAGCAGGTCGTCACCGACGGACCGTTCGCCGAAACCCGTGAGCAGTTGGGGGGCTACTTCCTGGTTGAGGCCGGCGATCTCAACGAAGCGATCGGCATCGCCGCCCGCATCCCCGGCGCCCGCAAGGGAACCGTCGAAGTCCGGCCCGTGCTGGAGATCAAAGGTCTCCCCGAGTCCGAATGAAGCACAGAGAAGGCCGGTTTCTTGAAAGGAAACCGGCCTTCTGCCAGGCAGGATCACACAATGAAATACATGCTCCTCTGCTACGACGACGCGCGAGCCTGGAACGAGATGGGGGACGTCGCCCTGCGGGACGCCATGAACGAGGCGGTCCAATTGACACACGAGGTGGCCGCCAGGGGGCAGTACCTCGGCGCGTCCCCCCTGCAGCCGGTCTCCAGCGCCACCAGCATCCGCGTTCGACACGGGAAACGTATTGTGACGGACGGCCCGTTCGCCGAAACCCGCGAGCATCTCGGGGGCTTCTATCTCATCGACGTCCCCGATCTCGATGAGGCGATTCGCATTGCCGAGCGCCACCCCGGCGCCCGGCACGGAACGGTGGAGATTCGGCCGATTCTGGAACTCGACGGATTGCCGAAAGGCCTGTTGTCGAACCGGTAAACTGGCTGCGAGCGGAGTGACTTAACATCCCCGCAGCGCCCGGCCTGCGGGCCGGAGCAAGACGAAGCGGCGCCTCTGCGGAGTCGAGGCAGGCGTGTCAGCGCAGTCCGGCCGCCCCGTCCTCGAGGCCGTACAAGACCTCAACTTCGCGATCGGTCAGCGCCCGGTCGAAGACCGCCAGGTCATCGAGTTGCCCCACGTACGCCGCCCCCAACACCAGGAGCACGCTGGCTGGATCCCAGTCGAGCGTCAGGTCCCAGTGCTCGATCGTCCCCTGGGGCTGGCCATTGAGGTACAGCCGTGCCCGTTGCAGTGCGTCGTCGGCGTTCGCGTTCTCGACCGTGAATAAGACGTGCGTCCACTCCTCACGCGAGAACGGCGGGCGCTCCACCTGCACCATGGGCCGTTCGTCCGGCGGAATAGCGTCCCACGCCAGTTCGTTCGGGTTCCAGATCTCGAACAGCGGCCGCACCGCGTAGCGAAACAGCCGCGGCGTTTCGTCCTTGGAGAATTCCAGGAAGATGAATCCCTTCTTGTAGTCGTTCCCCACGATCTGCACCGGGTCGCAATACCCCGGTTCCAGGTCCTCGTCGGGATTCAGCCGCAGCCAGACTCCGACGCTCGTGCTCCAACTCTCGTCTTTGTAGTTGATGACCGCCTCGTTACGGTACGCGGGGCGCAGGTCGTTCTTCCGCACGAACCGCAGGGCTCCGCCGAACCGGCCCGCATCCGGCTCGATCCGGACGTCATCGTTCGTCCCAGCGGCCGCCAGTTCGCCGCCCGACTGCACGTACGCCGTCGCATCCCCTTTCGAGAAGTCGGCGTCCAGCCCGTTGTCAAAGGATGCATGCAGTGTCAGTGCGCCGGCCAACCGCTGCTGTACTTCCTCTGCAGCGTCCCGCACCAGCTGCCGGGCCTCATCGGGCGGAATCTCCCGAACGTAGATGTTGCGCCAGCGGATCTCGCCGCCGTGCGTCTGCAGCATGATGGGGCCGCGCTCCGGCAAGGGCTGGCTGCGGTTCCAGTAGTTCTCCATCACCGCGCCGTCCACCACGAGCACGTCATTCAGCCACACCCAGGTGCGGTCGCCGATCTGCCGGATCCGGAACTGGTTCCACTCTCCAAACGGCCGGTCCGCCAATGCCAGCGGATCCCGTCCTGCCCTGCCCGGCGTGTTGTTGAACAAACCTCCCGATCCCAGATGCGGCCTGCGCGTCGGCTGTTCCGGATTGAAGACCTGGTTCCAGTCCCAGATCTGCACCTGAGGCGTCCCGCGCAGGTAGATCCCGCTGTCCGCCCCCGCAACCGTCTTGTATTCCAGCAGCAACTCGATATCGCCAAACTCCTCGTCGGTCGTGGCATACGGGCCGTGTCCGTCGTTGACGAGTTCACCGTTGTCAACGATCCAGTTCTGCGGGAATTCCTCGCGCTGCCGCTGCAGGTTCTGTTCGCGCTCGTCGCCTTTCAGATTCGCTCCGTCATGCGGGTTCCAGCCGTACCAGCCGGTGAGGTTCTGGCCGTTGAACAGTGCTCGAAAACCATCGGGCGGAACAGGATCGCCGGCGCGGGCGATGCCCCCCAGCATAATCCAGGCGGCCACGGCCCTAATCAGGTAGAAATGCGGTACACGAGTCAACATGGTGAGGTTCCCAGTTATGCCGGGTTGAGCTGCCGAAGGAACGGCCGCATCGACTGTCAAGCGTCGCGCCCATGCTAGCCGAAGCGGCTGATGGATGCGCTGCGATCAATCTGATCGGATCAGAATCCGGAGACGCGCTCTTGCATGGCGGATCGCCAAGAATCATTGTGCAGGAGCGAAGCAGAAGCGGGCTCCATCAGTTCAAGCGCCGGGATCGCACACACGTGTCGACTGAGTATCCGCCGGAATGGATGTACTGGACGTTTGGCGTCGTGCTGCTGCTCGTCGCCAACCTCGCCTGCTGGGTGGCGACCGTATTCACGCTGCCGGGAAACTGGGGGATCGTGGTCCTGGCTGCCCTCTGTGCGTGGCTGCTGCCGGAACCGGAGGGATGGCGGTTGGGTTTCACCTGGATCGCCGTGATTGCACTCACTGTGCTGGCGGGAGTGGGGGAGTTGATTGAGTTTCTTGCCGGCGCGGCGGGCGCGGCCAAGCAGGGAGGGAGTCGCCGGGCGATGGTGCTGGCCCTGATCGGAGCGGCGATCGGCAGCGTCGTCGGTGCAATGCTCGGAGTGCCGATTCCCGTCGTGGGGTCGATCATCGCTGCGATCGGCGGCGGCGCGGCCGGGGCGTTCGCCGGGGCGTATCTGGGAGAGTACTGGAAAGGACGCGCCAGTCACGAACGTCTGGCCATCAGCACCGGAGCTATGTTGGGCCGCGTGATGGGCACCGTCGGCAAGCTGGCCGTCGGCGCCGTCATGGTGGCGTACGCAACGATTGAATCGTTCATCATCTGAGACTGAGAACCTGCATCACGCGCCGCACGCATGCCCCAGACGAGTCCAGACGGAGAGTTCGTCACTCCAGCTCCCAGCGACCATCATAGAACTTCTTGAACGGCTTGCCGTCGCTGGGGAATCGTACCATACACTTGTTCTCATAGAGGCGGACGATCGTGTTCTGGCCGGAAATCTCGACGTACTCCTCGGTCCGTGCCGACTCCGAAAACAGTTTCGCATTGCCGTTTGGAATCTTCTCAATCCAGTGCCCCTCATGGAGTCGCTCGAAGAAACCATTGGCGCTCTTCCACAGGGAGCGGCGCGGCTCAACGCGGATGATTTGGGGATCCTCATCGAGAGCTTCGTCAGCTCGACCCACCTCTGCTGAATCTCCCGCATCGTTCGCGGCGGACCGAACCGTTGCGATTTCCGCCTCGAAGTCATCTCGCAGCGCCCGCAACGTCCGTCGGAATTCGGCGACCGCATCTTCGGAACGCTGTTCGTAGCCCCGCACGACGCTTCTCACCGTCGCAGCGCTGGGCTCATCATCCGCCTGAATGCGCGTCACGAACGTCAGCAGGATGCACAGGCACTTCCAACCAGAATTCATGGGACACTCCTGAGATTGGCTCCCCCCATTCGTTCATTCACAGCGCATGATCCTCCGGCCTGACTCCTTTCCGGGCGCCTTTGAACCCGTAGTCCGTTGGTGAGTATTCGCCGACCAACTCCACATTCGCGGCCTCCGGGATCTGCTCTTCCTTGCCGAGGCACCAGTAGGCCGCGTTGACGATCAGTCGACGCAGGCCTTCGCTCTCAAGGTCGGTCGCGGCGCCCATCGTCGTCGTGAAGATCCGGGCGACCTCGCCGTTGGGGGCTTCCCAGGTTTTTGTCCAGGCGATCGGCATCATCGGATCGTTCTTCGGGCCTTCCACCGGCTCGTCATCGGGCTGCATTCCCTTGAGCACCTGGCCGAGCACCAGAGGCTGCGAATCGCCCGGGAGCGGAAGCCGGACGCCGTACACGTCGGTCGTCCCCCAGATGTCATCCACGCCGCGAACGATGGGATGCGATTCCTGTCCGGGGGCGATGAGCCCGCGCGTGCTTTCCCCCTTGTGCTGGCCGTGGTGCGAGATCCATGTCTCTCCGAGCACTTCGCGGCCGAAGCCGCCGTTCCAGTCCTCGTCCCGTCGTCGCCAGTCCCAGTGCGTGAAACTGCTGTCAGCGGGAGGTTCGAAAGCGTGCGTGGCCGTGCGCAGGCCGATGATGGGGCGCCCCGACTCAACATACTCGACCACGTGCCGCATCTGTTCGTCGGGAAGAGCCCGCATTCGCGTAGCGATGATCATCAGGTCCGCGGTGGCGAGAGCCTCGAGTCCGGGGATGTTGTGGCGCACGTCAGGGTCGATTTCGCCGGTCTCCGGATCGATGGCGAACAGCACGGTGCACTGAAAGCCGTGATGCTGCGAGAGGATTTTGCCGAGTTGTGGAAGCCCCTCTTCCGACCGGTATTCTTCATCGCCCGAAACCAGCACGACGTGCTTGCCGGCGCCGTGCCCCTCTCCGCCGGGGTAGGTCACCCACTGGTCCGCGGCGTGCGTGACGGCGACGGTGGCGAGCAGGGCGAGGAACGGGAGAGCGCGATGCATCGGGGGGCTCATTCAGGCAGGGAGATAAGGGAGACTGCAGATTGCAGATTGGGCATCGCAAATTGCGAATTCGAGGTTCAGTTGGGGAGTCAAACCACTGTAGCCGGGAGGCTGCGGGAGGTGCAAACTTGAGTGGCTGATTGGCTGGTGCGGAAGGAAAGGGATTGCCGATGTAGGGAGGGGCGAGTTCTTTATTATGGAGGGGCAGGCGATGTCGGCGACCAAGGCGAAAGTGACGGATCCGGCCGTGGCGCAGCGCATCGTGGATGCGCTCGAAAAGCAGGCCGAAAAGACGTCGGACCTGCAGATCAAGCGGCTGCTGCTGGCGGCCGGCTGCGGAATCCTCGACCACGTCCTCGCACAGCAGACGGAAAAGCAGGCCGCCTAGCAGTCCAGCAAGCCGGGACAGGGACGGACTCAGGTCGCGGCTGCTGTTCGAAGCCGCTGTCACATCGCGTGTCGTTCCGACGCCAGCCGTTCCAGGCGATGGACGAGCGTCTGGAACCGTAACACCGATCCTGGATGCGACCAGACTGGCACACTGGAATCGCCCTGCTGCACCCAGTGGAGCGTGCTGAGCAGAGTCCCACTGCGATCCAGGATGGGGATTAGCCGCCGTTCATCGTCAGCGAGCGGGCGCACTTGGGAGTACGCCATCAGCGCCGAATCCCAACGCGCGCCTCCCTCCGGCAAGAGACTTCCCAGCAGGCGGGACAGATCTGCAGCCACGTTCTCACTGCGTGCAGCGGATGCGTCAATGATGCCCGTCACGGCCTGATCGGTGAACAGGATGTGATCGCTCCACACATCGCGCAGGCAGGGATGCAGTCGCACGCCGAGGTGCGCCGCCGATTCCAGCTCCGCGCGCACCGACGGGGCGATCCAGTCGAACCACACCGCCAGTTGCGAACCCCAGGCATTGAGAGGACTCGCCGAGATCAGCACACGCAGCCTGTTCGCGTCCCAGCCGTTGAGCAGACGCAATCTCTCGTGGACGGCGGGCGAGGGTTGACGCGAGGACTGAAAGAACCACTCGGCTCCCGAATGCGAAGAGACGTAACGGCGCGCGACGACGTGCAGTCGCGCCAGGGCCTGCATGGCGTTGACGAGTCGTTCTTCGGACGGGGCGTCCAGGAAGTCCGACACTCCCGGTTTCCACGGTTCGAGTTGCCAGACGTGCTCTCTGCAGTGGACGAGCGTGCCTTGAAGGCCTGCGATCGGCACGGCGAGTTCGTTGATCCCCTCAGCCTCCAGGAAGGCCAGGAAACGATGCAGCTCGCGCAGCCGGGCTTCGGGCAGCAGTCCGGGTGACGGCCACCGGCGGAGCGCATACGACGCGTGATCCGTCGTCACGCGGAAGATCGCGGCTCCGCTGAAGCCGCGTCCGGTGACAGCTTCGACGTGCCGGACGGGTTGCACCTGGGGCCACGCGCGCAGCATCTCGCGGACCGCATCCGCATCGGCGGGATTCAGCGGGGGACGCCACATGGCCGGCCTCAATACGCGCGAACTCCCGCAAAGTACCGAAAAGTGTGCAATGTGTCGCGGGGGGTAGGCGTCATATCCTACAGTAGGCGAATGCGCACAGGGTTGCGTATCTTCTCCAGTCGCCGCGAGCGGAAAAGTCGTATGGAAGGGGGGAACGCCGGCAACGGGCGGCAATCCTCGATGACGGGCGTACATCCAGAGGGAGCGCCAGCAGACTTCTCAGCGGCCGCGATCTGCTCCGAGAGCCGCTCGGCAGCGGAGAGTGAGTTTTCAACATCCACGGGATCGATGCGATGCATGGCTTAATGCGTGCGGGACGGTGGCTGCAGGCGATCATCGTGGCTGTCGCGAGTGGGACGTTGCCGCTGTTCGCTCAGGAGAACGACTCCACGGCCGATTCCGCCCCCGCCGCGCCGGCCGAGCGAACGGTCTACGTCCCGTACAGCAATCTGAAGGGCGCCTTCGACCAGTTGGGCGCCGGAGTCCTCGTACCCTACAGCGACTGGCTCGAGATGCGGCGGGCCCTCGAAGGCGGAGCCGGTGAGCGTCCCGCCGTCGACGCCGTGATTACGAAAGCGGCATATCGAGCGCAGATCGAGAAGGACATCGCCCGGATCACGGCGGAACTCACGATCAACGTGCTCGGCGAACCCTGGGTGGAGGTCCCTATCCGTTTTGGAGAGGCGGCGGTGGGCGCGCTCGAAGGGAACGATAACGTCCTGCTGCGCGGCACCGGAGACGGCGCTTACTCGCTGCTGCTGGGGGAAGCCGGCGAGCAGACGGTGACGCTGGAACTCGTCGCGCGGGTCAACACGTCGCCGGACGGGCGGGAATTCACGTTCGACGTTCCGCCGGTCGGCATCACGTCGCTGGACGTCGTGATTCCCGAGCCGGACCAGACGGTCGAGATCACACCCCGTCTGGTCGGTCTGCCCGTGGAAGACGAAGCCGCCGGCCAGACGCACGTCTCGGCCAGCCTGGGGTCGACGGGACGCATCCAGGTGCGGTGGCATCCGCGCGTGAGCATGAAACCGGAGATGGACCTGCTGACCAGCGTCACCAATCTGACGCAGGTGACCGTCGCCGACGGACTCGTCCATACCGACGCGTGGCTGCTGTTCGACATTCTGCGCGGCGAGTTGAACGAGCTGCGGATCGTCGTGCCGGCGGATCATCGAATCCTCGACGTGGCTTCGCCGTCGAAAGTGCGAGGCTGGCGTGCGGAGGAAGCAAATGGCGAGCAGGTGGTGACGGTGGAGTTTCTCAGCGCCGTCGAGAAGCAGGTGACGGTCGAAGTGCACACCGAACGCAAGCTTCCCGGGGATACGTTTCCCGTGGCGGGCCGCCCCGAAGAAGGCGCGACCAACGGTATTCACGCACTCGATGCCGTCCGCGAGAGCGGGCAGGTTGTGCTGCGGTCCTCGCCCGACCTGGTGCTGACGCTGGTCGAGCAGCAGGGAGTCGTGCGGATCGAGGCCGGCCAGATCGATGAGCGGATCCGCTCCGACGGCGGAATGGGATTCAAATTCTACTCGCCGCAGTTCACGCTGACAGCGAGCGCCAAGCCAGTCGAACCTCGGATCGTCGTGGATCACACCGCCAACGTCATTCTTCGCGAGGATGAGGTGCGGCTGGAAGCCGCGCTCAATTACTCCGTCGAGCGAGCCGGCGTGTTTCAACTCGTGTTGAACGTCCCCGAGGAACTCATCATCGACGATGTGCAGTGCCCGCAGATGAAGGAGTTCAACTTCGACGAAGCCGCCCGAACGTTGACGATTGTGCTCAGTGAGAAAACGCAGGGAGCGATCGGCGTCTCCGTGAAGGGACACCGGACGTTTGATGCCGGAGCTGACGTGGCGCAGCTCACGCTCCCCCTGCTGGAGCCGCAGAGCGCCGAACGCGAGACGGGAGCGGTGTATCTGTATGCCCGCGAGTCGATCGAAGTGGTGACGACGGACGCCGACGTCGTGGCGGCCCAGCCGCTTCCCGCCCCGCCGGGTCTGCAGATGGGGGATGCCGTGCTGACGGCGGCCTGGAGCTTCACGCGACGGCCGGTCACGATCCCTGTCACCACCAAGCGGAAAGCCGCGCGGCTGAACGTCGACGTGGCAACGACGGTCAACGTCCAGCCTCAGTCGGCGGAGGTGACGACGCTCCTCGACTATCACATCCAGTTCGCGGGCATCGACACCTTCCAGTTCCAGGCTCCGGAGGCGGTCTCGCCCCTGCTGCAGATTGAGGTCGTCTCGACCGACGCCACGACGCCGGGCATCAAGCAGAAAACGCCTTCCGATCCGGCCGACGGGTGGGTAACTTGGACCGTCGTGATGCAGCGGGACGTGATCGGCCTGTTGCGGCTCTCGGCCACGTACGACATCAAGTCGGCGGACACCGGAGACGCGGGCGCTGATGAGGCCGCTGACGGACCGGCGACGGACGAGCTGGCGGTGTCGCTGCTGCAGCCGCTTGCGGCGCCGGCCTCCGGCGGTCGGCCTGAGGTGCCCGTTTCCCGGATTCGGGGCGAGGCCGCCATCCAGCATGAGCCCGCGCTGTCGGTTACGGCCACGGCCGCTGGCGGTGACGTGGAACCGATCGATCCGCGCGAGCTGACCCTGCTTCCTCAGACGGGGACCCTTGCCTACCGCTACTTCAAGCAGCCGGATGACGGCGCGGTGCAATTGACCCTCACACGCACGCGGCACGAGATCCAGGAGGTTGTGGAGACGGTCGTCCGCAAGGCGCTGGTGGAGATCATCAACGGCGAGGATGGCACCGCTATCTATCGCGTCCGCATGCGGGTGAAATCGACCGAGCGGCAGCGGCTGCTCATCGACATGCCGGCGCGGCTGGAACTGCTGGGCGTTTACGTCGATGGCCGCAACGTGAAGCTCGAACGGGCGGGACTGTCGGACGACGAAAGTGCGATTGAGCCGTTTTACGTGCCGGTAACGCGGACGAAGCCGGTCGATGAAGAGTTTCTGCTGACGTTCGAGTTCCGCTGGCAGGTGAATCCCTATCCGGGCGAAAGCGATTTTCTGCGGGGGCGGATCGCGCTGCCGCTGCCGGTCCTGGGCGGGACCGATTCGCCGGCGGCGGTGCAGGAGCTGCGCGTGGCCGTCTGGGTTCCGCGGGAGTACGCCCTCGTCGGGGAGCCGGACAATTTCGTCGTCGAACGGGAGCCGCGCGTGTTCTCCACACTGACCAACACCACCTCGCAGCTGAACGACGCCGAACTGGACGGCTGGATCGGTGGCGGGGACACAACTCTCGCGCCGGCCAAGAAAGGACTGGTCGGCTACGTATACAGCAACCTTGGCGGGGAGCGCAGGCTGAGCGTGGTGTGGTGGAACCGGTTGTGGATGACGGTCATCGTCAGCGGGGCGATCGCCATCATCGCCTGGGTGCTAGGCCGCACGACGTGGGAGAACAAGCTGTGGGTGCTGCTCATGGCCGGGTTCATCCTCTCGCTGGTGGCGATCTGGGATGCCGACCGCGCAGCCCATGCCCTTTCGGCGGCCCGCTTCGGCCTGGCGTTCCTCATCGGCTGGTGGCTCATCTCGGCCTTCTTCGGAGCGCGGAATCGCACGCCGCAGACAGTACAGATCAGCGGCGCCGGAGCGACCGCCGTCACAGCCACCACCCCCGCCGTCGTGCCTCCGCCGGGAGCGATCGATGAACTCAAACGCCGTGCGGAGGACAAGTGACGGGAAGGAAAGGGAAGGAACGCTAATGACTACTCATCAACGCTAATGGCCGCTTGACGTTCGTTGTCTTTTCGAGATGCATGATTCGTGCGAGCGCTCGGTTCCGGAAACCGACATCGCCTCGTCTTTCCATTAGTGGAGATTAGTGCCAATCAGTGTTCCTGACCTTCTGACTCCTCAATGCGTTAAGACCAATCGCAGGACTGAAACCGTGTCGGCAATTCGAGTGCTGCTGTGCGTGCTGCTGCTGGGGACGATGGTTCTGGCGCAGGACGACGCTCAAAGATCGCGCGTTCCCGAACCGCGGCGAGTGTACGTGCCGATCACCGACCTCGAAGCCGTGTTCGAGCGGGATGGCCGCGGCGTGATGCTGCCGGCGGCCGAGTACGAGGCACTGGAGGCCGCAGCGCGAGAATCGGAAGCCGGACAGCCCCGGACGCCGGACGCCATCGTGCTTTCGACGGCCAACTACGCGGCGCGCCTCGACGGGGACCAGCTCCTGCTGACGGCAACGGCGGAGTTCACCAACTTCACGGAGGGCTGGACCCGGCTGGTGCTGCCTGCGGGGGGATTGGGGGTCGAGAGCGCCACGCTAGGGGATCAGCCGGCGAAACTGGCGCGCGGAGTCGACCATCCCAACGTCCTCGTGCTGTACGTGGCGGAAAAAGGAAAGCAGACGCTCACCGTCGAACTCTCGGCGAACCTCTCCGCCGTGGGGAGCGACAAGGCGGCGGGTTTCGAACTGTTCGGGGCGCCCTCCGGAAAACTGACGCTGACTCTCCCGCCCGGAAAGCACCTCTCGGTCGGCGGTCTGCAGCTGGAGCGCCCTGCTCCCGCAGATCAGGAGGCGGCCTACGCAATTCCGATCGGCGGACGGAAGTCGCTGCAGCTCCGCATCACCGACCGACAGGCGGCGGCAACCGGCGATGCGCTGACCTTCGCGCAGACCGCCTTTGGAGTATACGTCGCTCCGGGCGAGGTCACCTGGACCGCACGGACCGCCCTGCAGGTCTATGGCCGGACGATCGATACGCTCGTCTGCACGGTCCCTGCTTCGCTGGAGATCACGAACGTCGAGTCCACCGGGCTGGATGCCTGGGAACTGGCGGATGACCCCGAAGCCCCGGAACGCACGCGGATCACGCTCCGCTATCGGCAGCCGTTCGACGGCATGCGGGACATCACCTTCCGCGGCGTCGTCAGCAGCCCGTCCGCCGAGGCCTGGACCGTCCCGGACCTGGAGATCCGCAGCGTCTCGTCCCATATCGGCAAGGTGGTCGTGCAGTATCCGCCGGGCGTGCGGTTGCAGCTGGTGGAGTCGGCCGGCGTGCGGCCGGTGCTGGCGGCGACCGCCATGGATCCTGCCAATCCCTCCCTCGAGTACGAGGTCTGGCAGGAGGACTTCCGGCTGTCGTTCACCACGGCCGCCAAGGATCGGGAAGTCCACGCAGCCATGACCACGCTGCTCGACGTCAACGCTGACGGACTCGATCTCTCCGTCACGCTCGACGTGCGGACGCTGTTCGCGCCGCTGTTCGACGTCCGGCTGCGGATACCGGCCGAGTGGTCGGTGACGTCGGCCGCCATCGGCGGAGAACCGGCGGCATGGCAGGTGGTGCCGGCGGAAGCGGGGATCAACGAAGTCCGCATCCCGTTCGCGGCCCCGCTGCCGGTGAATGAATCCCGTTCGCTCACGCTCTCGGCCCATCGGGACCTGGAAGACTGGCCGGTCGAGACGGACCCCGTGCGGTTCGCGCTGCCGGAAGTCCGCCTTCCGCAGGCCGGAGTCGTGGAAGCGCTGTACGGCGTCACGGTCGATGACGACCTTGAAGTCACGCCGATCGACGTGCAGGGGCTCGACCCCGCGCGGCAGGATGATGTGAGTCTTCTCAACGGCAAGCTGCAGGCGTTCGGCAGGCGCGTGCGGCTGGGGTTCACCTATCAGGACACGGTGTTCAGCGGACAACTGGAGATCGCGCGCAAGCCGTCGCGCGTTTCGGCCGCGACGGTCACGTTCTTCCGGATCGACCGCGAAACCCTGTTCGGGCATCTGGAAGCGCAGTTACACATCGCGGGAGGCGGCCTGCGGCAACTGCAGGTGGCGGTCTCGGAGTCCGCGGGAACCGATCTGCGCTTCCAGTTGATCCGTCCGGTCTCGATTCTCTCCGAACCACAGCAGCAGGCGACGATCTATCCTCCGATCGACGCCGTGCGGATCGTCGAACAGCGCCCCGCCGAGCCTGCCGACGGCCTGCGCATCTGGACGCTGCAGCTCGACCGCAGGGCCCGCGGCGACTTTGTCCTGCTGGTGGACGTGCAGACTCCGATCCCGGCCGTAGTGGATGCCGACAACGCCGCCGATGACGCTGACGCCGCCGCCGCGCAACCAGATCCACAGGCCGGGGACCAGGACGCTGATGCCGTTGTCGCAGCCGAAAGCGACGCGACCGCTGAAGAGACTGCGGCCGCGCCGACCGACCCACCCATGCGCGGTCCGTTCTCGCCGTTTGTTCTGAACGTCCTCAACGCCGACCGGCAGAGCGGGCACATCGCCGTGGAGGCCGGCAACGAGCAGCACGTGCAGATCACGGCCGTCGACGCAGACGGGAATGCGCTGCCGACGGTCGATCCCGTCGACTTTCCGCCGGCGTACTATCGTCCGGCAGAGCGCGTCGTGGCCGGCTTTCAATACGTCCGCCCCGGCTGGTCAATCGCGGTCACCGAGACCCGCTACGACCGCCATGCCGTGCCGACGGCGATCGTGCACACCGCTCACATCGCGAGCGTCCTCGGGAAGACGGGAGATTTTCAGCACCAGGCGGATTTGACGTTCACGGCCGTCGGCGTGCAGAACCTGAAGGTGCGGCTGCCGAAGAACGGCGAACTGTGGGCGACGCTCATCGACGGGCAGCCAGTGGAAGCGCGGAAGTCGGACGACGGGGTGTTGATTACGTTGCCGCGACTGGACGCGGCAGGAGGCGGGGTTGAACCCCGCCGCTCGTTGCGCCTCTTCTACCGCACTCACGTCGGACCGCTCGACAACTGGTCCGGCCGCGTCCAGCAGTCGCCGCCGCAGCTCTCCGCCATTACGGGAGCCGGAATTGAGCAGCCGCTGGAGATTCTGCAGCAGCACTGGACCGTGCACTACCCGGACGACACGCTGCTGGTGGAGAGCCAGGGCCGGTTCCATCCCGAGCGCGACCTCGACCGTGACACTTTCCTCGGCCGTCTGGAGCAGATGTTCCGCGCGCCGTCGCCGTGGGACATCTGGATCAGCGTGATCGCAGTCGCGGCAGCCGTGGGTGTGGTGTCGGTGTTTACGCTTGGCTACCAGACGCTGCGGTCGCTGGGCGTCGTCATCGCGGTGCTGATCATCGGTGCGGTCCTCGTCGCCCTGCTGTTGCCGGCCACGCAACAGGCGCGGGAAGCGTCGCGGCGGACGCAGTCCAAGAACAACCTCAAGCAGATCGGGCTCGCGCTGCACAACTTTCACGATGCGCACGGCGAGTTTCCGGAGGGCGGGACATTCACCGACTCCGGCGTTCCGCTGCACAGCTGGCAGACGTATCTGCTGCCGTACATGGATCAGGCCCCGACGTTCAACCGGATCGATCTCGAGCAGCCGTGGAACGCGCCGGTCAACATGAGTCTGATGCGGCAGCAGATCCCGGCATACCAGAATCCAAGCCTGGCCGGGCCCCTTGAGGTGCAGGGCTACGGGGCCAGCCATTACGCCGGAAACGAGCGGGTGTTGCCGCGGAATACGCGGATGCATATTCGGGACATCACCGATGGCACGTCGAACACGATCTTTGCCGGCGAAGTGACCGGAGGCATCAAGCCGTGGGGCGACCCGACGAACACGCGCGATCCGGCGGCCGGATTCGGCAACAGCGCCTACCAGTTCAGCCATCCGCAGGGCATGGGCGCCCACATGCTGATGATGGACGGCTCGGTGCGGTTCGTGTCATCGGAGATCGATCAGTCGGTCCTCCGCGCGATGGCAACACCGCAGGGGGGTGAGGTTGTTGGAGAGTTTGGCGGAAGCGAGCTCTACGGTTTTGAGTTCGATGCAGCCACCTCGGACCCCGTAGCAGCAACGCTCGCCGTTCCTGCAGAGCCCGCCCCGGGAGGGATGGAGGGTGGAGGTGAACTGGACCCGTTCGGCGCGGCGCCGATGGATGCCTTTCAAGACAGCGTCCAGGATTTGGCCGCTCCCGAATCCGGAGCGAACAATCGGGTCGATCAACTGGCAACCCCTGCTCCTCCCATGTCA
Organism: Planctomycetaceae bacterium; assembly: GCA_041940305.1. Lineage (GTDB taxonomy): Bacteria > Planctomycetota > Planctomycetia > Planctomycetales > Planctomycetaceae > JBGTSJ01. Next base: position 123,820 of record JBGTSJ010000015.1, read on the forward strand.
GAGCCTGAGAGTCCGCCGGGCGAGTCACCGCCGCAGCGTGGCACGGCGACGGATGGACCGGCAGGCGAACCGGGCGCGGACGACGGGCGCATGCTCGGCACGGGGGGCCGCCCGCTGGGGCGACCCGCCGCACCGATGATCGCAGGGCCTGGCCCAACAGTGGCGGACTTCGATGATGTCACTCGCTATTCGAGACGCGCGGAGGTCGCGTTGGCAGGACGCGGCGCATTGCTGTCCCTGACGCTCGATCTCCAGCCTCCCCCCGGCTATGACCAGCGCGAATTCGAGTATCACGGCAACACCACCGACGCGGCCCCCGCCGAACTCGACCTGCAGTATGCCGACCGCTCTGCCGGACGCGTGCTGGTGCTGGCGATTGCCGCGGCAATCACGTTCTTCTTCTGGTGGCTGCGAAACCGGTCGTTCTCCTTCCGCGCGAAGCTGGCGCTGATCGCGATCATCGGGCCGCTCGCCCTGATGACCATCGCCCCGGTCGCGTGGCTGCCGGTGCTGGATGGAATGTTCCTGGGGGGACTCTGCGGCGTCGGCCTGTGGGTGCTGCGGGCCGTGGTGCAATGGTGCGCCGCCAATTGCCGCTGCTGCGGGTTCGGCCGCGCCGCAGCCGGATCCCTGGCGCTTGGCACTGTATGGCTCGTCAGCGCCACCGCCCTCGCACAGGAAAACCAGTCGCCGGTGACGCCGACGCCCATCCGGCAGGAACCCGCGATCATCATTCCGTACGAGGCCGGTACCGACCCCACCACGTCCGAGCTCGTCTTCCTGCCGTTCGACCAGTTCCTGAAGTTGTGGAACGTCGCGCACCCCGAAGACCGGCAGGTCGGCCCGGCCCCGGTCGACGGCCTGGTCTCCGATGCCCTGTATTCAGCCTCGCTGGAAGGAGACGGCGACGAAGCGCGAGTCAGCGTCAACGCCCGCTACGTCCTCCACAACCTGCGGAAGCGGCAGATCACGCTGCCGATCCCGCTCGGCGCGGTCGCCGTGCGGAGTTCGACCCTCGACGGCGAGCCGGCGGCGTTGTCGGCCACCGACGGCAACCTCTCGATCGTGCTGAGCGAAACCGGCCCCCACGTGCTGGACCTGACGTTCGCCGTGCCCGCACGAATCACCGGGGCCGCGGGCGAGTTCACGCTTCCGCTCAGAGCCGTGCCCGCCGGGAAACTGAGCTTCGCCCTGCCGGCGGGTGAGGAGCAGGTTGTCCGCGTGAACGGCGCGACGGGAACGTATCGCATTCGCGACGAGGCCGGAGCCCGCACGGTCGAGCTGGCCGTCGACCAGGGGGGAGACGTCACGATCGCGTGGCAGCCCCGCACCATGCGCGGCGACACTTCGGCGATCGTGCAACTGGAATCGGCCACCGCCCTCAACATCGATGACGCCGGACTGCATCTCGGCATGGGGCTGCAGTACCGCGTCCGGCAGGGGCAGATCAACGAAGTCACGTTCACTTTGCCCGACGGGCTGAGCGTCCAGCAGATCGGCGGCCCCGACGTCGGCGGCTGGGAACTGGGGGACGACGCCGGCGCGCGCACGCTCACCGTCTTCATGCGGCGGGCCATTGATTCCGAGACACAACTCACGCTCGACTTCTACAAGCCGCTGGGCGTCTCAGACGAAGCGGCTGCCTTCTCATTGCCGTCGGTTGCGCCGCAGAACATCACCCGCGAAACGGGAGTCCTGGGCCTGTATGCGGCGCAGCATCTCACGCTGCGGGTCGACGCCAGCAACGGCCTGTCGCAGACGAATCTGGACCGGTTCACCGCGCCGGTGTTGCCGAATCCGCCGACCTATGCGCCCGATCTGGCGCGGGCGGCATACCGCTTCACGGCCCGGCCGATCGAACTGAGCGGAACGGTGCAGCGGCGGCAGCCGGAGACTCGCGCCGTCGCCGAGCACGGAGCAAACGTGGGGCTCCGAAAGCTCATGATCGCCAGCCGCATTCAGTACGAACTGACCGGCGCCCCCCGTCCGGCGGTTTCCGTCGTGCTGCCGGAGGGCTACCTGCCGATCGACGTCGCCGCGACGTACCTGGCCGACTGGTACGTCAGTGGAGCGGAAGGGGAGCCGCAGGTCCTCACCATCGAGCTCGACCAGCCCCGCACGGGCAGCCTGGAAGTGCTGCTGGAAGGACACATCGTCCGGCAGCCGGATGCAGCCAGCGCGGAGATCATTGTGCCGCGGCCGCTCTCCGTCACCCGGCTGGAGTCGTCGCTCGCCGTCTGGCTCGACCAGGCCTACACGGCGACGCTGCAGACGTTCGACGGCTGGCGCTCAATCGACCCCGCGTCGCTTTCGGAGCGGCTGCGGACGCTGCAGCCGCGTGGCGTCCAGTTCGCCTTCAGCACCGCCGACGTCGAGCCGCAGCCGGTCGCGCTCGCCCTCACGCGCGCTACGCCGCAGCTTTCGGCGGACGCAGTGACGCTGATCGCCGTCAGCGACACCTCCATCGACTACGGTTTCACGTTCCGCTGGAAAATCGCGCGGGCCGCGGCCGACACGTTCGTCGTCACCACGCCCGGCTGGCTGGCGGGACGCATGGAGTTCAACGGCGCGGGCATCCGCCAGACGTCGTCGACGGAACTCGAGGACGGCCGCATCCGCTGGACGATCGCCCTCGTCGACCCGGTCTCGACGGAGTACCTGCTCACCGCCGTCGCCACGCTGCCGCCGCCGGCCGACGACACCGTCCAGACGCCGCTGCTGAACTTTGAACAGCCGGCGGAAGCGGGGACGTTTGCGCCGCTGGAGACGCAGACGCAGCACGCCGTGCTGGTGAACCTCTCCGGCCTGCAGCTCTCGCCGGTGGATGCCGCACAGATCGACCCGGTGTCGCGGGACGAACTGCCCCTCACGCTTCGCTCCGACCTGCTCGACCAGGCGATGGAGATCGTTCGCGTCCGGGCGGAGCGCGTGCCGTCGTGGGGGACGGAACGGCTGCAGCAGGCCGAGACGGCGACCGCGACGGTCACCGCGGCCGAGATGATCAGCGTCCTCGACTACGACGGCAGCTGGCGGATGCAGGCTGTCTACACCGTCCGCAACCGCGGCCGCCAGTTCCTCGCCCTCCGCATTCCCGAGGGAGCACGCATACTCTCCGTCTACGTCCGCGGCGTGCCCTCCCGCACGGTGCAGACGTCGCTCGGCAGCGAAACCGTGCAACTCGTCGCGCTGCCGCAAACCAGCGCGGCGGACCTCTCGTTCGAGGTGAAGCTCGTCCTCGCCGGCCGTCTGACGAAGGCACTCCCGGAGAACTTCATGGTGGCGGCGCGGGAGATTGAGCTTCCCTCCCCTTCGGTCGTGACGCGGGAAGAGGCCCAGGCGGCCGGGCGGCCGGACCTGGGGATGCCGGTCGTGCACACGCAATGGACCGTCTACCTCCCGGACGACATCGATGCCTCCGCCGTCGATCGCAAGTCGAACCTTAGCTTCGACCAGGAAGCGTGGGACCTGCAGATCCGGAAGCAGGAACAGGACGCCGTCGAATTGACACGCATGCTGTTCGACCCGCTCACCAGTTCGCGTCAGAAGGTCCAGGTGCTGAACAATCTCAAGCAACTGGACGTGTCGCTCGAGCAGCAGTCGTCGAATTTGACACTCAGTACCGACACTGAGGGAGTGACGAAGTTATATGCCCGCAACGAGGCGCTGCAGCAGCAGGTGGATGAGGCCATCGCCAAGTACGAGCAGTCGGAGGGGGCGGCGCAGCAATCCGCGGAAGACCGGTTCGGCGTCACGGCCGAGCAGGAGAAGGGAAGAGCGTTCGTCGCGGGCAACACTGCGGCTATCGTGACGGACAACCGCGGCAGCGCGGGCCAGTCGGAAGACGGAGCCGCGCTTGGCCTCAACTTCCGATACAGTGCCCCCGCCGACCCGTCCCAGCAGCCCATGAGCGAAAGCCGCAGCGGCGAGGTCGCGGGACGGAGCGATCTCAAGAAGCAACTGGCGGATCAGTCATTGACGGAACTGGCAGAGGAGCAGCAGCGCGCCCGGACACAACGACAGTCCGGCGCGATTGAGCTTCCACCGCCGGTCAACCACATTCAGTATGACGAGCAGTCTGAGTTTCGACAGCCCGAAGCCTCACAGCAGCGCGTGGGACCTCCGATCAACTATGTCGACCGGGAGTCGTGGAATGATCGCACTGTGGCTGGCATGTTGCCCGCGAGCGACTTCGCCCCCCAAGTGGACTTCGAAGGTGACGGAGTCGTCGACACGGCTGGGATGGATCTGCCCGCATGGACCTCCACCGGCGGTCTGTCGCTCTCCATCGACGTCCCGGTCACCGAATCGAAACTGGTCTTCTCCAAGGTCGGCGGGGAGCCGCGGCTGGTGCTGGCCGTCCGTCCGCGGCGCGCCCTCACGCTCGGCGTCGGGTTCATCTGGACCGTCCTCTGGATCATCGCCGGAATCTGGCTGCTGCGGCTGCTCGGCAGCGACGGAGCCTCCGGCCGCTTCCGCCGGGCCGTCCCGAAAGTGCTCATCGGCCTCGGCCTGATCGGCTTCTTCCTCGTGCCCGGCCCGGTCCGCTGGCTGCTGTTTGCAATCTTTGTGGCGGGAGCCATCGGCGTCGCCGTCCAGCGAAGAACGGCAATACGCACGGCATCCTGATGATGCGACAACGAGCGGCGGGGTTGAACCCCGCCGCTCATTCAATGCGCAGGTTTTCCAGCCAGTGCAGCCCGCACCGCGCCGGGGCGATGAGATCAATATCGCCGTCGCCATCCAGGTCCACCGCCTTCGGGTCGAGGTCCATGCCGACGGTCCCCCCGGAGTGAATCTCATGCCGCTCCCACGCGCCACTCTCGGGATCGTAGCCGTACCAGAAGACGCACAGCGGTTCCGTCTCGCCGGGGTCGCGCCCGTCGTGCCCCAGGTACCTCTTCCCGGCGACCAGGTCGCCTCGTCCGTCGCCGTCGATGTCCGCCCAGAGCAGCGAATGAGCGCACGACCACGAGTCGTCGATCGCCTGCCGCGTCCAGACGCGCTCCCCGTCGTCGCCCGTTGACTGCTCCATCCAGAAGATGCCGAAGTCATGTCCGTGGGACGCGACCAAATCGGCATCGCCGTCCCCGTCGGGGTCTTCGACCAGGATCGGAATGCTGACTCCCTGCCCCAGGTCAAACTCGGCATGCCACGTCCACTCGCCTGTCCGGTCCTTCGGCGCTTCCGCCCATCCCCGGCAGCCGATGATGTCGCCGCGGCCATCGCCGTTGAGATCCCCAAAGCCGATGCCATGCCCCGCCAGTTTGCCCGGCAGGTCGTGCCGCTCCCAATTCGGCTCACCTTCCCCGGGAGTGAACTCGTACCACGCCGCATAGTCGGTGCCGTTGGGCAGAATATCGAGGTCTCCGTCCGCGTCGATGTCGAACAAGCGCCCCGTTTCGCTGCGGCCCGGCGTGTCGATCAGGTGCCGCGACCACTCGCGCGACAGATCCTCCGGATGCCGCACCCAGTAGATCGAACGGCTGCGATAGTTCACGCTGACGAGGTCCAGCCACCCGTCGCCGTTCACATCCTGCGGCTGGCTGGAGTAGTCGTCGTATCGTCCGTTGATGTTCTCCACGTCGCGCACGAAATGCCGCGTCCAATCCGGCGCCTCGTACCAGAATCCCCCCGCGACGATATCCAGATCGCCGTCGTGGTCGACGTCGAACACGGCCGCGGAGCTGAACTCCGAATCGGGATTCAAGACGTGAGCACGGAATGCTATCTCCCCCGCCGCAAGCGGCCTGATCGAGGCCAGCAGCGCAACGCAGACGGACAAGCCGGCTATAGGAGTACGCATCGGATGCCGAATCCTCTGGTGAACGTGGCGTGCTTTCAATGACCGCGCCCTCTTTGCGAAGCGCCGCTGCAGGATACCAGAGAAATTGACGACCAGCAGGCGCCGGCGCGGGAACAGCTGCTGCGCGGAACACTGGGAACTTCCGGATCGGTCTTGATCCGTCACTGACCCGCAAGAGGTTGTGAAAGTGGACGAACTCAGGACACCGAACGTCATCCGCCCTCATAGCGGACATGCACCAGGTACAACCCTTGAGGCGGCGCCGTCTCACCGGCGAGCGAGCGGTCCTGCGCCGCAATGATCCGCTCCATGATGTCCGGCTCCCATTTGCCACGGCCGATGTTCACCAGCGTCCCGACGATGGCCCGGACCATATTATACAGGAATCCGTCCGCCTCGATCTCGAAGGCGATGAAGGGCGAACGGTCCGATGGCTGGTGAGCCTTGAGAGGCTGCCCCGACCATCCCGGCCACTCGGCCAGGTGCTCAAGATTTGCGTCGAACACAGTGCGGACGCTCGTGGCCTTGTTCGGCCATTCCGTCTCGAAGCAGCGGAAGTCGTGCCGGCCGATGAGCGCCCGCGCCGCCTCCTGCATTGCAGCCAGGTCCAGCGGCGAGCCGATGCGCCACGCGTACCGGCGGAGAAATGGGTCATCAACGATGGCGCTGTGGATGAGATAGCGGTAGCGCTTGGATTTGGCCGAGTATGTGGCGTGAAATCCGTCCGGGGCGTCTTCGCTCTGCAGGACGGCGACGTCGGCCGGAAGCAGCCCCTGTAACGCGGGCCGCCACTTTTCGCCTGGAATAGTGGATTCGATGCAAAAGCTCGCCATCTGGCCGAGCGCGTGCACTCCCGCGTCCGTACGCCCGGCCGAGAGCACCCGCGGCCGCTCGCCGGTCAGGCGTTCGATCGCCGATTCCAACTCGCCCTGTACGGTGCGCGCGTCCGGCTGCACCTGCCAGCCGGCGAACTGGCTGCCGTCGTAGGCGAGCGTCAACCGAATCGTGCGCATGAGAGAGAGTTCGCCAACGAAGGCCCCGATGTCACCGGATTGCAGCGGCCGGTCGCACCGGATTCAATGAACCGCATCCCTGCCGTTTACCTTTGCGCCACTGTGGATTGGAAAAACCGGAGGACGCCATGCCGTACAACTCGGACTCGCCATCACAGGATCTGACTCTCATGGATCTGGTGTTCGTCGGCTTCAACCGGCGCGTCGTCGCCCTGCACCGCGATACGGGGGATCTGATCTGGTCCTGGAAGTCACCGAACGGGTCCGGGTTTCCGGCGGTGCTGCTGGACGGCGACCGGATCGTCGTCTCAGTCAGCGGATACACTTACTGTCTCGATCCGATCACAGGCGAACAACTTTGGGGGAACTCGTTAAAGGGTCTCGGACTGGGAACCGCGTGCATCGCCTCAATCTACGGCAATACAGGATCGACGGCCGCAGCGGCCGTCATCGCGCAACAGCAGGCCGCCGCAGCGTCCTCTCATCACTCCGGAGCAGCCGGCGGCATGTGATCCCAAGTCGAGGCGCCGCGCGTCACCGACGCACGGAGTGCTAGCCGCCATCAGCAAATCCCTCTCGAACCAGTAAGACTCCTCGCAGAGAACGCGGACGCCGAGAGTAAGCTTCGTTTCAGCGACCTCCGCGTCCTCGGCGGTTCAATCCCGTCGGAGGACGACAGCCAGATCACTCATCAGACCATAACCGGCCTTTCCACGCCGCCAGTTGCTCGGTCACGGGACCCGGTCCGCCGGAACCGTAGCTTTGCAGGGCCTTAGCGGAGTTGATCGCGCCGAGAGAATCAAACACATCCGCTCCGATTGATGCGCACGCCGACTGCATCTCGATGAGCGTCAGATCGGCCAGCCTGCGACGCGCCGCTTCACACTGGGCCACCAGCTTGCCCACGATTTCGTGTCCGCTCCGCATCGGTACGCCGCATCGGATCAGATACTCCATCAGGGCGGTCGCATCGAGGAAGCCGTCGTCGATCCGGGCCGCGATCCGCTCGCGCTGGAGTTCTGCGTTCGCCACGATCGAGGGAGCGAGCTCAAGGCAGGCGACCACCGTATCGCACGCGGCAAACAGAGCGAGCTTGTCCTCCTGCAGGTCGCGGTTGTAAGCCAGCGGCAGACCCTTAACCAGCAGGAACAGCTGCTGCGCGGCGGCGATCACCCGCGCCGACTTGCCCCGAATCAGTTCCAGCACATCGGGATTCTTTTTCTGCGGCATGATGGACGATCCGGTCGTGTAGGCGTCCGGCAGCCTGAGAAACCCGAACTCCGTCGTGCACCACAAAATCCACTCCTCCGCCCAGCCGCTGAGATGTGCGGCGATCAGCGCGAGCGCCGACGTGAACTCAATCAGAAAGTCCCGGTCGCTCGAAACGTCCAGACTGTTGGCGGCGGGAGCCTCAAACCCGAGCAACTCCGCAGTCTGATGCCGATCGATCGGCAGCGTCGTCCCGGCCAGCGCGGCGGCCCCCAGCGGCGAAATGTTCACCCGCCGGCGGCAATCGGCGAGCCGGTCTCGATCGCGCTGCAGCTTCTCGCAATAGGCAAGCCAGTAATGAGTCGCCACGACCGGCTGGGCGCGCTGCAGGTGCGTATACCCCGGAATGATGACGTCCAGGTCCTTTTCACCGCGGGCGACGAATGCCCGCTGCAGGTCGGTCAGCAGCCGGTCGATGCCGTCGATCGCGTCCCGCACGTACAGTTTGAGGTCCGTCGCGACCTGATCATTGCGACTGCGGCCTGTGTGCAGCTTGCGCCCGACGTCGCCGAGCCGCGCAATCAGCGCGGACTCGATGTGCATATGGATGTCTTCTAGGTCAATGCGGAACTCAATCTCGCCCCGTTCGATCTCGCCGAGAATCTCATCCAGTGCCGAGCAGATCTGCCGGCATTCCTCCGCGGTCAGCAGGCCGACCCTGCTGAGCATCTGTGCGTGGGCCTTGGAGCCGCGCACATCCACGGCGGCAAGCCGCGAATCGAAGCTGATGGACTCGGTAAACGCCTCGACGAGCTTGTCGGTCGGAACCGAGAATCGTCCTCCCCACGCTTTCGCTGACACGTCGGCAGTTCCCGTCTGGGTGGTGCGCGACCGGAGCGGTCGCCGCGGATAATCGTCTGTGCCCATTCTGATGGGCGGGGCGTTCGGGTCAACCGAGGTAGCGATTATGCGGATTTGCTCTTTGACACCGGTCCTGCGGCCTCTCTAGAGTCAATGAAATCCGGCCGTTCTGCAACGCCGGAGACGTTCGCACGGCCGGGCCGACGCCAGACGGAAGAGCACAAATGATGACCGCCGCACGATTTGACTCCACGACGTTCGCTCAAGTTCGCCCGTTTCGACTCTGCTCGGCCTTTGCGCTGCTGGCTGCCGCATCATGGACGGCTGCCGCTGACGACAAAGGTACGGACGTGACGGCCGAACCCGAATGGACGGTCCTGATTGTGGCCGCCAACGACCCGGACGATCGACTGGTTCCTCCTCCTCCGCCGGAGGGAGATGCGGTCGTGTTCCCAGCCGACGCTCCGTCTGCAGAGCAGCTGGCGGTTCTGCAGGGGGATGAGGCCGATGCAGGCGTTCTGATCCGTCCAGCCGTGCGCCCGCTAACGGTGAACGATCGGACCTACGAGGACATCTATCGGTCAATCCCGTACAGCTACACCGAGTACCTGGCGAATCCAGGCTACCGGCATGAGGCGACGATGGAGATCCTGTTCGGTCAGATGCGTCCGACCACCATCCATAAACATTACGAGCCGGAGCTGATCTACAATGATCTGCCCGCGCCGTACCAGCCCTACCGTTTCTCGCATCCGGAAATCCGGCAGTATCGCGCTCCGGCGTTTCGGCTGCTGAATCCCGGCTGCTGCTGGTAAACCGAGACTGCACGGCGGCTCGTTACGTGCCGTGGTCGACGATGGATTTCACCTCGAGGCGGATGGTGCCGCGGGGAATCTGCACCTCGACCTGATCTCCGACCTTCTTTCCGGTCAACGCCTTGGCGATGGGGCTGGAGGTGAGGATCTTCATGACGTCGCCGTCGTAGTCCTCTTCGCCGGGACCGACAAACTCGTAGGTCTCATCTTCGTCCATGTCGAGATCGCGGACAGTGACCGTGGAGCCGAACGTGACGACTCCCTTCGGCATCTCCGACTTGTCGACGATGTAACAGCTCGCGAGCCTTGTTTTAAGCTGGCCGATCTTGGCCAACAGCATTCCCTGCGACTCGCGGGCGCCGTGGTACTCCGCATTCTCGCTGAGATCCCCCTCCGCGCGCGCTTCGGCGATCTTCTGGGCGATCTTCGGGACCTCGTCCTCTTCGAGGTGTTTGATCTCCGCCAGGAGCTTGTCGTATCCCTCGCGGGAAATGGGCTGGCGTTCCATGATGGATCTCCAACGACTCGAAGCCGCTCCGCGCCGCACGACGCCATCAGGCGCGCACCGGGGCGGAACGAACACTCTCTCTGCGAACAAAAGAACACGGGGCGCGGCAAGCCGCGACCCGTGTGCGTGACTGACGAATGGTGTCTACACATGTATCGGATTCTGCCAGCCCCGTCCACCGTGGATCGGGAGTTTCGCGAAGCTCCCGCCCGGATCGTTCAGTGAAATGCAATTCGAGGCCCGCCTCACGATAATCAGCGATTCGTGAGCCCTTACCAGGCTGGAGGGCAATGCAGATCCCGAATCGTCCTGCGCCGCCATCAGCCGGGTGACGTGGGCGCGACAGCTTGGTCACCGACCCGGAATTGTTCACTGGCCCCGCAGCGAGGCAGCGCATTCCAATGTTGCACGACCGCTTAACCCGACGTCAGTTTGGTCTGTCCGCGGTGGCCGCGGGCCTGACAGCAATGCAAGGCACGCTGTCGGCGACCGCGCAAAGCAACTCCAATGCATTCGAACTGCAGTACATCGTCGCCTCCTGCATGTACGGCAAGCTGCCGCTGCATGAGCTGTTGCCGGAGGTAAAGGCCTGCGGAGCTGAATACGTCGAAATCTGGGCTGAGCCGCACGGGAACCAGCGCGAGCAGCTCGAAGAACTGGGGGAGGATGCCTTTGCATCGCTGCTGGCCGAGCACGATGTCCGGCTGGGCAGCTTTACCTGTTTTAAGTACGGCATCTTCAATATGCAGTCCGAGATGTCGCTGGTGAAGCGGCTCGGCGGCGACATGGTGATCTGCAACAGCGGCGGCCCGAAGGACCTCTCGGGCGAGGAGCTTGCCACCGAAGTTCGCTCCTTCGCCGAGAAGCTGAAGCCGCACGTTGAGGTGGCCGAACAGACCGGCGTCACAATCGGCGTCGAGAATCATAGCGGAGGATTGATCAGCTCGCCGGAGTCGATCCGGATGCTCATGGAGCACATTCCGTCCGAGCGGCTGGGTATCGCGATGGCGCCGTATCACCTGCCGCAGGAGACGGATGTCATCGCGCAGCTGATCCGCGACCTCGGACCGCGACTGGTGCACTTCCAGGCCTGGGAGCATGGCATGGGCTGCATGACGAAGCTCCCCAAGGAACAGGAATTACTGCAGCTGCCTCACCGCGGCCCGCTCGACTGGACGCCGCTCCTGGCCGGATTGCGGGCCATCGAGTACGCCGGCCGCGTGGAAGTCTTCATGCATCCCACGCCGCGCGGCATTCCGATCCTGGAAACACCGGCGCTGGTCACGGCCGAAATCAACCGCGCCCGGGACTATCTGGATGACTGCCTGGCGAAGGTGTGACGACGGAGAACCCAGCGTCGCGAACTTCCGACAATGCGCGAATGACTGGACACGGTTCCTACCGGCCGGAGACGCGCACTTCATCGTTCGCGCCGCTAGACTGGCTCCAACGCTCCGGATCCGAAATCTACTGTGGAGTCGATGATGCGCGTGTTTCGACTGTCTGCACTTGTCGCTGGACTGGGTGTCTGCTCGTCCCTCCCCCTTCTCGTCGCTGACGCGGAAGAGCCGTCGCTCGCCGATGAGTTGCCGCGGATTTCCGCGACGGAACCTGCCGACGCACTCGCGACGTTCAAAGTGCAGCGAGGCTTCTCGCTCGAGCTCGTCGCGCACGAGCCGATCGTTGCCGATCCGGTCGACGGCGCGTTCGATGCCCGGGGGCGGCTCTACATCGCCGAAATGCACGGCTATCCATACTCCCCCGAACCCCGGGCCATGCAGCCCGAGCCGCTCGGGAAAAAGGACGTCTGCCTCGTGCGGCGGCTGGAAGACACCGACGGCGACGGCGTGTTCGATGCCAGCACCGTCTATGCCGACAAGCTCAACTGGTGCCTCTCCGTCTGCTGCTACGACGACGGCGTCTTCGCCCTCGCCCCGCCGTACCTGTACTACTTCAAGGACACCACCGGCGACGGCATGGCCGATCACAAGGAGATCGTCTTCAGCGGGTTCAGCCGCTACAACGTGCAGGGCCTCGCCAACAACATGAAGTGGGGCCTCGACAACCGCATCTACGTCGCCGGCGGCACCAACAGCGACACCGAGCTGATGCGCGGCGATGAGCCGCTCGGCAACCTGCGCGGCAAAGACTTCAGCTTCGATCCCAAGACCCGCGAAGTGGAGTTCGTCAGCGGTGGCCTGCAGTTCGGCCACTCGTTCGACGACTACGGCAACCGGTTCGTCTGCTCCAACAGCAACCACATCCTGCACGTCGCCTTTCCGTTGCAATATCTTGACCGCACCCCCGGCGTGACGGTCTCGGGCATCGTGCGGAGCATCGCGGCCGAAGGGGCTGCCGCTCCGGTCTTCCGGACGAGCCAGGCCGAGCCGTGGCGGATCGTGCGGACGCGCCGCCGCGCCGCCGACCCCAAGTACCAGAAGAGCCTGCCTCCCACCGAACTCGTCGCCACCGGCTTTTTTACGTCGGCGACCGGCGTCACGATCTACCGCGGCGACGCCTATCCCGAGGAATACCGCGGCAACGCCTTCATCGGCGACGTCGGCGGCAACCTCGTGCATCGCAAGACGCTCACGCCCGACGGCATCAGCTTCATCGCAAAGCGGGCCGATGAGGGCGTGGAGTTCATTACGTCGACCGACAACTGGTTCCGGCCGGTCAACTTCGTCAACGGTCCCGATGGTTTCCTCTACATCCTCGACATGTACCGCGAGACGATCGAGCATCCTTCATCGATCCCCGAGGACATCAAGGAGCATCTCGATCTCTACAGCGGCGACGACCGCGGCCGCATCTACCGCCTCGCGCCGCCGGAGCACGAATACCACGCCCCGGCGAACCTCACCGAAATGTCCACGTCCGACCTGGCGCTCCAGCTGCAGTCGGCGAACGCCTGGAACCGCGAAACCGCGCAGCGACTGCTCTACGAGCGCGCCGACGACGCGGCCCGCGGCACACTCACGCGGCTGCTGCGCAACTCCGCATCCACCACCACCCGCGTGCACGCGCTCTACACGCTCGAAGGGCTCGGCTCGCTGCAGCAGGAGGACGTGCTCTCGGCGTTCTTCGACCACCCGGATCCGATCCTTGTCGAACATGCGCTTCGCGTTGCCGAACGTCATGCTGAGGAATGGCCGCTCGTCGCCGAAGCCCTGCCGGAGTTGGCGTCGAGCTACGCCGATGACGTGCGCGTGCAGTTTCAATTGGCGCTGACGCTCGGCGAGTTTGACGCCAGCGTCTCGACGGCGGGACTCGCGCAGATCGCAACAGCGGGAGAGCCGGCGGGAGACGTGCGGCAGGCGATGCTGACATCCGTCGGCCCCCGCGCCGGCCAAATGGCGGCCGACCTGATCGCCGGTGACACCGACTGCGACAGCAGCGGCGTCCTGCGCTGGTTGGAGCGGCTGTCGGAGCTGGCCGCCGTGTCCGGCAACGCCGACGTTGCCAAAGTGATGGACGCCCTGGCCGGGCAGGAACAGTCCGAATCGGGCCGTTGCGAAAGCCGCGCGGCCCTGCAGGGGGCGTCGCGCGGTCTCCGCACCCGGGGCTCGTCCCTCTCGGCGCTGGTCGCCGGGGATGTGTTGAGCGAAGACGCGCGGCAGCTGCTGAGCGACGAGTTCGTGCGAGCCCGCGAAACGGCGCGTGATGCGGAGAGTCCGCTCTCCTCGCGGACGGCCGCCATTGCGTTCCTGTCGCAGGATACCTCGGAGCAGCTGCGCGAAGTGGCCGGCGATCTGCTGTCGCCGCGCGAGCCACAGGACGTGCAGATCGCCACGGTGCGGGCGCTGGCCGATCATGCCGGAGACGAACTGGCATCGCTCCTGCTCGAACCGTGGGCATCGGCGAGCCCCGCGGTCCGCGCCGAGATCGTGGACGGCCTGCTGCGCTCCGGCCCCCGGACCGAAGTGCTCCTCGCGGCCATCGAAGCCGGCGACGTCAAGCCGGGCGAGATCGCGCCGGACAAGCGGCAGTCGCTCCTGGGCCATCCCAACATGGACCTGCGGAACCGGGCCACCGCGCTGCTCGGCGCCACCTCCGCCGACCGGCAGCAGGTGATCGACGCCTTCGAGCTGGCCCTCGACGGCGACGTCGATGCCGAGCGCGGGCGAACCGTCTTCATGAAGACCTGCGCCAACTGTCACAAGGTCGGCGACGCCGGCCACGCCGTCGGTCCGGAGCTGGCCTCGGTTGCCAACAAGTCTCCGCGCGACCTGCTGATCGCACTGCTCGATCCCAGCCGCGAGGCACAGCCGATCTACACGAACTATTCCGCCCTGCTCGTCGACGGCCGCGTGGTGACGGGCATCATCGCCGCAGAAACAGCGAGCACCGTCACCTTCCGCCGCGCCGAAGGGAAGGAGGACGTCATCCTCCGCGACCAGATCGACGAACTGCAGTCCACCGGCCAGTCCCTGATGCCGGTCGGTATCGAGAAGGACGTCACCGCCGAACAACTCGCCGACGTGATCGCCTTTATCAAGTCCATCCCGGCACCGGCGACGTCTACCCAATGAGTGTACCCCGGGCCAATACATGAGCGCGCTCTTCGTCGTCTACCTGCTGTCAGTCATCGTCCTGCTGTTCGCTGTTCAGTTCGTCTTTGTCGAACTGACGGCGATTGTTGGTCGGCAGGTGGGGGCGACTCCCACCGAGATCGGCGTCGGCTTCGGGCCGACGTTGTACCGGTTCCGACGGAACGGCATCATCTACCGGCTGAATCCGCTTCCCATTAGCGCGTACACCCGGTTTTATGGCGAAGATGAAGCGCCGCCTCCCATCGTAGGGGACCGTGGCGATCCACGGATTCCGCTGGAACAGGTTCCGGCATACGGACGGTTGCTGATGCTGGGTGTGGGACCGCTTTCCTGTTTGCTGTTTGGAGTGTGCCTTGTGGGCATTCCGATAGTGGCTCGACAACCACAGCTGTATCGGGACTCCGCGGGCATCACTGACTTTGTGCGCAGCGGCGTCCCCGGACTCAAACAGGCGAAACGCCCCGATTCCTGGCAAGGCCAGGTGGAACTACTGAACGGAACCGTATTCGACTTCTTTCGCGCATTCGCCGCCCCCCGTACGCTCAAACAGTGGGGCGGCTTTGGCGCGGCGCTCGTCACAACAGCAACGACTGCGGTGTCCGCCTGGGGTCACCTGTTTTCATGTATGGGAGTTCTCGTTCTGATCATGGGGATCATGAACACTGTCCCATTCCCCGGAATGAACGGATTCACTGCGTGCTGTACTGCCCTGGAGTTGGTTCTCGGCAGACCGTTGCCGCATCAACCGAAGACCTTCCTGACCTACGCCGGTGTCTACGCAATCCTGGCTTTCACCTTCTTCGTTCTGTACCTCGACCTGAAATGGTTCAAGCAGTTGTGATGGAGTGTGCCGGCGGAGGGTCCGGCACTCAGCCGCCAAACTTGACTTCGGCAACCGCGCGGAATTGAATGCGATTGCAAGATCCCCATCTCATGCGTCTCGGGAGAACCTGACTCATGAATTCCACATGCTGGCGACTCGTCCTGATCGTCGTGTTGGCCACCCCGCTCTCGGCCGCCGAGCCTTCCATCACACCCGACGTCGTCTACGGCCATAAGGACGGCATGGCCCTCACGTTTGACGTGATCACCCCTGCCGAGCCTAACGGCGCCGCCGTCCTCTGGTTGCAGAGCGGGGGCTGGTACTCCGGCTGGGCTCCGCCGCGGGCGATGCAGGCCGCCTGTCAGGGGTTCCTCAGCGAAGGCTTTACCATGCTCATTGTCCGCCACGGCAGCGCCCCGCGCTATGCCGTGCCCGACGCCGTCGCCGACGTCCGCCGCTGCGTCCGCTACGTGCGGATGCACGCCGATGAACTCGGCGTCGACCCCGAACGCCTCGGCGTGATGGGGGGCAGCGCCGGCGGGCATCTCACGCTCATGCTCGCCACCACCGGCGACGACGGCGACCCGAGCGCCATGGACGAAGTCCTCCAGCACTCCAGCCGCATCAACTGCGGCGTCTCGTTGTTCCCCCCCACCGACCTCCGCGGCTGGACGACCGATCCCCCGGACGTCATCGACGCCCTCCCGCAGCTGCACCCGCCCCTCAAGTTCGACACCGAACTGGAGGACGACGTCTCCCCGATCGTGCACGTCACCGAGGACGATGCTCCGGTCCTCCTCATTCACGGCGACAAGGACGAGCTCGTGCCGATCGCCCACAGCCACAACATCATGCCGGTGTTCGACGAAGCGGGCGTCAAGAGCGAGCTGATCGTCGTGGAAGGCGCGGGCCACGGCTATACGCCCGAGCAGAACACGACCATCGTCGGCCCCGCCATCATGCAGTGGTTCAAGTCGCACCTGACCGGCAACGCGGAGTAAGCGGCCAAACGCCGCGTACCGATCGTCCACTCGCTGCCCCCCTCTCCCGCGCGAACCGCTGTGCCGCCAGCATGAGCTGCATTCCGGGAGAGCGCCGGGGTGAGGGAACAAGAGCAGCGTTGATCCCCGTTCTTCTCTCCGAAGTCAAAGTGCCCGCAATGCCGACGCCTTAAGCGTTGCGTGAGCCGTACGACCGCTCTGACGATTCCACGCTGTCGTCACACTTACGTCGCTTTGTCCTCCGGCGGAAGTGAGTTCACCCGCTGCACGGCCTGGTACAGCCCCCACCCCAGCGCGAGCAGCAGCACGACGACGACGCTGATCAGCAGCGCCGGGTTGTTGATCAGGTCGGCCAGTGTGGTCGGCCGCGGACCGGCCTCGGGAGCCGCCTGTTCCGCGCCGAGCGCCGCGACTTGCGGCTCAATGCCCGACTGCAGCACGGTCTGGATCGCGGCGACGTCGTACTGCGGGGCGGCCGCGCGTTCATCCGAGTAAGCCAGTGTGAATTCCCCGTCCCCCTCGGCAAAGAACAGCACCTCGTAGACCGTCCCCTCGGCAGTCACTCCGCTCACCTCCAGCGGCGGGCTGTCCCGATTGTCGATCACAATCCGGTACCGCTCCGCACGCGTCTCCGGGAATCGGACCTCCAGTTGTTCCTGCTGCAGCGACTGAAAGTCGATCCGCGACAGCGTCGCCTCGCCGATAGTCCGCCACGCCGGCCGCGCGCCGTCGACCGATTCCACCTGGACTTCCGCCCGGCGGCTGAAGTGACGCGACGGCGACTGCAATCGAAACAGCGTGAGCGGCTCCCGCCGGGTCGTCACCTCGACGATCGTCCGCTGCGCCTCCTCGTCCTCCGACGCGCTGACCGACTCCACCGGATACTCCGAGCGCACGGCCCCGCTCGCCGCCGCGCGCTGCCGCTTCCGCCAGAATTCAATCCGATCGATCCGGAAGGGACGCCGGTCGATCGTCAGCCGCTCCGTCCGCTGGGTCTCCTCATCTCCCTGCAGGGTGCGGGTCAGCTCCAGCAGCCGCGACTGCTGCTCCGCCGTCACGTCGTCGATCGTGATCCGGAAGAACCGCCGTTCCGTGCTCGGAAACGGAACGCTCACGCTCCGCGCGTCCATGTACTGCGTGTAATCAAAGATCACCTCATCCGCAGCCGGTTCCCACGTCGTCCCGTCCACCGATGTCTCCACCCGGACCCGCTGCTCGAAGTTGATCAGCGGCGTCACCAGTGTGAGCCCGTTGGGAAGTGGACGATCTTCCTCGTCTTCCAGCTCGACCGTGATCTCCAGCCCCCCGTCCTCCAGCGGCCGCACCGTCCGCTGCTGCGGCGTCCACACGGTCTGCTCCACCCGGCTGCCGGTCACCGGCACCCTGCGCAGCAGAAACGGCACCGTCCGCCCCTCCCGATCCCGCACCCGCAGATCATCAAGGTCCTCCTGCGTCGCCGCATAGACCTCCGAATCCAGCGGCACAGCGACGAGCGTCTCCTCCGCCAGCTCCGGAAGCAAAACCGGCTTCCTCAACTGCAGCACCGGCTCTTCTGCGAGCAGTGCCCCGCACCAGCTCGATACAAGTACGGCCATTGCGACTCTGATCGATCTCATATCTGCCATTCTCCTGAACCTCTGACCTCTGACCTCTCACTCTCCGTCGCCGGTGTTGTTCGCAGTATCCACCGCGAAATCGTCCTTGTACTTCAGGTACACGAACGATCCGGCGAGCACCAGCAGGCCCAGGACGATGAAGGCGATGATGCGGAAGAACTGGTCCAGCCGGGCGAGGTCCACGAAGAACACTTTCCAGGCCACGATGGCGAACAGGGCCAGTCCGAGGTAACGCAGCACCCGTTCGTTCCGGCCGATACCGCGGAGGATCAGGGCCAGGGCGAACAGCGACCACAGGATCGAGACGCCGCCGGCCCGCATCCCCTCCACGTACGTATGCAGCAGCGAGTTCAGCTCCAGCGTGGAGTAAATGAACAGCATTCCCAGAGCGCAGAACCCAAAAAAGATCCCCGCGGTGCGGGCGTTCCGCTTCGGCGCCAGCAGGGCATACCCGGCCGAGAAGAATCCTACCACGGCCCCGAAGTCCAGCAGCCGCAGCAACGCGTCACGGAACGAGTAGTCCCCCGCGTACAGCAGCTGGTGATCCAGCGCCCAGCCCGGCAGGTCGAAGGCGAACAGCTTGAACAGCAGCCCGGACACGAACACCAGCAGGAACGCCAGCAGTACCTTGCTCTCGCGGACGACCGTCTCGTACAGCAGCAGGCCGCACATCGCCAGCCACAGCAGCGTCAGCAGCGGCAGCTTGAGCGGTGCGTACAGGTAGCCGAACGTCCGGTTGAACTCCAGGTTCAGATACACGAACAGCATGGCCAGGGCGATGCCGACCGCCAGCCGCATCGCCCACATGCCGCGGATCAGTCCATTGATGTCGTTCTCGCGGCCCACGAGTTGTCCGGCCTGAGTCTGCTGCCGCTTGAGCAGCCAGTACGCTCCGCCGATCGAGGAGATCGGCACCCCGAACATCACGATCCGCTCGACCAGTTGCCGCACGTAGTCGGCCATCGGCAGGTCGGCCGCCGACGGGCCGCGCAGAAAGTTGCGCGGCAGATCGATCACGCCGAACCGCACCAGCACGATGGCATACAGCACGTACGCCACGTGCCGCAGGAACTCGCTCCCCAGTTTTCCGGCGATCCACAGCATGACTAGCGCCTGCAGCGCCCAGCTCACGGTGATCCAGGCCGGTGAGAGGATCAGCGGCATCGTGACCGCCAGGAAGAACGCCGCCAGCCCGCAGAAGCAGACAAGCAGTTCGCGATCCACCAGCTTCCGCTGCAGGAATGCAACGACGTGCACGGTGTAGAACGCCGCCAGCGACAGCGTCACCGCTCCCACCCACTCGCGCGTGTAGGCTTCCGACACCAGCTGATACGACACGAAGTAGAACACCCCCGCGTTGATCAGCAGCGCCAGCAGGTCCAGCAGGTTCGACTTGGCTGCGTTGGCGACCTTGTACAGGAACGTCATCGTCGAGAAGAGGACGAAGAACGCGATCGCGAACGGCATCACCTCCCAGAAGTGGTCCTGCGTGTAGTCCCGCATCGACGCGAAGAACAGGGCGTACGTGCAGAAGAAGGCGAGGTAGTTCACCAGCGGCCAGTTGCGCCAGTAGCAGATCGCCAGCACGCCCACGCCGAGGATCAGCATGTAGCCGAACAGGCCGGGGAAGTTGACGACGCCGGTGGACAGCATGATCGGAGTGCCGTAGCCGCCGAGCACACCCAGGACGGCCACCAGGATCGAATTGAACCGCACCGCGATGCCGCCCGCGAGCGCGGTGATCAGCGTCATCAGCACGAACGCCGGCAGCTGATCGATCATGTGATAAAAGTTTGCGGCTGCGAACACCGCGAAGTACAGCGTCGCCAGACCGCCGCCGAGTAGCCCCTGGCCCAGGACGTGATACTTCTTGCCCAGCAATCTGGTCCCGGCGACGAGCATGCCGAGACCGGCTGCGGCGGAGAGCATCACCCGTCCCAGTTCATTGATCAGATTGTTTTCGACGGAGTACTTCAAAAAGAACCCGACTCCGACGACGAGAATCAGAATGCCGATCCGCAACAGCCACTGGCTGGCGACGGCGAACTCCATCGAAACACCCTCGGGGACGTACTCTTCTCCGACGATGATCCAGTTCCAGATCTTGTGCAGCGTCTCCTTCGCGGCCGTCTCGAACCGGCTCGGCACGCGCGGCGGCTCCGGCTCAAACACCGGCTCGCGACGCGGCTCGGCGCGCGGCGCGGGGGGCGGGCCGGCGACCGGTTCCCGGCGGGGTGCGGTTGGTCGCGGCGGCGGGACCGGCGGCCTCTCCTCCGCGAGTCCCTCGTCCGCGAGCGCCTGCTCCACTTCAAACACCACATCCAGCGGCTTCTGCGGCTCGGCAGCCGGCCGTTTCGGTTCCGGCTCCGGCGGCTTCATTCCGGACCGCTGCAGCGCCTCCAGCGTGTTGCGGACATTCCGCACGTCCCGCTTCAGGTCCTCCATGCCCCGCTCGTGGTCGCCGCGCAGCTTGCTCAACTGAATCACCGCCACCAGCGGCAGCAGCAGAAACAGTCCCACCCCGATCAGCACGAACAGCGCAATGATCGCTTCCACTGCTACGCCCTCTGGTTGACCCGCGAACGGCCACGAAACGACGTCAGGCCGAATTGCCGTCTGAGGAACACGGCGATATGCATACCGCAATATAACGCATCACCCCCTCCTCAGCCCCGGCGTTCCCACCAATGCTCGCAGCCCACCCCCCTCTCCTCCGCGAGAAGCGCGGATTTCCGATTGCATTACAGCCATTCAGCACGTAATCATCGCCGCATGAACATCCTCGCCGAACTCCGCGGCCGCTTCGCCGCGGCTCTCACCAACTTGACCGACGACCCCGCCCCTTTTGCGGCGATGGTCCGCGCCTCGCAGGACCCGAAATTTGGCGACTACCAGGCCAACTGCGCCATGCCGCTGGCGAAGCAGGTCGGCTCAAATCCGCGCGACCTGGCCCAGCAGATCATCGACAGGCTGCACGTCTCCGACCTCTGCGACCCGCCCGCAGTGGCCGGCCCCGGATTCATTAATCTCCGTCTTCGGGCCGACTGGCTCGAAGCGGCCGTCAACACCGCGGACCTCGACGATCAACTCGGCGTGAAGCCACCGGCGAGTCCACGGAAGTACGTCGTGGACTTCTCCGGCCCCAATGTCGCCAAGCCAATGCACGTCGGCCACCTCCGCAGCACGGTAATCGGGGATGCGCTCTGCCGCATCCTCCGTGCCCTGGGCCACGACGTCGTCAGCGACAACCACATCGGCGACTGGGGCACCCAGTTCGGGATGATCATCTACGGCTACAAGCACTTCCTCGATCAGCCCGCCTACGAGCGGGACCCTGTCGGCGAACTGGCCCGCCTGTACCGCCGCGTGAATCAACTCAGCGATTTCACAGAAGCCACAGAGCAGTTGCCGCGACTCGAGACGCAGGCGGCCGAACGCAGGGCAGCGCTCCAGGCGGCGGAAACCGACAGCACGCTCGACGAGAAGGCCCGCAAGAAGGCCCTCAAGAAGCTGCGTGAGGGAGTGGCCGACGCGGAAGGGGCGGTGGCAGCGGCCAGGTCCCGAATTGCCGCCGTTGAGTCGGACGAGTCGCTGCGTTGCGATGCCGCCGCACATCCCGATATCGCCCGCACCGCACGCGACGAGACGGCCCGACTGCACGCCGGCGATACTGAGAACACCCGGCTGTGGCAGCAATTCCTCCCTCAATGCATCGCGGCCCTGCAGCGAATCTACGACCGCCTGGGCATCTCGTTCGATCTGCAACTGGGAGAAAGCTACTACCAGCCGAACCTGGCTTCGGTCGTGCACGATCTGGAGGAGCGCGGCATCGCGGCTGAGAGCAACGGCGCGACCTGCGTGTTCATCGAAGGCAACGATGCACCCTTCATCGTCCGCAAGAGCGACGGCGCGTTCACCTACGCCACAACCGATCTGGCGACGATCCGCTATCGCGAAGAGGAACTGCAAGCGGATGCGATCCTGTACGTCGTGGACGCCCGGCAGTCCGAGCATTTCGGCCTGCTGTTCGAGACGGCCCGCCGCTGGGGTTACGCCGACACCGAATTCCAGCACGTCAGCTTCGGCACGGTGATGGGGGAAGACGGCAAACCGTTCAAGACCCGCGCCGGCGACACGGTCGGCCTCGAAAGCCTCCTCGACCAGGCCGTCGCCCAGGCTCGCGTGATCGTCGATGAAAACGACGACGCCAAGCGGGACGACCACGAGCAGCCGGCTCCCGAACTCGACAAAACCGAGCGGCAGGCGGTGGCCGAGATCGTGGGCATCGGCGGGATCAAATACGCCGATCTCCGCCACAACCGGGAAAGCGACTACGTGTTCAGCTGGGACAAGATGCTCGCCAAGACTGGCGACACGGCGACCTACATGCAGTACGCGTACGCGCGCATCTGCGGCATCTTTCGCCGGGGTGGCGTCTGCCGCGACGATCTCCGCGCAGCGGGAGACCGCATCCGGCTCAGCGATCCGGCCGAGCGAGCGCTCGCGCTGCAGATCGGACGGTTTCCGGAAGCGCTTGCCGCGGTCGCCGCCGAGTACCGCCCCAACCAGCTCACGCAATACCTCTTCGAAACGGCGAACCTGCTCTCGACGTTCTACGAGCAATGCCCGGTGCTGAAAGCGCCGGACGCCGGCACCCGCAACAGCCGCCTGATGCTCGTTGATCTCACCGGCCGGGTCATCGAACGCGGCCTGTCACTGCTGGGTATCGCCGTCAGCGAGCGGATGTGACGCGCATGACTCCAGCAGACACAACGCGGCTCCGCGCCGTTGATCGCGCGCACGTCTGGCATCCGTTCACGCCGATGCGGGCCTGGCAGGAGGAGGACGCGCCGATCATCGAGCGGGCGGAGGGATTTGACCTGATCGACGAGGACGGCCGCCGCTACCTGGACGGCATCTCGTCGCTGTGGTGCAACGTACACGGCCACCGCGTGCCGGAGATCGATGCCGCGATCCGGGAGCAATTGGACCGCGTCGCCCACACCACTTTGCTCGGGCTGGCTTCAGCGCCGTCGATCCAGCTGGCGGAGCGTCTGGTGGACATCGCGCCGGCGGGGTTGAGCCGGGTGTTCTTCTCGGACGACGGCGCGACCGCCGTGGAGGCGGCGCTCAAGATCGCCTGGCAGTACCAGCGGCAGAAACCGGGAGGGAGCGATCGGCACGACCTCTTTGCATCCGTGGGCGGAGCCTACCACGGCGACACGCTGGGATCCGTCAGCATCGGCAATATCGAGCTCTTCCACCGCACGTACGGCGGATTGTTGTTCCCGACGGTGCGGGTCCCCTCACCGGTCGCATTCCGCACTCCCCCCGACCACGACGCCAATTCGTACATCCGGCACTGCTTCGACGAACTCGAGCGCGTGATCGTCGAGCATCGCGACCGGCTGGCTGCGTTCATTCTGGAGCCGCTTGTGCAGGGGGCGGCCGGAATCCTGGTGCATCCGCCCGGCTACCTGCGGCGCGTTCGCGAACTCACCGCGGCTCACGGCATCCCGCTGATCGCCGATGAAGTCGCGGTCGGATTCGGCCGAACCGGCACGATGTTCGCCTGCGAACAGGAGCAGGTCGCGCCCGACATCCTCTGCCTGGCGAAGGGGATCACGGGAGGTTATCTCCCGCTCGCCGCGACGTTGACGACCGCCGAGATCTACAACGCCTTCCTCGCGGAGCCGCACGCAGGGAGGACATTCTTTCACGGGCACACCTACACAGGGAACCCGCTGGCCTGCGCGGCGGCGCTGGCGTCCCTCGATCTGTTCGATCGGAAGGACGTGCTGGCCAACGTCCGCGCCAATGCGGAACGACTGGCCCGCCACGTCGCTTCGCTTGCGGATCACCCCCACGTCGGAGAGATCCGCCAGAAGGGAGTCATGATCGGGATCGAACTTGTTCACGATCGGGCCACGCGTGAGCCGTTTCTGCCAGAGCGGCGCACCGGACACGGCGTGACGCTCGCCGCGCGTCGCCGGGGAGTCATCATCCGCCCGCTGGGAGACGTCGTCGTCCTGATGCCGGCGCCCGCCATGCCGGGGGATCGAATTGATGAGCTGTGCAATGTCGTGGCCGAAGCCATCGACGAAGCAACGAGCCGCTGACGCACTCCGCGCTGGACGGCCTACTTCTCCGGCTCCGTCGCCAGCGCCTCGTAGTACTGACGCACGAGGTCGTCGTACAGCGGCAGGAACCGCTCACTGAATGCGCCTTCCATCTTTTCCCGCTCGCGCGGCGGGAGATGCCCCCAGACGGATGTGGCGAGCTGACGGCGGCGCTGAATCTCGCCATCGCTGAGATCGCCGCCTCCCGGCACATCGGACGATTCCGCCGCATTGTCGGTCCGCCGGCGGTCACCCTGCTCGCCCGTTCCACCGGTGGCGCTGTCGTCAGGCGTCGCGGACGAATCGGGCGAAGGAGTCGGCATGGGCACCTTCCGGGCGGCCTGCTGTTGCGCCTGTTCGAGCAGACGCCGGAGCCGATCGACAATGTCGTCATGGATCTGAGCGGTTTCGTCGTCCAGCTGTGCGTCCGCCAGGCGGCGTCCGGCCGTCTGCATCAACTCCGCCGTCTCGGCGGCCGCGGAATCAAAGGCCTCCAGCGACGAAGCGGGTCCAACCTCGGCAGAGTCGATCTCCACCGGTGCGTTCTCGGCCTCCGGCGAGTCCGTCTCCTGTGCGCAAGCGCCGCCGGCCAAAGCGAACGCGAGGACCGCGGCGAACGCCAAGGGCGTGCGGCGGAGGACGGGGTCCGGGCTGAGCGACAATTGCTGCATCACGGCGCGACCTCCTCCGCATCGCTGGGGTCGTTCGCAGGCGCCGCCTGCTGCGGTCCGGCAAACGTCTCGACCGCCAGTTCCGCCAGAGCGGCCTGTCGGAGGGCGAGACGCTCGAGCTCGGCCTGCTCCGCTTCGGTCAATGTGTCCCCATTCTGGCGTCGCAATCTCAAAGTGCGCGTCTGTTCGACAACCTCCTCCTGCATCTGCAGCAGCAATTTGATCTGCACGAGCGAAGACCAGGCGGGGCTGCCCGCTTCGCGCTCAGTGGAGGAGGAAGCGGCGGAGGAAGGAGCGCTTGTGGATCCAGTGTCTCCAATCAGTTGCCGGATCTCAGAGAGTCGCCGTGCCGCCGCGCGTTGAAGCTGCTGCGTCGGCTCCCCGACGGCGCGCTCGGCAAGCTGTTCTGCGGCCTGCGACATCAGTCCTTGCACTTCGAGCAGGGCCGCGCTTAAAACCGGAGCATCGGCGATCGACGCGGTCGCAGGCTCGATGTCTCCTCCCAACTGAGATTGAGCATCGGCCATCTGTTGAAGTGTTCGCAGTTGCGCGCGATTGAGGCTGCCCCGCTCCTGTTGCGCCGCATCGAGTCGGATCGTCTCATCCAGGAGATGCTGCTGCCGGGCGGCGAGCGTCTCCACGAGCGATGCGAAGCGGCTCATCTCCGCGAACATCCGCGTCACCTCAAGCTGTTCGCGCATCTGCGCGAGTTCACGCTCGGTCTGCAGGAGGTCGTCGAGCGCCTCCTGCTGGGCGTCCATCGCAGACGGGGTCACTTCGTCTTCGAGCTGTCCGGCTGCGTCCTCCACTGAGCGGCTCGCGCGTGCCGCGGTGGCCGCAGCGTCGCCCAGCTGCTGCCGCATGAGCCGCTGCGCCCAATTGGCGGCGTCGTCGGCCAGTTCCTGCTGCTGCTTTCGCAGTTCCTTCAGAGCGTCGGCGTCTGCGGAGGACGGATCGGAGAGACTCTGCGATTTGTCGAGCGCATCCGCCTGCCGCTGCCGCAGCGATTCCGTCTCGGCCTGTGCTTCCTCCACCTGTTTGAGGAGCGTTTCCGGATCAGACGCGCCGATGCCGCGAATCGCGGAGTCCAGCGTCTCGAGGGTTTGCAGGATCCGCTGCTGGACATTCACGGCGTCCGATACCCGATTCTGCTGGATCTGGTCCGCGGCCTGCCGCATGTCGCCCGCCAGCGCCGCGTTCTGCAGGACGTCAAGCGCACCCGCCACGTCCTCGGCTGTGGAGAGCTCTTGCTGATCTTCCTCCGACATCAGCTCCTCCAGACGGGCCTGCAACTGGTCCACCTGCCGGGCGGCGTCCTGCTGCCGACTCGCCAGCCGCGCGAGATCGGCCCGCTGCTGCGGCGTCAGGCCGTCGGAAGCGCGGCCGACGGTGTCTCGCCCCACGGCCAGAGTCTCCTGGTTCAACTGCTGCTGAGCGTCCTGGATGGCCGCCAGTTCGCGGTTGAGGTCGAATTGCAGCTGCCACTCCTTGAACAGGGCGAGGAGCATCGCCAGCGTGGTGACCGCCGATTCATGGGTGACCAGCGCAGACGAGAAGGCCGCATCCACCACCGTCTCGCGATCATCGAGGGATTCGGACGACAGCGCCTTGCGCGCATCGGCCAGGGACTGATTCAGCGAGGCGAAGACCTCCCCTTCGAGGTGCGTCAGCTGCCGACGGACGGACTCCAGCCGCTCCGATGTGGCCGCGTCGTCCAGCTGATTCCAGTCCAGCTCCTGCAGGATGCCGGCCACTCGCGCTGCGACGCCCCGTCGTTCGTCAAGCAGCTCGGATGCGATCCGGTCCTGATTTCCGACGACGCGTTTGAGTACATCAAAGTCTTCATTCGAGAGCGATCGGGTGGCCTTCCACTGCAGCTGCAGTTCGCGCGTCTGCTGCCAGGCGCCGTTCTGTAAACCGTGGGCCCGTTCGAGACTCTGAGCGATCCCGGTCTGACGCGCCTGCAACTCCTGCAGCTTCTCTGCCGGCGTGACGACCGTCAGCACTCGCGGCTGGCTGCGCGCGATGTGCGGCTGGCCGAGGTCATACGCATCGGTCGCCTCGGACCGCATCTGCACGACGCGGCCGGGAGGAAGGTCCATGTCGGCAATGGACAGCTCCGTATCGAGCGCGGCCTCCGTCAGCGAACCATCGGGCAACAGAAACGGATAGGACAGTTCCCCGGCGCTTCCGGGAGGGTTGGAAAGGACGAGTCGCACGTCCATCAATCTCAGATCGTCACGCGCCACGACGCTGACGGGGAGCCGTGCCTGCGGCGTGACGGTCAGGTCGCTCGCTGGCGTCTCAATGGAGACCGTCGGTTCGCCGTCAGCAATCCCGCGCAATTCGATACGCTGAAGATCCCGCGATGAAATTCCGTTGTGGTCAGCGAGCTCAAACCAGCAGGCGAAACGGCCGGCGTCGGTCAACTCGAACTCGACAGCAGCGCGACGGGCATCGCGGTCCAGCTGCAGTGTCTGTGCCGGGCGGTTATCGCGGCGAAACCGGACCTGCTGAAGCGGCGTATTGGCCTCCATCTCCAGCCGCACGCGAGTTCCGACAAGTGCTTCGATCGGCGTCCCGTCGGCCGGGGCGGATTCGGCTGGGCGGCCGGTATAGTCCGGAGGCGTCAGTTCGATGTTGAACGACTGCACGGCCGGACGCGGCGCAAACGAGACCAGATGCCAGGGCATGCGATCGTCATCACCTCCGGTCGCGCGAATCCAGATCCTGTCGCCCAGCTGCGGGACAACGGCCAGGCAGGCCTGCTCCTCCTGGTCCGCGATGGGATAGGCCGCACGGCGCAACGGCTCCGTGTGGATCGAGCCCTGACGGTCATGAACGTGAAGCAGCACGTCGTCCGGCAGCGAACCCCCGGCGTCGGCGACGTACAGACGCAACGGCTCGCCTGCGGGCGCCAGGCGGGCGGCGCCGTCGGCATCCAGCGGTTCTCCTTGTTCACTTAACAGCACCAACGTATGCTGCCGGGGCCACGGCGGTGCAGAGCCGGGCTGGACCAGCCTCTGCAGCGCGAGCGACGCACGCTCCTGATCGGCTGCAATGAGGGCAGCCGTCAGAAGGCAGGCCAGCACCGCCAGCGCGGCAGGGGCCAGCAGCAGTCGCGAATTGAGCAGTGAGGCCGGGTCGAGCCGTGCCAGGCGCGGTCCAATGCGCTCAATGAGCGCCCGTTGCAGCGCCGAGGCGCCGGTCTCCGGTCGGAAGTCATCCCCCGAGAACTGCGCCGCGCTGGAGAGCGCCTGCTGCCATCCGGGCTGCAGCCGCTCGATCTGAAGCGCGAGATCCACGTCCGAGTATCGTCGCCAGAGCGGGCGTACGACCAGATTGAGCAGGCATCCCACGCCCGCCGACGCGATCATCCAGACGGCCGTGCGGCGAGCCGCCACGGAGTCCAGATGAAAGAGCCAGTCGGCCGCACAGGCCGCGAGCACGAGCAGCAGCGTGATCGAAAAGGTCCACGCCAATCCCGTGAGCACGCTGAGAGATCGCAGACGTGCCCGCAACGCGTCGAATTGAGCTGTCAGCGGATCCATATCGGCCGCTTGAGCAAGTGGGGAGTGACCTCCGCGCCGCCGACCTCCGTGCGGACGGCCGCGCTGCTCCGATCGTGCCGCCGACGCGCACTCCTATCATACCAGCCGCGCGCGCTTCCTCAACACCCATTCGGCCGACAGCAGCAGCACAAACAGCAGCAGCCATTCGGCCCGGCTCCACAGTGGAACCTTCTGGGCACTGGCGACCGGGACCGACTGACCGCGCGGGAGCAGTTCGACCAGGCTGTCGATTTGATGAAAGGGGACCACCTTCCCGCCCGAAAGCTCCGCGGCCCGGGTCAGGTCCGCTGGGTCGGCCTCGCGCCGGCGCAGCTCCAGTTCCGGAACAGTTACGCTGAAGTCGCAGGCGGGGGGAATCTCTCCTGCATCCGGCGAGGAGATCCACGCGTGCCAGGCTCCGGCCGCGGGCTGCGACAGCGTTCCCTCATACACGGTCGGAGAGGACTGCAGCGGTTTCAGTTCGACGGTTAGCTGGTGCGCTCCGCCCCGCTCTGCGACGACGGTCACCGGCACGTCCGGCGGGGGCAGCAGCCGTTCATCCACGAATCGTGCCCGCAGACGCACGTCGTCTCCCTGATCGTACGTCGTGCGGTTGGTCACGAACTCGACGCCGCTTTCACCCCCCAGCAGCCGCGCGCGACACAGATAACGCACCGCGTGCGACCAGTAGCGGCCGTAGTAGCGGTCCTCCACGCGGCGGCGCCACTGCCACAGCTCGTCTGTGGCATGGTAGAGCACCTGCCCTGCGCCGAAGCGCTGGACCACAATTAGCGGCAGGCGGCCGTCGGCGGTATGCCGTGTCTCGTGGACGGCAAGCACCACCGCCCCCGACTTTCGCCGCGACGCCTCCTGCGACCAGTAGATCGGGGGCAGCTCCGACCAGATCTGAGCGTTCGCCGCATCGTCCGATCCCAGCTGGAAGATCGGATGCATGCGGCCGCCGCGCGTCGGTTCGATGTGGAAGCCGCTGGCACTGGAGACCGAAGACTCCATCGCGTCCAGCTGCACCGGCAGCAGCGTCTCCAGCGGCGTTCCCGAATAGCGATGCGGATTATGGGCCTCCCCTGCGATCATGATCAATCCCCCGCCCCGGTCCCGCACGAATTCCAGCAGCAGCGGCAGCGCACCGGGATTGAGATAGCTCAGATCCACGTCGCCCATGATCACCACGTCATAGCGGAAAAGTTCGGCCTTGGTGGAGGGAAACGCCGCGATTGCCGTCTGGTCCTCCTGCAGGTACTCGAGATCCGACTCCTGCAGCACGGTATGCAGCTCGACGGATTCGTCCCGTTCGAGAACGGCCTTGAGATGCCGATACTCCCAGCGCGGCGCGCGTTCGGCCAGCAGCACACGAATCTGCTCCTGCCGCACGCGGATTCTCCGCCGCAGCTCGTTGTTCTCCAGGTTCACTTCCCCTTCCAGCGGATCGGCGCGAACGACCAGCTCATATTCCCCTTCCACTTCTGGGGTGAAGGAGAGCCGCAGCGGCAGGGCCACGCCGTCGTCGGGCAGGACCACTTCGGTCATCACCACCTCCTCGGCCGCGCCGGAGATGTTGAGGGCGATCCGCGCGGTGCGGCCGGCGAGGCCATAGCCTCGAACGTGAAAATCGAGCGTCACCGGCTGCTCGACGAATGCGACCGGATCCGCGAGCAGGTCGTACAGTTCGAGATCGCGGGCCGGATTCCGGTCGCCGAGCGGGATGGGATACAGCGGCGGCACGCGGCTGCCTCCGGATTCAGCCGCGAGAGAGAGCCGGTCGGAGGCATCGTCGCTGGCGACGCCGTCGCTGAAGATGACGACGGCCGAGGGGCGCACGCCTCGCAACTCCGACAGAGACTGCCGCAGACTTGGGCCGGGTCGCGTGGTGCGGCCGGCGGGCGTGAGTTCGGCCACCGCGGCGATCATCTGTTCCACTTCGTCGCTGCGCTCGCCGGCCGGCGCCGTGACGGCCCGCGCAGACTCCGAAAACTCGTAGATCCGGACCCGATGCCGTTGAGCCAGGTCACGCAGCAGTTGTGCATCCTCGTTCAGAACCAGAAGTTTCGCGAGGTTGAGGCGGTTGGGGGCGTCGTCGGCGCCAGCGGCCTCGAACAGCGCTCCTGCTGCCTGCCTCGCCGGATTGGTGTACTGGTCCTCGAGTCCCATACTGGCGGACGTATCGAACATCACCACGAGCGTCGGAAGGCCCGTGCGGACGACGTTCAGTGTGAGCCCCCCGACCCATATCGCCATGACGAGCACTGACAGAAGCCTCAGCAGCGGCAGTCCCCATCTCAGCCCCCCCGCCAGCCGCCGCGTTTCCAGCCGGTACATCCCGAGGACCAATGCCCCACAAGCCAGCCACAGCGCAACGAATCCGGTCCAGCCCCCCGCGAGTCCATCGAATGACAGGGACCATGACATTCCTTCACCGGGGCCCGCCGGCTCCACGCCGAGATACCATTTCAGCAGTCGCTCCCATGCCGGCATGAGTGTTGACTCGTCTCGTTCCGTGACGGCTTCCGCTTCCGGCGAACAGGAGGCGCCGGGTTGATCAAGTTCACACGCTGCCCGGAGAGCAATGTCGCACGACAGCGTTCCAGCGGCGCCAATCGGTCACCAGTGTTAGTGTCCCAAGGTAGACCCTGTGCTCATTATAGGGCGACGGACGCCGTGATCGACCAGCCCGACAATCGACGCTCCCGTTCCGGTGGGAGGAGGCGTCTTCTGGGCGGACGTGTGGACGATAACTCGGCGAATGCCTCCCGCAGAGCTGGCCGAGTTCTTCGGCCTGTTCCGGGAGCCGGATGTGCGGCCGTGGTCAACATCGCGTCGACTCAGGATCTCCTGGCCGTCCGGTTTGACGAGACCGCCACGCCGCGGGAGCCGGTCCCGCAGAGGGACGGGACTGGTTCCATCATGGGCCGACGATCTGCGTATCGGCAATCGCATGATCAACGCCCGAGCAGATACGGTCGCCTCCAAACTGGCTTATCGCTCGGTTTTCAAGCGGCGGCGCTGGCTGATCGTGGTGGACGGGATTCTACGAATGGGAGAAGCTCGACGTCGGCAAGCAGCCCTATCACATCCGGTTGCGTGCGGACGAGCCGTTTGCGTTTGCGGGCCTGTGGGAAGCCTGGAAGCAGGGGGACGAGGCGGTCGAATCGTGCACCATAATCACGACGGACGCCAACGACTTCATGAGAGGGATCCACGATCGCATGCCGGTCATCCTGCAACCGGACGCGCATGATGAGTGGCTCGATCCCCACAACCAGGACGCCGCGCGGCTGAACGGGCTGCTGCGGCCCTATGTCGGCGGCGCGCTCGCGGCGGTCCCGGTTTCGACGATCGTCAACAACCCCTGAATGACCTCCCAGGCTTCGTCGACGTCGTTGCGTCCGGGTGATTGCGGGAAATGATCAGCACGACCTACGGCGTCTTGAGGAAACCGGGTGACCGCCGGGTCTTGCTGACCGGATTGACAAGCGTTACTTCGGCAGCGGAAGGATGATCAGCCGGTTCTCGTTGAACGTAGCTTCACCGGCCTTGCCGTCAATCTTGTAGGCAATCTTCAACTGCTTCGGCGTGTCCGGCGCCGGGTCGCCACCGAAGCTTTCGTTGTAGGACGGGGACGGCAATTCGACGACCAGTTGGTCGGTCACGTGCTTCTGAAGCTCTTCGGTGACGTCTTTCTTCGAGCCGCCGGCGCCGTATTCCGCGCTGACAATCTCGACGGTGACTTTCGGCAGGTCGGCCTGGCTCAGCAGTGAGAGAACTTCGTCGTTGCGACCTTCGATCCTTCGGGCGATGGCAAGCGTGGTCTGCAGGGCATCATCCTTCAACGCCGGACGGTCCAGGCACTCAATCGCAAGCTTCAGTGTTTCCGGAGTCGCATAACGCTCGAGAACGTCAAGGACCAGCTTCTGCTCGGCCGGCTGCTTGGCCGCGTCGAGTGCGTTGCGGCACATGGCGACGCGCGCGGCGTCCTCCATCACGAACTGCCGGGCGATACGGATGTAGCCGCGCATGGCCCGGACCTGGAAACGGTCTGCGGGGCCCGTCTTGGACAGGTCGAGCAGCACGGGGGCGGCATCGATCGTCATCCATTCCCCGAGCAGCCGTGTGCTTGCATCCCGCAAGTCGAGGTCGCCGGAACTGGCGGCGGCGTGCATCGTCTCGAGAGAAGTCGTCCCCCCCACGCTGGCGAGTGTTTCCAACAGGGGAACCTTGGCGGCAGCGGGGGCATTCTCCAGCGCGACGGCGAGTTCCGTAGCACAGGCTTCGCGGTCCGGCATGCGGACGGCCGCGGTCTTGAGGGCCTGCTGTGCGGCCGCTGCGTCGTCGGGATTTCGCGGCGAAGTGACCTGTTCGATCAGTACGGACAGCTGATCAGCCGGGATCGTCTCGCCGAGAGAGGCCAACGCAGCGGCGCGAACCTGCTTGTCGTTCTGGTCGAGTGCGGCGAGCAGCGGCTCGACCGCGTCAATGCGCCGCTCGCCGATGAGCTCGATGCACGCCAGGTACACGCCGCCCTTGGCGGATTTCAACCGATTCACGATTTCCTGATTGACACCCTCTCCGGGCAATACAGCCAGTGCCTGCCGTGCTGCGTTCGAAAGCTCCTCGTCGCTTCCGCCGGCGATTTCGAGCAGCGCGTCCAGACAGGTTTCGTCACCGACGCGGCCGAGGGCCGAAATGGCGGCCACACGAACCGGCTGAGGACCGTTGGCGGCGGCGTCCTGGATCGCGGTCAGAACGACCGTGTCGGGACGATCGGCCATGGTGGCGATGAGCAGCGGCGCACGGAAGGGGGCCGTGTTCGGCAGTTCTTCGGCGAGAGCGGCATCGATCTGTTCGCCGGGCAGTTCACGCGCGGTGAACAGGGCAATCTGAAACAGTCCCTTGTCGGCCGAGCGCAGTTGTTCGATCAGCAGGGGGATGCCGTCGTCGCCGCGAGCCAGAATCGCGCCGCGTGTAGCCTCAATGACCCGCTGATTGGGGACATCGGCGCGGCGCACCTGATCGTAGATCTCGGCTGCTTCTTCGGTGCGACCGTCGGCGAGGGCGGTCTCGGCACAGAGCACACAGGCTTCCGCCACGGCAGAGCGGACCTGTTCCGGCGCGTCGGACAGATGCTCGCGCAACGCCGCGATCGCCGGTTCGTTGGCGATCTTGCCCAATGCGACCGCCGAACATGAGGCCACCACAGGATCGTCATTCTCCAGCAACCCGATCAGTAGCTCGACGGCGCCGGCGTCGCGACGGACACCGATCGAGTTTACCACGCCGACCAGCAGATTCCCTTCGAGCTCTCCGGCCGCTGTGCGCAGGGCTTCATCGGCGGCGGCGCCGGGGATCGCCTCCAGAGCAATCCGCGACCAGGACGCCAGTTGCTCGTCGGCGAGCAACTTCGCCAGTTCGGGGACGGCGGCCTCGGTGCCGACGACGGCGAGCCGCTTGCAGGTGATGGCCTTCTCGGCCGGCGCCGCATCGGACTGCAGGACGGCAATGAGTTCCTCTTCCGTTGCCGGGGAGGCCTGGCCCCAGGCGGGGGACATTGAGATGACGAGGAGACTGCCGGAGAGCAAGGCAGTTGCAAGGTGGCGGTATGTGCGGGACGACATGACTCGGTCCTGGTTTGTGCGTCGGTGATTCGGGCGTTGATGTTTGGACTGAGCCGAAGCGGAGCTTCGGGGTGAGTGCGTTCCCAGGCGGGAGCTTGGGAACGAGGGGATGTTGGCGACCGCTGTTCCTCTAGATGCGCCAGGGCTAGATGCGCCAGGGCTCGCGCAGCGCTTCGGAGAGGAGGCGGTTGGCTTCGTCGTCGTCGATGAACTGGTGCGTCGTGTTGTCGAGACGGACCTGGCGGTTCAGGTAGAGGGCGACGTTCGCTGCGTGACAGGCGATGTGGGCGTTGGCGGCGGCGTCGGCATTCCCCTTCGGCTGGCTGCGGGTTTTGACGCAGTCGAGGAAGTCACGGACGTGGAACGTGGCGGGATAGCCGCCGATCTCGGCGACTTCGCGGCCGGCGAGGAGTTCCGGCGAGCTGAGGACCATCTTGCCGCTGTCGCCGGCTTCCACCCAGCCGGTCTCTCCTTCAAAGCGGACGGGACACGAGCCGAGCGGAATCCAGCCGGTTTCGCGGAAGACGAGTTCAACGCCGTCCTCGTAGCGGGCGACAAGTTGTCCGTCCGCCGGTGCATCGTATTCGACCGGCGGCGGGCAATCGTTGACGGCCCACTGGCAGAGGTCGACGCAGTGCGAGCCCCATTCCAGCACACCGCCACCCACCAGTCCGCCCCCCTTCTCGAAATTGAAGCCGTCGAGCAGTTTGGAATTGAAGGGACGCCAGGCTGCCGGGCCGAGATACATGTTCCAGTCGATGATCTCCTTGTCTGGTTCCGGTTCCGGCTCCAGCCAGCCGCTGGTGACGGCCTGCATGCCGGCAGGGTGCGCATAAACGCGTTTCAGTTTGCCGAGCCGTCCCGTGCGGGCGAGTTCGCAGGCGAATGCGAAATGCGGGAGATTGCGACGCTGCGTGCCGGCCTGGAAGATGCGGCCGTTGCGACGGATGGTGTCCGCCAGGATCAGGCTCTGCGCGATGTTCTTGGTGCAAGGCTTCTCGCAATACATGTCCTTGCCGGCGCGAGCGGCGTGGACGGCGGCGGTGCAGTGCCAGTTCGGGCCGGTGGCGATCAGCACGGCGTCAATGTCATCGCGATCGAGCAGCTCGCGGAAATCGCGGTACATCGCGCAGTTTTCGTTGCCGTACTTGTCGTCGGCCGCCTTCTTGACGCCGCGGCGGACTTCCTCCTTGATGTCGCAGACGGCGGCGAACTCGACGTCGTTCTGCTCGAAGAAGCAGCTGAGATCGTACGACCCGCGGCGGCCGATGCCGATGCCGCCGAGGATGACGCGCTCGCTGGGAGGGACGGCTCCGTCGAGACCGAGCGCGCGGCCCGGAATGAACATGGGGGCCGCCACCGCAGCGCCGGTGGCGGAGAGCGTCGTCTTGAGGAACTGACGTCGAGGGATGCGGCGAGTGTGCCCCGGCATATCCGTGCTCCAGTACGTGTATCGCGATGAATGGGGGGATGAGGTGCGACAGGCCGATGCCGGTCCCCCTGTTTACGTAGCATAACCACAGACGGGGGCGGACTTCTATCCGGCGGGGATCGACATTCGCGAGTGAGACGAGGAAGCGACAACATCATCTTCCTTTCATGCGACTGGTCGGACCTTATAAGATGCCGACGGATCGCCTCTGCCTTTCTCCGGGACGATGAACCATGCACCGGCTACAAACGATCGACCGTCTGATCAATCTGCTCGATCCCCAGGCGAACCTTGTCTTCAACATGACGGTGGCCGAGGCGACCGACGCAGTCGGTTCCGGCGATGCGGAGCGTGTCCGGGGCATCGACGGGCAGTTCGCGCTGCTGCACAAACATGGAAACGTGGTTCGTATGGCGCGCTCGCTGGGGCGTCCCATGCGGTATTTTCTGGCGAAGCTGGTCGACGGCCCCTGCCTGATCGTCGCCGAGCGGATCGACGAGATCGCGACCTGGCTGCGCGAGCAGGGGCTCGATGGACAGTTTCATCCGTCCTACACCCGCATGGTGCCGGCGCATCACATCGTCGAGATCGCGCTGGTGGGTTGCCCTGATCCCAATCCGCATTACACGCGGTACTTCGCGCCCGAACGAAACGCCCTCCCCGCGGACCTGGACGAGATCGGACGGCGTTACATCGGGGCGTTGCAGACGGAAGTCGGCCGCTGGCTGGACGGCATCGACCGCAGCGAGCCGCTCGGCGTGCTGTTCTCCGGCGGCATCGACAGCGGCTCAGTCTTCCTTGTGTTGTACGACCTGCTGCTGAAACGGGGCGAATCTCCGTCGCGGCTGAAGGCCTTTACGCTCAGCGTGGATGGCGGCGGGGACGACGTTGCACAATCGCGCGAGTTTCTGGAACAGCTCGATCTCGGCATGTTTCTGGAGACGATCGAAGTTTCAGCCGACGCGGTCGCGATCGAGGACGCCGTCGCGGCGATCGAAGACTACAAGCCGCTCGACGTGCAATCGGCCGCGATGGCGTTGGCACTGTGCCGCGGCATTCGCGAGCGGTATCCCGACTGGACCTGGCTGATCGACGGTGACGGTGGCGATGAGAATCTGAAGGACTACCCGATCGAGGCCAATCCCGAGCTGACCATTCGCAGCGTGCTGAACAACCTGATGCTCTATCAGGAAGGCTGGGGCGTGGACCGGATCAAGCATTCGCTCACGTTCAGCGGCGGGCAGAGCCGCGGCCACGTCCGCTCCTATGCTCCTGCGAGGACGCTCGGCTTTAAAGGGTTCAGTCCGTACGCCGTGCCGAACGTGATCGAAGTGGCGGAGGGGATTCCGTTCATCGAGCTGACCGGCTGGGAGCACGAGAAGCTGTACGGGCTGAAGGGGGAAGTCGTCCGCCGCGGCGTCGAGGCCATCACCGGGTTGAATATGCCGGTCTTCGAGAAGCGGCGTTTTCAGCATGGCACGATGTCCAACGGACAGTTCGAGGAGCGTTTTCCTCCGCTCGAGGCGCCTTATCGCCGGGCGTTTGACTCGCTGTTTTCGGTCGGCCGGTGACGCCGATCCGTTACGGTGACGCGAT
This sequence comes from Planctomycetaceae bacterium, assembly GCA_041940305.1. GTDB lineage: Bacteria > Planctomycetota > Planctomycetia > Planctomycetales > Planctomycetaceae > JBGTSJ01. The sequence continues at coordinate 161,021 of JBGTSJ010000015.1, forward strand.
GAACGCAGCGCCCGGCTGGCCCGGCGATTCGAGGATCCTGGCGGCGCGAGGTCCCCGGAACACTGTCGATCCGCGGCGGCCGTATGCTTTTCTGGTGGAGCCTGAGCGCGCGGCCGACGGACAGATCGTCGATGTCGCCACGATCTTTCTGACCAATCGCGAGTGCCCGTTCCGCTGCCTGTACTGCGACCTGTGGAAGAACACGACGCGGGAGACCGTGCCAATCGGTGCGATCCCGGAGCAGATCGACTTCGCCTTGAATCAATTGCCGCCGGCCTCACAGATCAAACTGTACAACAGCGGCAATTTCTTCGACCGGCAGGCCATTCCGCTGGAGGACCATCCTGCGATTGCGGAGCGGGTGCGCGGATTCCGGACGGTAATCGTCGAGAATCATCCGAAGCTGTGCACAGACGACGTGCTGCGGTTTCGCGACCGGCTCGACGGCGAACTGGAGGTGGCGCTGGGACTGGAGACGGTGCATCCCGAGGTCTTGTCGCGTTTGAATAAGCGGATGAGCCTGGAGGATTTCGACCGCGCCTGCAATTTTCTCAAATCGCACGGCATCGCCACACGCGCGTTCATCCTGCTAAAGCCGCCGGGACTTGCCGAATCCGACGGCATCGACTGGGCCGTGAGATCGATCGAGCACGCCTTCGCGCAGGGTGTTCGCTGCTGCAGCGTGATCCCGACGCGGGCCGGCAACGGCATCATGGAGCAACTGGAGAGCGAAGGCCGGTTTTCGCCGCCACGGCTGGCGTCACTCGAATCCGTGATGGAAGCAGGACTGAAACTCGCAGGCGGACGCGTGTTTGTGGACCTGTGGGACGCGCAGAATTTTGCCGCATGCGCCCGGTGCGCGGAGACGCGGATCGCACGGCTGCGCACCGCCAATCTGCAGCAGGAGATCGGACCACGCGTATCCTGCGACTGCGACACCAAGCATCCGTAAACCATCAAAGGAACGACGGCCGCAATACGGCGCAGACGACACAAGAGGGTGCATGACCGCGCCGGCTCTCGAGTTCCCCTCTTGCGTCGTCTGCGTTCTTTGCGGCAATTCTGTCCGACGCACTCAGCGATCGCGATGACACACTACAACTGCGAAGTCGCCATCATCGGCTCCAGCTTCGCCGGGTCGCTGCTGGCGATGTGCCTGCGGCGACAGGGGATCGACGTCATCCTGCTTGACCGGCAGAAGCATCCGCGATTCGCGCTGGGGGAGTCGTCGACACCGGCTGCAGACCTGGTGCTCGCCGCGCTCTGCGAGCGCTATGATCTTCCGCGACTCAAGCCGTTGACGCGCTACGGCTCGTGGAAACGCACTTACCCCGACCTGCGCTGCGGACCGAAGCGCGGGTTCAGCTATTTCCATCACCGCCCGGGGGAGCCATTCGTCCCTGACACGGAGCATGCGAACGAACTGCTTGTCACGGCCAGCGCGGCGGACGAGGTCTCGGACACGAACTGGTACCGTGCCGACGTCGATGCCTTTTTCGCTGCCGAGGCGGAGGCTGCCGGCGCGTTGCTGCTGCAGGAGACCCGCATCGCCGAGTTCAACCGGACAACTCAGTGGACGCTCAGCGGTGTCCATCAGGGGCACTCGTTCGAACTGCAGGCGAGTTTTCTGATCGACAGCTCCGGTCTGTCGGCCGTGCTGCCGCAGCGACTGGCCCTGTCCGATCGCTCGAATGAGTTTCAGACCTGCTCACGCAGCATCTATGCCCATCTGTCGGGCGTGCGCCGCTGGCGTGACATCCTCGCCGGGAGCGGAGCCCGCGTCGACGACCACCCGTTTGATTGTGACGCCGCCGCCCTGCACCACATCATGGACGGCGCATGGATGTGGGTGCTGCCCTTCGACGGAGACGTCACCAGCGCGGGCCTGGTGCTCGGTCCGGGGCATTCGCACTCCAGCGACATTTCTCCCGCGCGCAAGTGGCAATCGTGCCTGGCCAAGCATCCCTCCATCGACGAGCAGTTCGCGGCCGCCGAGTTGCTTTCACCGTTCCGCGATTTCGTGAGCACCGGCCGGCTGCAGCGATTCTGGGACGTCCCGCCCGATGCCTCCCGCCTCGGCTGGTCACTGTTGCCGGGCACGCACGGATTCATCGACGCCTTCTTCAGCACAGGCATCGCGCATTCCATGATCGGCATTGAACGCGTCGCCTCCGCCTTCGAAGCCCGCGACGATGACGAGCAGTTCCACTCGCGCATGCAGGCCCATGTCGAACTGACGGCCCGCGAACTGCTGCTCATCGACCGCCTAGTGGCTGCATCCCATGCCGCCTGCGGACATCATCCCGAACTGCTCGCAAACATGACCATGCTCTACTTCGCGGCCGCCACAACCTGGGAACAGCGTCGCGGTACCGGCAGGAGCGGAGGGGGCTTTCTGCTGGCGGATGATCCGGTGTTTACCCGGCTTGTTGATGAAAGCGTGGATGACCTTCATAGGCTCCTGGGCCGGCCGGAGATTCAACCCGAAGAGCGACGGGACCTCTCCAACGCGGTGGCGGAGCGAATCGCTCCATACAACTCGGTCGGCCTCTGCGACGCCGCAGCCGGCAACATGTATCGCTATACGGCCGCCGAGAAAGATGGAAGATGAAATCATCGCGGGGCGACGGCCTTCTACTCTCCCGCACTCGCTGTTGCATGCAGGAAAGCCAGCGGACTCCTGCGTCGAACTGGCCGGCGGAGATCCGATCCCACAGGACGTTGTCGAGTGCGCCTGCCATGGTGTTGTTCCTTTCCGGAATGCATACCATTCCGCATCGAGTTCCATACAATGGCGGCCTGAATTATCGACTCTCGCCACAGTTTCGTGCAACGGCGCCCCAACTCATGCAACACGACATCGGTCTCATCGGTCTGGCCGTCATGGGCCAGAACCTGGTCCTCAACATGGCGAACCACGGGTTCTCCGTGGGAGTGTATAACCGCACCACCAGCGTCACCGACGAGTTCGTCGGCGGGCTCAAGGACGAACCCGAGGACAAGGTGCACTCCGGGACGCCCGAACGGATCAAGGGTTATCCGACGCTGGAGGAGTTCGTTGCGAGTCTCAAGAAGCCGCGGCGGGTGATGATGATGGTGAAGGCGGGCAAGCCCGTCGACGCCGTCATCGACCAGCTGACGCCGCTGCTGGAGAAAGGGGACATCCTCATCGACGGCGGCAACTCGTATTTCCCGGACACGAACCGCCGCTCGCAGGACCTGCAGAAGGCTGGCTTTTACTTCATCGGGACGGGGGTCTCCGGCGGCGAGGAAGGCGCGCTGAAGGGACCGAGCATCATGCCGGGTGGCCATAAGGAAGCGTGGCCGCACGTTAAGGACATCCTGCAGTCCATCTCGGCGAAGGTCGGCCCGCACGATGACGTGCCGTGCTGCGAGTGGGTCGGCGAAGACGGAGCCGGGCACTACGTGAAGATGGTGCACAACGGCATCGAGTACGGCGACATGCAGCTGATCTGCGAAGCGTACTTCATCCTCAAGCATGCTCTCGGCCTGACCAACGATGAGCTGTATCGCGTCTTCAAGGAGTGGAACGAAGGGGAGCTGGCCAGCTACCTGATCGAGATCACACGGGACATCTTCACCGTGAAGGATCCGGATACCGGCAACGATCTCGTCGACCAGATCCTCGACACGGCCCAGCAGAAGGGGACCGGCAAGTGGATGAGCCAGCACGCCCTCGACCTCGGCGTGCCGACGACGCTGATCACCGAGGCCGTCTACGCCCGCTGCCTCTCCGCCCAGAAGGACGCCCGCGTTAGGGCCTCCAGGCTGCTCAAGGGGCCGGACGTCAAGTTCAGCGGCGACAAACAGTCGTTCATCGACGACGTGCGGCAGGCGCTGTACGCGTCGAAGCTCGTCAGCTACGCCCAGGGCTTCGTGCAGCTGGACGCGGCGGCGGAGGAGTTCGGCTGGAAGCTGAACAACGGCGACATTGCGCTGCTGTGGCGGGGCGGGTGCATCATCCGCAGCGTGTTCCTGGACGACATCAAGCAGGCGTTCGACAAGAACCCCGACCTCGAAAACCTGCTGCTCGACGACTTCTTCAAATCCGCCATCAACAAGGCGCAGCCCAGCTGGCGGCGCGTGGTGGCCGCCGCCGTCACCAATGGCCTGCCGGCGCCCGGCTTCTGCGCGGCCCTCAACTATTACGACGGCTATCGCCGCGACCGGCTGCCCGCCAATCTATTGCAGGCCCAGCGGGACTACTTCGGCGCCCACACCTATGAGCGCATCGACCGCGAGCGCGGTGAAACGTTCCACACGGACTGGATCCGCGAGCGGACCACCGACTGAGACTGCCGCAAAGAAAACAGAGGACGCAAGAAGTCATCAACGGTGACTCTTGCGTCCTCTGCGTATCTTGCGGCAGATCATCCTGAAGACGGGCCGGGCGTCACTTGATGTGATACACCTGCCCGCGGAAGGTCACCAGCAGTTCTTCGTGATCCTGTTGGGTGCTGAGCAGCTTGTTCTCCTCAACGGTGTTCTGGCTGACGAGCTCGAAGTAGTCGGGTGAGAACCGTTCGACGACCTGGATCTGGTCTTTGTCGCGCTCTAGGTCGAGCTGTTCCGTCTCCGGCGTGACCCAGACCCTTCCCTTGCGGTACAGCGTCTCGTTGCCGATGCCCTGAATGCCGTCCACAGCAATCGGAGCATCGGTGTCGAGATCGCGAACGGCCGCACCGGCAGGAGCAGGGGCCGTCGTCGCTCGAAACTCATCGGGAGCCGAATCGGCGTAGAACCGGTCCGCCTGCTGCAGCGAATTCTTCAGTTCCCGCTGGCTGAAGCCGGACTGCCCGCTTTCCTCTTCCAGACGCTCGATCGCGGCGTTCGCGCGGCGGAGGCGGACTTCATCTCCCGCAGCCAGTTCGCGGGCCGTGTCGTCCGCCAGGAACGACGTGTACGGCGTGAGGATGCCGTGCTGCGTCGACAAGGCGACGAGTTCCTTGACAAGCTCCTCGTTCTGCCCGTGCAGGTCGATTTCGTCGATGATTTCGCCGATCCGCCGGATCGCCCACAACTTCTCCGCGAAGGCGAACTGGGCGTCGGCGTTCTTCGGCGTGAACTCGGCCGGGAAATCGAATGACTGTTCCTGGCCGGCCAGACTCCCCCTGATCGTGATCTTGGCGCGCCCCGAGGTGCGGTAGCGCCCCACCAGCACCAGTTGCTCGCCTTCGAACAGATCGGGCAGGATCTTCGGATAGATCCGGCTCGTCGCGGGCCCCAGTTCGGCGTTGCCCGGCTCGTCGAACTCAATGCTGACGGCGACGTCCGTCATCACCGGCGCGCTGATCTTCTTGTACAGCCGGCTGACGTGGACTTCGAGGTCCTCATCCGGCCGCACGTACTCCGACTGGCCGTGATGCTCGCGCGACAGCCGGTCCAGCAGCCGGCTGTTGACGTCGTACCCCACACCGAAGTTGATCATCCGTACCTTGCCCGGATTCGCCTGCTTGCTGGAGGCGACGATCTGCGCCTCGTTCGTCTCGCCCACCGTCGGCAATCCGTCGGTGAGGAACAGCAGATAGCTCGGCCCCTCCGCATTCTGAAACTGCGGTAGCGCAGTCTGCAGGGCGCTCTCGATGTTCGTTCCGCCGCCGGCATAGATCCCGTTGACGAACCCGACCGCCGCGGCCCGCATCTCGGCGTTATACGGCTGCAGTTCAGGGCGGAACGTCTCGACGCTGCTGTCGTAGACGACGATGTTGAACCGGTCTCCCTCCCGCAGATTGTTAAGCACGAAGTTGAGGGCCTCGCGCGCCTGCTCGATCTTCTTTCCCTCCATGCTGCCGGAGCGGTCGAGCACGAACACGACGTTTTTGCTGACCGGCGCGGCGTCGGGCGCCTTGATCTGCGGACTGGCCAGCAGCAGGAAGAATCCTTCGGTCTCGTCCTCGGGGAAGTACGTCACCACGCTGCTGCCGACCGGTCCCTCAGCGACGTCGTAGAACAGCCGAAAGTCGCTGCCAGGGACGGTCTGAGAGGCGGTGAACGTCACCACGGCATGCTTGTTGTCCGGCCGCTCGACGTTCACGGGGTGCGTCGGGCTGTACACGCTCTTGATCTCCGCCTGCGACTCGATCGCGACACGGAACTGCATCGTCTCGATCGGCTGCGACGTGTACTTGGCGGTACTGAGCGGGAACAAAAAGTCCGTCAGCCGCGAGCTTTGCCGGAGCAGTTGTGTGTACTCGAGCGTCACTTTCCGTTCGGCGCCGGGCGGCACGGGGAACACGCTGGTCTGGAACATTCCCTGCCCCATCCACTCCAGCAGGGCCGGGTCCTTGTTCTTGCGGACGATGTTCTCGTAGATCCGCCGCGCCTCGTCGGCGGGCAGCAGCTTGGCAGGAAACTCCCGGCCGTCCACCATCAGCGTGAGGCTGTCGATCGCCCCGTCGTACGGCAGCGGAAAGCAGAACTGCACCTCCATCTGCGTGCTGCCGGTGTTGACGAACGACTGCGAGACCTGCACCTGGGCGACCTGCCCCTTCACGTTCGCATTGACGGAAATTTCCTTGATGCGATAGCTGGAGGGCTGCGGCTCCGGAACGGGCCTGGGGAGCCGGACAATGACATCCGGTTCGGTGACGATCAACACCCCTTGCGCCTGCGCCCCAGCCTGCCAGAATGCCGCCAACGTCCCCAGAATGATCGCCAGAGCGTATCGCATGACTGCCTCCTGTGGATTCGGTCTCTCAATCGTGCCAGAGTTGAGACGAAGCCAGTTCGCCGCGGGTTCCCTCGAACCCGAAAACAGCGTCGCCCGACCGCGGAACCGAACACAACGGTCCATTCTAACGACGCCTGCGCCGCCGCCGCATTAGGCGAATTCTCGACGTACGCTTGAAGAGACCGGGGAGAAGCACCACGCTCGTCCGGCGGATCGCGATGCCGGAGCGCTGCTTCTGCCCGCGGACGGGATTGCTATCATAGCCGCCGGGCAGGACCGAAAGCGGCAACGACCACACGAGGGACCAACGTGGCCCAGGCGAGATTGCTTGTCATCCAGGGCGCCGACCAGGGGACGCGGTTCGAGTTCGATGCCGACCGGGTCCGCCTCGGCCGGGGAGCCCAGAACGAAATCCGCATCCTCGATACCGAAGTTTCCCGCCGGCACGCCACTCTGTTGCACAGCGAGCAGGGGTACGTGCTGGAGGACGACAACAGCTCCAACGGGTCCTTCGTGAACGGCGAGGCCGTCCGCTCGCGCCCCCTGCAGAACGGCGACCAGATCCAGTTGGGGCGCACCATTCTGCTGTTCTCGCTGATCGGCAGCGAAACCGAGTCCGGCCAGGTCGCCAACCGCGTCAGCCTGCTGAACGTGAGTGCCGGCGAGGATCGCTCGCAGATCATCGGTTCGCTCGACAGCCACGCCGGTATGGAACTCGCCCGGCAGGCCGCCGCGGGAGTGCCCCCCGAGCAGGCCGATGCGTCGCTGCACGCCCTGTATCGCATCAGCGAGGAGGCCGTGCGGCCGGCCGGCGTCATCGACGAGGTGCTGCAGCGAATCCTCAACCTGGCCCTCGAAGCCGTCGGCGCCGATCGGGGCTGCATGTTGGTCGCGGACAGCCGCACCGACCGCATCGAGCCGCGCGTCATCGCCCATCGCGCCAACGTGGACGTCGGCGAGCGAATCCCGATCTCCACCAGCATCGTCGAATACGTCATCAACCAGGGGCAGGCGGTGCGGACCACCGACGCCCAGCACGACACCCGCTTCCAGCCGGGACAGAGCATCGTCGCTGCCGGCATCCGCGAGGCGATGTGTGTTCCCATGCAGGGCCGCTACGAGCTGCTCGGCGTCATCTATGTCGACACCACCATACCGGCCCAGGACGTACTGGTCGGATCCGACCCGGCGCATCGATTCAACGATGAACTGCTCACGCTGCTGCTCGCCGTCGGCCGGCAATCGGCCCTTGCCGTGGAGAACAACCGCTACCAGCAGGCGCTGTTGACCGCCGAACGGCTCGCGGCCGTCGGACAGACGATCGCCATCCTCAGCCATCACATCAAGAACATCCTGCAGGGAATCCGCGGCGGCAGCTACCTGGTCGATTCCGGACTGAAGCAGGAGGACACGGCGCTCGTTCGCAAGGGCTGGGACATCGTCGAGCGGAACCAGAACCGCATCTACAACCTGGTGATGGACATGCTCACGTTCAGCAAGGAGCGCCGGCCCGAGCTGGCCCTGGCGGACGTCAACCAGGTGGTGCGCGACGTCTGCGAGTTGATGCAGGCGCGGGCCGAAGAGTACGGCGTCGTCCTCGAAGTCAATCTCGGCGAGTCCGTCCCGAGATCGCTCTTTGATTCGGACGGACTCCATCGTGCCGTGCTGAACGTCCTGACCAACGCGATTGACGTGCTGGAGGACGCGGAGAACGCGCGGGTCACCGTGGAAACTGGCTTCGACCGCGTCGATGAGCAGTTGTTCGTGGAAGTCACCGACAATGGCCCCGGCATACCGGAAGACGAATTGCCGCGACTGTTCAACCTGTTTGAGTCCACAAAGGGCGCACGCGGCACGGGACTGGGACTGGCCGTCAGCCAGAAGATTCTCCGCGAGCACGGTGGCGAAATCACCGTGGAAAGCGAACTCGGCGAAGGCTCCCGCTTCCGCCTCTGCTGGCCTCTGCTGAACGAAGAGCGAATGCGGGCCGACTCGGCGGAATACGACGCACTGCCCGAGGACTGAAAGGCTGGTCGCCGGCGCAAGACGAACGCGATCAGAAGTCAGGCTGATTGCGGGGCCGCGCGGTGTTGGGAGTCGGCGTGTTGGACGTCGCTTTCGCCGGCTGTGCTTCCGGACCGACTCCGGACGGGTCCGCTCCGATTTCCGCTTGCGCAGCCCCGCTGTCGGCCTTCAAGACAAAACTCGCAGCGGTCGTTTTGTCTGGTGCAGGGAGTGGTTCGGCCAGAATGACGGAGGTATGTCCCGTCACCGCACCAACGATGTGATCCGGCCCCCAGGCCCGCTCCCAGTCGGACTGGAACTCTTGCCGTCCTGCCGCGTCGTCACCCTCAGCGATTCGGAACCGGGTGAATTGCCGCTCGTACGCCGAGCGCTCGTCCCACCAGACGATGTTCTGCTGGAGATCCGCCCCGGGGCCGTAGACCAGTACTGCCGGCCCGTTCGGATCGGCATCGACGGCCGGTCCGAATGCGCAGCGCTGGGTGAACACGTGCAGTCGAGCGGTCTCGGCCGCACTCAATTGAAACAATGCGTCGGACACGCTCAAGGTGCTGTTCGACACCAGCAGAAAACCGGCCGAGCCACCGTCCGCCAGGCCGAACTGCACGCCGCGGCCGAGAGTGAACAGCACGCAATTCCGGATCTCCAGCGATCGCGCGGCGAGGTCTCCGCCAATTCCCTGAAACCGGCCGGCGATAAAGCTGTTCTCGATCAGCGCAAACTGCCGGTTCGCGGCGGCCCCATCGGCGCTCCTGGTCCACTCCACGACAGGCCGGTCCTGCGCGCCGTCGCGGAGCGCCCCCTGCAGGCTGCAGTTTCGGATCGAGAACCCGCCGTCGACGACCTGCAGAACGCAAATTGGATAAGGGCGCGTGCCGGATGAGGGGATGCGCAGCTGCGCACCGACCAGGTCGATATGGCCGCGCTCCACGCGGATCAGCGCTTCCGGCCGCTCCCCGGTCGAGCGCGCCACAGGTTCAACGACAAATACGTCGTCGTTCGATTCAAATTCGATCCGTAGCGACTTGTCGCGGATCACGACCGGCTCGATCAATTCACGGCCGGACCCGGTCAGGACCACTCGGGCGCCGTCGGGACATTCCGGTCCGTTCAGGATGCGATCCAGCTTGAGACCGTCCTTCTCCAGGTCAATTCGTACTTCCCGCCCCCCCGCAGGCGTCCCGAACGCCTCCGGAATCCGAGGTCGCTCGCTGCGCGCCAGCAATCGCTCCACCAGTGACTCCGGCGCCGCGGGAATCGCCGCGAGCAGGAGAGCGGACGAATCCTCCGGAATCGCCAAGCCAATCCAGCCCGCCGCCGCGTCGGCCGTAACCCGGCTGTGATCGCCATCGAGCGGGACCTGCGGCGCACCCACGAATGTACGGCTATCCGCAGGAGCGCGCCAGAATTGGCGCCAACCGCTCTCGTCAACCACGTCGCCGACGGCCGTCCCGGCGAGCGGCGTCATTCGCACCAGAGTTGGCCAGCCGATCCAGTACGTCTGATCCGCCTCCCACTGGACTCCCTGAGCCCGCGGATGCTCCAGATCTTCACTCGCGCTCTGGGGCCACGCATCGATCCGGAAGCCGGCGGGGGCGCTCCCCCCCTGCGCGACCAGCGCTAGTCGGCGGGTCTTCAGCAGCACGTCGGGATCGGCCAGCCCGGCGCCGTGCGTCAAAGCAAACGCCGCTGAGCGGGTGATCGCGGCCGACGCCAGCCACCGCACTGTGGTCGCAGGCGGAGACTCAGCGTCACCCCGGCTCTCCACTTGCGTAGGATTCGCGATCGCCACTACTGGTGCGTCGCCGCTGGCGAACAGGCTGTTGCCAATCACCGCCTCAACACCCTGGCCTGTCGTTGCCACGGCGGCCAGATTGTTGCCGCGCGTCAGGACGGTCTCGAGGATGCACCGCGTCGGCTTTGTGCCGCCAGTCAGGCGAAGCGCGGCCACGGTGCCGGCCGCAGGGTCCGCGAGCGTGATCGTGCACTCGTGCAGATAGGCTGTCGTTCCGGAGATGGCGATGCAGGCGGAGCCCGGCGGGAATGCGCGTGCGGATGCGACAAGGTGGACGCCGGACACCCGAAGACGCCCTCCTTGCAGACTCAACCAGGCGGATGTGCCTGCAGGCAGCGGTTGCTCGATCGAGATCACCGGCTGTTGTCCCGTCGCGGCGCGCAGCACCAGATGCCGGCTGTCGTCAAATTCCTGCGGCGACATCCGAAAGGGTCCACGGCCGGACAGCTCAATGATGCCCCCTTCCCGCGGCAGGGCGCTGAACGCATCATCGAGCGTCGCGTATTCCCCCGGAGTCCCCGATCGGCCGCTGACGACCAGTGTCTTCAGATCGCTGGCGGTTGCCGCGCGCTCATCATACACCCAGGCCGGCACGTCCCACGCCGGATGTTGCTGCGCGTCCTCCGCCCCGGGGAATGGCCTGCGATCCTGGTAGTCGGTGACCTCCGCGCCCGGCGTCGGGTCGGGCTCGGAATCCGTGGTGGGAGGCGTCCCCTGGCCATAGGGATCGGACGTGGGAGGCGCCACGTTGGAAGTTGCATTGCCTTCCGACTGAAGCTGGCTCAGATACGGGTTTGCGCCACCGGTCCGATCGTCGTCGCCGAAACCGGACAGACTGTAGATTCCGTATCCGACCGCGACGATCACTCCCAGCGCCAGCAGGCCGAAAAAACCGAACTTGATGAGTTCGGGATCAATCTTGCGCTGCGACACCCCAAGGGCTTCCGGATTCTCGGATCGCGGCGGCAGCTCCCGCTTCTCTTTCGTCGCGGCGGCCTTGCCGTTGCCCTGACCCGCGACGCGGTTGCGAGGTGGCAGGGCCCGGTTCTTCAGCGGTTTGTATCGCCCCTTTTGAGGGACGTCCGGCGACTCCGTCCGCGCCGCACGCCCAGAAGTCTCTGTGTGATCGCCTTCGCCTGCCGGCTCATCGTCTGCTGAGTCTTGCGGATGATGTCCTTCCGAACTGGCGAGGCTGGCCAGCGCGGCCGCATTGACCCCCATCCGCCCCAGATGCGCCTGCTTCAGATCGTCCAGCAGCTCGCTCGGAGTTTGATAGCGATCATTCGGCTT